>NZ_AUHD01000001.1 GCF_000423005.1 Gelidibacter mesophilus DSM 14095
AATCCCTCTGTCCAATCTTGCTTGAGCGTTTTTTCGTTTGAACTATTTTCAAAGCGGAACGCTTTGGGATCTCCAATCCCTCCGGCCAATCTCGCTTGAGCGTTTTTTCTTTTGAACTGCCACCAAAGCGGTGCTCTGAAGGGTTTTAGCTAAACCTATCTCAGGTAGTTCCGTTTTCATACATAATTCTTGGAAGCTTCAAAAAATGTGCACAGACCTGTCGAAAGAAGCTATGACTTCAGTTCTATGTTAGGAGAATCATCAATTTATGGAAAGAATAGGTTTTCAAGATCCATAAGTAGGGCCTCTTAGGAAAAATTCATGAATATCTGCAACTCGATTCGAAACTTAGAGAAAGACCACAAAGTCACTTTTTAAGTTTTATTAGATAAAGGCTACCCTAAAAGCAGTAGGGTGATATCATTATTCGATTGAATTTGAGAGAGTACGGAAATATTTTTTAGAAAATTAGGCTCAAATACATTAAATTGTGATATGAAAACGATATCAGCACCGTGTTGGCATGATCTTCCTAAACAGCCTCAACTGTTTGTTTCTTCTTGGAATGTGAATAAATTGCTGTATGGAGCTTTGGTTTTATTTATACTTGAATCCGTTTATTTTTATGTAAGTCTGGCCTCTGCCATTGGTGGTTCAGATATTATTTTAATATTATTTTGGGCATCTTGTCTTTTGTTTTCTTTTTCCCATGTTTTTATGGTAATGATGGATGCATGGTCGCGCTTTCAAAATTATAAGCGTGTTAAAGACCATTTATTCCAACATGGTTTTAGTACCCAAATAGCAAAACATTACGGCGGCAGTAAATGTCAACGGATGGCCCTATTGGCAGCTGCAAAGGAATTGGGTATGGCTAAAAAAGTGAAAGATTATTACGATAATATCGGGATTAAATGGTATTATTTTGTGCCGGAGTTCATGATCCGGGACCCGTTATTTCCTTTCAGAAAACATTTTTGGTCACGTACATTTATGGAGAAATACTACAAACCTAAATTTGATTATCGACTGTATCAAAAATTGCACATGGAAACCGAAAGGACTCAAATAAATCAAAACGTTCAAATCTGAATTTCATCTCCTCTGTAAAGCTTCCTAATTAGCCATCTCATTATTTTAGACAAGACCGAGAACATTCCTAGCAAGAATCAATTATTTAGCAGGCTAACGCCTTTAGATTACACTTTCATATAACAAGAATTACTGAATTATGATAGTAAAATTTCTTTTAAACAGCTCTGAATTAGAATATTCAAATGAGCTCTGGTCAATTTGCTCAGTACGTCTCAAAGTCCAATTCTAACGTGCACATTTTTATGTATGTCAATTCAGATCGTAGGTCATGGAATGCGATAGATTTTTATTTATTGGTAGTTCCAGTGGTTTTTAATTCACAAGTTCCAGTAGTGCAATTTCCTCCGGCACAAGCAAGTCCAAATAGGCCCATTATTGCTGGCCAGGTTCCGAGTGCGATACCAATCCACTCGCCCTCGGAAGCACTTTGTAAAATTACCCATATTCCGATGAGTAAATAGGCTGCTCGCATCCAAGTCCAATTATTGAAAATTCTGTTTAGCATATCCTATTCAAATTTCAGTATTGAGGGAAGACCAACTTCCACCGTTGTAAACCTGAGAAAACCTTTTTGATTTTAACAGATTTTTTGCTGAAGCGCTTCTCATTCCTGAGGCACAGCAGGTAATTACCGGATTCTCTTTATTTTTGAGTAAACTAACATTCGAACTTAGTGCTTGCAAAGGAATGTTTTTTGAACCTTTGATGTGACCACTTGCAAATTCCGACTTACTTCTTACGTCTACGATTACACCACCTTCTTTTAATAGTTGCTTATAGTTTGGCGCTGGTTTTATTCCTAAGAAGGCTTTAAGTTTTGTAATCATATCAAGTGTTTTGTGCGGTTAAATAGTTTACGTCCATCCATGAGCCTCCGTTAAGACAGTTGAGACCCTGGCGGCTTAAAAAAGCCTCTGCTTGGCCACTTCTATATCCAGAAGCGCAGCATAGAATTAATGGGGATTTCATTTTTTTAAGGTCATCCATTCGATGTGGGATGTCATGTAGTGGGATATTCATAGCTCCAAAAACACTACCTCCCATAAACTCCAAGGGGGAACGCACTTCTATAACAGTCCCTTCACAGCTTTTAATTAGGTCTTCTGTATTCATAATGGGTTTTTTGTTAATTCTATTTGAAAGCCGTTAGGATTACCTACTGACTTACCATTGCAAACTTAATACTATAATGCTCTGTCCATAGTTACTTTTGTTACATAGGACCCTGACATAAATTTTGAAAGGTTTATTCTAAAAAATGAATGGAAAGACTTTAGACTTCATAACGGCAGAGTAAAGAAGGGTTTTAAAGTTGGTTTGTCAATTATTTCAATTTGCTTATTTTAAGATGATAGAGTGAGGTCTTGCGCATTTTAAAAAATTGTTTCAATGGCTATAAAGATGGATCTCTGATGAAATGTGAGAAATATAAGGGTTTTTGTTACCTTGAAAAATGCTGAAAACGAAAATTCCCCGTGATTTTCGTAAATCACGGGGAATACTAAATTATTAATTTGCAATAATCAGTCTATCAGAATTACAGACGGAAAACCACCTGAAATACATGTTGAAAATGATTATTGTCATATAAATGATTCTTAGCATTTGCAGCAAACTTTGCAGAAGATTGAAGACGTAAAGCTATATTTTCATTCAGCCAAAACTGAACGCCTCCTGATAAATTAGCTGAGGTGTTAGTTTCACTAATTTGAAATAATCCGACACCTCCCATAGCGTATAAATCAAGCCATTCCAAATCAAAAAGATATTCTGAAAAATACCATTTGAAATTAACATTAGTGGAGAAATAGGTAAGATCTTTACTTATCACGTTGCCATTATCTAAGGCATCACCTTTATCAAAACCATTTAGGCTCATGTCTAATTCAACCGCAAATTCTTCAGCCCATTGATGTTCGATAGCTACCGCAAGAGGGTGTTTAAAAGCATAGTCATCCAGTCTTTCAACAGGGTTTCTAGTTCCCAGGCTACCAACTGCATTAATACCTACACTAGCTTTCCAATCGCTTCTATAGCTATTAAATCGTTGTGCGTGAACCGTATATCCCATAACGGATATTAGCAAACAGATAATTATCTTTTTCATAAAAAAAACTTTGTCCAAAAATACTCCTTTACTTCTAAATTACAAAGCTTATTTGTTAAGTTTTTTAAGTTTTCGTTAAAAGAAATTTGTTTTTTAAAATGTGAGTTCTATAGCTTTTATTATGTAGCAATAAGTTTAATCGAAGATTTATGTTTATTGAGGTGTGAATTAACGAAGAAATTATAAACCCTAATTTGTGGTGCTTTAATTTGAAAATATAATAACGCTTTAATATGAGTGAATAGATGGACGACTTATATGGCACTAGTTCTTTAAAAAATATACTGGACATCTCCATAAAGGATTGAAAATGTTTTTCCTCAGATAAATTTTTAATCAGATGAGGTTTTGTCATTAGGTTTAATGCCAAACAGTCATAAATGGTCTTTAACCCAAAGTATCCATAAAGGTGCGCTTTATCATTAATTTGAAATGCTAAGATGCTGATTTTAATTGAGTCTTCTATCGATGGAATAGAGATCGCGTTAATAATGCGCTTGTTTTTTAATATCTCTTCATTAGTAATAAGATGTCTGTGTTCATGACGTAAGATTTCGCTATGAATTTCAATGGCACCATATTTTTCTTTTGAGATTTGTCTTGGCAGGTGCCGACGGTTCTTGAACTCAATGATGGTGTTAACGGTGTCTGTATATCCATGGTTTATCAGAATTTCAAAAGCAGCATGAAGTTGATTTTTTGCCACTAGGATGTCAATATCTCCAATCATCCGTTCAGCGTTATCATTATAAGTTTGTGCCGCTAATAAGGCTATTCCTTTAATAAATACATGGTTGATGTGTGCCTCTTGGAAAATTCTAGATATTTCTTGTGCTTCCGATAATAAGGTCTCATTTCTACCCCGATTGATATTTGTGATTTCTTTTAGATAAATATTAAGGTCCGTAGGAATAAGTTCTGATAGTCCTTTATCCTTTAGCTTACAGTAAATTGCAGGAAGCATTAAATGTTTGCTCCCTATGACAACGACAGCGTCCCAATCAATAATATTATGTTTAAGGTGTTTTGAAAGCAGTTCTTGATTATTGTTGCAGCTCAAGATATCTGCAATCAATTGCATGGTAGTGTATGTGGAGGTTTTTTTCAATGCTTTATTTATTAGGATAACTCCAAATGTAATAAATCAGCAAGAAAATTAAGAATGGAACAACCTTTTAAATTGGGATACCGCAATTGTATTATCTGAATAGTTTAATTCGAAACATTTAAGTTCCTTAATCCACTCTAAAAAAAGTTCTGCATTGGATGCTAAGGGTGACAACCACGATTCGGGTATCAATGTTTCTAGAATCTTTTCCGTATTGACTTGTTGTAATGTTGATGCGACAGTGGGATCATATTTTACATATACAATTTTCTGACATGGCACATGGGAAATGCCTTGGCCAAAACTTTTGATTGGCGGAATGTATTTAATATTTACTTTTTTAGAGGTGCTTGCATATAATGGAAATTGATCAAAATCCACAAAAAAAGGTCTAAGCACATTAAATGCCCCTTTTTTTACTGAAATCCCTGAAGGGAACCGATACAGCTTTCTATCTTCTGCCAATAAGGGCGTGAAATCGTCTGCCAATACATCATAGCCATGAGCCATTAACACAGCCGATAAAGTGCTTTTTCCGTTTCCAGAATCTCCTATGATCATAATGGCCTCGTTACCGTTGGTTACAGTGGAGGCATGAAAGGTTGCAATCCAATCGGATTCATTTTTATCGTATAATGTATTTATGAGCTGTAAAGCAAATTGACCTTGTAATAAATGGTAGTCTGTTTTGGCATAATGACCAATATAGTTGCCATTCTTGAATAGATATAAGGCATCATCTTTCTTAAAAATAGCAAATAAAGCTGATGTTAAATGGTCTTGCGCAACGTTGGTGTGTGCAAATAATGGGTGAATTAGATTTTTAATTGCTAAAGAATCGTAATAGACTGTAATAATCGAGTTACCAAAGCAATAAGTTTCGCTAAAATCAGTGTTTTTTATTAATCGAATACTTGATGTATCTAAATGCGATGTTGTCGAAAAAGAATTAGCTGATTTAAGAAATTCAGTTAGTTCATAATAGAAGGCTTTTGATTTTTCTTCTGGGAGGTTTAGCGAATCTTTTAGATGTTTATAAAACTCAAATTTGTTATTAGAATCTAGATAAAGATCTAAAATGGCCTTCATATATTTAGAAAGAATAATATATTGATTAGAAGCCTCAAACCACAAAACGCAACTGTCAGATAGTTGCGTAAAATATTTAGGAGAAACGATGTTTTTCAAACTGAAAACATTATTCAAATGGGTTACCACTCGGATCTGGTGGTGGTGAACTAGCATGCGCTTTTTTAGGATTTAATATCAAAAAAGTTCCCACTGCAGTAAGTGCAGCATATTTACCCATACGAGTTAACGCCTCTTTTCTCGTAATTTCGTTTTTTAAATTTTTCTTCTCCATGGCACAAATATAGACAACCTTTTAATAATAAAAAAAAAAAAAACAAAAATCCGACCTTGTTGAAGATTTTGTGGTTGAATTGTATTTTTCAGTCTAATTAGTTTTGTTTTCTAGTGTTTAGAGAGCCCTATTCTAAAAAAGAATGAGAGTATTTTAGAAATGCCATGCTCGGAATGTTTTCAATAACATTAAAAAATTAGAAGACGATACAATGATTACCTTTGATGGATGATACCCTTGAAGTCCTGAGTTTGTAAGCTAGAATTCCTCTCGTGATTTTTAGATAGCAAAGCTCGGCGGCCCAGACATCAATTCAATAGAATTATCTTGATTTTCTCTAACGTACCAGTCCTCAATTTCACAATATACATCCCATTACTCAAAACAGATACATCCACTTGGTTGTTAGTGGTATTCGCATCAAGTTGAGTGCTGATAAGTAGGCGTTCTTGTAAATCAAAAACAGTGACTACGGTGTTTTGTTTAATTGCCCCTTTGATATAAAGGTTGTGACCATCATTAGTGGTGAAAATTCTTATGTCGTCGGCTCCGTTGCTTCCGTAAGATAGCGTTGATTTGATAACATGTAAAAAGAAGCGTCCCGTTCCTGAAATATTTGAATCAAGGTAAATGGTATAGTCATCGGTGTTTAATAAGGTAAAGCTATGCGTTAATTTATCTTCCAAATACAGGTGAGTTTCCTCAGGGAGTAAGGACTCCGTAACGCGGACCGTTAGTCGTTCTCCTGCAGGGGCGTTGATGCCTATAGGAACAATAAGGTCATCTGAAAGATCCGCATAAGAAAGTGATTGAATGGCCATGTCCGTTGTGGTGCTATGATCTGTCAAATGTGAATAAATGGCAAACCCTGGCGCTTTGCCTTCATAAATACCAGCATCATAACCTGGATCTAATCCTGGTGTAGAGTAGTCATTAAAATAAAAATCGGTGTTATAGTTTGAGATCCCATTGGTGAGGTTGAGTCTTAAAAATCCGACGTGTTTGTCTATTTTGTTTTTAATAACACTAAAGTTATTGGAGCTTCCAACGCTACGCATCTTAGGCGTAAAGGTCACGTCGCCTCCATCTGTTTTGGAAGCTACCAAAAAGCCTTCACCTGGCATTAGTTTAGACTTCGGATGTAAGGTAAGATATGCTAAGTTCCGGATGGTATATTCATTGGAGGAGGCTCCGTCAAAACTATATATGCCGGCTAATTCTGGTGCGAATTGAGAATTGTTCCTAGCTAGGAATTCGGAAAGATCCATATAAGACGGATAGGGGTTGCCTATAAGATTCCATGCGGTATGGGTAGGACCAGAGTTCAGAATCTTTTTGGTAATAGTTTCTGTATTAACCACCCCATTGAATTTGAGGAGGCCGTTTTTTATGGTTGCTGTCCTGTATCCAGTTCCAGCCGTAAGTGGGGCTTTTTCAGTATTGGAATATGTGGAATAGGTGCCCTTAAGCTTGTTAAGTGGCCCAAAGAGGACTAGAGTTTTCGCGGTGTTGCTCACAATATTGGGGTTTGCAGCGCGAAACACATTAAACGGCTCCTCTGTGACAGGGGCCGAAATGAGTATATTGTGGCCTGTGGCACTCAAAGAGGTTTCAATATTGACTTGACGTTGGTATGTGGCGGTTCCTATAACAGTGTCTGTGACAATCAAGCTGGAATAGTTTTCGGAATCGGATTGTAGAACAACGTTATTAGAGGTAGTTAGATTCCCATTTACGGTAATAGCTCCGGTTTTTTGAATAATTAAGCCTGCTCCAGGTTGAACCACTAAATCTTTTGTCTGAACGTTGTTGGCCTCGGAATAAGTGCCATTTAATATCATCGCATTTTGTTCAGAGGTGTTCGCGTTTGGTGGATTTGGCGACCATTTGCCATGGCTGTAGAGCAGGCCATCGTAAGTTACCTTTCCTAATAGCTGAATACCTGTGTTGTCAAGCCCAAGTACCTTTCCCAACCCGCCTTCAATATCAAAAGTTCCTAAGGGTCCTACTAAACCACTGGTTGCAGCAAAACCATAAAGTCTAAACGTAATCGTTCCACCAGGAGCTGAGTTAAGGTTTGTTTCGACAATAGGAGATAATCCAGAATTTTTAACCTTGGAATTAGAGTAGATGTCAGACTTGAAATTATCTAAACTCGTCCTAATTCTTATTTGGGCCGGGCCATTTCCCGCAACAAATTGAGAGAATCCGTCAGGATCTCTATCAAAGTTAATTTGGAATTTATTGATATGAATGATAAAACCGTCTGCTGCTGAAATAGACCATTGGATGTAGTGGTTGGTACTCAAACTTGCGCCTGTAGACCAGTTGCCGCTGTTAAAGGTATCTCCACCTCCTACGGTGAGTCCTGGGCCTCGGGTCAAGGCTTCAGCTGATAAATTTTCAACGGTAGCCGTTTCAGGCTTTGAAGTTCCTGAAAACGCCGCAATAGTTTGCCCTGTTGTAGGAAACAGTACAAATACAGACAGGCATATCGTAAATATTATTTTCATGGATCTTTTAAAATGATTTAAGCAATCGGCTGTAAAAATATAAGGAATTTGGCAATGTTAGGTTTTAAGATTTTAATATTTTCATAATTTTATAACGAATCTTGTACGAAGGTGTAAAAATACGGTATCCTAACAAATAAAAAAATCCAAGTATTCTATCAGCAGAAAATGATGGGATTTTATCATTGGACGGAGAAAGGCAATTTCAAACTTTTAAAATTTTGTGAAAAATATTAAAAGTAAACAAGTCATTATAAATATAGAGGATTACGGGATTTTCTGAATTGCATCTTAGATGTTTAGAAATAATTTCTAACGAGTGCTCATAATAGAGAAGAAACACCTTTTAATACCAATAGTAAGGAGATAAATTGCAAAGTGAACGAAGGCCACTTTTAGGATTGGTATTAAAGGTCAATTCCACTATTTTATGAATCTTAGGAATGCCAATGCTATTCTCGGCGTGAATACTAAATAGTTCTTAGATTTCAACGGATTATGGAGTGAGTGTTGTTTTAGTAGATAACCTTATTTTGGAATATTGAGTTTTTTAGTGACACTTTCATACATTTGTGGGTCTAAATATTTTAAAAACAGACCTATGCCTTGGTACGTCCTTATTACAAAGCCTAAATATGAAATTAAAGTTGCTGAACGTTTGGAGTCTGATGGATTTGATGTCTGCTGTCCCACTCGAGTGGAGATAAGACAATGGAGCGACCGTAAAAAGAAAGTTGTTGTGCCGCTGTTGCCCTCTATGGTACTCATAAACATTCCTGAAAAAGACCGCGCAAAAGTTTTTACAGTCCCCGGAGCGGTGCGTTATCTTTTTTGGTTGGGTGAGCCTGCCGTGGTTCCTGCAAAAGAAGTGGAGGTACTCAAGGAAATTGCTACCAGAAAACAACAAGTATTGTCAACAGAAAGAATCGCGGTAGGACAGGAAATTGATTTAAAAACATATGGGTTGACCGCTAAAAAAGGTACGGTTAAATATATTTCGGGAAATCAATGTTGGGTAGTTTTACACAATCTGGGATATGTTATTAAATTAAAGATCAAATGATCAATCAGCGCGATCCTCTCGTTATTTTATCTCCGTATACATTATAGATGTTTTAAATAGCTTGGGATTAATTTTATACGTTTAGAATCAAACAGGGTTACGTTATAATGTAACTGTTGTGGGCGAAGCCGTGGCTTTTCTTGAGAATTTCAAGAGCATTTAAACGGGTCTAACGGGGAAATGTAGATTCATGTAAGATTTTAAATTATAATAATCAACCAAAATTCCAGATTTAGTTTAAGAGGTATCAAAAAAAATTGAATGGATCAAATTCAGCGGCTGTAAGGAAAAGTCAATTCTTTTCACAATCAGACACAAAAACAATAGTCAAATCTTTTGGCAACATCAAAAAATCTTAAAAATGAACCATATTAGAATTGTAAAGCCTAAATTTGAAGCTTTAAATTTTTAGGTAAATTGACAAATTAATAGATTATGAAAATAAAGAACATTTGCTGTATTGGTGCTGGATATGTAGGAGGCCCAACAATGGCCGTAATTGCCCAAAAAAATCCCGATATAAAGGTTACTGTGGTTGATATTAATGCGGCACGTATTGCAGCATGGAACGATGAAAATTTGGAGAAGTTGCCCATTTATGAACCGGGATTGGACAAGGTTGTGGCCGAAGCCAGAGGACGAAACTTGTTTTTTACTACGGAAGTAGACGCAGCCATTGAAGCTGCTGATATGATTTTTATTTCTGTGAATACGCCAACCAAAACCTACGGACAGGGGAAGGGGATGGCGGCCGATTTGAAATTTATTGAGCTCTGTGCAAGACAAATTGCGAGAGTAGCCAAAACAGATAAAATTGTTGTGGAAAAGTCTACGCTTCCGGTAAGGACGGCCCAAGCCATTAAAAGTATTCTGCATAACACGGGTAATGGTGTTCAATTTCAAATTCTATCCAATCCGGAATTCTTGGCAGAAGGCACTGCTGTGCAAGATTTAATGGCACCGGATCGTGTATTGATAGGTGGAGAACAGACCAAAGAAGGACTTGAGGCTATTCAAGCTTTAGTTAATGTTTATTCTACATGGGTGCCTGCAGAGAATATCCTTACCACCAACCTGTGGTCATCAGAATTATCAAAATTAACGGCCAATGCATTCTTGGCGCAACGGGTATCTTCTATCAATGCACTTTCGGAATTATGTGAAGTGACCGGTGCTGATGTGAATGAAGTTGCTATAGCCATTGGAAAAGACAGCAGAATCGGGCCTAAGTTTTTAAAGGCTTCGGTCGGCTTTGGTGGCTCTTGTTTCCAAAAAGACATTTTAAATCTAGTCTATATTGCTAAGTCCTATGGATTGCACGAAGTAGCGGATTATTGGGAGCAAGTCATTATCATGAATGACTATCAAAAGCGCCGTTTTGCCTCAAAAATCATTCAAACGCTTTATAATACTATTTCAGGTAAGAAAATTGCGTTTTTGGGATGGGCTTTTAAAAAGGATACCAATGATACCAGGGAATCGGCAGCCATTTATGTAGCAGATCAACTCATGGAGGAGCAGGCCAGTATTGTGGTTTATGATCCTAAAGTAACGGCGCAACAAATGCAAAGCGACCTCAATTATTTGAATACTCGCTCTGAAGACAGCAACTCCCATTATTTAACAACGGTATCCGATCCACACGAAGCGTGTAAAGATGCCCACGCCATTGCGGTGTTGACAGAGTGGGATGAATTCAAAACCTACGATTGGCAAAAAACTTATGACGCCATGAAAAAGCCGGCATTTGTATTTGACGGCCGTGGTATATTGGATAAAGAAGAATTAGAAACGATAGGATTTCAGGTGTATGCCATTGGAAAATAGACCACATCCAAAAACTGTCTTAGTCACCGGAGCGGCTGGCTTTATAGGCTTTCATGTCTCCAAGGCACTATTGGAGGCAGGGCATAGAGTTGTTGGACTTGACAATCTTAACGATTATTATGATGTCAATTTAAAATTGGCACGTTTGGCGCAATTGGGTATTGATAAAAAAGATGCGCTACAAGAGCTTAATTATATATCGAGCGCTACTTTTGGAAATCGCATGATTTTTGTAAAAATGAACCTGGAAGATCGTAATGCCTTACCAGAGCTTTTTGAAAAGCATTCTATTGATAGTGTATGCAATTTAGCGGCGCAAGCAGGAGTGCGTTATTCGTTAGAAAACCCTGAAGCCTATGCCGATAGCAATTTGACTGGGTTTTTAAATGTTTTGGAATGCTGCCGAAATTATAAGGTTCCGAAATTGGTCTATGCCAGTAGTTCTAGTATTTATGGGAATAGTGATGCGGTTCCATTTGAGGAAACTGCCAATGTCGATCATCCTGTTAGTCTTTATGCGGCTACTAAAAAAGCCAATGAGTTGATGGCACATGCCTATACGCATTTATATGGTTTCGAATCCATTGGTCTGCGATTTTTCACCGTTTACGGACCGTGGGGAAGACCTGATATGGCCATGTTTTTATTTACGGATGCCATTATCAATAACAAACCTCTCAAGGTTTTTAATAATGGAGATCTTTCGCGTGATTTTACTTATATAGATGATATTGTCGCCGGTATTATGGCAACACTTTTGGAATCTTCTAACAATAAATCGTCTTATAAACTCTATAATATTGGTAACAGTCAGCCAGTGCAACTTTTAGAGTATATTGAGGCCATAGAAAAAGCTTTGGGTAAAACTGCTCTTAAGGAGATGATGCCTATGCAGCCTGGAGATGTCAAACAAACCTTCGCAAATGTCAGCCGTCTGAAAACTGATTTTAATTACCAACCGACTACTGAAGTCAAACAAGGCATCGCTACTTTTGTGGAATGGTATCGGGAGTTTTATGGGGCATAGAGGGTAGACTGTAGAAGATAGATAGAAAATAGACTATAGAAATAGAGGCTAGAAAATAGACCATAAAATGGAGGCGTTAAATTAATTCGATAATTGATTGCGCATAACTACGGATGTGCGAATATCTGCGTAATCTGAGGGAAACACTTCAGAGTATTTCTAATTTATCCGTTGCGACCTTAACGTTTAAATCCAACCACAAAAGCGCAAAGTTCAATGCCACGACGACTAATTTAATTTTGAGAAACTAAAAATATTTAGATCAGAATAAAGCTTTCACAATGATTGAGAAATCAGGCTATTATTTAATCTTTAGATATTTCCATTCGTGCAATTAATTTTGAATTATCAACTGACGGATTTGAACCCTTATAACTTTGTTTATTCGTGGCTAGTAGTGAAATTCGTGTCTAAAAAAAATTTGGTTTCCAAAAACACAAACAAGCAAGAGCTATAATGAAAAACTTCGCCCTTATCGGTGCCTCAGGTTATATCGCACCCAGACACATGAAAGCCATTAAAGAGACTGGTAACACTTTGGTGGCTACCTTAGATCCTTATGACGGCATTGGTGTGATGGATAGTTATTTTCCTAAGGCCAGTTTTTTCACAGAATTTGAACGTTTTGATCGTTTTGTGGATAAGTGGCGCCGGGACAGTGGTAATAAAATAGATTATGTTTCTATATGTTCACCAAATTACTTGCACGATTCGCATATCCGATTTGCGTTACGGAGTGGTGCAGATGCCATCTCAGAAAAACCTTTGGTGCTCAATCCTTGGAATGTTGATCAATTGAAAGTGATTGAAAAGGAGACCGGAAAAAAAATCCATAATATCTTGCAATTGCGGTTGCATCCAACGCTTATCGCCTTAAAAGAAAGAATTACTGAGGAATTGGAAAATGATCCACATAAAGTTTATGACATTGACTTGACGTATTTGACATCAAGGGGGAAATGGTATTTTGTGTCCTGGAAAGGTAATGAGTCCAAATCAGGAGGCATTGCTTCCAATATTGGCGTGCATTTTTTTGATATGTTGAGTTGGATTTTTGGTGAGGAACAAGAAAGCACCGTTCATCTAAAAACAGCAGATACTAATGCTGGTTTTTTGAAATTAAAACATGCCAACGTCCGATGGTTCCTATCGGTGAATTATGATTATATTCCTGATACGATAAAGACTATCGGAGGAACCACCTACCGGTCCATTAAGATCAACAATGAGCAGATAGAATTTAGTGGCGGATTTACGGACCTCCATACCAAAAGTTATGAAGAGATCTTGAAAGGTAACGGCTTTGGACTCGATGAGGCTTATGCTTCCATAAATACGGTATCTGCAATTAGAAACCTTGATCCCATTGGATTGACAGGAGATTTCCATCCGTTTTGTAAATTGGTGGAATGAGTTATCAGGTATGAGTTGTCAACCCACAACAGATACTCGACAACCCATAACAGACAACAGAAAACCCACAACCTCTTAAACCCACAAGTCATAATCAAATAAACCACAAACCTAATCCCTAATCCTTCACACCGAATCCCTCACACTCCATGAGCAACTTCTTCATCCACGAATCCAGTTATATCGACAACAACGTCACCATTGGCGAAAACACTAAAATCTGGCATTTTAGTCACATTTTATCAAATACGGTAATTGGTGACAATTGTTCGTTCGGGCAAAATTGCGTGGTAGGCCCTAATGTGAGTATTGGCAATAACGTAAAGGTTCAGAACAACATTTCCATTTATGAAGGGGTAGAGGTGGAAGATGATGTGTTTATTGGGCCGTCGGTCGTATTCACCAACGTGATCAATCCGCGAAGTTTTATTATCAGAAAGCATGAATTTAAAAAAACATTATTAAAAAAGGGTGTGTCTATTGGTGCCAATGCGACTATTGTATGCGGAAATACACTCGGCCAATATGCCTTTGTTGGTGCAGGTACCGTAGTGACTAAAGATGTGCCCAATTTTGCTGTAGTAGTTGGAAATCCGTCGCGACAAATTGGTTGGGTCAGTAAGGCGGGTCATCGGTTAAAATTTAATGCGAATCATTTGGCACTATGTCCAGAAACTGGGGAGCAGTATCAGTTAAAAGATAAGATGGTCTTCGATTTATAAGAAAGGCTTCAAGAGGATTTAGTATTAAATATCAAGTACAACGAATTAAGAAGGCAAATGCAATACTCTAAACCCAATGAGAAGCTCATTAAGAGAGCCCTAAATAAAACCCAAGTTCTACGAATGAATAATCAACTGTGATTAATGAAGTAAGCTGCCTCAGGGATATATTTTCACGTGGATATTCCTTTTGCGACCTGTGCGTTGAAATCCAACCGCAAAGAGCGCAAGGTGAACGCAAGGCTGAGTTTAATATAAGTAGGTAAAATAGCTGTTGATGGACAAAAGTAAAAGAACCTATTTATTCAATTTAATACCTATAGGATCACAACAATCTGCGAAGATCTGCGCTGTTTCGGGGAAAACTTTTGAGTCATCTAAAAGTTAGGGCTCAATGATTTCCAAAGAAAACATAAAAACCCACAAAGAAGGAAGATCCTACCTTTCGCAATTAATAGGTTATTTAAGACTAGTGTCTTCAGTGTTTCATAAGGTTTCAACAATCTTCAATCAACAATCTTCAATCAAAAATCGTTAACCCTGCTCCCTCATGCCTCAAACCTCACTCCTAAAAACCGCCATCACCGCCGCCCTCGAAGCCGGAAAAGTCATCCTGGACATCTATCATTCTGAAGATTTTGAAGTGCAACTTAAAGATGACCGCACGCCATTAACAAAGGCAGATACCGCCGCCCACAACGTGATCATGTCTTATCTGAAAGCAACAAACATTCCTGTACTTTCAGAAGAAGGCAAATCCATCCCTTACAACGTGAGGAAAGATTGGAAATACCTCTGGATCGTAGATCCCATCGATGGTACCAAAGAATTCATCAAGCGCAATGGCGAGTTTACGGTCAATATTGCGTTGATCGAGAATCAAAAACCCGTATTGGGCGTTATTTTCGTTCCCGTATCTGGAGATTTGTATTTTTCCCATACAGCGTTCGGGAAAGCAAGTTCCCGTCTTGAGGACGGGCAGACAACTTCAAGTTCGATTTCATCTTCAATTTCGACTTTTGGCTCATTTAAGGTAAGAGTAGATCTCAATAATTTTAATGTGGATGATTTGATTGTTAAAGCCTTAAAACTCCCTTTACCTAGAGCAAACAAAACCTTTACCATGTTGGCCAGTCGCTCACATCCTTCTGAGGCCACAGAAACGTATATCCATAAACTTCAACAAAAACACGGTGCCGTTGAGGTTGTTTCTAAGGGTAGTTCGTTAAAATTTTGTCTGATTGCAGAAGGGCAGGCCGATTGCTATCCAAAATTTGGACCTACCATGGAATGGGATACTGCTGCAGGCCAAGCGATATGTGAGCAGGCTGATTTTGCAGTTATTAATTGGGAGACAAAAAAACCAATGCTATACAATAGAAAGCAATCCTTAAACAATTGGTTTGTTGTGCAAAAACAAAAACCTTTTTAAATGGGATATTCTCATTATTGTTGTAATTTTGCGGACTTTTAAAACGTTTTCTTGACGATAAGGTTTTTATGTTAAATAGTTGATTTTCATTACATTAAAATTATTTGGTGTGACTGTTAGGGGCGAAGCCGTGTTTCACTGTCAGTTTTTAAAGTCCTGATTAATTGAGATATAGGACTACATCTTGTTGAAGTTCGTAGCAAATTGAAAATTATTCAATCACGAAAATTGTGAGAACATGAGTGTAGTATGATATCAGAATTGTATTTTCATAAAGAGAAATGTCAGTCAAACTATTAGTGATATGATGAGTATAAGAGTTGTAGGTTCAGAATATGCGGATAATTTCTATAATGATTTTCTGGGTTTTGTTTACAAAGTGGACCATCTTTTCGAGCCGCCATTAAGTGAGAGAGTTGTACTTGAAGATTATGCGAAGAAGTTATATGAAGAAGCTCATGTTTTTGTTGTGTTTGAGAATGACGAAATACAAGCAGCCAGCGCTTTCTATTGCACTCCAGAAAAATTTGATTTTGGCTTTTTAAGTTTTGTTGCTTCTTTAAAGAAAGGATTAGGGAGTAAAGTGATTGAAGAAATGATTTCTCATTGTAAGAAGATGAAAATGAAAGGAATTGAAACTCAAACTTGGGAGACAAATTATAATTCATTAACAATGTTTAAGCGGTATGGATTTTTAGAAGTTGAAAAGGTTAAAAATAGAGATTCTAATATTGAAAGTATTATTCTTAAATTGATATTTAATGATTGAGTTAAATACATATATTAGAGAGATATCAATGAGTACAATGTTATTAGATGAGAATCTTAATAATAGTTTTGTTTCAGGTAATAAAATCAGAAAACTAAAAGGAATTTTAAGTGTAAAAGACAATCTGCAAGGTCTTCTAACTTTTGGTGCACCATACTCTAGTCATTGTTTGGCTACAGCATATTATGGAAAGTTACTACAGGTACCAGTTAAGTTAATTATTTTGACAGATACTAAAGTAGAAAGTCATGATTATCCACATTTAAAACTATCTGAGCGATTGGGTGCGGATTTAATTTATTGCACTAAGCAAATGGCGTATCAATTTATTGAAGAAAAACGAAAAGAATATAATACTTTTTATTGGATACCCGGAGGAGGGCACACAATGGAAGCTGCTAAACAATATGAATATCTATTCGAAGATCTCTTTAAAAAAAATAGTGAACTTAGAAGCAAAGTAAAACATATTATTTTGCCTTTTGGAACTGGTACAACCGCTTTAGGGATCTATCGAGGACTTTTAAATGCTAGTTGCGATGTTGAAGTAATAGGAGTATCGGTATCACGAAATAAAGGTGCATGCGAAAAAGCACTTAAAGAACTTGATGGAGGTGTTGATTATAGCCAGTTGCGCATAATTGATGATTATGCAGGCAAGTATGAGTATAGAACTGAAGCTACCGAAGAGGCTCGGAAAAAGTTTTTTGTTAATACAGGAGTTTTAGTTGATCCAATATATAATGCAAAGTCTATAGAGTGCTTTTACAGGCACAACTTGAAAAACACATTAATAATTAATACAGGAGGTATGTTAAATAATTTTTTATGAATATTTTATTTACAAATGCAGGTAGAAGAACTTATTTAATTGAGTATGCATTAGAATTAATTGAAGAAGGTTATAATTTCAACCTTTTTGTTTCTGATACTTCTATTGATACAGCTGCTATGCATGTAGATCCAAGGGTTCGTGGTATACTAACGCCAAGGGTGTCAGGGAACGAGGAAAATTATTGTAAAGTTCTATTAAGTGCTTGTAAAGAGCACGAAATTGATGTTTTAGTTCCTCTAATGGATTTCGAACTTCCCATATTGGCTTCAAAAAAGAAGTTGTTTGAAGCAATAGGTGTTAAACTCTGGGTCTCAAATGAGAATACCATTTCAAACTGCTTAGATAAAATACAAAATTATCAATTTTGCATTCAACACAATATACGAATGCCTAAATCATACTTCACTTTAGAGGGGGTTAAGCCTCCATATGTAAAAAAACAAATTCTAGGTAGTGGCAGTGTGGGTTTGGAAATAGTAATGGAGGGTCGTGCTTCATCCTTTATTCCCGGTATTGATATGCTTCAAGAATTTGTTGAAGGTAAAGAATACGGCATGGATATAATGAATGATTATAATGGAAATTATGTTCACTCATGCGTAAGAGAAAAGCTTGGTATGCGTGCTGGAGAAACAGATAAGGCGAGAACTTTTGAGTCCGCAAAGTTAGTTGATTTAGCAAAAAACATAAGTCAGGCTTTTAAGCACGTGGGAAACATGGATATTGATTTTCTAGAAAATGAGGCAGGGGAAATTTACTTTATTGACTTTAATCCTCGTTTTGGAGGAGGTTATCCATTTACACATTTATCCGGAGTTAATTATTTGAAATTCATAATTGAAAGCTCCTTAGGTAGTAATAAATATATTCCAGAATTCAAAAAAAGTATAACAGGATTTAAAGGATTAAAATTATTTTTTAAAGAAAACTAATAATGAAAGAAAAAAAAACGTATATAATAGCTGAAGTTGGTCCAAACCATAACGGTAGTTTGGAACGGGCTATTTCATTAATTAAAGATTTAGCGAATATTGGAGTTGATGCTGTGAAGTTTCAAATTAGCAAATTAGAAAATGCTTATTCAAAAGACGCCTTTAAACCAAAATATCAAATCGAGAATGATGCTGAAAAAACTCCATTGGAGATGTCAAAGAAATATCAATTGCCATTTGAGGATCATATCACATTAAGTAAGGTATGTAAAGAAAATGGAGTGGATTATCTATGTACTGCATTTGAAATGGAGAGTCTTCGATTTCTTACAGATAACATAGAAATGCCATATTATAAAATACCTTCTGGAGAAATTTTAACGCTGGACATTCTTACGCATATTTCTAAACAAAGTAAACCAATTTTACTATCAACTGGGATGGCTACTTATGAAGAAATTGAGCAAGCAACAGAAGTTTTAAAAAGAAATGGTAATAAAGAAATCACCATCTTACATTGCATAAGTAATTATCCAACGCCAGCAGTAGATGTGAATTTAAATGTAATGTTGGAATTGCACAGAAAGTTCAATACTCCAGTCGGGTTTTCGGATCATACCATTGGCAATGATGCTGCAATTGCTGCTGTGGCTTTAGGTGCTACAGTTGTTGAAAAACATGTTACGTTCGATGTGAATGCAGAAGGGCCTGATCATAAATCTTCTTCTACTGTTGAGGATTTTGCTTCTTTAGTAAGGTCTATTCGGAATGTGGATCTTATGTTAGGTTCTTCACAGAAGATTTTTTCTGAAAAGGAGATAGAAATTAAAAGAGCAGCTCGTAAAAGCATAGTTACTACTCAGGATCTTTTTGCAGGTCATAAAATAGAAGAAGATGATCTTTGTTTTAAGCGTCCTGGCTTTGGTTTTAGTCCAATGCAAATGGGTGAAGTCATAGGAAAAACTTTATCAAGAGACATAGAAAGCAATCGAGTAATTATGAAAGAAGACTTTTTATGAAAAAGACAATAGGTTTTTTTACAGGTGCCCGTTCTGATTACGGGATTATGAAAAACTTAATTAAAGATGTTGAAGAATTAGGTGTTTTTAACACACAAATTTACGTGTCGGGTATCCATCTACTCGAAAAATTTGGCAATACTGTAAAAGAAATTGAAAATGACGGATTTAGTAAATATTCGGTTATAAAGGCCTTCGATGAAGATAATGAGCCTGGTTATAAGGAATTCTCTAAGATTATTGAAACACTAAGTAAAGTTTTGCAAGATGAAGCTCCTGATGTCATGTTCTTGATTGGAGATAGGTTTGAGTCTTATGCAGCCGCACTTGCCTGTCATTTTTGTGAAATTTCCATAATACATTCCGGTGGAGGCACGCTTACCAAAGGGGCAAATGATAATATTTATAGATATAACATTTCTAACTTAGCAACGTACCATTTCGCTACATCTAAAGGTAATTATGAACGGCTATTAAGCTTACCAGTGATTGTTGATGAAAATGTATTTTTTACAGGTTCTTTTGCAATTGATGGAATTAATGAATTTAAAAGAAATCCATTGCCAGTTGCAGAGATAGTTACAGGATTAAAAAGTGGTGAGTTTTGTTTGGTCACGTTCCATTCTGTTACTCAATCTAAGGAAAATGTTGCAGATATAATGGATGGGGTCATCAGGACGATTCTTTCTTATGGGAAGCAGGTTTTACTCACCTATCCTAACAATGACCCAGGTTATCAGGAAATACTTAACGTAATTGAAAAATGGAAATCTAACAAGAATGTTTTTGTAAGAGAGCACCTTGGAGCTGTTGGATATTATGCCGCATTAAGAGAATGTTTGATGATAATAGGAAACAGCAGTAGTGGGATTATAGAGGCACCTTATTTCAATAAAACTGTATTTAACATTGGCTCTAGACAAGAGGGCAGAGAAATAGATGATTCTGTAATAACGCTACCATGTGATGAAACACTCATTCTTAATTTGTTGGAACAGCATTTAAATCAAAGCAGTACTGAAAAGACATGTAATCATATCTATGGTGACGGCGATGCATTAGTTAAAATTCGTAAATTATTATCTGAACATATTTTGCCAAGAATTTAACTCACCTATATATCTAATATGACTTTCATGTTACATTATAGCATGAAAGGCGGAAGATAAAAAAGCCTCGAAGAAGATGACAATATTAAGATTTTATAATCTAAATTAATGAATTCAATAGAAAAACATACCGTTCTAAAAGATACAAGTGTTAGAGAAGCCTTGATCAAGTTAGATATTCTTGCGAGTGATGCCATATTATTTGTTACAGATAACGAGAAAAAACTGATAGGATCACTTACAGATGGAGATTTAAGAAGAGGCTTTATAAAAGGTTTGGGTTTTGAAGATTCCTTGATGAAATTTATTCAGTCAAATCCTTCTTATATTGTAGAGGGTGAATTTGTAATGGATGAACTTGAAAGATTTAAGGCTCGAAATTTTAAAATAATTCCAGTCCTAAATTCTGAAAAACAAATTGTTGATATTATTAATTTCAGAGAACAGTCTACTATAATTCCTGCAGATGCCATTATTATGGCAGGTGGAGAGGGCCAACGTCTTCGACCATTAACCGAAACCACTCCGAAACCATTATTAAAAGTCGGTGGAAAACCCATTATTGAATATAATATTGATAGATTAAAACAAGTAGGAGTTAAGAATATAACACTAAGCATAAATTACTTGGGTGATCAGCTTGTGGAATATTTTGGGAATGGACATAATAAAAAATTAAACATTCAATATGTCCGAGAGATCAAACCATTGGGGACAATTGGTTCAATATTGTTGGTCGACGAATTTCAGCATAATGATATTATTGTGATGAATAGTGATTTGTTGACGAATATTGACTTTAAAGACTTCTATAAGACTTATAAAGATTCTGATGCTGATATGGCCGTTGCGGCAACTTCTTATCATGTTGATGTACCGTATGGTGTATTAGAAGCTGATCAATCGAATAAAGTTCTCTCTCTGAAAGAAAAGCCTCGTTATACTTATTATTCCAATGCAGGCATCTATATCCTTAAAAAGGATTTATTGAAAATGATTCCAGAGGATCAATTTTATGATATTACTGATCTCATGAAGCGGATATTGGAAATGAACTTAAACATGCTCACTTATCCCATAAATGGCTATTGGCTGGATATAGGAAAACATGAAGATTTTGAAAAGGCCCAAAATGATGTTAAGCATATACGATTTTAAATGAAACCACTAATAATTATTCCCGCAAGAGGAGGTTCGAAAGGAGTTCCGGGTAAGAATATTAAATTATTAAATGGGAAACCTTTGATACAGTATACTATTGATGCTGCTCGAGAGGTGTTTGCAGATGAAGATATTGTTGTCAGTACTGACAGTGAAAAAATCAGAGAGACTGTAATTAATTTAGGATTGGATGTTCCTTTTTTAAGACCAAAACATTTAGCAATTGACACCGCTGGTACATACGAAGTTTTACTTCATGCGATTGATTTTATGGAACAAAATGGTCGTCGCTATGAAACTTTAATTCTTCTACAGCCAACTTCTCCTTTCCGAACGGGACAACATATTAGACAGGCATTAGAACTTTATCATGAAGATCTTGATATGGTAACCGCCGTTAAAGAAACGAGCTCCAATCCGTATTATGTTTTAAAGGAGGAAAATGAACAAGGTTTTTTAGAAACCTCAAAAAAAGGAAGTTTCAAAACTAGACAAGAATGCCCAAAGGTATGGGAAACGAATGGGTCTATATATATTATCAAAATTCAATCATTAAAAAAAAGACCAACCAACCAATTTTCTAAAATTAAAAAATATGTTATGGATGAAATAGCATCACATGATATAGATACTCCATTGGATTGGAAAATAGCTGAGTGTATTTTAAATGACTAAAAAATCATTTAAACAAAAAGCTAAATCTGGCATGGGGTGGTCGTTCTTAATACAAGGCGGCAATCAGGTTATTAACTTTGGTGTTTCTATAATTTTGGCCAGGATACTTATGCCTTCAGAATTTGGCTTAATAGGAATGATTGCCATTTTTATTATCATTAGTAAAGAATTTGTTAATGGTGGGTTTTCAGCGAGTTTAATTAGGGCTAAAAACGTGGATAACGCTGATTATTCTACAGTTTTTTTTATAAATATCGTTTCATCCGTCCTCATGTACGGATTGCTATTTTTTACGGCTCCTTTAGTTGCTCAATTTTACGATGAGCCTATTCTAACAAATCTAATTCGGGTGTTAGGGCTGATTTTGTTAGTAAGTGCATTTTCTTTTGTTCAATCAACAAAACTCAATAAAGATCTTGATTTTAAAACACAATTTAAATTACAATTGCCGGCATTGGTTCTTAGTGCTGCAATTAGCATTTGGATGGCAAATAATGACTATGGAGTTTGGAGTTTGGTTGTAAGAGACTTAAGTTATGCCGGATTTGCAACCATTCAGTTATGGATATATAGTAATTGGAAGCCAAGTTTCATATTCGATAAAAATAAATTAAAATATCATTTTAACTTCGGGTACAAATTGTCACTTACTCAAATTATAAATACCTTATTTGATAATTTATATAAAGTAATTATAGGTAAGTTCTTTTCTGCAGCTCAACTGGGGTATTATACTCGGTCAAAATCTTTGGTAGAAATGCCATCGGGATTCTTTATCTCAGGTTTCAACCGTGTTGCTTATCCTTTATTATCGAGTATAGGTGAGGATCAAAACCATTTAAAATCTGTATACAGCCGCTTGATGAAGATGCTTGTATTTGTAGTTTCACCAATTTTAATTTACTTGGGGATTATTGCTGAACCTCTTATTAATTGGCTTCTGACTGAGAAATGGTTGCCGATAGTACCTTATTTTCAACTTTTAATAATAGCAGGACTTTTCTATCCCGTTCATAAGTATAATCTTAATATCTGCAAAGTTAAAGGTAGAAGCGATTTGGTGCTCAAATTATCCATGTTAGAGAATTTCTTATTGCTTGTTGGTGCATTTTCGGCAATTTGGTTTGGTATTTACGGATTGTTGTTTAGTCTAGTAGCCGTAAATATTATAGTGACCATTGTTAATGCATTTTATTCAGGACGGTTAATAAATTATGGGCTCCATTATCAAATTAAAGATCTCTATCCTAGCTTTCTTGTTGGTTGTTTTGCAGGCTTACTCACTTTTGGGCTTAGTAATTATGTATTGTTCCAATTTTCAGATTTTACCAGAATTATTTTATCAGGAGTTTTCTATTTTATAATTTACCTAAGCGCTTCTTTTTTATTAAAGATACAAGCAATATCAGATCTTAAGAGTTTAATTAGAAAGAATTAAAATGACAACCAATCTTTTTCTGACACATACTGAATACCATCTTTTGCAAAGTATCCATATAGCTTCTACTTTGTACTCAGGAAATCAGGTGGAAAATATAATCTTTGTGATTCAAACAGAAACAAGGCTAAAAAATGTTAACCCTTTGCAGAGAATTGATAATATTCAATTTGAATATTTAAAGAATGCTAATGAAAAAGAAAAGTATCCAATTCTCAAGGGAATAAAATGTGATAAATTTATATTCTTTCAGGAGGATTCGTTATTCAATTGTAATCTTGTCAGCTACTACAAGAAGAATTTTAACACAGTGATAGGTTTAGGACCAGATGGATATAAGCCATATGCAGTTTACAAAAAAAAACATGAAACGCTGTCTATGCTGAGAGATACATTTGAGGCTTATAAAAATTTAATTAGGAGTAATATTATACCTACAATTTTTCAGTGGTCTAAGCATTATCAATATGCCTCTTCTAATTTCTTAGATGAAATTTACTTAACAAATCCTGACAAATTTAAGCATAAGAAAAAGAAGCCAAAATTTGATATTATCACAATACCGGAATTCAATGAAGTGTCTTTAAACAGAGCCGGTGAGATTTTCGACCTAAAGGAAAATTTGTTTCCTATAGATGAGAAGAGTATTTATTATTTCAATCAACCATTCAAAGAAAACCTTGACAAGGTTGAAATGGAATTCTTAAGGGAATTAATAGAATTGTATCCAGATAAAACACTTTATATTAAACTGCATCCACAAACCAATGATCAGAAAAGAAAAAAATATCTGAGTTTAAAAAGAGTAGTAATGATAGATTCAAAAATTCCAGCTGAGTTATTTATTTTAAAGTTGAGAAAATCGATTCTGTTTACGGGATGGTCAACTGTGTTAATTACCAATAATCCCTCTTGCAATTTATATTTCAATTTACCCATTTACAAAAATCAAGGTTCAAAAGCTATGGATCAATCTAAGTTAACTATTCTTCCCCATATTACTTTGGTCAATAGTCCCTCTGAAATGGAATTTCCGATATAAATAAAAAACCTACTATTTCTCACAGAATAGATTTAATAAATTAAAATGAATAGTGCGTCACAAAAAATCTTGAATAATAAAGGAGTTTTATTTCTATTGTTTTGGATATCGCCAATTATTCCTTTTCTATATGCCATCAAAAACTTTACTAACCGGAATTATCGTTTTTTGATTTTGATGTTTGCTTTTTTGTTTGGATATTCCTTTATACCACATGCAAATTCAGATACAGAACGTTATATTGAATATTATGATTATGTTAAGCACTTTAGCTTAAATGACTATGTGCAAGAGATATCCTCTATTTACACTACAGAAGCACGTTTTAAAGATGTTTATTTGGTGACTTTGATGTTTTTAGTATCGACGTTCGGAGCTTCCTTTAAGATACTTATGGGGGTGCAAGCAGTTTTATACTTTTCTTTTTTTATTGGTATCTTAAATTTGATTTTGGATCAAGTACGGCATGTAGATTATAAAAATTATATTGTTTTTCTCTTGGGTTGCGTATTTATATACTCATTGTCTGCCGGTGTTAATGGGATACGATTTCCAACCGCATTTATGGTTTTTATATATTTTTCTTTAAAATATAGTTTCAATTCAAGGTGGATTTACGTATTGCTGGCAGGTCTTTCTTGTTTAATACACATTGCTTTGATACAAGCTTTTTTGGGCCTTCTTTTGTTCTTTGCATTAAATAAAATAAATAATACATATTTTAAATTTTTAATTGTAATTGTTTTTGCATTGGTTCTTTATAATTTAAATATCCAAGAAACTTCTCAAATCCTAAATAATGAGGTTATTTCAGAAAAAGTTGAGGATTATACTAATCAAGATTATATTGAAGAAAGAGAGCAGCACACACAAAATTGGAATTGGTATATTCAATTCAATCAATATTCGAACTACTATTTCCTCATGATATTGTTTTTTTTATCTATGTTAAAGTTAAAATCTAACCTTGTTGTAAACCGGTTAGCCTTAATTGTCATGATATTTTTAATTATATCATTATATAATGAAATTTATTTTGATTCTATCAGTAACAGGTATCGGCAGTTTTTCGAGTTTTTTGCTTTGGTTTATTTAGTCGTATTGTTTGCATTTACACGTGAAAATCGATATAAGAAAGTAGGGAGAAAAATATATGCAATTATATTATTAATCTCTATTTTAATTCAATTTAGATCGCTGTCATACAATCTCGATATTATTCGTTTAACTATATCCCCTGCTATTAATTTAATGGAGTTTGAGGGAGTTAATATTTACAATTTATTTTAAATATATAACGTATTAAAAATAATTTTATAAATCACATTCTCTTATAAATTTTGGTTAATTAAATTAAAGAGAAAGGCTCATACTTAATTGTTTAAAAAAAAATCTGAACGAATGTATGTAACTGAAAATATAAAAAGGCTGCGATATATTTCTTCTTTAGGTTTTGTAGTTAATTTAATATCATATAAGATCTATATTTTTATTAAATACCGTCTGCTACCGGATCGATATTATATCCAAAAGAATTTTCAGGAAATTGTAGGTCATGACTTAAATTTGAAGTCGCCTAAAACTATGACTGAAAAAATCCAATGGTATAAAATCAATTATAAAAACCCATTGATTGTAAAATGTGCTGATAAGTTCGAGGTTCGGAACTATATTAGAGAAACTATAGGTGAGAAGTACCTAGTGCCGTTAGTGTTCCATACAAGAAATTATAAGGAAGTCAAGCCAGAAAATTTCCCAGATTATCCAATTGTTATTAAAGCAAATCATACCTCTGGGACGACGCATTTTGTTAGGAATAAAAAGGAGGTAGATTGGCAGGTGATTCAAACGGACTGTAGATGGTGGTTACATTTAAATTATTATTATACAGATAAGGAATGGCAGTATGAAAACATTGAGCCTCGAATTGTCGTGGAAAAAATGCTAACTGATGAAGATGGGAGTATCCCTTCAGATTATAAGCTACACTGTTTTAATGGGAAGTTTGAATTTCTACAGGTAGATCTTGGTCGTTTCGGCACCCATAGACGGAATATTTATGACCGAAATTGGGAGTTATTACCATTTACGTTTAGTATGTTGGATAAGCATCGAAACCCCAAAACGCCCCGTGGACGCAGTGTGGATCGTCCTAAAAATCTTGAATTGTTAATAGATTTAGCCGAGACCCTCGCTAAGCCGTTTCCATACGTTAGAGTAGACTTTTACGTTATTAAGGATAATATATTTTTTGGTGAACTAACGTTTCATCATGGTGGAGGCTACGAACAGTTCACTCCGGATAAGTGGGATTTATATTATGGAAATAAAATTCCTTTAATAAAAGGTTAGATCTCAATGAGATCTAATGGTTAGAAGAATTACTGAGTGTAATATTACTTGATGATTTCACATTCTGAATATTTTCTTCTACACCATGTTTTGAGCGGAAAAAAAATATTAGAAATTGATGCATCATTTTAAAAATCGAAAATGCTGACCTTTAAACAGAAAATTGCAAAAAATTACATTAACGCGCTTGGATGGAAAACCAAACAAAATTTTTTAATTATTGAAAGTGATGACTGGGGCGCAGTTAGAATGCCATCTAGTGAAGTTTACAATACATTAATTAAAAACAATATAGCCGTAGATAAATTTAGTTTTGATAAAAATGACTCTTTAGAATCTGAAGACGATTTAATTGCTTTATTTGAAACGCTTAATAAATTTAAAGACATTGAGGGGAATCCAGCTGTTTTAACGGCCTACCACGTAGTTGCCAATCCGGATTTTGAAAAAATTGAAGAGAACAATAAAGCAGAGTATCATTATGAAACTATTCTTGAAACCTATGCTCGGAATAAACATACCGAGAACGTTCCCAAATTAATCGAACAAGGCATGAAGGATGGGCTTTATATCCCTCAATATCATGGCAGAGAGCATATTCATGTCAAACGGTATATGGAAGCTATAAATTCTGATTCTGAGAAAGAACAAATTGCTTTTAAAAATAGGGCAATTATCTCTACTAGGTCTACTAATTGTCTAAGGCCTTATAAAGCGGACTACTTTAAGGGATTTGATTATAAAGATAATAAGGAACATAAAGATTTAGAAGCTATCCATCGGGATGGCCTTAAAATCTTTAAAGAAATTTTTGGAATGCCCTCCGTCACTTTTATGGCCCAAGGGAGTGTTTGGGGCAATCATATATTACCAATGCTAAAGCAAGAAGGGGTGCAGCTTGTTTCTGGTCAACAGACTATACCTATCCCAGGAGGTAAATATAAAACTGTGAATAAAAATTGGGGTACTAAAAATAAATATAATCAAATCCATTGGCGACGCAACTGTATGTTTGAATCAGCCCGTGATCAAAACTTTGATTGGGTAGGAAAATGTTTAGCAGAAATTGAAATTGCTTTTCGTTGGGGTAAACCTGCAGTGATTAGCTCTCACAGAGAGAATTTTATAGGCAGCATTTTTGAGGAGAATAGAGAGCGATCTTTAGAAAAGTTAGAGATTTTACTAGAATCAGTTTTAAAAAAATGGCCTGATGTCAGATTCATAAGCTCTGCACAATTGGCGGAAATAATGATTAAAGATGTAATCAATTAAAGTTGTTTTACAATTTATTTAAAGACGTCTCCTTAAATAGAAATGAGAGAACTAAAACAATTGGTAAAGGTTTTCGTAATAAGAGTAAAGCGTAATATCATGTTACTAAGAACGCAATGGGGCTATTAGGAAAAAATTTACAGGGTATAATCATCATTGAAGGGAATCCTCCCAAGTTAGTACCGAGTAGACAGGTTTAGAAATGAAAGAGTTTTTGAAGAAGAACATTATAAACTTTAAAGGTAAATCAATATCTAAGAAACTTATCGTGATCGAATCCGATGACTGGGGAAGCATTAGAATCCCTAATCGTGAGGTTTCAGAAGCTTTAATTGAGAAAGGATTATTAAATAAAAATGATCCTTTTGATACTGTCGATTGTTTAGAGAATGCAGAGGATTTTAGGGCACTTTTTGAGGTGTTAGGAAATTTTAAAGACCATTTAGGCCATAGTCCCATCTTAACCGCAAATATGGTAATGGCGAATCCAGATTTTGATGCCATTAAAGAGAATAATTTCAAAGAGTACAAATATGAGCTCTTTACCGACACTTATAATAAAACTCCAAAATCATCTGAAGCTTTTGAAATCTTACAACACGGCATTCAAGAGCGGCTCATCACTCCTCAGTTTCATGCTCGGGAACATTTGAATGTTAGTTTGTGGATGCGCTACCTTCAGGAACAGGATCGTGATTTTCATTACGCGTTTGAAAGAGACTGTTTTTCTATAAAAGATGCTTCGCCTAGCAATAGGAGAAATAATATCATGGCTACTTATGATTATTATTCACAAGAGGACTTAAAAGTCATTGAACAATCGATAAGAGAAGGTTTAGAACTTTTTGAAACTATTTTTAATAAAAAATCTGAAACGACCATTTGTCCTTGTTATGTGTGGGATGATCCTATTGAAACAATTTTTAATGAGGTAGGAATCAACAATTTTCAAGGCTCAAAATATCAAAATATACCTGTTGCCCATACCAATCACTTTAATCGGCAGCTTCGCTATATGGGGCAGAAGGACGATGCGAATACTTATTTTATTCGAAACTGTCTTTTTGAACCCGCACTCAACCAAAAAATAGATTGGGTAGATAAATGTTTGGAGAGTGTAAAAGTGGCGTTTTTTTGGAATAAGCCAGCGGTTATAGGGACGCATCGTATAAATTTTGTTGGAGGCATTGATCCGAGTAATAGAGCTAACAATCTTGAACAACTACATTTACTTTTGTCAAGGATTTTAAAAAAGTGGCCAGAAGCGGAATTTATTGCTTCTAATGAATTGACAACTTATTATAACTAATCAACTTTTGACAGCTAAAAAACTTCTCATTGTTTCTCCATCCTTAAAAATGGGCGGGATCGAACGCGCCTTAACTAATTTGGCAAACTATTTTGTGGATCAAGGTGTTAAGGTTGTTTTTGTGTCCTGTCTATCGGGAAAAGCATTTTATAAATTGGATCCGCGCATTAAGCTTGTAGAGCCTACCTTTAAAAGACAAGGGGGCCCTATAAACAAGATCACTTTTTATTATCAGCTAGTTAAATTTATTCGAACAAATTACCGCAATGAATTGCCCAAGGCGGTATTGTCATTTGGAGATGTTTTTAATCCCTTTGTCTTGTTGGCCTTAAGAAATGAAAACGTCCCGGTTTATATCTCAGACCGAACGAGTCCGGATTATCAATTTAAATTCCCAATCCCTTTTTTAAAGGTTTGGCTATATCCTAAGAGCGCAGGTTTTATTGCCCAAACCACACGTGCAGCAAACTACAAGAAAGAGCAGTTTAATGATCGATTATCAATAGAAGTCATCCCGAACGCGCTAAAAGAAATCGAGCTAACCCATCAAAAACGCGAAAACATCATATTATATGTAGGTCGTTTTGCCTGGGAAAAGGCACCACATTATTTAATTGAAGCATTTGCACAAATAGAACAGAATAAAGATTGGCGTTTGGTTATGGCTGGATCAGGTCCTTTGTTAAACGAGATGAAAGCGCTTGCACAGCAGCTTGGTATTGCAGACAGAGTAGAGTTTTTGGGTGATGTAAAGGATGTGGATGTATTATACGCAAAAGCGGGCATTTATGTGCTTCCCTCAGTGATAGAGGGATTCCCAAACTCCCTATGTGAAGCTATGGCTGCTGGGGTGCCAAGTATTTGTTATGATACCATTCCGCATGAGGATATTTTTACCGCACCCAAGATGGGCGTGGTCTGTAATGAATTAAGTAGTAATAGTCTTGCCAAACAAATTGAGGCGTTAATTAAAGATGAAAATTTGAGAGTGGAAATCGGGGCCAATGCCTCAAAAATAGGAGAGCATTTAAATATAAATAGGATAGGGGAGCGCTACCTCAAATTTATGGAACTGAGCACATGTTAAATCAAGTTTATAAAATATATTACGCCTTACCTAACTTCGATTTTTTAGGAAAATTTGGGAAGGGCATCAATCGTGCTTTAGGGATTTTCTGTAAAAAGATTTTGGACCGGACGGTTCCGAAAAAAATGTTAGCCACCCAAAACGAAATGACTTCGGGGATTAATACGGAGCCTCGGAATGCGCTTTATATTGTTTCGCTGACTTCTTTTCCAGGACGAATAAATGACGTTTGGATATCTGTAGAATGTTTATTAAGACAAACCTTTAAGCCAGATAAAATTATATTATGGTTAGCGATCGATCAGTTTCCGGATCAAAAGATTCCTGAATCTCTAATCAAGTTAAAAGTTAGGGGCTTGGAAATCAAATTTTGTGAGGAGGATTTGAGGGCACACAAAAAATACTTTTATACACTGGAACGTTATCCCGATGCCCACATCATTACGGTGGATGATGATTTGTATTATGATGATGGGTTATTGGAAAATTTATACCAACTCCATCAAAAGCATCCCCAACATATCGTCACCAACCGTGCCCATAAAATGCGATTTGATGCTACCCATAAAATTAAGCCTTATAGACAATGGGATCATAATGTGAGTTGTAAAGACGCCTCCCACTTATTGTTGGCTACAGGCGGCGGAGGAACGTTATACCCTCCAAACAGTTTACATGATGAGGTTTTGGATAAAGAGGTGTTTAAAAACATATGCTTTTTAGCAGATGATATTTGGCTCAAGTGTATGGCCTTAAAGAAAAGGACTAAAGTAGTTACCAATTCAAAATATAACAAAGATCCATTAAGCATCAGGAACAGTCAAATGGAAAAATTAGTTAGTGAGAATGTGCTCTCAGGCGGGAATGATCAACAGTTAAAAGATGTTTGTGCACACTACTCCATTGATTTGACAGAATATATAGATAAATGAATAAAAAACTAGTCATAGGCATCACCTACGAAGGCACCGTCAATTTATTACAAGGACAACTTGAGTATTTTAAATCTTTAGGCTATCAAACCTATTTGTTAGGGCCATATAGCGAACGATCCGCTAAATTTTGTAGGGATGAAGGCTGTGAGCATTTGATTGTTGATATTGAAAGAGACATCTCTCCATTTGAGGATTTAAAAACCTTATGGGCTATAATTAAAATATTTAGAACCGTAAAACCGGATATTATTAATTTAGGAACCCCAAAAGTCTCCTTGCTGGGAATGATCGCAGGTTATGTGACGGGTGTTGAGAAGCGGTTTTATACTTGTAGAGGCTTCCGTTTTGAACATGAAAAAGGTGCAAAAAGAAAAATTTTGATAGGGATGGAAAAAATAACGGCTGCTTTAGCGCATAAGGTCATCTGTATCAGTAACTCTGTTTTACAATTAGGCCTGGCGCATCATGTGTTTAAAAAGTCTAAGACTGTAGTTATCAATAAAGGAAGTAGCAATGGGGTGAATCTCGGTTTATTCAACCCTGAAATTGAAGCCTATGCCGAGGTAAAAGCAAAATTGATTAAAAAATACAGCTTGGAGAATTCATTTGTTTTTGGCTTTCTGGGCAGAATTGTAGATCGAAAAGGCATAAACGAACTTTATGAGGTTTTTGACAAGATATACCAAACAAATCCTGAAGTCAAGTTGTTTTTGGTTGGTCCTTTTGAAATGACACAAATAGCAGATCCTGCTTTAGTTCAGAAAATTGATGCTCACCCGGCCATTATAAATTATGGTCGCGTTCTTCAGGAAGAAGCTCCTGCTTTAATTATGGTCATGGACGTTTTTGTATTGCCAGCTTGGTGGGAAGGCTTCGGGAATGTTTTGGTTCAAGCGGCCGCCATGGGCATCCCGGTAATTTCCACAATGGGCACGGGGACTATCGATGCGGTTTCTGACGGGTATAATGGCATATTAATTCCGGTAAAAGACGAAGTGAAGTTGGAAGATGCTATGAGACAATTGATGACTGATGTCAATCTGCGGCAAGAATATGGACTAAACGGTATAACATGGGCTCGTAATTTTGATAGAGAGGTGATTTGGGAAAGTATGCACAATCTTTATCAGATCTAAAATTATAAAACCAGTTATCAAATCATAATAAAGAAATTTTAGAGCTTTTCGGCAGACAAACTTTGTAAAGATCAATAGATTCTTATTTAGAGCACATTTGATGTGTATCATGCCTTTGAGTTCATAGTTATTTAGTAAATTTGCAGTTACAAAAAATGAATGTAATGGAAGAAAAATTTTTAGAATTATTTAAAGAAACCTTAGATATAGAAGATAGAGAATTGAAAATGTCAGACAGATTCAGAGACTACGAAGAATGGGATTCTATCGCTAATTTATCGGTAGTTGCAATGATTGATGTTGAATACGAAGTCATTATTGAAAATAGCGTATTTAAAGAATTACAAACTTTACAAGAGCTTTGGGACAGCATCCAGTCGAAAAAATAGTGTTATGCAACATTTGTTTTCTTTAGAAGGTAAAAAAATATTGATCACAGGAGCGTCAGGTGGCATAGGAGAATCAGTAGCTCTCACATCAGGTTTACAAGGAGCGGAATTGACAATTTCCGCACGTAATCAAGAACGTTTAAATGAGGTTTTAAAAGATCTTTTAACTGATAGTGTTAGACATACCACAATTCCATGTGATCTATCTTCCGCTGCGGATTTAGATGCTTTGGTAGAGTCCTTAGAACCCTTGGATGGTGTTGTGCTGAATGCTGGTGCCGTGAAATTGGCACCAATTGCATTTATAAATGATGCTACTGTCGATGAATTGTTCGAGATAAATGTGCAGAGTTCAATTAGATTGATGCAAAGGCTGATCCGTAAAAAAAAGATAAAAAAAGGGGCGTCGTTGGTTTTTATCTCTTCCATCTCCACTCAAAAGGCAACCATTGGAAATGCAGTGTATAATGCCACAAAGGGAGCAGTTAATGCTTTTGTAAAATCATTGGCATTAGAATTGGCCGCTAAGCAGATAAGGGTCAATGCAATAATGCCAGGCTTTGTACCTACAGGAATTTTGAAAACGAGCGGAATTTCAAAGGAAGAATTGGACGCGCACCAAAAAAACTACCCGTTAGGGCGATATGGTAAGCCAGAAGATGTGGCTTATTTATGCGTTTATCTTTTATCCGACCAAGCAAGTTGGATGACTGGTGCATTGTTAAATTTGGACGGTGGGTTTTCCTTAAAATAATGAGCTTACCTCTATCTTGCAATTTATAGTACTTTCATAATCCTTGTGATCCTAACAGAAATCTTAAATTATAAAAATAATGAACTTAGTAATTATTGGCGCCGGAGGATTGGCTAGAGAAGTGTTTGATTTAGCAAATGTATGTTATGAGAATGATGCCAATTTTAAGATCAAAGGGTTTTTAAGTATCGAACAAACTAATGTTGAAGAATTAGGCTATCCAAAAATATTGTCAAGCAGTAAGGATTATAAAATTGAAGAGGGCGATGTATTCTTTTGCGCCATAGGCGAGGTCTCAATTAGAAAAAAGGCGGTTCAAAATATCCTTAAAAAAGGGGGTAAGTTTATTAACTTGATTCATCCTACTGCCATTATCTCGCCAAGTGTGAAGCTAGGTAGTGGCGTGGGTATAAAATCTTATTGTGTCATTTCAAGTGATGTTAGTATTGGCGACTTTACGTATCTACAAAGCTCTGTGATAATGGGGCATGATGTTAGAATTGGGGGTTTTTGTCAAATCAATTCCTTTGCGTTTTTTGCGGGCTATGCAGACGTTAGAAATGGAGTGACCATAAACGCTGGTGCAAAGTTGATACAAAATGTTGTGGTTGAAGAGGACGCCGTAGTAGGCATGGGTAGTGTTGTATTGACGAAAGTAAAAACAGGAACTACCGTGTTTGGAGTGCCCGCAAAAAGACTCTCCTTTTAAAAACTGAAATGATGAGAAACTTTACTTATAACGGTATTGAATTGCTTGGGATGTGCACGGCTTTACCAAAAACTAATCAGGGAGAGAAAGGTGCGTACAGAGCCATCGCTGTTGAGGAGCAAACAACAGCCGACTTAGGCTTTTTAGCAGCACAACAAATTATAGAGGTAACACCAGTGGAGCGGGATGAAATAGGTGTATTGATTTTTCTTACCAAAACCCCAGATTATCGAGGACCTGCCACAGCCATGGTCTTACAAAACAGATTAGGAATATCAGAAGATTGCATTGTATATGATGCGCCAACCGGAAATGCGGGTTTTGAAGTTGCTATAAATTTAGGAGGATCACTGCTTAGTGTTTCCTCAAAGAAATATGCCTTGATTGTTTTTGGGGATACGGTTTCAAAGCAGTTTACGACGGAAGATATAGGTGCTTTAAATGTTCAAGACGGCGCTACATCAATGCTCTTTAATAAGAAAGACACCTCAAATGGCACCACGATATCTACATTGACCTTAAGTGCGCATTGGTCCTATTTTATGCTGCCTTCCGGAGGTTTTAGGAATAATAAATCGGTATTTGAAAATCTTAATTCTAAAAGATCGCAGCAAACAGCGGCGCATTTACATATTGATTTTCCAAGTATTTTTTCAGCGATACATCCGGAGATGGAGCGTGTCAAAACAAAAGTGCTCGAACTGATGGATTCTGAAACGTATTCAAACGTCATTATATTAATTAATTTACTAGATGCTGAGTTGGAAAAAAGATTGGTAGAATTATTTCAATCTGATCCTTATAAAGACCATATCTATTTAAGCAGTACGTTTGGCCCACAAACTATGGCGGCAACAATTCCTTTAATGATTTCTAAGATCTGTGGAAATAAGCAGGTGACAGATTGTCAAGTGATATCAGTTTCACTTGGAGAGGGACTTTCTATAAATATTGCTAGCTTGGCAGTACATGAATCCGCAATTTTAGAATCCATTTATTCAGATATATATTACGATAATGGTTTTGTAACACATGAAATGTAATTTCTGATAACATGACGAAAAGTACAATTAAAAATATTAAAATCGCTGGTGTTTCAGTAGCTTTGCCTACCCAAAAGGTTGAAGTAAAGTCTTATACGGAAACTTTTGGAGAAGACATCATACGAAAATTTATTGAAACAACAGGCGTAGAGAGTGTTTGTAGATCCATTCCAGAGCAAACAGCATCTGATTTGGGTTATGAAGCTGCATTAAATTTGTTTCAAAATACGGAAATTAAAAAAGAGGAGATTGGAATTTTAGTTTTTATCAGTCAAAAACCAGATTTTAGAACTCCAGCGTCTTCCTATTTAATACATAATCGATTGGAGCTTTCAAAAGATTGTTTGTGTTTGGATATCAACTTGGCCTGTTCCGGTTTCATAGTGGCTTTGCACTCAATTCATACCCTCTTACAGAATTCAGATGCTCAAAAAGCACTTTTAATCACTGCTGATACCTCACATAAAACACTTTCTCCCTTTGATAGAACGATGATTATGCTCTTTGGGGACAGTGGTTCAGCTTTATTGCTGGAGAAGACTAAAGAGAATGTTGAAGCTCATTTTACGATAAAGTCCGATGGAAAACGTTTTAAAAGTATTATAACGCCATCAGGAGCCTATAGAAATCTTGATGCTCCAAAGCAACGCGTCGTTTGGAGTGATGGTATTCTAAGATCAGATTACGATACCCATATGAAAGGCATGGACGTTTTTGAATTTTCTTTGACAGATGTACCCAAACTATTCAAGACATTTTTAAAGGAACTGGATAAGACACCAGCGGACTATGACTATTTTACATTACATCAGGCCAATCACTATATCCTGAAACAGCTCTCTAGAAAAATTAAAATACCCATGGAGAAAATACCAATTTCGCTAGATCGTTTTGGTAATAATAGTAGTAATTCTGTGCCACTAGTTTTGGCCGATCATTTCTCAAACCTAGAGCCACAGACATTAAAGTTATTTATGTCAGGTTTTGGTGCTGGTTTATCTTGGGCTTGTGCCGACATAACGATTGATTCAGATGTAATATTACCAATTGTGTACACAGATGCATATGATAATTTAACCTAATATTTATGAATACATTAGAAACTTATAACGCCATTTTTACAGAAACTTTTCAAGTTGAAGAAAATGTTTTGGACACTGATTTTAATTCTGATACAGTAGAGAAGTGGGATTCTGTATGTCAATTGAGTCTGGTGACAACTATGGAAGATACTTTTGACATTATGATGGAACCTGAAGACATTATAGGATTCAAGTCCTATGAAATTGGTAAATCTATTCTAGCAAAATATGATGTAACCATAGCATAACACTATGAAATTATTAGAAAACAAAGTGTGTTTGGTAAGTGGTACCAATAAGGGTATCGGACATGCTATTGTAGAAGCTTTTGCCAAACATGGCGCCATTGTTTATGCTCACGCTCGTTCAGTTGGATGCATTGACCAGTGGACAGATAGCCTATCTGAAAAGTACCAGACCAAAGTTGTTCCTGTTTATTTTGATGTCACAGATTTGGACGTCGCAAGAAAACGTGTGATGGCCATTAAAACTGCTGAAAAAAGAATTGATGTGCTTATCAATAATGCGGGGATGGTGACCTATGAAATGATTCCGATGGTCCAAATGAGTACTTTTAAATCAATGATTGATGTGAATGTGGTTGGGGCATTTAACTTATTACAAATAGTGTCAAGAATAATGACACGTCAAAAATCGGGTTCAATCATAAATATGGCGAGTATAGTTGCAGATAGGGGCGCAAGTGGACAAGTATCTTATGCAACTACCAAGGGAGCCGTAATTGCGATGACAAAATCTGCCGCAAAAGAATTAGCACCTTTGCAAATTAGAGTGAACGCAGTAGCACCTGGCATGGTTGGGACTGTTAGGTTTAAAGATGTTTTTGAAAAAAATTTCCAGGAAAAACTAAATAATATTGGAATGGGAAGATTGGCAGAACCGGAAGAAATTGCCGATATGTGTTTGTTTTTAAGTTCTGATATGTCAAGCTATGTTACTGGACAAATTATAGGAGTTGATGGAAGTACGGAATTATAAATTCGGGATATGAGTTATTTTTTGGGAATTGATACAAAGGAAGCGGCAAACATTGCGGCCATTGACGATGATGGAAATGAAATTTCTTATGGAGATTTAGTGCTCTATTGTAATGGCTTACAACGTACTATATCGTCGCGATCTCTCGTGTTTCATTTTTCTGAAAACTCTGTGGATTCTCTATGTCTTTACATGGCTTGTATGCATGCCAAAGCAGTTCCTTTATTATTAAGTCCACAAACCGAGCGGGATTTAATCAGTTCCTTAATTAAAAAATACCAACCAAATTATATTGTGGCCCCCGAAAGAATCTGCCATTATTTTGATGGAGAAGTCGTAGAAGTGAGAGGAAATTACAAATTATTAAAATTAAACTCTCCCGCGCATCGGTTATTCGACCAACTCTCGCTGTTGCTCCCTACGTCAGGCTCAACAGGAAGTCCTAAACTCGTAAGACACAGTTATCATAATTTGGAAATGAGTGCTAAAAATGTGTCCCAATTTTTTGGATTAGTGGCTACTGATAAAGCATTTCTTTTTTTACCAATGTATTATACAATGGGGCTTTCGGTTATTCACAGTCATTTAAAAGTTGGTGCAGCTATAGTCTTTACGAAGTCAGCAATGACCGATGCTAAGTTTTGGAGTTTGCTAAAAGAAAGTAGCCCCACGGTTTTAACAGGCGTACCTTATAGTTTTGAAATCTTAAAAAAGTTACGATTTTTTAGAATGAAAATGCCGTCTTTAAGAATTCTTACTCAAGGTGGAGGTAAATTATCTAAAGAATTATATGATGACTGTCTTCAATATGCCGAAAATAATAATGTAGAGTTTATTCCTACCTATGGACAAACCGAAGGTAGTGCCAGAATGACCTTTGTGGAACCTTTTATGTCAACTTCCAAAAAAGGAAGTATTGGGAAGGCCATTCCTGGTGGTATGCTGTCCATTATAGATGATCAAGGTTATGAATCTTTTGAAGGTGAAGCCGCTGGAGAATTAGTATATAGAGGTCCAAATGTCACTCTAGGCTATGCAAACTCTTTGGAAGATTTAAATTTAGATGACGACCGGCACGGTATTTTACATACCGGCGATTTAGTTGAAAGAGATGCTGATGGTTATTATTTTATCGTCGGAAGAAAAAGTCGTTTTTTAAAATTATTTGGCATACGTGTTGCGTTGGATGAGATTGAAAAGTTGATAAATGACTCATTTGAACTAGACTGTGCTTGTGGTGGGAATGATCAAAAAATGATCGTTTTAATCACGAGAGCCGATATGACTCAAAAGGTATCGGATTTTATCGTGGCCAAGACAGGACTTTTTCATCAATCATTTGAAGTTGTTTATGTTGAAGATATTCCCAGAAATGAAACTGGAAAAGTGATTTTTAATGACCACATTTAAAATATTCAGATTTGTCAACCCTTATAAGAACGCAAATACCTATGTGGTTCAAATCGATGAACACGATGTGTTGATTATTGATTTGGGGAATTATCCAACAACAGAATTTGTCAATTGGTTAAAACATCACAATAAAAATATCGTAGGTCTTATTCTCACACATGAACATGCTGATCATTGCTACGGCGTGGACGCATTGAAAGATTACTATGATTTTAATCTCTATTGCTCTGAAGCATGTGCCATAAATATGCGCGACCCTAAACAAAATTACTCACGCTATATAGAGGAATTTGAAACATTTGCTGTGAAAAGTAAAGCCATAATTGTCAAAGATAATGACATGTTGAATTTTAGTGGATTTCAATTAAGAGTTATGGAGACTCCTGGACATAGTCCTGGAAGTATTTGTTTGTTCTTTGAAAACGGCGTTTTTACAGGAGATACTATTTTAAATAACGTAAAAACCCCATTAAGCTTCCCTCATAGTAATAAACTGGATTATAAAAAATCAAAAAAGATAATCATGGAGAATTTACAATCTCATACCACAATATATCCCGGTCATGACGCCTCTTTTTTAGATAATTCGTTTATTAAATAAGTGCAATGGTTATTTGATGAATTAATGAAATGATTGGTATTGATATTGAAAGTATTGCGAGGTTTGAAAAATTATATTCAAATAAAAAGAGACTTCTTGAAAAGATGTTTAATAAATATGAATGGGAATATGCGCTTACCAAACCAAATCCATCACAGACATTAACTGGAATTTGGTGTGCAAAAGAGGCTGTTTTAAAGGCCATCTATCCTTCAGAAGAAATCTTCATAAAGGATATTACGATTAAACACAAAAAGTCTGGTGAACCTTATGTATTCCTAAACTTCAAACAACGGGAGTCAAAAGTAATTCATATCAGTATTGCACATGCCAAGGAATATGCCACCGCCGTTGCACTTATAACCTCTATGTAAATTTAAAATGTTTAGAGTTTTCTACGTGAGACAATCAAAATTAATCAGAATATTAAATGAGCAAAGATCAAAAAACACAAGTTTATCCACTAATTAAAAGAAGTTTTGATTTTCTAATATCTCTTATTGGTATTCTTTGTTTGTCACCACTTTTTCTGATCATCATGTTGCTACTTAAATTAACTGGTGAAGGGGAGGTTTTCTACTTGCAACAACGCATGGGTCTAAATAATAAGCCGTTCTATATTTACAAGTTTGCTACCATGTTAAAAGATAGTCCCACTATGGGAAACAAAAGCTTGACTGTGAGAGACGATCCGAGAATTACTAAAGTTGGTAAGCTATTGCGCATTACAAAGATTAATGAGTTACCTCAAATCATAAATGTTTTAAAAGGAGATATGGCATTGGTTGGACCAAGACCACTTTTGACCAGAAGTTTTCAGAATTATACACCTGAAGTTCAAAATTTAATTTATAAAAATAGGCCGGGCATTACAGGACTCGGATCATTGATTTTCAGGGACGAGGAGCGGTTGGTGACGGTTTATAAGGAATTTGGAAAAGATCCAGTTCACTATTATAGAGCATATATTTATCCTTATAAAGGTACACTTGAAAAATGGTATTATAATAATTGCTCCCTTGTAGTCGATTTTAAAATTCTCTTTTTAACATTTTGGTCTTTGGTCAATAGTAATTCTGAGATAGTCTATAAATGGTTTAAGAATTTACCATCAAAACCTGAATCCTTAACTTTGAATGGCATAAAGAATCTGTAAATTAATCAGATGGTTAGTGTTTTAAAAGAATTGCCCAATATATCTTTGTACTTTTTTATTTGGGGAATTTCTGTATTCTAGCTCAAAAATATCAAACATAAGTTGGTTACATTAGTTGTTGTTCTAGGAATTATAGCATTTTTGATTTGTTCTACGAGTTACGTGCCAAAAAAGCTCATTGCTTCTATTGAAAGCGCCTACAACCCGATTAACTTGTATGGACTAGATAATAACGCAGCTTATTATATACATGTATTGGGCACGGGTGCAACCATGGATTCAAAATTACCTCCGACCATGAATTTAGGACAGGAACCATTGAAACGTTTAATTGAAGGGGTTCGCCTTAACAAGCATTTAAATCATGCTGTATTGGTGACTTCTGCAGCTTCAAAAAAACTGGATAAATGTCAAGCGGAAATTGCCAAAGTTGCTGCAATTTCTCTGGGCGTTGATTCTTCAGATATTAAAATGTTGAAGACGCCGATGAATACATTGGAAGAAGCTCAGGCGTTTAAAACAGAATTTGGAACAGATAAACAGCTTATTTTAGTTACCAGTGCGGTCCATATGCCAAGAGCTGTTGAAATATTTAGAGATCAAGGTCTGAATGTCATCGCAGCTCCGTCAAGCTATGATTACAAACAAGACGGACAGCGTTATAATGGAATCACATTTCCTTCCTTTAACTCTATTGAACTTATGAATAGGGTTCATATAGCGCATCTTAAACTACTGTACTATAGGGTTTTTAAGAAAGAGTAATTTTTTTGAATAAAATTGGCAGCAAAAAATTATAAAACATATAAACAACACAATTAATGATACCATTATCAATACCAAAAATAGAGGGCAATGAGTCCAAATATGTGCAGGATTGTTTAACTACCGGATGGATTTCTTCAGCGGGCAGTTACGTCAACCAATTTGAGGAGATGATTGCCAAATATGCTGGAGCAAAATATGGTGTGGCCTGTATGAATGGTACGGCAGGACTTCATATTGCCCAAATTTTATTGGGTATTACAGCGGACGATCACGTGATTGCACCAAACATTACATTCATAGCAACTTTAAATGCCATTAAATATACGGGAGCACATCCTATTCTAATTGATGTGGATGCTCACAATTGGCAGATGGATTTGAATCTATTAGAAAACTACTTTGAAGAGCAAACAGAACTGAAGTCGGTCAATGATGAAATCTTTAGCTTTGATAAAGGGACCGGAAAACGTGTTCGCGCCATTATGCCTGTGCATGTCCTCGGGAATATTGGAAATATGAATCGGCTCTTGGAAATCTCTCAAAAATACCATTTGGAGATTATCGAAGACAGTACGGAAGCGCTTGGCAGCACTTTTGAAAATAAGCATGCGGGAACTTTTGGGAAAATTGGTGTTTTTAGTTTTAATGGCAATAAAATCATCTCCACTGGAGGAGGAGGCGTAATTGTGACAAACGATGAGGACATCGCCAAAAAAGCACGGCACTTAACGACCCAGGCCAAAGTCAGCGCCATGGATTATATCCACGATGCCATTGGATTTAATTACCGATTAGTGAATGTTCTTGCTGCCATTGGAGTTGCTCAAATGGAAACCTTTCCAGAAACTCTAAAAGCGAAGAAATTTATGGATGCTTTTTATAGAACTCATTTGGAAGGTGTTGGAGATATTAAATTTCAGGAGATCCCAGAAGGCACCGATCCTAATTGTTGGTTGTTTACCTTTAGCACGTCTCGTATGAGAGAATTATTAGATTATCTAAATGCCAATGGCGTACAATCCCGTCCATTTTGGATGCCGATGAATCAGTTAGATATGTTTAAAGATGAGATTTACATTACTAAAAATGATGTCTCAGCATCTGTTTATGACAACAGCATTAGTATCCCGAGTTCAGCTGGGATAACGAAAGAGCAATTGGAGACGGTGGTGGAGACGATAAAGACATTTTACGAAGGATAGAGAAATTTATTCTTATAGCTAGTTGCATTTTTTTATCCCCCTTTTAGGGGCCGGGGGTCAGGCCCAAAATATGTTATAAAACTCCAAAGGCCTTTTTTCCCCTTTAGAGACTGAGGGTAAGAATAAGAATTCAAAGTTTTCTAATATCAATTTGTTATCATAACTTGACCTCCCCAGCTCCTCCTAAAGGAGGGGGTTTAAAAAGACACATTTTTTTATCCCCCTTTAGGGGTCGGGGGTCAGGCCCAAAAATATGTTATAAAACTCCAAATGCCTTTTTTCTCCTTTAGGGGCTGAGGGTAAGAATAAGAATTCAAAGTTTTCTAATAGCAATTTATTATCATAATTTAACCTCCCCCAGCCCCTCCTAAAGGAGGGGAGTTTAAAAAGACACATTTTTTTATCTCCCCTTTTAGGGGTCGAGGGTCAGGCCCAAAATATGTTATAAAACTCCAAATGCCTTTTTTCCCCTTTAGGGGCTGAGGGTAAGAATAAGAATTCAAAGTTTTCTAATAGCAATTTATTATCCTAATTTAACCTCCCCCAGCCCCTCCTAAAGGAGGGGAGTTTAAAAAGACCCATTTTTTTATCTCCCCTTTAGGGGCCGGGGGGTCTAGCCCATATCTATATTAAAAAAGAAAAATGCAGTTTCACCCCTTTAGGGGCCGGGGGTCTAGCCAAACCTAAAGAATATTGTTGCCGAAGTTAAAGTCCAAGTCTAAATTTAATACTTTAGTGAAAAAAGACAATCCTTATCATGATGAAAGTTTGTTTAAAGGAGCACCAAAAAGTGCTTTCCTTAAAGCAAGACTTTTGCGTAATAAGATGACTCCTTCAGAAAAAATATTATGGGGCTATTTACAAAATAAAAAATTTGAAGGATTTAAGTTTAGACGCCAACATCCGATACATCTTTTTATTGTTGATTACTATTACCACGAATTAGGATTGATTATTGAAATAGACGGGGCCTATCATGAAACTAAAGAGCAGGAGGATCTTGATGAAAAACGAACAGAATTATTGAAGTTTCAAGGTTTAACTGTCATACGGTGTACAAACGAAGAGGTGTTAACTGATATAGATACCGTTTTAACAAAAATCAAAGAAACAATAGATAAAATCAACAGCTCTAGACGTAAAGGAATTTAACCTCCTAGCTACTCCGAAAGGTGGGAGTTTAAAAAAGTCGAATGTTTTCATCACCACTTTAGGGACCGGGGAGGTAAGTCAGAACATATAATAAAAAAGCAAGTTTTTTTTACACCCCTTTAGGTGGGGGTAAGTAGATAACATAAAAAGCTTTTTAACACACTCCTTCAGCATCTGGAGGGTTAAACCTAAAAAGTATAGATCTTCAAAATTCACAAAAACTCAAAATTCATAAAAACACACACAATGAACATCATAGACATTCCAAATTTTATAAGCACCTATATTACAAAAAGAGAAACGAGTCTTTTTGAAAACGATATTCAAGCAAACTCAGCCCTTTTAAGCGAAAAAATCGCTGGTAAATCAGTATTGGTCATAGGAGGCGCCGGAACTATCGGTTCTTCGTATATCAAGGCCATATTAAAGTTTAAGCCGGGAAAGCTTTTTGTGGTAGACACGAATGAAAATGGATTAACTGAGTTGACGCGTACCTTACGTTCAGATGCCAATACCTTTGTTCCTGCCATATTCAAAACCTACCCAATGAGTTTTGGAGATCCTGTTTTTGAAAAAATGTTTGTGGCAGAAGGCCCATTCCATATTGTCGCTAATTTTGCGGCTCACAAACATGTGCGCAGTGAAAAGGATAAATATTCTATTGAAGCAATGATAGATAACAATGTGTATAAAGCTAAAGCATTTTTAGACCTATTAATGGATTATAAGCCAGAATATTTCTTTTGTGTATCTACAGATAAAGCAGCGAATCCGGTGAATGTGATGGGCGCTAGTAAAAAACTCATGGAGGAAGTTATTATGGCGTATAGCGACGATTTACAAATTACCACGGCACGTTTTGCAAATGTGGCTTTTTCCAATGGGTCTTTACTGGCTGGTTATATTGAACGTTTATTTCAAAATCAACCCATCTCATGCCCTTCAGATGTAAAACGCTTTTTTGTTTCACCCGAAGAAAGTGGTCAAATTTGTATGTTGGCATGTATGCTTGGTAATTCGGGGGATATCTTTTTTCCAAAATTAGCCGAAGAACAGATGGTGTTTTTCAAAGATATTACGATTGATTTTTTCAAAGCCTCCAGTAGAGCCATTGCAGCCTGTCAATCGGATGAGGAAGCAAAGACAAAAGCACTTACGACCAAAGAAGGTGACCCTTATCCCGTTTACTTTTTTGATACGGATACCTCTGGTGAAAAGTTATACGAAGAGTTTTATACAGATGGCGATGTGGTTGATCAAAAGACCTTCTCAAGCTTAGGCGTTATAAAAAATGCGAGAAAGTTGAAAATCCCAGAAATTAACAAAACGATTTTAGGCTTGAAGGACTTAATGGCTTCAGGAAATTATGATAAAACAGCGATTGTTGGTTTGTTGAAAAAGCAGCTTCCAGATTTTGAGCATATTGAAACAGGGAAGAGTTTAGATCAAAAAATGTAATTGATGTATAGAAGATTTAAAAGAGGGTGTGATATTGTGGTGTCAGGAGCTGCGTTAGTGATACTGGCACCCTTGTTAATTCCGATAATGATTGGACTGAAATTTACTGGTGAAGGGTATATTTGGTACAAGCAAGAACGTGTAGGATTTAAAAACCAACCATTTTTGATTTGGAAGTTTGCAACGATGCTTAAAGACAGTCCCAATATGTCAGGCGGTGTTCTTACTACTAAAAAGGACCCGCGCATTACTCCGATGGGCGGTTTTTTAAGAAAAAGTAAAATTAATGAACTGCCCCAGTTGATCAATATCTTTAAAGGAGATATGAGTATTGTGGGACCACGGCCATTGATGCGGATTAGTTTTGAAACCTATCCCAAAGAGGTCCAAAAGGTAATCTATAATGTCAAACCAGGTTTAACAGGGATAGGTTCTATTATTTTTAGAGATGAGGAAGAACTCATTACGCAAGTAAAAAATAAAGGAGAAGACACTTGGGCATTTTATAAGAACCAAATTTATCCTTTTAAAGGTAAAGTTGAACAATGGTATCAAGAACACGAATCCTTTTTTACAGATATCAAAGTGATAGCCATTACGGCATGGGTGATTATAAACCCAACCAATGAAATCGTTTATAAATGGTTCAAAGATTTACCAAAACGACCGTTTTAAATTTGTGGCACTCAAATTTTAAAGTTGCGCAGCTGTCCATTAGCAATGAATAATTGAACTCTTACCGGTTTTCAGCGAAATTTTTTGTCTTTATACGTAAAGCACCGCTTCGAATTAAAAAATATCCTAATTTGATGTTTAGTTTCATTGGATCGAAATAGTTCATCTTGGTGAACCGTTGTGATTAGTATTCAATTTGTAAAGAGCGATATGTGTTTTTTATAAATGTACGCGCACCTTAGTAGGTTTGCTAATGGTAGCTATTAATTTTTCAAATAATTTCAAATAAGAGTGAAATATTTTTATCATTTGCGTCAATATGAGGATGTTAATAAGTTTAATTTTCACAATATCGTAAAATAGTATTGAAAAAAAAGATTGAGTTTATAATTTAAAAGATTGTGATAGGTAAGACATTACATGTATATTTGCCAAAATTCCCCCACTATTTTATCTATTGATAGTTAAACCTATATAGTCATGATTCAAGAAGTTCTTGCTTATTTTAATCCTTTAGATTATTTAGGAATATGGTTAGCGTTGGCGTTTGCAATGGCATTTGTCGTTTCTTGGGCTACGTTTCCGACAATATTAAAAGTTTCTGAAGTCAAACAATTGATGGATGAGCCAGGATCAAGAAGTGCCCACACCATTAAAACGCCTACCCTAGGAGGTATTGCTATTTTCTTTAGTTTGGCTGTGGTGATTACAACCATTGGTGGGCTTTTGGATACTAAAATATTAATGTTACTGTTGGGAGGCCTGACGGTTTTGTTCTTTTTGGGTTTAAAAGATGATCTATTAGTTTTAGCGCCAAGAACAAAATTTATGGCGCAATTATTAGTCGCCGGTGTTCTTATTATATTTACTGACACTCGGATTGTTGGTTTTTTCGGAGTTTTTGGTGTGACAACTTTACCATATTGGCTCTCGGTTCTGTTTACATTATTCGTCTATATTTTAATTATTAATGCTTATAATCTTATTGATGGGGTGGATGGTTTAGCAGGGAGTTTGGCATTATTTGCCAGTGCTGCCTTTGCTTATCTATTTTGGAAGACTGAGGATGTAAGTATGATTACCATCGCTGTGGCCACAATTGGTTCTTTGGTGCCATTTTTACGTTTAAATTTTTCTAATAAACGAAAAATTTTTATGGGCGATACCGGTTCTATGATCATTGGGTTTCTGATTGCTTTTTTTGTGGTGCGTTTTCTTAGTGGCGCTGAGGGTTACCGTGCCTCACCATTTTATAATTCGGCCCCTGTTTTAGCCTTAGCGATCGTGTTTTTTCCTCTTTTGGACACTTTGCGTATTTTCTTTATCCGTGCGATCATTCATAAGACAAGTCCTTTTAGGGCAGATAAAAACCATTTACACCATGGTTTTATTAAATTAGGCTATTCGCACAAACAAACTACGGCATGCATTGTTATCACCAATTCAATCTTGTTTGTTTTGGCACTTTTGTTTAAAGACCTTGATATTCATTTACAATTATTTCTTTTGCTTGTTATTGGAACAGTATTGTATTCTATCGTCTTTCTTTACCATTGGGTTTTAAAAATTAAATCCGAATCTAATATTCCAGAACAGACATAAGAATTTAGTGTCATTTCTAAATAAAACGCCTTACTTTTGCATTTCATTTTTAGAAATTATTTTTTAAACATTTCAACATCAATTTAATGAAACACATCCTATTGCTTTTGATGGCATTATTTATGCTGAATTCCTGTGTCACAAAAAAGGAAATTCACTACTTGCAGGATATTGATACGAATGGGACCGGAGCTATTGTCTATCAAACGCCAAGCATCCAACCTAATGATATTTTGAAAATCACTATTGAAAGTTTATCACCAGAGGCAGCACTTCCATATAATAAGCTTGTATCTGCAGGAGTAAAAGCTACAAGTTTGGAGATTATGCAATTAGAGGGGTATGTTGTTACCTTAAATAATAAAGTTAACTTGCCTGTCTTAGGTGAAATATCTACTGAAAATAAAACAACACAAGAGCTTTCGGAATTTATAGGCCATAAATTGGTGTCTGAAGGTCATTTATCCGATGCAAGAGTTGATGTACGGTTGATTAATGCCAAAGTAACCATTCTTGGTGAAGTCAATAAGCCTGGGACTTTTACTTATACTGAAGAAAATATGACTATAATGCAAGCATTAGGTTTTGCGGGTGATTTGACAATTAATGGCGAGCGCGAAGACATTCTAATGACTAGAGAGGTGGATGGGATTCGAAAGGTGACCCATATAGATTTGACCTCAGCAGAATTTATGAATAGCGAATACTATTTTATTAAACCAAATGACCTCATTGTGGTGAACCCTAATAATCCTAAGGTCAAAACAGCTGGATTTATTGGCAATGTTGGAACAGTACTCACCATTGTGTCGTTGGCATTAAGTATAACAATTTTATTGACGCGATAATTATGGAGGATTCATATAATAAGATACACGCGTTTGAAGAAGAGGACAGTCTTGACTTAAAACAAGAAATTAGACGGTATTTTAGATATTGGCCTTGGTTTCTTTTGAGCTTAATAATTGCATTGATAAGTGCTTATTTGTATGTAAGATTTTCTCCAAGAATTTTTCAGACCCATTCTAAAATTAAAATTTTGGATAAATCCGATGGTTTGGAGCTGCCTACGGCGGCGTTTATATTTAAAAGATCCAATATTAATTTAGAAAATGAGATTGAGATTTTGACTTCGTCCATCATGATGACTAGGGTGGTGAGAAGTCTAAATTTGAATACGAGCTTCTATGAAGAAGGAACGATAAGAACCACACAAATTGAAAGCTTACCCTTTTATTTTAAGCAAATTATTCAGCCAGATAGCATAGCAAGCAGCGTCTCCTATAAACTTAAAATCAAGGAAAAAGGACTCGAAATTATTAATGAAGATGGGGAAGTGCTGTCTTCTTTTGATAACTTTACTACATATAGTAAAGTGCATAATTTACCTTTTGAAATAGACCTAAATAATCAAGGTGCAAAAAGCACTTTTATTGGTAAAACTTATATCATATTTTTTAGACCATTGGAAAATGTTACTTTGGCTTTAAAATCTAGAATTGTAGTTGAACCTATTGGTAAGCAAAGTGATTTACTTAAAATAAGCACCAAAGGTGAAAGTAAAACGCTTTCAGAAAATATCGTAAACACCTTAATGGACGTGTTCGATAGAGATGGAATAAATGATAGACAATTAATTTCAAAACGAACTTTAGATTTTATTGACGATCGGTTTGTGTTTTTAGCCCAGGAGTTAGATTCTATTGAATTGGGACGTCAAAACTTTAAACAACGTAATAATTTAGTAGACATTAAAGTGGATGCTGAATTGGGCTTGCAACAACGTACACAGTCTGAGCAAGAAGTATTTGAAATTGAGAGTCAACTAGCACTATCTCAGCTGTTAAAAAATTCCCTTACAGGAAAGACGGAATCTGGTTTGTTGCCAGCAAATATTGGAATTAATAATGGAAGCATTAATGAATTGATAGCCACCTACAATACAGCTGTTTTAACTAGAGATAAATTTTTAAACAGTGGCGGGACGAATAACCCTATTGTTAAACAGGCGGTAACACAAGTTGAAGAACTTAAAGCAAACATTAATCGGTCTCTCAATAATTACGTAAGTCAACTGGAAGCCTCTAGTCAACAATTAGAAAACAGAAATGACCGATTTAGTGGAAAGGTGGCTCAGATTCCTGAAAAAGAAAAACTTTTGCGAGCCATAGATCGTCAACAAAAAATAAAAGAGAGTCTATATTTGTTATTATTACAAAAGAGAGAAGAAGCAGCAATTAATCTGGCGATTACTGAGCCGTCTATTAAGGTGGTTGAGTATGCTTTGACGGGGAATGCGCCCATATCTCCTAAATCCAGAATTATTTATTTAGGAGCTTTCGTTGGTGGGCTGCTTGTCCCTTTTGGATTGTTGTATCTCATTTTTTTATTGGATACTAAATTACATAGTAAAGAAGACATCACCAAAATAAACAAAAGGACACCAATCATCGGAGAAATTCCTGATATGAAAAAAGATCAGGATATTGTTTTTGATGATCCCAATGCAAGATCGGTTTTAGCAGAATCCTTTCGCATATTGAGTTCTAATGTCGATTATATCTTGCCCTTAAAGAATGACGGGAAAGGGAAAGTAATTTATTGTACTTCGACTATAAAAGGAGAAGGAAAGACTTACGTGAGTATTAATTTATCATTGGCGCTTTCAAGTATCAATAAAAAGGTATTATTAATTGGTGCTGATTTAAGAAACCCACAGATTCATACGCAAATTAATGAAGATAAGGATAAGCCTGGCCTATCTAATTACTTGCATGATACTAGCTTTGATTGGAGGGATGCATTAGTCAATGGTTTTGATAAACATCCCAACCATGATATTTTGCTATCAGGAACCATCCCTCCCAATCCAGCACACCTTCTTACCAATGGTCGTTTTACAAAACTCATTGAAGAAGCCAAGGAAGAATATGACTATGTCATTGTGGACACGGCGCCAACAATTTTGGTTACGGATACCATGTTAATATCTCAATTGGCTGATGCAACTGTTTATATTGCAAGAGCGGATTTTACAGAGAAAAATCTTTTAAAATTTTCGAAGGATTTATCAGAGAGTGGAAAATTGAAAAACATGGCTTATGTCATCAACGGGGTAGGAGCAAGCAAGTCCTATGGTTATAGCTATAACTATGGTTACAATTACGGTTACGGAAATAATAACTAGCCAATGGTAATTAATTCTTAAGCAGCGAGGTGATATTTATCATCATTTCTGTGAAATGAATTGGGTACTTTTAATGTGAATCATAAACCTAAAAGCCATGACAAACACCCAACTTGTATCCTCCATAATGTCAACCAAAATCATCAAACTGAAAAAGGATGATGATCTTGAGAAAGCAGAGCATCTATTTAAAAAGCATAAGATAAGACACATCCCGGTAGTTGATGGAAAATCCATCATTGGGATGTTGAGTTACACCGATTTATTGCGTATTAGCTTCGTGGATGCTGTTGATGATGAAGGTGAAATTGAAAGCTTGGTCTATAATATGTTTACGATTGAGCAAGTGATGGCAAAAAATGTGGTTTCGGTGTCTTCCACCAGCAGTATCAAGGAGGTGGCCCAAATATTGGCCAAAAAAGAATTTCACGCCTTACCGGTAGTTGATGATAATGAATTGGTGGGGATCGTGACCAGCACGGATTTGATTAACTTTTTGCTTATCTATCTATAATATAACGTTACGAATATTAAGCAGCCAAACAATTTTGGGATTAAATCCAAATTTGTTTGGCTGTTTTAATTTATATGTGTTAACTGTTTTTGATAGCGAATGACTTACGAATTCGCTAGAACCTTCAACGTTTTAATCGTCTCTGTTGGATTGTCACTTTTAAAAACGTGGCTCCCCGCTACAAAGGCATCTGCACCGGCTTCGACCAATTTTTGGATGTTTTGGTCTGTAACGCCGCCATCAATCTCGATACGGGTCTCTAAACCTTGTTCAACGATCATCTTACGAAGGTTTTTAATACGTTTGTAAGTTACTTCTTCAAATTTTTGACCGCCAAATCCAGGATTTATGGACATCAATAAAACCATATAGCATTCTGGTAAAATATCTTCCAAAACTACAAGAGGGGTCGTGATATTAAGGACAACACCTGCTTTACAGCCTGCGTCCTTAATTTGACGTAATGTTCTATGTAAATGAACGGTAGACTCGTAATGGACAGTAATGATATCTGCCCCAACTTTTGCAAATTCTTCAATATAACGTTCAGGTTTTTCAATCATTAAATGGACGTCCAAAGGTTTAGTCGCATGTTTTTTAATGGCTGAAATCACAGGCATTCCGTAGGAGATATTCGGTACAAAATGACCATCCATGACATCAATATGAAACCAATCGGCGTCGCTATTATTGACCATTTCTACATCGCGTTGTAGGTTCCCGAAATCAGCCGCTAACATTGAAGGTGCTATAAGTTTTAAAGACATAGAGTGTAGTTGTAAAGTTTTTGCAAATATAGATAAAATAAGTCTTCAGTTGGCAGTATGCAGTCGGCAGTCTTCAGTCTTCAGTTGGGAGTCTTCAGTTTTCAATCTGTCTGAATTTTGTTTCAAGTTTCTTCATGCCTAAATAACATTTGCTTATTTAAACAAAATTAAAAAACGGGTCGAATACATGGGTAGTCTATAGATACGCCATAGATAGTGTATGGATACAGCCAATAAAACACCCTGACTTGCCTTCGAATTATAGTACAGGGTTTTTGTTGCTTAATTTTCATAAACAACTCGATATCGTTTTGGTCAGAATTTAGAATTTGGTGTTTGCGTGTCCACATCTTAGCTAAAGCTTCAGCCGAGCGGTTAGACGGGCAAGCAGGTTTCAGATTTCTTGCTTTCCATGTCTATAAACTATGAACTGTTTAAACAGAATCAAAGATTTTTCTGAACTTTGACATGCTACCAACTGACAAAGCTATGACCTAAAGTTCCACAACGTATTCCTAGATTCACAAAAAAAGCCGGATTGGGGCTTCATCAGAATCTGTACTTTGGTTCAATAGTTGTCATTCTATGTGCAGTTCTCCCGCCTCCGCGAAATGCTGCGGACGTTCAGACAGTCTGCAGTAGGCAGTCTTCAGATATATTATTACTCAATAGATAATAATAAGTAGAGATGGGATTCTTGGATTAAAAAACAAACCCCCGGTAATCAGCCGAGGGTTCTTTCATCAATCAAAAAACGAACAGCTAAATTCCGGCCAAAGCAGAAATCTCTAACTGTTTGTTGTCTTCAAACTCCAAAAATTAAATACCAAATTCCAAACCGATAGTTTGGAATTTGGTACTTGTAATTTAGAATTTTATAACCTACCCTAAATAGGTTTTTAATATTTTGCTTCGTGAGGTATGTTTTAACCTACGAATTGCTTTTTCTTTAATCTGACGGACACGTTCACGTGTTAAATCGAAAGTTTCACCTATTTCTTCCAAGGTCATCGGATGTTGATCACCCAAACCAAAGTATAGACGGATGACATCCGCCTCACGAGGTGTCAAGGTCTCTAAGGCACGTTCAATTTCGGTACGCAAAGATTCGTGCAACAAATCCCGATCAGGATTTGGTGACTCTCCAGAACGTAAAACGTCGTATAAGTTAGAATCTTCACCTTCAACCAACGGCGCATCCATGGATACGTGACGGCCAGAATTCTTCATGGACTCTTTCACATCATTGATGGTCATGTCCAATTCTTTGGCAATCTCTTCAGCACTTGGCGGCCGCTCATGACTTTGCTCTAAAAACGCAAAGGTCTTGTTGATTTTATTGATGGAGCCAATTTTATTCAAGGGCAGGCGCACAATACGGGATTGTTCAGCCAACGCTTGTAAAATGGATTGACGAATCCACCATACGGCATAAGAAATAAATTTGAAACCACGCGTTTCATCAAAACGCTGTGCTGCTTTGATAAGACCTAAGTTACCTTCATTGATTAAATCTGGTAAAGTCAAGCCTTGGTTTTGATATTGTTTTGCTACCGAAACGACAAAACGTAGATTGGCTTTGGTCAATTTTTCTAAAGCAAGTTGGTCTCCTGCTTTAATGCGTTGTGCCAATTCTACCTCTTCGTCTGCGGTAATTAAGTCAACTTTTCCAATTTCTTGAAGATACTTGTCTAGCGAAGCGGTTTCCCTATTGGTAACTTGCTTCGTAATTTTGAGTTGTCTCATTTAAAATGTTTCTCTAATTTATAATAGTGATATTCCTTATGGTAAGTGGTTATACGTAAAGCATACCTAAAATGTTACAAGAAATTAAAAATATTATTGAAATAAATAATTTCCAGGAATTCCACGTCCTTTTCCAGTAGCAAATAGATCACGGTAGGGGGTGAGACTAAATGAATCGCTCCTGAATAGATCATGAGCGACTATGTTAAGTAAACTTAGTGTAACCAATAAAAGAATACTACACTCAACACCCTTTTTATTGTAAGGGATTAAGAATTAGATTCGTCTTAAGGCACTATTAGATTTATATTTTAATCAGTTTTTTATCCGCTAAATTAATGTCGTCGAGCATCTCATTGGTAAATTTATAATGTCCCCGTGTGGTAATTATCTTGAAACGTGAGGAATTCATTGCGCTTAGGGTGTTTAAAAATAGCCATTTGGATTTCAATAGGCGTGGCTTGTCGGATTTTAGGCTTAATTCAAAATAATGTTTTCGGCCTTCTTTTTCTGCAACAATGTCTGGGGTAACATCAATATCACTGCCTTTTTTGTGATACGATTTTGGGGTTTCATAACCCTCTGCGTCAGCTTTGATGTTTTCAAAACCACTGTTCTCTAAGTAGGTCAAAGACGTACTTAAAATGTCCGAATACTTTTCTTTATCTGTGTAAACCATAACCTATAATTTAATTAAAATATGGACAAATACAAATTTTTGTGAAGGTTTAACTTTTTAATCTACAGTCATCTTAAAACCAATTCCTCAAACCGGAACCCTCATCTCTCATTATACCCTAACATGTCCATCCCCAAATACATAATATTTATTGGTGACCAATTGTTTTAAACCTAATGGGCCTCTATGGTGCAACTTATCTGTACTAATGGCCAATTCGGCACCTACACCCATTTGTCCGCCATCAGTGAAACGTGTGGAGGCGTTATGGTATACTGCAGCACTATCTACTTGTTCCATGAATTTTTGGGCCAGACTTTTGTCTTCAGTGAGTATGGAAGCGGAATGTCCCCCAGAATAGGTGTTGATCATGTCTATGGCTTGGTCTTCATCTTTAGTTTCCGCAATCAGGAGTTTCATTGCTAAAAACTCCTCATACCAAGTCTCATCATTTTCAATCTTAGCTTCTTCGGTTAGCACTTTTCCTACCTTACGGTCAACAAGTAATTCAACATTCAAGCTATGTAGCACCGTTTGGAGTTCTTTCAGCTTTGCTTCATAATTTGGAATGTTCTTATCGATCAATACCTTATCCAAAGCGTTACATCCTGAAATTTTATCTGTTTTGGCATTTACGATAACCTTGACGGTCTTCTCCCAATCGGCATCTTTGGCAACATATAAAAAGTTGTTGCCTCGCCCGCTAATCAAAACGGCACAAGTAGCATGATCCTTGACGAACTTAATTAAACGTTCCCCACCTCTAGGCACAATCAAATCAATCTTCTCCGGTGGATTCTTTAGAAACTCTTGGGTTTCTTCCCGCTGAAGATGCAAGAGTTTGATCCAATCTTTTGACAGACCATTTTCCTCTAAAGCATCATGCCAGCATTTTTCAAGAATAAGATTACTGTTTAAGGCCTCTTTTCCGCCTTTTAAAAGAATTTTATTATTTGCTTTGAAGGCTAAAACCGCCGCTTCGATAGTCACATCTGGCCGTGATTCATAAATAATCATAATTGTTCCAAAAGGCGCTGTTTTATTGGTGATTTTCAAACCACTGTCCAACGTTAGGTCTGAAATTTCTTTTCCTACAGGGTCTTCTTGAGCCTTTACTTCCTTAATCGCAGTGATCATTCCATCAATTTTGGAATCATCTACAACCAATCGGTCGTAAAGAGCTTGATCATTTTTGTCAAAGGCATCCAAGTCTTTTTGGTTTGCTTTTAAAATAGTTTTACGCTCTCTGTCAAGGATGTTCATCATTGATTGTAAAACTTTATTTTTTATATCTGTTTTTAATAGTTTCATAGTTCGTGTTTAATTTTAATAATATGATTGAATTAGAGCATGATGCTCTATGGTTTGGCTTTGGATAGTTAACTGGTTCTTGTTCGCTTTCGTCAATTATTCCTCTTGCTGGGATTCTGAACTGTAATCCTTCCGACTTCAATTCCTTTTCTAGAATTGAGCCACCTTCCTTCGAAAGGAAGGAAGCAGCCTTTTTAATTTGGGCGTGTTTTGAGAATTTGGTGTTTTCAAACTTCATGATTCCCGTTTCAAACTCCTCACATTTTTAATGAATAAATTTCGTCCCAACTTCCTTATTGTCAATAATGTCAACAATAACATTTGCTCTTTTTCCGTTGGCGATATAGGTTGGAATGTTTTTTTCAGCAGTATGTTTTGCAATCTTTAATTTTGACGCCATGCCACCACGGCCTTCACCTTCTTTTTTGTTGGAAGCCATGACGTATTGCTCTACCGCCTGATTTACTTTCACTTCCTTCAATTGCGTGGAGTTTTCATCATCTGGATGTCCTGTATACAGACCATCAGTATCTGAAAGAATAATTAAACGATCCACATCCAATAATTCAGAGACTAAACTTGCGAGCTCATCGTTATCCGAAAACATGGACATGGTCAAAGACGTCGCATCGTCCTCATTGGCGATAGGAATAATCCCTTCTGAAAGCAAACCTTCATAACAGTTGATCATGTTTTCACGGTGCTTTCCAATATCAAAATCTCTTTTAGTGGCCAAAACCTGTGCGCATCGCATGCCATAGTCATGAAACAGACTATAATAATGACGCATCATTCGGGGTTGTCCCACTGATGAATAGACTTGTCGTCTTATCGACGGGTCTTTTATACTGGTTTCGCCCAAAATTTCTTTTCCTGCAATGGCAGATCCTGAAGACACCAGGATGACCTCGATATTTCGTTCGTTTAAAACAGATATTTGTCTTACCAATTCCTTTAAAACAGGACCTAAAATTCTATTATCTTTATTAGTCAGTACATTGGTACCAACTTTTACTAATACACGTTTTGTTTCCATTATTATTTTTTTCCCAATTCAACAGCTCTATCAAAGGCGGCATAAGCGGCGTCTTCGATAAGTTGTTTTACATTATTGTCGTCCATAGAATCTATGGCAGCTTGTGTGGTGCCGCCTTTTGAGGCGACTTTGGCAATCCATGATTTTGGTGAAATATCATTCTGATTAAAGAGTTCAATAGCCCCTTCAAAAGTATTGCTTACAAGAACCTTAGAATCGTAATCTGAAAAGCCCATTTTTAAGGCGGCTTCCAGCATTGATTGCATGAAGTAGAACACATATGCAGGTCCACTTCCAGAGATTCCGGTTGAGGCATCAATGAAATTTTCTGTGGCTACATGGATCGAAGTTCCTGTGGTGTCCAATAGATTTCTCACCATTAGCAATTCTATTTTTGAAACCGTTTCTGATTCAGTGTAAGATGTTACACCTTTACCAACTTGAGCTGGCAAATTTGGCATGGTTCTTACCACTTTGCTTTTGCCCAACTGTTGTTGAATAGTTTCTATAGTAACACCAGCCATTAACGACACAAAAATCTGATCATCGTTAAGCATAGGTTTCATGATCTTGAATAGATTTTCACTATGAAATGGTTTGACGGCTATAAATACGAGATCGGCCTTTGGAAGGCAATCATCAAGATTATTATACACATCAAACTGCGGCTGTTGCCTTAATGTTTCTATTTTTTTTGGATCCGTGTCAAAAATCCGGAGTTTATGTTTACTGAGCAAAGGTGAGCTTGCCATACCTTCGGCATAGGTCAATCCCATATTTCCTGCTCCAATGACTAATACTTTCATTTTTTAAGTTATTGATTATCAATATTAATTTCTACTAGAGCTGCAAGGACTGTACGGAAGACCCCTTTTATCGAACTAATTTAGGAGAATCGCCAAATTGATAAATTTGAATGCCTAGATTCATCAATTTATGAATTATCAGAGGAGAATCTTGTCCTATTCTCAATTGTTAAAATTTGACGAGGTGACAGGTTGTCGGGATTTTGCAAGTTTGTCGGGTGCTTTTTTAAAATCAGGGTATAAAAAAACCTCCCAAGTATTAAAAACATGAGAGGTTTGATATATAAAGAATTTAAAATCAGAAATTAATTATCTCTTTTATCTTCTCTTGGTTTGCGATCATCACGACCTCTATTGTCACGAGATCCACGATTATCACGTCCACCACTTCTATTGTCTCTATTGTTATCTCTTGGCGGTCTAGCAACATAACCTTCTGGCTTGTCCAATAACGCCTTACGAGATACTTTTTCCTTACGTGTCTTAGGATCTACGCCAAAGTATTTTACTTCAAAAACATCACCCATATTCACCACGTCAGAAACATTCTCAGTACGTTCCCATGCCAATTCACTTACGTGCAATAACACTTCATTTCCTGGTGCGTCCAAATACTCAACAACGGCCCCAAAATCGAGCATCTTAATGACTTTAACTTTATAAGATCCGCCGACGGTTGGTTTAAACAATAACGAATCAATTTTTGTAAGAACCGCATCAATACCTTCTTGATTGGTACCTAAAATTTCCACAATACCTTCTTCAGTAATAGGATCTTCGTTGATAACAATCGTTGTCTTGGTTGCTTTTTGTAATTCTTGAATGACTTTTCCACCTGGTCCAATTAACGCACCAATGAATTCGTTAGGAATCACACGGGTAATCATTTTTGGAGCATGTGCTTTTACATCGTCATTTGGCTGAGCAATGGTTTCTACCAATTTGTCAAGAATATGTAAACGACCGTTACGTGCTTGCTTTAAAGCATTCACTAAAATTTCGTAAGACAAACCTTTAACCTTGATGTCCATTTGACACGCGGTAATACCATCTGCAGTACCAGTAACTTTAAAGTCCATATCACCTAAGTGATCTTCATCACCAAGAATATCAGACAATACTGCATATTTTCCAGATGCTGCATCAGAAATCAATCCCATTGCAATTCCAGAAACTGGTTTTTTCAACTGAACTCCTGCATCCATCAACGCCATTGTTCCCGCACAAACTGTAGCCATAGAAGAAGAACCGTTAGATTCTAAAACTTCAGAAACCACTCTTACGGTGTAAGGACACTCATCAGGAACCATACCTTTTAAAGCACGTTGTGCCAAGTTTCCATGTCCTACTTCACGACGAGACGTTCCACGGATTGGACGTGCTTCACCAGTTGAAAAAGGAGGGAAGTTATAGTGTAAATAGAAACGCTCTTCACCTTCAAAAGATGGCATGTCTATTTGGTTGGCCTCTCTTGAAGTACCTAAAGTAACGGTCGCCAAGGCTTGAGTTTCTCCACGTGTAAAAAGAGCAGAACCGTGTGTAGATGGTAAATAATCCACTTCACACCAGATTGGTCTGATTTCGTCTGTCTTACGACCATCTAAACGCAAACCTTCATTTAAGGTAAGGTCACGAATCGCATCTTTTTCGGCTTTATAATAGTAATGAGATACCATGCCACCATAATCTGCTAATTCTTCTTCAGAAAAACTCGCTTTGATGTCTTCTTTAATGCCATCAAAAGCAGCACTTCTTTCATGTTTAGCTGATCCGGCTTTTGCAATGGCGTACACTTTATCGTATGCCATATCATGAATTTTTTTCGCTAAATCTTCATCGGTTCGTTCTGGTTCGTATTCACGAACAGCTTTCTTTCCAAAGGCTTCAGCTAATCTTAACTGAGCAGCACACTGAACTTTAATAGCTTCATGGGCAAATTTAATGGCTTCGGCCATTTCTTCTTCAGAAATTTCATCCATTTCACCTTCAACCATCATCACTGAGTCCGCTGAAGCTCCAATCATCATATCGATGTCAGATTCTAATAGCTGTGCTCTTGTTGGATTGATGATAAATTCACCATTAATACGACCCACTCGCGCTTCAGAAATAGCACATTCAAATGGGAAATCTGACAATTGGATAGCTGCAGAAGCCGCTAATCCAGCCATGGCATCTGGCATCACATCTTCATCATGAGACATTAACTGGATCATCACTTGAGTTTCTGCATGGTAATCACTTGGGAATAATGGACGCAATACACGATCCACCAAACGCATGGTCAATACTTCGCCGTCGCTTGGTCTTGCTTCTCTTTTGAAGAAACCACCAGGATAACGTCCTGCAGCAGCAAATTTCTCTCTATAGTCTACGGTCAACGGTAAAAAGTCAACATCACTTTGTTTGTAATTGGAAACAACCGTACATAATAACATACATTTTCCCGATTGCACAACAACCGAACCATGAGCTTGTTTAGCCAATTTTCCGGTTTCGATGGAGATTGTACGTCCATCACCAAGGTCAATGACCTCTTTAAAAACTTTTGGAATCATAAATTTTTTAATTCTAATTAAACAATGGTCGTTGTGTTGTTGTGTAGTGTTGTGTGTGGACCAATGAAAAACTGTATTGAGCTTCTTCTATTTCGAGTGTTAGACGCTCTCGATTGCGTTACTATTCTTATTCCTATTCTTTTTTGGGCGTTCCCCTAAAAAGGGTCGGGCTGTCCGCTATATCTTTTACAGCGCCAAAAAGCTGTAAAAGGATGCCGCTTCCATCCCTAACGCAAAAAAACCAAACGCAAAACAAAAAACCACGCTGAAAGGCGTGGTCTTTGAAGGGATTATTTTCTTAATCCTAATTCTTTTACGATGGCACGATATCTTAAGACATCTTTCTTAGTTAGGTAGTCAAGTAATGCACGACGCTTACCAACTAACATGACCAATGAACGCTCCGTATTATAATCTTTACGATTGTTTTTTAAGTGTTCTGTTAAATGACTGATTCTGTAGGTAAACAAAGCAATTTGCCCTTCCGCTGAACCCGTGTCTTTTGCTCCTTTACCATGTTTTGCAAAGATGGCTTCTTTTTCTTTTTGATCTAAATACATGCTAATATTATTGTAAATGATTGTTATGTACGCAACTCGGTTTTCGAATCACGGTGCAAAGATAGTAATTATTATAATATGAATAATACTGCCCATTGATATTTCTTTTAATCGATGATTTGAAGGAAATTGACTATAAATATTTGTTAATTCGTTAAGCTTATGGCAAAATCTAAGTTATTTTTGACCCGAAGCGATTTAAGATAAGAGATGCCAACACAACTGATTAATATAAAAGATAAGCTTTTTGAAAATATATTCGAAAACGCACCAAATGGAATAGCCATCGTTGGTTTAGATTATAGTTGGGTTAAAGTCAATCGCAGCATGATGGAGCTTTTGGGATATTCTGAAACGGAGTTTTATACGATGAAATTTCCTGAGATTACGCATAAGGATGATTTAGATGCTGATACTGAGTTTCTTAAGAAATTAGTTAATAACGAAATTGAAAGTTATCAAATTGAAAAGCGTTATTTCCACAAAAACGGAAATGTGGTGTGGACCTTATTATCAGTTTCCATGGAAAAGCATCTCGATGGTAGTGCGCTATATTTCATTTCGCAAGTGGTGGACATCACCAAGCAAAAGGAGATTTTATGGGAAATGAATTCCATTAAGGAAATTGCCAAAAATCAGAATGATATGCTCTCCAATTTTGCGCATATCGCCACCCATGATATCCGAAGCCATATTGGCAATCTCGGGATGATTACTGACTTTATGGAGGAAGAGACCGCAGGAATCAAAAATGACGAGAATTTTAAAATGCTCAAGGAGTCGTTGTCTCAGTTAGAAGTCACCATTTCCAATCTGAATGAGGTCAGACGGGATGATTTTTCTCTTCATGGAAATTTGTCATCTAAAAATTTAGGTGTTTTTGTGGAGAACGCCATTTATAATATGAATGCTATTGCCAAAAATGAACGTTGTGAGATCTTTAATGAGGTGGATGATGATATTTTTGTGCTTGGAGTATCTATTTATTTAGACAGCATTATTCTCAATTTTTTGACCAATGCCATTAAATACAGTTCAAAAGATCGAAAATCTTATGTGCGGTTGCGGACAAAAATCCAAGATGACTTTGTAATATTGGAAATTGAGGACAATGGATTAGGAATTGATTTAGAATTATATAGAAATGACTTGTTCCAGTTTAGAAAAACATTTCATCATATACGTGATTCTAGAGGGGTGGGCTTATTCATTACTAAAAATCATATTGAAAGTATGGGAGGAAGAGTAGAGGTCAAAAGCCAAGTTAATGTGGGCTCAACCTTCAGCGTTTATTTTCAGAAAGCTTAATACTTAGGACTTTTTATCAATAAAAAAGCCACTTGAAACAATTAAATTAATTAATTCGTTTTATGTGGCTCAGTTTTTTTAAATGAGATTTAGATTAAACCCGCAATGGTTGATTCGTGATCAAATCAATATAAAGGTTAATCTTGTTCTTCAAATCTTTACGTTCAGTAATAAAATCCAAGAATCCGTGTTCTAATAGAAATTCTGCGGTTTGGAAATCTTCCGGCAATTCCTGACCTGTGGTATCTCTCACGACACGTGGTCCTGCAAAACCAATCAAGGCTCCTGGCTCACTGATGTTAATATCGCCCAGCATGGCAAAAGAGGCGGTTGTACCACCAGTTGTCGGGTCCGTGCATAAAGAGATATAAGGCAAACCGGCGTCAGCCAACTGTGCCAACTTAGCCGATGTTTTTGCCAGTTGCATCAATGAAAGAGCAGCTTCTTGCATACGTGCACCTCCTGATTTTGAGATGATGATGAATGGCAATTTCTTCTTTAAGGCATATTCTCCAGCACGTGCAATTTTTTCGCCTACCACACTGCCCATAGAGCCCCCAATAAAGGCAAAATCCATACAGGCCACAACAATGTTTTTTCCTTTAGATTTACCTACGGCACAACGTACCGCATCCTTAAGTTTGGTTTTTTCTTCAGCGGCTTTTAAACGATCTGGATAAGCTTTGGTATCTACAAATTTTAAAGGGTCTTTTGAAGATAAATTGGCATCCAATTCTTTGAATTTATTGTCATCAAACAGAATTTGAAAATACTCCTTGCTCCCAATTCTTACGTGGTATCCATCTTCTGGACTTACAAAAAAGTTCTTCTCAAGTTCTTCCGTATCTATAATTTTACCCGTTGGAGATTTATACCACAAGCCCTTCGGCGTGTCTTTTTTCTCCTCTGTAGTAGTGGTGATTCCTTTTGTTTTTCTTTTAAACCAAGACATAGTGACTTATGATTTACATTCCTGCGTAGGCAGAAATCTTATGATTAGATGATTATAACCGGTCTTATAATTTTTTCAAGTGATTAGGAGAAAACATCCCAAAACCTGCCGCAAAGTTATAAAGTATTTACGTTATTTAAATCTTCAAAGGCCTTTTTTAATCTCTCAACAAAGGTTTCTTCACCTTTTCTGAGCCAAACACGTGGATCATAATACTTTTTGTTTGGAGAATCGTCACCATCAGGACTTCCAATTTGCGATTGTAAATAAGCCTCATGATTTTTATAATAATCACGGATTCCGGTCATAAATGCATATTGCATATCCGTGTCAATATTCATTTTAATTACTCCATAACCTATTGCTTCTCTGATTTCTTCAACACTAGAACCTGATCCGCCATGGAATACAAAGTCAATATGATTGTGAGGTAAATCATGCTTTTTAGATAAGAACTCCTGTGAGTTTTTAAGAATTTTTGGAGTTAATTTTACGTTTCCAGGTTTGTATACGCCATGTACGTTTCCAAAAGCTGCGGCAATTGTAAATTGATCGCTCACTTTACTCAATTCTTCATAAGCATAGGCCACTTCTTCTGGTTGTGTGTATAATTTAGAAACGTCTACATCTGAATTATCAACGCCATCTTCTTCACCACCCGTTATCCCTAATTCAATTTCTAAAGTCATGCCCATTTTGCTCATACGCTTCAAATAGGTCTTGCATATTTCGATATTCTCTTCAATAGGTTCCTCAGATAAGTCAATCATATGAGAACTGTATAAAGGCTTTCCAGTTTCTTTAAAGTGCTGTTCACTGGCATCTAAAAGTCCATCAATCCACGGCAATAATTTTTTTGCGGCATGGTCCGTGTGTAAAATTACCGGAACACCATAAGCTTCTGCCATAAGATGCACGTGTTTTGCTCCAGCAACCGCGCCAGCAATAGCAGCTTTTTGTCCGTCATTACTCAAGCCTTTACCTGCATTAAAAACAGCACCACCATTAGAAAACTGAATGATAACCGGTGCATTTAAAGCTGCAGCAGTTTCTAAAACTCCATTAATGGTGTTGGATCCAATAACGTTGACCGCTGGTAAAGCGAATTGTTTTTCTTTTGCCAATTTAAAAATAGCCTGTACCTCTTTGCCTGTTGCAACTCCTGGCTTTATGTTGTGACTCATATTGTTTTGTTATTTTAATTAGTTTCAAAAATAATGAAATTAAAGCAAAATCATAGTTTTGATAGGGTTGTTTTATAAACATATCACCTTTTTAAACCGAAATCGATATAGTCTGAGAGCTGCAACCAGCTCTAGAAATTAAATTGATCAACCGCATATATTCTGAGGATATCTTTGCTATTATTAGCTTCAGAAATTACTATATAATATGCACTGTCGAGATTGCTTTTTTGGTTAGTGCGAGTTTCACGGATTTAACTAAGGATGGTCAATTTTTATCTTTTATTATGAAAGGGATGAAATTTGTGTTCTTAAAAAGGATAGTTAATCCCAATATTAAAAACTGAATTGCCAAAGTTGTAATCCTTAAACCAGCGGTTTCCTAAGTCATAGGAAGGATCATAAGTTTTAAATCCAATATCGAGACGGATGACAAAGAAGCTGAAATCATACCGCAAGCCAAACCCTGATCCTACGGCAATGTCTTTTAAAGAGCTAAAACTATCGAAGGTCTGCGCCGGATCTGTGACATCGTCAAACACGTTCCAGATGTTTCCAGCGTCAACAAAAAAGGCACCGTATAAAGAGCCAAAAAGATTAAAACGTTGTTCCACACTAAAGTGTAGTTTGAAATTGGCCTCGTTGAATTCATTGGTCGATTTTAAGCTGCCTGGACCTAGGTTATAAGCCGTCCACGCGCGATTGTCATTGGGACCACCAGCAAAGAAGCTTTTTGAGAATGGAATATTGGTAGCATTGCCATAAGGGATTGCAATACCTGCGTAACTTCTAACGGCAAGAACATTCTTCTTTCCTAAGTCCCAGTACTTAACGTAATCAAACTCCGTTTTGGCATATTGTGAAAACGCCACCCCAAAAACCTCATAACGATCACTCTCGTTCTTTCCGGCGCCTGTAAGTTTTGAAAGACCGTTCAATATGTTTCCTGCAAATTCGACTCTAAGTCTGATGATGGAAAAATCATTGTCGAAAATATTTTCTCTTCTATTTTTAATATAATTAAAGCTTGAAGAAATGATGAGGTTATTTTCAGTCAACCTTGTTTTTCTTTGGTCAATATTGCTTACGGTTTTATACTCTTGATCTGTTGGGGTTAATGCGGTATCATCGTCAAGAACATCAAAAATAAACTGATCTGCTCCATCAGGAATGGATAAATTGTCGTCGTCATCAATATAATTAATGTCTTTTGCAATACTGTTCAGACTGTTGTAAGAATTTTGGTAGACCCCAAAGTAATTATCGACATTAAGGTTTTTGACAAATTGGGCATTAAAGAGATCAAGCGTGTTCGTCACTTTTTGATTAGGATACCAATTATAGCTCAACATTCCGGTAAAGGTTTGTTTGTCCAATCCTATATTGCGCTGGCTTGTGGCCGCAGTACTGATTCGAGTGCTTGGCGACATGTATTTTGGGATGATCCTATCTGTATTTAGCGGAAAAAATAAACGAGGAATGGTGAGTTTGACCGTTGCGCCAACCTCAGTAATATCAAAAAATGAATCTTTATTGTTTCGTGCTTCCTTTGAAGCGCCGATGGAGCCTAGCCCGGAAACTTCTAAGGTTTCTGCTCCTCTAAAAACGTTCCTGATCAGAAGGCCACCGCTAAATCCTAACCCAATAGTTTGGATATTGCTTTGAGACACTTCAGCATTGAAATTAAGCCCGAATTTTTTCTTTGGAATTAAATAGATATTGGCCGTTAAAGTGGTGTCCTGTACATTCTCTATATATTCAATGTTTGGATATTTAAACGTCCTAAGCTCGCTCAAATAACGATAAGTCCGGGTGCGGTTGATATCCTTAAAGACAGCATCTTTGGTGATAAATACGGCATCTGTTAAAGCTTTTGCTCTGTATTTGGACTTTCCGTAGCTGTAAATATTAAACCCTTTATAGTTGATGGTGTCTGTGGGTGGAAGGTTTTTATTTTGATAGGAGTCATCCGTAAAAATGTTGACATCCTTAATTTTGTAAATCTTGAACGGCCTTACCTGCACGGAATCATCATACCTGATCATTCTATTTTGAATGATAATATCAGTGTTTACTTTTCTATGAGTACCAATCGTATCGATTTCAAAGGTGATATAATCCTGGGCGAAATGATAAAGTCCCGAATTGCGCAATTCGGTCGTTAAACGATCCCGTTCATTGGTGAGGTTGGCCTCTTTAAACTGTTCGCCCGTAACAATCAGTGAGTTGTTTTTGAGCGATTTATAAAGCGTATCTATGACTGGTGACGATATTTTCGTTCTAATCGAATCCAAATAATAAGGATTTCCCGTCTCTATATAAAAGTTTAAATTTGCCCTTTTGGTATTTGTTGTATCTACTTTGTAGAAAGCATCGGCATTGAACCACCCATTTTTGTAGTAATACGTTTTAAGATTTGTAGTAGATTTTTCCGCTTTTAAAGGACTGATAATTACAGGCGGCTCTCCCGTTGACTTGAGCCAACTGTTAAAATCTCGTTTTGAATTGATTATCTCTTCATACTGCTTGAGTGAAATAAAGTTTTTTAGTCCTGTTTTTGGATTGTCGGGATTTCTATATTTGGCTTCTAGGATCGAATCGATATTAGGTCGTGCCAAATTGTATATATTGAGCCTGATTGGAATTCCGAAAAAGGGGACTTTTCCGTTTGGTTTTTGATACAGTAAGCTGTTAAGGGCGTCAGTGTTATTTTTTTTGTCGTTGACGTAAACAGTGTTCTTCATTAGCAAAAGTTCATCATCGTTAACACGTTTTACCGCATTACAAGCAGACAGCATTATGAATAATGTCGTTATAAATGATATTTTTGCAATCTTAAGTCTCAAAGGAAAATAGATATAACTATTGATGGGGTCAAATTTACTGTATTTAAAGGTGGTAAAACAAACATTAAAAAAATCCTTAGTAGGAATTATTAACGTAACAAAAGTAAATACATTTTAATGTTAACAAAGAATCAGATAAAATTAATTACGAGCCTAGGACAAAAAAAGCAACGCACGAAGCATCAGCTTTTTATTGTTGAAGGAAAAAAGGGGGTTGATGAGTTTTTAAAATCTGATGTCCGCTTAAATCATCTGTATGCTGTAACTGATCAATATGATTGCCCACCTGAAAAATTCAGTTTGATTTCTGAACCTGATCTCAAGAAAATAAGTGCTTTAACCACCCCGCAACAAGTGGTCGGCATTTTTGAAATTCCTAACCCTAAAAAAGTGTCCCAAGACCATCTAATTTTGGCATTGGACGCTGTGCGAGACCCGGGTAATTTGGGGACGATTATTAGACTTTGTGATTGGTTTGGGATAGAGCATTTGGTATGTAGCGAGACGACTGTGGATTGTTACAATCCCAAAGTGGTGCAAGCCACTATGGGCTCTTTAACCAGGGTCCATGTGAATTACCTGAATTTAGAAGAATTTTTAAGAGAGGCCGACCTTCAAAAGTTTGGGGCTTTTATGGATGGAATTAATGTTTATGGAAGTGTACTGCCTGAAAAGGGCATATTGATAATGGGCAATGAAGCCAACGGCATTTCGGCAGAAATAGAAGCGCTTATTGAGAATAGGATAAGCATCCCTAGTTTTAGCCAACATCATGCCACTGAAAGTTTAAATGTAGCTACCGCAACGGCTATTTTGTTGAGTGAGTTTAAAAGGAGGGGGTAGGGATTAGAGGACGTTTATCATTTAGTTTAGTAGGCAGTTTTCCAAAATGCGCGAAATCCATGGGAGCCTTTTATTGAAACGTGAAATTCACAAAAACACCCCGTGTTTTCATTGTAGCCACATTGCCTGTCCACGGGCTGTCAATATCTGAATCTATAACCAGTTCATCATTAATGGCAAAAATCCCTCTTATGGAAGGGGTGAACTTAAACCATTCCAAATACAGGTCAACGCCAAAACCCACCTCATAAAAGAACATCCCTTTTTTGGTACGGAACTGGCCCGCACTGTTGTCGTCGGGATTATCTTCATTACTTGATAAGTTCAATGCCGTAGAAAAACCTCCAACTAAAAAAGGTTTAAAATTATTAATCCGTTTGGTCGATGCTTTTAACAATAAGGGGAAATGAATATAAGTGGATTTGACTTCCCGCAATAAGTCTGATTGATTGAATGACATACCCTCAAAATAGCTTTCATCATATTGCAGGTTTCTTTGAGAAATATACAAACCTGGTTCAAAGCGCAGATTAAAATACTCATTGATCCTTAAATCGCCAATTAAACCTACATTAAAACCGACATTGGTTTGAACATGAATATCTTTTAGATCTTGTTCGTATTCAAATTTAAAATCATAGCTATTAAAGCCTAGAAAATAGCCCCAAGTCAATAATTGCTTATCGAAATTCTCTTGGTTTTTAATCTTTTCTTTAGTGAATAATTGGGCTGATGCTGAATTGCAAATCAGTAAAAGCAGTATGATTATGCTGGTTCTTTTCATTCTTTAGAGGTTCTGGATCTAATTTGTTTGGAGCTATTTACTTGTTTGCCGTATAAATGGTTGCCACTCCAAAGGTTTGTGGCAAATCCTTCACATTACTAAACCCAATTTCTCTTAAAATATTGTTTAAAGCTTCTCCGTAAGGAAAAACAGAAGCTGATTCACTCAAATATGAATACGCCACCCGATCTCTTGAACACACTTTTCCGATGGTTGGCAAAACGTATTTAGAATAGAATTTGTAGCCTTGTTTATAGGGTGTTTTTATGGGAACAGAGGTTTCCAAAATCACAAATATTCCATTAGGTTTTAAAACCCGTAAAATTTCAGAAAGCCCTTTCTCTAGATTTTCAAAATTTCTAACCCCAAATGCTACAGAAATAGCATCAAAACTATTATCCTCAAAAGGAAGGTCTTCAGAATCACCAAGCATCATTTTAATTTTGTGATCCAATTTACGTTCGGCAATTTTTTTTCGGCCCACCTCAAGCATGCCCTCACTAATATCTAGGCCTATAATTTCTTTTGCGTTGGTTTTAGCAAGATTTATTGCCAAATCACCCGTTCCAGTAGCTATATCAAGAATTCGGTTAGCATTAGATTTTGTAATGATGTCAACAACTTTTTTTCGCCATTTAACATCAATTCCAAAAGAAATAACGCGGTTTAATCCATCATATTCGTTTGAAATTGTATCAAACATTTGAGCCACCTGTTGCTTTTTGTTCAACTCACTATCCTTATATGGCTTCACTTTTTCTGACATACCAATGTTTTTGCCAAAATTACATATTTTTTCATTGCAAATTCGGCAACTTTAAATGAAAAGCTAAAATGAAATGGACTTTATCTAAAGAGATAACGCTTTCTAACAATGTACTTTGATATTTTGAAAATTTATTATAACAGTTGTAAATTTTAACGGAGACTTTTAAATGTTTTATATTTGTGTGACGTTTTGAATACAAAATTAAATGAAAATAATCATTGCAGGTGCAGGTGAAGTCGGATTCCATTTGGCGAAGTTACTATCCTACGAATCACAAGAGATCACGTTATTAGATACAAAAAAGGCCAGTTTGGTTTATGCCATCGATCATTTGGATATCAGAGTTATTAAAGGTGACACCACCTCAATTGCGGTTTTAAAGGATGCTCGCATTGAAAGTTCAGACCTATTTATTGCTGTAACTTCTTCAGAAACCACAAATATTACCGCCTGTGTTTTGGCAAAACAACTAGGTGCGAGACGAACCATTGCGAGAATTTCAAATACAGAATTTATTGACCAAAAGGACGAGGTTGGTTTTTCTAAATTTGGCATCGACGAACTAATTTCACCAGAATCTTTAGCTGCAGGAGAAATAGAGCTGCTTTTAAACCAATATGGTTTTGATGATGGTTATGAATTTGAGGAAGGCGCACTGACCATGCTGAGTTTGAGGTTGTCAAAGACGGCACTTTTTGTTGATAAAACGGTTCAGGAAGCTGCGGAGGTATTTCCTCAACTTCATTTTGTACCAATCGCGATTCAGCGGTTCGGAACACAATATACCATCATACCTCGTGGCGACACGCAATTTAAGGAAGGCGATAAAGTGATTTTTGTGACCTCAAAAGGGGGAGCAGAAGAGTTGTTTGGACTTTCAGGAAAAATGAGATTGGATGTTAAGAATGTCATGATTCTTGGTGGTAGTAAGATTGGTCATAAAACAGCGAAAGACTTATGTGCCGCCAAATTCAATGTTAAGCTGGTAGAAAGTGATAAGGATGTGGCCTTTGAGATGGCCGATGATTTGCCGAACGCTTTAGTCATACATGGCGATGGACGAAATGTGGATTTGTTGGAAGAAGAGAATATTAGCAATATGGATGCTTTCATTGCGGTGACTGGAAATTCAGAAACTAATATCATGTCATGTTTAGTGGCCAAATCTAAAGGTGTGAAAAAAACCATTGCCTTAGTTGAAAACATGGATTACTATCAAATCTCTGAATCTATTGGAATTGACACCTTGATCAATAAGAAGCTCTTGGCAGCCAATAATATTTTTAGATACATCCGTAAAGGTGAAGTGGTAGCAATGACCAAGCTCAATAATATGAATGCGGAGTTGTTGGAGTTTGTGGTAAAGACCCGATCAAAAATTACGGACAAGTTTATCAAGGATTTGGATTTTCCGCGCTCGGCCATTATTGGTGGTGTGATCCGGAATGGGAAAGGAATTATTCCGCTGGGAGATTTTAAAGTACAAGCTGGAGATAGAGTAGTGGTCTGTTGTCTTCCTAAGTCTATAACTGACGTTGAAAAACTCTTTTTTTAAGCCGTTAAATTATATAATAGCATCTTTATAACTTCACATTTAATTAAATAGGAATACGTCGACGGTCTTTGACTTTAAGTCTGCCATTTTTGTAAGAAACTCTATGAAAATCAACTACAAAATCATCATTTATTTTTTTGGACTGCTGCTTCTTTTTAATGGTGGCTTTATGCTGTTGGCAACTCTAGTCAGTTTCCTTTATAAAGATGGCGTTACTTTGGAGCTTTTTATCTCTGGTTTGGCAGTGCTGTTAATAGGTGTTTTTTTAATGCTATCTACAAAAAACCACAGCAAAGAGATGAATAAGCGTGAAGGCTATATGGTAGTGGCCTTTGGATGGATTGTCATGGCGGTTTCTGGAGCTTTGCCGTATTTGGCAACAGAGGTGATTTCTAGCTTTACAAGTGCATTTTTTGAGACCATGTCTGGGTATACGACTACTGGGGCCACCATATTAAATGATATTGAAATTGTTCCGAAAGGTGTTTTGTTTTGGAGAAGTACAACCCATTGGATTGGTGGCATGGGGATTATTGTTTTGGCGATAGCCATCTTGCCATTACTTGGAATTGGAGGCATGCAGTTATTTGCCGCGGAAGCTCCAGGGCCTAGTGCCGATAAATTACATCCGCGTATTACAGATACTGCAAAACGTTTATGGTTGATTTATTTTGGTTATACCGCCGCAGAAACTATTTTATTAAAGGTTGCTGGAATGTCCTTCTTTGATGCGATTAATCATTCTATGAGTACCATATCCACGGGTGGGTTTTCAACAAAAAATGCGAGTGTCGCCTATTGGAATGACAATCCTACCATTCAATATATTATCATCATATTTATGTTTTTAGCTGGTTCCAATTTTGTGTTGAGCTATTATGCATTTAAAGGGCGTGTGCAAAAGGCCTTGAATGATGAGGAATTACGTTGGTACTTTAGGTTTGTCGTTTCGTTTACTGCAATTGCGGCATTGATTATTTATTTTAGGGCTGATTTATCGCTTTCTTCAATTGACCACCCCATGGTTTGGGGAAGAGCTGAAAGTGCCGTTAGGCACGCCTTGTTTCAGGTGTTAACTGTAATCACAACCACAGGTTTTATTAGTGCAGATTATACCTTATGGACGCCTTTTTTAGTAGTGCTTTTCTTCGGGCTGATGTTTTTAGGGGGGTCTGCAGGCAGTACCTCGGGTGGGGTAAAGGTTATGCGCCATTTGATATTGATAAAGAATGGTTTTTTAGAATTTAAACGTGCACTTCATCCCAATGCCGTATTACCTGTGCGCTATAATGCAAAGGCAATAACGGGGGTCATCGTTTACAATATCCTCGGTTTTTTTATTCTCTACATGATTTCCTTTATAGTGGGCGCCTTGGTATTTTCAATGTTTGAGATTGACTTCCAGTCAGCTATCGGCTTATCAGCTTCAAGCTTGGGTAATATCGGTCCTGCCTTGGGTAATTTTGGTCCGGTGAACAACTATGCTGCGTTGCCGCCACTAGCGCAATGGTGGGCCTCTTTCCTGATGCTCATTGGGCGTTTGGAATTATTTACAGTGTTGATTTTATTGACGCCTTTCTTTTGGAGGAATAGGTGATTTCAAAATCTGAAATAACAAATTACTGGATAGTGGTTTACGCTTTCATTAAGGCATTTGGAAGAAAAATGATCATTATCTTACGATGTGCCTTTTCTACTAAATACATTTCTATCCACACTATCTCTATTAATTGTAATTTCCTGTTCTTCAATTAAATGCGGGTAAAAGCGGATTTGTTATGGGGCATTTTTATAGTACAGGCTACTTTCAGGGGTTACCTTGATTTTTAAAACTGATGTGAATTAGAAATGTTGGGTAGATCTGATGTCAATCTTTAGAAAGCTTCTTTTGTTGAGCTGGATCTTTCATTTTATCTCTTCGAGATGACGTGTTGACTGTTTGAAAAAGAGCATCTTAAAAAGCAAAAACCGTCTCGAACCTCGAGACGGTTTTTTTATAGCTATACAAGTTTTAAAATTGTCGAGCTATTCAATTTAGACTAACAAAAATATCATTATTCCCAACCTGGATTTTGCTGTGTAGCTAAAATTGGATTAGCGTCAATTTCTATTTGAGGAATTGGCCATAAAAATCTAGTATCGGTTCCAGGAATTGCAGCTACGCCGTAAGGTCCTGTATAAGGTGTGCCCAAAACGTAAGCAGAAGCTGGAGGATTTCCATTATCTACTTTTGCAGGAATACCATCGATTGGTTGAAGATCATCACCTTGTAATCTGTGAATATCTGACCAACGTCTACCTTCCATTAAGAATTCAATTCTCCGTTCTTTTAAGATAGCACCAACTAATGCAGCAGCAGTTGTAAATGAGGAAGATGTGTAGGCTTGAGCTGTAGGATTCTCTAATGATCGATTTCTCACTCGATTTAAAAGTTCTAGAGAGGCAGATAAATCTGCTGGAGATTTTCGAGCTTGTGCTTCAGCCATGTTTAATAATACTTCAGCATATCTGATGATTGGTGAAGCATCCGTGTACGTCACACCGTCTCTGTATTTTGCAGTATATTTTCTTCCGTCTACTGTAAACACCATTCCGTCTGGAGCATCAGCTTCATAAGTTTCCTTTCTTCGTTTGTCATCCACCAACCAACTTGGATCTCTCCAAATGATAGGGCTAATGGCAACCAAACGTCTTCTATTATATTGAGAAGCTAAAGCCGCATTCACGCCAGGGTTATTGGTGTCAGATTGTAATACTGAGAAGATAGATTCAGTGTTGCTGTAGCTATCGTCAAATACGCCATCTGGTTCTGCTGTTAAAGTGTAAGCGCCTGCAAGTTTAGTACCTTCGGTAATTACCTTGTTCCAATCTCTCATGTGTAAATATACACGTGTTTTAAAGGCAATAGCGGCATTTTTAGAAGCCTTGGTGAGCTGGGTGTTGGTAATGGTGTTTTCAGCATCATTTAAATCTGCTAAAACTTTTTGATAACACTCAGCAACAGTATTTCTGCCTTTTAACATTTCTGAATCAATTTCACTTTGGGTATCAATGCCAACTTCTCTATAAGGAACTCCTGGATGAGATGCACCAGAAGAAAAATTATAAGGTCTTGCAAAATAAGTTAACAATTCAAAATGGGTAATGGCTCGTAAAAATTTAGCTTGCCCAATATAATCATTACCTACTTCTGCACTTATGATACCATTTTCAATGGCTTTTGTAACACCTTCAATAACGAGATTGGTTCTGTTGATCAGTCTGTAACCGTCCACCCAATAATATACGTTATTTGCAGTTGTACCATCATAAGTAGCGGTATAGGTCAATTGGTAGAAGGTGGCAGTGTTTACTACATCTTCACCTCTATTGTCACCTTGTTGCACGAACGCAGCGCCCCAAATATAACCTCTTCCTGTACCGGTGTATTCTCCAATTGCGGCTGCATTGTACATGCCATTAAGCGAACTTTCAATTAGTGAAGGAGAAGAAAAGGCATCATCAATAGAAATATTATTGATAGGGCTCAAGTCTAAAATAGCCTCTTCTGAACATGAAACCATTCCGATTCCGATGACAGTTACTGCTAAAAATTTGAATATATTTTTCATCTTTTTAATATTATAAATTAACATTTAATCCTACAGATAAAATTCTTGCTCTAGGAGTTCCATTTAGATCAACGCCGCCGGTTTCCATCTCAGGATTCAAACCATTATAATCTGTAATAGTTAATAGGTTTTGTCCTTGAACAAATAATCTGATAGTGTCAACTTTAATTCTTTCAGTTAATGACTTTGGCATTTGATAGCCTAAAGTTAGGTTGTCCAAGCTAATAAAATCACCATCTTCCAAGAACCTTGAGGAGGCGCTACCTGTTAAATTGGTAAAAGTATTACTACTTGCCCATAATCTTGGTGTTACCCCATCTCCTGGGTTTTCTGGACTTTGCCATCTGCCTAAAATCTCTGTACTGTTGTTATTTAAGTTTTGGGTCACTAAATCTCTTCTGGTGGAATTGAAGATTTTGTTGCCACCACTAAAACGGAACATAAAACTTAAATCAAAATCACCATAAGTAAATCGATTGATAAGTGCACCATAGTATTTTGGTAATGAACTTCCTAAAATTACGCGGTCTGAACTCGCACTTAACGTAGCGCTCTCTGAAAGATCAGAAGGATTGCTAGCATTAAATACACTATATTTTCCATTGGTGATATTTCCTTGAACTAATGACCCATCTGCTTTGTAATACACTGGATTCCCATTTGCAGGGTTAGATCCCCAATATTTAAACCCATAAATGGAGTTAATTGGTTCGCCTTCTCTAATGATTAAATTTTGGGCAATATTCGCATCAGAAAATGTGCCACCCAAAATATCCTGTCCTTCAGGAATGCTCAAGACTTCATTTTTGTCTAAAGTAAGATTGGCTGTAATATTCCAAGAGAATTTATCATTTGAAATAGCTCTAAACTCTGCTCCAAATTCATAGCCTTTGTTGCTCATCGCACCGATATTCTTTTTGATTCGGTTGCCAGGAACACCTAAGGACGCAGGAAGTGGAACATCTAAGATTAAACCATCAATATCATTGTTATAGTAGTCAAGATTCAATCTCAATCTGTTGTTGAATAAGGCTACATCCAATCCAAAGTCAGTCTTTTTACTGGTTTCCCATAACAATTGGTCATTTCCAAATTGACTAAAGGTGATCCCGTTCAAATTCCCGTATTTTGAAGCAGAGGTTAATCCTAAGTATGGGTAACTCCCAATTTCAGTATTTCCAACTTCAGAGTAGGACCCTCTTAATTTAAATTCATTAATGGTATTTTTTAGATCACCCCAAAATCCTTCGTTAGCAATATTCCATCCAGCAGAATACCCTGTAAAGTTATTCCAACGATTGGCTTCACTTAACTTTGATATCCCATCACGTCGGATAGAGCCTTGAAGGAAATATTTTTGTTTGTAGTTATAGCTCAAACGGCCAACATAAGAAATGATGCCATTTTCAGTAATGCCACCACCAGAGGTTTGCGTTCCGTAGGCGTTGGTAACTAGATTTTGGTTATAAAATTCATCCAATAAATCTGTACCTGTTCCAAAAAATGACTGATTTTTGGCTTTTTGGTATTCTGCAACTAGTGTCACTCCTACATTATGTGCATCGTTGAATGATTTGTTATATGAGATAATATTTTGGATGTTCCACGTTAACAAATCACTACTGCTGTTTTGTAACCTTCCATTAGATCCTCTACCATCACCATGAACAGGATTCCAATATAAAAATCCAGAGGTTATTGGGTTGTCCGCACTTGCTTGAAATCTATAATTAAACCCATCAAATAAATCCATAGACGCAAACGTGTTCACGATAGTTCTATTGATTTTTGATTGATAGACGTTCTTGTCTAAAACGTAAGCGATATTTGAAATATTATCTCCTACTGGATCAGTGTTATCCCATTGGCCCACAACACTGTTATCAGAAGATAAGTTATAGCCGGTTGGGTGCTCAGAATTGTATATAGGTGTATTTGGTAATTGTCTGGTGGCGTTAAAAATATTACCTGACAATGAGTTCATGCCCGTATTCAAACCATCATATTCAGTTCTTGTAATGGCAATGCTTCCACCCACGGTAAGCCATTTGTTCATTTTATGCTCGATGTTTGATCTCAAATTGAATCGTTCCAAGCTGTTTGATTTTGCAACACCTTGTTGGTTTGCATAGCCTATTGAGAAAAAATACTTTGTGCTTTCAGATCCACCGTTTAAAGAAAGGTTGTGATCTATTTGAAGAGCCCCAGAATTAAGTACTGCTTTTTGCCAATCTGTATTATATTCATTGCCAATTGCCCAAGGAGCCTGTCCTCTGTTTGTACGTTTTTCATTAGCAATAAGTAAAAAATCAGGTGTTTCTAAAAGATCGAAAGTTTTGATTGCGGAAGCAAAACCAGTCACGGTATTGTAGCTAACTTTCATAGTGCCGCGCTTTCCTTTCTTGGTGGTAATTAAGATAACACCATTGGCTGCTCTTGAACCATAAATTGCTGTTGCGGCCCCATCTTTTAAGATCTCATAAGATTCAATGTCATTTGGGTTAATGTCTCCTAATCCATTTGAAGAGGCATAACCTCCTATGTCGCCAGAATAAATAGGCATTCCATCAACTACTACAAGTGGGGAGGTTCCAGAACCAATTGAGGCAATACCTCTAATTCTAATTCTTGGGGCTTCTCCAATAATTCCATTATTTGAGGTTACTTGCACACCAGCAGCTCTACCAGCTAATTGAGATTCAAAACTTGGAGTTACCAAACCTTGAATGTCAGATCCGGAGATGCTAGAGATGGCGCCAGTGACCTCTGATTTTTTTTGTACTCCGTAACCTACGACTACGATTTCATCTAAAACAGAAGCATCTTCGGCCATGGCAACATTAATGATGTTGGAAGCACCTACTGTTTGTTCTTGGGTTTTTAGTCCCACGTAAGTGAATGATAAAATATCACCCGTTTTTGCATTAATGGCATACTTACCGTCAAAATCCGTTTGAGTTCCAGTCGCTGTTCCTTTTACTAGAATATTGACTCCAGCTAAAGATATCCCAGATTCATCAGAAACTGTTCCTGAAATGGATTTTTGTTGCGCAAATGTCATTTGTGCAATTAACACTATACAAAGTGTTAGAATTAAACTAAATTTTGTTTTCATTTATGAAATGGTTAGAATTATGCCAGCAAATGAAGCCAAAATATTTATATGAAACAATACTTTATGTTAAATAACCATAATATTAACAAAAATAATGTTAAAATTGCTCTTATGGAATATTTGTTATATGGTATTCTGGTTGTTCAACATGCTGAATATTAGTTGTTTGTATAATATTATAAATGAATTTAACAGATTTAAAAATTATCAAATTCTCTTATATTTTGATCCCAATGTGTCTGCTAAGAGTAACATTAACTGAAGATTGTGGCCGTAATTGACTTTTTGTCCTACTTATTTTTTTAAAGCTTCAGTTGAGCCTTCGGAGTTTGTTCAAAAATGATTTTTATTAGGGAATAATTATGGTTAATTTATTCAGGCATAACATTATAGAAATGTCAGTATTTGGGATACAACTGGGATATTCAATTTTGTGTAAAATGATGTTAAAAAATTAATTCTAAAACATACGGTTGGCGCATATTTTAAAATGAAAATAAGGAGAGTAGGCTGTATTAAAATTGGAGTAGATATAAGCCAAACAATTATTGGAAAAAATAATAGAGTTAACTCGTTTTTTTATAGGGCGAGCAAAATCTAATACGCATCATTTACTCTTAATAGGATGTAGTGTTAAAAAAAAATATCATAAAATAGATACGATGATAGCGTTGAGTCATTCTCATTTAAGAAATGAATTTCATGGTGAGTCTAACACCTAAAAACCAAAAAGCCACGCGATTAAAGTGGCTTATATGGTTTTAAAAAAAAGAGTGAGTTTTAAGAAACCGCAATTTTTATACGTGTTAGGGCTTCTTTTATCTGGTCTTGAGATGCTGCATAAGAAATTCTAATGCAATCTGGATTTCCAAACGCACCGCCATCAACTGTGGCCACGAGTGCTTCTTCAAGCAGGAATAATGAGAAATCAGATGCGTTATTTATTGTCTTTCCTTTTAGGGTCTTACCAAAATAATAGGACACATTTGGGAAAACATAAAATGCACCTTCAGGAATATTCGTTTTAAATCCTTCAATGTCGTTTAGTAAATCAAGCACCAAATCACGACGAATTTTAAATTCATCAATCATAAACTGTACTCGCGATGGCGGTTCAATTAGAGCTGTAATAACCGCACGTTGGGCGATGGAATTCGCACCACTTGTAATCTGTCCTTGCATTTTGTTGCAAGCCCGTGCTATTTTTTCAGGACCTCCAATATAACCAATACGCCAACCAGTCATGGCAAAGGCTTTTGAAACACCATTTACAGTAACCGTCCGTTCATACATATCTTCAAACTCCGCCATACTTGAATGCTCGCCTGAAAAATTGATATGCTCATAAATCTCATCAGAAACCACGATGATATTCGGGTGTTTTTGCAACACATCTGCTAAAGCGCGTAGTTCCTCTTTACTGTATACAGAACCGCTTGGGTTGCAAGGTGAACTGTACCAAAGCATTTTGGTATTAGGTGTAATGGCAGCTTCCAGTTGCTCTGGTGTCATTTTAAAGTCGGTTGCGATTGTGGTCGGTACTTCAACCGGTACGCCGTCATTGAGCTTCACTAAATCGGCGTAGCTCACCCAATAGGGGCAAGGTAAGATGACTTCATCACCTTTGTTGATTAATACAGCGGCGAGATTAGCAAGTGATTGCTTAGCGCCTGTTGATACCACTATTTGACTATGAGTGTACTTTAAACTATTGTCACGTTTGAATTTATTGATAATCGCATCTTTTAATTCTACGTACCCGTCAACCGGGGTGTACGAACTATAGTTGTCATGGATGGCCTGTATGGCGGCATCTTTTATATAGTCTGGTGTGTTAAAGTCTGGTTCGCCTAAGCTCAACCCGATGATGTCTTTTCCTTCTGCCCGTAATTCTCTGGCTTTAGCAGCCATGGCTAAGGTAGCAGAAGTAGACATGTTTACAATTCTATCTGAAAGTAAGTTCATTTAATAATAATTAAGCGTGAAGAGCAGGATTAAGTCCCATTTCTTTTAAATATCTGAAATGTGCAGCAATTGCTTTGCGCGTGGTCGCGTATTCTTTATATGGCAAGTTGAATTCTAAAGCAGTCTCCTTGACGATTTTTGAGATTTTAGAATAATGAATGTGGCTAATGTGAGGAAAAATATGATGTTCTACCTGATGGTTTAATCCGCCAGTGAACCAATTTATAATTTTACTATTTGTACCAAAATTAACTGTGGTATTTAATTGATGAATGGCCCACGTGTTTTTCATTGTTCCATTTTCTGCGGGTAATGGCATTTCAGCGTCTTCCATAACATGTGCCAATTGAAATACAACACTCAAAATAAGGCCGGCAACATAATGCATAACAAAAAAACCGATGAGCACTTTCCACCATGCAATATCTGTCAAAACCAAAGGTAAAACAATCCAAATGGAAACATATATAATTTTTGAAATCACCAATTTGCTCCATTCCGTTGCCGGATTAGGGAATTTGCCATAGGACAATTTACGTTTCATATAGCGCCTCATTTGCAAAAAATCAGTGGTTATAGCCCAGTTGATAGTCAATAAACCATATAACAAAACAGAATAATAATGCTGAAATCTATGGTGCTTCTGCCATTCTGAATGTCTTGAGAATCGTAAAATACGTCCGGCTTCCAAATCTTCATCATGTCCATGGATGTTCGTATAGGTATGATGAAGTACATTGTGCTGCACTTTCCAATTATAAACATTTCCTGCCAGAATATAGATGCTACTTCCCATGAGACGGTTAATCCATTCTTTATTCGAGAAAGCGCCGTGATTGCCATCATGCATCACATTCATGCCTACTCCTGCCATTCCAACGCCCATAACAATGGTTAGCAGCAACATGGACCAACCTGGTAAATCAAGAGTAAGGATTAAAAAATATGGCGTTAAAAATAAGGTAAACATCACTACAGTTTTCAACCATATTTTCCAGTTTCCTGTGCGCTTTATATTGTTATCTTTAAAGTAATCATTGACCCGTTTATTTAATGTTCTGAAAAATTTTGCAGAATCATTTCTCGAGAAGGATAGAGTTTGATGTGTCATCGATGTGTATTTATTAAGATAACTTCAAAAATCAAGCCACCATATTAAGATGCTGCAAAGATAATCAATTAATGCCGCGAACTAGATAAGAATATGCTAAAAATATCCATATAAAAATGCTTATTTTTGCTAAAAATTAGAGCAGAATGCAACTCATTAAACATTATTTTCCTGATTTATCTGAACTTCAGAGGATCCAATTTGGACAATTGGAAGATCTCTACAAAGATTGGAACCTAAAAATAAATGTGGTTTCACGCAAGGATATTGACGAGTTATACCTGCGCCATGTGCTTCATTCTTTGGCTATTGCGAAGCTAATTTCATTCAAGCCAGGATCTCGAGTTCTAGATGTTGGCACAGGAGGTGGCTTTCCAGGAATTCCTTTGGCCATTCTGTTTCCTGAAACAAATTTTCATTTAGTCGATAGCATCGCCAAAAAAATAAAAGTTGTTGATGAGGTCGTTCAAGGTTTGGAATTGACCAATGTGAAAACCTCGCATTGTCGAGTTGAAGAAGTAGGAGATACTTATGATTTTATTGTGAGTAGAGCCGTTGCAGCTATGCCTACTTTCGTGCATTGGGTAAATGGGAAAATAGCCAAAAAGCAGAATCATGAGCTTAAAAATGGGATTATCTATTTGAAAGGCGGTGATTTGACTGAAGAATTATTGGACTTTCCTAAAGCTGCCATTTATGATATTTCTGAATTTTATAAAGAAGAATTCTTTGAAACGAAAAAATTGGTGCATCTACCAATAAAATATAAAGGCTGAATTCAAAATTCAGCCTTTTGCTTTGCTTATGAATACAAAAATTTTATTTTACTACAAATTTTGTGTGGTATCTCAATCCATCCTCGGTTTGAACATTCAGAAGGTATAGACCCGATTCTAAATTAAGAGGAACAGTTGTACGTTTAGACAGAGAAATACTTGAATTTAAGACCAGTTTTCCAGTAAGATCCACAATGGAAACAGTTGCATTTTTAAAATCAGTGCTACTTAATAAGGTTACAGCGTTGCGCACCGGATTTTGTTGTAGTCTCAGATGGTGCGTCTTGACAAAATTGTCAGTGCCAAGCGTACCTTGAAATATTTCAGTCAATGCAAAAGTGACGTTCCCTTGAGTTAAGGTGATATGTGGTTCATTATCCGCTGGAATGTAAGAGGCGCTAAAAGGTGAATTCGATGGATCTGGATTTGTATACCAATTCGTTTCGTTTTCTATGGCCATCCCGCTTAACGTTGGAATGAAACTAAAGTATTGGGATTTGAGACTCTCAGTAAATTGAGTTATTAAAGGATTGCTGCCATCATCAAAGGTATATAAATCAAATTGCCCTCCAGGTGCACTATCCAAACCATCTGAAGTGCTAGGTGATTGGGCAGTTGCGCTAAAACCTAAAACGTCAGCCCACGCAAAAATCCACGCTTGACCAACAAAGTCTGCCACCTTTATGCTTTGGTCTGCTGCTGGTGCAAAATTCACGATAACTTTTGCTCTAGTTGGAACAGGAATTCCTCCAATATTGACATTACCTGTGTCAAAGGTTTCATTGATGAGTTCCATTCCTGGAGTTCCTGTCATTTCTCCTTTGCCACTACCATTTGTAATAGCTACGTTTCGTGTGTTTTGTGGAAAGCCCATGGCGTCCATTTCTGCTTGGAAGGCATCTCTAAAATTTGGGGCCCCCATTGGCGTATGTGTAGCGTTGGTTTGTACAACTCCAGAACCATTAACATGTCCTAAATAATGATCGATTAGCATTTGTTTTGCGGCAGGACTATTCAACAGGCCGTTTACCAACGGTTCAGCCTCCGAAAGACCTGGTGTGCCATTGACCATATAATTGAAAAGGTATTGCATGCCAATTGGAACGTTGGCTCCCAAATGTGGGGTGTCAAAAGCCAGGTAGAGCCTAGTGTCATGATCCAACATGTTTTGCTCCATATATCTCAGTGCGTATCTAGAGATGAGCCCTCCAATGCTTGGACCAATGACTACATTTTGTTCAGAGCCCACTTTTGTGCTGTTTATGATGTTGATAAGTTCCACAAAAGTAAAAGCATTACGTTGAATAAAATCTGCACCACCCATAAGTGTCGTGCCATCGGTGGGGCTAGGGTAGGCCGCTTCAAAATTGACGATAACTAAGTCAAAACCCTCATTTCGGACTAAATCGCCCAAGTTCATTCCCGATGTGCCATAATTTAAAAGATCATATACAGCAGGGATGTCTCGTGAATCGTTAGGATCGAAACCATCAATCAGAAAAATCGGCTTGTCAAAGACCCCATCAACATTGTCGTAATAGATTTTATATTGGGCAGAACCCACCAATGGGGAAGTTTCATCATGTCCTTGATAAGGTATAGTACCGTCAACTGTCATGATAGTGCTTTCACCGCCCGGAGTTTGGGCAAATATGAAAGAACTGGTCAATAATAAGGTAAGTAACTAGTTTTTTTTCATGAGAGATTTGTTTAAATGATACTTTAAATATACATAGTTTTGATGGGTTGTGCTAAGTTGAAAAATAATTTATTTGCACGGCACAAAAAAAATCCTCAAACGTTAATTTGAGGATTTCTTTTAAATGTGCTTTGAAACTGAAATAGTTAGCCTAAAAACGGATAACGATAATCTGTTGGTGTCACAAAGGTTTCTTTAACCATTCTTGGCGAAATCCAACGCAAAAGGTTTTGTAAGCTACCTGCTTTGTCGTTGGTTCCTGATGCTCTTGCACCACCAAAAGGTTGTTGGCCCACTACGGCACCTGTTGGTTTATCATTGATATAGAAGTTTCCAGCTGAATTTTGGAGTGCTTTAACAGCTTCGTCTATGGCATATCTATCAGTTGCTAAAATAGCACCGGTTAAAGCGTATTCACTGGTTTCATCTACTAGTTTTAAGGTCTTGCTGTAATCTTTATCATCATAAACATAGATGGTCATCACAGGACCAAAAAGTTCAGTGCACATGGTGCTATATTTAGGATCGGTGGTTTCAATAACCGTTGGTTCTATGAAATAGCCTTTACTTTTATCATAATTTCCTCCGGCAATAATCGTAGCATTTTTATCTTTTTTTGCTTGATCGATATAATTAGCCAATTTGTCAAAAGAACCTTCATGGATGACGGCAGTAACAAAATTGCTCATGTCCTCTGGAGAACCCATCTTGATGGTTTTTAGGTCTTCAATAACATATTCTTTAACCTTGCCCCATAGGCTCTTGGCAATATACCCTCTTGAGGCGGCGCTGCATTTTTGACCTTGAAATTCAAAAGCACCTCTTACAATAGCAGTCGCAACTTGTTTGGCATCGGCGGTTTTATGAGCTACGATAAAGTCTTTTCCTCCTGTTTCTCCTACAATTCTTGGGTAGGTTTTGTAATTTGTAATGTTATTTCCAATTTTCTTCCATAAATTTTGGAATACGGAGGTTGAACCTGTATAATGTAAGCCAGAAAAATCAGGACTGGCCATAAGTGTATCGGTAATCATTGCAGCATCACCAAAAACAACATTGATAACGCCTGCAGGAACACCTGCCTCTTCAAACACATCCATAATGACTTTTGCGGAATATACTTGGTGATTACTTGGTTTCCAAATGACCACATTTCCCATCAGAGCCATGCATGAAGGCAAATTACCAGCAATTGCCGTGAAGTTGAAAGGTGTTACAGCGTACGTAAAGCCTTCTAAAGGTCGGTATTCAATTCGGTTCCATGCATCACTTGTACTTTGAGGTTGATCGTTGTAGATCTCCGTCATAAACTGCACATTAAATCTTAAGAAATCAATTAATTCACATGCGGAATCAATTTCGGCTTGATAGATTGTTTTAGATTGTGCAAGCATAGTTGCTGCATTTATTTTAGCACGGTAAGGACCTGCAATCAATTCTGCCGCTTTAAGAAAAATACCAGCCCGATGTTCCCAAGGTAACTGAGACCATGTTTTTCTAGCTTCAAGAGCAGTAGCAATGGCATCTTCAACATGATTTTTCTCAGCCAAATGATAGGATCCAATCACATGTTTATGATCATGGGGAGGAGTCATGGTTTTCGTATTTTTGGTTTTTACATACTTACCATTGATATAAAGAGGTACATCAACTTTGCTGCTATACATTTTAGAATATTCTGCTAGAACAGCTTCACGTTCTGACGATCCTGGAGCGTAAGTTTTAACGGGTTCGTTTACGGCGATTGGCACCTTGAAAAATCCTTTTCCCATGAGTATTTTGATTTTGAATGTTTAAAATTTTAAGTGCCAAAGGTACAAAATTTTGTGTGTTTTTTTAGGGCTTACAATGCTAAATGCACGTTAAATCTCCTGCTTGATTTTTTTAAGAAGGCAACCTTAATGAGTCATCTTAAATTCATATTTAAAACAATTTTAGTTTATAACAAAATAAGTTAGCAAGGTGTCTTTCTATGGGATGTAATTAAAGATGGGTGCTGGAGAATTTGAGGAGCGAATATAGCAGTAAATATTTAAGCGAAAAAAAAAGGGATTCTTTTCGATCTAATAGAGTAATACGTTAAAGATAAATTTAAAGTAAAATTAGTTTAACGCGAAAGGCGCACTGAGTTTAAAGGATGGGATATAAACCTTGAATTTATTGGTTTTTGTTAAATTGATCATATTGTAATGGCCCTGCATAGCGCCGAAAGGAGATGACAGCAAGCATCCTGAGGTGTAAGTATGGGATTCTCCAGGTTTTAAAACGGGTTTTTTGCCAATAACCCCTTCGCCTTCAATTATCTCTATATTATTTAAAGCATCCAATATTCTCCAATGACGCGTGTTCAATTGGACAGCATCCTTACTCTGATTTTCTATGGTCACTTTATAACCAAAAGCAAAATGAACTTTGTAGTTTTTATAAAAAGTGCCTTCAAAAGTAGTTTCTACACTAATTTTGATGCCGCTCGTAACTTGTTGAACCATGGTGAGGAGGGTTTTGATTGTTGCTAAAATAGTACAATTTAGAGTATTTACGTAATCTTTTTAATATTTGATGTGACTCATTTACCATTAACTAAAAATATGAGTGTGAAAAATGATTTTTCGATTGGTGACTTAAGCTAATTTGAAATATCTACAGAAGAGCCGTCGCCAACCCCAATCAATCGGTCGTACCGAGCCCCCAAGTCTCTGTAATATACCAACACCTTATAGTTGTTTTCCGTCTGATAAAAATCCCCGCTGATCGCCCCTTCGTTCAGTGTTCCGTTGCTATCCGTTACCACATATTTATAGTTGTAAAAGCCTTGTTTTAAGCGAAAGGCACATTCGTAAAGTCCTGTTTCGGGATTAAATTGAAGTTCGTTTTCTGGTTCAAGAGCGTAATTATTGAAATTCCCATAGACATATATCGACTTTCCGTCCGTTAATTCGGGATGCTTAAGAGCAAAGTGGACCATGGTATAATCGGCTTCAATAGAAACATCTTCTGCATCTAAGGCGGTGATTAAAAAATTGCCGTTAATGTCAGGATTGTAAGTGTAAAGCTGATTGGCTCTTGGGGTGTTGATGAAAAGGTAGTTGTGGTAAATGTCCTTGAGTTCAATAAATTGCACCCCTACATTGGCTGCTCTTACGTCTTTATTTTCAAAATAGAGATATTCATTGCCACCCCAAAAACTGGTTTCTGAAGTGTATTTATAAATTAACTGGTTGCCGAGGGTGTATTGTGGTTTTACGTTAGAAATCGCCGTGTTAAGATTGTTGTTTTGGATGATCAAACTTTTAACGTTTTCCAAAGGGTTGTTGAAATTTAAATTTCGACTGTTTATTACAATATCCACCGATTGTTTTTTATCAATATCCTTGACCTCGCGTGAACGCTTTAAGGCAACCCCAACACTTACAAGATCCTCATAAATCATAAATTTTCTTGAAAACACCAATGCGTCATTGTCGTTGAAAATGCTTATCAGATAATTGCCAGTTACCAATAGACCTTTGGTCTGTTGATTGGGAATTTGAAGCATATAATGAGAATAGATCTGATAGGTGTTAAATGAATTTTTGTAATCAACAATGCGCTGGTTGTCAAAGCCTCTCAAGTATTCAGATTTCACCAAGTTGGAAGGGGTCCAATCGTAGTTAAAATGCTCAATGACATAATAGAAATCGGGTTCGTTTCCGGTGAGCGCGTCAAATTCTAGGAGTAGGGGTTCACCCAATTTTAGAATGGGTAATTGACTCTCATTGGTATCGCCTCTAAAAACAATTGTTTTTATATGGTTGGGAGGTGCCATTTCAAAAACCTGAGCATTGCTGAAAGATGGGATAAGAGTGGGTACAAATAAGAAAATTAGGATTCTTAAGGTCATTTAAAGACTATTTTGAAGTGTAAAGATACACAAAATTTATGCCTATGAAATTTATTGAACCACCGTTGATTTTTTGTGCTTTCTGTATTGTAATATGTTGCTTAACTTTATAATTATTAAAGTCTTAGATAGGCATGAATGGTTTTCAGATTGTACGATCTTGTAAAATGGTATTTCATCTGACATTTTGCGCACCATATCTAAAAATTTTCTTTGATTGCTAAATACAATGGACCTTTGCATTCCCTCCTTGCATAGATAAGAGTTTTAGGAGTGCCCTGTCTTAAAATTCAGAAGGAGATAACGGGCGCCCAAATTGACCTGTCTACATATGAAATTAAAAATTGCTTCTCTGAATTTTATGGTGTTAAATTTAAAGGCACTTTTGGTGTTGCTGTGCATGGTTAGTTCTTCTTTTTCTGTCGCACAGAGTATTGCTAATGTATCGCCAACAAGAATTACTACAGGCTCAAAGATAACAATTACAGGAAATGGTTTTGATCGAACTACGTTAAGGAACATTACCATTCCTGATATGACTATTGATAATAGAAATTTAGTAAGTAGTTCTATAATGACTTTCGAGATCACAAATGAGGGGTCTAGTAATATTCCCAATAGAGTTCTAACTATTGGAGAAGGCATTAGTGCTAATTCTTATCCCATTACTTACATAGCCCCTGTATCACATACTCTTGCTTCCGATAAACATTTTAATGTAAAAGAAATTTATACAGATTGGGACTATAATGGCAATGGGTTTTGGAAATCCAGTGACTGGAGTGTTGGAAACACCGCGGCTTCGCCAAATAACAAACACAAATTACTTGGTTATAAAATCAGGCCTCTTGGTGGTGGTGTAGATATTATATACTCAACGGGAGTTAATGATTTGCTTTTAGAGACTAAATTGGTAGATTTAGGAATATTGACACAGCAACAAATTGTGGATGGTATACTCTACAAAAAGAAAGTGTTTAAAGCTTACTCCACAAATGGGGTGCGTGGTACGACAAGTGGTCTCAATTTTCTTATGATTGGAGATATGGTCGACGGTATTGAAGCGGCTAGCGAAACGCCAGAAGATTTTGCAAGTTTAACTGAAATTAAGGCTTTAACTATTTTAGAGGTTATTATTGATGGTAAGAACGGATTGGAATTGGGGACGGCCGTCGGTAATTTTAATAGCAAAACCGATGTTCAATTTTTTAGTGGTAACGGAAGGCCAGGAGTTTTGGGAGATGATGCTCCAGATCTTTTAATTACGCAAATGGCGGATCCAGGACCAAGTGACGTTTATTATTACGCTAAGGAGAATGGAGATGTTGTGGGGCATCCTATTAAACTAACAATCCAAAAAACTGGTAGCCCTTATTTGGCAAATTGGAAATTGAATTTGTTCACATTTGCTGATGGTTTGGATTTTGCTTCCGCTAATCCTAATGGACGTGCTACAAAGTATATTGAGGATCGATTTAGGCCCATAAGAATGGTAGCTTTTAAACTAGAGGACTTTGGTGTAGGTACGCCGGAAGCTATCCAAAGTATAAATAATGTTAATATGAACTCCGGTGGTAGTGCTGATATTGCTTTTATGGCTTATAATCAGGAGACATTTAATATTAAAGGCCCTGTTGCTAAAACTATTTTGCCACAATATGTATGTCGGATAGTCAACAACTCCTCGGTTACATTCAAAATCAAGGTAGGGCGTGTAGAAGAAGAAGGTAATGTCGGTATCGAAGATTTTGATGTTCCAGGTCAAATTCGAGGTCCAGAGGCAAGTGATGGCCTGCCCATGCTCTTCGAGTATCAATTATGGAAAGATGGTATTGCTCAAACAGTTAAAGGCGCAACTGCAGCTGCTTTAACTATTTCGGATATTACTGAATCCAAACTAGGAATATATAAATTAAGAATTGAAAATGGTCAGGGGTCAGTTATAGTTCCCGTTGAATTGGCTGAGGGAGGGACGCCTGTAGTGTGGAATGGTACTTGGAGCTCTCCATATGGTGATTTTGAAAGTATAGATAAAAAGGAAAGAGGATTAGTATTTATTTCTGATTATAATCAAATTGAATCTAACCTTGACGAGGTAGTTGATTTAGAAGGGTGTGATTGTTTTGTAGCAGCAGGAGTTGATGTCGCCATTTCGACAGGACAAAGTGTTAAATTATATGGTAAAATTTCGATAGCCTCTGAGGTAGCAGAGACAATGGAGTTTCCTTATAGGCCTGCGGGAACCTTCACATTAAAAGATGGCGCTAGTCTTTTACAGACTAAGAATATTATTGCAAATGAAAATTTGGATAAGATTGTAGTCGAACGCATAGCAAAAGGTCTCAAGCCATCAGATTACGTCTATTGGTCCTCACCAGTTGCTGAAAATCCTGTAGCAAATCTTCCTGGTAATAAAAGGTACGAGTGGAATGTGGAAGCTGCCAATCATGAAGGAACATCTGGAAATTGGGTCGCACCAACCAACACATATATGACCACAGGAAAAGGCTATATTGTTCGGGTCACAAATCCTTCAGCTTCTGATCTGGCGACTAATTATGCAAGGAGAAATAGTTTCTATGGTGTTCCAAATAATGGAGATTACACTATAATGGTTAAAACTTCTCCAATTCCAATTCCAACAATCGAAAATAGAGATTGGAATTTAATAGGAAACCCCTACCCATCAGCGATAAGCGTTGATAAGTTTTTAATTGAGAACGCTACTGGTGCTAGTCCATTGTTAAAGGGTTTTGTGCAAGTTTGGACCCATGGAACTGCAATTTCTTCAGGTGGCGATATTCCATTTTATGATGATCGATTTAAAAATAATTATAATCAAGATGATTATTTGACGTACAATTTATTGGGAGGTACAGTGCCTGATCATATAAAGGAATCGACTGATGGCAATGGCGTTATTGCTTCAGGCCAAGGTTTTGTAGTACAAGCAGAACAAGAGGGCTTCGTTAAGTTCACCAATGCGATGCGTTATGATGAAAATGAAGAAGCATATGAGAATGATGTGTTTTATAGAAATTCAGAACGTTCTCAGGCCTCTTTAAATGTAAATAATGAAAAACAGTTGTTATGGCTTTCTCTGAGCAATGATAAAAATATAGCCACCGTTGCTTTAGTCGGTTATGCTGAAGGTGCTACCAATGGTGATGATCATCTCTATGACGCGGTGTCTCTTGGCGATGTCAATTTCAGATTATATTCCCATTTAGATGATAAAAAATTGGTCATTCAAGGCCGTGCTTTACCTTTTGACGATACCGATCAGGTGAGCTTGGGTATTGCTGTTCCAAAAAATGGCATCTATAGGCTTGGCATTGATCATCTTAAGGGAAGTGTGCTATTGAATAAAGACCAAGGCATTTATCTAGAAGACACCTATAATAATGTCATTCATAATTTGCGAACTACACCTTACAGTTTTACGGCCAATGCGGGAGATCTCTCAGATCGTTTTGTGTTGCGCTACACAGATCAAACGCTATCGGTTGATGAGTTACAAACAAAGGATACGTTTGTATATGTACGGAACAATCAACTTTATGTCAAAGCATCCCAACATATTGAAAATGTCGTGGTCTATGATCTTGCGGGCAAAAAGTTAATGGATCATAAAATCAACGGAAAATCTGATGCATTCAATACGCCATTTCAATTTCCAAAAGGCATATATCTCACTCAAATTAAATTGGAAAATGCGAGTGTGGTCACTAAAAAAGTGACGAATTAATAACGGTGATCCCACAAATAAAAAAAACCATTAAAGTGCATTTGCTTTAGTGGTTTTTTTTGATTAGAACAGCATCTATATTCAATTGTTGAAACTTAATTTCAATAGAAAACTTTTTAATGAAAGCTGTGTATTGCGTAGTAATATATTTAAAAAGAGCAATAAGTGTTTAAGTAGACTTTTTAACTCCGATTTGGCCTGATATTACGCAGCGAAATTTTAGTTTGAATTGTCGGTTATTTCATTAATATGAATTAAATTTGATGAAGATTTTAGTAAGATAATTACAAATTCAGACTGCAGATCAAATAAGTTATTTAGAAAGATTATAAATAAGTAATATGTCCTTTAATTTAAAACTAAATTAGGGTTATATTTAGTAAATTTGCACCGATTTTTACTGTATAAAATCACATAATTGTAACTATTAACCAATAGACTTATAATATGTCAAACGACATTAAGATTAAAAAAGGTCTCGATATCAAATTGAAGGGTGTAGCTGAGAAAACTACTGAAAGGGCTGTTTTAAGCAATTTCTATACTCTAAGACCTGATGATTTCCACGGTGTTACTCCAAAATTGATTTTTAAAGAAGGTGCAAAAGTGAAAGCTGGAGAACCTGTCTTTTTTGATAAATCCAATGAGGCGGTGAAATTTGTTTCACCAGTTTCCGGAGAGATCGTTGAAATTGAGCGCGCTGCAAAGCGCCGCATTGTGGGTATCAAAATTCAAGCAGATAAAGAGCAGATTTACCAAGATTATGGTAAATTGAACGTCGCCTCTGTAGATGCTGATACTATAAAAGCGCATTTGCTGGCTACGGGTTGCTGGACGTTTATCAAACAGCGCCCATATGATGTTATTGCAAAACCGGACCTGTCTCCAAAAGCAATTTTCATCTCAGGATACGATAGCGCCCCATTGGCTGCTGACCTTGATTATGTGCTTCAAGGCAAAGAAGCTGAATTGCAAGCTGCCATCACCGCTTTAGGTAAGTTGACCCAGGGCAAAGTGCACGTGAGCGTTGGTAAAGATTCAAGCTCACCTTTAGCTGGTCTTTCAGGAATTACGTTGCATAAAGTGTCCGGACCACATCCTTGTGGGAACGTAGGAACGCAAATCAATAAAATTGATCCAGTCAACAAAGGGGAGACCGTTTGGACTATTGCCCCGCAAGATCTAGTAATCATTGGAGAACTATTGCTTACGGGCAAATTCAATGCTGAGCGTATTGTTGCCCTTGCTGGGTCTTCTGTGAAAAAGCCACGTTACTTTGTTACTAAAATAGCAAGTGAAGTAGCCACTATGGTTTATGACAATGGTGTTGAGCAAAATGGAAACGATCGTATTATTTCTGGAAACGTATTGAGTGGAAAACAGGTAGCGCCAAATGGTTATTTGGGGTACTATAGTAATCTTATTACAATTATTCCGGAAGGTAATGATTATGAGTTGTTTGGCTGGAACAAGCCCGTTTTTGATAAAATCTCTAACACCAGAGCGTTAACTTTTTCGTGGTTGACACCAAACAAGACGTATGACCTGACCACAAATATGAATGGTGAACACCGAAACTTTGTGCTTACTGGCAATTATGAAGAGGTTTTTCCGCTAGATATATATCCAATGCAAATCTTAAAATCATGTTTGTATCAAGATTTGGACGAAATGGAGGCCTTAGGAATGTTTGAAGTTGCTCCAGAGGATTTTGCCTTAACAGAATTTATATGTGTGTCTAAACAGCCACATCAGCAGATTATTAGAGCAGGTTTGGATTTAATGATACAAGAAATCGGTTAATATAGAGACAATGGGTTTAAAACAGAACTTACATAATTTAAAAGAGAAATATAAAGGGACAAAAATGGCACCGGCCTTTAATGCCCTACATACTTTTTTATATACGCCTAATGATACCGCACACGGTGGAACGCATATTAAATCCGCAGACGATTTGAAGCGTACCATGAATACGGTGATTATGGCGCTGATTCCGTGTTTGATTTTCGGAATGTTTAATGCAGGATATCAGCATTATTTAGCAGCAGGAGAGATACAAGCCGTCACCGGTGGTTTTTTTAGCGGTGAATTTTGGACCTTGCAAAATTTTATTTTAGGCTTTTGGAAAATCTTACCTCTAGTGATTATCTCTTATGGTGTTGGATTAGGAATTGAATTCTTATTCGCCGTCATAAAAGGCCACGAAGTTGAAGAAGGCTACTTGGTAACGGGAATGCTCGTGCCACTAATCGTTCCTATTGATATCCCGTGGTGGATGTTAATTGTAGCTGTTGCCTTTGGTGTCGTTATCGGTAAGGAAGTATTTGGTGGAACAGGTATGAATATTTTGAATCCCGCTTTGACCATTAGAGCATTCTTATTCTTTGCCTACCCTACCTGGATGAGTGGAGATAAAGTGTGGGTTCAAGGAGCAGTGGAAAGAACAAAGGAAATTGCAAATGGCTCTACAGCTGATGCAATTTCTGGTGAAACCATATTAGGTAGCTTAGCGCAATCGCATCATGTTGATTACTCTGTTATGGACATGTTTTATGGGTTTATCCCAGGCTCTGTCGGAGAGACCTCAACACTTTTGATTCTTTTGGGTGGTTTATTCCTCATTTTTACAAAAATAGGAAGCTGGCGTATTATGTTAAGTGCCGTTCTTGGCGCCTTAGTTATGGGCTATATCTTTAATGTGGTCGTAGATGCAGGGTGGATTACTGAAACTAGCAAGTTTTACGGATTAATGAGTACTGAATTCTGGCATCATTTAATAATTGGTGGTATGGCCTTTGGTATTGTGTATATGGCAACAGATCCAGTAACCGGATCCCAAACAAACAAAGGAAAGTGGATTTACGGATTCTTAATTGGATTTATATCCATTATGATTCGTGTCTTTAACCCCGCGTATCCAGAAGGAGTGATGTTGGCCATATTGTTAATGAATGTATTTGCACCAACTATTGATCATTATGTAGTTCAGGTCAATGTGAAGAAGAGATTAAAACGAGGAAAATTAAAAACAGCTTAAGTTATGGCGATCGATACAGATAAAAATAGTTATACAGTTATTTTTGCCATTGTTATGGTTTTAGTAGTGGGTTCTATACTAGCAGGACTTGCACAAGGCTTAAAACCTATGGTGAAAGCTAATGAGCGTTCTGAAATACAGCAGAATATATTGTATGCCATGGGCGTTGATGCCAATGAAAATCCAAGTGATGTGGAATTTGTTTCTACAGACATTGTTGAAGATGAATTTAAGAAATTCATCACTAAACAATATATAATTGAAGGAGATAAAGTAACGGAAGATTCAGAAGCCTATTTATTGGATATTAAAAAGGAAGAATCTCAAGCTAAGGATCCTAATTACACGCGTAAATTACCGTTGTTTGAAGGTGAAAAGGATGGCAAACCTATTTATGTAATTCCAATACGAGGAAAAGGCTTATGGGATGCCATCTGGGGTTTTGTAGCAGTTAATAAAGATATGGTGGTACAAGGTGTGTTTTTTGATCACGCCGGTGAAACACCTGGTTTGGGAAGTGAAATTAAGCAGCGTTATTTTATGGATGATTTTGAAGGAGAGCACCTTTTCAATGATTCTGGAGCGTTTGAAGGAATAACTGTTGCCAAAGGTAATGCAGATCCTAAAAATGATAGAAAAACTGACAATGCAGTTGATGCCATTGCCGGTGCTACCATTACTGGAGACGGTGTAACCGCGATGATTAAAAAGGATTTAAGAATGTATGTGCCTTATTTCAAGACATTAAAATAAAATTGTATGGGACTTTTATCAAAAAAAGATAGTAAACTAATATTAGATCCTCTAGCGGATGATAACCCTATTACTATACAGGTTTTAGGAATTTGTTCTGCCTTGGCAATTACCGCACAGTTAAAACCATCTATAGTGATGGCAGTATCTGTGATATTTGTACTTGGCGCAGGTAACGTTGTTATTTCGTTGATGCGAAATATCATTCCTTCAAAAATTAGAATTATTGTACAATTGGTTGTGGTTGCAACCTTAGTGATTATTGTTGATCAGGTGTTGAAAGCTTATGCTTATAGTTTAAGTAAAGAACTCTCTGTTTTCATTGGGTTGATCATTACCAACTGTATTATTATGGGGCGTTTTGAAGCCTTTGCTTTAGCAAATGGTCCGTGGAGATCCTTTTTGGACGGAGTAGGTAATGCTTTAGGTTATGGTGTTATTCTTATCATTGTCGGGTTCTTTAGGGAGCTTTTAGGTTCAGGAACATTATTGGGATTCAAAGTTCTAGGCGACTCGGTAGAGAAAACAGGATTGTACGCTTTTGGATATGAAAACAACGGATTCATGGTATTGCCTCCAATGGCATTGATCGTTATCGGTGTGATCATCTGGGTACAGCGTAGCAGAAACAAAGATTTAATAGAAGACTAATTTAAATAGTCTGCAGTAAGCAGTTATCAGTAAGCAGTCAAAACGCTTCTGAAGACTGTGGACTGAAGACTGAAGACTATAACAAATGGAACATATAGAGTTATTTTTCAAATCGATATTTGTAGACAACATGATTTTCGCGTACTTCTTGGGTATGTGTTCTTATCTGGCAGTGTCTAAAAAGGTGGCTACTGCAGTTGGACTTGGTGCTGCAGTAATTTTTGTCTTGGCAATAACAGTACCTTTAAACTGGCTTTTAGATCAATATATATTGCAAGAAGGCGCCTTAAAGTGGATGGGACCTGAATATGCAGATTATGACCTGAGCTTTTTATCCTTTATCATGTTTATTGCTACTATTGCAACCATGGTACAACTCGTTGAAATTGTCGTTGAGAAATTTTCACCGTCATTATATAATTCATTGGGTATTTTCTTACCATTGATTGCTGTTAACTGTGCTATTTTAGGGGGATCATTGTTTATGCAATCCCGTGAAATTGCAACTTTAGGTTTAGCACTTAATTACGGTATTGGCTCAGGAATAGGTTGGTTTTTAGCAATTCTTGCTATTGCTGCCATTCGAGAAAAAATTAGATATAGCAATGTGCCGGCACCATTAAGAGGGTTAGGAATCACATTCATCATTACAGGTTTAATGGCCATTGGTTTTATGAGTTTCGGTGGAATGCTTACTGGAGGTGATGAACCTATAGATGATAATGTAGAAACTGTAGATGGGATGGTTAATAAGCAAAAGGAGCTTAAAACTTCTGATCTTGTAGTAGAAACAATAAACGATACAGATACTAAATAATAATGATTATGATATTAGCAGCAAGCACATTAGGAACAGTCATTGCTACAGTTGTCGCGTTTTTGGTGGTTACTTTATTATTGGTAACGCTTTTACTTGTAGTGAAACAAAAACTGTCTCCTTCAGGACCGGTAACAATCACCATTAATGGTGAGCGTAAATTAGAGGTTGGTTCAGGAAGCAGCTTATTAAACACCTTATCAGCCCAAAAAATATTCTTACCATCTGCATGTGGTGGTGGTGGAACATGTGTTCAATGTGAATGCCATGTGCTTTCAGGAGGAGGTGAAGCCTTACCTACCGAGACTCCTCACTTTAGCAGAAAGGAACTTAAGGAAGGTATCCGTTTATCTTGTCAGGTAAAAGTAAAACAGGATATGGAAATCACTATCCCTGAAGAGGTATTTGGGATTAAGAAATGGGAGGCAACTGTAGTTAGAAATTATAACGTTGCATCATTTATTAAGGAGTTTGTTGTTGAAATTCCTGAAGATATGGGCTATAAGGCCGGTGGATATATTCAGATCGAAATTCCTGAATGTGAAATTAAATTTTCAGATATGGATATCACTGCGCATCCAGAAGAACATGACACACCCGATAAATTTCAAGCAGAATGGGACAAATTTAAGCTTTGGCCTTTGGTGATGAAAAATGATGAAACAGTAGAACGTGCGTATTCTATGGCTTCTTATCCCGCAGAAGGTCGTGAAATTATGTTGAACGTACGTATTGCAACACCGCCTTTTGACCGTGCTAAAAATGGTTGGATGGACGTCAATCCAGGGATTGCATCATCTTATATATTTGCGCAAAAACCAGGTGATAAGGTTATTATTTCTGGACCTTTTGGAGAATTCTTTATCAATGAGTCTGACAGTGAAATGTTGTATGTTGGCGGTGGAGCAGGAATGGCGCCAATGCGTTCGCACTTGTATCAGCTCTTCAAAACCTTAAGAACAGGTCGTAAAGTAACTTATTGGTATGGTGGTCGTTCTAAACGTGAGTTGTTCTACTTAGAGCATTTCCATGAGTTGGAGCGTGAATTCCCTAACTTTAAGTTCTATATGGCATTATCTGAGCCTATGGAGGAAGATAATTGGAAGGTCAAAGAAAATATTGATGCTCCAGGTGATGGTTTCGTAGGATTCATTCACAATTGTGTGATTGATAATTATTTGAATCATCATGATGCACCAGAAGATATTGAATTGTATTTCTGTGGGCCTCCATTAATGAACCAAGCCGTTCAAAAAATGGGTGAGGATTTCGGAATCCCAGATGAGAATATCAGATTTGACGACTTTGGTGGCTAGTAAAGTTCTAGCAAAGATTAGAATCTATGAAAGCAGAGACTTAATTAAAAAATAAATCACTATTTCAGTAGAAAGCTAAAAACCCAATACTTATGTGTTGGGTTTTTTGTTTTGAAAAATGTCAAATGGAATTATTATCACTTTGATCCGAAACTTTAAAAGAGAAGTAGTTTTGGAATTTTCTCATCGGAATTATGCAACGCATAAATTTATTTACCTTCATTCCAATAATAGCTATCAGGATGTTCGCGTTTTCCAAATATTGCAGTTCCAATCCTGATCATAGTTGCCCCTTCCTCAATCGCAATTTCCATATCCCCACTCATGCCCATAGATAGTTCAGTTACTGGAATGTCTTTGTCGAGTAGCTGGAGTTGGATGTTTTTAAGCCGCTTAAAACATTTCCGTACTTTTTCTTCTTCTGCAGAAAATAGACCAATCGTCATCAGGCCTTTGATTTTTATGCGATCAAACTGCTGTACGTCCATTGCAAACCTTAATGCTTCTCTAGGATCCATGCCAAATTTACTTTCTTCATAAGACGTGTTGAACTGTAGATATGCAGCCATCGTTCTGTCTTCATATTCCAATCGCTTTTGTAGTTTTTCAGCCAATTTAAGCCGGTCTAAGGACTGAATGCAGTTCACATCATATCTAAGAAGTTCTTTGACTTTATTAGTTTGAAGATGGCCAATAAAGTGTTTTTGATGGGCAATAGGTTTAAGGAGCTCATATTTTTCTTTAATCTCTTGAATTTTATTCTCACCAATTAGCGTTTGATGAGTGTTAAGTGCAATTTTTATATTTTCCGCAGAAACCGTTTTGGTGGCCAGGAGAAGCTTCACTTCATCGGTATTGCGATTGGCTTTATGACAGGCGACTTCAATTCTTTCAAGAATTTTTGCAATATTGTTTTGAATCTGATTTTCCATGTTAGAGTGACTTATCGTCAATATAAACCCAGACTTCAACCCCTGAATCAGTTGTGACCAAGACTCTTTCAGAATTATGACTCGCTTTTTTATCTTTTTGGGCAAGTTCCGCTCCAGAAATCTCAAACACCATTCCCCTAATTTTAGCAGTCAGGTCCTTAGATTTATTAATCATTGACAGGCTGTTTAAAGGTCTGCTTTCAACTGTTTTGGATTCATTAATTGTAAATCCTGATATTGTATCCACAGCGCCTTCATGTTTTTTACCATTATTTTCAGTTTCCAAATCAGTTGGACTTTGAGTATCGTAAGCAAAGAGCAGATGCTTTTTCTGTTTTTCAAATTGGATGATGTTTGCTTTAATCTGTTGGTAGATGGTATCTTTAGCTTCGGCGTATGATATGCCGTAAGTTCTTTTTATAGTGTTAAGATGCTCTGGAAAACCAGATAGAATATTATCGTAATAGATATTAAGATCTTCTTCCGTAGGTAATGTGTACCCCAATCTAATTTGGAAGCGTCTCAATAATGCTGTATCAATAATTCCTAAGTGGTTCGTTGCACAGATCAACAAAGTGTTTTCTGCCAAATTATCTATGAGTTGCAGTAAAGTATTTACTAAACGTTTCATTTCACCGGAATCTTTTTCATCATAATCTCTAAGTTTGCCGATGAAATCAAACTCATCAATAAAAAGAATCGCGTTGTCATGCGCTGCTTTTTTAAAGAGATCAGAAAGATTTTTTGCTGTTTCCCCTAATTTTGAAGATACAAATCCACTTAAATTAATTGCAATTACTTTTTTGTTTAATGCATGTCCTATAGCATATGCGGTAGCTGTTTTACCACATCCGGTATGGCCGTAGAGCAAAATTTTATGATCAACAGGAATATTCAGATTGTTTAGCGCATTAATATAAGTAAACTCTTCTAATAACTGATTTATCCGCTTTCGGATATCTTCATTGAGATGAAGTTGGTCCAAAGGAATAACCTTGTTTTTTGAATTTAAATAGGTACTGTGATGCGCCATGGTTAAGATCTTCTAAAGATTATAGTTTTTAGTGTTTTGCGATTCTAGGTGGAACATTGGGTTTTGAATAAACCAAAAATCACAGTAGAAATCAATGCAGTTTCTTATTTATTCAAATTTACTAAAATAGTGGCAATATGTGAGAGGAAAATCCTTTGTTCCTAATGGTCTTTTATCCCAATCTATAAGGATATATCCTCCATTTTGCGTCAATAAATTCCTGAATATTCCTGTTATTCTAACTTATCTCTTTTCTTCTAAACAGTGTTATGAAGTTTTAAAATGGGTTGGATTAATTTTAGCAATAAGTAATAACAATTGTAGTAGCGCATTTGAAACCATCCTAGGATAGGAAGACTTATCGAGTTATTTGGTCTTTCCACTACGTTTTTCAGTAGGATTTCGTTGTAAATCGAGAACAATTAATTTGTGAAGAGCTTATAAATAGGTCTACTGCACCTGATTGTGTTGATCATCAACCGCTTGGTTTCCCAACTAATTTAAAATGATTTTAGTATTGGGAGATTATTACTTTGGAAATAAATCTTCTAATCGGTTAAGATTTTGCCCAATTGGTAGCGTGGTTGGTCGTTATCATATTCAAAAAGTCTAGAATAATCCATAACGTTATCAATACCGTCCAAATCGCATAGAAAAGCTACCGTCTCGCAGAGTCCATTAAAAAGTACTTTTTTGTTTGTGGGGTTTTTAGGTTTTGTCCCGTTATGGTGTAATGGTAAAGAGTAACCACAACCTTTCAAAAAACTGGCTTCTATTTTCAACAATTCTGCAGGTGAATATCCATTAAATTTTTTGCCCAAATTTTGATTCACAAGTCCAACGTAATTCAATTTTAAGGAGCCATGACCATCAGAAAGATGTTTCCAAGAATCAGTGTTATCCAAGATATTTCCAACGGCGCATTTCTGACAGCATTCAGGATGGAGCTCATTGTTGTGAAATGCAGTATATAGCTTTAGAATGGCCAGATCTAATCGGTGTGAAGTCTTCATAGCATGATATTTATGACCATTAAGATACTAAAATGAGAGGTGAAATAAAAGATTTCCATTTTTTTAACAAAACCTACGACGTTCTATTGAAACAATTCCGGTACTCTCATTTAAATTTCAAGACTAATTTTAATGCTCTCGGTCTATAGCATTTAATTATATTTAGATTTTTCTTAAGACGCTGATCGTTGGTATTATTGTATTTTTGCAGAATGAGCAAAGCACTTACAAAACAGGAAATGCACAACCTCGCCATGAACCACGTGGGAAAGGATCTAGAGGCTCGTGGATTTGAATTTATAGCAATTAACAGTCAGTTGAAAAAACATCCGCAGTTTGTTTGTATTGATAAAACGAAACAGTATTTCTTCGTCATCGTTAGAGCGGTAGTCCTACCTGAAAATCCTAATAATTACGATATCATTTGGATGGAAACTTTTAAGAAACATGCCATGGAAAGTGATGCCAAAGTATTATATGCCGGTGTAGGTTTAGGAAATCCGAACGGTGAGAAGTTGCCAATATATTTGGATGAGGAATATTTGATTGAGTACAACGGTATCCAGGTCATAGAAACCAATTTGAATTAAAAAAGAGATATGTTACGGAGTTATACAGTTTACCACCAAGTTTCAAGGCACTTCAGGAGTTTTATTTTTAGAAATAGTCGCGTATTCGTGGCATCTGTAATTAGCTTCAGCTTTATTTCATTGGTTTTTTCATGCCAACAAAAACCTGTAAATACCAAAATATATGGCGAAGTGTTTGGAACCTCCTACGGTGTGCAATACTATTCGGAACAGAATGAAAGTTTCCAGCGTCAGTTTGATAGTCTATTTGATATTATCAATATTTCAATGTCCACTTACCAAAAAAATTCTGATATCTCAAAAATTAATCGGAACGAAGCTTTTACTGTAGACGCGCATTTTAAAAATGTATTCAATGCATCAAAAAAGATTTATAAAGCGACTGATGGCGTTTTTGACCCCACTATAGGGGTTTTGGTTAACGCATGGGATTTTGGTCCGGAAGGAAAGATTGTGGCTTTGGATAGTCTTAAAATTGATAGTTTAATGGTGTCTGTGGGGTTGGATAATGTCCAATTGGATCAAAATAAAATTATCAAGGAGAATCCAAACACATTTATTGATTTCAATGCCATTGCCAAAGGTTATGGTGTGGATGTGATTGCGGACTTTTTGGAAAGTCACAATATTAAAGATTATCTCATAGAAATTGGTGGCGAAATACGCTGCAAAGGTCAGAATTTTGAAAAACAGAAACCATGGAAAGTAGGCGTGGAGCTCCCTCATTTTGATACTGAACAATCCCTTCTAAAAACAATTTCGTTACATGATGAGGCCATGGCAACATCTGGCACTTATAGAAAATATAAAACCGACAGTCTCGGTAATCGCTATTCGCATATTATTGATCCAAAAACGGGATATCCAAGTAAGACCAACTTATTGAGTATATCAGTCTTGGCAAAAGACTGTATGACCGCTGATGCCTATGCGACGGCGTTTAAAGCGATGGGACTTGATAAAGTGAAGGCCTTTTTAGCTTCTCATCCGGAACTAAAAGTATTTCTGATTTTTGAAAATTCCAATAGGGAATTGGAAACGCTTGCTTTGAATGGTTTTCCTGAGGATTAGTCATTAATTCCTGCGCAGCATAACCTCAGCTTAAAAAACACCACGAGAATTCTCTTCTAAGCTACGCCGCAGATTTCTGGATAAAAGGAATTACTCACTAAACTGTAACTTAAAGCTCCACAAAATCTTAAGAAAATTTCGCAAAATTATTTCGTCTGAGCTCGCCAATTCTCCAGAGCACAAATAAGGCTCCTTGCAGCTCTGTGAAACAGTTGTGCCCTCACTTCCGCACCAAAGGAATAATCTCTCCCTTTGCCAAACAAAAGCGAGTGACCTCAGTGTCGGATAACTTAGACGTGTAATCAACCGCCTCTACCTTAAATCCAATAGAGCGGAGCTTTTCAAAATAGTCGCGTCCGTAAATCCTAACATGATCGTATTGACCAAAGATTTTAGCACGTTCTTTTCTATCGGTAATGCTATCATCCTCAAAGGTGTCAGGTCTTGTTAAATCCTGTGGAATCTGAAAAATGCCATAACCTCCTGGTCTCATAATGCGATACATTTCCTGCATTGCTTTGGTATCATCTGGAATATGCTCGAGAACGTGATTGCATAAAATGATGTCAAATTCATTGTTCTGAAACGGCAGGTCACAAATATCTGCTTTCACATCTGCCAATGGCGAATTTAAATCAGTTGTGACATATTCCAAGTTTGTCATTTTACGGAAGCGTTTGTAAAATGCTTGCTCGGGCGCAAAATGCAGGACTTTTTTTGGAGCCGTGAAGAAATCAGTTTCATTTTGAAGATACAGCCAGAGTAATCTATGACGCTCCAAGCTTAACGTAGAAGGCGATAAAACGTTGTTACGCTGGTTCCCATATCCGTAGGGTAAAAACGACTTAAAACTTTTACCATCAATAGGATCGGTAAAATTGTTGCCTTTTAAATAGCGTGCCAAAATAGGGCGTGCTACGTAACTCAACCTGATGAGAATGGGTCTTGGGATGGTGTTAAGGATGTATTTGAAGAGTTTTTTAGACACGGGCTTAGTGTTTTTAAGACACGAATTTCAATAATTTACACGAACTTTGGTGGAAAGCTTTTACGGATATTCAAAAATGTGAATTTCACGAATTTTTATGAAAAACCCAATGTTCATTTATAGGTTTGTCAATGTCCATTTTAGAGAACAATTCTTTTATATTTCAAACTGACTTCTCCAAAATTGATCAAAAGTCCGAGTTTAAGTTTTGAAACTGCTAAGTAGTTTAAGGTTTGCTTTATATTGATACGACAGTGTATTTCCCTTATAGTTGGTAGCATAACATCTTTCTCTCGAGTAGTATATTTTATTGTCAATAAATTCAATTTCTAAAGCGTTATCATATACAACCTCATTAAAATCTTTACCTAATTGCTTATGGACTTCCATACAAAGACCAATAAACTTATATGATTCTTCTTTGAAAATTAAATCTTGAACCATTTTACTATAGCTAGAGAAATCTAAATTAGTGAAATGAATACAAGCTTTCTTACTTTAATATTTGGTTTTCAGAGATCTATTCTTAATTGTGAAAGCCGAAAGTAATTAGTGCCAATCCGTGAAATTCGTGTCAAAAAAATAATCTAATGGATCTATAAAATAAGAGCCTCCCGTCTAAACTCATCCTCCTCATTAGATACAATCCCCAATGCTTCATAGACATATCCAAAGGTTGATAATATTTCTGGTTTTCCATCCACAATAGCCACGTCATGCTCAAAATGCGCACTTGGTTTCCCATCTAAGGTAACGATAGTCCAACCGTCCTCCAATTGCTTGATTTTATGCGTTCCTAAATTGATCATAGGTTCGATGGCTACAACCATCCCTTCAATAAATTTTTTCCCGCGGCCACGTTTACCGTAGTTTGGCATTTCAGGATCTTCATGCATTTTTTTGCCCAATCCATGACCTACCAATTCTCGGACCACACCATAACCTTGCGCTTCACAATAATTTTGTATGGCATAACCTACATCACCCACACGATTGCCAACTTTCAGTTCACGAATGCCAATATATAGAGATTCCTTAGTGATTTGAAGGAGTTTTTTTACTTCAGGAGCCACTTCTCCAATTTCAAAAGTGTAGGCATGGTCACCATAAAAATTATTCTTAATGGCACCACAATCAACGGCTACCACATCACCTTCTTTTAAAGGAACGTTTGTTGGTAACCCATGAACAACCGCTTCGTTGGTACTACATAGTAAAGTTGATGGACAATCATAAAGACCTAAAAATCCAGGAATCGCACCTTGACCGCGTATAAACTCTTCTGCCATTTTATCCAATTGCATGGTCGTAACACCCGGTTTTATCTCCTTAGCCAGCATGCCCAATGTCTTGGAAACGATTAAAGCACTTTCGCGCATTAATTCTATTTCTTCTCTAGTTTTTTGTATAATCATTGTAAAAAAATATGGCGCAAAGATACTTAAAATAAATCGGTTGACATTTTAAGGGAAATGATATTTCTTGACTTTTAAAGCCTGGGATTAGCGATTTTTATGTTTTAATATCAGGAATCTAAAAAATAATATCTGTGAAATATGGCATAGATTATTAGTGAAAAACTATAGACCATAGATGTATGTTTGTAGCTTTTTACTGATATGATCTTCTGAAAGGGCGTGACGATTATTGTCAATAGCATCTGAAAAATATCAAATGATGAACCCTAATTTGGAACTGTTTAAAAATTAGAACTTTTTAAAAAATGAAAACAGACCTCCTTTAGGTTTTACAGGAATATTTGGTTCCTCCTTTGTAATCATTTGATAGACCTCTCCCCATCCCAAAACCCCACCTATATTGCGATCATCGATAAAAAGATCGGCGTTTATTTTACGGCTTTTGGTATTGTCAAACTTTTCTTCCGGAAAACTTTTGTTAACCGCGTAAAAAATAATACCGTTCTGTTCGCAAAATTCTACCGCTTCATCAAGGCTTTTACCACATCGATAGGTCCATAAAATCAATCGGTGCCCGTCTTCTTGAAGTCGTTTTAGCGTTTCAAAGGCAAAAATACGTGGTTTTCCAATCCCTGGATAACGGTCTTCCACAATAGTGCCATCAAAATCTACACCTATGATGAGTCTGTTCTGAAAATTCATGATTCAATGCTTAGCGGGTCAAAAATACAATAAATAAACTATTGGCCTATAATCATTATATCAAAGCATGTTGCGTCATGATTTTCGGTTGTGGCACGCCCATTAATTTCAAAATGGTGGGTGCTAAATCTCCTAAAATACCGTCATTTATCTGTTTTAAATCTTTATCTATTAAAATAATAGGTACCGGATTAGTCGTATGCGCTGTATTTGGAGAACCATCGGGATTGATCATTGTTTCGCAGTTGCCATGGTCAGCGATCAAAAGCGTGGTATATCCATGTTCCAAAGCGGTGGTAACTACATCCTTCACAACACTATCTACAGCTTCACAAGCTTTAATTGCCGCTTCCATGACGCCGGTATGTCCAACCATGTCGCCATTGGCGAAATTGAGGCAAACAAAATCAACCTCCTCACTTTCCAATTCTGGAACTAAGGCATCACGGAGTTCGAACGCACTCATTTCTGGTTTCAGATCGTAGGTTGCTACTTTAGGTGAATTCCGTAGAATGCGCTTCTCCCCATCAAACGGAATTTCGCGTCCTCCCGAGAAGAAAAATGTCACATGAGGATATTTTTCAGTTTCAGCAATTCGGATTTGTTTTTTATGATGCTTTTCCAACACCTCTCCCAATGTTTCAGTGAGGTTGTCTTTTTCAAAAACAACTTTAATGCCTTTAAAAACATCATCGTAATTGGTCATGGTTACATAATACAAATCGAGTTTGTGCATGTTCTGCTCATGAAAATCACATTGGGTCAAAGCTTCAGTGAGCTGTCTTCCTCTATCTGTTCTAAAATTGAAGAAAATAACCACATCGCCATCCTTAATAGAGGTTTTAGGATTGCCATCATGATCGGTCATCACAATAGGTTTTATAAATTCGTCCGTAACGTCATGGTCATAACTTTTTTGTATGGTCTGAATGGCATCTGTAGAAGGCTCTCCAATCCCATTGACGAGTCCATCATAGGCCAATTTAATGCGTTCCCATCGTTTATCACGATCCATAGCATAGTAGCGTCCTGTTATAGAGGCTAATTCTGCCGAACTGTCCTTGAGTTGATTTTGAAGTTGTGCAACAAAGCCTAATCCCGATTTCGGATCTACGTCACGTCCATCCGTAAAGGCATGCACGAATACCTCATCAAGATCATATGCTTTTGCAGCATCCAATAAACCAAATAAATGATTGATATGGGAATGTACGCCCCCATCACTGAGCAATCCTAAAAAATGAACTGGTTTGTGGTTTTCCTTTGCATATTTGAACGCATCTGACAGCACTTTTTCTTGGGATAGCGTATTGTTTTTAACAGCTAGATTAATTTTTACCAAATCTTGATACACAATCCTACCAGCACCTAAATTCATGTGGCCTACTTCACTATTTCCCATTTGTCCTTCAGGTAAACCAACATGAAGGCCGTCAGTTCTAAGTGAAGCACTAGAGTATTTTGTATAAAGAGAATCAATAAATGGGGTATTGGCATTATCTATGGCTGATACTTTTGGGTCTGGAGATTTTCCCCAACCGTCAAGAATCATTAGGATGACTTTTTTGTTCATTGTGATTTTATTTTGAGATTCAAAGATAAAAGTTTAAGAAATCAATTGGTAGATTATCACTGTAAAATTATGACATTTTTAATACGAATACTGTAACACCTCGGTTTCTTAATCGTCTTTCTTATATAATCAAAAATCATTCATCATGAAAAAAACAATCATTATTTCCGCATTGGCTTTAGGCTTTGCCTTTAGTAGCTCTAACGCCGCCACATCTGTTGAAACTAATCAGTTCTCAGCCATCATCAAATCCAAATCTGACGTCAGCCCTTTTTGTTTGTCTATTGTAAAGGGCGATTTTGAAACTGTAAAAACGTTGATTGAATTAGGCGCTGATGTCAATACAAAATCAAATGGGATGACGCCCGCCATGTATGCTGCCAAATATAACAGGATGGATATTTTGGAACTACTCGTAAAACATGGAGCTGAACTTAAAAAGAAATTTGAAAGAGGATTGACGGCTATGGATTATGCAAAGCAGTCTCATGCCAAAGATGCTATGGCCTATTTAAAAAACCTTTCATAACGATGAAAGTTGAGTTGGTTTTAGGAAAGCTTCTTATTTATAAGAGGCTTTTTTCGTTTCGATCGTCGTTTGATTTATTTGAATCTACAAAAGCTCAGGATTAATATCTAAAATGTTTTCAGCGTAATACTTGTCCAAAAACGAAGTGGTTAAGTATTGATGTCCCAACAAGGATTCTTTCTTGAGAATATCCTTCATATTTAATTTTCTATATGCTTGAAGATAGCCGTATGAAAGTGGTTTATAACTGTAATGCCAAGGTTCATATTTAAACCCTTTACGATTAGGAAGGTCAGTATACACCAAATAAAAGCCATAGGCTTTAGAATTTTTATCCATCCACTTTTTGAAGTTGACATAGCATCCTTTTCCTTCAAAATGACCTGGACTCAAAACACTTTTAGGTTGCGCTACATTGGCGTCAATGAGGTCCATGTCTGTGCCCCAGTGGTGGCGAGAAGTGCCGGGAATGGTGGAGTATTCTATTATTTTTTGAATGGCTTTTTCTGGCGACAATCCTTGTTGTGTATTGCTTTTGTATTTACGTTCCCAAATTCGGTTTTGATGATCGAAATTTCTATAACTGGAAACCACTTGAATTGAAATATGATCTTCTAAAGCTGCATTTTTCATTTTTGTGAACGCATCGAAGGCCTCCTTTCGTATTTGGAATCCGTTACCATAGAGTGTTGGATTTCCTTTCCCTATTAATTCCTCATAACTCAACTCGGCATTCTGAAATGCCAATTGTGGTAAAATACCCATGGCAATACCACTAAGAGCAGCTGCTTTTATAAAATCTTTTCTATTCATGTATTTAGTTTAAAATTTAAATGTTCTCATCTCTTATCTTAAATCTATTGGCGAAGCGGGTGCAATTCTTTTTTGTTAATCTATCAAACTTAACCAATTTAGTTTTCAAGTAAATTATTTATTTTTACTTAAAATTTAGAGTATGCCCATTTCTTTTAAAATTATAAATCCTACTAACATCAATTCGATCATACCGTTAATACAAAAGCTGAACGGTAATAAAATCTCTGAAGCGGTGCTCAAACAACGTTTTGCGGAAATGGTTACGCAAAATTATGAGTGCGCTGCGCTCTATGATCGTGAAAAACTCATTGGAGTTGCCGGCATGTGGTTTTGTACACGTCATTACTCCGGAAGAAGTGTGGAACTGGATCATGTTTTTATTGATGATGGTTACCGAAAGAAAGGCTTGGGAAAACAGTTTATGAAATGTATTTATGATTACGTGTCACAAAAGGGTTTCCAAACGGTAGAACTCAATACCTATGTGCAAAATAATCCGTCACATAAATTCTATATGAATGAAGGCTTTGAGATTTTGGGCTATCATTTTTTGAAGAAGCTCTAATAAAGGATTACGTTTTTTTAGATACGGATTTTACAAATTGATCAAAATCCCTTGGCGCTTTCTTAAGTGAACAATGGCGCTATAATAGGGTCATCCGTCAACTTTACGCCTATCTTAATGCTTTATACTTAAATCTCACATCTCAAATTTCATTCACTTCAATCCACTCAAATCCGTTCCTGACTCCACTTCATAAGGAGCTTTATTATATATAAAAATACGCGCGTCCAATTCCCCTTCTAAAGAAATATTATCTCCATCCACTTGAAGCCAACTTCCTTCTCTCAGTCCGACTACTGGTTGCGAATTATAGGCATGAAATTCCTGAATTCTCGTTTCACGTGTTTCTCCCATGTGCTTGCTGTTGTTATTCGGATCCAAATAATGCGGATTGATATTGAATGGAACCATTGCCAAAGCTTTGAAACTTGGAGGATAGACAATAGGCATATCATTGGTTGTATTTATAGTAAGCCCACAAATATTACTGCCTGCACTCGTTCCTAAATAGGGGGTTCCGTCCTGAATGACATCTTGCAAAGTGCTGATCAAATCATTTTTATAAAGTTGGTTGACCAGCACAAAGGTGTTTCCACCGCCAACAAAAATGCCTTTGGCATTTTTTAATGCCTCTTTAGGATTATCGAACTCGTGAATGCCTTTGATTTGTTTTTGAATTTTTGAAAATGCTTCTAGGGCCTTTTCAGTATATTCTTCATGACTAATGCCTCCTGGTCGTGCGTAGGGAATAAACAAAATGGTTTCGGTATCCTTAAAAAAGAACATCAATTCTTCTAAAAGGTATTCTAAATAGCCGCTACCATGTAAGGTTGACGTACTGGCAATTATCATTTGTTTCATATCTACGCTGATTTTTTTTTTTTTTGGAATTTATACAAGGTTTGAAACAAACCCTCCCATTTGGCTTACTAATCCCTCTTAATTTTAAGGTGGTCGTATAAGCTAAAAATATTTGTTGTAAATTTAAGTAATCTGCCAATTTAACAAAAGTTTAATCAGGTTTTAGATTTTAATTAAGAGAGTTCGTGCTTTCTTTATCTAACCTAACTAAAATTAAATCATATGAAAACAGCTTTACTTTATCTATTTCTTCTATCTCCTTTATTTTGTTTGAACGCTCAAAACATTAATCGTGTGGAGATTTCAGGAAAAATTGTTGTGGATAGTGATGATTTGGAAGGCATTACCATTTATAATACGTCGGCCAAAAAAGGTGTGCTTACTGACGAAAATGGTCTGTTTAAGGTTAGTGTAGCGTTAAATGATATTATTGAATTTCGAGCATTACAGTTTCAGGATTTCACGGTGACCATTGATAAAAACATCATTAAAACGAAAAAAATGACGGTGTTTTTAGTAGAGAAAATCAACAAACTTGATGAGGTTGTCATTCTGCCTTATGACCTTTCAGGGAATTTGCTTGTAGATATTGAGAGTGTCAAAACGTTTAATCCAGATTTAGATGCTATTTATTTTGGATTGGCAAATATGAATGAATATGAATTTCCTGACGACTACAAATCAAAAGTTGTCAACGTAGCGATGCCAGGAACCGGAAACAACATTCAATATGGTTTTGATGTTATTGGAATTATGGAATTATTCTTAAGACCAATTTTTACTTCTAAAAAGAATAAAGATATAGAGGTCATGGGGCCTGAAGATCCCCATAAAGCATTTACGGACGTTTACAGTTCTAAGTTTTTAGTTGAGAATTTTAATATTCCTGAGGACAAAGTGAATGATTTTATAAATTATGTGGAAGAGCAAGATATTGACTATTCCCTATTAGATTCAGGAAAAGAATTCCAGTTCTTAGAGTTTATTAGCACTAAAAGTAAAGAATTTTTAGCGAAGGAAGGTGGGAAGGAATAATTACGTAATCCCTTTCTTTATGGTCTTGGGAATGCCGTTCCTGATGGGTCAAACCGTTGACATTCATGGACGGATCATTGCTAATGACGACGTAGAAGGGATTCATATTCTTAATAATACTTCTCTCACTTTCACCATTTCAAACAATAAAGGTCAATTTACCATACCAGTTAAATTGAATGACACCCTAGCAATTTCAGGCGTGTCTTATGTCTTAAAGAAAGTGGTCGTAAGACAAGATATGATTCAATCTCAATCTCTAACCATTTATTTATCTGAAAAAGTAAATATTTTAGATGAAGTGGTGGTAGGGAAAATATTGACTGGCGATTTAAGTTCAGACCTCGCAATTTCGGGAATAAAGCGCGGTATCAATTTTTTCGATTTGGGAATTCCTGGATATGCCGGAAAACCAAAAACACAAAGCGAACGAAGATTGTATACTGCAGGAGACTTCAAGCCAATTCATTTGTTGTCTTTGTTGGGTGGGTCTCTTGAAGTAGATCCTATCTTGAATGCCATTTCTGGAAGAACGAAATTATTAAAACACAGAATTCATCTTGAAAATAAAGATAAATGCATTGCTAGAACCAAATCAAATCTTTCTCAAATTTTATTTACGGCATTTTCTTTAGAAGAACGTTATAGGAATGAGTTCTTTTATTTCTGTGCTGATAATGAACAATTTGATAATCTTTGTCTCATTAATGACGATTTTAAAATGCTCGAGTTTCTGAAAGAGAAATTGGTCAGCTTTAAATCGATTCTCCAATCTAAACCTGAAGAGTGAGAAACATACTTTTTTTTAGCTTAGTGCTATTGTTTGGCGCTTTTAATAGCTATAGTCAATCGATAGATATCACTGGGCAAATAAGGGCAGTGAATGAAGTGGATGGGATTCATATTATCAATAAAACTGCGAGCAGATTTACCATTTCCAATAGTGAAGGTGAATTTACAATTCCTGCAAAATTGAATGATACCATTCTTTTCTCCGGTATCTCGTATCAATCCAAAGAAATTGTGGTTACCAAATTCATAATCGCTTCTAAACAAATGCCTGTTTTTTTGGAAGAATTGGTCAACGCGTTAGACGAAGTTGTGATTGGGAAGGTGCTTACAGGAAATTTGCTGTCAGACATCAGTAACGTTGAACTGAAGCGAGATCTCAATTTTTATGATTTGGGAATTCCGGGATATACGGGGAAGTTGAAAACACAAACTGAAAGACGCCTGTATGAAGCTACTTCGGGTGGAGGCCTCATTCCTATTGTTCCTATCATTAATGCTATTTCAGGACGTACAAAACGCTTGAAAGAACATGTAAAATTTGAGAAATTGGATAGTTGTCTTGACAGAATGAAAGCAAATTTTTCTGAAGATTTATTTAGCAGTTTTAAATTGGACGAAGGACCGAAAGCAGAGTTTTTCTATTATTGCCAAGATGATCCGGAATTTGAAAATTTATGTAAAATAAAGAATCCAATTGCTACATTTGAATTCTTGCAGGCTAAATTAAATGCCTATAAAGACATTTTACAAAGACAAAAAGAGTAAAAATGCGTTTAAGACTGTTTTTATCACTTCACAAAACAGTATTTTTGTAATTCACTCGGCTTATGACATCTGTTAAAATCTTTATTTTAGGACTGATTTGTCCGTTATTGCTTTCAGTCAATGCGCATAAGTTTTATGTGAGTGTTACTGAAGTGGCCTATGTCAAAGAAAAAAAGTCTGTGCAGATTATTTCCAGAATTTTTATTGACGATTTGGAAAACGCGCTCCGTTCCCGTTATGACAAGCATCTAACTTTTGCTCCCAAAAATGAAGCGAAGGAAGTTGAAGAATACCTGAAGCGCTATCTAAATGATAAAATTTCCATCCAAATCAACGGAAAAGCCATCGATTTTAAATTCATAGGAAAAGAATACGACCATGATATCGTTTTTTGTTACTTGGAAGTTGTGGATGTGAGCAACATCGCCTCTTTTCAAATAACAAATAAAGTGTTGTTTGATGCTTTTGATGATCAGCAGAATATTATAAAACTCAAGATTAATGACAAAAGCCAAAGTTTTATTTTAGTCAATCAGAACGATAGGGCACTCTTAAGTTTTTAGTGCGCTCTTATGATAATGCCAAAAGATTTAAATTTCCATCTATTTATATAATATAACTTCATGAAAACACTTAAACTATTCTGCTTCCTGGCCCTTACAGCGTCTATAAGCAGTTTTGCTCAAAATAACAGTAAATCAGATCGGAAACCCGGACATGTCAATACTAATAAGTTTAGGCAATTGTACAATGAGTTTTCGACTCCCAATATGTATAGGGCGGCCTCTGGAGCTCCTGGTGTGGCTTATTATCAGCAGCAAGCAGATTATAAAATGAATATCGAGCTGGATGACGTCAATGCAAAAATATCTGGAGATGAGGTGATCACCTATACCAATAATTCGCCCGATGTACTAACCTATCTGTGGTTGCAATTAGATCAGAACCAACGGGCAAAGGATTCAAAATCGCCGTTAATTGAAAGCAGGGGGGTAGCGAAAGCGACATCGACGTCACAATTTGCAAGCGATTATTTAACAGAGAGTTTTGATGGCGGATTCAATATTTTGGAAGTAAAGGATAGCAACGGTAAACCCTTGCCGCATACCATCAATCAAACTATGATGCGCGTAGAACTTCCGCAACCTTTAAAATCAAAAGAGAAATTTTCCTTCAGCATAAAATGGTGGTACAATATCAATGATCATGTTAAAGACGGAGGACGTTCGGGTTATGAATATTTCCCTGAAGACGACAATAGAGCTTATGTCATTGCGCAGTTTCATCCAAGAATGGCAGTTTATAGTGATGTTGAAGGGTGGCAAAATTCACAGTTTTGGGGACGTGATGAGTTTGCTTTGCCATTTGGGAATTTTGAAGTGAATATTACGGTTCCTGCAGACCATATATTGGATGCCACTGGAAAATTGATGAATAGAAAAGAAGTGTTTTCTAAAGAGATGATGCAACGTTATGAAAAAGCAAAAACATCTTATGATAAACCTGTTCTCATTGTCACACAGACAGAAGCAGAAACCGCAGAAAGAAGCAGGTCAACAAAAAAGAAAACCTGGAAATTATATGCAGAGAATGTGCGTGATTTTGGTTTTGCCACGTCCCGTAAATTTATTTGGGACATGATGGCTGTAAAAGTGGGAGATAAGGATGTGATGGCCGTATCATTATATCCAAAAGAAGGGAATCCACTTTGGGAAGAATGGTCCACTAAAGTTGTGGCAAGTACGCTAAAATCCTATTCAAGAATGACCTTTGAGTATCCATATCATAAAGCTATTTCTGTCCATGCCCAAAGACAAGGAATGGAGTACCCTATGATATGTTGGAATTACGGACGTCCAGAAAAGGATGGCACTTATAGTGATCGTGTAAAATACGGCATGATGGGAGTTATTATTCATGAGGTGGGACATAATTTTTTTCCAATGATTGTCAATAGTGATGAACGTCAGTGGACCTGGATGGATGAAGGTTTAAATACCTTTTTGCAATATGTGGCAGAACAGGATTTTGGTGAAGCCTACCCAGAAGCTTTGTCGCCAAATGATAAAACATTTCCTTCCAGACGCGGACCAGCAGCTAATATCATTCCATACATGGAAGGCAATCAGGATTTTATAGCACCAATTATGAGCAAGGGTTTGAACACCTACCAATTTGGAAATAACGCCTATGGAAAACCGGCAACGGCTCTCAATATTTTAAGAGAAACCGTAATGGGGCGTGAATTATTTGATTACGCTTTTAAGGAATATGCGCACCGCTGGATGTTTAAACACCCTACGCCGGAAGATTTCTTCAGAACTATGGAAGATGCTTCAGCATTTGATTTGGATTGGTACTGGAGAGGTTGGTTCTATACTACCGACTGGGTAGATATAGGAATTAAGGAAGTTACCAAGTTTTACGTGTCGTCTGAACCAAATAACTATATAAAAGATGTCGCCGCACGAAGAGATTTGAATATGGAGGACCTCTCGCCTATGGTATTTATGGTTGAAGAAGGAAGTGATGAACTTACTGATAAAATCAAAAACGGCATTCAAGCGGAAGATATTCCAACACTTAAAGAATACCTGATGGACAATTTTACGGAAGAGGAGCGTAAATCTATAAAAACACCAAAATACTTTTATAATATTACGTTTGAAAAACCAGGAGGATTGGTCATGCCTATCATTGTAAAATTCAATTATGCGGATGGCACGTCAAAAACAGAAACTTATCCAGCGGAGATCTGGAGATTAAACGACCGTCAGGTGAGTAGAGCTATTCCGTCTCAAAAGGAGATCATCTCTTTTGAAATAGATCCAAATGCAGAAACTGCTGACATTGATACGTCAAATAATTCGTGGCCGAGAAAAGTAGAGCAAAGTCAATTTGATAGCTTCAAGACTAATTTGAAAGATTAACATATAAAAATTTAACTAAAAAAGTAGATTAATTTAACAGTCCGCTTTTTTATTGAATTCAAAACATCTCACTATATTTGCATTGTGATACTACATTCTACATTCTTATTCATAGGCACCACCGAGATCATGTTTATACTATTTATAGTGGTCATGGTTTTTGGTGCAGATAAAATTCCTGACATTGCCAAAGGCATGGGCAAAGGTATGCGTACCCTTAAGGATGCTACCAATGACCTCAAATCTGAGATTACCAAAAGTGCAGACAAAAACGGTATCAATACTACAGAACACACCAAGGCTTTTACCGATGAAGTGAAAAAGGTGAAAGATGAATTGGAAGAAACTCTGGGTTCAGTGAAACGCAAATTGTAACACGATTTTAATAACTTAGACAATTCTTTTTGGAGAGAAGCGTAACTATTCGTCCCTTTCTAAATAATAATCTACAATTTTTGTAATTTCTTGATCTTCTGCAAGTTCTAGTAAAGCCCTGTTTGCAGGATAGATCAATTCAGAATTAGTTGGAAAGGCAAAACCATAGCCTTGTCTAAAATATTCCGCCTTGGCGATAAAGAGATCTTCATCCTTATGATTTTTCATATAAAATAAAAGTTGCGGCCTGTCATAAACCACAGCATCCACTTCTTTGTTTTTTAGTTTTGTCATGGCCTCCACTAGTGTATTTACGCCAGTAACTTTAGCTTTATACTCCCTTAAAAAGGTTTCTGATGGAGATGCGGTGATGGTGGCAACTTTTCGTCCTGACAATTCTTCTACGTTCGAGATTGTTGAGGTTCCTAACGAGGATAAGGTAAGCGTACTCGCAATACCAGCTACCATTGAGGTGGCAAATATTATTGAAATAATCATCCAACTTCCGGCAATTATCCTTCCCCAGAGAGTAATGGGTGCTTTATCTCCGTATCCCGTGGTACTCATGGTTACAATGGCAAGCCACATACCTGAACCGATGCCATCAATAGGTCTTTCAGAAAATTGTTCTGGAGAATTTTTTCGCTCCGCCAACCATAAAAATGTTCCCACTATGCCTAGGATGATTAGAAATATGCCCACCGCTATTAACAACTTCATACTAAATAGTGGTTTTACTTTTTGCCAAAGACTGAGTTCATCAACTCGGGACATAATGGCTAAACTTGAATTATAGTAAGGTTGTGAAAATCGCATATACTCTAAACGTTTTGCCGTGATGCTGATAGGGCCAACCACAACGTCTAAGTCACCTTTGTTCAATGCATAAAGTGCGTCTTCTACAGATTCATATATTTTATAAGAATAATCCCAGGATTTATTTTTGGCAAGGTCTTCCCATATTTCTACTGCAATTCCGTTTGATGACGTGTTTTTTTCAAATACAAATGGCTCACTGCCGGCAATGCCCACCACTAATTCTTTGGATTGATCCACGTCATCTTGTGCGTGGAGCGTTGAAATAGGTAGTATACATGTAAAAGAGATGAGAAGTAAAGATGATGCAATGGATTTTAATGTCATAAATTAGTTTTTGTAAGTCGTCGAATGTACCCTAAATAATACTAAAGATTTTAGATTTATACAAGTTTTTTGACAAAATGCTCTTGGAACTTTGCGCTAAAAGAGCAGTGCTAGTAACATATATATAGTAATGAAAAAATAGAAATGAAAATCCAGAGTGAAATAGCGAGTAGGATAGGCCTACTACCTATTTCCTTTAAATCTGTAATTGAAATAGTCGAACCAACCAAAAATAAAGTAACCACCAATAAGCGTTTTGAGATTAATACTATGTTGGTAGTAATAATCGTAGGAAGCACGTTATAGCTGTTGATGATGATAGCTAAAATAAAAAGCAAAATGAAATACGGAATTCTAACTTTTTCGCCTTTAGTTTTAAAAAGAAACATAGAGAAAATAGAGAGAGGTATGATCCATAGAGTTCTGGATAATTTTACGGTGGTCGCGATCCTTAAGGCTTCATTACCATAGCCCATGGCGGCACCTACCACGGAACTGGTATCATGAATAGCAATGGCGCACCACAACCCAAATTGATGTTGACTTAAATTGAGCACATGGCCTACTGCAGGAAATATAAATAGAGCAATAGCATTGAGTAAAAAAACAATCCCTAGAGCTAGACTAATCGTTTTTCCATCAGCTTTGATGACAGGGGAAATGGCGGCAATGGCACTTCCGCCACATATTGAAGTGCCTGAGGTTACGAGATGGCCCAGCTTTTTGTCGAGCTTTAAAATTTTCGTTAGGATCAACCCTAAACTCACCGTCAATATAATAGAGTAGAAGGTCAAGCCAAATCCATCTTTACTGGTTCGGAGAGTTTCTTTTAGAACCATTCCAAAACCAAGCCCTACTACGGCAATCTTAAGCAGTAAATGGATGGCTTTTTGACTTTGGTTTATAAATGGATTACTAAAAATCAAGGTGAATAAAAAACCTAAAAGTAAAGCTACTGGACTATTGAGAAACCCAAAGAGCGCTATTAAAATTAGGATAATAAATATTGATTTTGATAAAATAAATTTCATGTCAGTTGCTTTAGAGACACAAAATTAGAGTTTAATTATAACTAAGAAGCAAATTAATATTTGACTCTTAATAACTAAAAGTTATAATGAGATGCCGTAAATTTTTCGAAGAACGCCATGATTTTGGAATTATAACCCGTTCTGGAAACAAAATAAAACCAACGCTCCATGCTAATTTCCTTAATATCAATAACCTTTAGTTTATTGTTCATCAAGTCTTCTGTAACCGCATTGATTGACAAAAATGCATAACTATCAGAATGGTAGAGATAGTTTTTTATGGCCTCTGTACTATTGAGATGCAAGATGGTGTTGAGTGAGGAAATCTTGTTTTCTTTCAAAATACTATATATGACACCCCTGGTTCCCGAACCAATTTCTCTTTCTACCATCGGAAGGTTTTGCAAGGCAGATTTGTCTATTATATTACTCTTTATGGTGGTGTTTTTAACGTTCGTCACAAGGACTATTTCGTCTTTCGTAAATTTCTTGAAATGAAGTTGCGGGTTGCTGTGTTTCCCTTCAGTGATACCAAAGTTGAGATGTTCATTTAAGATGAGATGTTCTATTTCTTCTGAATTCCCACTCGTGATTTCGACATGAACCTGCGGATACTGCGTTCTGAATTTTGCAAGTATTTTTGGAATGATATAATTTGCAACCGTTGTGCTCACGCCAAAGTGTATATGTTCAGGCAATGCATTTTTCAAGTTCAAAAACTGATTTTCCATTTCATGGTAAATGCTCAAAATGCGATTGGCATAGATCAAAAAAGCCTTCCCGTCTTCAGTAAGGGCAATAGAATTTCGTCTCCTGATAAAGAAATTGCTCTTATAAGCTTCTTCAAGGTTCTTAATGGTTTTTGAAACGGCAGGCTGAGAGATAAAAAGAAGTTCCGAAGCTTTTGTGAAACTTAATTGCTCGGCAACTACTTTAAAAATATGCAATTTTGTGTTCATTCTATTTTTTTCTACTTATCGTCAAACCGTCACGAATAGGCAGCATAACCGTTTCTACACGGTCATCATTTTTAAGTAGTTTATTATAGGCAATAATTGCATTTGTAGAAACATCATCTTTCTTTAGAGGTTCAAGGACTTTTCCGCTCCAAAGTACATTGTCAGATAATATGATGCCTCCTGCCTTTAATCTGTCAATGATAAGATGAAAGTAATTACTGTAATTTTCTTTGTCCGCATCTATAAAGACAATATCAAAATTGGGTTTTAATTGCGGAATGAGCTCCAATGCATTCCCTAAATGCTGATGGATCTGATTGCCAAAATTGGATTCATTAAAGTATCTGCGTTGAAAATCTACCAATTCTTCATTGGTGTCAATGGTATGAAGTTCGCCATCTTTTTGAAGTCCTTCAGCCAAACACAAAGCAGAATAGCCCGTATAGGTTCCTATTTCCAATATGTATTTAGGAGTAACCAATTTCGAAATCATACTTAACACCCTGCCTTGATAATGGCCACTGAGCATGCGGGGTTGTAATATTTTTTGATGTGTTTCCCGGGAAAGTTGCTGCAATAATGCTGGTTCGTTTTCAGAGTTTATAGTTATATAATGATCTAAATGGTCTGGAAATAAATTCATGATTTTAAGAGTTTTAACTGCGCTATGACTTTTTGTAAATCTTCAATTGATTGTGTGTCTATGCCCATTGTATTAAGGGTGATAGCTGAATTTTCCGTCATGAATGTGTACTTGCCTGAATCAAACTTTACATCCATAATCTGATTAAGTTCTATACGCTTGGGAATGATCTGGTTTCTAATTAAAACGCCATCTTTTATAGTGGCATAATGAACCGTTTTTTTATAAACATAAGTTCCAAGTGAAAAAACACCTATGGCTAAATATATATAACCTATATCATGGTCATTTTCAGAATAAAAGTAAAAGACAAAAAAAGCTAACCATACGATGCCAGTTAACAGACTAAATCTAAGTTGCTTCTGTGAATATTTGATGTAAAGATTGAAATCCATTACAAACCTAATATTCTATTAGTTAACTTTTGTTTTGCTTCTTCATGATCGCCGCAAAGCCATCTGATCACGTTGTCTTCCCAAATAGCATCACGCTCAGCTTCAGTAATAATCTCTCTTTCCATGGCCAAATCTAAAATTTTTCCAGGATAGGAAGATTGTTTGGCACTTTCCATTTCTCCTAATGGATAAGGATCGTCCAAGCCCATAAGGACCTGTTTTGAACCTTGGTTTTTGAGTAAGAGTTGCAAGCCACCAGTATCGTGAACCAATGTATCAAAGAAAATGTTTTTATGGCCCACCGCTTTTCTAGGGTGGCTTTTCCCTTCAAATAAATCAGGCCTTCCATCAAAACCCTGAATACGCCTTCCTAAATTAATTTGTGCCAACTGACCTCCGTGCGCAAAACAAGTACGCATATTTGGATATTTATCCTGGTACCCGTTTAAGGTCAAAAAGTGATAAGCATCAGCACATTGTGCCAACATCCATATTAAATGGAAACGCCAAGAGGTGTTTTCCAGTTTTATAAATTTTTCACCATCATAAGGATGGATTTCAACCGCCAGATTGTATTTGTTTGCCAATTCAAAAATGGGTTCATTTTCTTCATCAAAAATACAGCGCCATGTTCCAATAGTGTCCATATAATGGGTTGGTAAGCAGAGCAGTTGCATACCCAATTCTTCTACACAGCGTTCGATTTCCCAACAGGCCCCGCGAACAAAACCAGGGTGTACCACAAAACCACAAGTAAACTTAGTTGGGTTTTCTCTTTGAATTTTGGCATTGAAATCATTTTGAAACCGAAGTGCCTGCTTCATCTCTTCTACGCGCAATCCATTGCCATACAATTGAGATAGATTTAAAACAACCGCATGGTCAATTTTAAAGCGCTCCATCCAAGCCAATTTATCATCCAAAAAGAAACTCGAATCTGTAACTGGACGACTCCAATCTTTTTGAAGCATATATTTCCGATCTTTATCCACCCAAAAAATCTCTTTATCCTTCATGAATTGTGGAATTTCTTCTGGGTAAGGAAGTAGGTGTGAATGTCCGTTGATGCGAAGTTTGCGTTTTGTCATGATTATTTCTCAATAAAATGAGAATTGATTTTACTGGTTTATAATTAAAAATAAAATACTTGTATACTCACTCCACTTATTACAGGTGAATTCACTTTCTCATATAAAGAAAGGGTGTATTGATTAGTCTATTTTTACTTTTTTAGGTGGCTCCATCAATTCACCACAATTTGGGCATTTTCGCTTTTCTGTATCGCTGTAATATTTGTCAAAAATCTTAGGCATATCAGTTTCAATATTTTCAACTGTAAAATCTTCCTCATAGAGTTTTGTTGTGCAGTTTTCACAAAACCAAAGCAGCGCATCCCGCATGCCTTCAGGTCGTTTATATTCTATCACCAAACCTACGGTATTTGCACCTCGTTGCGGAGAATGCGGCACTTTTGGAGGCAGCAAATAAATATCACCTTCTTTAATGTGCACATCTTTTGGTATGCCATTATCTATGATTTTTAAGATGATATCACCTTCAACTTGATAGAAAAATTCTGGAGTTTCATTATAGTGATAATCCTTTCGATTGTTAGGTCCGCCTACAACCATCACAATAAAATCGCCGTCTTTCCAAACCACTTTATTGCCCACAGGTGGTTTTAGCAAATGACGATTTTCTTCAATCCATTTCTTAAAATTTATTGGAGATACTAGGTTCATAGTCTTGTTTTTTGGGCGTGTCCCTAACGGGTCGGGCTCTCGGCAGTCGCTCTCTTCGAGGAGCTCCAACAATGCCTCCATCCCTCACGCAGATTTAGCAATTAAAATTAAGTATAAAACGGCAGAACAGAAAGTGTTTCGTCTTCGTTCTTAAAATTAAACTTTACCCTTGATAAATAATTTACACCTCCATTATTTAAAAAAGTTATTTTTATACGAAGCCCTCACAAGTGTAACTTCAATTGCGCTCAGCCACCATAAATTTTTGCGCTCTAATTTTTGAAGCTCGAGTATATTGAATTTCGCCACAGTTCCCTTCTTTCGGGAAGGTTAGGATTACAATGACTTTGTCCGTCCACCATCCACAGGAAGGTTTACCCCGTTGATATAACTTGCACATTCACTGGCAAGGAAAGTCACGGCATAAGCCAATTCTTCAGGTTTTGCAAAGCGTTTAGCAGGAACGCCACTTTTCATGGCATTGGCAGATTCTTCTTCGCTATGGCCCGTTTTGGCCGACTTATTTTTGATGATTTCTGCAAGACGATCGGTATCCGTAGCTCCCGGAAGTACATTATTGACTGTAATTCCATATTGACCAAGTTCATTCGCTAAAGTTTTGCTCCAGCTCGCAACGGCACCTCTAATGGTATTGCTCACCCCAAGACCATCCAAAGGCTGCTTTACAGAAGTAGAAATGATATTGATGATTCGACCATATCTTGCCTCCTTCATGAAAGGAACTATAGTTTGTGCCAAAACATGATTGCATTTTAAATGTTGGGTGAAGGCATTTTCAAATTCCTCTAGTTTTGCTGAAAAAACAGGCCCACCAGCAGGTCCACCCGTGTTATTTACCAGAATGTGGAAACCATGATGCTCGTTAATAAATTCAGAAACTTTGCTTTGTAATTCCCCGGGATTCGAAAAATCTGCTACGATGTATCGGTGATTTTTGGAGTTTGGAAGTTCTGAAACAACCTGCTTCAATTTAGCTTCATTTCTAGCCACTAAAGTCACGTTGGCACCTTCTGAAGCCAAAGCTATAGCGGTTGCTTTTCCTATTCCTGCTGTACTACCGCAAACTAGTGCGTATTTATTGTTTAGTTTTAAATCCATAATCCCATTTTACATCCTTCCCGAAGGGAAGAACTTTTATTTAGTTAATATTTATTCTTCAAATCTTATTTGTGGTCCCATTCAAACTCCTTCCGTTCGGGAGGGCAGGGGTGGGATCAATATTTGATACACACATTCTTAGCCTCCGTAAAAAACCTTAAGGCTTCAAATCCGCCTTCCCTTCCAACTCCTGAGGCCTTTACACCTCCAAATGGGGTTCGTAAATCGCGCATCATCCAAGTGTTCACCCAAACTATGCCCGTTTGTAATTGGTTGCTCATGCGCATAGTGCGTTTTAAGTCGTTGGTCCAAAGTGTGGCAGACAATCCATAGTTGACAGAATTAGCCATTTCTAAAACTCCATCTTCACTTTCAAAAGGCATAATAGTGACTACGGGCCCAAATATTTCTTCTTGATTTACTCGACAATTATTTGAGGTCACCTCAATGACCGTAGGTTCGATATAATAACCGTTTTCATAATCTTTTACAACAACTTTCTTACCACCGCAAAGTATCGTCGCATTTTCTGCTTTGGCAATTTCTATATAATTCATTACTTTTTCTAGATGTGAATTTGACACCAAAGCACCAATATTGGTTGATGCTTTTGAAGGATGTCCAACTTTGAGTGCTTTTACTCTAGTAACAAAATCGTTTTTGAACTTCGCATAAATTGAGGCTTCTACAAAAATGCGGCTTCCGCACAAACAAATCTGTCCTTGATTTGCAAATGACGAACGAATGGTCGTATTGAGCATATCTTCATAATCGCAATCGGCAAAAATGATATTTGGATTTTTCCCGCCCAATTCCAAAGATAACTTTTTAAATAGAGGTGCTGCCACTTTTGCTATATGTGCCCCCGTTGCAGTACCTCCTGTAAAACTAATGGCTTTGATGTCTCGATGTTCAATGATGGCTTGTCCTGTGGTAGTTCCCAGTCCATGAACAATGTTCAGAACGCCATTGGGCAATCCAGCTTTTGTACAAATATCGCCAAGTAAATAAGCGGTCATTGGAGTAATTTCGCTGGGTTTGGCAATCACGCAGTTTCCAGCAGCAATGGCTGGAGCGATTTTCCAAGTAAAGAGATAGAGCGGAAGATTCCAAGGTGAAATACAAGCCACAACGCCAATGGGTTGTCGTAAGGTGAAATTTATCGCATCCTGACCTACGCTTTCATGGCTTTCACTAGCGAATTGGGTTATGGCATTTCCGAAAAACCGAAAGTTACTGGCTGCTCTGGGGATATCGACTTTCTTGGCCAAAGATACAGGTTTCCCATTATCCTTGCTTTCAGCTTCTGCGAAACGTTGCAAGTTAGCTTCTAATAATTCTGAAATTTTTATAAGTATTCTACTACGTTCTTCCAACGTAGTTTGAGACCAGCTCGGAAAAGCTGATTTTGCAGCGATATAGGCATTTTCAACATCTTCTTTGGAAGAGTTTGGAATTTTACCGTAAACTACGCCATTACTAGGATTGTAATTGTCTATCCAATTGTCTTGAATTGGATGGATGTATACTCCGTTGATGTAGTTCCGAATTCCTGCGAAAGCAGGGATCTCCTTATGTATCTCTGTATTTACCACGAATTCACGAATATTTTAAGAGTGTTTCTGCTCCTGAAACCAAACAGGTTTTTAAGACCTGTGGGGTTTTCTGATTTACTGTTTTTTATATGCGACGACCTTAATTTCAACCACCAAATCGGGATGCGGTAATTGATGCACAGCCACAGTGGTTCTGGTCGGTCCGGTTTCTTTATCAAAAAACTCGGCATAGGCTTTATTGTAGCCTGCAAAATCATTCATATTTACCAAGAACGATGTGACATCTACCACATCTTTAAGCGTGGCGCCTTCTTTCGCAAGGTTTTTTTCAATGTTTTTAATGACCTCACGGGTTTGAACTTCGGCGTTTAGATGTTTGGTGCCCATATTGTCAATAATGTCAACGCCCGCAATGGTATTGTCAGCACGACGGGAACTGGTTCCGGAAACATATATAAAATCACCCGTACGTCTGGTCAGCGGATAGGCACCTCTTGGTTTTACATTTGTAGCTACACCTGCCTGTCCGGTAGGCAGGGAAGCAGGAATCTCATTGTGATCTATACTCATTATTTATTTTTTTATTTTGAACCTACAAGGTTTTGAAAAAACCTTCCGTTTTTGTCCGGTTTTTCTCGGAACGAATCCACCTTCCCTTGAAAAAAAGGAAGGAATTTTTTATTTTATTAATGCTTAAAATTTTTCGTCACACGGTCATTATCTAAAATTTCGTCTGTAGCAGCTTTTATTTTTATTAAATTGTTCTTTAAATCGTCATTAAGATCGAGTTCTTTGTCTGCCAACATATTCAAGATTGCTTTGTCCTGCGCACGACCTCTTACCATGGCTTCATGATAACTAATGTCTTCATTAAACGTAACCAATGAATATTTTGAGGAATAATCGTTGGGAAAGTTCTTTTCCAATGCCATTTCCAAGTTACGCTTTTCTCTAAAAATAATGTTGTTGACATGGCCTTTCATTTCATGGAAGTTATCGATTGCTAAATCTGCAATGGCATCCGTATCTTTTTTTCGTTTCTTTGCATATGTTTTGAATATGGACTCCCAGTCGTGATGGCCTTCATTCAATACTTCATCAAATATGGATACATCTTCAAAAGAGGCGTTCATTCCCTGTCCGTAAAATGGCACAATGGCGTGTGCGGCATCGCCCATTAAAAGCGTATTTCCTTTATAATGCCAAGGGGAACATTTTACGGTTCCTAAAGGAGACGTTGGATTGGTGAAGAAGTCTTCAATGAGATTTGGCATCAGTTCCAGAGCGTCTTTAAAATATTTTTGAAAGAATTCGATGACTTTTACTTCTGTAGTTAAATTCCCAAAATTGTATTCGCCATCTTCATAGCTTAAAAATAAGGTTACCGTAAAACTGCCATCTAAATTAGGTAAGGCAATCAGCATAAAGCTATCACGTCCCCAAATATGTAAGGCGTTTTTAAAGGTTTTGTATCCACCATCTTCCGTTGGTAAAAAGCTTAATTCTTTATAGCCGTGTGACAACCAATCTTGCGAAAAGCTGAATAGAAATTTTTTTCCTAAAAAATAACTTTTTCGCAATGCTGAGCCAGCGCCATCTGTGGCTATTATAATATCAGCATCTTCTACAAACTCAGCATCAGTTTCATGATCTTTAAATAGGGCTGTTGTTTTTTCAAAGTCGACGGATTTACATTTTTTGTTGAAATAAATTTTGACATTGTCATGCTGTTCCGCTTCGTCCAACAACAGGCCGTTTAAAAGACCGCGTGAAATGGAATTGATATACTCATGTTCCCGTCCACTGTAAGGCGCCATAACGGTATTGCCCTCCATATCGTGCAACATGCGACCATTCATCGGGATGCACAGCTCTTTGACTTTGTTCTCAATGCCCACCAGTTTCATCGCTTTGATGCCTCTGTCAGAAAGTGCCAAATTGATGGAACGCCCTACACTGACGTTCGCTTTTCTTAAATCTGGGCGCATTTCGTAAAGCGAGACATTATAACCACGTTGTCCTAAGCGTAAAGCGAGTAAGCTTCCGCAAAGTCCGGCGCCGATGATGAGTATGTTTTGTTTTTGATTCATGCTATCTTCCACGAATACGGGAATCTTATTATTTAAAGTTACAAGGTTTTAGAAAGCTTGCAGGTTAGGTTAATATCTTTTTTAACTTCTCCACCAATTCATAAACATCCCGATAGGAATTGTATAATGGAATGGGGGCACAGCGTATAACATCTGGTTCACGCCAATCAGTGATAACACCATCTTCTGTTAATTTATAGTGTAGTTTTTTATCGGCATTTTTTACTTGGATGGAGAGTTGACATCCACGTTCAGCAGGATTTGAAGGCGTGATTATTTTAATATCCTTATTGTTCAGTGCGTTGATCAAAAACTCAAAATAGCCTGTGAGATGTTTTGATTTTTTGGTCAACTTTTCCATGCCTACTTCTGCAAAAATATCCAATGAAGCTCTGATGGCTGCCATTGATAAAATGGATGGGTTACTCAGTTGCCAACCTTCTGCACCCGGAAGTTGGTCAAATTCATCACGCATTTTAAAACGTGTTTCTTTGTTATGGCTCCACCAACCGGCAAACCGATTGAGATCTTTGTTGTGCGCATGTCGTTCATGTACAAAACACCCCCCTAAACTTCCTGGTCCGGAATTCAAATATTTATAGGTACACCAAACCGCAAAATCAGCACCTGAATCATGTAGGTTCAATGCCACGTTCCCAGCACCATGGGCACAGTCAAACCCCACCATGCAGCCGTGTTTATGACCAAGTTGGGTAATGCGTTTCAAATCAAAAAACTGGCCTGTATAATAGTTCACGCCTCCTATCATCACTAGGGAAATCTCATCTCCATGGGTTTTTAAAATAGTTTCTAAATCGTCATAATTGGCCAATTCCTCACCTTTTTTAGACTTCCAAAGGATCAATCCGGTGATGGGATCGACACCATGATGGCGCAATTGCGATTCCACCGCATACTTGTCTGATGGAAAGGCATCGGCTTCAATTAGGATCTTATAGCGCTTTGGAGTCGGTTTATAAAAAGAGACCATCATCAAATGAAGATTGGCGGTCAGCGTATTCATGACTACCACCTCAATAGGTTTGGCGCCTACCACCTTTGCCATGTTATCGGTTAGGAATTCGTGGTAATGTAACCAAGGATGTTTAGCATCTGTATGGCCTTCAACGCCCAAATTAGCCCAGTCTTCAAGCTCCTCATTGATATAATCTTTTGTTGATTTCGGTTGAAGTCCGAGTGAATTCCCTGTCATATAGATCAAGTCGTTCCCGTGCTTGTCTTTTGGGATATGAAATTTAGTTCTATAAGATGCCAAAGCATCCTTCTGATCTTGTTGTTCAGCGTATTCTAATCCTAATTGATAGTTTGACAAGGTGAATTAATTTTCGGTTTCACACAAAAATAGGAATTATAAGTTTAGAATGAATGACAGAAAAGTGAGTTTAAAAATTTAAAATGAAAAATTTAACGTATCAAGGATAGGGTCCAATTTCAAATTTTGGCTATTGAAAAAGACTAAGGGAGTCTTAATTTTCAATTAAAAATAGGGGAAAGATTAAATCAGAATTTTCAATGGCACCAAACGAACTTCTAAATTTAATTTCACAAAAAAAGAGCTTCAACTTTTAAAGTGGAAGCTCTTTGAATATATAGGGACGCCTACTGCGGAATACTTTTTTGATATAATATATACGTGTCCTAACCCTAGTTTGGATTATGGGAGATTGTTTCTATATTGATTTTTCAAAGTCTCACTTCGTAACTTTTACATTGGAAAAATGGAGTTTCCAATTCTCGTTTGGTCTGTTGTGAGTCTTGGCAATTTTTATTCCATCGAAATCCGCATAGTCTTCCCATGTGGTCATCATGCTAGGTTCTTTTGAATTTCCTTTTCTATACACCCATTCTTGGATGATATAATCATTGTCATAAAAAAGATCATAGGCATCTCCGGGCGTATAACCGCCTTCGTTGGGATAGGTAATTGTGATTTTGTTCATTTGTTTTTTGCTGATAGGAGCTTCAGAGAGCGATTCTTCAGAAAGGCTGGCTGAGGTATCCCAAACCAATTGAAATGGCGCCAAAAGCCAGTACTTATCGTTGATAAATGCCTTATCTGCATTCATAGAGATGCTATCCACCAATTTGCGATTGTAGGCGACGGTGTCTTGTCCTGAAATCATGATCACATCTTCAGTTTTTGGATGCCAGGTCCAAGACCTTTCAAAATGCGTTGTATCCTTATCTACGTTGAACGTGAATTGGATCTCGGATACATTTTTCCAGTTTTCAAAACCATTGGCGTTTGAAATTTTTTCCGCAGCGGACCATTCGTTTTCGATGGCTTTGGAGGCTTCCTTCTGTTTGCAGGAAGTAAAGAGTGTCACGATTAGGACTAAAATTAGTGAATTTTTCATCTTTAATATTTTTAGTAAAGATAAGGAAGAATGCTCTAGAAGTTTTAATTTTAGAATCTAATCAGATATTATGGAGTCTAATGAGAGCTATTTCAAAATAAATAAAGCGACATGGAATAACAAGGTTAAAGTACATGCCGCGAGTGAAATGTATGATCTTGACGCTTTCAAAAATGGAAAATCATCACTAATGGCTTATGAATTAGAGGCACTAGGGAATGTGGAAGGAAAAAGTCTTTTGCATTTACAATGTCATTTTGGTCAGGATACTTTGAGCTGGAGTAGAATGGGAGCAAAGTGTGTGGGCGTTGATATTAGTGATGAAGGGATAACCTTGGCCCAGCAATTGAATAAAGAATTACAACTAGATGCTAACTTTATATGTTGCAATGTGCTCGACACCTCTAAATTGATTGCTGATACTTTTGATATCGTCTTTACGAGCTATGGTGTGATAGGATGGTTGCCTGATTTAGAGCCTTGGGGACAAATGATTGCAGAACGCCTAAAAAAAGGAGGCACATTTTTTATGTCTGAATTTCATCCCATGGTTTGGATGTTTGATTATTTGGAAGGGAACCCCACCTTAAAATATGGGTATATGCAGGATGAGGCCATTTATGAAGAATACGAAGGCACTTATGCCAATACCAATTCAAAAATGGTCAGTAAGGAATATGGTTGGAATCATGGATTGGGCGAAGTAGTCTCTGCATTGTCTGAAGCGGGATTACATATCGACTATCTACAGGAACATGATGAGAGCCCCTATAATATATTGCCGGATTTAGTGAAAACACATTCTGGAATGTATGTGACTCAGGATAAGCTTTATCCTTTAATTTTTACATTGAAAGCGACTAAGATTAATTAAAAAGACCTTTCAGGTTTTCAAAACCTGAAAGGTCTGTCAGCTGATTATTTTTTAATTAACTCTGGAAATTTTGCTTTAAAGCGTTCATATCTTGGGATGGATACATTTTGGATATATGGATTTTGTGGGTTCTTTTTCTCATAATCCTGATGGTAACCTTCAGCGATCCAAAATTTTTGGAATGGATAGACCTCAGCGGCAATTGTTGCATTCAGTTTTTTTGCCAACGCCGACTTCTTTGCTTCTATAATTTTTTTCTGAGCATCGTTCTGATAAAATATGATAGAACGGTACTGTGATCCTCGATCGCCGCCTTGACCATTGATCTGGGTTGGGTTTTGGGAGCCAAAATAAACATCTACTAAGGTAGCGAAACTCACAACATTAGGATCATAGCTCACTTCTACGGCTTCTGCATGTCCTGTTTTACCAGTATTGCTTGATTCGTAAGTTGGATTTTTGGTATGGCCACCTGCATAACCACTTACCACTTCATCCACGCCTATAACATGCTCATAAATATTTTCCACACACCAAAAGCAACCACTGGCAAAATAGGCTTTTGCTTTTCCATCGCTAATAGGGACTTCAATAGGCTCAGCCATGCTAACCGCGTTCTGCTTAGGGTTGGTTTGCGCTTTGTTCTGACAACTGAACAAAACTATGAAGGATAATGATAAGAGAAGTGATTTCATAAATTTGATTTTTTTAAGTAGTCGTCCGTTACAATAAAACCTTAAGATATAAAATAAGAAAGTTGTGTTAAAATAAAGAGCCTTTACATTTTTGTAAAGGCTCTTAAGTGTATGTAATAGATGTTTAGCTGAGTTTACTAAACATTTTGGTCATTTTTTCTTTTTGTTCTTCGGCTAATTGTGCATCAACCAAAATACGTCCACTGTGCTCATCTGTAATAACTTTTTTACGAGATGCAATCTCAACTTGCACTTGTGGTGGGATGGTAAAGAAAGATCCACCAGAAGCACCTCTTTCAATGGCTACTACCGCCAATCCGTTTTTTACATTCGTTCTAATTCTATGGTAAGCATTTACCAAACGTTGATCAATTGATTCTTGGTATTCTTGGGATTTTTTGATCAATGCTGTTTCTTCTTTTTCTGTTTCCGCCAAAATAGCGTTTAATTCACTTTTCTTATGCTTTAAATGCGCTTGACGGTCTTTTAAACGGTCTTTGGTTTCAGAAATAACTTCCTTTTTCTGCTCAATTTGAGCTTTAAATTCTTTTATGTGTTTTTCGGCAAGTTCAATCTCCAGTTCTTGGAATTCCACTTCTTTGGTGATCGAATTGAATTCTCTGTTATTTCTAACATTTTTTTGCTGTTCAGCATATTTCTTGATCAAAGTTTTCGCTTCTTCAATCAGGTTCTTTTTTGATTTGATGTCGTCATCAACCAGTGTCAAACCCCCGTTTAATTTTTCAAGTCTAGTATTAAGTCCTTCAACTTCATCTTCTAAATCTCTTACTTCTAAAGGAAGTTCACCTCTAATATTTCTGATTTCGTCAACTCTTGAATCAATGAGTTGTAAGTCATACAATGCTCTTAATCGGTCTTCAACAGAAAGTTCAGCTTTTTTTGCCATAATTATAAATACTTTACAGGATTGGTGTTTATCGTCGATAAAACGACTGCAAAATTAGTAATTTTTTTTGAGAGATAGTTAGCTAAAAAGGTTTTTGTGAACTGTTCGCTTTCATAATGTCCAATATCGGCTAAAATAATTTGATCTTCTGCAGAAAAAAAATCATGATACTTTAAATCTGCAGTAATAAAAACATCAGCATTTGCTGATCTGGCCGCGGCAATTGCAAAACTACCAGAACCACCAAGTACGGCAATCCGCTTGACTTTGGTTTTGATTAATTTTGAGTGTTTTATAAACGAAACGTTCATTTTCTGCTTAACAAAATCTAAAAATTCTTCGGTTGTCATCTCATTTGGAAGTTCGCCAACCATTCCCATCCCTATCTGCTGATTATAATTGTCTAGCGTTGTCACTTCAAAAGCCACTTCTTCATAGGGATGGCTTTCAAACAAGGCTTTGAGAATGTTGCGCTCTAGATGTTTTTGGAAGGTCACTGAAATTTGGGTTTCATTTTCTTGGCGATATTCCCCACGTTCTCCAATTTTTGGATTGGAATCATCATTACCTTTAAAAGTGCCAGTCCCGTCAGTATTGAAACTGCAATTTTCGTAATTCCCAATGTTGCCAGCTCCAGATTTGAATAGGGCAGTGCGTAAGACATCAGCATCTTTCTGTGGAACGTAAGTGGTCAATTTTTTTATAGTGCCTTGTTGAGGAAGCAGGATCTTTTTGTTTTCTATATTTAACGTTTTGCAAATAATATCATTCACACCTTGAAGACAATTGTCCAAGGCCGTATGAATGGCGTAAATGGCAATGTCATGTTTAATGGCTTTTAAGACCACGCGCTCTACATAATTGGAGCCATTAAGTTTTTTAAGACCTTTAAAAATAATCGGATGGAAGCTGACAATGAGGTTGCAGTTGTTGTCGATTGCTTCGTCCACAACACTTTCTAAAGTGTCTAAGGTTACCAGAACTCCTGTCAATGGCTTGTTTTTATCACCAACCAACAAACCTACGTTATCAAAGCTTTCGGCATACGCCAAAGGCGCCAGTTCTTCGAGGTGATTGATGACATCTTGGATAATCATATGTTTTTCTGTTTTTAGGTTACTCGCAAAGATAAAATATTATATTTTCGTTGTAACTAAGTACTTTGGTTATTATGAAACATAGCATTGCGTTAATGTTTTCCTTGTTCTTGTTCTCATGCCAATCTGAAAAAAACAAACAACCTGAAGCGCTGGATTTGGAACTTTCAAACACTGACTTATATCAACACTTAGAAAATGAAGGGTCTTCTAAAGATCAGAATTATCAGGTGGCACTTGATTTTCTAAATGCTTATATCGAAAATAACAACAATGTTGAAATTCTAGAATTTGTTAAAGGCTCGTCTCTTGTTACAGAAAGTTTAAAAGAGAAATTAGAAAATATGCTGATCAGGGCTTGGGAAGAGAACCCACAAGTAGGACTTGGGTTTGATCCTATATTAGATGCCCAAGATTACCCTCATAAAGGTGTTGAACTTCATGAGTTTGATCTAGGAACTGGTTATGTGACAGTTAAAGGTATTGACTGGGATGATTTTAAGATGACAATGACAGTAGTAACTAAAAATGGTCATATTTTAGTAGACGGTTGCGGTGTTGTGAATATTCCTGAAGACAAACGTGCCGAAATATAAAATGGCACAAAACAGATTAATCGAACAGATGAAAATTTTAAGGTATTTCCTTTTTCCGGTTGTCCCCATTTACTTCGTGGTCACCTGGCTTAGAAATAAATTATATGATTTAGGAATTAAAAAGTCCACATCTTATAACGTTCCTGTGATATGCGTAGGAAATCTAAGTGTTGGCGGCACAGGAAAATCACCAATGATTGAATATTTGATCCGATTATTGAAACCTGATCACCATATTGCAACATTGAGCAGAGGCTATAAAAGACAGACAGAAGGGTTTGTAATGGCTGATGAATCGGCCACAGCACTTTCCATAGGAGATGAGCCGTTTCAGTTTTATCGAAAATTTAAGGATATTATTGTAAGTGTGGATGCTAATAGAGTACATGGAATGGCGCAATTGTTGGCATTAAAAAATCCTCCAGAAATAGTTTTGTTGGATGATGCCTATCAGCATAGACGCGTAAAAGCGGGTTTTAATATTTTATTGACTGCTTTTGATGATCTTTATACAGATGATATCCTATTACCGACCGGGAATTTAAGAGAACCGAGGGCAGGTGCCAGACGTGCTGATATTATTGTGGTGACTAAATGTCCGGAAAATTTAGCAGATGACGAAAAACGAATAATCAAAGAAAAAATAAATCCTTTAGAAGGGCAAGAGGTGTTTTTTGGGCATATTGCTTATTCTCAATCGATAAGAAATACTAAAGAGCATCTCAATTTGGAAACTCTTAAAAGTCAATCGTTTACTTTGGTTACGGGAATTGCCAATCCAAAACCTTTGGTTGAGCATTTAAAATTAATGGGATTGCAGTTTGAGCATTTGAAATTTAAGGATCATCATGATTTTACTGAGAATGACCTCAATATTTTGAAACAAAAACCAATGATTGTCACCACAGAAAAGGACATGGTGCGCTTACAGCCTCATTTTAACAATCAAGAGGCCTTATATTATCTGCCAATTGAAATAAAAATTGATAGACGGAAAGAGTTTGATGGGCTTATAAGTAGATTTGTTAAATAGACGTTGCTGATTTTTCATTAGATTTTAACACGTTATAAAGTTTCTTTTCGAAATCTTCCTGCTTAAATGGTTTTGAGATAATATCATCAAATCCTGCTTCGTCAAATTCATGCATTTTATCTTCAATAGTTACGGCTGTAAGAGCGAAAATAGTGAGTTCCTTATCAAAGGTTCTAATGATTTTCGTAGCTTCAAGTCCGCTAATACCAGGCATGTGGATATCCATCAGGACAACGTCGTACTGTTCTTGTTTAACGCGTTCTACAGCATCTTCGCCATTATCCACAACATCGCAATAAAGGCTCATCTTATTTAAAATCTTACGGGTTATCATTTGGTTGATCTTGTTGTCTTCAACAACCAAAATTTTGATATTTGTCAAGTCCAAAGTATTAAATTCATTAAGGGTTTTTGGTTTATCTGTAATAACTGGTTCTGGTGCATAGGTTAGCGGGATTTCAAAAAAGAAGCTCGATCCTTTTCCAAGTTCGCTTTTGAGGTATATTTTTCCTTTTAAGATTTCGATCAGCCCTTTTACAATGGAGAGCCCAAGTCCTGTTCCGCCATATTTTCTATTGATTTGAATAGAGCCTTGAGAGAAGCTTTCAAACATATTCTCTTGTTTCTCTTTGGTGATACCAATACCATTATCTTGAATTTCGAATCGGATGGTATAGTTTTTATCGGTTTGATTGACCTTATATAATTTTACCCATATATCACCATCTTTTGTAAACTTAATAGCGTTTCCTATAAGATTAATCAGAATCTGCGAGATTTTCAATTGATCTGCCATAAACGTAGAAGGCAGATCTTGGTCATATTCATAATGGAGTTTCGTGTTATTGTCCATAGCCGAATTGTTCAATGCCGAAATTACATTTTCAACCTTTTTCCTGAGATTGAATACTTCAGGATCCAATTCAACTTTGTTGGCCTCAATTTTATTGATTTGAAGGATGTCATTGATGAAAGTCAATAAATATTCACCGGAAAACTTAAGCGATTTAAGGTGTGGCAATTGCTCTGGTTTTGGTTCTTCGTCCAAAAGCATATTTGTTAAGCCGGTAACGGCATATAATGGTGTTCTGAGCTCGTGGGTTACGGTGGATAAAAAGTTGGCTTTGGTTTTGGATGCCAATTCTGCTTTTTCTTTGGCCACAATAAGCTCATCATTTTTTTTATGGAGCATATTGTTGGTTTTAAGTCTGATATTATTGTTTTTGTAAAGCGATAAGGTCAATAAGGACAGAATTGTAATTAATGCGATGCTTAGAATAGTCGTTATTCTAGTCAAATTATTTGACGCATCGGCTTCCTCAAGTTTTACTTCCAATTGCTTAAACTCAGTATCTTTATATTCATTGATAAACTGGGATTTCTTACCAGGGGCAAGGTTTTCACGTTTTATATCTAATAAAGAATCTGATAGGTTAATATATTTCCTAAGATATTCATTGGAGAGCTTATAGTCATTGTTTTCTTGGTATATCTCGCTTAAAGTCAAATAACTGTCGTTGATATATTCTGGAATATTATTGGCCACCGCAAGATCGAGCCCCTGATTGGTCATAGTAAGCGCTAAGGTTGGGTTGTCTAATTTCTGGAGCACTTTTCCACTATTTATATAAGCGCTGCTTAAAATATTTGGCTGGTCATATTTTTTGGCTAAAATGATGGTCTTTTCAAGTTTTGCTTTAGCAGTTTTATAATCTTCCAATTGAATATAAACCTTGGCTTCGTTTAGATTAACATCGGAAATAAGGCGCTCAAGGCCTTCTTGTTCATATAAATTTTTGGCGGAATTAAAAAAATCGATCGCAGTTTGATATTCCTTTTTACTGGTATGCAAAACACCTCGAACATTGTAAGTGATGGCGAGGTTAGCGTAGTCATTGTCTTCTCTTTGGAGTTCAGCAGCTTTGGTTAAAGATACAAGCGCACTTTCGGGCTCTTCCACAAGAAATTGAACTTTTGCGATTTTTGTATATATACTGCCTTCCTTCTTCTTGTCTCCAATCTTTTTGGCAATATCCAAAGCCTTTTGGAGGTTATCCTTGGCATTGTAGTAATCACCGCGCTCTACTTCAAAACCCGATTGGGTCACGTAGTTTTCAATGCGCATTTTAAGAATGTCAATATCGTCGACAGTACTATTTTGAGAACATAGAACGGTCGATATCAGTATAAAAAAAGCAACGATATAGTATTTCGGTTGGGACATTTTTTGGTCACATAAATCGAACAAATATAATTATTTATTCGATTAAAGTGTTTCTTTCATCGATAAATCGCTGATTAAATCTAAGATACGACTTGAATAACCTGTTTCATTATCATACCATCCCACAATTTTAATCATATTGCCGATGACGGAAGTCATCTGAGAGTCAAAAATACAGGAGTGCGGATTACCAACAATATCAATAGACACAATTGGGTCAGATGTATATTCTAAAATTCCTTTTAAATGGGTTTCAGAGGCTATTTTGAAGGCTTGATTGATATCTTCAATTGAAACAGTTTTTTCAACATTTAAAGTAATATCAGTGAGCGATCCGTTAGGAACCGGAACTCGGATGCCACAGCCGCCAATAACATCATTCAATTTAGGAAAAATTTTGGTCAGAGCCTTCGCTGCACCTGTTGTAGTGGGCACGATAGATTGACCTGCAGCCCTTGCGCGCCTTAAATCCTTATGAGGTTGGTCATGCAGACTTTGGTCAGTGGTATAAGAATGTACAGTGGTAATATAGGCTTGTTTGATCCCGCAAAGATCATCTATAACGGCAATCATTGGTGCTGCATTATTCGTTGTACAGGAAGCATTGGATATTATGGTTTCAGTGCCTGAGAGGATGTCATCATTTACACCTAAGACAATGGTTTTTATAGCATCATCTATGGGAGGAACGGAGAGAATAACCCTTTTTGCGCCATTTTTAATATGGTTTTCAAGAGCTTCTAAAGTTTTAAACTTTCCTGTGGATTCAATGACAAAATCTACATTATAGGGTTTCCAGTCAATAGCTTCAATCTGAGTGTGGTTCAACAAAGGAACTTTTAGATCATCTAGAATGATATGGCTGTCATCAAAAGTAATGGTGTTCTTTAAAACCCCATGGATGCTATCATATTTTAACAAATGGCTTAAGGTTCTGGCATCAGCCAAATCGTTTATAGCAACTATCTGAATGTTTTCACGTTCTTGAATGAGTCTAAACAGCCGCCTCCCAATGCGTCCAAACCCGTTTATGGCAACTCTGATCATTAATTGATATGTTTTTGAGCTTTGTAAGACGATCTTACTAAGGCGCTGCTTTCCACATGTCGGAAGCCGAGATCCAATCCGATAGCTTCATATTCTTTAAATTGTTCCGGAAGAATAAACTGTTTTACGGGCAAATGCTTTTTACTAGGTTGTAAATATTGTCCTATTGTGACGACGTCTACATCATTGGCTCTTAAATCATGAAGTGTTTCAATAATTTCTTCTCGAGTTTCTCCTAGTCCAAGCATGATACCTGACTTTGTTCGGCGTTGTCCTTGCGTTTTCAAATATTTAAGAACTCCGAGACTGCGCTCATATTTGGCTTGGATTCTCACTTCTCGGGTTAATCTTCTAACGGTTTCAATATTATGCGAAACCACTTCTGGAGCGACGTCAATAATTCTGTCAATATGTTGCTCTATTCCTTGAAAATCAGGAATAAGTGTTTCCATGGTTGTTTCTGGATTCATGCGTCGTACGGCCTTAACGGTCTCTGACCACATAATACTCCCCATGTCTTTCAAATCATCTCTATCCACGCTGGTTAAAACCGCATGTTTAATGTTCATGATTTTAATGGATCGTGCCACTTTTTCGGGTTCATCCCAATCTAAGGTTTCTGGACGTCCGGTTTTAACCCCGCAAAATCCACAAGAACGTGTACAAATATTTCCTAGAATCATAAAGGTAGCCGTTCCTTCTCCCCAACATTCGCCCATATTTGGACAACTTGCTGAAGCACAAATAGTATTTAAACTGTATTTGTCCACCAAACTTCTAAGTTCTGTGTATTTTTTACCAGTAGGTAATTTTACTCTCAACCATTTAGGTTTTGGTTGATGTTCTGGAATTATTTTTGAAATAGTTTCTGCACTCATGTATTGGAAAGTTTCAAATACAAAGGTACAAAGTAAATTTGTAAATTTATATTATAGGGTGGTCAGATACCAAATGCTGAATCCAATTAAAAACAGAATCCCAAACCAACTTAAGATGTGCATTTTTACCGATGGTCGCCATTCAATTGGTGTGTGTTGGCTGCTAATTAACTTGTAATTAATAATGGCATAAAATGGTGCGGTCAAAAATGAGATGATGGTCGCCACTTTTATGAGCAGGCCCATTTCCGAACCTAGAAAGAAGAAAATAGAAACGGTTCCAAGAATGAGAATGCCAATCCATAACAAATAATTATGTTTTGAAAAATGGCCAAATAGTAGTTCTGAGCTTCTGGCCATGGTTCTAGGTGAGGCATCCAAAGTGGTTAATGTCGTGCTGAACATTGTCGTAAATGCGGCAATACCAATGATCAGATAAGACCAATTTCCTAAGCTTTTGGTGTACATTGAAATCAGCTGATTGGAAAATTCCGCGGCTTTCTCGCTAAAGCTTAAGCCACTTTGAAACATCACTAATGCTCCAAGTGCCATAAATCCGAGTCCGATAATAAGAGTTGCCACGTAGCTCACATTAAAATCAAAAAGTGATGACTTTACATCATAATCTTTATTTACTTTTCGTTTTTCCAGAGCTCAAAGAGATTGCCATACGGAAATATCTAAAGGTGCGGGCATCCAGCCCATAAATGCGATTAAGAAACCAATCTCCAAGGTGTTTTCTGGCATTATCTGCGCGAATGAAAGTGGTTGCGGGTTTGTGTTTAACGCTAGTACAACGGCTATAATAGTGCTTATTGTTAGCGTGATGACAATAATTTTCATTATTTGATCAAGAAGGCTGTATTTGCCTTTGATCAGAATGAGCGCACAAATGGAGAGAATAATGATGGCCCATATTTCTGTTGAAATCAGATTTCCAAATAACGTAGATGCTATGCCTGCAGTAACGATGGTTACGGTAGTTTGGATGGTAAACATAGTCGTAAAGGTGAGAGTGAAATAAGCAATTAAAACGCCTTTTCCCATTTTCTTATAACCGTCCAAAAGGCTTTCCCCAGTTGCTAAAGCATATCTTGGTGCAAATTGAAAAAATGGATATTTAAAAATATGGACAAGTACTAAGGCCCAGATAAGACCATAACCAAAATCTGCTCCAGCACGAGTAGATTGTACTAAATGAGAAACGCCAATGGCAGCTCCGGCAAATAATAACCCGGGGCCTAATTTTTTTAAACGGATCTGCACTGCTATTTCATAATTATTTCTGCCAGTAATTTTTTTGCTCTTAAAAGCTTAACCTTAACATTATTGATAGGTTCATTAAGTTCTTCAGATATTTCCTTATAGGATAATTCCTGAAAGTATCTCAAATTGATGACTTCTTGATAATGTGGTTTTAGCTTTTTAATATCACGAAGCAGTTTTGCTAAATTCTGTTCGGTGATGAGTTTGTCTTCAGGTGAAGGAGACTCGTCAATAATATCATAAAAATTCTCGTGGTCCTTATGACCGGATCTATTAGAAATGGAGGATTTTCTCTTTCTAATTAAATCAATATGAATGTTTTTGGAAATGGTAATCAACCATGTCTTAAATCCATAGTTCTCATTATAAGTACCAATTTTGTCAAATGCTTTTGAAAATGTCTGAATGGCAATGTCCTCAGCATCATTTTCATTTTCTGTGCGTTTTAATTGAAAACCATAAACATCATTCCAAAAAAAATCCAAAAGTGCCTTAAATGCAGATTGGTCATTTTTTTTTGCGTTCTTAATGATGACTTCTATTTCCAAGGGATGGGTTTTGAAGTTAGATTTTTTATAAATATAGAGAATTGGGCAACAATTAAAAATATTTCGAGAAACGGAAAATAAGGAATTAAATCTTTTTCTTCTAATTTTTTAGCAGCAATGGTCAATGTTATAAAAAGTGCTATATATCTGAAAATTAATAACCCAAGTACTATTTTCCAATTAAACATGGTACTAAGGAGCAAGATACTTAGTGCTAAAAATAAAAATTGCGATAAATAAAATAAGGAAAGAACAGTCTTATGTTTTGGCTTATAATGTTTTGCCGTAGATACGTGCCTCCGTTTTTGCATCATCCAATCACTGTATGATGTTTTAGCTAGCGACTGGGTAAAACTGTTTTTGGATAAAGAAATGGATGTGTTTTTAGCAGTGGCAATCTGGTTTACGAAAAGGTCATCATCTCCAGATTTGATATGCATATGATCCATAAAGCCACGAGCCTCAAAAAACAAATCTTTGGTGTAAGCCAAATTTCGGCCAACGCCCATGTAAGGATGTCCTAATTTTGTATAGGAAAAGTATTGAATAGCAGTCATTAAGGTTTCAAACCTAATCAGTTTATTTAAAAACGATTTCTTTACTTTGGCATAGGTTCCAAAGCCGAGAACAATTTGAAATTCATTTGAAAAATGACTTACCATTTCACTGATCCATTGATTGGAGGCAGGTTTACAATCAGCATCTGTAAACAAAAGATGGTTATGTGTTGCCGCTTTAATTCCTAAGGTAAGTGCATATTTTTTGTTGCCCCAAAAGGTTTCAATGCTTTTTACATTTACAATTTTTATATTGCTATGATGCGTCTTAAAACGCTCCATAACTTTTAAGGTGGTATCGGTTGATCCGTCGTTTATCAATACCAATTCAAAGTTTGGATAGTCTTGATCTAAAATAAAAGGTAAAAATTTTTCTAGATTTTTAGCTTCATTTTTAGCACAAACAATCACTGAGACTGGAGGTTTATTGGAGCTGGTTTTTTCGTCTTTTTTCTGTTTTACATTAGAAAAAACATAAGCATAAAAGAATAACTGAATAAATATGACTACAATAAAGATGTAGAAAAGCACATGAAAGATAATCATTAACCCTTATGAATGTTGAGGTTCGTTACAGTTTTCAAATTGTTCAGGTGTTTTTCCGCAGAAGCCGCAAGAGGCCCCTTCTTTATTGAGCATTGGATTTTGGCTAGCACAAGTACCAGCAAATTTCCCGTCCTTTTTTGCCCATATTTTTATAGCAATACCAGCAACGCCAAGACCTAGAAGAATTAATGTAATGAGTAAAAGTTTCATTGGTTAAAAATTTGTACAAAGATACGGGTTTTTTGGAATATTTTTAGGTATCTGACGACTTCGTGCTTTTATCTTTTTGGGATGCTTTTGTAGGTGGACATAATTATCTCTGTTTTTTTTATAAACAGCTAGTATCTAAGATCTTATTATTTCTTAGATTTATGACATATTAACCAACAAATTTTAAATATGAAGAAATTATTAGCAGAGTTTTTCGGGACTTTTTGGCTCGTTTTCGGCGGTTGTGGCAGTGCAATTTTCGCCGCGGGATTTCCAGAATTGGGAATTGGCTTTCTGGGCGTAGCTCTGGCCTTTGGTTTAACAGTGTTGACAATGGCCTATGCCGTTGGTCACATTTCAGGCGCTCATTTCAATCCGGCTGTAACCTTAGGTTTATGGGCAGGAGGACTGTTTCCAGCAAAAGAATTGTTAGGGTATATTGTTGCACAGCTAATTGGGGCTATTGCCGCTGCAGGAGTTTTATATCTTATTGTATCTGGTAAATCTGATTTTGTGGATATAGGAAGTTTTGCGTCCAATGGATATGGCAAATTATCTCCTGGAGGTTATGGAATGGTTTCTGTTCTAATTACTGAGTTTGTTTTAACCATGTTCTTCTTGGTTATTATTTTAGGAAGTACCTATCCAAAGGCACCAGCGGGATTTGCTGGAATCGCAATTGGATTGGCGTTGACCTTAATTCATTTGATTAGTATTCCAATTTCAAATACTTCGGTCAATCCTGCTCGATCTACAAGTCAAGCGTTATTTGCAGGAGCTGAATATACCTCTCAGCTTTGGCTCTTTTGGTTAGCACCAATTGCCGGCGCATTGGTGGCTGGTGTGCTTCACAAAACATTTTTCAGTAAACATTAGTAATGTGCTTAAAAACAAAGAGGCTCCCTTATCGGGTAGCCTCTTTCCTATTATAATTGAATTGAAAATATATTATTATTTATTTTTCAATGTGATTTCTGCCACTGAATTTTCAGCATGTGGATTGTTGATTTTTGATCCTGCTTTAGGCTCAATAGTGATACTTAACCCAAGTGCATTTTCCATATAAGGAATAGTCTTCAATTTGCGCTCTGATGCATCAAGAATACCCAAGTTCACCATTCTATCCTGTAATTCAGCCCAAATTTGATAGGTCTGATTTTCTGGAAGTTTAGGTAATGAGACCACATCGATCATTGATGTTTTATCCACAGCATTGATATAAGCCACAGTTTGAAGGTTTTTGGCTCTTGAATTCCCACGTAAAACGTATTTTTCAGTTTCTGGGTTATTCAAATTCTTAAACTGAAGCATCACATTTTCAAGCTTGTTATTATTATCTTCAATATCACTTCTTAAATCAAAAATCTCATCGACTACAACTTGATTCTCATGATTTAATGACGTGTTTTGATCATGAAGCATAAATGCCGATCCTGCAAAAATTAGTGCTGCAATACTTGCTGCAATACTGTACCATGGTGTGCTTTTGTGTGTAGGAGCATAAGCCTGCATTTGAATAACAGGAGTCTCCTCAGTAATTTCCTCCATAACGGCGTCCAAAATAAATTCTGGAGCTTCTACCGTATGCGCCTTCGCTAAAATTTCTAAATTATCTTGAAGTCTTTCATATTCTGATTCTACTTCAGGAAATTCAGCCATATAGCTTTCAACTTCTAAATTTTCATTAGGAGTTGTGGTACCTAGGATGTAATTTTCCAATAGGCCCGAATCCATAAAAATTTGTAATTTTTTTTCCATTGTTTCTATTCTTTAATTGAAGAGTTTTCGCAAATCCCTCAAACCAATTTTTAATCTAGATTTTATAGTACCTAATGGAATATCTAATTCGTCACTAGCTTCTTGTTGAGTCATGCCTTCAAAAAATAAGGCGTTTAAAACTATTTGGTACTTTTCTTCTAGTTTGCTAACGTGCGCTTTTAAATCAATAACATCCTGATTTAAACTTGTAGTTGGTAGAATATATACGTTTGAATTATCAATTTGGACTTCCTTATTAAACCGATTATTGAAGCTCCTAAGTTTATCAATAGCGGTATTGCGTGCAATTCTGTACAACCATGTAAAAAGTTTCGCTTTTTTGGAGTCGTATTTTTTAGCGTTCTTCCAAATTTTTACAAAACTTTCCTGTAAGGCGTCTTGAGCGAGTTCTTCATTGTTGGTTATTTTCAAAATAACACCATAAAGGCTGTCTGAATAATTTTCATAAAGTAAATTAATGGCAGCTCTGTCTCCTTTTTCAAGTAGTTGGACAATATGTTCTTCTAAAGAATAGCTCAAAAGTTAAAATTTAATTGAATATTGGGATCCAAAAGTCCAAATTCAGCTTTCGGACGTATATCAAATATAAGGTGGTAAAACTACAAATAAACTATCTTATTTTTAAAATATTGCATTTATATCTGTAGTGTTAAGATTCTTCTTTAAAAGAATTTGATTAATAGCTTTTTCGTTTGACACTACAACGATTATTTTAAGGCTTCAACTATAAAATGTTGAAGCCTTTTTATATAATGTTTACTTCAGTTTCAATGGTAATCCCAAAAATCTGTTTGATTGTTTTTTGAATCAATCTAGCCAGACCAAGAATGTCAGATCCTTTGGCCCCTCCGTAATTAACAAGTACTAAGGCTTGTTTTTTATGGACGCCGTAATCGATAAAGGTTTTACCTTTAAATCCAGATTTTTCAATTAACCAACCGGCGGGAACTTTAACGTTATTTTGAGAAACAACATAACTTGGCATGTCGGGGAAGTTGGTCTTGAGCTTTTCAAAAATGGATTTGGAAATAATTGGATTTTTAAAGAAGCTGCCGCTATTGCCTATTTCCTTAGGGTTTGGAAGTTTACTTTCCCTTATTGCGATCACCGCATTGGAAACGTCTTGAATGCTGGGCTCAGAAATGCCCATAGTCTCTAATTCTGATGCAATTGCGCCATATTCGGTATGTAGTTGATGTTGGGTAGTGGTGAGTTTTAAAGTGGTACTTATAATAACATAAGCATTTTTTTTATCTTGTTTAAATACAGATTCGCGATATCCAAATTGGCAATCATCTTTGGTAAACGTTTCAATGTTTTTGGTACTTATGTTCAGGGCTTCACATGATTCAAAAACATCTTTCAGTTCAACACCATAGGCACCGATATTCTGAATGGGAGCAGTCCCCACATTGCCGGGAATGAGCGACAGATTTTCGATGCCACCAAAATCGTGATCCAAACACCATAGGACAAATTCATGCCAATTTTCGCCAGCATTGGCCTTAACGAGCACTTCATCCTCAGATTGATCAGTAATTTCAATGCCCTTTAAAGCCACATGAATCACCAAACAATCCAAATCTTTAGTGAGCAACATATTGCTGCCACCACCCAAAATGAATTTATTTGGATAGGCATCTAAACATAAAGCTACTTTTAGATCAGCAATGGTTTCAACCTTCACGAAATATTTTGCTCGAGCATCAAGTCCAAAGGTATTCAGCGACTTTAACGATATGTTTTCTTGAATTTGCACTAGTTTGGATATACTTTTAAAGCTTCTTTTAATATATGAACTGCTTTGATCAAGGTTTCTTCATTAAGAACGTAAGCAATTCTAATTTGATTTAATCCCATGTTTGGTGTTGAATAGAATCCTGCAGCTGGTGCGACCATAACCGTTTGTTTGTTGTATTCATAGCTTTCCAATAGCCATTGCGCAAAATGATCTGCACTTTTAATAGGCAATTCTACAATGCAATAAAAAGCACCTTTTGGTTCAGCAATTTTTAATCCTTCAATGGTTTTCAATTCTTTAATGAGCGTGTTTCTTCGCTTTACATATTCTACAATAACATCATCAAAATAGCTTTGAGGTGTGTCTAAGGCAGCCTCAGCAGCAATTTGGGCTAACGTAGGCGGGCTTAATCGCGCTTGTGCAAATTTTAATGCCGTTTTAATGACTTCTTTGTTTTTTGAAACCAAATAACCAATTCGTGCACCACACATACTATAGCGCTTTGATACAGAATCAATCATAATTGCATGTTCTTCCAAACCTTCTTCTTGCATAATGGAATAAAACTCATTCCCATCATAAACAAACTCTCTATAAACTTCGTCGGCTATCAGGAACAAATCATGCTTTTTTACAATAGCCTCCAGTTTTTTAATCTCTTCCCTTGAGTACAAGTATCCTGTAGGGTTCCCAGGATTGCAAATTAGAATGGCCTTTGTTTTGTCTGTAATCAGTTTTTCAAATTCTTCAATAGCTGGTAACGCGAAATTATCTTCTATTTTAGAAATCACAGGAACGACCTTAATATCTGACGCTGTGGAAAACCCATTATAGTTGGCATAGAATGGTTCAGGAATAATGATTTCGTCATCAGAGTCCATGATACTGCCAAAAGCAAAAAGTAAAGCTTCACTACCTCCAGTGGTTACAATGATGTCATTATGATCTACATGAATATCATTTTTTGCGTAGTATTGTGCTATTTTCTTTCTATACCCTTCAGAACCCTCAGAGCGTGAGTATGCTAAAATGTCCAAAGAAGTGTTTTTAACAGCATCCATCGCGACCTCAGGAGTTTTGATATCAGGTTGCCCAATATTTAGGTGGTATACGGTTTTTCCATCTTTGTAAGCTTGTTCAGCATATGGAACTAATTTTCTGATTGGTGAGGAAGGCATTAATTGGCCTTTTCTTGAAATTTTTGGCATTATCTTAATATTTAAGCGGTAAAGTTCTGAAAATTATCTCAAAGAATTTTCAAAATAAGCAGGTAAAAAAAGAATGTCGGCTTAAAGATTTGTAAATTGGTCCAACTCTACCTTCTAATGTATGATTAAGAGTTGTTTCACATTTTTTGCCTTGTATGCTTCTGCGGACTGTCATTTTCGCAGACTGGTTTTAATTTGCCGAAAATGGAACGTTCAAAGGTAAAATTTCAACTCATAGACAATCTCATTATCATTCCTATTGAAATAAATGGCGTAGAATTGTCATTTATTTTAGATTCTGGCGTCAGTAAGCCAATTTTGTTCAATATTATCAACTCGGCCGATTCATTGCAGTTCAACAATGTGGAAAGTATTTACTTGCGGGGTTTGGGGGATGAAGGATCTATTATAGCGTTGAGGTCAAAAAAAAATGTTTTTAAAATTGGCAAGGCGGTAAATGTCAATCAAGATGTTTTTATCATTACTGATGCGTCTATTAATTTCACTCCTCGACTGGGTATTCAAGTGCATGGGATTATTGGATATGACATTTTTAAGGATTTTATTGTAGAAATCAATTATGGATCGAAGTTTATCAGGTTTAATGACCCTCAAGCTTTTAGGTATAAAAATTGTCGCAAATGCGAAACTCTCAATTTGACCATAGTTAATAACAAGCCCTACATTGACGCTATCGCCGAAGTAAAGGGAAAGGATATTCCTGTTAAACTGCTCATGGACTCAGGAGGTAGTGATGCGTTGTGGCTGTTTGAAGATGATTCCTTAGGATTGGTTCCAAAAAACGACAAATATTTTGAAGATTTTTTAGGTAAGGGTTTAAGCGGTAGTGTGCATGGTAAACGATCAAAACTGGACCGATTTTCCATAAATGATTTTCACCTCGAGAATGTCAATGTCGCTTATCCAGATTCAGCAGCCATTAGCTTTGCCAGAAAATTCAAAGAGCGCAGTGGCAGTATGGCGGGTGAGTTATTAAAGAGATTCAACATCATCATGGATTATGCGAATGAAAAAGTTACTTTTAACAAGAATAAGCATTTTAATGAGCCATTTGAATATAATAAAAGTGGAATTATCGTGGAGCAAGATGGGGTAAGAATGGTTAAGGAAAGAGATAACAATAATCGGTTCAAGGATGGCCAAAATAAGGATGACAACATTTTTAAAACCACGGTAGTTGTTGCCTACAAGTATCAACTCAAACCCGCATTCAAAATAGTGGAATTAAGACCAGATTCACCAGCAGAACGTTCAGGCTTAAAAGTTGGAGATGTTATTCTGTCAGTTAATGGTAAACAAACACATAATCTGCAATTGCAAGAAGTCAATTCTTATTTTAAGGAAAAAGATGGCGTGTTCATTAAACTCAAAATTGATAGGGAGGGCGTGATTATGACCTTTCACTTTAAATTGGAAAGTTTATTTTAAAAAGAAAAGCTCTCAAATTTTGAGAGCTTTTAAATGAATAGAGAACAGATATTTATTGTTCCATTAAACTTCTATCCTTTTTTTCTAAAACACTTGTTTTAGATGGGTCGATAACATCACCTTTGATTTTTAGAGCAATAGTTGGTGTGTCTGCATTAGAAATTACAGTAATGGTTTTTCTAATTGGATTAACAAGTTGCGTATTGTATTTTACTTGAATTTCGCCCTTGTCACCTGGAAGGATTGGACCTTCAGGCTTTTTAGGAATAGTACAGCCGCAAGTAGAAGATACTTTTGTAATGATCAAGGGGGCATTTCCCGTGTTTGTAAATTCAAAAACACGAACGCCGTCAGCGCCTTTTTCGATTATGCCGTAATCAATTACGTCAGTCTTAAATTCAATCTTCGCTACTTTTTCTTGTGCAAAAGCAGAAATGCTTAACATTCCTACAAATAAAATTGCAATTAAATTTTTCATCATTTTAATTTTAAAATTGATACCGTCAAAATTAGTTACTTTTAACCGTTTCACAAAATATATTAGTTGTAATGCATATTCTGTTTAAAAAAGGCATCTGCCTTGAGGTGAATATTTGATTTTATAATTTCGCAAAAACAGAATTATAAGTAACTTTGCCAATCATTATACAAAAACAGTACCAAAGCATGCAAATCCCAACAAAGTATTCCTCTTCCAACGTGGAGGACAAGTGGTATTCCTATTGGATGGAACACAAGTATTTTAAGTCCGTTCCTGATGAACGCGAGCCCTATACGATTGTTATTCCGCCACCAAATGTCACGGGAGTTTTGCATATGGGTCACATGTTGAACAATACCATTCAGGATGTCCTCATTCGTCGGGCTCGTTTACAAGGTAAAAATGCCTGTTGGGTTCCCGGCACAGACCATGCCTCCATTGCGACAGAAGCAAAAGTTGTCGCTAAGTTGAAGGAACAGGGTATTGATAAAAATAAGTTATCTCGCGAAGAATTTTTAAACCATGCTTGGGATTGGACCCATGAGTATGGTGGCGTCATTTTAGAACAATTAAAAAAATTGGGGTGTTCTTGTGATTGGGACCGGACCAAGTTTACCATGGATGCTGAGATGAGCGAATCCGTGATCAAGGTTTTTGTGGATCTCTACAATAAAGGCATGATTTATCGTGGCTACCGCATGGTCAACTGGGATCCTGAAGCGAAAACCACCTTGTCAGATGAAGAAGTGATCCATGTGGAGCGTACTGACAAATTGTACTATGTAAAATATCAGATTGAAAATGAGGACGGTTTTGTGACCATCGCAACCACGCGTCCAGAGACTATTCTGGGAGATACTGCTGTTTGTGTGAATCCTAATGATGAACGTTTTCAACATTTGATAGGAAAAAATGTCATAGTTCCTATTTGTAACAGGATAGTGCCCATTATTGCAGATGATTATGTGGATATGGAATTTGGGACAGGCTGTTTAAAAATAACACCTGCGCATGATGTCAACGATAAGGAAATTGGGGACAGACATCAGTTAGAAGTTGTTGATATCCTTAATGATGATGCCACATTAAATAGTTTCGGGATGCACCATCAAGGAAAAGATAGGGTAGTGGCTCGGAAGGACGTTACCCAAGAATTGAAAGATTTGGGGATTCTTGAAAAAACCGAAGACATTGTCCATAAAGTTGGAACAAGTGAACGTACCAAAGCCGTTATAGAACCAAGATTATCTGATCAATGGTTTTTGAAAATGGAAGAGCTTGCAAAACCTGCTATTAAAGCTGTTTTGGAAGATGAAGAGGTGAAGTTGTTTCCAAAACGATTTAATAATACCTACCGTCATTGGATGGAAAATATTCGCGATTGGAATATTTCGCGTCAATTGCTATGGGGTCAGCAAATTCCAGCTTATTTCTATGGCGATGGAAAAGAAGATTTTGTAGTTGCTGAAAATGCCGATGCCGCTCTAATATTAGCTAAAGAAAAACTGAGCAACCCACAACTAACTTTAAATGATTTAAATCAAGATAAGGACGCATTAGATACGTGGTTTTCGTCATGGTTATGGCCAATAAGTGTCTTTGATGGGATTAAGAACCCCAATAATCCTGAAATTGAATATTATTACCCAACCAATGATTTGGTGACAGGACCGGATATTCTATTCTTTTGGGTGGCACGAATGATTGTTGCTGGTTATGAATACCGAGATGAAAAACCATTTGAGAATGTTTATCTTACCGGATTGGTGCGTGATAAACAACGTCGAAAAATGAGTAAATCTTTAGGGAACTCTCCTGATGCTTTAAAATTGATTGATGATTATGGCGCCGATGGTGTGCGCGTAGGATTATTGTTAAGTTCTGCAGCTGGTAATGACTTGATGTTCGATGAAGACTTGTGCAACCAAGGAAAGGGCTTTAGCAATAAAATATGGAATGCTTTCAGATTGGTGACCGGTTGGGAAGTTTCAGAATTGGAACAGCCTGAGGCTTCAAAAATCGCGATTGAATGGTACCAAGCTAAGTTCCAACAGGTACTAGCTGAAATTGAGGATCACTACAGTAAATACCGATTATCTGATGCTTTAATGGGAATTTATAAGTTAGTTTGGGATGATTTCTGTTCATGGTTATTAGAACTTATTAAGCCAGAATATCAACAGCCTATCGATTCAAAAACATTTAGCAGTGTGATTGAACTCTTTGAATCTAACTTGAAACTGTTACATCCCTTTATGCCGTTTTTGACGGAAGAAATCTGGCATTTTATTGCAGAACGAACGCCCAAAGAAGCATTGATCGTTGCGAACTATCCAAAAGTAGAGGCATTTGATGCACCACTGATTTCTGATTTTGAAATGATAAAGGAGGTCGTTTCTGGAATTAGAACGATAAGAAAAGACAAGAATATTTCATTTAAGGACAGCATAGAATTGTCGTTCATAAATAACGAAAAACTATCAGAACGCTACAATTCCGTCATTAAAAAGATGGGGAATATTTCCAAAATGGACACCGTTAATGAAGCTGTTGATGGCGCATTAAGTTTTAGGGTAAACGCGAACGAATATTTTATCCCAATCTCTGGGGCCATTAACGTGGAAGAAGAACTCAAGAAATTGAATGTTGAATTGAAGTACACCGAAGGGTTTCTGAAATCGGTTCAAGGAAAATTGTCCAATGAGCGCTTTGTGAACAATGCGCCTGCCCAAGTTTTACAAAACGAACGTAATAAGGAAGCAGATGCTTTGGCTAAAATTGAGACTATTAAAACAAGTTTGGCAAGTTTGAAGTAGATGTGAACTGGCAGATCATTCTTTTAGACACAAATATTGCACGAACCGTTGAATAAAAGGTAATGCTTTAATTTAAGAATAGAGTGACACTAAGATGCGTCCTATTTTTATCTAAGACGAGCATTTAGCTTACAATGGAATTAACAAGTTACGAACGGTTGTCTCAAAATATTTTCATAAACTTTCTGTGATGCTCTCAACTCTGTGAACTTTCGTGAAATAGCTGTGGGTTTTATGAATTGAAATATGGTACTTTCATTTTGGAGTTCTTTGTATTTATACTTTGAATTTTAAAACACAAAGGTTACCACTCATTGATCCGATTGGAGTCTAATTTTACGAAAATAAACAACAGAATAGTAAAGGCCCAAAGTGCGGATCCTCCGTAACTAAAAAACGGAAGGGGAATTCCTATAGTAGGAATCAAGCCCATCACCATCCCGATATTGATCATAAAGTGAGCAAATAGTATGGAGGCCACACAGTAGCCATAAACTCTACTAAATGTTGATTTTTGTAATTCGGCCAGATACAAGATCCGGAGTAATAGTGCTACAAAAAGAATTACTAATAACGCGCTGCCCAAGAAACCCCATTCTTCTCCAACTGTGCTAAAGATATAATCCGTATGCTGTTCTGGAACAAATTTACCGGTGGTTCGAGTACCTTGCATAAACCCTTTTCCTGTCAATCCTCCTGAGCTGATTGCTTTTTCAGACTCGTGGAGATTATAAAGAATGGTCTGCTTCATATCATGGAGTTTCGTTGGATCTTTTTCTAAACGAAGCCATAAACTGATGCGGTCTTTTTGGTGAAACTGCAAAATATTGTTATAGAAATATTTGACCCCAAAAGAAAAAAGGATGCATACCAGAAGAATGGCAATAGGTTGAAAAATTTGAGGCCGTTTCTTTTGTCCAAAGAAATGATGCCCAAAAATTAGAATCGCAGAGACCAAAACGGCAACTACAACATTAAATTTAAGCGCCAATACAGATAAAACAATTAGGAAAATAGCAACCACAAGATAAACCTGCTGTAAACCTTCTCTGTAAAAGACAAAAAAGAAGGCGGCATAAACCACGGTGCTTCCAGCATCATTTTGCAATAGGATCAAAATGGCAGGTAATAAAATAAATGCTACGGCTTTAAGTTGATCTTTAAATGTTTTCATGTTGGTTTGAAGATCACTCATGTATTTTGCAAGTGCTAATGAAGTTGCAAACTTAGCGAATTCACTAGGCTGAATTGTCATTCCTCCAACCCCATACCAACCAAGGGCGCCGTTCACATTTTTACCGAAAAAGAACAGACCTATCAATGATAGCATGGATATTATGTAGATAATACTTGCAAACCGCTCATAAAACTTGGCGTCCAATGCAAGAATCAGAACGATTAAGAAGAGTGTGAAAATAATGAAAACGGACTGTTTTCCATAAGGTTGGCTCATGTCAAAATAACTGGTGATCTCTCCAGAGTGTGAAGCAGACATGATGTTGAGCCATCCAAAACCTACAAGTAATAGGAACAAGATAATAGTAATCCAATCAAAATTTAATCCTCTAAACTCTCTTTGCATCTATTATTGATTAAATGGTGATGGTCGGTTACTTATAGGATTTATTACGGTATCTTTTGTTATTTTATCAATCACTTGTAATGCTGATTGTCTGTTGATACCAAAAGGTTTTCCAGAGTAAGGTTTGGCATATTCATCCTCTAAACTGTGTGTGAGGATCCAATTTTCCATGGAGTTCATTGTGACTTCACCTTTAATATATTTTTCGATCATTAAACTCGCAATCCGACCTGCAAATCGACTTCCCCAATACCCATTTTCAACAAAAACCGCAATGGCAATCTTTGGATTATCCTTAGGTGCAAAAGCGACAAAAATGGAATGATCAGTGAGTTGGGTAGTTTTACCGTCTATTTTTTTAAAGTTTTCAGCGGTCCCCGTTTTTCCGCAGATGTCAATGCCTGGCACACGTAGTGAATATGCCGTACCAGTGTTATAAACATCAAACATCCCCTGCACTACAGGTTCAAAATGTTTCTTATCTATGGTGGTATGGTTAGGTGTTGTGTATTTTTCATCAATCTCCTGGCCTTCAATTTTCTTAATAATATGAGGCGTAAAAAAATGGCCGCGGTTTGCAATGGCAGCGACCATATTTGCTAATTGAATTGGTGTGGCTTCAACTTCACCTTGTCCAATAGAATTGGATATGTTATAAGTTGAAGACCATCTGTTCTTGCCGTACCATTTATCATAAAAATCACCATCAGGAATACGTCCTTTATTCCCTATCTTCAGATCATATCCTAAATAATCACCCAATCCAAAACTTTTAATGTGATTGCTCCAAACATCCATTCCGTCATGTGGTTTGTCATATTTATCGATAATACGTCTGTAAACATTTACAAAATAAGCATTGCAAGACTGTGCTATTCCTTGATTCATTGATAGTGGACTTGCATGGGCATGGCAACCTGTCAACCGTCTACTACCAAGATAGTAACCCCCTCTACAAGAGAATTGATCTTGAGTGGTGACCACATTTTCTTGAAGACCGACCAAGGCGCTGAGTACTTTAAACGGTGAACCAGGTGCATATTGTGCTTTCAAACTTCTGTCAAAAAGAGGTTTGGCTATGGTGTCCGTATATAGCTTAGAGAAATTTCTCGAACGCTGTCTTCCCACCAGTAAATTTGGATTATAGGAGGGCGCAGAAACCATTGCAAGAATCTCACCAGAACTTGGTTCTATTGCAATTATACCGCCATGTTTATGTCGCATCAAAAGCTCGCCATATTCCTGTAATTTGGAATCAATGGTAATGCTGATGTCTTTTCCTGGTTGTGGCAAAGTATCGTAAATGCCATCTTTATAAGGCCCAATATCTCTATTGAAGCGATCTTTTTGAATGAACTTAATACCTTTTACGCCACGAAGAACTTCCTCATAAGACAATTCAACCCCTTGTTTTCCAATAAGATCACCACTTTTATAGTAGGGTTCATTTTCTATAATGTAATTGTTGACCTCACCAATATCTCCTAATACATTAGCACCTATAGTCGTCTGATAGTCTCTTAATGAACGTTTTTGAATGTAAAACCCTTGGTATTTCCTGATTTTTTCCTGCAGAACGGCATATTCAATTCTTGAAAGCTGCGGAATAAATACCGAAGGTAAACGTGGGGAATAGCGGTAAGCCTTATCGTAAAACTTAATGAAATCTTCCTTTGTTATTTTTAGAAGGTTGCAAAATTCTAAGGTATCCATAGCTTTCACTTCGCGCGGAATGAACATCACATCATAAGACGGTTGGTTGGCTACCAATAAATTATCATTTCTATCATAAACGTACCCTCGCTTAGGATAATCATAAACCTTACGGATGGCATTGTCATCAAACAAGCTGTACGGGTCTTCATTGTACACTTGTAGATAAAATAAGCGTGCAATAAAAACCAAGCCTACAATAACTATTATTGAAAGGAGCAGTAATTTTCTCATTTTCGTTTTTGGCTAAAAAGAATGGTGATAATCAAAGAAAGAAGTATAGTGAAAATTCCTGAAAATAACGTTTTTTGAAGGATTAATAGTATGTTAGAAATGTTAAAAATCTCTAAGGAATACATGATGAAATGATGGATTAAAATCAGTGCAGTAAAATAGATAAACTTACTGTTAAAATCAATTTGATTGAATTTTATGGACTGATAATCATAGACCGTTCCGAATGAAAACTTAAGGAATACAGGTCTTATATAGGCTAAAGTAACACAGGCGGCTGCATGTACACCTCCTGAGTCTGAAAACACATCTACAGATAGTCCTAGTAAAAATGCCAAGAATACAAATAATGTGCGATTGTTGTTTGCTGGAAATAAAATGATAAAAAGAATATAAATATACGGATTGATATACCCCATAAAATTGATATGGCTAAAGATCAATACTTGGACCAAAACCAAAATGACAAATATAGCGGCCTGATTGAGAGTTGCCTTAGTCATCTTTTGGTTTTTGAAGGGATTTTATTTCAGAAGCCTGCAAATTTTCAATAACGTAAACGTGACCAATATTGGTCATGTCATTAAATAATTTTACGGTTACAATGTAAGAGTCACCGCCACTATCAATTTTAAAGGAGTTAACTGTTCCAATTAAAATACCTTTTGGGAAAATAGTAGATTGTCCACCTGTAATAATCGTGTCGCCAATGGCAACGGGTGCAAATTTTGAAATGTCAATAAGTTGTGCAAATTCGGCTGATTCAGTATTCCAAACTAAAGACCCAATATGATTGGTCTTTTTTAATTGGGCATTGATTCTGCTCCGAGTATTTAAAATGGATAATACCGATGAGAAATTTTGTGAGGTGTTTTCAACAATTCCAACAATTCCTTGAGAGGTAATGACCCCATGATCTATTTTAATGCTATCTTTTTTTCCTTTATTTATAGTCAAATAATTAGTGGATTGGGAATAACTGTTTTTATATACATCCGCAGTCCTGAATTTAAAATGTGGATTTAATTTCAAACTGTCTTTTAGAATTGTTTTTGAAGTATCCACATCCAAATTGTGTACAATGGATTTCAACATTCGATTTTCTTCCAATAAGGCTTTGTTTTCTTTGGTCAAATTGAAATACTGGCCAATCCCATTTGCCGTTTGATACACAGTTCCAGTGACAAAGTTTGACGAATTGATGAACTTGCTTTTGTGATAGGAATGTGACTGAATAGTGAAAAACAGAGACAGACCGAAAAGCAACAAAAACACGAGGAAAGTTTTGTTCCTAAGTACAAAATTTATGATTTGTTGCATTTGGGCTTACTATTTTATCAATATACTTTTGAATTTAGGAAGGTTTTTTAATACGATTCCCGTTCCTCTAACGACTGCCCGTAAAGGATCTTCAGCAATATACACAGGTAAATCCGTCTTTTGGGATAAACGTTTGTCTAGGCCTCTTAACATAGAGCCTCCTCCTGCAAGATAAATACCGGTATTGTAAATATCCGCAGCCAACTCTGGCGGGGTTTGAGATAAAGTTTCCATAACAGAGTCTTCAATTCGTAAAATTGATTTGTCAAGTGCTTTAGCAATTTCTCGGTAAGAAATCTGAACCTGTTTCGGTTTACCAGTTAATAGATCCCGTCCTTGAACGCTCATTTCTTCTGGTGGAACTTCTAAATCTTCAGTTGCGGCTCCAATCTGAATCTTGATTTTTTCAGCCGTGCGTTCACCAACATATAAGTTGTGTTGTGTACGCATATAGTATACAATATCGTTTGTAAATACGTCACCGGCAACTTTTACTGATTTATCACAGACAATACCACCTAAGGCGATGACTGCAATTTCTGTGGTACCGCCTCCTATGTCGACAATCATGTTGCCTTTTGGTTGCATAATGTCAATACCAATACCGATGGCTGCTGCCATTGGTTCATGAATCAAATAGACTTCTTTACCGTTAACACGCTCACAAGACTCTTTAACCGCACGCATTTCAACCTCTGTGATCCCTGATGGAATACAAACAACCATACGCAGAGCAGGAGTGAAAAATTTCTTTTTTAAGGCAGGGATGTTTTTGATGAACAAATTGATCATTTGTTCAGAGGCATCAAAATCGGCAATAACCCCATCTTTCAAGGGCCTGATTGTTTTGATATTTTCGTGCGTTTTTCCTTGCATCATGTTGGCTTCTTTACCAACAGCAATAATTTTTCCTGAAATTCGGTCTCTTGCAACTATGGATGGACTATCTACAACAACTTTGTCGTTATGGATAATTAAGGTATTTGCGGTTCCTAAATCTATGGCTATTTCTTCTGTTAAGAAATCAAAAAATCCCATGTGTATTGTTGATTGTATAAGTTGATATAACTTTGTTTTTATTCTAGTTGTAAATGTAATAAAACTTCATAAATATTAAAGATTTTATTCTTTACGCCCTTCTTCCCATTTTATTCGGAATTATGCTTCTTTTATTATACTTAAAATCACTACTTAGAAAGCGGTTTTAGCTTTCTAATTAATGTTTAAAATGACGTGTTCCGGTAAACACCATGGCCACATTATTGGCGTTGCAATAATCAATACTCAATTCGTCTTTGATTGAACCTCCAGGTTGAATTACCGCAGTAATTCCTGCATCTTTTGCAATTTCCACACAGTCAGGAAAAGGAAAAAAGGCATCACTCGCCATGACTGCGCCTTGCAAATCAAAATTAAAAGATTTGGCTTTATGAATAGCTTGGTTTAGTGCATCAACACGACTTGTTTGTCCGTTACCACTGGCAAACAATTGTTTGTTTTTAGCCAATACAATGGTATTTGATTTGGTATGCTTGCAAATTTTGGAAGCAAAGATCAAATCTTCTAACTCGTTTTCTGAGGGTTTATTGTTGGTGGTATAGCTTAAATCTGCTATCACATCTGTTTTATTATTCTTATCCTGTACCAAAACACCATTTAAGCATGTTCTCACAGTTGTTTTTGGAAGTTCTACGTCTTTTTGTACTAAAAGGATTCTGTTTTTCTTGCCTTGTAAAATTTCTTTTGCTTCCGGAGAAAAACCAGGAGCAATCACTACTTCACAAAATAGACTGTGAATCTCTTCAGCTGTGGCCTTATCAATTTCAGTATTGGCAATTAAGACACCACCAAATGCAGAAACAGGATCACCTGCCAACGCATCAACATAAGCTTGGTGTAGGGTGTCTCTTTGCGCAAATCCGCACGCATTGTTGTGTTTTAATATGGCGAACGTTGATGCTTCACCTTTAAATTCATTTATTAAATTAACCGCTGCATCAACATCCAAAAGGTTGTTATAGCTCAATTCCTTGCCATGTAGTTGGTCAAACATCTCTTCGAAATTGCCGAAGAAAAATCCTTTTTGATGTGGGTTTTCTCCATATCGCAAAACTTTTCCGTTTGTTTCACTGATTTTAAACACAGCTTCTTCTTGATTCTTATTGAAATAATTAAAAATTGCCGTATCGTAATGGGAAGAAATATTGAAGGCTTTGGCTGCAAAACGTTTTCTGTCGGTATCTGAAGTTTCTCCTTTCTTAGATTTTAAAAGTTCTAAGAACTCGCTGTAATCATCAACAGAGGACACACAAACTACGTCCGCATAATTTTTGGCGGCAGCTCTGATCAGCGAAATTCCTCCAATATCAATTTTTTCGATAATATCTTCGTGACTTGAATCTGAAGCGACTGTTTTTTCAAAAGGGTATAAATCCACAATAACCAAGTCAATTTGTGGGATTGAAAACTCGGCCAATTCTGCTACATCCTGAGTGTTATTTTGACGGTTTAAAATTCCTCCAAAAACTTTTGGATGTAATGTTTTAACGCGTCCACCTAAAATAGACGGATAGGAGGTGACATCTTCTACAGGAATGACCTCAATACCCAAATCTTTTATAAATTTTTCAGTGCCTCCAGTTGAATAAATAGTAACGCCCAATTGATTTAGTTCTCTAACAATAGGCTCTAATCCGTCTTTACTGAAAACTGAAATTAAGGCAGATGAAATAGTTTTATTGTGCATGTTGTGTTGTGTTTGTTTTGGTCTCATTTTTCCTTGGAAACCATATAAAAATCAAAATTAAATAAAATGCAAATTTTTAAAGCGCAAAAATACATATTATTGAAGACAATTTGAGGTATCAAGTGGGAGTTTATTTAAGTTTTTTGTAACAATATATTATTGAAAACGTCCTATCTTTAAATTCGTTATAAAACCGCAAAAAACAGATGCTGCTTTACCTTCGCTTATTTAAAGAAAGTTTTTCATTTGCCATAAATGCCCTTACAAACAATAAGCTGCGTACATTTTTGTCTTTGCTGGGGGTTACTATTGGTATTTTTTCCATAATTGCGGTTTTGGCTGCGGTCGATTCGTTGGATCGAAATATTCAAGAACAACTTTCAGGATTGGATAAAAATACGATGTATTTGACAAAATTTTCTTTTGGTCCTACTGAAGTTCCGCGATGGCAGCGTGATAATTTTCCTGCAACGGAATATGATGATTTTGATTTCATCAGAAGAAGTGTGCCAGATATTGCTGCATCGGCTTATGTTATTTTTGGAAGTCCACAAACCGTTAAATATGGTTCAGAGACTATTTCTGGTGTTGATATTAGTCCGGTTTCCAATGAGATTTATGAGATTGAAAATATTAAAATAGAAGAAGGCCGTTTTTACACAGAATCCGAGTCTACCAATGGCTCTCCTGTTATTGTTCTGGGGCACGCTATTGCTGAAAATTTATTTGGCAATACCAATCCTTTGGGCAAGCAGATCAGAGTATATGGCCGTAAATTAACCGTTATTGGTGTTATAAAGAAAATGGGTACTGGTCTTGGAGGAGGTCCCGATGATAAAGGTTTTGTGCCAGCCAATTTTGTCAGACGTTTTCAAAGTGGTGGGGTTGAGGGTATTCCTGGAGCGGTAATCATCAAACCAAAAAAAGACGTTGATATGGGCGCTTTTGAAGGGGTTTTAAAGCAGAAATTTAGAGCTTACCGAGGGTTGAAAGCGGGGGAGCCGGATAACTTTTTTGTGAATAAAATGTCCGGTTTCACAGACGCTATTGATGGCATTATTGGAACGATGAATGTTATGGGATGGATTATCAGTGGGTTTTCTTTGTTAGTAGGTGGTTTCGGAATTGCAAATATTATGTTTGTTAGCGTAAAGGAACGTACAAATTTGATAGGGATTCAAAAATCATTAGGCGCTAAAAATAGATTCATTTTATTTCAGTTTTTGTTTGAAGCGGTTATTTTAGCAGTAATCGGGGGGCTTGTTGGACTTTTCTTTGTCTGGATTGGATCTTTGATTGCTTCACAATTTACGGGCGATTTCGAATTTGTTCTTTCTGCGGGTAATATGTTTCTAGGCTTCATTCTTTCTTCAATCATCGGATTGATTTCTGGTGTTATTCCTGCTATTTCCGCATCGCGATTAGATCCGGTGGAAGCCATTCGTACTGGCATGTAGGTGGATTAAAATTCCAAAAATTAAATTCCAAATTCCAATGGTCGCATAGAACTCGTGGAATTTGGAATTTTAATATTGGAGTTTATTCAAGAATAGTAGCGACCTGAGTACAAACGAACTCCAAAAAACGCTCGTCTTCTTCGGTAAACGGATCAATGGTATTTGAATCAATATCAATCTGACCAATATTTTCACCGTTCACAAAAATTGGAACTACAATCTCGGCTTTTACGGTCATGCTACATGCGATATAATTGTCTTGCGCCGAAACATCTGGAACCACAAAATTCTGATTGCTCACCGCAACTTGCCCGCAAATGCCTTTTCCAAAAGGTATAATGGTATGATCGGTTGGTGCACCAACGTACGGACCTAGTTTTAATTCTTCCTTATCACCATTTCTAAAGTAAAAACCAACCCAATTGTAGTATGAAATATTGGATTCCAGGACCTCACATATGGTAAGCAATCGCTCATTGACAGTTTTATTGTTATCGGAAATTATCGATATTATTTGAGGCTGAAGTATGTTTGGTGTCATTGTTTAGATATTTTAGTAAAAGTATCCAAAAAGTAGGGTTTCAATTCCCCTTTTTGTATATTTTTAACACCGCAACCGTAATTTTTAATTATTGAAATCTCTAATTCTAAAATACAAATCTGTACTAAAGTTTATCTTGACTTTTTTATTGGTATATGGCGTTTTGACTTTTGCCTATAAATTATACTTAGATTATTCTGACGGATCAGATTATTATCCAGATTTCTTTACGAATCAAGTTGCCAAACAAAGTGACGCGCTGGTCCTGGCTTTTGGTTACGATTCCCAAATATTGAAGCATCCTGATGAGCCTTCAATGAAAGTCATTATTAATGGAAAATATGTTGCACGTATCATTGAAGGTTGTAATTCGATAAGTGTCATCATTTTATTTGTATCCTTTATAATTGCGTTTGCTGGAAAATTCACCAGCACTTTCCTCTATGTTTTGACGGGCAGTATTCTTTTATACATTGTAAATGTTTTGAGGGTTGCTATTTTATCGGTTGGGATATATCGCTACCCATGGCGGACTGAGGAAATGCACGGCGTTGTTTTTCCGTTGGTTATTTACGGGATGGTCTTTTTGCTTTGGATGTTTTGGGTCAACAGGTTTTCGAGCTTAAGTAGGATTGATGGGTAATATAATGAAAATGACAGGACTATTGGCGCTTTTTGGATTGTTGATCCTGATACGCGCCTTTGAGAACGAATTGTTCTATGACCCTTATCTTACCTTCTTTAAAAATGATTATCTCTATTTGGATAATCCGCGTCGCGAAGTTTTAAAAGTTACACTTTTTACGTCGCTGAGGTATTTTTTAAATTCGGTAATCTCATTGGGGATTATTTTTATCTTTTTCAAAGATAGGAACATTGTTAAATTTTCAGCCCTTATATATATCGCATCATTCCTGATTTTATTGGCCCTCTATTTGTATTTTGTTGTTAATCCACGTCAAGAAGATTACTATATTTTTTTTAATATTAGAAGATTTTTAATCCAACCACTTCTCTTATTGTTATTGCTACCAGCTTTTTATTATCATCAATTAAAAAGTAAAACATCATAAGGATTTTTAAATTCGTTTAGATGAATACATTTTTTTGTAGTTTTGCGACAATGTATCATAATATCTTTCATAAAATTTCTTCTATGGTAATGGCACTTTTAGTGTTCCTGTCTACGGTGTCCTTTACTTTGGAAAAGCATTTTTGTGGTGACACATTGATTGATGTTGCCATTTTTTCTCATGCGGATACCTGTGGGATGAATATGGATACCTTGACTAAACTAAGTCCGGAAAAAAAATCATGTTGTAAAAACGAAGTTGAAATTATTAAAGGTCAGGATCAATTAAACAAGGCTTCTTTTGAAGATTTACAGGTCCAAAAACAATTTTTCCTTACAAGTTTACTCTATTCTTATATCAATCTTTTTAAGGGTAAGCCTTCCCAGGTCTATCCACATAAAAATTATTCGCCACCTCATTTGGTTGCCAATATTCAGGTTTTAAACCAGGTCTTCATCATTTGATTTATCAAAAATAACCTTAGTGAAGCGTAGTGTTACGCTCGCTATTTTAAAAATGAAATAATCAAATATCTTACAAAGTAATATCTCATTAATTTATTGCCACTCCTTATCATTTTGTGTTTAAAGTGTTTCTAATGTCACAACAGCTGCGTAGATAACATTCCAACCAAATACCGAAATTTTTCAAAATCATAACAAATGAGAAAGGGAGCAGTATCTACAGAATTATTAATTGCGTTTTTAGCATTTATGCCAACGCTACTATGCCAATGATTAATTGCTTTAAGTTTAAAAATAATATTGACTAATAAATGAAACATATATTTTACTTTCTCATGTTTTTACCAACGCTTGTTTTTTCGCAAGAAAAAATTGACGGTATTATCGTTGAGATCACAGAACAGAAAAAAACCATGCCTCTTCCTGGTGCTAATGTCTATTGGTTGGATACTTCTATCGGTGCCACTACAGATATCGACGGGAAATTCAGTATTTCATATCAAAAGGAACACACAAAATTGGTGGTTAGTTATGTGGGCTATAAAACAGACACCATTAACATTAGTACACCAAAATACATTAAACACGATCTTAAGGCTACGAGCGAATTGGATGAAATAACGGTAACCTCTCGTAAACAAGCCACTTCAAAATCGTATATGCAATCTGCCAATGTGATGTTTGTGAGCAGTGATGAATTACTTAAAGCTGCCTGTTGTAACCTCTCAGAAAGCTTTGAAACCAATCCTTCCATTGATGTCAATTTTGCAGACGCCATTACGGGCACTCGTCAAATAAAGATGTTGGGATTAACAAGCCCTTATATTTTGATTACTGCTGAAAATATTCCGACCATTCGCGGTGCTTCACAAGCTTACGGCTTGAGTTTTACACCGGGAACTTGGGTAGAAAGTATTCAAATAACAAAAGGAGCGGGTAGTGTGGTCAATGGGTTTGAAAGCATTGCTGGGCAAATTAATACTGAGCTTGTCAAGCCAACGACTGATAACAAGTTATTCGTAAATCTTTACGGGGCGAGTAGCGAGCGCATGGAGGCTAATGTGCACTTGAATACAAAAGTCAGTGAGAAATGGAGTACAGGTTTGTATCTGCATGGAAATACCCACAATAAAAAACACGATGTGAATGATGATGGTTTTATGGATATGCCCATTTATAAGCAAATCAACTTGATGAACCGTTGGCAATATACCAATCCTGAAAAAGGCTTTGTGAGCTTTATCAATTTTAACTATTTGGACGATTCCAAGCAAACCGGTCAATTGGATTTTGATCCGGATAGGGATAAATTGACCACGAATTTCTGGGGAAGTGAAATTGATACCAAAAGAGTTGATGTCTCCGTGAAGTCTGGATATGTAAATCCTAATATTCCATGGCAGAGTATTGGTTTTCAAACTGCATTTAGCTCTCATAAACAAGATTCTTATTTTGGATTGAACCGCTACGATATTTTACATAACAGCTTGTATATTAATGGAATTTATAACACCATTATCAGCGATTCTAGACATAAGATCAAAACAGGGTTGAGTTATACGTACGATCATTATGATGAACTGATTTTGACGGAAGATTTTGAACGTACTGAAAATTCAGTCGGTGCTTTCTTTGAATACAACTTTGATAATTTGGAAGATTTTAATTTGACGGCAGGTGTTCGAATTGACAGACATAATATTTTGGGAACATTTGTGACACCGAGAGTCCATGCGCGGTATACCCCTTGGGAAAAATCGGCATTAAGAGCATCCTTTGGGAGAGGCAAACGCAGTGCAAGTATATTTGCAGAAAACCAGAGTGTTTTTGCTACATCGAGAGCGTTATTGATTGATGGGGACACACCAATGGGCAGTTTGAAAGGTGCTTATGGCCTAGATCCGGAAATTGCATGGAATTATGGTATTTCTTTTTTGCAGGGCTTCAATCTTTTTGGGAATAAAGCCGATGTGACCTTTGATTACTACAGAACGGATTTCAAAAATCAAGTAGTGGTCGATTATGAAAATCCGCAGCAATTGAATTTCTATAATCTTGATGGCGAAAGTTATGCCAATAGTTTTCAAATAGAATTGAATTATAATGTTTTTGAGGGATTTGATCTTAGAACGGCCTATAAATATTATGACATCCAAACCCAATACAACTCTGGAAAGTTGGAAAAAGCCCTAACTCCAAAACACCGATTATTTGGTAACATATCTTATGAAACCAAAAGAACCGTAAATTTGGCACAATGGAAATTTGACGTCACCTATAATTGGTTGGGCGAACAACGGTATACATCAACGACATCCAACCCTATCCAATACCAATTACCGGAATATACACCTACCGTTGGAACCTTGAATGCACAGGTGACCAAAGTGTTTTCTGAAAAATTTGAGGTATATTTAGGTGGAGAAAACATCACCAATGTAAGACAGAGTAATCCAATTTTAGGAGCAGATGATCCTTTTGGAGCAAATTTTGATACGACTTTTGTGTATGGACCAATTTTTGGAAGCATGTATTATGCGGGATTGCGATTTAAAATAAAATAGTCAAATTCCTGTGCCTGCTTGTTGGCAGACAGGAAGGCAGGAATCTCATAAATAAAAAGCTAAAATTAACAACCATGAATCTGACCTTCCGCTCAGGCAGGAAAATAAATATATCTCAGTTAAAAATTCTTGTATTCGTGGCGGATAATCATTAATACAAACTACCAATTATTCATCAGGAATGATTGTAATTTAATTAAAACAAAAACAGAAGTTTAATTTAAAAAAAATGAATCCCCTTTCCTTCGGAAAGGGTTAGGTAAAATATGAAGAAAATAGTATTAGTATTCGCATTATTGATTGGAACACTCACTTTTGCACAGAATAAAAATGCCAAAGCTACCATTGAAGTAGACGGTGTTTGCAACATGTGTAAAGAACGGATTGAAAAAGCGGCCATCAAGGCCAAAGGTGTAAAAATTGCCAATTGGGACGTCAATACACACGAATTGAAATTAATTTTTGATGAACGCAAAACCAGTTTAAAGGCCATACAACAAAGTATTGCTGAAGTGGGTCATGACACAAAAGAAATCAAGGCAACAGACGAAGCCTATCAAAGTTTGCACACCTGTTGTTATTATAGAGATGAAGCGGTGAGAGAGGATCATAAAGACGATAAACAGTAATCAAGCTGTTCATAATTTCTATATGTTAGAATGCGAATAATATATTTGCATTGTCGAAAAATGATTGGGATCGCGTCTTAAAATTCGATGTAACGAAATTTTAGTCTTTAATTTCACATACTGTAAAAAGCAAAAACGCCTCAAAATTTTGAGGCGTTTTTTTATAAAAATATATTTAGGAATTTCATAAAATTACATCATTCCTGGCATGCCGCCGCCGCCCATTGGCATTGATGGTGCATCTTCTTTGATGTCAACTAAAGCACATTCTGTAGTAAGGATCATTCCAGCAACAGACGCCGCATTTTCTAAAGCAATACGTGTTACTTTCTTAGGATCAATAATTCCTGCTTTCAACATGTCCACATAAGTTTCAGTTTTAGCATCAAAACCGAAATCTTTTTTGCCTTCCATAACTTTCGCAACAACAACACTTCCTTCGCCACCAGCATTTTCAACAATGATGCGTAGCGGTGATTCGATAGCACGTGCTACAATTTGAACTCCTGTGGTTTCATCTAGGTTATCCGTGGTTAATTTTTCCAATACTGATTTTGCTCTTACTAGCGCAACACCACCACCGGCAACAATACCTTCTTCAACAGCAGCTCGCGTAGCATGCAATGCATCATCCACACGGTCTTTTTTCTCTTTCATTTCAACTTCACTAGCAGCACCTACATAAAGTACAGCCACACCGCCAGCTAATTTAGCCAAACGCTCTTGAAGCTTTTCTTTATCATAGTCAGATGTCGTTGTTTCAATTTGTGCTTTGATTTGATTGACTCTAGCTTTAATATCTTCAGCCTTACCTGCACCATTCACAATGGTTGTGTTGTCTTTGTCAACAGTAATGGTTTCTGCAGTTCCTAACATCGTCAAATCAGCATTTTCAAGAGAAAAACCTCTTTCTTCTGAAATCACTACACCACCAGTTAAGATGGCAATGTCTTCTAGCATTGCTTTACGTCTGTCTCCAAAACCTGGTGCTTTTACAGCAGCAATTTTTAATCCGCCACGTAGTTTGTTCACTACTAAAGTAGCCAAGGCTTGACCGTCAACATCTTCAGCGATGATTAATAATGGACGACCCGATTGAGCTACTGGCTCAAGGATAGGAAGTATTTCTTGAAGATTAGAAATCTTTTTGTCGAATAATAAAACATAAGGATTTTCTAAATCAGCAATCATTTTGTCTGCATCGGTAACAAAATACGGAGAAAGATAGCCTCTGTCAAATTGCATCCCTTCTACAACATCAACGTAGGTATCTAAACCTTTAGCCTCTTCAACAGTGATGACACCTTCTTTACCAACTTTAGTAAACGCTTGGGCTACCAATTCGCCTATGGCATCATCATTGTTAGCTGAAATGGAAGCTACTTGTTTGATCATTTCTGTAGAATTGCCTACTTTTTTAGCTTGCTTTTCCAATTCAGCAACTATAGCAGATACCGCTTTGTCAATCCCTCTTTTAAGATCCATAGGATTTGCTCCTGCAGCTACGTTTCTCAAACCCTCTCTTACGATTGCTTGCGCTAAAACGGTTGCTGTAGTTGTGCCATCACCTGCTAAATCATTGGTTCTGGAAGCAACTTCCTTTACCATTTGTGCTCCCATATTTTCAAGAGCGTCTTCTAATTCAATTTCTTTTGCAACAGAAACACCATCTTTGGTCACCTGAGGTGCACCAAAAGATTTGCCTATTATAACGTTACGACCTTTTGGTCCTAAAGTTACCTTAACTGCATTGGCCAATGCGTCAACACCACGTCTTAATCCGTCGCGTGCTTCAATATCAAATTTTATATGTTTTGCCATAATTATAAATTTTTTACATTCCTGTGAAAACAGGAACTTTTTGTTTTGTAATTGATTTTATTTAAAAGGAGATTCCTGCCTTCCTGTCTTCCGACAGGCAGGCGCAAGAACTTGATTAGATAATCGCGAGAACATCACTTTCACGCATGATGAGATAATCTTTGCCTTCAAGTTTAAGTTCTGTTCCTGCATATTTTCCGTAAAGAACGGTCTGACCGACTTTTACAGTCATTGGATTTTTTTTAGTACCCGCACCAACGGCGACAACTTTACCTTTTTGAGGTTTTTCTTTAGCGTTGTCTGGAATGATAATTCCTGAAGCTGTCTTTGTTTCAGCTTCTACAGGTTCAATAAGAACACGGTCTGCCAATGGTTTAATGTTTAATCCCATAGTTGTATTATTTTTTTAAATCACGTCGTGGACGTGACAGGTTAATTGATTTTGTTTACGAATTATGTAGTTGCGAAAAATGTGCCATGAGCCCTGAACTGACAAAGTTTCAGTAACAAAAAAATGCCAACAGATTTTGTTGGCATTTTGATTATTTGGTGTTGAATTGATTTAGTTTTCTGGAGTGCCAATTGGCGTTGCAGGAGTTTCTGTAGCGGGTTTGACCGGTGCTGGCATGCTGGTTGCTGCATCACTATCCAACGCTTTAGATTCAGTAGTTCCTGTTGCACCATCAATAGCAATATTGGATACCAATATCAAAACGAGTAAAACAGTAGCTAAAATCCACGTGCTTTTATCTAAAAAGTCTGTTGTTTTTTTAACACCACCTAATTGTTGTGTACCGCCGCCGCCAAATGATGAAGATAATCCTCCTCCTTTTGGATTTTGAACCATGATGACAACCACCAACAAGAAGGATACTATGATGATAAGGACTAAAAATATTGAAAACGTACTCATGTGCTATTTGTTATTATTTTCCTGTAATTGTTTTACTGCTTTAATTTGGTCTGCAAAGAAACCACTTTTTTCTGGATATTTCAAAATTAAAATTCTATAAGATTGAATTGCCTTATCATAATTTTTTTGCTCCAAATATATTCGGGCCAAAGTTTCTGTCATGAGGTTATCATTCTGTACCAATTGCGTTTGCGCCAAGTTAATTGTAGGCTTCGATTCTCTAACAGGTGCAATTTTCGGATTGTTAGTGATGAATTTATCGATCAAATCGAATTTTTTTTCTAACGGAGATTCCGGTTTTGGTTTCTCAGTACCGGTTTCTAATAGAGGCTCATCTTTCAATACGATTTCTTTTGGCTCTCTTTCTATAGGCTTGAAACTGGTGATTTTTAGCCATTGCGTGAATGAATGGGTTTCGTTTTTGTCAAAATTTAAGGGTTTTCCAATGCTCAATTGTTCTTCTGGTGATGGTTGAATGTTTTCAATATCTACAGCAATGATAGGTTTATTTGAATTGTTTTCAGAAGAAATAAGAGTTGGTCCTTGTTTCTCTTCAAATAAATTCGGGTCCAAAACACCTTCGCTATCTTTAATATGTTGTTTTAATGCATCATCAATTGTGACACTTTTGAGCACAGAAATGTCATCAGCATCCTTAACTTCAATACTTTTTAGGAGTTCTGTATTTTGTTTGATAAGTTTTGAGATTTCATTTTGATTGAATGCTTCTGAGGTTATAAAATCAAATAAAATACTTCTATCCGTAGTATAAGCTGCCGTAATTCTGAGCTCTTGATTGTATTTAAAGCTTTCTTTAGATTTTAATCCTTTTAAATACAAAGCCCTGGCGGGCTGAAAATAGGGATATTTACTAACAATTTCTCTCACGGTTTCGGTTTGAGCAGAAGTTAGTTGCTGAGAATGTGTAAGTAAGTATGTAAAATCCTGTTTGTTCACGTTATAAGTTACCATTTGCCAAGAGTGGCATTTAAAATATCCTGTGTAATCCGCTCAAGAATTTCTGAAATTGCCGTATCTTTTTGTGCACCAACCAACTGTGCTGCGGCTGGATAGTCATAAAAGAATGAAAATTGTTGACTGAGATCGTTGTCAGGATTGTCTTTCTCATAATAGCGTACGCGCACACCAATAGTCAAACGGTTTTGAGCAGCAGTAATATCAGCTGTTGCTGTGGTTGGCGAAATACGGTATTCAGTAATTTCACCCTCATAAGTAATATCGGCGCCAGAAGTTACCAATTGCAAACTGGTTTGATTTTGGATTAAATCGGCCAGTGCATTTGTGAAGGTTCGGTCTAATCCTGGCTCGACCAGGAGCGCGTCATTTTGAAAATAATTTACTTGGTAGGTGTTTGTGGATGCTGGTAGAGAAATTCCAGTAAATGAATAACTTCCACATCCAGATATCAGTCCAAGACTAAAAAGGAGAACTAAGATTTTAAATTTTTTCACGTGTTTTTTATTGGATATCGACTTACAGATCGTATTGTTTGATTTTTCTATATAAGGTACGCTCGCTAATTCCAAGTTCAGCCGCTGCCAATTTGCGTTTTCCTTGATGACGTTCCAATGATTTTTTGATCAATTCTAATTCTTTATCATGTAAGGACAAGGTTTCCTCTTCTTCAACTTCCTCAGCAAAATAATATTTATCATTAGATTCATCAATGGCTTCAGAGAGCTGGTTCATTTTCTCAGGAATAGAAAGGACTTCTAAATCTTCAACAGTCTCTTCGTAATCGTCGTCGTCATCTTCTTCCTTGTCACGATAGATCTTTTGAATCAAGCTTTCGTTTTTCTTTTGTACTTCATTGGCGTTGTCATTTTTCATGAGTTCCATGGTGAGTTTCTTCAAATCATTTAAATCACTCTTCATGTCAAAAAGGACCTTGTAGAGAATTTCGCGCTCGCTACTAAAGTCACTATCACTTTTTGAATTTTTGATTACCGCCGGGAGATTGTCACCTTGACTTGGCAAATAGCCCTTTAAAGTGGCGGCGCTAATGGTTCTTGTATGTTCCAATACTGAAATTTGCTCCGCAGCATTGCGTAACTGCCGGATATTTCCGTTCCATCTGTTTTTCAAGAGTACTTCTACAGCTTCATCTGTCAATTTGATGGTTGGCATTTTGTATTTAAGCGCAAAATCGCTAGCAAATTTCCGAAACAACAAATGGATATCTTCCTTGCGCTCACGCAATGGAGGCAAATGGATCTCGATAGTGCTCAATCGGTAATAAAGGTCTTCTCGAAACTTTTCTTTTTTAATGGCCTCAAACATATTGACATTTGTAGCAGCCACAATGCGGACATCTGTTTTCTGTACTTTGCTGGAGCCTACCTTAATAAATTCGCCATTTTCTAAGACACGAAGTAAGCGTACTTGCGTTGTGAGTGGCAATTCGCCAACTTCATCCAAGAAAATGGTTCCGCCATCCGCAACTTCAAAATAGCCTTCGCGTGTGTTTGTGGCGCCTGTAAACGCTCCTTTTTCATGTCCAAAAAGCTCACTGTCAATAGTGCCTTCAGGTATGGCGCCGCAGTTTACAGCAATATATTTGCCGTGCTTGCGATGTGATAATTGATGTATGATCTTTGGAATACTTTCCTTTCCAACACCGCTTTCTCCAGTTACCAACACCGAAATATCCGTGGGGGAAACTTGAATGGCTTTTTCTATGGATCGGTTGAGTTTTGGGTCATTCCCAATAATCCCGAAACGCTGTTTTATGGCTTGAATTGATTCCATTTATAAATTAAAAGTTAAGAATTAAGAATGCTTGTGTTGCAAAGCATAACCTGATACGTTGAAAATTTTAAATTATTAAATAACTGCATATTCGATGGCTTTTCCTATTAAAGTTGCACTCGTGCAATCGTTAACCTTAACATTTACGAGGTCACCGATCTTATAGTTTTCTTTAGGGAAAACCGCCACAACATTTTGTGAGGTTCTTCCTGACCATTCATTATCTGATTTTTTAGATTCGCGCTCAATCAAAACTTCCACGGTTGTATTTACAAACTGTCTGGTCCTAATTTCGCTATGTTGTCGTTGTAATTGCACAATCTCATCCAAACGTCTTTTCTTAACATCTTCAGGAACATCATCTTCCAATTTGCGTTCTGCCAAAGTGCCAGGACGTTCAGAATAGGTGAACATATATCCAAAATTATATTTGACATATTGCATTAGGCTCAAGGTGTCTTGATGATCCGCTTCTGTTTCGGTAGGGAAACCGGCAATCATATCATGAGAAATGCAACAACTAGGAAGGATGCGTTTGATATTATCTATCAATTCAAAATACTGTTCCCGCGTGTGCAAGCGGTTCATCTCTTTTAGAATACGATTGCTGCCACTTTGCACTGGCAAATGGATGTGTTTGCAAATGTTTTTATATTTAGCCATCGTTTCAATCACGTCCAAAGTTAAATCTTGTGGATTTGAAGTTGAAAAACGGATGCGCATTTTAGGTTGCGCTTTTGCGCATAATTCCATAAGGTTAGAAAAGCCGACTGCGGTTGCCTTTTGAAGGTCACTGGCTTTATCAAAATCCTTTTTTAGTCCGCCACCGTACCATAAATAGCTATCGACATTTTGGCCTAACAGTGTAATTTCCTTATAACCTTTATTCCAGAGGTCATTGACTTCTTCTAAAATACTTTGCGGGTCACGACTGCGTTCCCGTCCACGGGTAAATGGCACCACACAAAATGTACACATATTGTCACAACCACGAGTGATGGACACAAAAGCACTGACCCCATTGGTATTTAATCTCACAGGTGAAATATCGCCATAGGTTTCATCTTTACTTAAAAGAACGTTAATGGCATCTCTGCCGTCCTCAACTTCTGACAATAAATTAGGAAGATCTTTGTATGCATCAGGGCCCACAACAAGGTCTACAATTTTTTCTTCTTCAAGGAGTTTGCTTTTCAAACGTTCAGCCATACAGCCTAAAACCCCAACTTTCATTTTTGGATTGATGCGTTTTACGGCATTATATTTTTCTAAACGTTTACGAATCGTTTGTTCTGCTTTATCGCGTATAGAACAGGTGTTTATTAAAACTAAATCGGCGTCTTCTAATTTTTGGGTGGTGTTGTAACCTTCTTTATATAAGATGGAAGCCACAATTTCACTGTCGCTAAAATTCATGGAACAGCCATAACTTTCAATAAAAAGCTTGCGATTATTTTCCGTTTTTTGTTCGAGTACGAGGCTTTCTCCTTGTTTGTTTTCGTCGATAATTTTCTCCATAAGTGTCTTGAAACTTCTATTGGTAAAATTTTACACCTTCATTAAAAGGCAGCTGCAAAGATAGGATTATTTTAATGATTGTGACAAAGTGACAGTGCATAAAATTGTTTTGATAATGTTAAATATTAATGGTTTCTTTGGTTGTAGAATTAATTTAAACAGGAAATCATGACACCACAAGAATTTCAATCCAAGGTAGCCAATGCTAGAGAATTGGATTTCGGAACTATCTTTAATCAATCCATTGAATTATTCAAAAAAAGCTGGCTGCATGGTTTTTTAATGCAATTATTTGTGATGATTTTGATGCTACCATTAATAATTGTTTTATATGTTCCGATGATTATGATGTTGATTGCGCAATCTGAATCTGGGCAAATGGATCCTAATGCCATGAGTGGTCTATTTGCTGGTTTTTCTATAGTTTATATTTTGTTGTTTTGTGTAGGTGTCCTTGCCGTTGGAGGCATTCAAGTTGCACTGATCGCTGCGTTTTTTAGAATTTTGAGCCACTTAGATCAAGGCCAGATGGTCAAAACCTCGGACATGTTTTTTTTCCTGAAGGGCAGGTATCTTGGTAAAATTTTCCTTCTGATGTTTGTGACTATTTTAATAGCACTTCCTGCAGTTTTATTCTTTTATTTACCATTTATTTATGTCATGGTGCCGATGTCCTTCTTTTCATTGGTTTTTGCGTTTAATCCAGAATGGTCCATAGGAGATATCGTTGGTTCAAGTTTTAGATTGGGAAATAAAAAATGGGTATTGACTTTTGGGTTGCTTTTGGTTTCTTATGTCACGGTTATGGTCTTGAGTATGGTATCTTGCGGACTTGGAGGTTTGTTTTTTGCGCCTTTCATGTATCATCCTATCTTTTATATATATAAAGGTACGGTTGGGTTTGATGATTTAAGTGAATTAAATAGAATTGGTGAAAGAGAGTTCCTGTAACGCAACCTTTTACAAAGTTTTGCATCTATTAATAAAACCACCTCTCATGAAACACATACTACTCCTTTTTGCTTTTGTTTGTCTATGGTCATGTCATGATGACGACAAAGACTATGAAATGATCAACGTTGCTGTGCCAGAAATGATGTCCAAAACTGAATTTAGAAATTCAATTGACGTACAATCAGCAAAGGCCATAGTTGAAGCTGGTAAAATTTATGCCTATGACAATTATATCTTTATTTCTGATAAGGATAATGGCGTTCATGTGGTGGACAATTCAAATCCAAAAGCACCTAAGACAATCTCATATTTAAAAATACCTGGTAATGAGGATATTTCTATTAAGAATAACTTTCTCTATGCAGATAGTGCTACAGATTTAGTTGTTTTTGATGTTTCCAATATTCAGAACATAAAACTTGTTGAGCGTTTGGAAGACGTATTTTCTGTCTATAATTACCGCATTCCCAATGAAGCAGAATATGCTGATTTTAATAATTTTGACTTTGAAAATAATGTTGTAGTAGGGTGGAACATTGTACAAGAACGCCGCGAAATCTTCAATCCCAATGATTTAGTTTTCAATGATGCCGCGTTTTCTAATGTAGCAGAGAGTTCAAATGTTGGCGTTGGTGGCTCTTTAGCGCGTTTTCAGATTGTTAAAGATTACTTATATACGGTGGGTTCTTATGAAATGTCTATTTTCAATATTTCTAATTTGGGTTCACCAATTTTAGAAACTATACAACCGTCTGGATGGAATATTGAAACCATGTTCTATGCAGATGATTATCTCTATTTAGGCGGCACCAATGGGACGTATATCTACAGTATGGAAAATCCGGCAAGTCCTAGTTATGTATCTGAATTTGTCCATTGGGAAGGCTGTGATCCTATTGTTGTGGATGGCAATTATGCCTATCTTACTTTAAGAGGCGGAAATGCCTGTGGTCAATTGGAAAGTGTGCTTGAAGTTATAGATATTTCGGATAAAACAAAACCAACCTTGGCGGACAGATATGCTCTGGACAATCCTTATGGTTTAGGTTTCAGTAATAACAGCTTGTTTGTTTGTGATGGCACTTCAGGCTTAAAAGTATTTGATAAAACCAATCCTCGGGCTTTAAAACAAATCGAATCGTTTCCAAATGTGCATGCCAAAGATGTCATTCCTTTAAAAAATAGTTTATTAATGGTTGGTAATGGCGTGTTATATCAATACCAATATATGGATAGTAAACTGCAACTATTGAGTAGCTATTCATTGAATTAAAAAAATACTCTTAATATTTTTCTAAAGCCTGAATCTCTAGGCTTTTTTTGTTCCTATCCATCAATCGATTAAATGCACATAAATGGGCTTAAATATTTTTAATTAGGTTGAATAATTATTTTTCATATACATTTGTAGCCATAAAAAAATTAATATGGCGAAGAACTTGGTAATTGTTGAGTCCCCTGCAAAGGCTAAAACAATTGAGAAATTTTTAGGAAAGGATTTTAAGGTAGAGTCTAGTTTTGGGCATATTGCCGATTTACCTTCAAAAGAATTGGGGGTTGATGTTGACGGCAATTTCAAGCCAACTTATGAAGTATCCAAAGATAAAAAAGCAGTTGTAAAAAAACTGAAAGATTTAGCAAAAGGAGCCGATATGGTTTGGTTGGCAAGTGATGAGGATCGTGAGGGTGAGGCCATTGCTTGGCATTTAGCTGAGACTTTAAAATTGGACAAAGCAAAGACCAAACGTATTGTTTTTCATGAAATTACCAAAACTGCCATTCTAAAAGCCATTGAAAACCCTCGTGATATTGATTACCATTTAGTAGACGCGCAACAGGCGCGCCGGGTATTAGATAGAATTGTGGGTTATGAATTATCTCCTGTATTATGGCGCAAGGTTAAAGGCGGACTCTCAGCAGGCCGTGTGCAATCTGTTTCCGTCAGACTTATTGTAGAACGCGAAAGAGAAATACAAGAATTCAATCCAGAAGCGTCTTATAGAATTGATGCTGAATTTTCTAATGAAGAGGGGCAGACTTTTAAGGCAAAGCTTCCGAAGAATTTTTCTACTAAAGAAGAAGCCTATAAATTTTTAGAATCCAATGCATCAGCCGCATTTAAAGTTGCTGAATTAGACAAAAAGCCCGCTAAGAAATCTCCAGCGGCACCATTTACCACTTCAACCTTACAACAAGAGGCGTCGCGTAAACTCTATTTTTCGGTATCGAAAACCATGACTATGGCACAGCGCTTGTATGAAGCTGGATTGATAACTTATATGAGAACAGATAGTGTCAACTTATCTGACGATGCCCGTAAAGGTGCGGAAGCAGAAATCAAGGAGGCTTATGGTTCTAAATATAGTAAACCACGCAATTATAAAGGGAAATCAAAAGGTGCACAAGAAGCGCATGAGGCGATTAGGCCTACTGATTTTTCTGTGCATTCTGTACAGATTGATAGAGATCAGGCACGGTTATATGATTTGATTTGGAAACGTGCCATCGCTTCGCAAATGAGCGAAGCCGAACTCGAGCGTACTAACGTAAAAATTAGTGCTTCAACCCATAAAGAGTTATTCAGTGCGAATGGAGAGGTCATCACTTTTGAAGGGTTTTTAAAAGTGTATCTAGAAGGTACGGATGACGAAGATTCAGAACAGGACGGGATGTTGCCTGCAATGAAAACGAACGAAACTCTTCTCAACTCTTATATTACGGCCACTGAGCGTTACACAAGACCGCCTTACAGATATACAGAAGCTTCTTTGGTAAAACAATTGGAGGAATTGGGCATTGGTCGTCCATCAACTTACGCCCCAACCATTTCAACCATTCAGAATAGAAATTATGTAGAAAAAGGATCTGTGGAAGGAACAGAGCGTAACTATACACAATTGACTTTAAAAAATGGAAAGGTAAAAGATAAGGAGCTCACAGAAAAAGTTGGATCAGATAAAGGTAAACTGGTTCCAACTGATATTGGAATGATCGTTACCGACTTCTTGGTCAATCATTTTGCGAGTATTTTAGATTATAATTTTACGGCAAAAGTAGAAGCTGATTTTGATGAAATCGCAGAAGGCAAGGAAGATTGGACCAAAATGATGAAGGATTTCTATAAGGATTTCCATCCGCAGGTTGAAGATGTTCAAGAAAATGCAGAACGGGAATCAGGCGAACGTATCTTGGGGAAAGATCCAAAAACAGGTCGTCAGGTGAGTGTACGCTTAGGTAAATTTGGGCCAATGGTACAAATAGGAACCGTTGAGGAAGAAGAAAAGCCATTATTTGCCAGTCTGTCTCCAGACCAGCAATTAAATACAATAACTTATGAGGAAGCGATGGATCTCTTCCAACTTCCAAAAACATTGGGCAGTTATAAAGACGAAACTGTTGAGGTCAACAATGGCCGTTTTGGACCTTACGTGAAATTTGGTGATAAGTATATCTCACTTCCAAAAGGGATGGAAGCCTTGAATGTGGAGCTTGACGAGGCCATAGAGTTGATTAAGGAAAAGGAAAAAGCAGACGCACCTATATATATGTATAAGGATTTACCTGTTCAGAAAGGTAAAGGACGTTTTGGACCATTTATCAAATGGAACGAGATGTTCATTAACGTCAATAAAAAATACGATTGGGACAATTTATCGGATGAAGACATCGTACAATTGATTGAGGATAAAATACAAAAGGAAATAGATAAGGTTATCCACAATTGGGAAGACGAAGGCATACGTGTAGAAAAAGCACGATGGGGACGTCATAACGTAATAAAGGGTAAAACTAAAATCGAATTGGCTAAAACCGTTGATGTTTCTGAGTTAACCTTAGAAAGTGCAAAAGCAATGATTGAAGCCAAAGCTTCTAAAAAGAAAACTGCCAAAAAAGCGCCAGCCAAAAAGTCCACCCCTAAAAAGACGGCCGCAAAAAAAGCAACTCCTAAAAAGAAGTAAATCATGACTTTTAATTTTTTATCTCCTGTTTCTGATGAGGTTTTGGCAGACAATGAGCTTTTATTGCCGCATGCTTTGGGTAAAAAGTTTAAGATACATTCCAATGCGGATGGACTTCCAGATCTTGACGATGTAAAGATTGCAATTATAGGTGTTCTTGAAAATAGAAACGATGTCAATTATATAGGGACGGATGTGCAATTGAATATGATCAGAAAGGTCTTGTACCATCTTTTTCCTGGAAATTGGCACACCACTGTGGCAGATTTGGGAGATATTAGAAAAGGCGATAGTGTAGAAGATACTTATTTTGCTCTGAGAACAACCATCAATGTATTGCTTGAAAAGCAAATCATCCCTATCATATTAGGAGGTAGTCAAGATTTGACCTATTCCAATTACAGAGCTTATGACGGTATTTTGCCAATGGTGAATATTGTTAACGTGGATAGTAATTTTGATCTGGGCGATTCAACCTTACCTATAAAGAATAATAGCTATTTAGGGAAGATTATCTTAGAACAGCCCTACAATTTGTTTAACTATTCAACTATTGGGTATCAAACCTATTTCAATTCTCAAGAAGAAATAGATTTAATGGAGAAGCTTTACTTTGAAGCCTATCGGTTGGGGGAAGTGTCTAAATCAATAGCCTTGGTAGAACCTGTGATGAGAGATGCCCATATTGTCAGCGTCGATTTGAAGTCGGTTAAGGCTTCTGAGTTATCAAGTAAGCAAAAATATTCGCCTAATGGATTAGATGGTAAGGAAATTTGTGCCATTGCTCGATATGCAGGTATCAGCAATAAAGTGTCCTCGTTTGGTGTTTATGAATACCAACATTCAGAAGATGATCACGTTACTGCAATGCTTGTCTCGCAAATGCTCTGGTACTTTATTGAAGGGGTGAATTGTCGGATAAAGGAAGATCCTTTAAATGATGATATCAATTATCAGAAGTTTAACGTCTTGATAGATGATGATGAACTGATTTTTTACAAGAGTATCAAAACAGGACGTTGGTGGATCGAAATTCCTTTTTTACCAGAGGCCAATAATAAATTAAAAAAGCATACGTTATTACCTTGCATGTATGAGGATTACGAAGAGGCCATACAAGGAAAAATACCCGAAAGATGGTATAAAGCCTATAGAAAAAACAGTTTCTAATCAGTTTTGTTAACATTTCTTTAATCGATGAAACGCCCTCTTTTTGGGATGAAATGCAAAAAAAGTGAAAAAAAAATTGTTTTTTTGAAAATATATAGATATGTTTACTCCCTCAAAATATACAAACTGAACATTAAGACTAAATAATTTAACCTCGAGTTTATATGAATATGAAGAAGTTCGCTTTATTAACCGCTGTTTTAGCCCTCATGGCTAGTTGTAATTCTGGAGACAGAGGAGAACTAGTAGGTGCTAAAGGAAAGAAATGGCATCCAGAAAAACCATACGGAATGGCGCTTGTCCCTGGTGGGTCATTCATTATGGGTAAATCTGATGATGATTTGGCTGGTATACAGGATGCACCAACCAAAACTGCCACAGTTAGAGCCTTTTACATGGATGAGACTGAAATCACGAATAGTGAGTATCGCAAGTTCGTAAATTGGGTAAGAGATTCTACTATCAGAACGAAGTTGGCCATTATTGCTGATGATTTTGGTTTGACTCCTGGCGATGGAGGTACTGGAGAATTCGCATTTAAAGATGCGGATCCAGAAAATATGACCGTTTATGAAAAGTACATGTACGACAATTATAGTGGGTTAGGTCCTACAGGTTATGAAGGTCGTAAATTGAACAAAAACGTGAAACTTATTTTTGACAACAACAAGTATCCAGATGAGTACTATGCTGAAGTTATGGACACCATGTATTTGCCAATGGAAGAATCTTATAACGGCCAACGTACTTGGGATGTTAAGAAATTTAAGTTTCAATACACTTATATGGACATCCAGAAGGCGGCCAAAAACAGAGATTTAAAACGTAAGGACGTTTTAGTTACTGAAGAGGTTGAAATTTACCCAGATACTACCGCTTGGATTAGAGATTTTGCATACTCTTATAATGAGCCAATGCACAATGATTATTTCTGGCACGATGCTTATGGTGAATATCCGGTAGTAGGTGTGTCTTGGAAACAGGCTAATGCATTCTGTAACTGGAGAACTTTATATAAAAACTCTTACCAAAAGGCAAGAGGTAGACAGGCCGTTAACTCATTCAGGTTACCATCTGAAGCAGAGTGGGAATATGCTGCAAGAGGAGGTTTGCAAGGTGCAACATTCCCATGGGGTGGTCCTTATGCTAAAAACGATAGAGGGTGTTTCTTAGCCAACTTTAAGCCATTGCGTGGCGACTATGCTGCCGATATGGCATTATATACTGTTGAAGCAAAATCCTACGAACCAAATGATTATAACCTTTATAACATGGCTGGTAACGTTTCAGAATGGGTACACGGATCTTATGATCCAGCATCTTATGAGTACATGTCTACTATTAATCCTAATGTCAATGATGCCAACAACCAACGTAAAGTGGTACGGGGTGGTTCATGGAAAGACGTTGCTTACTTCCTACAGGTGAGTTCAAGAGATTACGAGTACGCTGATTCAGCACGTAGTTATATCGGCTTTAGAACCGTACAGGATTATATGGGTACTGATATTACTGCCAACGCAGCCACAAACAAAAATTAATACGTATTACAACCAAAACTAAATATTAATCTACTTAAGAACTTTAACTTAACTTAAAACAAACATTATGGCACAATCAAGAACAAGAAAAAGAATTATGGTAATGACCTACGGTCTAGGGGCCGCAGTTGTAATCCTAGGAGCACTTTTTAAAATTATGCACTGGCCCTTTGGTAACGAAATGTTGATCCTCGGTCTGGTAACAGAGTCAGTTGTATTTGCTGTTTCGGCTTTTGAACCTATTGATGACGATTTGGATTGGTCATTAGTGTATCCTGAATTGGCAGGAGGTCAAACTGTTCATACAAAAAAGGAACAATTAAAAGAGAAAGATGCTGAAGGTCTTTTATCTAAAAAATTGGATGAATTACTTAAAGATGCAAAAATTGATGGCGAATTAATGGCCAGTTTAGGGAATAGTATCAAAAACTTTGAAGGTGCTGCAAAAGGGATCAACCCAACAGTAGATTCGATGACTGCTACCAGAAAGTACGGTGAAGAAATGTCATTGGCTGCTGCTCAAATGGAGTCATTGAACAGTCTTTATAAAGTTCAGATGGAATCTGCAAGTCGCCAGGCTGCGATTAACGAAGAAGCTGTTGAAAACGCAACAAAACTTAAAGATCAAATGAAGTCATTGGCATCTAACCTATCATCATTGAATGGTGTTTATGGTGGTATGCTTTCTGCAATGAACAGAAATAATTAGTAATTAGTAGAAATTATACAAACCAACAACTAAAAACTAATTAGAGATGGCAGGAGGAAAATTATCCCCAAGACAGAAAATGATTAACCTTATGTATTTGGTGTTTATCGCAATGATGGCGCTTAATATGTCGAAAGAAGTGCTTTCAGCATTTGGGTTAATGAACGAAAGAATCACTGATTCTAATGAATCTGCAACGATTCGTAACAATGCATTTATGGATGGTCTGGCAAGCAAAGTTGCTGAACAACCAGCTAAATATGAGCCATTAAAAGCAAAGGCAGATGCAATTGACAAACTTTCAACAGATTTTTACAGCTATCTAGAATCCGTTAAATCTGGCTTATTGAAATCGGTAAAAGATCCAAAGAAATACGAGGAAATGGATAGGACTGATTTTCTTGATGAGAAATGGTTCAACGGTGATAAATTGACGAAAGCAGGTCAGGAATTTTTAGATCAAATCAAAACTTATAGAGAAGGTGTGATTCAGGAATTAGGCGAAGGTAATCAAGATATCCAAGCTGATATTCGTAAAAAATTCGCAACTGATGATCAGAAAACCACCGATGGCATCAAAAAAGGATGGGTGAACTATCATTTTGAAGGCTTCCCTATGGTGGCGTCTTTAACGAAGCTTACGCAATTACAAGCCGATGTTAAAACAATAGAGTCTGAAGTCTTATCTTCTATGTTGGCAGGTGAGCAGGTGAAGCAATTGTCTATGAAAAATTATACAGCAATTGTAATTCCTGATAAAACGGCATTCTTTAGTGGTGAAAATTTCAAAGGGAAAGTAGTATTGGGCCGTTTTGACAATACTCTGAATTTCGAAAAGATCACAATTAACGGAAAAGAATTGGACAATACCCAAGCAGGTCAAGTACTTCTTGATTTCCCTTCAGGAGCTGTAGGAGAACGTGATATAAAAGGAAGTTTACAATTTAAGGAAGGTGATGAAATAGTTGAAATTCCAATCACAAGTACCTATGCTGTAGTTCCTAAACCAAACTCTGCAACTATTTCAGCAGACAAGATGAATGTGGTTTACCGCGGTGTCGATAACCCAATGACCATATCATTTGCTGGTGTTTCTGATAATAACGTAACAGCATCTGCTCCTGGATTAAGCAAAGGGTCAGGAACTGGTAAATATGTAATGAGACCGGGTTCTGGTAAAGAGGTGACGATTAATGTTAATGGAAAGCTTCCTGATGGATCTCCTGTTAATGATAAAGCGTCTTTCAGAATCAAGGATATTCCTAAGCCTTCAGGAACTATTGCTGGACAAGCTGATAATGTAAGCTTACCAAAGAACAATGTTGAAATAGCGACAGTTAATGCTAAATTATTCGACTTTGATTTTGATCTTGACATCAACGTGACATCATTCAAAATTAAAGTGCCAGGTCAGCCAACAGTTACTGTTAATGGTAATAAAATGAATGATCAAGCACGAAGCGCATTGCGTAAAGCATCAAGAGGTGATGGTGTTCAGATTTTTGAAATTAAATCTGAGATCAAAGGAAACAGCAGTATTAAATTGCTTCCTGCATCACCAGTATTTATTGAAATATCAAACTAAATATAATTTAGGAACGTTGTAATCACGTTGAGTACATCAAGGTATTAATATCCCAAATAATAATTAAAAAGATGAAATTAAAATATTGTTTATTAACCGTTTTAAGTGTTGGGTTCGCAGTGAGTTCGTTTGGACAAACAAACTTGCTCAATGCAAAAACACCCCAAGAAATTGGTGTAAAATCTGACGCCCAAAAAGCTATGGATAACGACAGACCGCTTGAATACGGTTATGTTGATGATAGAGATATCATGTTTTCAAAAATGACTTGGGAGAAAATAGTTCTTGATGAACGTGTCAATTTTCCATTATACTATCCGGTAGACACCAATAACATTGGAGCAAACAGACGCTCTTTGTTTGATGTACTATGGAAAAGTATCAGAGACGGAAAGATTGAAAACGTTTATGATGATTCTTATTTTACCACCAAACGTAAACCACAGGACATCCAATCTATCATGTCAAAAACTGACACTTTAGATATTGGATACCAACAGTACAATTCAGAAGGGTTTGTGTCTCCAGAATATATTTTAAAGAGAGATATTCAGTCTTATGATATCAGTGCTTACCTTATAAAGGGGTTGTGGTATTTTGATAAGCGTCAAGGCGAATTGAAGTATAGACTGTTGGGAATCGCACCAGCTGCACCAGACGTGAATTTTATTGACTCTGATGATGAAGCCAACAAACAACCTATTGCCTTATTTTGGGTATTCTATCCAGAGGTAAGAAATGTTTTGCATGAAGCCAAAGCATTCAACAATCAAAATAGTGCCATGCCATTTTCGTATGACCACTTGTTGAATTCAAGACGTTTCAATGGCTATATGTACAAAGAAGAAAATGTTTACGGAGACAGAGAAGTTAAGGAGTATGTTGCTGACAACGCCTTAATGCAACTGTTGGAATCTGATCGTATCAAAGATAAGATTCGTGATTTTGAACAAGATATGTGGGCTTACTAGTAACTGCCTATTGTTTTAATTGAAGCGCTCACTTTTTAAGTGGGCGCTTTTTTTGTTCAAATAACCCCGATATATTTCTAATTTTTTCATTGCAAAATTTGAAAGCACAGTAAAGTAATATCGATTAAGAATGGTATTTTTGTGGGCATGAAAGAAGTCGATTATATCATTGTAGGCTGTGGATTGGCGGGCATCTCTTTTTGTGAGGAACTAAGAGCCAATGAGAAAACCTTTATAGTGTTTGATGATGAATCACAGCAGTCCTCTGTAGTCGCTGCTGGTTTGTATAACCCTGTTATTCTTAAGCGTTTTTCGCCAGTTTGGAAAGCCAAGGAACAGTTGGAGATAGCCTTACCTTTTTACGAACATTTGGAGAACCTATTAGGCGTCAAATTAGATCATAAGTTGCCAGTTTATAGAAGGTTTGCGTCGGTGGAAGAGCAAAATGAATGGTTCAATGCTTCCGATAAGCCTTTGTTGGAAGATTATCTGTCTCCACAAATCATCAAAAACGAAATTGATACAGTTAATGCACCTTTCGGTTTTGGAAGAGTTTTAGAAACGGGACGTGTGGATACCTCGGCATTGCTAAAACATTACAAATTATTTTTGAAAACGATTAATAGTTATAGCACTGAAACTTTTGATTATTCTGATTTAAAACTTCAGCATGATTTCGTAATCTATGAAAACATCAAATCTAAATTTATTGTTTTTGCTGAGGGTTTTGGCATGGTTAAGAATCCATTTTTTAAGGAATTACCTCTTAATGTGGCCAAAGGTGAAGTTTTGACCATTAAAGCGTCAGACTTAAAAATGGCGTTTATATTAAAATCTTCTGTATTTGTGGTTCCGGAACTAGACGATTGCTATTCGGTAGGAGCCACCTATAATTGGGAGGACACTACGCACGATATTACTGAAGCTGCAAAAATGGAGTTGTTGGATAAGCTAAAAGGACTCATCACCTGTAAGTATGAAGTCGTGGATCAGGTGGCTGGCATTCGTCCTACCGTTAAGGACAGAAGACCTTTGGTTGGTAGGCATCCAAAATACAGGAATGTAGCCATTTTAAATGGATTGGGAACTCGTGGCGTAATGATTGGACCTTATGTCGCGAAGCAATTATTCCAACTTTTGGAAAATGACCTCCCGTTGGAAGAAGAAATAGATATTAAACGCTTCCAAGATTAGGATGCCACGATACCTTGCTCTGGATAAATGTTCTGCAAGAGCACTTATCATCTTTTCTTAGGATTTTTTTGGGCCAAATCCTTGTCATAGTGGATAAACATGTTTATCCAAATGGTTCTTGATACGCGCATAATAATTGGCATAAAAACAATGAGAGTCACTGTTATGGCTATAAATGCTGTCATCAGAGAAGAATTCAAGAAGAAATAGCTAATAATAAATGCGGCCACTGAAAATGCAATACCAACCCCATAGCTGACGTACATGGAGCCAAAAAAGAATGAAGGCTCCAAACGATACTTCGTTTGGCAATGGGAACATTTTTCTCCAATCTTTAGGGTATCTCTTAGCACATATGGATTAGGATTGAGGTACATTGATTCTTCATGGCACTTCGGACATGATCCGGTAAAAATACTATATAGTTTACTTCCTTTATTTATCATGGATTATGATTACTTTTGCATTTTCAAATAAAAAACAAAATTAAGATTTTTAAAATTAATGTTTTGTAACAATACTTACAAATAATGCTCAATATACATAATCTTTCTATTTCCTTTCAAGGCGAATACCTATTCGAAGATATTACTTTTAGACTCGGAGCTGGTGACAGAATTGGTCTTATCGGAAAAAATGGCGCTGGGAAATCTACCATGCTTAAAATTCTTTCGAAGGAAATGGAACCGGATACGGGTCAAATTGCCGCTGATAAAAATTTAAGTTTTGGATTTTTGAAACAGGATATTGATTTTGTCTTAGGCAGGACAGTTCTTGAAGAAGCCTACGAAGCTTTTAAAGAAATCAAGGAATTGGAAGCTAAAATTGATGATATCAATCATCAGTTGGTGGAGCGCACTGATTATGAAAGTGATATTTACCATCAGCTTATGGTAGATTTGAGCGACATCCAACATCAGTACGAAATTATAGGTGGATATAATTATCAAGGTGAAACCGAAAAAATCCTCCAAGGGTTGGGTTTTAAGCGCCAGGATTTTGAGAAGCTGACAGATACTTTTTCAGGGGGATGGCGTATGCGTATTGAGTTGGCCAAATTATTACTACAAAACAATGATATTTTACTGCTGGATGAGCCAACCAACCACTTGGATATAGAGTCTATTATTTGGCTAGAAGGTTTTTTAAGGAGTTATGTTGGAGCTGTGGTTATCGTATCGCACGATAAGATGTTTTTGGACAATGTCACCAATCGTACTATTGAGATCTCTTTGGGAAGGATTTACGATTATAAAAAACCATATTCGCAGTATTTAGTTCTCCGAAATGAACTTAAGGCGCAGCAGTTGGCCTCACAAAAAAATCAGCAAAAACAAATTGAGCAGACTGAAAAATTAATTGAGAAATTTCGAGCCAAAGCGTCCAAAGCAACAATGGCCCAATCGCTGATCAAAAAGTTGGATCGTATGGACCGTATTGAGGTGGACGAAGATGATAATAGCGTCATGACCCTTAATTTCCCAATTTCTATTGTGCCTGGGAAAGTAGTGGTGGAAGCAGAGCATATCTCTAAAAAATATGGCGATTTGCAAGTGCTAAAAAACATTGATCTGAATGTTGAGCGCGAAAGTAAGATTGCTTTTGTAGGTCAGAATGGTCAAGGAAAATCTACATTGGCAAAGATAATCGTTGGAGAGTTAAAGCATGAAGGTCATTTAAAACTTGGCCATAATGTCCAAATTGGATATTTCGCTCAAAATCAAGCCGAGTATTTAGATGGAAACAAAACTGTTTTGGACATCATGATTGATGCTGCCAATGAAAAGAATAGAAGTAAGGTTCGCGATATTTTAGGCTCATTCCTATTTAGGGGCGAGGAAGCTGAGAAATATGTGAGAGTACTTTCTGGGGGTGAGCGTAACCGTTTGGCTCTTGCTAAATTGTTATTGCAACCTTTTAATGTTTTGGTGATGGATGAGCCCACCAACCACTTGGATATTAAGTCAAAGAATGTGTTAAAAGAAGCTTTGAAGCGGTTTGAAGGCACTTTAATTTTAGTATCGCATGATAGGGATTTTCTTCAGGGCTTGACCAAAAGTGTGTATGAGTTTAAAGATCAAAAAATCAAAGAGTATTTGGGCGATATTGATTTTTATCTGGAGCAACGTAATGTTGAGAATTTGCGCGAAGTAGAGAAGCGCGATATTATCAAGGACGAACCGAAAGAGACCAATAAGCAGACTTACGAAGGTCAGAAAAAACAGAAGTCTTTAAATAATAAGCTAAGCAATGTGGAGGCTAAAATAAGCCAGCACGAAAAAGACATCAAATCCATGGATGTAGCGCTCGCAACAGATTATGATAAAACGGTGGCTGATCCAAAGTTTTTTGACTATTATAAAGGTAAAAAGGAAAAGCTCTCAAAATTAATGTTAGAATGGGAAACCGTTCAGGAAGAACTCGAACAAATGAATTAGAACGATTATGGAAGAGCATTTTTTTCAATGTCCGTATTGTTGGGAGGAAATTTCAATGTTGATTGATTATTCCGTTCCAAACCAAACTTATGTGGAAGATTGTGAGGTTTGCTGTAACCCCATTCTAATAACAGCCACCATTTCTGACGGACAGCTAGAGTCTTTTAGTTCTGAAAGTATTGAGCAATAGTAGGGTTACAAAGTAAAATAACGCGCTTCTCATCAAAAATATTTCAGCCACTATGTAAAAGCAAGTCATTATTATGCTAATTTTAATGACATGCAGGAGAACTTTCTACATTACGTATGGCAATTCAAAAAGTTTAACACCGCTGATTTAAAAACAACAGCAGGTGAAACTATTTCTTTGCTCAACATTGGCCAGCACAATTTAAACGGAGGTCCTGATTTTTTTAATGCCCAACTCAAAATTAACGAGCAGCTATGGGCAGGTAATGTGGAGATTCATATTAAATCAAGTGATTGGTATGTACATAATCATGAAGTGGACCCCGCCTATGATACTGTTATTTTACATGTGGTTTATGAGCATGATACAGATATTTACAGAAAGAACAATTCCAAAATCCCAACCTTAGAACTTAAGAAGCTAATCCATAAAAATGTATTTCAGAATTATCAAACGCTTTTAATGTCACCACATAAATGGATCAATTGTGAAAATGACTTTGCTGACGTAGATGAGTTTGTGGTTTCAAATTGGTTAGAGCGTTTGTACATTGAACGACTTGAAAGAAAGGCGAGTGCCATTGAAGTTTTATTGAGAAATTCAAAAAATGATTGGGAAGGCGTATTATTTAAACTTTTAGCTAAAAATTTTGGATTAAAAGTTAATGGAGAAGCATTTCTGAGCATGGCCAATTCTTTTGATTTTTCCATCCTAAGAAAATCGAAATCGCGGCCGCTTCAATTGGAAGCCTTGTTTTTTGGACAATTGGGAATGTTGGAAAAACCGATTGAAAATGCGTATTACTTAAACCTGTCCAACGAATATAGGTTCCTCAAACAGAAGTTCAATCTTTCCAATAAGAATGTCATTCCGCTTCAATTCTTCAGATTGAGACCTCCAAATTTTCCAACCATTAGATTGTCACAACTCGCAATGCTTTATTATGAGCATCCCAATTTGTTTACAAAAGTAATGGCAGCTGAAACTATTGAAGCTTTATATAAAATTTTTAACATCAGTAGTTCTGAGTTTTGGAAGACCCATTTCACTTTTGAAAAAACTTCCCGCGCTTCTCAAAAAACGCTGACCAAAAGCTTCGTTGATTTGTTATTGATCAATAGCATTCTTCCATTGAGATTTTGTTATGTACAACAACAAGGCAAACCTGCGGGAGAATCTAGTCTTTTGATGGCCAAAAAACTAGCGTCAGAACAGAATGCCATGATTAAAGCTTTTAATAATTTAAAACCTATCTCAAACTCGGCTATGACCTCCCAGGCCCTCATCCAGCTAAAAACCGAATATTGTGATAAGAACAGATGCATGAGTTGCGCTGTTGGAAATTGGCTTTTGCTGAAACAGTAACTTGGCAATCACATAAAAAAAGTGGTACTTTGCATTATGAATATTTTCTATAGAGCCTTAGTCTATTTTCAAAAACGTGGGTACTACGTTTGCCAACGTATTGCGGACAGGTTGGGTATTAGGGCTAAAGTTGTGCGCATATCTTTTATGTACCTGGCCTTTGTAACTGTAGGTTTTGGATTTGCACTTTATTTGTTTTTTGCCTTCTGGATGCGTATCAAAGATTTAATTTATACAAAACGCTCTTCAGTTTTTGATTTGTAGTTGATGACTGGAAGTGTGCGACTCTAGGGAATAAATTAATAAATAGGAATCACCTTATCCTAGTGGTTTGCAGTGTTGTTTATCATCGGTAGGATGAATGATATTACTTCTACATTTATCATGAAAAGTTCTGTTTTTCATTTTAACAACCAAATCTTTATAAAATCAATTTTTTTTAGCATCTTGTGGTGTTTTTTAACCAATTATTAATAACTAACTAAAATCCACCTATGAAGAAGTGTCTTCTTACCCTATTTAGTACATTATTGCCAATTTTATTTTTCGCTCAAGATTTTGATGTTAAAGGAGAAGCTATTAACCCTACTGACAATATTAATGATGGGGTTATAAAAGTCACTGCATCAGGTGGTGTTGCGCCGTACACTTATAGATGGAGCAATCAGAGCACACCTTCTAACTCCAGTGAGGCTGTCGGCTTAACTGAAGGAGTACCTTATACTGTGGTCATAACAGATGCCGTTGGAGACACAAAAACGGTTGTATATACGGTAAAGACGCAAGCAATTACAGAAGTATTTAATGGAACAATGACTCCCGCAGTTGCCGCCCTAGGGGCTATTTTATTTTGGGATCCATTTGCCGCAATAGGTGTTTATGACCCTGTGGTATATGCGGATGTCAAACAAATAGGCATTCCAGATTGGACAAATGACATCGACAATAAATATGTTCTTAAGGAATGGCTCCAACCAGAAGGCGCTAGAGTATCCAAAGACACACCCATTGCTATTATAACGGACAATACAGGAAAGGAGATTACTATAAAAGCTTCAGCCCGTGGCGAACTGAAACACCTTACTGCCGCTGGAAAAACAATTTATAATTCAGATAATAAAAAGCATGTCATTGAACAGGGTGCGCATTTTTTCGGCCAAGTTGTTTATGATAAGCCATTGGTCTTAACGCATCCAAATGGAGATCCTCTAACCAAACCAATTCCATTTATTGTAATATGGTTGGTATTGGGCGCTTTATTTTTTACTTTAAGAATGGGCTTTATAAACTTTAGAGGCTTTAGACATGCGATTGATTTGGCTCGTGGAAAATACGACGATCCTGATGCACCTGGTCAAGTAACCCATTTTCAAGCCTTGGCTACAGCAGTTTCAGGGACTGTTGGTCTTGGTAATATTGCTGGAGTTGCGGTGGCAATTTCATTGGGCGGTGCAGGAGCCACTTTTTGGATGATTGTTTGTGGTCTTTTAGGAATGTCCACAAAATTTGTGGAATGTACATTAGGTGTAAAATATAGAGATATCTTACCCGACGGACGTGTGTTTGGTGGCCCGATGAATTATTTACGCTACGGACTTGAAAAACGTCAAATGAAAGGTCTTGGTAAAGTACTTGCTGGTTTATTTGCGGTCTTAGCAGTTGGCGCCTCTTTTGGTGGAGGAAATATGTTTCAGGCCAACCAATCTTTTGAACAATTGGCTGGTCAATTTCCAGTTTTGGCTGGTCACGGATTTTGGTTTGGAATTGTTACCGCCGTGTTGGTTGGAATAGTTATTATTGGCGGTATCAGTAGTATTGCCAAAGTCACAGGAAAGGTAGTGCCAATTATGGCTTCTATATATATAGTTGCAGCATTGGCAGTTATTATCATGAACATTCAAAATGTTGGGCCTGCATTTGCTGCTATCTATGATGGTGCCTTTAGTGCCACTGCATTAAAAGGTGGGGTTATAGGGGTTTTGGTGATTGGTTTCCAACGTGCGGCATTCTCAAATGAGGCTGGGGTGGGATCTGCAGCAATAGCCCATAGTACCGCTAAAACAAACCATCCACCGTCAGAAGGTTTTGTAGCCTTGCTGGAACCGTTTATTGACACCGTTGTGGTGTGTACATTGACCGCATTGGTATTGATTTTTACAGGAATGCATGAAGTTGAAGGCATGGCAGGTGCACAATTGACTTCGGATGCTTTTGGAAGTCAAATCTCTTGGTTCCCTTATGTATTGGCATTGGCAGTTTTCTTATTTGCATTTTCAACCATGATTTCTTGGTCCTATTACGGAATGAGAGCTTGGACTTACTTATTTGGAAAAAGTAAAAAAATCGAATTCATCTATAAAATGCTATTCTTAGTTTTTGTGGTGATTGGTGCTTCAGTGAGTTTGGGGGCTGTATTGGATTTCTCAGATATGATGATTCTTGCGATGTCCTTTCCAAATATTATTGGATTATACATTATGTCAAAAGAAGTCAAAATCGATCTGGATTCTTATATTAAAAAACTAAAGGCAAATCTGCTTTACAGAAAGCAGGAGCCTCATAAATAGAAAAAAAGATGACATTTAAATCCCATTTCAAGTTTTCTAACAGTCAACGGAATGGGATTTTTTTATTGGCTATTCTCATCGTCGTTTTTCAATGTATTTACGCCTTCGCTGACTTTTCTTCTGAAGATATTCCAACGGATACAAAAGCTTTGGAAAAGTTCAGGCATCAAATAGATTCCTTAAAGCGCTTGGAAGTAGAGGCTAATAAACCAAAAGTTTTACCGTTCAATCCAAATTACATCACCGATTATAAGGGGTATACACTTGGGATGTCCACAGAGGAAATTGACCGATTATTGGAATTTAGAGCGCGAGATCAATGGGTCAATTCAGCCAAACAGTTTCAAGATGTGACCAAAATTTCTGATTCATTGCTCAATCAGCTAGCACCCTTTTTTAAATTTCCAGAATGGGTCACGGAATCAAAACCAAAAGCTAAGCTAGATTACTCTAAAAATAAAACTCCAAAAAAGGATGTTCAAAAACACGATTTAAATACTGCCACAGCCCAAGAACTGCAAAAGGTGAACGGCATTGGTGAAAAGCTGTCAGATAATATAATCAAATATCGAAACAAGTTTAAAGGTGGTTTTATTTCCGAAATTCAACTTCAGGATATCTACGGATTAACCCCCGAAGTAATAGAGCGTCTTACCAATGACTTCGCGGTGAAGACCCCAAGGCACGTCGAAAAGTTAGATATAAATACGGCAACAAGAGATCAACTGGTCACTATTCAGCATATTGACTATGAGATCGCACATTATATTATTGAGCAGAGAACGCTAAGAGACGGCTTCAAATCATTTGATGAGTTGTTGCGTGTTAAAAAGTTTCCAATTCAAAAATTCGAGATAATTAAGTTATATTTGACCATTAATTAAATGAAAAAAGAAAACATATGAACAGCATGTACTTCACAGAAGAACATCAACTTTTTAGACAAAGTTTACAGGATTTTTTAAAAAAGGAAGTGGTTCCACATATTGATAAATGGGAAAAGACGGGGACGATTGAACGGTTTATTTGGAAAAAATTTGGTGACATGGGCTTTTTTGGGATCAATTACCCTGAAGCTTATGGCGGAATGAACCTAGACTTATTCTATACTGTAATTTTTCTTGAAGAATTGCAAAAAATCAATTCTGCTGGTTTTGCAGCTGCCATGTGGGCCCATGCTTATCTTGCCATGACCCATCTCAACAAAGAAGGAAGTCATGAAATAAAAGAAAAATATTTAGCACCAAGTATTTCAGGAGATAAAATAGGCTGTTTGTGCATTACGGAACCTTTTGGCGGAAGTGACGTTGCGGGAATGCGTACTACTGCTATAAAGAAGGGTAATACCTATGTGATTAATGGTTCAAAAACCTTTATCACTAATGGGATTTATAGTGATTACTTGGTAGTTGCGGCAAAAACCGATCCGGAGGCAGGACACAATGGAATGAGTATTTTTGTGATGGACAGAGATACACCGGGCATCTCAGCCACCAAACTTGATAAATTGGGATGGCGAGCTTCAGACACTGGAGAAATTGCTTTTGATAATGTTACTATTCCTGCCTATCAACTTATGGGCGAGGAAGGCAAAGGCTTTCCATACATCATGCAACACTTCGCGCTGGAAAGGTTGATTATGGGGATTAATTCTCATGCAAGAGCAGAATTTGCTTTGGAGTATGCCGTTCAGTACATGTCAGAACGAACCGCTTTTGGCAGAACCATTGATAAATTTCAAGCTTTACGCCATAAGGTAGCAGATTTTTATACGGATATGGAAATCTGTAAGGAATTCAATTATTCAGTCGCTTTTCGACTCAATAAAGGGGAGTATGTGGTGAAGGAAGCCACCATGTCTAAACTGCACTCCACCAAAATGGCGGATGAGGTAATTTATGGCTGCCTTCAGTTTTTAGGTGGTTATGGTTACATGGAGGATTATCCTTTGGCGCGTATGTTGCGAGATAGCAGATTAGGACCCATAGGAGGTGGTACTTCTGAGATTTTGAGAGAAATTATCGCTAAAATGGTGATTGATAAAAAGGACTATAAGCCTGCAACCTAAATAATTTGATCACCATTTTGGCGAAAATTGTTTCCAATGGCGCTAAAATGGTGATTGATAAAAAGGACTATAAGCCTGCAATCTAAATAATTTGATCACAATTTTGACAAATGTTTAATTAAATAATGTCAAAGATGATTATTAATAAAACTATAAACCTAATATCCAATGAAGTGTATTCTTGTTTATCCAAAATCCCCCAAATTGGCTTAAATGAGAATCCATGACAAAATTATAAGTTTGATATATAACCAATCTACCTACTTACATATGAAAGTCAATTATTTCAAATGCCTACTTACGTTAACAATTTGCTTTTTGAGTGTTTCAGCTTCTGCACAGAAGGAACTAAAAAATAAAATCTCTGACTTTAGCACTTTAATGCCTATTGAAAGTGCCAGCATTTACGTACAAAACACGACTATTGGAACCGTCAGTAATGCTGATGGTAAATTTGTTCTCATGGTTCCGAATCAATTTGAAAAGGACACTTTGGTCATTTCCTCCATTGGATTTAAAAGTTTTAAAATTCCAGTGGGTGAATTTGATAATACTCAAGAAATTTATATGGAAGAGGATATCGCATCGTTGGATGAGATTGTCCTTACTGCTGAAATCAGGCCTAAAACAGGTAATGATATTGTATTAAAAGCTCTTGAGAAACTGTCTGTGAATATGCCAGAAACACCTTATTTACAAAAAGGGTTTTTACGTCATAAGGAACGCAATCGTCGGGAATTTAAATGGCTGATTGAAAGTGCTATTACGGTTTATGACTCTAGTTATTTGTCTTCAGCGGCATCCAATCTAAAAATAAATGTAGATCAAGTAAGAAAAAGTTACGACTTGCGAGATGTCGACAGTTTACTCACGTATACGGCATATCTTAAAGAAAAAACAAACAGAGGAAATCTTAAAGCGAGAAATTTAAGGCGGGATACCATAAAAACATCGTCGTTGGTAAAAGCTATCAAATGGAATGATACGCGAATTAATGGTCTTCAAAATTTATTTGAAAGCAAGCTCAATGTCTTGAGAAACGCTGGTAATAATCGTGCGTTATTTGATGAGAATGTCTTGGATAAGCACCAATTCAGATTAGATACAATTTTAGTGGATGATGATCGTAAGATTTATAAAATTGAAATCTCTGAAAGTCATCAATTTATAAACCTTGAAACAAAAGGCATCTTCAATGACGGCTACCATGCCAAAGGTTGGTTATACATCTATTACGACAATTACGCTATTAAAAAATTGGAGTATGAATTGGTTGCTGCATCAAATGCGCAAAAGAGTAGGAGCAAAACGCTATTTGATACGCAAATCAATCATAAGTTGATCATGACGTTTAGGGAGTATCAAGATAAAATGTATCCTAATTACATGTATTATGAAACTCCAAAGTTGGTAAATGTGGGTTATAAGCCAACAAAACCAGGAGAGGTAAATCCTGCAGACGGGAATACCGATGAACGCTTTTACTACACAGTTCAGGAATTGTTGTTTACGGAAATCATTCTTGATCCTGAAAAAATTGAAACGGCACTCCAGAAGCCTTGGGATCCTGATATTTTTGCACTAAAGCCTTATGATAAGGAATTTTGGAGAAACTACAATACGCTCTTAGAAAGTGAAGAAGATGAAAAGCTGATTCAGGATTTGACCAAGAGATCCTCTTTATATAAGGATTAAGTGCGGCCAAATAATTTTTAATTTTTAATTGTAAATTATCAATTTGTTTTTATATTTGCAGCCTGAAAATTCTAAAAGAGAGGAGGTTAAGACACTATGTTAATAATACCAATTAAAGAAGGAGAAAATATAGATAGAGCGTTAAAACGTTACAAGCGTAAGTTTGATAAAACTGGTACGAAGCGTCAATTGCAAGCACGTAAGCAATTTGAAAAGCCTTCAGTTCTCAATAGAACTGCGCATCAGAAAGCACAATATATTCAACGTCTAAGAGATCAAGAAAATGTGTAAACGTTTTATTGAATTCAAATAAAAGAGATTCCTGCAAGTGCAGGAATTTTTTTTGCCCTATATTTAAAGAACCAAATCAATCCAGGTTCATCAATGACCAGAGTAAAATCACAATTTTCAGCTTTTTCTGAGTATCTACTCCATGAGAAAAACTATTCTGAGCTGACCGTCAAGGCTTATCTTACAGATCTTGTCAGTTGTTTGGAGTTTTTTAATCAAGAATATGGATCAAAAACCATGCACGATGTCAATTATTCTCAAATACGAAGTTGGATTGTTTCCTTGGTGGAGCAAAAAATTTCGAACAGAAGTATCAATCGCAAAATCTCATCACTGAACTCTTATTTTAAATTTTTGATCAAAACGGAACGTATGCAATCTAATCCGTTGTCAAAACATCAAGCTTTAAAAACAGATAAGAAAGTTCAAATTCCATTTTCTCAACAGGAAATGGAAACCGTTATTCAAATTCTAGAGGAAGAAACTGACTTTGAAGGACTAAGAAACCGGCTTATAGTTGAGCTGTTTTATGCTACGGGTATCAGACGGATAGAACTTATTCAAATTAAGTTGAAAGATATCGACTTAAACAACAAAACGCTAAAGGTTCTTGGTAAGCGAAATAAAGAGCGTTTTGTTCCGTTAATTGATACAGTAGTGCTTACTGCAAACAATTATTTGCAATTACGAAATGAATTGGAAACTGTAGAAGATGAGGAACATTTGTTTTTGACTAAGAAAGGGTTAAAAATTTATGAAACGCTTGTTTACAGAATTATAAATGAGTATTTTAGTAAAGCTTCTCACAAAGTAAAAAGGAGTCCGCATATATTGAGGCACTCATTTGCGACTCATTTGCTTAATGAAGGAGCTGATTTAAATGCTGTTAAAGAATTGTTAGGGCATTCTAGCTTGGCAGCTACTCAGGTATATACCCATAATAGTATAGCCGAATTAAAAAAAGTGTATGCCAATGCCCATCCAAGAAGTAAAAATGATTAACTAGTGTCTAACCAAATGAAAGCATAAAATTCAAGTAGTTTTATGCTCTTAATTTATTAAAAACCAAACAGATGAAAGTAAACACACAATCCGTTAACTTTACCGCCGACAAGAAATTGATTGAATTCATTCAGAAGAGGATGGATAAATTAGATTTGTTTTATGATAAGGTCATCCAATCTGATGTTTATCTCAAAGTTGAAAACACCAGTGATAAAGAGAATAAGATATTTGAAGCTAGGGTTAGTGTTCCTGGAGATAGCTTTGTAGTGAAGAAGCAATGTAAGACCTTTGAAGAGGGTGCAGATATGGCAGTTTCATCTCTAGAAAGACAGTTGAAGAAGAGAAAAGAAAAATTAAGATCACATATTTAAAAAAAATAATCAAAAAATGTTTTGAATAAATAAATAATTCTATACATTTGCAGTCCGTTAGAAATAGCGGGCTTTTTTATTGAAGGAAAATATCGTAAAAAGCCGATGTAGCTCAGCTGGCTAGAGCAGCTGATTTGTAATCAGCAGGTCGTGGGTTCGAGTCCCTCTATCGGCTCTTTTAAAGATCAACTTCCAATTATTGGGATTTGGAATTTAAAACTTGAAATTTTGAATTGTTTTTGGGGAGATACTCAAGCGGCCAACGAGGGCAGACTGTAAATCTGCTGACTACGTCTTCGCAGGTTCGAATCCTGCTCTCCCCACAAAACTTTTAAATAAGCAGTTGTTAAAAGCTCGCTTTTGTGAAGCTGCGTTTTAAAAGTTTTAGTAAGGGGTCACCCTTGCGGATCACCGACCAACGGGAGGTAATCCACAAATTCCTGCGAAGGCAGGAATCTCAAACTTAAAAACCCAATATAATTTGGACATAAAGTTTGAAAGCGTTCATTGAATATTGGAATTTGGAGTTTTATTTTTAAAATATCCAAAAAAAATTGCGGGAGTAGCTCAGTTGGTAGAGCGTCAGCCTTCCAAGCTGAATGTCGCCGGTTCGAACCCGGTCTCCCGCTCTAAAGTTGTTCATCATGCCAAAAGGCGTGATGAACCACTTAATAGAGGATTGTCATCATACCGAAAGGTTTGATATCCCCTCAAAGAATAGCGCTTATCATAATGAAAAATGTGATGTACTATTCTGGGTAAGTTTTCAAGTTTCTTGTTACAACTTTTCGAACTTGAAATCAGGAACCTGAAACCACCAAACTCAAACGCCGGTGTAGCTCAGGGGTAGAGCGTTTCCTTGGTAAGGAAGAGGTCACGAGTTCAATTCTCGTCATTGGCTCTTTTTCGAATAAGCAAAATTAAATTTTTGAACACTAATATAAATTAAGATTAAAATAAATTAAACATGGCAAAGGCAACTTTCGATCGTTCAAAACCACACCTTAACATAGGTACAATTGGACACGTGGATCACGGTAAAACAACTACGACAGCAGCTATTACTAAAGTATTAGCTGATGCAGGTTTTTCAGAAGCAAGATCATTTGATCAAATTGATAACGCTCCAGAAGAAAAAGAAAGAGGTATTACAATCAATACATCACACGTAGAATATGCAACAGCAAATCGTCACTACGCTCACGTTGACTGTCCAGGTCACGCGGATTACGTAAAGAATATGGTTACTGGTGCTGCTCAAATGGATGGTGCTATCTTAGTTGTTGCTGCAACAGATGGTCCTATGCCACAAACACGTGAACACATCCTTTTAGGTCGCCAAGTTGGTATTCCTAGAATTGTTGTATTCATGAATAAAGTTGACTTAGTTGATGACGAAGAGTTATTGGAACTAGTTGAAATGGAAATTAGAGATTTATTGTCATTCTACGAGTATGATGGTGATAACTGTCCTGTTATTCAAGGTTCTGCTTTAGGCGCACTTAACGGTGAGCAAAAATGGGTAGATGCGCTTCTTAAATTAATGGAAGAAGTTGATGCGTGGATTGAAGAGCCAGTTCGTGATATGGACAAGCCTTTCTTGATGCCTATTGAAGATGTTTTCTCTATTACTGGTCGTGGAACTGTTGCTACAGGTCGTATCGAAACTGGTATTGCCAAAACTGGAGATCCAGTTGAAATCATCGGGATGGGAGCTGAGAAATTGACTTCTACTATTACTGGTATTGAGATGTTCCGTCAAATCCTTGATAGAGGTGAAGCTGGAGACAACGCAGGTATCTTATTAAGAGGTATTGAGAAAACTCAAATTACTAGAGGAATGGTTATCGTTAAGCCAGGTTCTGTAAAACCACACGCTAAATTTAAAGCAGAGGTTTATATCCTTAAGAAAGAAGAAGGTGGTCGTCATACGCCATTCCATAATAACTACCGTCCACAGTTTTACGTACGTACAACTGACGTAACAGGTAACATTATGTTGCCAGATGGTGTTGAAATGGTTATGCCTGGTGACAACTTGACAATTACAGTAGAGCTTATTCAGCCAATTGCAATGAATGTTGGTCTTCGTTTCGCTATCCGTGAAGGTGGACGTACAGTAGGTGCAGGACAGGTAACTGAAATCTTAGCTTAATTATAATGAACTAAATATTAATTAAGGCGTCTTGATTTTTTCAAGATGCCTTGATTGTGTTTACGGGTTTAGCTCAGTTGGTAGAGCACTGGTCTCCAAAACCAGGTGTCGTGAGTTCGAGTCTCTCAACCCGTGCTTAGCGCTTTGAAAGCTTACTTTTAATTTGAAGTAAAAATAAAAGCATATTAAGAGAGTGCAATTTAAGACTCTCAATTTTTAAATAAACACAACTGTAATGGCAGGACTTGTAAATTATATCTCAGAATCATTTGGTGAATTAAAAAACAATGTGACTTGGCCAACATGGGCTGAAGCACAGCGTTTGACCATAGTGGTGGCTGTTTTCTCAATTATATTCGCATTAGCAATTTGGGGAGTTGATACTGTTTTTAGTGGAGTTATCGAAGCTTATTTTAGCTGGATCAAGTAAAATAAAAATAGAGGATGTCTGAAATTAGTGGAAATAAAAAATGGTATGTTGTAAGGGCCGTTAGCGGTCAAGAGAACAAGATCAAAACTTATATCGAGAATGAAATTGCCCGATTGGGTCTTCAGGATTATGTAGATCAGGTTTTGGTGCCTACTGAAAAAGTAATTCAAATCCGTAACGGGAAAAAAATCAATAAAGAGAAAGTTTATTTTCCAGGTTACATTATGATTCAAGCCAATTTAACCGGTGAGATCCCTCATATTATAAAATCGATTACAAATGTAATTGGATTTTTAGGGGAAACAAAAGGCGGAGATCCTGTGCCTTTGAGACAATCTGAAGTAAACAGAATGTTAGGAAAAGTAGATGAATTGACTGTAGATGCTGATTCTAATGTTGCTATTCCATTCACTAAAGGAGAAACTGTTAAAGTAATCGATGGACCTTTCAATGGTTTTGATGGAACAATCGAAAACATAAATGAAGAAAAGCGTAAACTTGAAGTGATGGTGAAGATTTTCGGTAGAAAAACGCCATTAGAATTGAGTTATATGCAAGTTGAAAAAGTTTAATAATTGTTACAAATAGATCGTATGTCTTTTGGCTTCCAATGGAAAGACGTACAACTAAAATTTTAAAAATGGCAAAAGAATTAAGTAAAGTAGTTAAGCTACAAGTTCGGGGAGGTGCAGCGAATCCATCGCCACCGGTAGGACCCGCTTTAGGAGCTGCTGGAGTTAATATCATGGAATTCTGTAAGCAATTTAATGCTAGAACTCAAGATAAGGCCGGTAAAGTATTACCTGTTGTGATTTCTGTGTTCAAGGATAAATCGTTTGATTTCGTTATTAAGACTCCACCAGCTGCGGTACAATTAATGGAAGCGGCCAAAGTAAAAAAAGGATCTGGAGAACCGAACAGAAAGAAGGTAGCAAAAGTGACCTGGGATCAAGTTAAAGCAATTGCTGAAGACAAAATGCAAGATTTAAATGCATTTACTTTTGACAAAGCTATGGACATGGTTGCAGGAACAGCAAGATCAATGGGTATTACTGTAACAGGTAAAAAACCTAATTAAAACATTTCTGAAATGGCGAGAATAACAAAAAAACAAAAAGAGGCAAGGGCTAAAGTTGACAAAAACAAACTTTATTCTCTTGAAGAAGCTACGGCTTTATTGAAAGAAATTACCTATACAAAATTTGATGCTTCGGTGGATATCGCTGTAAGACTGGGAGTAGATCCTCGTAAAGCAAACCAAATGGTAAGAGGTGTCGTTTCTTTACCTCACGGAACTGGAAAGGACATGAAAGTTCTTGCATTGGTGACACCTGACAAAGAGCTGGAAGCTAAAGATGCAGGTGCTGATTATGTAGGATTGGATGAATACCTTGAGAAAATCAAAAATGGTTGGACAGATGTTGACGTTATCGTTACCATGCCTTCAATCATGGGTAAATTAGGTCCTTTAGGTAGAGTATTAGGTCCGAGAGGCTTAATGCCAAATCCTAAAACAGGAACAGTAACTATGGATGTGGCTAAAGCAGTTGCAGAAGTAAAAGCTGGTAAAATTGACTTTAGAGTTGATAAAACGGGAATCGTACATGCACCAATTGGAAAAGCATCATTTACTGCTGACAAATTAATGGATAACGCAAACGAGCTTCTAACAACTTTAATTAAAATGAAACCTGTTGCAGCTAAAGGTGTGTACGTAAAGAGCATCTTTATGTCTAGTACCATGAGTCCAAGTATATCAATTGATACTAAAATAGGTTAGTAGTTAAACTTTAACATTATGACAAGAGAAGAAAAATCAAAAGTTATTGAAGAGTTGACTGCTCAATTAGCGGAGAATACACATATCTATCTAACAGATATATCTGGATTAAACGCAGGAAACACTTCAAATTTACGTCGTGCCTGTTTTAAGGCAAACATTAAAATGGCCGTCGTAAAAAATACATTGTTGGAAAAGGCTATGGCTGCTTCTGATAAAGACTTTGGAGACCTTCCAATGACTTTAAAAGGAAATACTTCAGTAATGTATTCTGAAACTGGAAATGCTCCAGCTAAGGTAATCAAAGAATTCCGTAAAAAATCTGATAAGCCTTTGCTTAAAGGAGCTTTTATTGAAGAGGCGATCTACATTGGTGATGAGCAATTGGATGCACTTGTGGACATCAAGTCAAGAGAAGAGTTAATTGGCGATATCGTAGGGTTGTTACAATCTCCTGCTAAGAACGTTATTTCAGCTCTTAAATCTAGCGGTGGTAAACTTGCAGGAATCCTTAAAACATTATCCGAAAAAGAAGGATAATCAACTTAGTACGCACTTAAACAAATTATATTTTATTAAAATTATTAAAACGATAGAAAATGGCAGATTTAAAAGAATTCGCAGAACAATTAGTTAATTTAACAGTAAAAGAAGTTAACGAATTAGCTACAATATTAAAAGATGAGTATGGTATCGAACCAGCTGCTGCTGCTGTTGCAGTTGCTGCAGGTGGCGGTGGTGCTGCTGAAGCGGCTGAAGAGCAGTCAGAATTTGACGTAGTTCTTAAAGCGGCAGGTGCCTCTAAATTGGCAGTTGTTAAATTGGTAAAAGAATTAACTGGTTTAGGTTTGAAAGAAGCTAAAGAATTAGTTGATAATGCACCTAGCAACATTAAAGAAGGTGTTTCTAAAGATGAAGCAGAAGCTTTAAAAGGTCAATTAGAAGACGCTGGAGCAGAAGTTGAGCTTAAATAAGCTTAGCCCAAACAACAAATTTTGGTTTAGGTCTTCCGTATTGTTCGGAATGACCTAAACCCTTTTGTGTATATTAAATGAACCATTCAAAATTATGCCGGTTGACATGATTGTAATGGGCGAATTCAATCTGACCATTGAATCGCAATGAAAAAATCAGGTTAGATGTACATAAAAAAACAACTATTTTTTTAATCAAAATCTCGTTCATCGATGTTAGCACAAAAAGCTGAAAGATTAAATTTCTCTTCTATTGTAAATAGAACGGATTATCCTGACTTTTTGGATATCCAAATAAAATCCTTCCAGGATTTTTTCCAATTAGAGACTAAATCTGAAGAAAGAGGGAATGAAGGTCTCTACAATACCTTCATGGAAAACTTCCCAATTACCGACACTCGCAATCAATTTGTTTTGGAGTTTTTGGATTATTTCATTGACCCACCAAGATATTCAATTGAAGAATGTATTGAAAGAGGATTAACATACAGTGTGCCCCTTAAAGCACGTTTGAAATTGTATTGTACAGACCCTGAACATGAGGATTTCGAAACTATCGTTCAGGATGTGTATCTAGGTACAATTCCTTACATGACGCCAAGTGGAACCTTTTGTATTAATGGTGCTGAGCGTGTTGTCGTTTCACAATTACACAGATCTCCAGGAGTTTTCTTCAGTCAATCCTTCCATGCAAATGGAACTAAGCTCTATTCTGCCCGAGTCATTCCTTTTAAAGGTTCTTGGATTGAATTTGCTACAGATATCAATAGCGTTATGTACGCTTATATTGATAGAAAGAAAAAATTACCTGTTACGACCTTGTTCAGAGCTATAGGTTTTGAACGTGATAAAGATATTCTTGAAATTTTTGACCTTGCAGAAGAGGTAAAAGTATCTAAGTCTGGTCTTAAGAAAATCATTGGTCGTAAATTGGCTGCACGTGTATTGAACACATGGCATGAAGATTTTGTTGATGAAGATACAGGTGAAGTGGTATCCATTGAGCGTAACGAGATTGTGCTTGATCGTGATACGGTTTTAGATAAAGATAATATTGAGGAAATCCTTGAAGCAGATGCAAAAACTGTGCTTTTACACAAAGAAAGCGCGCAGCAGGGAGATTACGCAATTATACATAACACGCTTCAAAAAGACCCGACAAACTCGGAAAAAGAAGCTGTTGAACATATTTACCGTCAATTAAGAAACGCAGAGCCGCCAGATGAGGAAACTGCGCGCGGTATTATTGACAAATTATTCTTCTCTGACCAACGTTACTCTTTAGGTGAAGTAGGCCGTTATAGAATGAATAAAAAATTAGGTCTTGATATTGGAATGGATAAGCAAGTGCTTACCAAATTAGATATCATTACCATTATTAAATATTTGATCGAGCTGATCAACTCTAAAGCTGAGATTGATGATATTGACCACCTTTCTAACCGTCGTGTGCGTACGGTAGGTGAGCAGTTATCACAACAGTTTGGTGTTGGTTTGGCCCGTATGGCACGTACTATTCGTGAGCGTATGAACGTTCGTGACAATGAGGTGTTTACACCAATTGATTTGATTAACGCTAAGACCTTGTCTTCCGTGATCAACTCTTTCTTTGGAACAAATCAGCTATCTCAATTTATGGATCAAACAAATCCATTGGCTGAGATTACACACAAGCGTCGTTTATCAGCATTAGGACCTGGAGGTTTATCTAGAGAGCGTGCAGGTTTCGAAGTGCGTGACGTTCACTATACACATTACGGCCGATTATGTCCTATTGAAACTCCAGAGGGGCCAAACATTGGTTTGATTTCTTCGCTTTCTGTCTTTGCGAAAGTAAACGGAATGGGCTTCATTGAAACACCTTATCGTAAGATTACGGATGGTGTTGTGGACATTAAAAATATACCCACCTATTTAAGTGCTGAGGAAGAAGAGGATATGTTGATTGCTCAGGCAAATATTAAGGTTGATGACAACGGAAAAATCATTGAAGATAAGATTATTGCACGTCAGGAAGGAGATTTCCCTGTAATTGATCCGGCAACGGCCAATTATACGGATGTTGCTCCTAACCAAGTGGCTTCTATTTCAGCATCCTTGATTCCTTTCTTAGAACATGATGATGCCAATAGAGCCTTGATGGGATCTAACATGATGCGTCAGGCAGTTCCATTATTGCGTGTAGATGCACCAATTGTAGGTACTGGTTTAGAGCGTCAAGTAGCTTCAGATTCGAGAGTATTGATTAATGCCGAAGGTGCTGGTACTGTTGAGTACGTTGATGCCAACGAAATTACAATCAAATATGAACGTACTGAGGAAGAGGCCATGGTGAGCTTTGAAAGTGACACCAAAACTTATCCGTTGGTGAAATTCAGAAAAACCAACCAAGGGACGTCCATTAACTTAAAACCTATTGTTACTAAAGGTGATAAAGTTAAAAAGGGACAAGTACTTTGTGAAGGCTATGCAACTCAAAAAGGAGAGCTTGCTCTTGGGCGTAATATGAAAGTGGCGTTTATGCCATGGAAGGGTTACAACTTTGAGGATGCTATCGTTATTTCTGAAAAAGTTGTGCGTGATGATATTTTTACGTCCATCCATATTGATGAGTATTCATTAGAAGTTCGTGATACCAAATTAGGTAATGAAGAATTGACCAATGATATTCCAAACGTTTCTGAAGATGCTACTAAAGACTTGGATGAAAATGGTATGATTCGTATAGGTGCTGAAATTAAACCTGGTGATATCTTAATTGGTAAGATTACGCCTAAAGGTGAATCAGATCCAACACCGGAAGAAAAGTTGTTAAGAGCGATTTTTGGTGATAAAGCGGGAGATGTAAAAGATGCGTCATTGAAAGCGTCTCCATCATTGCACGGCGTGGTAATTGAGAAAAAACTGTTCTCAAGAGCGGTAAAGGATAAGCGTAAGCGCGCTAAGGATAAAGAGGATATTGATGCCTTGGAATCTGTTTACTATAGAAAGTTTGATGAATTGAAAGCAATTTTAATCGATAAACTATTCACAATCGTAAACGGAAAAACAGCTCAAGGGATTTTTAATGATCTTGGTGAGGAAATCATTCCAAAAGGTAAAAAATATACCTTGAAGATGTTGAACTCTGTAGATGATTACGCGCATTTAACTTCAGGAACTTGGACCACTGATGATGCAACCAATGTTTTAGTTGCGGATTTGATCCATAATTATAAGATTAAGGAAAACGACCTTCAAGGCTCGTTGCGTCGTGAGAAGTTTACCATTTCAGTAGGGGATGAGTTGCCTGCAGGCATTATCAAATTGGCTAAGGTTTATGTTGCTAAAAAACGTAAACTGAAAGTTGGTGATAAAATGGCGGGTCGTCACGGTAACAAAGGTATTGTTGCACGTATCGTTCGTCAGGAAGATATGCCATTCTTAGAAGATGGAACTCCTGTAGATATCGTACTGAATCCACTTGGTGTACCTTCTCGTATGAATATTGGTCAAATTTATGAAACTGTTCTTGGATGGGCTGGTCAGAAATTAGGACGTACCTATGCAACACCAATCTTTGATGGTGCCACATTGGACCAAATCAACGAATTGACTGATGAAGCTGGTATTCCACGTTTCGGACATACATACTTATATGATGGTGGTACAGGAGATCGTTTTGATCAACCTGCAACTGTTGGAGTCATTTATATGTTGAAACTAGGACATATGGTGGATGATAAGATGCACTCACGTTCTATCGGACCTTACTCATTGATTACACAACAACCATTGGGTGGTAAAGCTCAATTTGGTGGTCAGCGTTTTGGTGAGATGGAGGTATGGGCACTTGAGGCTTATGGCGCATCAGCAACGTTGCGTGAGATCTTAACAGTAAAATCTGATGATGTTATAGGTAGAGCTAAAACTTACGAAGCTATCGTTAAGGGAGAGCCAATGCCAGAACCAGGACTTCCTGAATCTTTCAACGTGTTGATGCACGAATTGAAAGGATTGGGATTGGATATTAGATTGGAGGAATAATTTCCTAGAAATTATTCCAATGTAGAGACAGATTACAATCTGTCTCTACCCAATCATAAAAATTAAATTATAATTTGTTAGTACCATAAAAAATGGCAAGAAGACAAGATAAGAATACAGTACAGAGATTTAATAAAATCTCCATTGGTTTAGCGTCTCCAGAGTCTGTTTTAGCAGCATCTCGTGGTGAGGTTCTTAAACCAGAAACTATTAATTATCGAACACACAAACCAGAAAGAGATGGTTTGTTCTGTGAGCGTATTTTTGGTCCTGTAAAGGATTTTGAATGTGCTTGTGGTAAATATAAGCGTATCCGTTACAAAGGTATAGTTTGTGACCGTTGTGGTGTTGAAGTAACTGAAAAGAAAGTACGTCGTGACCGTGTAGGACATATCAATTTGGTAGTTCCTGTAGCACACATTTGGTATTTCCGTTCTTTACCAAACAAAATTGGATACCTGTTAGGCTTACCTTCCAAGAAATTGGATATGATCATTTACTACGAACGCTATGTGGTGATCCAGCCTGGTAATGCTAAAAATGTGGATGGGGAACCATTGCAAAAAATGGATTTCTTGACGGAAGAAGAGTATTTAAGTATTCTTGAATCACTTCCGCAGGATAACCAATATTTAGATGAATCTGACCCAAATAAGTTCATTGCAAAAATGGGAGCGGAATGCTTGATTGATTTGCTTGCAAGAATTGATTTGAACGATTTATCTTTTGAATTACGTCACAAAGCAAACACTGAAACTTCAAAGCAGCGTAAAACTGAAGCATTAAAGCGTCTTCAAGTTGTGGAAGCTTTCCGCGATTCTAACGCAAACCGTGAAAATCTTCCAGAATGGATGATTATGAAGGCTATCCCAGTAATTCCACCAGAATTACGTCCGTTGGTGCCTTTGGATGGTGGCCGTTTTGCAACGTCAGATTTGAATGATTTGTACCGTCGTGTGATTATTCGTAATAACCGTTTGAAGCGTTTGGTTGAGATCAAAGCTCCAGAAGTAATTTTACGTAATGAGAAGCGTATGTTGCAGGAATCAGTAGATTCATTATTTGATAACACACGTAAAGCCTCGGCAGTTAAAACAGATTCTAATAGACCATTAAAATCCTTATCTGATTCCTTAAAAGGTAAACAAGGACGTTTCCGTCAAAACTTATTGGGTAAGCGTGTGGATTATTCAGCACGTTCAGTAATTGTCGTTGGACCAGAATTGAGATTATTTGAATGCGGATTGCCTAAAAACATGGCTGCAGAACTTTATAAACCATTTATCATCAGAAAACTGATTGAGCGTGGCATTGTAAAAACTGTGAAATCTGCAAAGAAAATTATAGATAGAAAAGAGCCTGTAGTTTGGGATATTTTAGAGAATGTTTTAAAAGGACATCCAGTGCTTTTAAACCGTGCTCCTACATTGCACAGACTAGGTATTCAAGCTTTCCAACCTAAATTAATTGAAGGTAAAGCCATCCAATTGCACCCATTAGTATGTACGGCATTTAATGCCGATTTTGATGGTGACCAAATGGCCGTACATTTACCCTTAGGCCCGGAGGCTATTTTAGAAGCACAATTATTAATGTTGGCTTCTCATAATATCTTGAATCCTGCAAATGGTTCTCCTGTTACTGTACCTTCTCAAGACATGGTTCTTGGTCTTTATTATATGACTAAAGAACGTAGATCGACTGATGAAGTTAAAGTAAAAGGTGAAGGATTAACCTTTTATTCTCCAGAGGAAGTAACTATTGCTTACAATGAGAAGATGGTTGATTTGAATGCGGCTATCAAAGTAAGAACTGAAGACTTCAATGATGAAGGAGAGTTAGTACAAAAGATTGTAGAAACAACAACGGGCCGTGTGTTGTTTAATGAAACGGTTCCTGGAGCTGCAGGTTATATCAACCAGGTATTGACCAAAAAGTCATTAAGAGATATTATTGGTAACATTTTAAAAGCAACTTCTGTTCCTGAAACAGCAGATTTTTTAGATGAGATCAAGGATCTGGGATATAAGTTTGCATTCCAAGGTGGTTTGTCCTTCAGTTTAGGTGATATTATTATCCCTGCTGAAAAGCAAGGCATGATTGACAGTGCCAACACGCAAGTAGATGGTATTATGGCCAATTACAACATGGGATTGATTACCAATAACGAACGTTATAACCAAGTTATTGATATCTGGACATCAACGAATGCGGAATTGACTGAATTGTCGATGAAACGTATCCGTGAGGATCAGCAAGGATTTAATTCAGTATATATGATGCTTGATTCTGGAGCTCGTGGATCTAAAGAACAAATTCGTCAGTTAACCGGAATGCGTGGATTGATGGCAAAGCCTAAAAAATCTAATGCAGGTGGTGGAGAAATTATCGAAAATCCAATTCTTTCTAACTTTAAGGAAGGTCTTTCAATTTTGGAATACTTTATTTCTACTCACGGTGCTCGTAAAGGTCTTGCAGATACGGCTCTTAAAACAGCGGATGCGGGTTACTTAACACGTCGTTTGGTGGATGTATCTCAAGATGTCATCATCTACAGTGAAGATTGTGGTACTTTGAGAGGTATTGAAGTAACCGCCTTAAAGAAAAATGAGGAGATTATTGAAAAACTTGAAGATAGAGTTGTTGGTAGAACATCATTGAACGATGTTTATGATCCATTGACTGAAGAATTGATAGTTGGTGCAGGAGAACATATTGGTGATGCTATTGCAAAACGTATCCAAAACTCGGCTTTAGAGTCGGTTGAAGTACGTTCAGCATTGACATGTGAAGCTACCAAAGGTATCTGTTCTAAATGTTACGGTCGTAACCTTGCTACTGGTAAAATGGTACAAAGAGGTGAAGCTGTTGGGGTAGTTGCTGCCCAATCTATTGGAGAGCCTGGAACACAGTTAACGCTCCGTACGTTCCACGTTGGAGGTATTGCGGGTAACATTTCTGAAGAAAATAAACTGATCGTTAAGTTTGATGGTATTGCTGAAATTGAAGATCTAAAAGTCGTTAAAGGAACTGATAACAATGGTGATGCTGTTGATGTTGTGATTTCTCGTACCTCTGAGTTCAAATTGGTAGATGCTAAAACAGGAATTACCTTAAGTACACATAACATTCCATACGGATCTTTCATCTACTGCAAGCCAGGAGACAAAGTGAAAAAAGGAGAGGTCATTTGTTCTTGGGATCCTTATAACGGTGTTATTATTTCTGAGTTTGCCGGTAAGGTATCTTATGAAAATATCGAACAAGGGGTTACATATCAAGTTGAAATTGATGAACAAACAGGTTTCCAAGAGAAAGTAATTTCTGAATCTAGAAACAAGAAATTGATTCCAACTTTGCATATTGAAGATGCTAAAGGTAACGCGATGCGTTCTTATAACTTACCACTTGGTGCCCACTTGATGATTAATGATGGTGAGAAGATTAATGTTGGTAAAGTGTTGGTGAAAATACCTCGTAGATCAGCTAAGTCTGGAGATATTACAGGTGGTCTTCCACGTGTTACTGAGCTATTCGAAGCACGTAATCCTTCTAATCCTGCTGTAGTAAGTGAGATTGATGGTGTGGTTTCTTTTGGGAAAATCAAAAGAGGTAACCGTGAGATTATTATCGAATCTAAATTAGGTGAGGTCAAAAAATACTTGGTAAAACTATCCAGTCAGATTCTTGTTCAAGAAAATGATTATGTTAAAGCAGGTATGCCATTATCTGATGGTTCCATCACTCCAGATGATATCTTAAACATCAAAGGCCCAGCCGCGGTACAACAGTACTTGGTAAACGAAGTACAGGAAGTATACCGTTTGCAAGGTGTGAAGATCAACGATAAGCATTTTGAAGTGGTTGTAAGACAGATGATGCGTAAAGTGAGAATTATTGATTCTGGGGATACTATTTTCTTAGAAGACCAACTGGCTCATAAATCTGATTTCATCGAAGAAAACGATAAGATCTTTGGAATGAAAGTGATTGAAGATGCCGGAGACTCTAAAACTCTTAAACCAGGACAAATTGTAACAATGCGTCAATTAAGAGATGCGAATTCTGTTGTGAGAAGAGAAGATGGTCAGTTGGCTGTGGCAAGAGATGCTCAACCAGCTACTGCGACTCCTATTTTACAAGGGATTACAAGAGCTTCACTACAGACTAAATCATTCATTTCTGCGGCATCGTTCCAAGAAACGACTAAAGTACTTAACGAAGCTGCTGTAAGCGCTAAAGTTGATTATTTAGAAGGCTTGAAAGAAAATGTGATTGTTGGTCATAGAATTCCTGCTGGAACTGGTGTAAGACGCTATGAGAATATCATCGTTGGTTCTAAGGAAGAGTTTAATGAAATGATGAAAGCTAAGGAAGAGTTTAATTATAACTAATACAAATCCCCGCGAGAGCGGGGATCTTTTTAAATTGGCGAGTCTCAAGCTATAGTTATAGAATGGACGCGTTGAATTATTACGAATATTAACTTTTAAAGATGAAATTTCTGCCTTTGCAGAAATCTAAGAATTATGAGCGATACTAAAGAAGCCCCAAAACAAGGACAGATCAATATAGAATTGGATGAAAAGGTAGCAGAAGGAATTTATTCCAACCTGGCCATCATTAACCATTCCGTATCTGAATTTGTAGTTGATTTTGTGAGCATTATGCCAGGAACTCCAAAGAGCAAAGTAAAGTCACGAATTATCTTGACACCACAGCACGCAAAACGCTTGCTAAAAGCTTTAGGTGAAAACGTAAAGCGCTTTGAGAACGCCCATGGTGAAATTAAAGATTACGAGCAACCACCAATGCCATTAAATTTTGGACCGACAGGTCAAGCTTAAATAGTTTCTTGGAGGTTTTGCCACCAGTAATTTAAAAATCCCTTTGATTTACTTCAAAGGGATTTTTTTTTGTTAATCATTTAAGCTACTTTTTGATTCAATCGGAATTTCAAAGCTCCTGAAGGACATTTCTTAACCTGTTCAACAATTTTTTGTGATGGCGCACCATCTAGGTCAATCCATGGAATCACTGAAGTTCGAAAAACATCAGAAAGCTCTCTTGCACAACGTCCAGCGTTAATACATACAGATGGTTCGTAGGTAATAGTAATGTCATCATTACTAAACTGATTAGAATTTGTTTTCATAAGTAGATCAATTGGGTTTTTAATCTATTTGATTTTATAAAAAAATATACACTGTTTCTAAGTGCCTTATTAAGGTCATCAATTATCCGATAACATCCAACTATAAATGATAATTATCGACGAACTACCTTTTATGGATTAAACTCCAAAGTTCTCACGGGATATGGCTACTTATCGATTGAAATATTATGTTTCCTATTTGTATTCTGATGTAAAATGCAACTTAATGCTTGGATACTTTTGTTGGGTCATTTGTAAGGAAAAATGGGAGTCTGCCAAAAACACGAGTTGGTCTTGTTTGTCCTTGGCTAAATAACGTTGTTTAACCCTTAAGAATTCTTTGTACTCTTCGTTTTTAGCATCAGTTGGCTCTACCCAACACGCTTTATAAACATTTAGGTTCTCATAGGTACACTTAGCACCGTATTCATGCTCTAATCGGTATTGGATCACTTCATATTGCAAAGCGCCAACAGTACCAATGACTTTTCTTCCATTAAGTTCTAAAGTAAATAACTGCGCCACACCTTCGTCCATCAATTGATCAATCCCTTTATAAAGTTGTTTCGATTTTAACGGATCGGCATTATTGATATATCTAAAATGCTCTGGAGAAAAGCTTGGGATCCCTTTGTAGTTGATATTTTCACCTTCGGTAAGCGTATCACCTATCTTAAAGTTTCCAGTATCGTGTATCCCTACAATATCCCCAGGGTAGGAGATGTCCACAATTTCTTTTTTTTCTGCAAAAAAGGCATTTGGACTTGAGAACTTCATTTTTTTATTGTTTCTAACATGTAGATACGGCTTGTTGCGCTCAAACGTGCCCGAAACAATTTTTATGAATGCCAATCGGTCACGATGGTTCGGATCCATATTGGCGTGTATTTTAAATACAAAACCTGAAAAGTCTTTTTCATCTGGTTGAACCAGACGTTCTTCACTTTGTTTAGGTCTTGGTTTTGGTGCAATTTCAATAAAGCAATCTAAAAGTTCACGAACTCCAAAATTGTTCAGCGCAGAGCCAAAAAACACAGGTTGCTGCTTCCCATTTAAATAGTCGTCTCTATCAAAAGTTGGATATATGCCTTCTACGAGCTCTACTTCTTCACGAAGGGTGTCTGCGGCTTTCTTACCAACAAGCGCATCTATTTCTTTAGATTCTAAATCGGAAATTTCAATAGTATCTTCAATATTTTTTCGACTACTACCACTAAACAGATTGATGTTTTTTTCCCAGAGGTTGTAGATGCCCTTAAAATCATAACCCATTCCAATAGGAAAACTCATGGGCACGACGCTCAAACCAAGTTTTTGTTCTATTTCGTCAAGTAAATCAAAAGCATCCTTTCCTTCGCGATCCATTTTATTGATAAAAACAATCATAGGTATGCTACGCATTCTACACACTTCAACGAGTTTCTCGGTTTGCTCTTCAACGCCTTTCGCCACATCAACAACCACAATCACACTGTCTACAGCGGTTAAAGTTCTAAACGTATCTTCGGCAAAATCCTTGTGTCCAGGTGTATCTAAAATATTGATTTTAGTGCCCTCATATTCAAAAGCAAGTACGGAAGTAGCGACAGAAATTCCACGTTGACGCTCAATTTCCATAAAGTCACTTGTTGCACCTTTTTTAATCTTGTTACTTTTAACGGCACCAGCTTCTTGTATGGCACCACCAAAAAGAAGCAATTTCTCGGTTAGTGTCGTCTTTCCAGCATCTGGATGCGCAATAATGCCAAAAGTACGTCGTCTATCTATTTCTGTTCTAAAACTCATATTCTTCTTAAAATGGGTTGCAAAGATACTATTATTGAAGGCATATTTAATAGAAGAAACAGACCGATTTTAATTTTAAGTAAACATTGGTACTTATTATAACATTTGTTGGTAACTTTGTAAGCTATGACAGAAGAAAACGTAATACTCGTCAATGAAAAAGATGAGCAGATTGGCTTAATGCCAAAGATGGAAGCGCATGAAAAGGCACTATTGCATCGCGCTTTTTCAGTGTTTGTTTTTAATAAAAAAAATGAACTGATGTTGCAACAACGCGCATCACATAAATACCACTCGCCCTTACTTTGGGCAAATACGTGTTGTAGCCATCAGCGTGAAGGAGAGAGCAATATTGAGGCTGGAAAAAGAAGGCTTCAGGAAGAAATGGGGTTTGTAACAGAGATAGAAGACACCATTTCGTTTATTTACAAAGCACCGTTTGACAATGGATTGACAGAGCATGAGTTTGACCATGTGCTCATTGGAAATTATGAAAAGGATCCAGTTATTAATCCGGATGAAGTGGCTGCATGGAAATGGATGTCATTAGAAGCTATAAAAAAAGATATGGCCGTAAATCCTGATATCTATACGGCATGGTTTAAAATTATTTTTGATAAATTCTACGAACATATAAATCGAGTACAATCATGATTGTTACCGTTAGCAGAAAGGCACATTTTAATGCTGCACATCGACTTTTCAGAAAAGAATGGAGCGACGAAAAAAATGCTGAAATCTTTGGAAAATGCAGTAACCCCAATTACCACGGGCATAACTATGAATTGACCGTAAGTGTGACGGGTCGTATCGATAGAGAAACAGGATTTGTGATGGACATGAAGGTGTTAAAAGACATCATTAAAGATGAAATTGAAGACTATTTTGACCATAAAAATTTAAATATTGAAGTTGAGGAATTTAAAACCTTAAATCCTACGGCCGAAAATATTGCTGTGGTGATTTATGACAAGATTAAACCCAAATTGAAACAGTCTCTTGATTTGGAAATTACGCTGTATGAAACACCTCGCAATTTCGTTACCTATTCAGGTACTTAAAATGAAAACCTCTTTTATAAGTATAACCTAAAACCGAAGAATTTTGAAAAACACCTTATATCCACTGAAATTTCACCCTATTTTGAAAGATAAAATTTGGGGCGGAACGAAGTTAAATTCCTTTTTGCATAAAAATTCTAAATTGCCAAATATTGGTGAAAGTTGGGAGATTAGTGATGTTGAAGGTGATACCTCACTAGTTTCAAATGGAAGCTTAGAGAACCAATCGTTAAAACATTTATTGAGTACATATAAAGCGGACTTGATTGGTAAGAAAAACTATGAGAAATTTGGTAATAAATTTCCTTTATTGATCAAATTCATTGACGCCAAAGAAGATTTATCCATTCAACTACACCCCAATGATGCGTTGGCTGCAAAACGTCATAATTCTTTCGGGAAAACCGAAATGTGGTATGTGATGCAAGCCGATGCAGATTCGAATTTGATTGTGGACTTCAATCAGAAAATGACCCCAGAACTTTATCTTGAGCATTTGGAAAATAAGTCGCTACCAAAAATTTTAAATTTTGATAAAGTAAAAGCAGGCGATACCTATTTTATTGAAGTGGGTCGGGTACATGCCATAGGAGCAGGCGTATTGCTTGCGGAGATTCAGCAAACCAGTGATATTACCTATCGCATTTATGATTGGGACAGAACGGATGAGTTAGGTAATGAGCGTGAACTTCATACTGATTTGGCTATAGATGCCATAGGATTTGACATGGAAGATAATTTTAGGGTTTCCTATGACAAAAACGCCAATACTTCCAATGAGATGGTCAAGTGTCCTTATTTTACCACCAATTATTTAAAAGTGACTACAGAGCTTCAGAAGCAAAATTCACATGACTCTTTCATGATTTATATATGTGTTGAAGGTAAGGCACAAATTAAGACAGAAAATCACTCTATAACTATTAACAAAGGAGAAACCATATTGCTTCCAGCAGCAATTTCTACGTATCAAATTATTGCAAAAGACGCCACCTTATTGGAGGTATATGTGTAGTTAAAATATACACAATCCGTTAGGAAAGACAGCTATTAATTGACTACTTTTGTAAAAATTTTAAAATTGATAAAATGGCAAATGTTAGAGACCTAAAAAAAGACATTAACTATGTTTTAGGAGATATTATTGAAGCAGCTTATGTTTGGGAATACGCGAATAAAGGCAAAGATACCAAGAAAACTGAAGCAATCGTTGACGAAGCAATCACTACGTTTGATGAGCTAATTACTAAGGTCAATGATAGAAGTGTTGAGAACAAAAAGGCACACTTTAAATCGGTGAATGCTGAATTGGAAACTAAAGGTCGTGCGCTGATTGAAAAAATCAATGCTTTAGACTAAATTATTTTTTAAAAGATTTGCAAAATTAATTTTGAAGATTATATTTGCAACTTCTTAGGCCGATGTAGCTCAGCTGGCTAGAGCAGCTGATTTGTAATCAGCAGGTCGTGGGTTCGAGTCCCTCTATCGGCTCAAAAAAACCTCTCATTTCGAGAGGTTTTTTGATTTTATGAACATTTCCTGTCTTTCTTTCTTAAATATCTCGAAGTGATGAAATTATAAAGTAGGGTATTAAAGAAAAGAGTGCAATATTTCACTTTATTACAGTATATGAACTCAGGCTCTTAGTTGTGTGCGCCTAGCTTCATAAACGTCTACCAGTTCTGTATGATGAACAGGGCCTTAGTCATCTTTCTTTTTAAGCCAACCAAAGATGCCCCCTTTCTTTTTCTTCTTTTCTTTCTTTTCAAAACTACGTTCGTCCTTATTGTTACCAAACAGGCGTTTGAAAAAGCCATCCGTTTTTGTGGCCTCGCAGTTTAAGGAATTTAATACCGCATCAGATGGAATCTCAAAAGCGGCCTTGGTGATATGATTGAACTTAGAATCGGCATTTAATTTTTGAAGGTATTTGGCAAAAATTGGAAGCGCAGAATTAGCACCTTGCCCAAGCCCGGTGGAACTAAACCCTATCTGTTGATTGTCGTTGCCAACCCAAGTCACAGTCACCAAGTTTGGCATAATGCCAACAAACCAACCATCCTTATTATCTTGGGTCGTTCCCGTCTTTCCTGCAATGGCATTTGGCAATTGGTAAGTTGTACGCAATCTTGCAGCAGTACCTTCGTTAACAGTGGCCTTCAAGAATTCTAGCATTACTTGCCTGGTGGCGTCACTAAATGCCATGGTTTCCCGTGGTTGATCAGGATAAAGATCGTTATAAGACGCGATGACATTCCCATCTTTGTCTTCAATTTTTGTAATAAAAACAGGGTTTGAGACTTTACTGCCGTTAACATAGGACGTATAGGCTTTTGCTAATTCCAAAACCGTTAAATTGGAAGAACCTAAGGCAATGGAAGGCACGGTCTCGATTTCGCTTTTAATGCCCATAGTTTTGGCTTGTTCTATGATCTTTTCAACACCAGTTTCATAAAGTACCTTTACAGCAATGGTGTTTATGGAATTACTGAGGGCTTTTTGAAGAGAATAATTCAAATCTTCATCTTCAATACTTCCCGCGTTCGTGGGACGCCAGTTATTTACATCTGTATAAGTAATCGCTTTTAGAGGAAAGTACGTACATGGATCCATGCCGTTTTCTAGGGCAGCCGTATAAACAATAGGTTTAAATGTAGAGCCTACCTGGCGCTTGCTTTGCATAATATGGTCAAACTGAAAAAATCCGTAGTCAATCCCGCCAACATATGCTTTTATAGCCCCATTGGACGGATCTAACGATACCAATCCAACATTGAGGAATTTTGAATAATATTCCAAACTATCCAAGGTGGACATCGAATTTACAGCAATTTCATCCCATGAAAAGAGATCGGTTTGATGTTTTTGTCTCAAGGAATCTTCAATGGCCTTATCATCCAGACCTTTTGCCTTTAGCTTTTTATAAGGTTTCAATCGCTTTCTTGCAGCTTCAAAAGCTGATTTTCCTTTAAGCCATGGTGCATTTTGTCCGTACGCTTTTTCAAACTGTCTTTGCAAATCGCCCATGTGCTCTTTCATGGCAGCTTCGGCATAGCGCTGCATGTTATTGTCAAGGGTGGTATGAATTTTTAAACCATCGTGGTAAATATTATACATCTCCCCATCCGGATTCAAGTACTTTTTCTGTTGTAAGATACTATCCAGCTGTTTTTTAATTTGTGCTCTAAAATAAGGCGCCAATCCTTCATTAGGTGAATACTTTTGATAGTCAACTACAATACTATCCCTTTTGGCAATTTCGGCTTCAGTAGGGGAGAGATACTCGTATTTCTCCATTTGATGGATGACTACATTTTTTCTAGCCCTTGATTTTTTAGGGTACCGTCGTGGATTATAACTGGTGTTCGCTTTAAGCGATCCAACTAAAGTTGCAGCCTGTACGAGCGTTAAATCTTTTGTGTGGACATTGAAAAATTTTTCTGAAGCACTTTCAATGCCGTAGGTGTTATCCGGAAAAGGAACCGTATTAAGATATAAGGTCAAGATTTCTTCCTTTGAATAGAGACCTTCTATACGTCGTGCAACGATGCTTTCCCTAATTTTATTGACTACAATCCCAAGGGCGCCATAATCTTTCCTGCCGAAGAGGTTTTTAGCCAATTGCAAAGTTATTGTACTTCCACCTCCAGAAGAATCGTTCGACAACAGAATACTTTTGAAGAACACACGAAGCAAACTTTTATTATCAATGCCGTTGTGTTCATAAAAGCGCACATCTTCCGTGGCAATTAAAGCATCAATTAAATATTGGGGAAAGTCAGAATATTTGATGGACTGTCTGTCGTAAACATAAATTTTCCCAATCAAATCGTTATTCGCATCTAAAACCTGGGTTGCTTGGCTTTGCTTTAAACGTGACAAGTGCTCAGAGTCAGGAATTTTCCCCCAGAGACCAAAATAGATACTGGCATAAAAGCAAATGAAAAGAGCTAAGAGAATGCTTAGGCCGTAACCTATTCTCTTAGCCCATTGGATGAGTTTAGCCTTGTGAATGTTCATTATGATAAATGTCTTTACAAAATAACGGAGATTCTTGTTAAGTATTTTAAGAATGTATTGATAATGGACCGGGGTTGAATGCTACAATCTCTAAATAACTAACGTTATTCTTTTTTTCGTTGGTCAATCAAATCTTGCAATTCTTTGCCATATTTAGACGATTGGATTTCTGGACTTAGCACTTTGTTTATTGTGTCCAAATATCTCACATTGGCATCAGGGATTTCTGATATTGCCAAATAAGGTGCAATTTCGCTATTCTTATTATTGATGGCAAAATTGACGGTGTACAAATATTTTCTAACCATTAGGTTGTTATATTCCTTCAAACTTGAATCTATACGAATAGAATCTCCACTTTTTTGAGCTTCAAAGTTATTTTTGATGAGGTCGAGGTTTTTATCCTTAAATTTTGTCATCATCAATTTATATTCTTCCATTTTTTCTTGTTGCTTGGAGCCTTTTATTTTTGCGTCAAAAAGAAAGTTTTTTAAGGAAGTCTTGATTTCTGTAACACCTTGATCAGCAAAAAATGGTATTAAACCACTTTCTTGGCCATTCTTATCAAGTTTTAGGTAAAGGACTTCTGGTGTATCCAATTTTGCGTGAAGTTCAAAAAGCAAATCACCGTTTATATCTAAAGAATCTATTGAAACCAAGGAGGAATCTGCCACTCTTTGAAGATATACGGTTCCTTTTTTTAAATCCTTGATGGATCCTTTAAGTGTAAAATTTGATTGGTCTTTTGCACAAGACGAGACAATAAGTAAGCTGATAAAAAAAGCGATTCTCTTCATTGGAATTTCTAATTTTTTAAGAATTTGGATAGTGTTATTTAGAATTTTAGTCTCTCAAAAGCGTTGATCTGAGGACCTGATTTTGGTGCGCAAATATCTTATAAAAATCTTTTAAAAACTAACCTACCGCAACTATTCTCATGAGTTCGGCACATAAAAGGGCCCCGTAAGTTCCTACAACATAACCAAAGACAGCCAAAAGGGCACCCACGGTTGCTAGTGAAGGATGGAAGGCGGCGGCAACCACCGGTGCGGAAGCTGCACCACCAACATTGGCTTGACTTCCTACGGCCAAGAAAAAGTAGGGAGCTTTAATGAGTTTAGCAACAAGAATAAGAAGTAAGGCATGGATGGTCATCCAAACCAAACCAATAAGAATCAGTCCTGGATTTTCAAATATTTTTCCCAAATCCATTTTCATTCCAATCGTCGCGACCAATACGTAAATAAAGATACTCCCAATCTTACTTGCGCCAGCCCCTTCATAATTTTTCGCTTTTGTAAAAGAGAGCAAAATTCCTAATAATGTTGAAATTGAAATCAGCCAGAAAAACTGACTTCCAAACGACGAGAGTGCACTTTTTGGATCGCTGACGGCTTCAAAATTATCAGAGAGATAGTTCGAAATTATATCGGCACCATAATGTGCAACCCCAACTGCAACAAAGGCGAAGGCTAGAATGATTATAAAATCTGTCAAGGACGGAATTCTAATCGTTTTTTCGGTAAAGGTTTGCACTTTTTGTTGCAATTCGTTTATGGCGGTATTGTCTGCTTTTAACCAATTGTCTATTTTTTTACGCTTGCCAATCCCTAATAAAAGGACGGCCATCCAAATATTCGCGACAACAATATCTACCAATACCATGCCTCCATAGAGTTCTTGGTTAAATTGATATATTTCTAACATGGCTGCCTGATTGGCACCACCACCAATCCAACTTCCGGCTAAAGTGGCCAAGCCTCTCCAAACGGCATCGAAACCTGCACCTCCCACAGATTCGGGAGAAAATGTAGAAATGATCAAAATTGCAATTGGCCCACCTATAACAATCCCAATGGTTCCAGTAAAAAACATTACCAAAGCCTTCCAGCCTAAGTTGAAGACAGCTTTCAGATCAATGCTGATAGTCAGTAGTACCAAAGAAGCTGGTAACAGATAGCGGCTTGCAACATAATAGGTTTCTGAAACGTCAGCCGAAATCAATCCCAAGGAATTAAAAATGGCTGGAATCATATAACACATCAAGAGCCCTGGAATGTATTTATAAAACTTTGGCCAAAAGCCATTTGTTTTAGATTCTGTATAAAACACAAAACCAAGCGAAAGCATTAATAACCCAAAAACTATAGCATCATTCTTAAAAAAAACAAATTGATTGACGGTTGAAGACTTTATTTTTTCGGTAATGGAAAGCATCTCTTCATTATTATAGAAGCTGCTTTTATTGATAATAATTAGATTTTGTTCAGAAAAACGATCGGTCGTATTTAGTCTCAAGTCGAATAGCTTTTCCTTCTTATGTATGGTGATTGGTGCGTCGCTTAAATAATCAATACTATATGCTGAACCCGTTGAAGAAAACTTTAGAGTTCCTTTTGAAAATTTTTTATTTAAAACAACTTGGTTGATGCTTAACGAAGGATCGCTAGTCGAAAGCTGGATTTGAAATCTATTGAATGCAATTGAATCAACAGATACAGGTATGTCAAAATTTTCAGAATAACTCTCATTTGCTTTATCGATTATTAAGCTTTGAGCATTGGTGGAACCACTAGAAAAAGCTATGGCTCCGAGTAAAAGTAAAATTTTATAAAATGGACTCATTTGACGTTGGTTTGAGCCGCAAATTAGCAATAAATAATTTAGTGTCAAATTTAAATGTGGCACGGAATTTGGATATAGATACTTGTAAATAATTATGCTCTACATTACAAAAAAGGAGTAGTTAACCTTTAGAGACGTTAATATTACATTTTGGTTGGTTAGTTAGTTAAAAAGCACCTTGAAAAAGGTGCTTTTTTATACTCTATAATGAAGTCTTTATTTTTTTATAAAACCAACAATAGTCTTAATTAAATCTTCTGAGATTTTCCCGTTAAGATCATTGTATGATTTTGCGTTTTCTTGTGTATCACCTTCAATTATAAATAATACGTGGTTCATTTTTTCGATTAGTTTCAATTGAGATTTTTGGTTGGCTTCATGCAGCAGTTCTGCTTCAGCAGTTTCAACCTGTAAATCTTTAGTGCCATTGATAATTAAAACGGGAATGCTCAATGTTTTAATGATGGCTGCAGGATCATGTTTCATCCAACTCATCATAAATTCCTGTATATCCATATTGAAGATTGAAGCTAAAGCCGGGGGGAAGTCGGTGGTGGTTTGCCCTTTCTTCAAAATGTCAAATACTCTTTTGGTATCTTCAGTGAACATAGGAGCTGTTTTTTGTACCTGTTCAATAATGACATCATCAATGGGTTGACCTGCGCCTGCCAAAGAAATAAAGCCATCAACGTTTTGTTGTGCAGCCAACATGCCGATCAAGCTTCCTTGACTATGGCCTATAATATAGATGTTTTTAAATTCTTGCTTAGTTTTGAAATAATGGACCACATCAATGGCATCAGAGACAAAATCATCAAATTTAGTGTTTTGATCAACCGCGCTCATTTTAATTTGTTTGACAATGCGTTTGTCATATCTAAAGCTGGCAATACCATTTTGTGCAAGGTCCTGCGCTAGCTTTTTAAGGTTATTCGTTTTTAGAAAGTTTTGGTTCCCGTTTCTATCTGTTGGCCCAGAGCCGGCGATGATAATTGCGAGATGATCGGATCCAGAATTTGGAACAATCAGGCTGCCGTCAATCCATTTCGAAATGGTAAGATCTGTTTCGGAAAATGTCTTTTCTTGACTAAAAGCCAGTCCAGTAATGAGACTAAAAAATATTAATAAGATTTTCATATATTAATTTTTGATACACGAAGATACAATTACGTTGTCCAACTTTAATAATGAACGCCAAATTATGAAATATCTGATAATATAATTTCATTTAATTCGTTGAAAATAGATGTGTATTTAGTCGTTAAAATGTCACTTTTTGACCTATTTTGTTAAAATTTAATGTATTTCATCGATTTATTAAGTATTTGGACTGGGGAATTGAATTATAAATCTATATTTGAAGTGTACTAGAATTTATGTTTTAGTTCAATGGATTAATTAATTAATATTTGCTTTTGTTGTTGACTTAGAGACCCTAAATCTACACATTATAAAAACGCAAATTAGGAGAACCGAGGTTGAGGGACCTCGGTTCTTTCTTTTTCTATAAGGTTCTAAACGTAAGATTGATACGTTCCCTAGTGACTTTTTTCGTTTTCGGAATTTGATGCAACCAAAAGTGTTGCATTTCTCCTTTCATAATAAGTAAACTCCCATGTTCTAAATTCAGTTTGTGTTTTTCATCTTTAATTGTGCGATGTTTAAAATGAAATGACCGCGTCTCGCCCAAACTTAAAGAGGCGATTACTGGATTTTTTCCCAGTTCTTTTTCATTGTCAGCATGCCAACCGTTGCTATCGTTTCCAGTCCGATATAAATTGAGTAAAACAGTGGTAAATTCATGATGACATAGGGTCTCAATATCTCTTTTGATCCTCTCCAATTGAAGCGTCCATTTATTGGGCGTCATCGTTATGTTGGAGTAGCGGTATGGTTTTTCGTTGGTGGCGAATAATGCTGTTAGCCGTGGCTGCAAATGTGTTTTTCCAAAAATTTTAATGTTATCTTGTTGCCAAGGGACACTTTTTTTAAGATGTTCGAAATAGTCGGATGCAGTTTGGGGATTATAGAAATTGGGAATGTAGATGACTTCCGCATTTGGTAAATGAAGGTGTTTTTTTTCTGCAGAAAATAAGTCCATAGTATAAATTTTATCTAAATTAGCACAACTATGACGAAAAACAAAGCATTGCTTTTAGTACTAATTATCTTAGGTTTTGGATTTGTAGAATCTCCAACAGCACCATTACCTGAGGGATTTGTGTATGTTAAAGACCATATTCCTGATTTGGAAGTGGAACTGCGCTATTTTACAGACCATAACTTTGTGGGAATACCCATTGAAGGCTATCGTGCCAATAGATTGATTCTTACCAAAAATGCCACGGATGCCTTAAAAAAAGTCCAAGAAGAGATTCGAAATCAAAACTTATGTCTAAAAGTCTATGATGGCTATAGACCACAGCGCGCCGTAAACCACTTTGTTGAGTGGGCAAAAGAATTGGAGGACACCATAAATAAGGGAGAGTTTTATCCTGAAGTAGAAAAGCAGTTTTTGTTTCAGGAAGGGTATATTGCATCTAAGTCAGGCCATAGCCGAGGGAGTACGATAGATCTAACCGTGACTAATGGTGAAACCGGCGAGCCTTTGGATATGGGAGGATCCTATGATTTTTTTGGGGAGCAATCATGGTTGGATTACACGAATCTTACCGAAGCTCAAATGAAAAATCGGGAAATTCTGCAATCCGCGATGCTGAAGCATAACTTCAGAAATTATCCTAAGGAATGGTGGCATTTCACTTTAAGATGGGAGCCTTTTCCTGATACTTATTTTGATTTTTTGGTGGAATGATACTTCAGAAACAATAATTCAGTTACTTTTTATCTATTAGAATAATATAACCTTATGGAATGTATTGGAATAGCATTCTATCTTTACCATTCCAAATATAATCTTCTGAGCATCTATAACCGCGTAACCAAAGTTTTCCATCATAATTTCTTAGATAAAAGCCTTTTGGGTAAAGATCATTTCTAATAATTGGTTTTGAAAAGATGACTATAGATTCATCAGGATGTTGATTTTTAGTAAAAATTTTTGATTCTATTTGCGCATTGTATTTAAGCCTTAAATATGGGCCTAATTCAATTGGACAAACTGAAATGTTAGAATTTGAAATAGCAGATTCAATATCTGAAAAACTTCCACCACAATTTAAGCCTATATCTTCTAATTTAAGTTCAATAATAGATGTGGTGGTGCCCAAATTACCCAAATCAAAGGAGGTGGAATTGATTAATTCATGAGCAAACTCATTGAGCGAAATGTTACTTATGTTAAGTATATTTAGCACGGCTTCTTTGTTTAGATCCTGATTTGTTATCGTGAAAACATGATTTAGTTTTTCAGGATTGAACTCGAACAATTTCATATAGAATGTTTCATCTTTAATTTTTTTCTAAATTACTTGCCACAGTTGACCCGAAAGTATACCCCTAATTGAATATATAACTTAGTTCATTGGTCTCTAATAAAGCTAAAACCCCGCCTGCTCGGACGTGTAGGCCAGCCTAATAATGTCTGGTAAATATATAATTAAGTGTATTTAGCTTTAACTTCTAATATTTTGAGAAGTTCCGATAGTTATTGACATCAGGGATTTTCATTGATTCCTTTCTGAAAATGTATGAGAAGATGATTCGTTTTCTATTTCAAGAATACAATAGGCTTCCAATTTGTTAAAAAAACTATACTACTTTGCGCTCTAGTGCTTATTAAAATATCTTTTCCCCTTAGTGCAAATGTTAAAGCTATAAGGGTTTCTATTCTATGTTCTTCACTTCTTCTTGATCAGGTTCAAATCCCAATAAATCATCGATGGTGCTTGCGGTAACAGAATGATAATTTGGCCGGGATTTTTCGTAAATTTTCAAAGCATCTTCCGTTCTATCGTTTCTTTTGAACGCTTTGAAAATTGTTTCCACATACCATCGTCGGCCAACTGAAACCAAAAATTCCTGAATTTTTGAATCTATATTTTTTCCGTGATAATCATGGTTTAGAGCTTGTTCATACCATACCATTTGAATATAGGAATTCGTAGAATTGGTAAGATTAAAGATCTTGTCCAAAGTTTTCATTTGGTCATCGGTCATCGTTTGTGGGAAATTCCGAATAAAATGCACCCATTCTTGAGGTGTCCAATCTGTGGTCACCTCATTATTAATTTTATCTGAAGCTAGAAACTCTTGAAGCGTCTGTTCGACATTTTTGAATCTATCAGAGTTGATGATGGCTTGGTTTTTTGGAACTCCTGGTTGGTTGATCCATTCGTCCACATTAAAATTAACCTTGTTTTTTTCCAACAGATTGGTGCTGAGGTAGGGTATAAATTTTTCTGTGGTCATGGATGAAAAGGCATGTTCTTTGAAATAGTGTTTTAAAAAGGCATCAAACTTATCGCGACCCACGGTTTCTTCCAAGGTTCTTAAAAAGAGATAGCCTTTATCATAAGCAATACTATTCATCCCATCATCTGGATTTTTGCCTTTCAAGTTGAGCTTTAGTTTGGTTGCATTTGGGGTGTCTTTTAAATTGTCCAATTCATCATCTAAATCCTGTCGACTAATTAACGCGAGCATATCTGCACGTTCTTTGCCATAGAGCGCTTCCATGATGCGCATTTCAAAATACACAGTAAACCCTTCATTGATCCAAAAGTCATTCCAGGTAGCATTGGTGACCAAATTTCCAGACCATGAATGTGCCAACTCATGCGCCACCAAAGAGGTCAAACTTTTATCACCAGCAATAACCGTTGGTGTCGCAAAAGTTAAGCGAGGATTTTCCATGCCGCCAAAAGGAAAGCTCGGAGGTAAAACAATCACGTCAAACTGTTCCCAAGCATAAGTTCCATAAAGTCGTTCTGCGGCCGACACCATATTTTCCATATCTGAAAACTCCTCATACACTCTATTTAGCATTGATTTTTCAGCATAAACACCTGTACGGTCACTGATGGCCTTATATTCAAAATCACCAACCGCCAATGCAATAAGATAGGATGGGATGGCCTGTTTCATTTGAAACTGGTAAAGACCGTCGTCAGATTTTGTTTTCGGATTTTCAGCACTCATCACCGCCATTAATCCTTTAGGAACTTTAACCCTGGCTTCGTAGGAAATCCGTATTTGAGGACTATCTTGAATTGGAATCCAAGTTCTCGTTAAAATGGCCTGCCCTTGTGTAAATAGAAATGGATTGGTTTTATCTGCCGTTTGCTGAGGTTTCAACCATTGTAAGGCTTCTGTGTCCTTGGTAGTTTTATAGGTGATTGCAATCTTTTTAGTGTTTTTGTCAATGGTGATGGTCAAAGGTTGTCCCAAAAGCTTATCGTTCGCACCCAATGAAAACTCAGTGTCTTTCCCATCGGCTGTCACGGAGTCGATTTCGAGATGTTTGGAATCTAAAATAATTTGTGTACTGTTATTGCTCACAATGTCATAAGTGGCTGTTCCACGAATACGTTCGTTTTTAAAATCAACCGTAATATCTAAATTCAGATGCTCAATGAAGGCATTGTTTGGTTTTGCATAAGAATGCGGTTCCTCCACATAGCTATAGACCACTATGGGTTCTTCCTTTTGTTCTGCACAGCTCGTCATAATCAGGAAGATGAGATATAGTATTGCTTTTTGATTGTTCATGAGAATGTTGTACAATTTTAGTTTTCGAAGATAATATTTAATTGAATGAAATTAAAGTTGTAAATACCAATAGGCCCAATACATGAGGCCAAATTGTAAGGGAATACGCAAAATCAATAGCCACTGTGGAATGCCAGCACCTTGTTTCTTGCCGGAAAGCATGTAAAAATGGACTAATAAAAATACAACGAGCATTGCAATGATACCTCCAATAGCGACATTTTTTGTTGATGGAAAACAAAGCCCTAACCCCAATAGAATTTCTGCTATCCCACTAAGACTGACCATTAGTTTGGGTTTGGGTAAATATCTTGGCATGATGCGTAAGTAGGTTTTAGGTCGAATAAAATGCATGAGTCCGGCAAAAATGTAAATTGCCGCCATGAGGTAAAGATGCCAAGGATATATCATAAATTTTAGTCTTTATAGGCATTATAGGTTAATCCAATACCATAATTATTGAGTCCTGATTGGAGTAAGGTGGATTGAAAATCGCCTCCTTTTTCAAAGCGCGTCCATTCATTGTCATTGACGAAAACACGTTTGATATAAGTTCTGTTTTCAGAAATCTCATCTGTAAATGGTAGGAGGGGTCTGAAATTGGTCGGAATTTTAATAACGCCGCCATCTCTTGATTTCATTTCCTTATATTTTTTGTTGGACAGTAGTTTTCCATTATCGTCCGTATAGCCCAAAACTTGTAGGGAAACAAAGAAACCGGTATCAGGAACAAAGATGTCCTCCTCTGAAATGTCAAGAATAAATTCATCCCCTTGCTTTTCTGTCGCTCTGAAAACAATGGTTTTATAGATGAGCTCTTTTCCTGGATAGCCATTGCTATTGTTGTAGAATTTCACTTTAAATAATGTAGAAAACGGCTTTTTATCGGCATTGGAGCGTTTGCGTTTTTCCCAATCCTTAGATTCTAGTGTTATGGGAAAATGAACTTTCGTGATTTTTTTTAATGCCGTATCTGGATTTTTGAAAAACACTGCAATTTCAGACTCTATTGTTGGCAACCAGCAATGGTAATAATCGTCATCTAGATAAGCTTTGATTTTCTCTTCCTTAAACTTTCGATCCAAGTTAGCCGTGATCAAGACTTCATCCAAAGCATTGACATCAATAGCCATTAAGATGGTATCTGGCAGGTTAGAAGTGGCAATCTTGACCTCTTTATAGCCTAACGCCGAAATAAAGAGCGAATCAATGTCTGGGTAGAGAGTTTTTGTAAAGTTAAATTCGCCTTCATCATTTGCAAATAGTCCATTGCCATTATTAAAAGAAATGGTGGCATAAGAAACAGGGTAGTTTGATTGGGCATCCTTTATTTTGGTTTGGGAAAAGCTAATGCCTACACAAAATAGGAACATATAAATTGGGGCAGATTTATAATTCATAGGGCTGTTTTCTTCAATGTCCGCTTTTATTTTTTTGTGCTGAGAACATATAAGCCGTTCAAGATGATATTATCGATTTTGAGATCAGTCAACTTTCAAGCTTTTAGACTTTAAAGATACATTATTAATAAAAAAGCGGCTAAAAAAAGTGAAGTGTTTAATGTTAGATGGATTGAAAAATTATTTTTTATTGAAGGGTTGTAATTAAAAAGATCTATATGAGGACCTTAATTAGACACAAATTTTAATCCGACAATGGATAAGATAAGCGTTGCCAGGAAGAAGACTCTCCAAAAGTCGGCAGATTCCTTAAATATAAAAATACCCACTAATACGGTGCCAATCGCGCCAATTCCTGTCCATACCGCATAGGCCGTTCCTATGGGTAAGGTTTCGGTAGCCTTGATCAAAAGTAACATACTGATGGTCAAACAGACCAAGAAACCTATATACCACCATGTTGCAGTTGCCCCTGTTGCATATTTTGCTTTTCCCAGACAAGCTGCAAATCCCACTTCAAATAACCCCCCTATAATTAAAATGATCCAATTCATAAGACCTAAATATTAAATTTTTTCGCTTTACTTCGAGCTTTCAACCTCAAGCTCTAAGCTTCTAGTACCAGCGCTTTTTATTGCTTTTTGATCCTTGTCCTTTACGTCCTTTTTTATGTTTGCTTCCCGTTTTATTGGACTTATGAATAATAGGTTTTGCGTTCGGATCTAATGGATAAGGATGCTCATTTTCTACAGGAATTTGTGTGTTGATCAATTGTTGAATGGTTTTGATATACGTTTTTTCGTCTGCAGAGCAAAGGGAGTAGGAATTCCCAAAGTTTCCAGCTCGCCCAGTCCTGCCAATGCGATGCACATAGGTTTCAGGAATATGTGGAATATCAAAGTTGACCACGGCATCCAATTCGTCAATATCAATCCCTCTTGCGGCCACATCGGTTGCTATAAGGATATTGACGTCGCCATGTTTGAATTTGTTTAAAGCAGATTGTCGATCGGTTTGCGTTTTGTCACCATGGAAACTTTCAACTTTAAATCCATTTTTGATTAAGGTTTGTTCCAATTTTTCTACACCAAATTTTGTGCGCCTAAATATTAAAATATGGCCTTTAATTGTGTTTCTTAAAAGGTGTAGACATAATTCAATCTTATTTTGCTTAGGGACAAAATATAATACTTGGCTCACATTTTTTGCGGCCGATGATGTTGGGGTGACTTCAACACGCTCTGGCGATTTCAATATGGAATTTGCCAATTGTTCCACTTTAAAAGGTATGGTTGCAGAGAATAACAGAGTTTGTTTTTCCTTTGGACACAAGCGTTCAATTTTTGTGACATCATCAATGAACCCCATGTCCAGCATCAAATCGGCTTCGTCCAACACCAAGATTTCGATATAATCTAAATTGATTTGATCCTGTTTGTGCAAATCGAGCAAACGACCGGGAGTTGCAATGACAATGTCTACACCTTTTTTAAGCAGCTCAATTTGTGGATCAATGGACGCTCCTCCAAAAATAACCATCGATTTTAAGTTGGTATGGGCACCATAGGTTTTGAAGTTTTGAGAAATTTGAATGGCCAATTCTCTAGTTGGGCTAATAATTAAAGCTCTTACTTTTTTGCCTTTCTTTACGGCATCTTGATGGTCATAAAGGAGCTGTAAAATGGGCAGTGCAAATGCTGCAGTTTTACCAGTACCCGTTTGCGCAGAGGCAATTACATCTTTTTTGGCCAAAACCAATGGGATGGTTTGTTCTTGTACTAGGGTAGGCGTATCGTAGCCAGATTCAGCTACCGCTTTTAAAATGGGTTTATTGAGTTGTAAGTCCTTAAATGACATTTATAATTATTTTGTGCAAAGATAGCAGAAAATATAGTGGGAATTTTGAGATCCACGACGTGCTTTTTAATCAATGGCGTTTTTGGTAACAAACACACGCCACCCAATAATTGCCATTTGCAGTTTGGACGCTTTTGAAAGATCCAATCCTTTTTTGGAATAGCTCGGAAGAACAGCTTTATTGATCTTTGCTAAAAATTGAAAGAAGTTTTTTTTCATAAAGACCTAGTTGCGTTAACACCAAAGATAAAAATTTAAGTCTTTAAATTTAAAAATTAATCCTGAATACCAAAAACCAAGAAGAAACTCATTCTGGAACTGAGCTTAACTTAGTTTTTGCATTTAGCCAATGGAAAAAATAATACTTAAAATAATTTTGACAAGTGTGATCATATTCGTGGTGTTTAAAGAGTTAATGATTCGTGTTAAATTGCAATTGTCGTTTCAATATATACGTTTTAATTGATTTTTAAATGTGGGAGAACATTTGGAAAAATGGAATAGAGAACACATCTTTCCATTAAGTAAAGGCGGCTTTTATAAAATCGATTTGGATGATGTGTTTGATGGTAAAGAGATGTATTGGAATACCAATTCGCTGCGTCATGGAATGAGTGATGCACACGCACTAAGTGCAGTGGACACTCGGGAAAACAGCCGACGCAATAATTTACTTTATGGGCAGTATAATGGGCCAAAAGGGACTTTAGGTAAATTTAAAGGAGATGTGGCACGCAGTGTTTTTTATATGGCGGTGCAGTACAACGGACTTGAGATTGTCAATGGATCTCCAGAAGGAGTTTTAGGGCAATTGGGCGATTCAAAAACCTTATTGAGATGGCGCAGGAACGACCCGCCTGACGATTTTGAAATGAACCGAAATAATATCATTTATACGTGGCAAATTAATAGAAATCCTTTTATCGATCAGCCTGAATTGATTGAATATGTTTGGGGTAATAGAGTAGGACAGGTTTGAAGTAAGGAGTTGGGTTTAAAAGATGACAAGGTGCTTAATCTTAGAGTTCATCCAATTCCAACTAGAGATAGAATTTACATTTCAGGAATTCAGAACGATAACCAAATAGAAGTCTTTAGCATCGATAGCCGTAAAGTGGTGCAGCATCGTGTGACTGAAGAGGTGTCTTTAGGACTTAACTCAGATTTCGGATTATCATCAGGTATTTATCTGATGCGGTTGGAATCACAAGGAAAATCCTTGAATAAAAAGATTATGGTAGAGTAACCACAATAAAATAGAAATCCCAAATTAAATTATGAATTTGGGACTTCTTAAAGAATTTAAATCCTTGTTAATTCTTTTTTGTTGTAACAATGATCACACCATTTTCGCCTTTCTTTCCGAATTTTTTAGTGGCGTGTTCATCTTTTAAAACAAAAACGGACTCAACATCAGTTGCTGCTATAGCATCCATTTTTTCTTTTGTAGTTTCTTTTCCGTCAACAATGTAAAGTGGTTGATGTTTAGATTGTGAGAATAAATTTGAAGGTTGTTCATGTATGATTTCGGTGTTTTCATCAACTTCAGAACTTTTGATTTTTTGGCTGTTTTTCTTTTCAAAGATTGATTCTTGGTCTTCAGTTTTAGCGTTCTTTTTGGAAGTAATAAGAATCACCCCATTCTTTCCTTTATCGCCATACTTTTTTGTGACAGCTTTATCCTTTAACACCTGAATATTGTCGATGCTGTTTGGGTCAATGGCGTTCATTTCGTCATTCTTGATCTCTTTTCCATCAAAAATTACCAATGGTGAATTTTCATCGTTTTTAAAGATCTGGGATTCCTTAGTTCTTTTTTTAACAGATAAGACTTCTACATCTTCACCTTGAGCATTGGTCCAGTTGACTTTGTCTGTGGTCCTCTCCATGAATATTGAATCTTTGATTGAGCCGTCCTTGTTTATTTTCTTATAAATCACATGATAGGATTCATCTTGATTGTTCGTGGTTTTTTCAAGAACTGACTGTCCATCATCATCCGGTTCAACTTTAAAGGTTTGGCTCAACTGATGAGCTTGCTCGCCCACATCAATGTTTCCATTGGACGGGTTCATCGAAATTTCGATAGGATCAATTGGTTCAGATAATTTTTTGGAATGAACAAGCTTTGAGTTTTCATGGTTATACGCAACCTTGATTCCAATAATCTCGTTTTTTGAATTCCTTTTTATGTTCTTGAAGGTGATGATCGCTCCATTTTCCGAAAGTTTATCTTTTATGAAATCCAGTTGTTGATCCTTGGTATCCTTGGTCACCACAAATTTTAAAATGTTTTGTTGATCGTGTTTTGGTGATTCTGTAGGGTTAACTGAAGTTTGCGCGATAGTTTCGGTATTAAAAGTCATGGCGAAAATGGCCAATAAGGGAACGATAATACTGTATTTCCAAGTGTTCATAAGATTTGATTTTGATTTGTGTAACATAACGATTCGTTTTTTGACTTGTCCGAAAGCGGTGAAAAGTGTGATTGGTTTTCCAAATACTTTAAGACGGATTGATGAATTATAAAAAGTGTTGATGACTGTTAAATTTTGTTCTGGCAAACTGGTTTTAAGCAATAGCATTTGATAGCGCTCTTCACAATCGGTTTGCTTTTGAGTGTGATGATCGGCAATGAATTCTAAATTTTGTTTGAGTGCTTTTTTGTAAAGCCAGATGAAAGGATTGAACCAAAATAAAGCCGTGGCAAGATCAATTAATACAGCATCCATGCTGTGCAATTGGGAGGCGTGAATCTTTTCGTGTTCTAGAATGAGTTCCAATTCCTCCTCATTAAAAAGCTTCGGATTAAAAACAATCCATTTGAAAAATGAAAAAGGTGTTATATTCTGTGAAGTTTTTACATAGTTATATTTGCCAAATTTTTCCTTGTTGTTATTTTTAATAAGGATGGTTAACGAAAAGAATTGGAGGAGCAATCTGCCAAAAAAGAAACTCGCACCAAGGGCGTAAATGCACAACAATAAAGTGGAGACGTTAAATGATGCTTCTGGACGAGTTTGGACGGTTGTCGCAATCATTGTAAATCCGCTAGAGGTAGTTGCTGGTATGTCCAAATAAATGGGAATTATCATAAAAGGAAATAGAAGTGCGGTAATCAATCCTGCTAATAAAAACCATCTGTTAGCGTTGAAAAATGTTTCCTTCTGCAAAAAGAAGATATAGCACCCGTAAAAAATAGCTATTAATGCACTCACTTTTAGTATATACTCCATAATTAAAGTGTTTTTGTGTTGTTGGTTTCGCTTTCTTGAGATTTTTTTGTCTCAATGAGCGCAATAATTTCCTGAAGTTCAGCCACGCTTATTTTCTCTTCCTTAGCAAAAAACGACACCACGTTCTTATAGGAATTATTGAAATAATTTTCGATAGCAGTGCTCATAAACCGTTTCTTATAAGCTTCCTTGCTGACAATGGGGAAATACTGATGGGTCTTTCCGTAGGCATGATAACTTACGTAGCCTTTCTCTTCCAAATTTCTGATAGTAGTGGATAGGGTATTATAATGTGGTTGGTCTTCTGTGATCTCAACCATGACATCTTTTACGAACGCTTTTTTAAGCTTCCAGATGATGTGCATGATTTCTTCTTCTTTATTAGTGAGCTTTTGCATGTGTCGTTATTTTTTGTAAACTAAAAAATGAAAATTCTATTTTGAAATTCAAAGATAACTATTTTTTTAGTTATACAACTATAAAAATAGTTATTTAACGAAATGTGTAGTTATTAATACTGTTTAAATAATAAACACACCGCTTTGGGTGTGTTTCCTCCTTAACAGTGTTGAAGTTTATTTGTTATTTTTGGTTGTGGCTATAATGGCACCATCTTTTGCTTTCTTGCCATAAATGCTCGTGGCGGTATCAGGTTGAAGTTGGTCCACTGATTGGAGGCTGTTGGAATTTGCCAATTGCTTCAGTGTACGAAAATCCGACTCTTTACCATCTATAATAATAATCTTTTTCGAATTCTTATCATCGGGGAAATTAAATTTATTCAATGCCGAATCATTGTCGTGATTGTCGAAAAACCAAGAGAGATTGTTTCTTGAAAAACCGCTGGATTCCATTTGTTTTTTCATCTTTTCCCTGAGTTCGTCTAGATTTAATGTTTGGCCATTCAAAAAGAAAGCATGATCCTGAGCATCGAAGAAATCGTCAAAATTTAAATTTCCAAATTGTGGCATCGAAGATAAATCGAGAGAATCTGGATCAAATCCAAATGGAGACATATTAGGGCGATTAAAAAATGCCATCGCTCCTTGTTCTTTGCTAGAGCCTGTGATATAAAGTGTATCATCTTTTTTTCCAAAGATAATCTGCGGGATTGGCACATTACTGGACATGTGGCTTACCGCTTGATTTCCGTTAACATCAGTCAGTTCTATTTTGATACCAATAATTTTGCTATCAGCGTTGCGTTCTATTTGAGTGAAGGAAGCGGTAATTTGTTGTTCTTTGAGAAGCGTTTGGATGTCCTCAAATTCTGAATCTGAAGTATTACTGTCAATTGTAACCGACGTGTTGTCGTTAGGAACTTTATTCACATCCGTATAAACCTCGCTTTTTGCTTGGGCAAAGGGTTTTGATTTGTGGGCGAAAGTTTTTAAGGAAATTAGACCAATAATGGCAACAACGATTACGCCCAATCCGATTTTAATAAATTTAGCAGTTTTCATTTTATGTCGTTTTTATTCAAGATTATTACATAATTAAATATGATATAAAAGTTTAACGAAACTTTTGTTTGGAATGTTAACGATTGTGAAAATCAAAAGAATGTGATTTAAATATTGAGCATTAGAGCATTAAAATTTTTATGCGATAAGTTTTAATTTTAGATGTTCATGTTGAAAATTATAAAAGAAAATTTTTAAAAGTGGATGAGTGATTTTTTTCTATTTTGATAAACTTCAATAGTTTTATCGTACTATGAATATAGTATCTTCGCAAAAAAAATAATTTATGAGTATTGTTTGGGTAGTATTAGGTTTAATTCTTTTGGTAGTAGGTGGCGAATTTTTAGTACGTGCTTCCGTTGCGTTATCACTTAAATTTAATATCTCCAAATTGGTCATTGGTATGACCGTGGTGTCATTTGCAACATCAGCTCCTGAGCTTTTGGTGAGTTTACAGGCTGCCTTAGCCGGTTCTTCAGATATTGCTTTAGGCAATGTCATTGGCTCCAATATTGCAAATATTGGTTTGGTTTTGGGTATTACCGTTCTTATTTCTCCAATTGTTGTTGACAAGAATTTTTACAAACTTAATTGGCCAATGATGATGTTGCTATCCGTGGTGCTTTATTTTATGTTGCAAAGCGGAAATGTTCTCAACCGATGGGAAGGTGCAGCCTTATTGCTTTCTCTTGTGATCTTTCTTATGGTTTTGATCAGACGCTCAAGAAGGCAGCCTGAAACCAATATAGAAGATGTTGATGAGTCTTTGCAAATCACTTCAGGGTTCAAAATTACTATTTGGTTGCTTATTGGCGCCGCCGCGCTCTATTTTGGTAGTGAATGGCTTGTCTTTGGTGCCAAGGAAATGGCCATTTCTTTTGGTGTTAGTGAACGCGTTATTTCAGTAACCATGGTCGCAATTGGTACAAGTGTTCCAGAATTGGCAGCCTCTGTGATCGCAGCTTTAAAAAAGGAGAAAGCCATTTCATTGGGGAATTTAATTGGCTCTAATATTTTCAATATAGCCTCAGTACTCGGACTTACGGCAATCATTCAACCAGTTGTAGTGAATAGTCCAAAAATATTGAGCAATGATATGATTTGGATGATAGCATTTGCATTTGTTTTAATTCCTATGATTTTTCTTCCAAAGAAATTCGAGCTAGGTCGACTCAAAGGATTCATTTTGCTTGCATCCTACCTCATTTTTATCTTTTTAGCCTTTTATGTCGAAAATTAGAGGGGTGATTATTGCGAATATCACAAAATTTAACCCAGCACCCTAAATTTTTAGGGGTGCAATTTATTTTGTCTTCTATTTTTTTTATTTTTGTGACATAATTTTAACCAAATACACAAATTATGTCAACGCTACGCTTTCATGCTATTAAAAAAACTCTCGATCGTAAACCTATTGTTTTTGAGGAAACAGAACGCCGATCTGCAATTTTTGGTTCCAATGTTTTTAATGAGGCCACCATGCGGCAGTTTCTTACCAAAGAAGCTTTTAATAGTGTCATGTCTGCAGTTGAAAATGGAACCAAGATAGACCGATCTGTTGCCGATCATATTTCAACAGGAATGAAAGAATGGTCTATCTCAAAAGGGGCAACCCATTATTCACACTGGTTTCAGCCATTAACAGGTTCTACTGCTGAAAAACATGATGCGTTTTTTGAAACTATTGGTAACGGATTGGCTATTGAAAAATTTGGCGGTTCACAATTGGTGCAACAAGAGCCCGATGCATCCAGTTTCCCTAATGGAGGAATTAGAAATACTTTTGAAGCTCGAGGTTACACAGCATGGGACCCAACGTCTCCGGCATTTATTTACGGCACTACCTTATGTATTCCAACAGTGTTTGTGTCCTATACAGGAGAAGCTTTAGATTATAAAACCCCTTTGCTACGAGCCTTGTTTGCGATGGATACTGCAGCAGTTGCGGTTTGCAAATATTTTGACAAGAACGTGAAGAAGGTAAATACATCATTAGGTTGGGAGCAAGAATATTTTTTAATTGATAGGGCCTTAGCGGCGTCCAGACCAGATATAGTACAGACAGGTCGCACCTTATTGGGCCATTCAGCGGCAAAAGGGCAACAGTTGGATGATCATTATTTCGGATCTATTCCAGCTAGAGCATTGTCTTATATGATGGATTTGGAAGTAGAATGTATGCTTTTAGGAATTCCGGTTAAGACAAGACATAACGAAGTGGCTCCAAACCAATTTGAATTGGCACCAATTTTTGATGAAGCAAACTTAGCGGTCGACCATAATTCCTTACTGATGGATGTGATGCACAAAGTGTCAGAACGACATAACTTTAAGGTTTTGTTTCATGAAAAACCGTTTGCTGGGGTTAATGGTTCTGGTAAGCACAATAACTGGAGTTTGACTACAGATACAGGTATTAATTTGTTAGGACCAGGCAAAACGCCAATGAGTAATTTACAGTTCTTAACGTTTTTCATCAATACTATAAAGGCTGTGAACGATCATGAAGAGCTTTTAAGAGCAGCAATAGCCTCGGCAAGCAATGATCATCGTTTGGGTGCAAATGAAGCACCGCCCGCAATTATGTCCGTTTTTATTGGAGAACAATTGACAAATGTGTTGAACGAATTGGAGAATGTGACCAATGGCAAACTGTCGCCAGAGGAAAAAACCGATTTAAAACTGAATGTTGTTGGGAAGATTCCGGATGTATTACTGGATAATACAGATAGAAATAGAACCTCCTCATTTGCATTTACAGGTAATAAATTTGAATTCAGAGCCGTAGGATCTACTGCCAATTGTGCCAATCCCATGACTGTTTTAAATACAATTGTGGCCAAGCAATTGACGGATTTTAAAGTTGAAGTTGATAAGTTGATCAATGACAAGGAAATGAAAAAAGATGATGCCATTTTCAATGTATTGAGAGACTATATCAAAAAGTCAAAAAACATTCTTTTTGAGGGTAATGGTTATGGTGAAGAATGGGAAAAAGAGGCTAAAAAGCGAGGCTTAAGCAATCACAGGACGACCCCTGAAGCGTTGAAAGCAAAAGTATCCAAAAAAGCAATCGCGCTTTTTGAAGAAATGGGCGTTATGAATAAAGTGGAGAGCGAAGCACGCTACGAGATTGAAATGGAAGAATATGTGCTACGTATCCAAATTGAAGGACGGGTATTGGGCGATATTGCAAGAAATCATATTGTACCTGTGGCAGTTCAGTACCAAAACCGATTAATTAAAAATGTCAAAGGTTTAAAGGAGATCTATGGGAAAGACTTTAAGAAATTTGCCCAAGAACAACTTAATTTGATCGAAGATATTTCAGGGCATATTTCTTCTATTAATTCTGATGTTACTAGAATGACCGATGAAAGAAGAACGGCTAACCTAGTAGAAGACTTTGAAAAGAAAGCACATGATTATTGTTTTAAGGTAAAACCTTTGTTTGACAGTATCCGATATCATTGTGATAAATTGGAATTATTAGTAGATGATGAGCTTTGGCCGATGACAAAATACCGTGAATTGTTGTTTACAAGTTAATTTAGAATAACACTTTTTCGAAATCATAAAAAACCTCCTTGCTAGAGGTTTTTTTTGTGTGCTGTATTGCTCTCAAACCGTCCTCAAATGGGTAAGTTTACTTAGATGTCCGTCTAAATCTGGTAGTTTGTCTAATTAAAACGCAACTAAACGAAAACATCGTTAAAGACACGAAATCAGCGTCTTGTTTTCGTAGATTTGTAGTGCTATTAATCAATATCTATTAAGATGAAAAAACTTATTCTAAGCCTTGCGGCTTTGGCATTCGCGACCTATTGGTTTTCTCAAGATGATTCAAATGATGATGCTGCGCTTTCAAATCAAGATACTGTGGCAGTCATCCATAATGGGATTCAAAAAGATTCTCAACTTAAGTAATAAGTTGGGCTAAACTTAAATAAAATCTATATTGTAATCATATTTTGAAAAACAATAAAAGGACAATTAATTTAAAAAATTAGTTGTCCTTTTTTTTATACCTATAATCAACGTAATCCTCCAAGGTTTCCCAGAGAATATTTAGAGGAGCGAAGGTTAAAAACAAGCGCAATACTTAATTCAAATACGAATATCAGGGAAAACTAAAATACAATCCTTATTTTTACGTTTCCAATTTAAATTATGAGTCAAGACATTAATAAAAGGTATGCCCAAAGAGGTGTTTCAGCTTCTAAAGAAGATGTTCATAATGCCATCAAGAATATTGATAAGGGCTTGTTTCCACAAGCATTTTGTAAAATTGTGCCAGATTATCTTACCAACGATGAGGAATATTGTCTCATCATGCATGCTGATGGTGCGGGGACAAAGTCATCTTTGGCATATATGTATTGGAAAGAAACGGGTGACATTTCTGTTTGGAAAGGTATAGCGCAAGATGCATTGATCATGAACATTGACGATTTGCTTTGTGTGGGGGCTACAGATAATATCATGTTGTCCTCTACAATTGGAAGAAATAAAAATGTCATTCCTGGAGAAGTCATTTCTGCAATTATAAATGGTGGAGAAGAACTGATTTCAGAATTACGGTCTTTTGGTGTAACCATCCACTCTACAGGCGGTGAAACCGCTGACGTAGGCGATCTGGTGCGTACCATTATTGTAGATTCCACGGTTACGGCACGAATGAAACGATCGGAAGTTATCGATAACGCAAATATTAAAGCAGGAGATGTTATTGTTGGGTTGTCTTCATCTGGACAGGCGAGTTATGAAACCGCCTATAATGGTGGGATGGGCAGTAATGGTCTGACTTCGGCAAGGCATGATGTGTTCCATAATTATTTGGCTGAAAAATTTCCAGAAAGTTTTGATGCCGCAATTCCTAAGGATTTGGTATACTCTGGAACCGTAAAATTGACCGATGCTGTTGAAGGATCACCGGTGAATGCAGGGAAGCTGGTGCTTTCGCCAACTCGGACATATGCACCAATAATCAAAAAGATTTTATCTAAATATACACCTGAAGATATTCATGGAATGGTGCATTGCAGTGGTGGTGCCCAAACCAAGATTCTTCACTTTATAAAAGACCTTCATATTATCAAAGATAATTTATTCCCTATTCCTGCGTTATTTAAATTGATACAGGAACAATCCAATACCAATTGGAAGGAAATGTATGAAGTGTTCAACTGCGGCCACCGTATGGAGCTATATGTGCCGCCATCCATAGCTGAGGATTTGATTGCAATATCAAAATCCTTTAACGTGGAGGCGCAAATAGTAGGAAGGGTGGAAAATGCCGCTAAAAAGCAGTTGACCATTTCAAGTGAATATGGAGAATTTAAGTATTAAAAACTAGTCTAAAACATTAATTCCTACTTAATGAGAAAGATTTTATGGATGTGCATGGTATTGCTATGCCAATTTTCAATCGGTCAAACTACAAATGCCGGAAAGGATTCCTTACCTATTAAAGAGGTACCTAAATGGGTTCTAAGCAACAGAGCTAGTATTGATATCAGTGAAGTGACCTTTGTCAACTGGAGTTCGGGAGGTAGTAATTCAATTTCTGGGCTTTTGGGATTCAAATCATCTTATAATTTTATTGGCGATAATTTTTATTGGAAAAACAGAGGAGAAGCGCGCTATGGAATGAATAAACAAGAGAGTCAGAATTTGAGAAAAACGGAGGATCTTCTTGAGCTAAATTCGAGTATGGGATATAGAAAGGATTCCTTGACCAATTGGTTTTTTTCTGCTCATTTTAACTTTAAATCGCAGTTTACCAATGGTTATAAATATCCAGACCGCGAGCGGGAGATTTCAAAATTCATGGCCCCTGGTTACATGTTTATTGGTGGAGGTGCTGAATATGGCAAGGATATGGAGAAATTCTCATTTTATTTTTCGCCTTTAACCGTCAAAACCACTTTTGTTCTTGATGAAGACTTATCAAATAGTGGTGCTTTTGGTGTCGATCCCGCCATATATGATGAGGATGGCAACCTAGTCAAGTCCGGCCAAAGAATGAGAAATGAGGTCGGTATTCTGGTAACCCACTTTTTTGAAACTGAAATGTTCGAAAACATCAATATCTCAACAAGACTTAGCTTATACACTGATTATATTCAAAGTTTTGGAAATGTGGATGTGGATTGGCTTGTCAATTTTGATTTTAAGGTTAATCAATACGTTAAGGCTTCTTTGACTTCTCATCTACGATATGATGACGATATCAAAACGACTACAGCAACCGAAGTGGAGGGAGAGTATGTGGAAAGCGGCGCCAGGGTGCAATGGAAGCAACTTCTAGGTATTGGTGTTGCTTTTAATTTTTAGGCTGCAAATTTCTTGATATCTTCTTTTTGCTGTTATTAAATTGAGTTCATTCTTTATGGGTTCAAAGTTGTTAAGGTCAATTTAAGAATTTGGACCGTACCTATAAAAAATTATATTTTAGACCCTAATAATTGGGGTCAAACAAATCTAATTTTTTTACTTATTAGCATGTTTTTAGCGTTGAGTCCCATCTCTAAAACATTCCTTTTTAAGAAAACATCTATTTTAGATTTCCAAAGTTTATTTTTAAAATTTGTTAACTTTATAATGTTGATAAATCTTTAATCATTTGATTTTAAGTAAAATACATGTATTTTAATGTAGACTTTATGATTTTGATCATGTGATGGATTGTTTATTTTTTGTTTCTTTATGCTTTCTAACAATTAGTTTTCAATTGATAAAGCATAAAAATCCATGAAAGTTGACACCCTTAGTGCTCCTACCGCAACCTATACTCAAGAAGAAGCTTTTGAAGCGTCCTTAACTTATTTTAAAGGTGATGATTTAGCCGCCAGAGTTTGGTTGAATAAATATGCTCTTAAAGATTCTCAAGGTCATATTTACGAAATGACGCCAAATGATATGCACCGTCGTATTTCAAAAGAAATTGCAAGAATTGAGTCAAAATATCAGAATCCGATAACCGAACAAGAAGTTTTTGACCTTATCAAGGATTTCAAATATATCGTTCCTCAGGGTAGCCCAATGGCAGGTATTGGGAATCCATTTCAAATTGCATCACTTTCAAATTGTTTTGTTATTGGCAATTCTGGTGATTCGGATTCATACGGTGGGATTATGAAAATTGATCAAGAACAGGTGCAGCTGATGAAACGTCGTGGAGGTGTTGGACATGACTTGTCGCACATCCGTCCAAAAAGCTCACCGGTTAAAAATTCAGCGTTGACCTCTACGGGCATTGTTCCATTTATGGAGCGTTATTCCAATTCCACAAGGGAAGTAGCGCAAGATGGTCGTAGGGGTGCTCTAATGTTGTCGGTTTCTATCAATCATCCAGATGCTGAAGATTTTATTGATGCCAAATTGGAGCAAGGTAAGGTTACCGGAGCTAACGTTTCAGTTAGAATCGATGACGATTTTATGAGAGCTGTCAAATCCAACAGCACCTACACTCAAAAATACCCAATTTTTAGTGAAGATCCTAAATTCTCAAAAACCATTCAAGCCAATGGCATTTGGAAGAAAATTGTACATAACGCCTGGAAATCTGCTGAACCGGGAATTTTATTTTGGGATACCATCATCAATGAATCCGTGCCAGATTGTTATGCTGATTTAGGGTATAAAACCGTTTCGACAAACCCTTGTGGCGAAATTCCATTATGCCCCTATGATTCCTGCCGATTGCTGGCCATCAATTTATTCTCATATGTACAACAGCCCTTTACAAAAGAAGCAACATTTAACTTTGAACTTTTCAAAAAGCACGTGGCATCTGCGCAGCGTATCATGGATGATATCATCGATTTGGAATTGGAAAAGATCGATGTGATTTTACAAAAAATAGATGCTGATCCTGAAGACGCCGATATTAAAGCGATAGAAAGGAATTTATGGGTAAATATTAGAACAAAAGCTAAGGAAGGCAGAAGAACGGGTGTTGGAATTACTGCAGAAGGTGATATGCTGGCCGGTTTGGGCATTCAATACGGAAGTAAAAAAGGCAATGAATTTTCAGTTGAAGTTCATAAAGCTTTGGCGCTTGCTGCCTATCGTGCATCGGTGGATTTAGCTAAGGAACGTGGTGCATTTGCATTTTTTGATGCTGAACGTGAAACGAATAATCCGTTCATTCAGCGCTTAAAGGCAGCCGATGAAAAGCTCTATTATGATATGACAGAATTCGGTCGTCGTAACATTGCTTTATTGACCATAGCCCCCACCGGTACCACAAGTTTGATGACCCAAACCTCTTCTGGGATTGAACCTGTATTTATGCCGGTTTATAAGAGACGTCGTAAAGTAAATCCTAATGATAAGGAAGCTCGCGTAGACTTTGTGGATGAAATAGGTGATTCTTGGGAAGAATATGTAGTTTTTCATCACAGATTCAAACAATGGATGGAAGTCAACGGGTATGACGTTGCCAAAAATTATGAGCAGAAAGAATTGGATGTTTTGATTAAAAAATCGCCATACTACAAAGCAACTTCCAACGATGTCGATTGGATGAGCAAAGTGTCCATGCAAGGGGCGGTTCAAAAGTGGGTAGACCATTCTATTAGCGTCACCATCAATTTACCGAATGATGCTACAGAAGAATTGGTTGGAAAGCTTTATATGGAAGCATGGGAAGCTGGATGTAAAGGTGTAACCGTTTATAGGGATGGCTCTCGTTCTGGCGTGTTGATCTCTAACGATGAGAAGAAAGAGGAAGATCAGGATATTTTGACCACGTTTCCAACAAAGCGCCCACAGATATTGGAAGCTGATGTAGTAAGATTCCAGAACAATAAAGAAAAATGGATTGCTTTTATAGGTCTCATTGATGGTAAACCTTATGAGATTTTCACAGGTCTTGCGGATGATGAAGACGGAATTTTGATCCCTCGCTGGGCCAATGAGGGGTTTATAATCAAAAATAGGAATGAAGATGGGACTTCGCGTTATGACTTTCAGTATAAGAATATCAGAGGTTATAAGACCACTATTGAAGGCCTCTCACATAAGTTCAATCCAGAATATTGGAACTACGCTAAAATGATTTCAAGTACCTTACGTCATGGGATGCCGATAGATAAAGTGGTGGACTTGATTAACAGTTTGCAATTGGACACAGAATCCATCAATACATGGAAAAATGGGGTGGCAAGGGCTTTAAAGCGTTTTGTTGCAGATGGTACCCAAGCTAAGGGGCAAATGTGTAGCAGTTGTAAATCTACAAATCTTATTTATCAGGAAGGTTGTTTAACCTGTAAGGATTGTGGCTCTTCAAAATGTGGGTAAAACGTGCATTGTATAGATAGATGACTGTAATTTAATTGAGATTATAGTAATTTTAAGCGTAATCGAGATAGCAAAAGTGTTTCGACTACGCTTTTTTTATTGGGATATATTCTATTCTTTTTTTTTGCGAACTACCGGTATGAGCGACTCAGTAATGCATTTTATTTTAAAGTACCAAGATTAAGATATTTATAATCTTCCAAGGCGTCCAAATTTTCGATTTTTTGCGTACAGCCATTTTTTAAGAGGTATAGGTCGTCACAAATATCAATAACGTCTCTATAGTAGTGATCTGTGATAACAATAGCCTTTTTCTCTTTTTCGGCACGTATCAATTCTTTTATTTTTTCAATATGCAAAGGCGCGATATTCGAAAACGGCTCGTCCAATAAAATGATAGCACTTTCCTGTTTCAGTACAACATAGGTTTCAATGACGCGACGTTCGCCACCGGATACCTTATACATTTTCGAATTGTAATTTGTAGAAAAACTATCGAAATATGCGATAAATTCTTCCCAGTCCAACATTAGAAGCTTAAAGAGTGTTTTAATTTTTAAATGGTCAGGAGCAAGATGGTGCTGTGGTAGGTAAACGACATTTCTTTGACCGTAAAGTGGTTTCAGTAAAGGTTTTTCATCGATCTTTAGAAACTTGTATTTTGGTTGAAGGGATCCAAAAAGGATTTGTAACAGACAACTTTTGCCAGAACCATTCCGTCCTAGAAGTCCAACAATTTTACCGGTTTCAGCCTTTAAATAAATACCGTTTAAAATACGACGTTTATCAAAATACAATTCAACACTGTCCAATTCAATAATCATATAAAAGCTTTCATAATTAAAAGAAAGATAATGGTAATTGTAATATCAAATAAAAAAAGTGTTGAAAAAAGGCGCAAAGTTGAAATCCCTAAGTTCTTATAGAAAATCAATTTCCGTTTAGCGCCAGTTTCATGTACCAAGTACCATACAAACAATGTTAGCAATAGTTTTGTAACAATACTGGGTAAAATATAAGGATTGAAAATAACGATCATAACATTGATCGCCATGGACCATATAAAAAATGGTTTATAAAACAAAAAGATGGCTCCCAAGCGGTGTATCATTATGTTGAAACGTAATATTTAAACAATTATTTTTAAAAAACGATAAAGCGCTGTTTTTTTGATGGATGCCAATCAGGAACAGATTGTCACTTTTCTTTAAGCGAGGAGAAAAATTCCTTCTTCGAAATTAAGAAATTATCGTACTTTTGCATCACAATAAAACCATATATGTTAGACAAGTTACAAATAGTTAAGCAGCGTTTTGACGAGGTGAGTGATTTAATCATCCAGCCCGATATTATGACGGATCAGAAGCGTTATGTTGAGCTGAATAAAGAATATAAAGAATTGCGCAAGTTGATGGACAAGCGTGAGGAATATTTAGAGTTGACTAACAATTTGGCTGAAGCCCAAGAAATTTTAGATGATGGCAGTGATCCAGAAATGGTGGAAATGGCCAAAATGCAATATGATGAAGCGAAAGAAGGGATTCCGAAACTGGAAGAGGCCATCCGGGTTTTATTGATTCCTAAAGATCCTGAGGATACTAAAAATGCGGTTATGGAACTGCGTGCAGGTACAGGTGGTGATGAGGCGAGTATTTTTGCTGGAGATTTATTTAGAATGTATAGCAAATACTGCGAAAGTAAAGGTTGGAAAGTGGACGTAGTGGATTATAGTGAAGGTACCAATGGTGGATTTAAGGAAATTCAATTTGAGGTTGCCGGTGAAGATGTTTACGGAACAATGAAGTTTGAAGCTGGAGTGCACAGGGTTCAGCGTGTGCCGCAAACCGAAACCCAAGGTCGTGTGCATACAAGTGCTGCAACCGTAATGGTTTTTCCTGAAGCTGAAGAGTTTGATGTGGAAATCAATCCTAAAGATGTACGTATTGATTTTTTCTGTTCTTCAGGTCCAGGAGGTCAGTCGGTAAACACGACGTACTCTGCAGTACGTTTAACGCATATTCCAACCGGATTGGTGGCACAGTGTCAGGATCAAAAATCACAACATAAAAATAAAGAGAAGGCATTCAGGGTATTGCGCTCCCGTTTATATGAAATGGAGTTGGCAAAGAAAAATGCGTTGGATGCTGAAAAGCGTGGTTCTATGGTGAGTTCAGGTGATAGAAGTGCAAAGATTAGAACCTATAACTATTCCCAAGGGCGTGTTACAGACCACAGAATTGGTTTGACGCTTTATGATCTGGGCAATATTGTTAACGGCGATATACAGCGCATCATTGATGAGTTACAATTGGCTGAAAATACCGAGAAGTTAAAAGCAAATACAGATATAATATAAATTCAAAGCCTCTTTTTGAGGCTTTTTTTATTCTATGACAACACCACAACTTATTGAGCAAATCAGAAAGAAACAATCCTTTCTTTGTATTGGATTGGATGTCGATTTAAATAAAATACCCCAACATCTTCTCAAAGAGCAAGATCCGATTTTTTCATTTAATAAGGCCATCATAGATGCAACCCACCACATGTGCGTGGCCTATAAGCCTAATACGGCCTTTTATGAGGCCTACGGATTGAAGGGTTGGAAATCACTTGAAAAAACGATCCAGTACCTTAATCAAAACTATCCTGAAATTTTCACCATCGCGGATGCCAAGCGGGGCGATATTGGGAATACGAGTAGCATGTATGCCAAAGCGTTTTTTGACGATTTAGGATTTGACAGTGTTACTGTTGCACCTTATATGGGTAAAGATTCCGTAGAACCTTTCTTGGAGTTTAAGGACAAGCACACCATACTTTTGGCGCTAACTTCTAATGAAGGCGCATTCGATTTTCAAGTTAAAAAGATAGAAGGAAAAGAGCTTTACAAGCAGGTGCTTGAAACTTCAAGAACTTGGAAAAACTCTGAAAATCTTATGTATGTTGTAGGCGCGACAAAAGCTGAATATTTGGCGGATATTCGTAAAATAATTCCAAATAACTTCTTGCTGGTTCCTGGTGTTGGGGCGCAAGGAGGCAATTTGCAAGAGGTTTGTAAATATGGAATGACTACTGATGTTGGTTTGTTGATCAACTCTTCAAGAGGCATAATCTATGCCTCAGACGGAAAGGATTTTGCGGAAGCCGCAACCCAGAAATCCAAAGAACTACAGGTGGAAATGGCTCTTCTTTTGAGTGAACAGAAACAGTAGCAAGCTGCTGAGTTCAGTAGTTTTGGGACTGAAAATGCTGATTGTGAGCATAAATAAAAAAATAGCCCGATTGACAAAATGAGAGATCAACTCCATAGACAGATCGTCATAGATAAAACGCCAAAACGGATCATTTCGTTAGTGCCGTCACAGACCGAATTATTAGTCGATCTAGGATTGGAAGTTGCTATTGTGGGGATCACAAAGTTTTGTGCCCATCCACATCATCTTAAAACAACGAAAACCATCGTGGGAGGCACAAAACAAGTTCATTTTGATAAAATAAAAGCGTTAAATCCTGATATCATCTTGTGTAACAAAGAAGAGAACACAAAAGAGATGATTCAGGAATTAGAGCATATAGCACCCACTCATATCAGTGATGTGAATACTTTTAGCGATGCCTTAGAATTAATTGATTTATACGGTACGTTGTTTTCTACTGAAAAAATAGCCAATCAACTTGTTGAAGCTATAGCTCAAAAAAAATCGAATTTTGAGGCTTATCTAAATGATCAAACTGCTAAAAATGCAGCGTACTTTATATGGAAAGAGCCGTGGATGGTCGCTGCTAAGGACACCTTTATAGATGAGATGATGCAGTTGAATGGATTTGAAAATTATTTTGGGAATGAAACCCGTTATCCGGAAATAATCTTAGATAAAGCCAAGACAGAATCCGCTGAATTTGTTTTACTCTCCACCGAACCTTTTCCTTTCAAGCAAGACCATATTCAAACTATCCAACCTTACTTCCCCAATGCGAAAATAATGGTAGTGGATGGGGAAATGTTTTCTTGGTATGGGTCTCGATTAATGAAGGCATTTGATTATTTTAAAACTTTGCAGGAAGAAAGCAGGTCAATATAGTGATTCTTAATATTGATAGTATGTGACTCAAAATGCGAATATCAAAATTATTAGTTCGCATTGGGTCACGAGTTGACTTCAATGCTTTTTAAAATAAGCGAACGTCTGAAAAGTCATTGAATCAACCAAGATATTAATTAGGTTACTTTCAATGAAAAAATATGTTTATATAGACTTTCAAATCTGTCATCCAGCTAAAACGCAGGATCTACATCATTAGTCTTAGAGTTTTTTAAACTCAGAATAATCTTTCTTAATTTTGAAGCCTCGTGATATAAAAAATCACTTAGGCTAGAATCCGATTGAAGTAAATTATAGGCTTCCTCAGTAAATTTCAAGTAATTTTTTTCAACCTCCTTGATGTTCAAAACCTCATTAAGGCCAAACTTAATTTTTCCGACTTTGCAAAATTGTGTGCTCATATGTTTATATTATTAATCTATATATACGAGCAAATAACATGCTAAGGATGTGAGTATAAAGTTAAAATATTGATAATATTTTAAGTAAGTCTTCGGCGTGTTGGTTCTCTATTTAAATAATTCAGTCGGTTCATTTTATTTAAAAGCTTAATGGCTTTATATTCTGAAATATCGCTCAAAGCATGATCCGTTTGACGCACGTTGTAGGCCTGTTCAATGAGTTGTTTGTATCGCTTTTGTAGTTTGAGTTGGTGCGATTTAATTTCTAATATAGTTTTCATGACTACAACATTTTAGAGGAATGTATGAAAGTTAAATATATTTAAAATATTGTTAGGCAGCAAGTTAAAATTTAAAAAATAATCATAAAAAAAAGTCGGCCAACGATTGACCGACTTAATACAGCGCATTAATGGCTATAAGTGTCTGAAATATAAATGGATTAATCCTGCAATGCAAATACTCTTTTTAATAAATCTGTAGATCTTGCACCAACCTGATTCCTGATTTCTTTTTCTTCTACGGCAATCATTGTATAGACGCCTTTTAGAGCTTCTGCAGTGACGTAATCAGTTAAATCAGGATTGACGTTGCTGGTAAATGGGATGGCATTATATCTATTGATCAAATTTTGCCAAATTTGATCTGCACCAACCTTAGCGAAAGATCTGTTAATGACTGGGTGAAATTTTTCATACAAAGACGTTTGGGTCTTAGCGTTAAGGTATTGAGTTGCGGCATCATCGGTTCCTAATAGAATGTTTTTGGCGTCGGCAAAAGTGATGCCTTTCACTGCCTCGACAAAAATTGGAGTTGCTTCCTTGACAGCATCCTCCGCAGCTCTATTCAGGACTTTAAGACCTTCATCCGCCAAACTTCCAAGTCCAATGTCCCGTAGGCCTTTATCGACTTTTTGTAACTCGGCGGGCAAACGTATTTTTACAAGATCGTTTTTATAAAAACCATCAGTTTTAGTAAGTGTTGTGACTTGTTTTTCAATTCCAAAATCAAGTGCTTGTCTTAGACCGGCGGCAATATCAGTAGTGCTCATCACGCCTCCACTTTGCTGTGGCAAAGAATTGACAACACCTTGTAATTCCGCACAAGAATTCATGGTCAATAGCATAAGTAAAGCAACACACGTCTTTTTCATAAAAATCAATTTTAGTGAGCGCAAAAATATATCAAATAGTTTACTTAAACTGATTTCAGTTTAGACATTTTGGGCATTTAAAAATTGGAGACCCTGTTGATGAAATTATAAAAGTGAACAAAAGTGATGGATTGTCTAGGTTTTTGGATGTTTTAAACTATTCTTAATATTGGTGATCTTCTTTTATAAAATCTGTAAATTTGTGTCACGTATAAATTCAATTCTTATCAATGATACAAGCAACACCATATAAGCCAAAACATAAAGTCAGAATAGTAACTGCTGCTTCACTTTTTGATGGTCATGATGCCGCCATTAATATTATGCGTCGCATCATCCAATCAACAGGCGTTGAGGTCATCCATTTAGGGCATGACAGAAGCGTAGAAGAAGTGGTCAATACCGCAATTCAGGAAGATGCCAATGCCATTGCCTTAACCTCTTATCAGGGAGGCCATAATGAGTACTTCAAATATATGTATGACTTGTTGAAGGAGAAAGGGGCTGGCCATATCAAAATATTCGGCGGTGGTGGTGGTGTCATTCTTCCAGATGAGATCAAGGAATTGATGGATTATGGGATTACTAGGATTTATGCGCCTGACGACGGAAGAGAAATGGGGTTGCAAGGGATGATCAATGATTTGGTAGAAACTTCAGATTATGCGATAGGTGATGTGCTTAATGACGAAGTGGATGATTTGGATAAGAAGAATCCAAAATCTATAGCAAGAATCATCTCCTCAGCTGAAAATTATCCAGATGTAGCAAAAGCTACCTTAGATAAAATCCATGTTAAAAATAAAACCTCCAAGACACCTGTCCTAGGAATTACTGGAACTGGTGGCGCAGGAAAATCCTCTTTGGTGGATGAATTGGTACGTCGTTTTTTAATCGATTATCCGGAGAAAACAGTGGCTTTGGTTTCTGTTGATCCTTCTAAACGAAAAACTGGAGGTGCTTTACTTGGCGATCGTATTCGTATGAATGCTATTAACAATCCGCGTGTTTACATGCGGAGTTTGGCCACCCGTCAGTCTAATCTGGCTCTTTCTAAATATGTCAATGAGGCGATTGAGGTTTTAAAGGCCGCAGAATACGATTTAATCATCATTGAAACCTCCGGAATTGGTCAGTCTGACACTGAAATCATTGAGCATTCTGATGTGTCCCTTTACGTCATGACCCCTGAATTTGGCGCTGCGACACAGTTGGAAAAGATTGATATGCTCGATTTTGCGGATTTGGTTGCGATTAATAAATTTGATAAACGTGGCGCTTTGGATGCGTTGCGCGATGTGAAAAAACAGTACGTTCGTAACCATCTCTTATGGGATGTGGATCAAAAGGATTTGCCGGTGTTTGGAACGATTGCTTCACAGTTCAACGATCCGGGAATGAATACCCTCTACAAAGCGATAATGGACAAAATCGTTGAAAGAACAGCGGCGGACTTAAAATCGAACTTTACCATTTCTGAAGAAATGAGTGAAAAGATTTTCGTGATTCCACCATCAAGAACGCGTTATCTCTCCGAAATTGCAGAAAATAATCGCGCGTATGACAAAACTGCCAATGAACAAGTTGAAGTGGCCCAAAAGCTTTATGGGATTTATAAAACTATGGAATCTGTCCTTGGAAAAACGCCTGAATTGGACAAAGCAGGGTTGGAAGCTGTTTCTGTCAGTTCTGGCACAACCGAAAATACAGATTTTATAAAATTACTTTTGGCCGAATTTGATCGGGTTAAATTAAATCTTGATCCCTATAATTGGGAAGTTATAACCGGTTGGGAAGATAAAGTAAACACTTATAAGGACCCTATTTATACCTTTAAAGTGAGAGGAAAGGAAATAAAGATTGAGACCCATACAGAGTCTTTATCACATTTGCAGATTCCAAAAATAGCATTGCCTAAATACCAAGCTTGGGGTGATGTTTTAAAATGGGTCTTACAGGAAAATGTTCCTGGCGAATTTCCTTTTACTTCAGGACTATATCCTTTTAAAAGAACAGGAGAAGATCCTGCGCGTATGTTTGCTGGCGAAGGTGGTCCCGAAAGAACTAACCGTCGTTTTCATTATGTGAGCATGGGCTTGCCTGCAAAACGATTGTCAACCGCTTTTGATAGTGTAACACTTTATGGGAATGATCCTGGGCATCGACCTGATATTTATGGAAAAATAGGAAATGCAGGCGTAAGTATCTGTTGTTTGGATGATGCTAAAAAACTATATTCTGGTTTTAATTTGTCTCATGCAATGACATCCGTGAGTATGACTATCAATGGCCCCGCACCAATGCTGTTAGGCTTTTTTATGAATACCGCCATTGATCAACAATGTGAGCTGTATATCAAAGAAAACGGACTCGAAAAGGAAGTAGAGAAAAAAATTGCTAAAATTTATAGAGATAAAGATGTGGAGCGCCCGTCCTACAAAGGGGAATTACCAGAAAGTAATAATGGATTGGGATTAATGCTATTGGGTGTTACTGGGGATCAAGTTTTGCCAAATGAGGTTTATCAAGATATCAAAACAAAAACGATTGCTCAGGTTAGAGGGACTGTTCAAGCCGATATTTTAAAAGAAGATCAAGCACAAAATACCTGTATTTTTTCTACAGAATTCGCATTGCGGTTGATGGGAGATGTTCAGGAGTATTTTATTGAAAATAATGTACGGAATTTCTATTCGGTGTCCATCTCTGGCTATCATATTGCTGAGGCAGGAGCGAATCCAATTACCCAATTGGCCTTGACGTTATCTAACGGATTTACCTACGTGGAGTATTATTTAAGCAGGGGCATGGACATTAATAAATTCGGACCCAATTTATCTTTCTTTTTCTCCAATGGGATTGATCCTGAATATGCTGTAATAGGGCGTGTGGCCCGTAAAATCTGGTCGAAAGCCATGAAAAATAAATATGGCGCCGACCCAAGAGCACAAATGTTGAAATATCATATTCAAACCTCAGGGCGTAGTTTACATGCGCAGGAGATTGATTTTAATGATATCCGCACGACACTTCAGGCCTTGTATGCCATTTATGACAATTGTAATTCACTTCACACCAATGCTTATGATGAAGCCATTACTACACCAACCGAAGAATCGGTAAGACGTGCTATGGCGATTCAATTGATTATCAATAAAGAATTAGGACTGGCAAAGAACGAAAACCCAATCCAAGGTTCGTTCATCATTGAAGAATTAACAGATTTAGTAGAGGAAGCCGTGTTGTTGGAATTTGATCGTATTACTGAAAGAGGAGGTGTTCTTGGTGCTATGGAAACCATGTACCAACGCAGTAAGATCCAAGAGGAAAGCTTGTATTATGAGACTTTAAAGCATAATGGCGATTTTCCAATTATAGGAGTGAATACATTCTTAAGCAGTAAAGGATCACCAACGGTTATTCCGAAAGAAGTGATAAGAGCAACGGAGGAAGAAAAGCAATTTCAGATCAAAACGCTTGAAAACCTTCATAAAGCAAATGATACGACAGAATTGTTGAAAGATTTACAATACAAAGCTATTCATAACGAGAATATTTTTGAGGCGCTGATGGACGTCTGTAAAGTATGCTCCTTGGGCGAAATCACTGAAGCGTTATTTGAAGTAGGCGGACAGTATAGACGAAATATGTAAGCAGCGAACCACATTTTCCTTTTCGGAAAATGTGTGTGAGTCGCTTATCCCGCTTTTGGGCGGAATCTCTTCATATTCATGCGAAATTTGTAGAACCACATTTTCCTTTTCGGAAAATATATGTGAGTTGCTTATTCCGCTATTGGGCGGGATCTTTTATACCTATTCTAAATTTGTTGAATCAAGTTTTACCTTTTGTCATGAGCGGAGCCAAAGGGTATATTCCGCTTTTGAGAGGGGTTTTTTGAACCCGTCAGAATTTTGTTGAATCGAAAGTTGCGTTTTCCACAATTTAGGTAAACTGCTCTTAGTAGAATTCAGAGGCTTCTAGCCATTTTATCGTAACTTATAGTAATCTTGAACTTTTTTGAGTTCGGAATTTTTTATTTTATAACCTTATCCGTTTATCGTTATTTTTTGTAAAACCATACGTGTTAAGGAGTTAAATATGTAAAACAACTAATTTCTCTTTGTGAATTGTGTTCCATTCAATTTTCAGAACTAAATTTATAATGTCGCTATTTACCTCTTTAAGTATAACCTAAAAATGATTCAATTATGGAAACAACGTTACATTACAACTTCACTAGAAGATCTGAAAATTATTTTGATTGGTTGATCAACACCATTAAATCAGAAAAATATCATTTGGCAGAAAGCCAAATTGAAGGATGGAATGGTTTGGATTGATTCTTTTCTCAAAATTAATCGCCTTAAAATGCGTCTTTTTTAAACTTTTCACGTCTATTAGTTGAACCTTAAAATATATAGACCATGAAAAATAATGGATGCGTATGCAATTGCGATAGTTGTCAACAAGGAAATTGTGCGGCATGTACATGTGAAAATTGTACCTGTCAAAATTGCAACTGTTAAGCTTAATTTAAAATGCTAACTATAAGAGTCTATTTTAGTAATTTTATACTAAGGTTGACTCTTTTTTAATGCGGTTTTATGAAAACGAAAAAGGTTTGGGAATTATATGCAAAAGATATCAAGCTCTTTATTTTATCTAAGGTGAATGATGAGGTGACTTCTGATGATTTACTTCAGGAAACGTTTATAAAAGTCCATACAAAATTGAACACCTTAAAAGATGAAGCGAAATTAAAACCATGGCTCTTTTCCATCGCAAGGTATACTGTTCTTGATTATTTTAGAAATAATAATCTTAGTTATCCAGTCTCTGAAGAACCTGTCGAGGCTGAAGCCAATCACTCTGAGCATACAAGGGAAGATTGTTTGCACGGCATCATTAAAGCGTTGCCCAAAAAATATAGAGATCCTCTAATTTTGGCCGATATTCAAGGCCTGAAACAAGCTCAAATCTCCGAGCGATTACACTTGCCATTATCAACTGTGAAATCTCAGGTGCAACGCGGTAGAAAACTCATAGCACAGGGGTTTGTGAACTGTTGTGATTTTAAAATCAATGAAAAGGGTTATTTGGTGGGCGAATTGAAAGAAAAGGAAAATTGCAAAGTCTGCAATTAAATCGCTTTAGTTTTTAAGCATATTTTTTTAATATTTGCCCGGTAGTCTTCATTCAGGGACAAACTATTTTTCACATTATAAGGTCATCGTCCAAGTTTGTTGTAATCTTCTGAATTTTCGTAATTCTCCTCTCAAAATAGGAAGGTAATCCCTGCCATTACTATGACTTTTTTCTAAACGTTTGCAATTTTTATAGAGCATGGTAGTTAAGCGCTCTAAAGAAGCAATGTGCTTGTATTTTTTATCAGAATGGCGCTCCATTTCAGCATTGACAATCTCAGGAGCCAACGAAGAGGATTGTTGCACAATATCTCCAGAAAAATAAATATGATGGTCTTCTGAACCATCTGAATTTAAGTAACATAAATCCTGATTTAAGTAGGTTGAAATGCTTCTGGATAAAATAATAATATCCATTGCCTTTTTGTAAATAGGCAATTCAGATAGGTGAGATGGAATTGGGTACAACATTTTTAGAAACAGCAATTTATCAAATTTAGTGACTAAATCACATGTATGATAATCGATTTTAAAGTAAAATTGTATATTTGCTTTAATAATTAAAGTATTATAGTTAATTTTTTTTAAATGAGTATAGATTCACTTAACTGGAAGATTTTGAGGTGTTTACAAAACAATGCGCGTCTGTCCAATGCAGAGATTGGACGGCAGGTAGGAATCAGTTCTCCGGCCGTTTCTGAACGCATTAAAAAGATGGAAGATGCGGGTGTCATTCAAGGGTATCATGCCTTTGTGTCACCATTTGAAGCAGGCTATCAACTCAAGGCCATTATCACGTTGAGGGCATTTATGGGCATGCTCAAACCGTTTTTGGAAAAAGTAAAAACATACGATGAGGTGTTGAACTGCTACCGGATAACGGGTAATGAAAACATTGTGATGGAAGTGGTCCTTAAAAACCAAAAGCATTTGGAAGGATTTATTGACCAGCTCATTGTGTATGGAGAAACCAAAACTCAGATTGTTTTATCTCATGTGATCAAATACAATGAAGTCACACCTATAAAATAGCTGCTATTTAAAGATCATCGAACCCATCAAAATCATCAAAGTTGAAAGGCAAATCATCATCAGGATCTCCATCTTCATAATTCAAACTAAGCGGATTAAAAAGTCCCCAACGGTCAATACTATAGTTCCAGCAATCAAAGGTTTTTACCCATTCTGCAAACAAAACTCTAAAGTGTTCAATCGCATTCCGTAAGACATCCAAGTATTTAATATCAGGATAGCCATGCATTTGCAAGCCTCTAGCATCTATAACCAACTCTCTAGCGGCTTTTCTGATTAGTGCGGCTTTCCATTTTAAGATCATAGAGCTTGTTTTTGTCCGATGCGCCTGCAATTTTAACGGGAATTGTGGCTGCATTGACACCCATGTATTTCAGGTTATGCTGGATTATTTCGGCCTCCATCGGATCACTAAACTCAATGTCCGTTTTTTCTACTGAGATAATAAAGGAGTCCACCGATCCATAATTCCCCTTGTTTTTTGGAATACTGGTAATTTTTCCCATTGCTCATCATCTATTCTTTTTTAATGTCTAAGGTTGCGATATGTTCAGTGATCAATTTCGCATGGATCCTTGAGTTTTCAATAAACCACTTATGGGTTTCCATACCGCCACATATAACACCCGCTAAATATAAACCCGAAATATTTGTTTCCATGGTTTGTGCATCATATTGAGGTAGGCGAGCGGTATCAGCTGATAAATTAATTCCAGAATCTTCTAGAAATTTAAAATTTGGGCGATACCCCGTCAGTGCCACAACAAAATCATTTGCAAAAGAAATTTCGCCATCTGGAGTTGTAATTGTGATATCGTTTTCTGTGATTTCGACGATTTCTGAGTTGTAATACGCTTTAATGCTACCTTCTCCAATTCTATTGATAATATCAGGCTTCACCCAATATTTTACGCGATCTCCAATTTCAGATCCTCTGATCACCATGGTGACATGGCCTCCTTTTCTCCATATTTCAAGGGCAGCATCAACGGCTGAATTACTGGCTCCAACCACAACAACCTGCTGCATGGCGTAAGGATGGGCTTCATTATAGTAATGGGTAACTTTAGATGACTCTTCACCAGGAACTTCCAATAATTTAGGAATATCATAAAATCCGGAAGCTATAATGACGTTCTCTGCGACATATTCTGTTTTGTTGGAAATCACTGTAAAGTGATCACCCTCTTTATTTATAGCGTTGACTTCTTCGTATAAATTTATTTTCAGTCTATTGGACGTGGCCACCCGTCTGTAATATTCTAGGGCCTCATCTCTGTTCGGTTTGGGATTATTGCTAATAAATGGAATCTCATCAATTTCGAGCTTTTCTGATGTTGAAAAAAAACTCATATTTTTCGGATAATTGAACAAAGAGTTGGTCAGCGTTTCTTTTTCAAGAACGACATAGTTCCAATTCTTTTTATTACATTCCAAGGCGCAAGCAAGTCCAATTGGGCCCGCTCCAATAATTAGTACTTTATATGGTGTTGTCATGTTTTTAATAATTTAATTTTTGGAATTCATCTGACCTTTCAAATAAACCAGGAGTCCTAGCCCAAGTAAACCTGATACAGCCATAATTGTCCAAGTCATATGAAATCCGTAGGCATCAATTAAATGAAACCCTAGGTTATGTGCAAAAATATGGGAAATGGAGAAAGCTATGCTGTAAAGTGCCATATATTCTCCTTTTAGTCCACGTTTTGCGCGATCCAATGCAAAAGAGTTTGAAAAAGGAAATACGATCATCTCACCAAAGGTCAATAGGATCATGCTGATGATGATAAAACCAAGCCATGGATTGGCGATTAGAAATAGAAAACTAATACTGGTTAAGACCAATCCAAAGGCCATCAATCCTATTTTAGTGTAGTTTTTGTTTTCTAACCATTTAATAAGTGGCATTTCAAAGATAAATATTAAAAGGCCATTCATAGCCATCAACAGGCCAATCTCAAATTCCGAAAGCCCAACGTCTTCCTTGTAAAAATAGGGAATCGTAGAAATAAATTGAAGGAAAATAACTCCAAAAATGACCATCGCCAAAAGAAAAATAATAAAGGATTTGTCGGTATATGCTGATTCTGGATTGGGATTGATCTCAGCATCCAATGTTTTGGATTTTTTAGGATGCAATACCTTTAATAAAACAATGCCTGCAATCATACAACTTATACCATCTATCCAAAACAGACTGCTATAATCCATTGTGGTTATAATCAATCCACCGATGGCAGGCCCAGCTGAAAACCCGAGATTGATAGCCAATCTGATCAATGTCACACTTCGAGTTTTGTTTTCTGGTTTGCTGTAGGCGTTTAGTGCCACAAACATGGCGGGCCTGAACATATCTGCTACAGCCATTAATATGAAGAAACCGATGCAAATGGCATTGAAGGTTTCTAAATATTGCATGCCAATAAATAGAATTCCACTCAAAACTAAGCTGATGAACATGACCTTATAATATCCTATTTTATCCGTGAGTTGCCCACCAAACCAAGAACCCACCAAAGACCCAAGACCGAAAGCACTCATTATCCAAGCCACATCATCCAGAGAAAAATTCAAATCGGAAGTGAGGTATAATGACAGAAAAGGAATCACCATAGTACCTGCTCTATTGATCAGCGTAATCAGTGCTAACCACCAGACTTCTTTAGACAAGCCCCTGAAAGTGTTGAGGTAGGCTTGGCCGATGTTATGATAAAAGAAGTTGAAAATCTTCATAAGGGTTGGGTTTGTTCAAATGAAAAGCAGAATATCATAAGAAGACGTTTATTGAATTGTCTAGTAAACTATACATTTAGGTGAAAACAAAAAGTCCGACGCTAACGCCGGACTTTTAATACTGATTAAAATATATTTATATAATATCACAGCATATAGCAAGTCCGACTAAATAACGTAGACGTCCTAATTTGCTGATATGAAATGACATTATTGTCCATGAGTATCTTGTTAATTGTTGTTCAAAGCTAGGGAAAATAAGTTAAAGTTGTATTTTTACAAATCAATTATTTTTTATGAGAACGTTATATTTTTTTTTATTGGGATTCATTTTTTTATGGGGCTGCGCTCAGAATAAACAAACAATTCAAGGAGAAACGGAATTCCAAAGAAATCTAAACTCAGAGTTTAAGGATGCGTCAAAATCGCCTTTAAAGGATAAGGATCGCAGAAATTTTACAGGAATTGATTTTTTTAAAGTGGATTCAACTTTTGTAGTGCAGGCCACACTGACAAAATCTACAGATGAAAAGTCATTTCAAATGAAAACCACAACAGATAGACTTCCTGAGTATATAAAGTACGGGGAAATTACTTTTGAACTTAAAGGAGAATCCTATAAGTTGAACGTTTACCAAAATCAAGAGTTACTGAAGGAGGATGGCTATGAAGATTACTTGTTCTTACCTTTTTTAGATGATACCAATGGTGATGAGAGTTATGGAGGTGGACGTTATATTGATTTACGGATGCCGAACGGTGAAACCATGATTATCGATTTCAATACAGCGTATAATCCATATTGTGCGTATGATGAGAAATACTCTTGCCCGATTGTACCTCGCGAAAATTATTTAGATATTGAAGTCAAGGCAGGTGTTATGGCGTTTGAGAAGTAGTTTTCAGTCTATAGTGAGCAGGTAGCAGTAAGCAGTTATGAGATGGAATTTAAAACATAAGGATTAGCAATCTTGGTTTACAACGCAATAATAAAACCAAAATGGTTTTTAAGAAATATGGAGGGAACTTAAAGGCTTTATGTGCAATATGCACACCGAGTCTCATCTGAGAACCCTGCATATGCCAAGATCAACCTTTGACTAAATATATTCCTGCAAAAACCGCTAAGAAACCAATGACAAAACTTAGAATGGTATATACTGCAAAACTCATAAAATCACCCGATTTTAAAAACACATGGTTTTCATACGCAAAAGTAGAAAATGTGGTAAATCCGCCGCAGAATCCCGTTGCCAATAAAGCAATGTGGTTTTCGGATATTGAATTGTTTTTTGCTGCAAATCCTAAAATAATTCCAATCAATAAACTTCCTAATACGTTAGCGGCAAATGTGCCATAAGGAATACCTGTTGCAGGACTGTTGAGGTACTTTCCGATGATGAACCGCAAGACGCTTCCAAAGCCACCACCAACAAAAACTAATAGGACTTGCTTCACAAATTTTCGGTAATTTCTTTAATAGGAATATAAAGTTCCGTAATCCAAGCTGCAGGGTTGGGATGGTTGCCAGGGTCATTTTTATAAATCTCAAAAGGACTCATTTCTGAAGCTTCCATGTTATGATCAATTAAATGTTTCCTAGCCGTCGCCCATGCTTCCTTTAAATTGCTATAGTTGCCTTTTAAAGTAACTTTAAGGGCTTTGGTACGCTCCATATAACCACTCAAAATATTACTGTCTTCAGCTACAATCACGCTTTCGCTTACCGGAATGGCATTGCTCATGATAACGTTGCCATTCTCTTGGTTCATTTCAATATAAATGGTCATTGGCATCCCACTGGCAGAAATATTGTGAGAGTCCATAAAACGGCTTATTTCTCCAAATTGCTTTGCCATTGTGGCACTTATATTGCTTCCCGTAGAAGAGATGGTCTTGTACATATAAAAACCACCACCATAGTCTGTAACGCCATCAATAGTAACCGAGTAAGCTGTCATACTTTTTGTGACTCTCTTATCAAGATTTTCTAGATCATTTAAAAATTGTTGTGAAAGTTCATTTTTATTATCTCCAAATAAGACGAATTTAGCTTTGGTCATAAAAGCTAATTGGTCGGCATCCAGACTTCTCGTTACTGTTGTTGAGCCATCACCATTAGATTCCAAATTCCATTTTAGTTTTGAAGATTTAATCCGGCTGCTCGTAAAGGTTTGAACAATAGAATCACTGGTATTGTTGGTAACCATTTTTAAGGTTTCCGTGTCTTTCCAAAACGATGACAAATCAACATTAGACGTGTCAGAAATAATATCAAAAATTACAGCTTTTGGGGCATTTATAGTCGTAGTTTCCGTGACTTCAAAATCATTTGGCTGAACCGCAACATAAATGGCCATTCCGATAAATGCAATTAACAGTAAGAATAAGAGGTATTTTATAAATTTCATTGAGTGATATTGTAGAGTTTATCAAAGATAGACAATTTTAATAGGTTCTTAATAAATATTACATTTGTAGCACAATAATTTAAAACAAAACTAATGAACTTAAAAGTGATATTCGGGATTTCGTTGGCAATGAGCTTAACTTTTGCCTGTAAGAACGAACCAAAATTGAGCAATGATGCGACTGCCCCAAAGGTTGAAACTGAAAAGGAAGCTTCAGCATTTGATTATAACGTTGAACAATTTGCGGATGTAAAAATACTGCGTTACCAAATTCCAGGATGGGAAAATTTGACCTTGAAAGAACAAACCTTGGTATACTACTTAACTCATGCGGGTCTTGTAGGGCGTGATATTATGTGGGCACAAAACTACCGTCATAACCTAAAGATCAGAAAAGCTTTAGAGACCATCTACAGTAATTATGATGGGTATAAATCTTCTGATGAATGGAAGAGCTTTGAAACGTATTTAAAACGTGTATGGTTTAGCAATGGAATCCATCACCATTATTCCAATGATAAATTAAAGGCGGAGTTTTCTCAAGACTATTTGAAAACTTTACTGAGGGCTACCAATGCCCATTTGGAAGGAGAAGCTTTTGAAGTCATATTCAATGATCAGGATTCAAAGAAAGTCAATCAAGCCAAAGGTGTGGATAATGTAGCACAATCTGCTGTTAATTTCTATGGGCCAAATGTGACCAATTCCGATGTAGAACAGTTCTATAAAAATAAAAAATCACCAAGTCCTGAGCAACCTTTGTCCTTTGGTCTTAACTCTAAATTGGTCAAGGAAAATGACCAATTAAAGGAATTAGTTTATAAATCAGGTGGCTTATATGGCAAAGCCATTGATGAAATCATAAAATGGTTGAAACTGGCGCAGGGTGTCGCTGAGAATAAAGAGCAGGGAGATGCCTTAGGATTATTGATAGCCTATTATAAAACTGGTGATTTACAGACATGGGATGACTACAATGTAGCGTGGACAGCGGCAACAGCCGGCAATGTGGATTATATCAATGGTTTTATTGAAGTTTATAATGATCCGATAGGCTATAGGGGTTCTTATGAAAGTATTGTTCAGATCAATGATTTTGACATGTCTCAAAAGATGAAAGTATTATCCGAGAATGCCCAATGGTTTGAGGATCATTCACCTCTAATGGATGCTCATAAAAAGAAAAATGTTGTGGGTGTTACGTATAAGGTGGTCAATGTGGCCGGTGAAGCCGGAGATGCCTCTCCAAGCACTCCAATTGGAATCAACTTACCAAATGCCAATTGGATTCGTGCTGCTGTTGGCAGCAAATCCGTTTCTTTGGGTAACATTATCGAAGCTTATAATAATGCTGGGAGCACAGGCAGGCTACAAGAGTTTGTTAATGATAGTGAGGAGCTCGAGCTTGAGGAGCAATATGGGCAAGTAGGAGACAAATTACATACGGCCTTGCATGAAGTCATCGGACATGCCTCAGGACAATTGAATCCTGGTGTAGGTGAAACCAAAGAAACACTCAAAAATTATGCATCAACCTTGGAAGAAGGACGTGCTGATTTGGTGGGTCTATATTATTTGTATAATCCAAAACTGCAGGAGTTAGGCTTGGTGGATGATTGGAAAAAAGTTGGAATGGCTGCTTATGATGGTTATATTCGTAATGGATTAATGACCCAATTAATCCGCTTGAATTTAGGTGATGAAGTTGAAGAGGCACATATGAGAAATAGACAGTGGGTGAGTGCTTGGGTTTTTGAAAAAGGTAAGAATGATAATATTATAGAAAGAATTACACGTGATGGCAAAACCTATTATAATATTACCGATTATGAAAAACTGCATGATCTTTTCGGACAATTGCTTCGTGAAACCCAACGCATAAAATCAGAAGGTGATTATAAGGCCGTAGAAGCTTTGGTTGAAACTTATGGCGTTAAGGTAGATCAGGAATTGCACAAAGAAATATTGGAAAGAAATGCACAATTTACAGATGCGCCTTACAGTGGGTTTGTCAATCCTGTACTTGTGCCAGAAATGAATGACCAGGGTGAGATTACTGCTATAAATGTAACCCAACCCGAATCTTTTAAAAGCCAAATGTTAGACTACAGTAGAAAGTATAGCTTTTTGAAAGAAGAGAATTAAAACTTTCTTTCAAGATTTAATTTAAAATGAAACGGGAATCTAAAATTTAGATTCCCGTTTCTTTATTGACACTATATTTTAAAAGTAAAAGGTTGAAGACAATAAGTGCGATTAGTAAAATGAATACAGTCATGGCGATATTATTTTTAATACATCTGTATTTCTCAAAAATGTCATCATCCGAATGAATAAAAATTCAACCGAATCTAAAATTATATAAAAGTTGCTGATTCAGTTATTTGAGAATTAAACATTCTTGTTTACTTCCTGTAATTTTCTTCAAAGCATTAAAAGTTAAGAACTCAACTTAAAGATTAAAATCTTCGGAGTCATACCCTAATGGAAATTTAAAGTGTTTATAATCTTGCTCCAATTACCAACAAGTTAAATGATAAACACACTATATAAATATATACTTAACCGCTGAAATCATTAAAATAAAAGCAATAAAGGCAAGGAGGATCCATATGCTGCCTTTGTAGTATTTTCTGTGAAGTTTTAAATCTTTACGATAACTGTAGATAATGATTACGGCAAACACAACTGCAAATAAAATCCCGAAAATCAATTGACCATTAGTAAACATATAACTATTTTTATGCAAAATTAGTCAAACCATTTAGAATCTGAAGCCAGTAATCCTAAAAATGACACCTTTACTTTTTGATATTCTAGCTCATTTTTTTGAATTTAAAGGAATGACGATTGCTTCAGTTCTTAAAGTACATAATAGTATATACCCTTTTCATTATGCAGAAAAAAATTGAGGCCGTAAAGGAATTTCATACAGCATTTAAAATTGGACATAGAGAGACCCCAAAAGCCGATTTGGGAATAGAAAAAAACATGCTGCGCTACAAATTGATGCGAGAGGAAAATGAGGAGTATTTAGAGGCAGCCAATGCGAATGATCTGGTTGAAGTGGCTGATGCCTTAGGTGATATGCTCTACATTTTATGCGGAACAATTATTGAACACGGCTTTCAACATAAAATTGAAGAGGTTTTTGATGAAATCCAAAAAAGTAATATGAGCAAGTTAGGAGAGGATGGGGAGCCAATCTATCGCGAGGATGGGAAAGTTTTAAAAGGATCAAATTACTTCAAGCCAAATATTGAAAAAATTCTTAATTCTTAACTTAAAAGCACCAAATAAAAAATTCCAAATTCCAACGTGTAAGTATTGGAATTTGGAATCTTTGTTTAGTCTTAGATTTGAACCTAACAGGGTCAACTAAAGACTATATTTGAACGGTCCATCCGTGCTTATCTTCAGCCATATTGTGCTGGATGCTGAGCATCTTATCTTTTAAGGTATCCGCGTAAGAATTTTCGATATTAGGAAGTTCAAAAAGCTCTTCTGCATGTTCGAATGCTGAGATAGGACTGATGACCACCGCCGTTCCTGCACCAAAAATCTCTTTCAGCGAACCATTTTTAGAGGCTTCCTTGATTTCCGTCACTGTTATAGGTCTAACTTGCACCTCAATTCCATGATCTTCTGCGAGCTGAATGATGCTTCTTCTCGTCACACCATCTAAAATTCGATCACTAATTGGAGCGGTAATTAAGGTGTCATTTATTCTAAAGAACACGTTCATAGTTCCTGCTTCTTCCAATTTTTCGTGCGTGTCAGCATCGGTCCAAATAACCTGTTGGAATCCTTTCTTCTGAGCAAGACTTGTTGGATAAAATTGTGCGGCATAATTACCCGCTGCCTTAGCGAAACCTACACCACCATTAGCTGATCTACTGTATTCTTCCGCAATTAATACGCGAATTTTCCCGGTGTAGTAAGCTTTTGCAGGAGCGCAAATAATCATGAATCTGTAATTGCTTGAAGGAGAAGCTGATATGGCCGGGTCTGTAGCAATTATAAAAGGTCTGATGTAAAGTGAATTTCCTTTTCCAGGTTTTACCCACGCACTGTCCATTTGCAACAGGGTGGTCAAGCCTTTCATGAAATACTCTTTCGGAAATTCTGGCATGGCCAAACGCGCCGCCGATTTATTGATACGGTTAAAATTATCTTCTGGTCTAAATAACCAAACTTTACCATTGTCGTCTTTATAGGCTTTCATGCCTTCAAAAACTGCCTGGCCATAATGGAATACCCGAGCGGATGGATCCATGGTCATCGGTTGATATGGCATTATCTTTGGGGTTTGCCATTCGCCATTTTCATAGTCACAGATAAACATATGGTCCGTAAAAGTTCTACCAAAGATCAAGTTGTCAAAATCAACAGCGTCAATTTTAGTAGTATCAGACTTTACGATATCGATTTCGTGTGAAGTGTGTTTTGTCATCATATTTTTTTTGATGCTGCAAATTTAGTGATTTCCCGCAGTATAAAAAATCAAATATTTGATTTAAAAAAACTTATATTTGTCACTATAAAATTCAATAAACTATGAAGAAAATTCTTATGATTTTTGGAATTGCGTTAACCATAATGGCTTGCAAATCCGAAGATAAAAAGACGGAAATAAAAGAAGTAGAAAACGAACTTGCTGATTATACATCAATTGGTGAAGAGATTTCAGCGGATGCCGCAAAATCGACATCAGATATGGCTATAGCTTATGGGGCCATGCAGGTTGGGGACACCATAAATGCTAAAATGATTGGTAAGGTAGACGAGGTTTGTCAATCTAAGGGGTGTTGGATGAAAGTCGATCTTGATGACGGAGAACAAATTATGGTCAAGTTTAAAGATTATGGCTTTTTTATGCCAAAAGATATCGCTGGAAAAGAAGTTGTGATCAACGGAAAGGCTTATGTGAATGAAGTACCTGTTGATGAATTACAACATTATGCAGAAGACGCTGGGAAATCAGCCGAAGAAATTGCAGCAATCACAGAGCCTAAAGTTACGTTTTCTTTTGAGGCGGATGGTGTACTGTTGAAAAGCGAATAACCATTGCTACGTAAAATAATTACTACGGCCGATGGTTCTAAGACCATCCAGATTGAAGAATGGAATGAACAATACCATTCTATTCATGGAGCCATACAAGAAGCAAACCACGTGTACATTAAACATGGTTTGCTTTTTTGTTTTGATCTTTTGAAATTTTTAAACGGCAAAGTACAAGAGATTTCAGTTTTAGAAATCGGATTTGGAACAGGACTTAATGCATTTTTGACCTTATTGCAGTCCGAAAAGCATCCAATGGATGTCCATTATGTGGGAGTTGAAGCGTTTCCTATTTCGTCAAAAGAGATGGAAGCCTTAAATTATGCCGAAGAGCTTCAGGTTCTTGAAAAAATAGCTCTTTTTGAGGAGATGCATAACTGCACTTGGGAAAAAGAAAACCGCTTGACATCCCACTTCACTCTAAAGAAACAACAAAAGCTTTTCAAAGAAATTACTGAAAAGGACCAATTCGATCTCATTTATTTTGACGCCTTTGGTGCACGTGTGCAACCAGAACTTTGGACGGAATCTATTTTTAAGATCATGTATGACGCTTTAAAATCAGAGGGGGTGTTGGTTACCTATGCCGCAAAAGGAAGTGTGCGTCGAGCCCTGCAATCTGTTGGATTTAGTGTTGAAAGACTCCCTGGTCCACCAGGGAAGAGGGAAATGTTAAGAGCCAGAAAAGGTACCTAACATTCGGTAAGGTACGCGCCAAATGTGCCTTTATGAAAAGGCACCTAACATTCGGTAAGGTACGCGCCAAATGTGCCTTTATGAAAAGGCACCTAACATTCGGCGAGTGATGCACCAAGTGCGCTTGAAATGAAAAATCTCTAAGCACCTTGCGCATGACCAAAGAATTTTTAATATCATGAATCCTAGTGAACCTCAATTCGGCCTAATTATTTGTTAATTCTGTTAAAGCTTAATTAAAGTAGTCATCAATAAGCCTATCATTAGTTAACTTTATAAAAAAGCATGAAATAGATGAAGGTTTTAATTACAGGAGCTACAGGTTTAATAGGAAAGGAAATTGTCAAAAGGTGTCATGAGGAGCATATCTCTGTTCACTATTTAACGACTTCAAAAGAAAAGATTAAATCTGACGATAATTATAAAGGCTTTTATTGGAATCCTAAAGAAGACATTTTAGATGCCGCATGTTTTCAGGGTGTTGATGCTATAATTAATTTGGCTGGGGCCAGTATTGCAAAGCGATGGACCAAAAGTTATAAAAAAACAATAATAGAGAGCCGAGTTCAGTCGCTCAGTTGCTTAAAAAATGCATTGTCAAAAGTTGAAGACCACCATATAACGCAAATTGTTTCAGCGAGCGCCATCGGGTTTTATCCAGATTCATTCACAAAATATTATGAAGAGTCATGCACTCCAGCATCTCCTACTTTTTTAGGAGAAGTGACGACAGTTTGGGAAAATGCGGTAGATGAGTTTTCAGACTTGGGATTGTTCGTTTCTAAAGTTAGAATCGGTTTGGTGTTAGATGATAAAGAGGGCGCATTACCTCAAATGGTAAAACCTATAAAATTGGGGTTGGGTTCTGCCTTTGGTTCAGGAGATCAATGGCAATCATGGATTCATATTTATGATCTGTCAGGTATTTTTGTGCATCTTATTCAAAATGAGTTGGAGGGTATCTATAATGGTGTTGCACCAAATCCTATTACTAATACAGAACTCACAAAAGCCATAGCAAAAACGCTTAATAAACCCTTGTTCATGCCAAATATTCCTAAATTTACGATGAAATTAGCATTAGGTGAGATGCACATTCTTCTTTTTGAAAGTCAACGGGTAAGTTCAAAGAAAATAGAAGAAAGTGTGTTTGACTTCACCTATTCCAACATTCATCCTGCATTGGAGGCTATTTTAGTTTAAGGTCTTTCCAACAATTGTGTGAAAAGGCTTGGCTTTCTTTTGTTTATGTTCTGGGATGCTATTCGTCCAACAAAAAAATAGCGAATCGATACTATCATTAATTTTATCACTTTTAAATTCTTGCTCCAACTTACAGTTCAACTTCCTAGCGTTGGAATTTTTAGTTCATCTTTGTTTTTTTACATTCAGGATTATACCATATCCTAGTAATTGACATACGCAACTTCGAAAAGGATGACATCAATCCATCATTCTTGAAGAATCAATTCTGTTAGTCTTTGAAGCCAATTAAGAATTAATCCTGATCGAACATTTCAGTTAAGCCACTTCCATCATTTTTGAAAATGTCATCAGTGCAATTCCCTAATGGCGCTTTATGGGGTGGCAAGATGAAATATGTCGTGACATTATGACATTTTTTCAATATTGGCAGTACTTTTGCCAATTGAGAAATGAAGATAAATAATGAAGTTCAAGATTATGAGCAAAAAAGATAAAATTGAAGATTTCGACACCAACTTTGAAGAGTCAATAAATGACGAAACTCAGATTGAAGAAGTGAGTGTTGAGGACCAATTAAATGAGGAATTGGGCAAAGAAAAAGATAAGTTTCTAAGACTGTTTGCAGAATTTGAAAATTACAAAAAACGCACCTCAAAAGAGCGCATGGATTTATTCAAAACTGCGGGTCAGGATGTAATCGCGTCCCTTTTACCTGTTTTGGATGATTTTGACAGAGCACTCAATGAACTTAAAAAAGCAGAAGACAATGACCTTTTGAAGGGCGTTGAACTTATTCGTAATAAGTTTAAGAGCACGCTCAATAGTAAAGGGCTTGAAGAAGTTACTGTTGAAAACGGAGATGCTTTCAATGCCGATATACATGAGGCCATTACTCAAATTCCAGCCCCGTCTGACGATTTAAAAGGCAAGGTTGTTGATGTCATTGAAAAAGGCTACAAATTAGGCGATAAAATAATCCGTTACCCAAAAGTAATTACAGGATTTTAAGAAGGTAATTATTAAGGAATTGATTAGAAATACCATACAATGAAGGAAGATTATTACGACATATTAAAGATCGACAAAAGTGCTTCGGCGGCAGACATTAAGAAAGCCTACCGAAAAAAGGCCATAAAATACCATCCAGATAAAAATCCAGATAACAAGGAAGCTGAAGAGATGTTCAAAAAAGCAGCTGAGGCTTATGAAGTCTTGAGCAATCCTGATAAGAAGGCGCGATATGACCAATTTGGCCATCAAGCATTCCAAGGTGGCGGTGGTGGCTTTAATGGCGGCGGCATGAACATGGATGACATCTTTAGTCAATTTGGCGATATTTTTGGTGGTGGCTTTGGTGGCGGAGGCGGGTTTTCCGGCTTTGGAGGTGGTCAACAAAGACGTGTAAAAGGCAGTAATTTAAGAATCAGGATTACCTTGACCTTAGAAGAAATTGCTAATGGCGTCGAGAAAAAACTTAAGGTAAAACGTAAAGTTCAGGCTTCAGGGACAACCTATAAAACCTGTTCAAGCTGTAACGGCTCTGGGCAAGTCATGCGAATCACCAATACTATCTTGGGACGTATGCAAACGTCATCCCCATGTCCAACATGCGGTGGTGCAGGTGAGATGATCGATAAAAAACCAGCTGATGCAGATGCTCAAGGTTTAATTCTTAAAGAAGAGACGGTATCAGTCAAAATACCTGCAGGTGTGGTAGATGGGATGCAGTTAAAGGTTTCTGGAAAAGGTAATGAAGCTCCTGGAAATGGCGTTTCTGGAGATTTGTTGGTGGCCATTCAAGAAGAAGAACATTCCTCTTTAAAGCGTGAAGGTGATAATTTGCATTATGATCTATATGTAAGTTTACCAGATGCGGTTTTAGGGACCAGTCAAGAAATTGATACGGTTACAGGTAAAGTGCGTATCAAAATAGATGCTGGCGTACAGTCCGGTAAAATCTTAAGATTGCGAGGTAAAGGTATCCCAAGTATTAATGGGTATGGAAAAGGAGACTTATTAGTGCATATTAATGTATGGACCCCGAAAACCTTGAATAAAGAGCAAAAGGAATTTTTTGAAAACTTCAGAAGTGATGAGCATTTTCAGCCAAAACCTGAAAGTTCTGACAAATCGTTTTTCGAAAAAGTCAAGGATATGTTTTCATAACCAATTGGAAAACTGATAAAAATGACTATATTTGAATATCACTAATTTATTTTGGTGATATTTTTCTTTTTCATAGCAATTTTTTCCCATCCTTAATTTATTAAGGGTGGGTTTTGTTTTTTACGCGTTTATTGTTTTTCAAATGCGATGATATTTTATGATTATTAAGACAAAATAATTTCAGAAAGGTTAGTCTGCACACTTACATTTAATATATTTACGATTCTTTAAACGCAACATTTCAAACGTCAATTTATGAATAACTTATTAGTTGCTAATGCTGTTTCCAAGAGTTATGGAAATTTTAAGGCACTAAATGAAGTCTCTATCGCAGTTCCTAAGGGAAGTATCTTCGGACTTTTAGGCCCAAATGGAGCAGGTAAAACCACTCTTATCCGGATTATCAATCAAATTACCATGCCGGATTCGGGCGAGGTGCTCTTAGACGGGTCTTCTTTGAAACCAGAAAACATCCGTGACATTGGTTATTTGCCAGAAGAACGTGGTCTTTATAAGAGTATGAAAGTGGGAGAGCAGGTTCTATATTTGGCACAATTAAAAGGATTGTCCAAACAAGATGCGAAAGACCGTTTGAAATACTGGTTTGATAAACTTGAGATTGGCGATTGGTGGAATAAAAAAATACAGGAGCTCAGTAAGGGACAGGCCCAGAAAATACAATTTATAGTTACGGTAATTCACCAACCGAAACTTTTGATTTTTGATGAACCTTTTTCTGGTTTTGATCCTATCAATGCTTCACTTATTAAAGATGAAATTATCCAATTAAGAGATGAAGGTGCCACGGTCATATTTTCTACGCATCGCATGGAATCTGTAGAAGAAATGTGCGACCATATGGCATTGATTCATAAATCCAATAAAATTTTAGACGGACGATTGACCGATATTAAACGTCAGTTTAAGACCAATACATTTGAAGTTGGCATGCAATCTTCCAATCCTGACGAGGTGACTCAAATGATTAAGGAGAAATTTGAAGTGTTTCCAGCAACCTTCAAAAATTTGAATGATGATATCAAAATGAACATTAAACTGCCCAAAGAAACCTCGTCCAATGATCTGTTGAGCTTTTTGACTTCAAAAGCTGAAATCCATCATTTTGTTGAAGTCATACCAAGTGCTAATGACATTTTTATACAAACTGTAAAAAATAACTAAGAATGAATCATTTACCACTCATCATCAAACGAGAGTATGTGAATAAAGTACGCAACAAGTCGTTTATTGTCATGACTTTCTTAAGTCCAATAATCATGATTGCACTTATTGGCGTGGTTGCGTATTTATCTCAAATCAATAATGACAAGAAGCGTTCAATTTCAATCTTGGATGAAACAGGCATTGTGGGAGATGTTTTTGAAAACACAGAAAACACAACCTACACGCTCATAAACAATGCTGGATTGGACGTTGCGAAAGAATTGGTTAAAGCCAAAGAAAATTTTGGACTTTTATACATTAAGAAAAGTTCTGATACTCTGAACTTAGTTGAATCTGTCAACTTTTATTCAGATGAATCACCGTCTGTATCCATAATTTCCAATTTAGAGCGAAAAATGGAAAAGCGCTTATCTGAAATTAAATTACAAAATGACGGGGTGGATATTGCACAAATCAGGGCCTCAAAAACTACCGTAAATATTGCCCAAGAAACTTTTGGTGGTGAAAAAACCTCTAAAATTGATAGCTATCTAAAACTGGCATTTGGTGGTGCCGCTGGATATTTATTGTTCATGTTTATTATCATTTACGGAAATATGATCATGCGCAGCGTGATTGAGGAAAAAACAAGCCGAATTATTGAAGTCATTATTTCTTCAGTAAAACCTATTCAGCTTATGATGGGCAAAATTATTGGAACTTCATTGGCGGGCATTACACAATTTCTGATTTGGATTATTCTCGGTGGGGTATTATTATTTTTGGTCTCTGCAATTTTTGGTATTGATTTGATGCAAATCCAATCGCCACAACAAGAAATGATTAATCAGGCCATGGCCTCGTCTGATGCTCAAAATATTGCCCAAGACTTGATTACTGGTTTTGTCAACCTACCAATTATTAACCTGTGCATTGCCTTTTTGTTTTTCTTCATTGGAGGGTATCTTCTATATAGTTCGCTATATGCGGCTATTGGGGCTGCGGTTGATAACGAAACGGATACGCAGCAGTTTATGATGCCTATAATCATGCCACTTGTTTTGGCTGTTTATGTTGGGGTATTTACAGTTATTGAAGATCCTCACGGAACCGTTTCTACCATATTTTCTTTTATACCTTTAACGTCTCCAGTGGTGATGTTGATGAGAATTCCGTTTGGTGTTCCAATATGGGAACAGCTTTTGTCGTTTGCTATCTTGGTCTGTACATTTGTTTTTACCGTATGGTTTGCTGCGAAAATTTATAGAGTAGGGATTCTAATGTATGGTAAAAAACCAACCTATAAAGAACTCTTTAAATGGTTGAAGTATTAAATCTCTCGCCGCATTTAAAGCATAGTGCTAGGATATTTTTTTAAATTTGTCATTATCCGAATTGACCTAGCCTCTGATATTTTAAAGTCATTTTAAAGTCGATTGAATAGGTATATTTTCTTCAAGCATGAATCGTGAATTAAGGTTTTGCTGTTGATTTATTCTAATGATCTCACTATGTTAAGAATTAATTCATGACAGGATAGGAAGGAAGGCTAAATTGACGGTTATTAGAGATATCGTTTGCTCAATCTGAAATCATTGTCAACCTTGATTTATTACAAAGCGTTTCATTGCTAACTGCAATCTAAATTCTTGTTCATGACTTTGCGATGTTGAATAATTAGGAAAGACTAAACAGCTGTGCTCTCGAAAACACCCCGCCAACCATTGCAGTAATCCTTTTGGGATCTGATATTTTTTTACGGAATGACTTTTGTGTTACGGATACGGTTCAAAGCGCTTTTTTAATACCTAGGGTTTGAAAAATAAAAAAGAGATGCTATTTATGCCATTGATGATAAAAATATCCTCTATTTTAGAACAGGAATAAAAATTTTAAATTTTAAAAATGCCAAAAATATTAGTTATAGAAGACGAAGCAAGTATACGTCGCGTTTTAGTAAAAATTCTTTCTGAAGAAAATAATACCTATCAGGTAGACGAAGCAGAAGATGGGCTGATTGGAATTGAAATGATAAAAAAAGAGGATTATGATTTAATTCTCTGCGATATTAAAATGCCCAAAATGGACGGCGTGGAAGTTTTGGAAGCTGCAAAAAAAATAAAATCCGAAAGTACAATAGTCATGATTTCCGGTCATGGCGATTTGGATACAGCTGTCAATACTATGCGTCTTGGCGCTTTTGACTATATCTCAAAACCACCTGATTTAAACCGATTACTCAATACCGTAAGAATTGCCTTGGATAGCAAGGAATTAGTGGTTGAGAACAAGATGCTCAAGAAAAAGGTGAGCAAAAACTACGAGATGATTGGTGAAAGTAAAGCTATTTCCCACATCAAGGATATGATAGAAAAGGTAGCGGCTACTGATGCTAGGGTTTTGATTACCGGACCTAATGGCACAGGTAAGGAACTCGTGGCGCATTGGCTTCATGAAAAAAGCGACCGTTCCAAAGGTCCTTTGGTTGAAGTTAATTGTGCGGCTATCCCTTCTGAATTGATAGAAAGTGAATTGTTTGGTCATGTAAAGGGTGCCTTTACAAGTGCTGTTAAAGATAGAGCTGGAAAATTTGAAGCAGCCAATGGTGGAACCATATTTCTCGATGAAATTGGAGATATGAGTCTCTCTGCCCAAGCAAAAGTTTTGAGAGCTTTACAAGAAAGCCGTGTGCAACGTGTAGGAAGTGATAAAGATATTAAAGTAGATGTGCGCGTTATTGCTGCAACTAATAAAAACCTGAGTAAAGAAATTGAAGAGGGTAAGTTTAGGGAAGATTTATACCATAGGTTGGCCGTAATTTTGATTCAAGTGCCATCGTTAAATGATAGAAGAGGAGATATTCCACTATTGATTGAACATTTTGCCACAAAAATTGCCGAACAGAATGGTACGGCACAAAAGTCTTTTTCTGGCAAGGCCATCAAGTTATTGCAAGCCTATGATTGGACTGGAAATATTAGAGAATTACGAAATGTTGTGGAGCGTCTCATAATTCTTGGAGAAAAAGAAGTGAGTGAAAATGATGTTAAGCTATTCGCTTCTAAATAATTAGAATGATAAAACTTACTCAATATAATAGAAGAGCACTTTATGGAGGGATTATCTCTGCAATTATAATGGGTTTAGGTGCTTATTTTCTGGGAAATATTAGTGGTTACGAGGCTAAGGTTTTAATTAAATCCTCACTTCCAGGAATAAACACCTTATGTAATACAATTGCGTTGGCATCTGCCACTATTTTAGCACTTTTGTTAACTTTGTTAAGTGTGAGTTCTAGGACTGAATCCCAACTTACCAAAGAACATTACACTCATGTGTTGCTTATTGCTAAAATTGATACCGCCATTTTCATTTTGGCAATCATCTTTTTTCAACTTCTGAATATTCCCATCACAGAGGCAGATAATGTGCCGAGCACTTGGTATACTACAATTTATTACGTCAGTTTAGCACTTTCTTCCCTATTGAGTGGAGGTTTAATAAGTGTGGTTTTGATGCTCTTTAATGCTGTGAGTAGCATTATTAAAATTGTTGGATTGGGTGTCACAGATCATCCTTTGGTTTTTAAGGATAAGAAGGAAGATGCTAACGACAAATTGGATCTCAAATAATAATATAATTTTAAATACATACCTGATGAGAGCTATTAATATTGAAGATTTTAAAATCACTGAAAACATTAAAATTGAAGATCTTGAGACGACGTTTGATTTAGAGGCTTCAAAAAGCGACATTAAAGATCACCTCAAAGACGTTCGTAAAGGTTTGGGAAAAATACAGGATACAATGTATGCCCATGGTAAATATGCTGTTTTGGTTTGCTTACAAGGTATGGATACTGCTGGGAAAGATAGTTTGGTGAGAGAAGTGTTTAAAGATTTTAATTCTCGAGGGGTAGTGGTCTACAGTTTTAAGACACCCACTGGATTAGAACTTAAACATGACTATTTGTGGCGTCATTATGTGGTGCTTCCTGCCCGTGGTAAATTTGGTATTTTTAATCGTACCCATTATGAGAATGTTTTAGTGACTAAAGTACACCCGGAATATATACTTAATGAAAATATCCCGGGCATAGATTCGGTTGATGATATTAATGCTGAATTTTGGGAAGGTCGGTATGAAGATATCAATAATTTTGAGAAACATATTGCCAATAATGGTATGATCATCTTTAAATTCTTCTTAAACATCTCAAAGAATGAACAAAAAAATAGACTGCTGAGACGTTTGGATCGTGAAGATAAAAATTGGAAATTCTCTCCTGGAGATTTAAAAGAGCGCAAATTATGGGGTAATTATATGACCTGTTATGAAGAGCTTCTCAATAAAACCTCAAAACCCTATGCCCCATGGTATGCCATCCCTTGTGATGACAAAAAAACCTCCAGATATTTAGTGGCTCGGATTTTATATGATACCTTAAAAACTTATAAAGACATTAAAGAGCCTGAATTGAATGATGAGATTAAGGCTAATCTAGATTTATATAGGAAGCAGTTGGAAAAAGAATAGTCTTTTGTTTTAGTAAAATTGAAGCTACTGCAATTTCTAAAATTGTATAGGTTTAGATGTATATATTTATTCTAGAGTCTTTTCTGTTCAATTTTTATTGTAAAACAGTATAGTTAGTACTTCAAATCAATCCTACAAATTCCATGAAACACCTTTTTCTTGTACTGATCATTTTTATCTCTATCGATATTTCTGCCCAAAATGATGCTAATAACATCAAAAAAATCTATAGTAATTCACTAACCAATGGAAAAAGTTATGAATGGTTGGAGCATTTGTCAAATAAGATTGGCGCACGACTTTCAGGCTCTTTAGGTGCTGAACGCGCAGTGGCATATACCAGGGCGGAACTAGAGGGATTAGGATTGGATAAAGTATGGCTACAACCTGTTATGGTGCCGAAATGGGTGAGAGGTTTGCCTGAATTGGCATACATTGAGACAATGCCCGGAAAAACAACCCAAGTCAATATTTGTGCTTTGGGAGGTTCTGTGGAAACTCCAAATGGGGGTGTAAGGGCCCAGGTTATCGAAGTTAGTGGAATAGAGGAGTTAAAGACGATACGGTTGGATAGAATTAAAGGCAAGATTGTTTTCTTTAACCGTCCAATGCAAGCTGATTTGATTGATACTTTTGAAGCTTATGGTGGATGTGCAGACCAACGTTATGCCGGAGCAATGGAAGCCGGGAAATTGGGAGCGGTTGGCGTAATTGTTCGTTCCCTAAACTTAAGGATGGATGATTATCCGCATACAGGAAGCATGACTTATGGCGATTTACCTGTATCACAGCGCATTCCGTCAGCAGCCATCAGTACTAATCACGCTGACCTATTGAGTACGATGTTGGCTTTAGATCCGACAATTACTTTTTTCTTTAAGCAGACCTGCAAACAATTGGCAGATGTTGAATCATACAACGTTATTGGTCAAATAACGGGATCTCAATTTCCAGATGAATATATTGTGGTTGGAGGACATTTGGACTCTTGGGATTTAGGTGACGGTTCTCACGATGATGGCGCAGGTGTCGTTCAATCTATGGATGTGCTTCGATTGTTAAAAGAAAGCGGCATTAAGCCGAAAAGAAGTATTAGGGTGGTTCTTTTTATGAATGAAGAAAATGGGCTCAGAGGTGGAAAAAAATATGCTGAAATAGCAAAATCCAAAAATGAAAACCACATTTTCGCATTGGAAAGTGATTCTGGAGGCTTTACACCGAGAGGGTTTTCATTTGATTGTAGTGAGGATGTGTTTAATAAAGTATTAGGTTGGAAAGACTTATTCAAACCCTATTTGATCCATTATTTTGAACAAGGTGGCAGTGGAGCCGATATTGGTCCGTTAAAAAATGACCGAATTGTGCTGGCTGGTTTAAAACCAGATTCTCAACGTTATTTTGATTACCATCATGCGTCAACAGATGTTTTTTCTGCGGTGAATAAAAGAGAATTGGAGCTGGGAGCAGCGACCATGGCTTCATTGGTCTATTTATTCGATACCTATGGTATAGATGCAGAGTGATTTTGATTTAATAATATATCCTGGGATCTATTGCAGGTATATTAGCTGAATTGCTCTTACTATTTAAAGACTTCAGATTCTGGAATAATAGAAAAAACAACGGACCTAAGAGCGTAAGCATAAGCTTCTAAAAACTAAATTGGTTTATCCCACGCAGAAACTATTAATGGTTGGTTTGCTGTTTTTACCCACATTACCATTATTAGGTTTTACAGTTCTTTTATCTGGAAATGCCGAAGCAGAGACTGCAAAAAAATTATCAGATGTGGCAGCGCTTTTAAGACACGAGAAAACTACAATTGGTACTTATCCATTGGCATTGGCTTCAATAGTTCGATATAATCCGTTGCTTCAAAACATCCATAAGGATTATCGGAATCGTGAATTGCATTACGAGCGGCATTCTTCAGGAAAAGGATATATTTTAATTTCTCCGGGACCAGATGGAAATCTTAACACTACGGATGATATTGAACATTAATTTAAAATAGATTAAAATGAAAATGTTTGCCATGAGCATTATTTTATGTAGAGGTTTTATGGGAATGTCACAAAAAAAAGAAGCATTACCTTACTTTGAATTGCCAGCGTATGCTGATCACTATACTGCAGGAACTATGGCGGCAAGAATGGTTGATGCCTTAGGATTTCGATATTATTGGGCAACTGAAGGCCTAAGGGAAGCAGATTTACGCTTTAGACTGAATGAAGATGTGCGTTCTATAGAAGAGACCATTGATCATATTCTTGATCTGTCTTATACGATTGTCAATTCAACTTTAAAGAGTGCAAATGGTAACCATGATACTTCAGAGATGACTTTCTATGATCGACGCAGACAAACCCTTTTTAATCTAAAAGAAGCGGCGGATATTTTACGAGGAAGTACAGATATTTCACAGTTTAAAATAATTTTTGGGGAACGTCAAATTCCATTTTGGAATCAAGTTAATGGTCCTATTGCTGATGCGATATGGCATTGTGGGCAAATTGCCTCTTTAAGACGGGCTTCAGGAAATCCCATCAGCTCGAAAGTGAACCACTTCATGGGAACTGTAAAGAGTTAATTTCAAAATGGATGAAAGAAGTGAAGAATGTCTAAAGTAGAGAGAATGATATTAATGGATATTGATATACAGATACTTCGCTTTGACAAACATAAAAAGTCCAAAGCATAAAAAGCCAATTGCAACGAGCCCAAGAACAATATCGCCGAATTCATTATTTAAAAATTGAAAGGCATCTTCCAGGGTACTCATTTTTTTATTTCTAATTGTGACCCCTGTGCGTATCGTTAAGAATGACATGACACCAAAAACTACAGCGCGTGCCGAGTGTCCAATCAGACCAAATTTTAACAAAGTAGTTTTCGCTTTTGGTGGCATTTCTGAAGACTGGACATTCTTATTAAATTGACCTGAGAGTACAAAATAGATTTCAAAGATTGCTTTTCCTGCGAGGATCAATCCAAAAATAACAGCAAAAGTCCTTCCGTAGGTTGAATTTAAGGCTTTAATAATAAGATCTTGTTGATTGTCATATCCACCACCAAAAATCAATTTTACCGCAACTACTCCTAAGGCCCCGTAAAATAGTCCTCCCGTAAAGTAACCGCCACGCGTAAAAAGCGCTTTGAAATTGGTGCCTAAATTTCGAGTGTCATAAAATGTTTGATACATCCGCCAAAAGGCATAACTGAATAAACCTATGGCCATTGTAGCCAATAGAATTTTACCGAAAGGTTGACCGGCCAGATAAGCGATGGCCCCTTTAGTTCCCGTTTTTTGTCCACCCCAGTTGAATGCGGTCATTGCGGTTAGAACACCCACAAGAACATAGACAAATCCCATGGCACTGAGTCCGAATCGTGCAATTTTTTCCTTAAACATTTTTCAGTTTTTTTTTAAATGAATTTTGGTTAATGCGTTTATGAGTGCCGGACATCTTTAAGACCTAAACTATTGAACTTTCTGCAATCGTTAAAGTTGGCACTGTGACTTTTTATGAACCGAGCTCGCTATCTTCAATTTTTAGTTGGTTTTTTAGCGTTTTGCTTAAATCCTGTAATAATACTGTAAAGTTTTGTTGGCGGATAGTTTGAGCTTTGTAAGCTTCTAATTTTAAAGACAATAAATTCCAAACTTCTAAATTACTGAGCAATTGATCATATTGTGTTTTAGGTCCACCTTGAACTAATAATTTCTTGCGATTAGGAAGGGTAACTTCCGAATAATTAATCCATTTGTTGATAAAAGGCTGTACAACCAGCTGATGTTGGTTATTACTGTACTCGTGGGCTTGATTGATATTAGATAATTCTTGCTGTAGTTTTCGAAGGAGTTTAATCGTTTTCTTACTTTTAACTTTAACCGTATAATTATTGCCCAAAAACTCTTTCACCATAGGAAAATCAAAGCTTTGACTTCTGATAATTACTAATGGGGCCAAATTGTCTTTTAGGTAAATAAGTGAATCCTTATTTTTGGAATTCAATATGTGCAAGCATCTTTCTGTCATATGAATGAGCGAATCAGTCTGCATAGTTTTTGCTTTCCCGATAGCAATTGCAGGAGATACTTCATGATAGATGCTTACAAAATATTCTTTTATATGCTGTTGTTCTTTATGGTCTTGATACCATCCATAAATGGCTAGTGCCAATAAAATACCGACTTTTACGAGCAATATTTCAGCCAATCTATTTTTAAGAACTTTTCCTGATTTGTCCTCACTCTTTTTATAGTCAATTAATTGCTTTACGAGTTTAGCCATGTTTTTCTTAATTTTAAGTTGGATTTTATTTATCATCGCTAAAAAATCTTGACAAATTTAAAGGTAATATAGCGGAAATTTCTGATATAGCTTTTAGAATCTTGGCGACCTCTTTGGTCGTAAATACGTACATAAATTTGTTGCTCTCGATAACACCATTATTTCGAATTTTACATTATAATACAATTGGCCTTGTATCTGCAAATAGATCCGGACCTTAAGCCCTTAAGAGTCGTTCAGTTGGTTTTATTAAATTTTTAAAAACCGCTAAAAGATGTCCTCCAAGAATTTTATCAATATCTTTTTCGCTGTCTCCTTTTTTATAAATCAGTTTTCATGATATGATTGCAATTGACGTTCCTTGATGATTTGTCTGGAATTATTTATACGAAAGCCGGTCTAAGTTTGTTTTCTGTGTATAAAAATTATTTATGGTTTTAGATCCTTCAATATTTCAGTTATGGCTTCATCTAATTGCGGTTGATTGCCCGAGAGTCGATCTTCAAAGTTTTCTTTAATATAAAGGTCTGGTTTTACACCTGTAAGTTCTAAGTTTTCCCCACTCAAGGTATAACAGCCCCAAGATGGTAAACGATAAGAGGAGCCATCTACCAAACTGGCTCCTGAGGTGAAAATAATCCAGCGGTAAGTCTCGGTTCCTATTATTTTTCCTAAGCCTAACTCTTTAAAACCAGCAGCTGTAACTTCAGCATCACTTAAAGATTGTTCATTAATTAATAGGACTATTGGTTTTGCTGCCGGAGCAAAATTAGGTTGTGATGCCAATTTTCCCTCTCTATATTTCCATTGTGCATAGGGTTTTTGAGATAAGAATTGTAAAACCGCATCATGCACATTTCCGCCCGTATTATTTCTTAAATCCAATATTAAAGCGTCCTTTCTATAAGCTTCAGAAACCATTTCCTTCATAAAGTTATTGAGTTCCCCACTGCTCATATTTTTCATGTGGACATAGGCTATTTTGTCATTACTTTTTTTATCGACATACTTTTGATTGTCTTCTACCCATTCATCATAAAGCAGATCTTTAAATTCATAAGTTGCAATTGGATGTAGATTTACACTAATGTCTTTGCCATTTCTTTTAAATGTTAATTGCATCTCATCGTCGTTGGATGGTCCTGAGAAATAGGCTTCTCTATTTTTATTGGTGTCTACAGGCTTCCCGTTTACCTGGGTTAAGATATCCCCAAGCTTAATATCTTTTCCTGTGATAGCCGCAGGACTTTTACTAACAATACGGGCTACTTTATAGGGGTTGTCTTGAGAGAATACAATCCCAGTTTCAGTAGTTGCACTATCATAATACGGTTCATCTTCTTTTCCAGAGGTATAAAATCCAAAATGGGAGGTATTTAACTCACCAAGCATATCGTTAAATAACACACCTAATTGTGAACGTCTTGTAACGTAAGGTAAGAATTGGGCATATTTATCTCTAAGTTTTTGCCAGTTTTCGCCATGGAAATTTTCATCATAATAGTTGGTCTCAAAACCCGCCCAGGCTTCAAAAAACATCTGATGAAATTCATTGGATAAGTTTTTTCTAAAAGTGGCCTCGGTTTCAATTTTCTTGAGTTTGTTACTATCGACGTCGAGGGAATTTATAGTGCCATTTAATAGCGCATAATAGCTATCTTTGTTGACTTCTAGCTGACCTTGCCTAATTAATTGGTCATCTACTTTTTCGGTTTTGTTGTCCTCGAAAGGTTTAATAATAGTCCGCCATAAATGTTGTTTTCCTTGATCGTGATTTGAAAAATAATAGACATAAGTGGTTTCATCCTTTGTAATTAAGTAAATGTCACTTTGAGACCCAAATGCTGGACTGATACGTTCAATGCGGTCCATCAAACCATTTTTAGTGATGGTGATTGATATGGGTTCTTTGATGCTATCCTTTTTCTTTTTTTCGTCCATTTTAAAAAGATCATTAAACTTTTCGGTTTTAAAGGGAGCGTCATAGTTGTCTAAGGCCATTCTGTAAATATGAGTATCGCCAATACCCCTTGGGAAAGAAGGTTGTGTTAAATTTGATTGGAAGTATATGTATTTTCCATCAGGAGACCAAGTTGCATTACTTTCTGTGACCCCAGTATTTGTGAGGTTTATAATTTCTTTGGTGGCAATTTGATATGTGAAAATATCGAGCTCAAAATTACGAAATGCACTGTATAAAATATAGGAGTCATCTGGTGAAAATTGAGGTGCTGGTGGGCGAAGTGCCCAAAACTCATCAGTCACTAAAGTCGTGCTTTTGAATGTTTCAAGATCCAGTAATCTTAACTCCTCACGACCACTGATATAAGCCGCATGTTCCATCTTATGGTCTAAAACAAGATTGGCGTTATTCTTCGCCTCGTTAGTAAGTCTTTTTTCTGTTCCTGTTCCATCGGCAGGAATAGTAAAAAGATTGGTGTACCCAGAAGCAGTTTGATTGTATAATAACGTGCGATTATCCTTTAGCCATTTTGCCTCCTTAACGCGCTCATTGGGATTCGTGTTTAATTTTATAATAAACTGTCCTTTAATGTCCGATACGAACAATTCGCCGCGAGAAATGAATGCCATTTTCTTATTATCTAGTGATATGGATACACTATTAACTTCACCCTTCGTATTAAAATCCTGCGCTTTAGCGAGAGTGTTATTCGTATTTATTCTCATTACAACTTTTTTAGTTTTATTTGACGCCACATCATATAAGAAAATCTGATAGTCTTTAGTAAACACAATCTTAGTTCCGTTGGCATTAACTTGAGGCCAACCAATTGAGGTTTCAAATTTTGTCAATGCTGTTTTATTAGTTCCATCCTTAAATGTATAGAGATTATACTCTCCGTTGATTTCATCTGATACAAAGTAAACGGTACCATTTTTAGCTATGGTGGCCCACATATCCTTTCCGTTATAATCCGTATACTCTTTGTATGCTTTGGTTTTTGGGTTATACGATTTAATATCTGGATTATAAGCGCCTTTGTAACGTTTACGATGTGTAAAAGATTTGCTTTCCCAACTTTCATTAAAGAAAATTTCGTCTGTTTTAGGATGGGGTACTACATTATGGACATTATTGAAATAATTATCAAACAACCGTAGAGGTGTGCCACCAGAAACAGCAACCTTATAGCCGCTAAAACGGTTGTAACGTGATGATGTAAAATAAATTTCTTTAGAATCCCAAGACCAACTGTCCACATCATCTGCCGCATCATGAAATGTAAGTTGAATAATCTCACCGCCATTTATTGACATTACGTAAACATCCTTATTGCCATATTGTGTAGCACTAAAGGCCAGCCATTTCCCGTCTGGTGAAATACGTGGCAGCGTTTCTTCTCCCTCCATGGCCGTGAGCCTAAATGCATCGCCACCATTTGAAGGCACTTTCCATAGATCGCCATCATAACTAAAAACGATGGTTTGTCCATCTGGGGTCAAGGTGGGATCCATTTGAAAAAAAGTCTCTTGAGCATTAAGGGTTCCAATACATACCAAGGCAATTAAAATTGATAGGAGATCGTGTGGTTTCATAAAATTTAGAAAATTTTAATTTAAAGGATGTAAGTTAATTATTTTTAGAATAATCATTTGTGCCTCATCAATTATAATATGAAGGGCTATACTACATTATTTATAGCAAGGAACATAAAACTATAAACAGCCAAAATAGTCGAGAATTGTAACCTTTGAAGAAGCTCGAGTGAGTCTAATGCACACTTTTTCTAAGGGAAAATAATCTAACGCTACCTTCCATGAGTCTCGTTAAAGATTATTTGCGAAATTTTTCAGTCTGTCTTGATCCTAGAAAAGAGATCCTACCGCTTGGGTTTTTAAGAAGGTAATTGAGTTAAGAAAAATGAGGCTGGAACTGTTATTTAGCGCTAATTAATGTCCATAATATCAACTGATCTTCACAATAACACTATGAATGTACTTCTTTGGAGATCAACCGATGGCCAAAAAAAAACGATTGACATGTAGGTAATATTGTAGACGTTTTTCCACCCATTCAATGCATCATTAAACGCTTTCAGTCTTTGTAGCCGAATGCCGTTTACCATATTCTTTTTTATAAATACTCACTAATGCGAGAAAAAGACTGATCAACAAAGGTCCAAAAATCAATCCTATAAAACCAAAAATAGGAACCCCCACAATTACCCCAATTAGAGTGATAAGAGGATGGACGTCATCTAACTTTTTAAGAACATAAAGCCGTATGATATTATCCGTGGAGCCTACAACAACAAAGCCATAAATAAGGATACCCCAGGCTTGAAACGAATCTCCAGAAGAAAGGCTAATTAAGAAAACCGGTAAAATTCCTATGAGAGTACCCACAAAAGGAATCATTGAACCTATTGTAACAATAACGAACCAGAAAAATGGTTCATCAATACCAAAAATCAAGAACCCGATCAGGGCAATGATGCCTTGAGCAATGGCCACCAAAGGGATTCCAATAGCATTGGAGCGAACCATTGCTTGTACCTCTAATCCAATTTCTTTCAAATTATCTTTTTCCAATGGAAGGTATTCTATTAAGGATTCACGCAATTCCCGTCGGTTGGTCAACATATAGAACAACATAAAATACATAAGTCCAATGGCAATAAAAGCATTAAAAGTACCACCCGCAACAATCTGTAAATTTGAGGAAATCCATCCAGTTATGGCGCTGGTATCGATTTTTGAAGCAATATCAAAACCCATATATTCCTCGACAATAGTTAACTGATGTTTAAAGGCCGTGACTACTTGTTCACTATTATTTACCGCTCTTCCTATTTTATTGCTCAGCATCCAAATTATTCCTGCAAGCGGAATTAGAATTCCAATAAATGACAAGAACATTATGAGGACGGCTGCAAAAGAGGCGTTCCATTTTTTCTTTTTGACCAGATAGCCCATCCATTTCTTGAAAAGAATATAAATGGTTATCGCACCAAGAACCCCGGTGAGATAAGGCAACATCTCAATAAAAATCAAACTTCCCATAAACAAGACGAGAAGAATCACAAATATTTGACGGATGATTTTAGGGGGTATTTGGTTCATTCTTACTCGTTTATATGATGGATTTAGATAGGGTGATCTTCTATTAAACTATAGTGCAAGTTTCTGTTATTCCGTCCAAAAAACAATCGCAAAAAAAAGAATTCTTAACTCAAATCAATCTCAATTTGATTTTTCATGATATCATCAAATGTTTCACGCTTTCTGATCAAATGGGCTTTTTTATTATGCCATAACACTTCCGCTGGCCTGTAGCGTGAGTTATAATTACTGGACATGGTAAAACAATAAGCTCCTGCATTTTTAAAACATAATATGTCACCTTCGCTAATTTCATTGATTCTGATATTGTTGGCGAAAGTGTCGGTTTCGCAAATATAACCTACAACGGAATAAAAACGCTCACGACCTTTTGGGTTTGAAATGTTGATGATTTCGTGCTGAGATCCATACAGCATTGGTCTTATCAAATGATTAAAGCCCGAGTCCACTTGTGCGAAAACAGTAGATGTTGTCTGTTTGACCACGTTCACTTTGGTTAGAAAAACACCAGCTTCACTCACCAAAAATTTTCCAGGTTCAAAAGCTAAAGTCAATTCCTTTCCGTATTTTTTGCAGAAGCTATTGAAGCGATCCGTAAGTTTTTGTCCGAGTTCTTCGATATTGGTTTCGATATCACCTTCTTTATAAGGCACCTTAAATCCTGATCCAAAATCAATGAATTCCAAGTCTTTAAAGTTTAAAGCGGTTTCGAATAAAATCTCACTGGCATAAAGAAATACATCAATATCAAGAATGTCACTACCTGTGTGCATATGGATACCATTGATATTCATATTTGTGTTCTCTATAATGCGTAATAAAAGCGGAATTTGATGAATTGAAATTCCAAACTTACTGTCAATATGGCCAACGGAAATATTAGTATTACCACCCGCCATAACGTGCGGATTTATTCTAATACAAACTGGTGTTTTAGGGTGTCGTGTTCCAAATTGTTCCAAAATGGATAAATTATCTATATTGATCTGTACCCCCAGTTTGGACGCCATTTCAATTTCTTCAAGAGAAACGCCGTTAGGAGTGAAGATGATTTGATCTGGCGAAAATCCAGCTTTTAATCCTAATTTAACTTCCTGAATAGACACGGTATCGAGACCAGAACCTAAAGATTTTAAGAATTTCAATACTGAAATATTGGATAATGCTTTAACAGCATAATTGATTTTTAGCTTTTTAACCTTATTGAATGCCGATGTTAGGCGTTTATATTGCGCTCCGATTTTTTCTGAATCATAGACATAAACTGGACTTTCAAAGTCTTTTGCAATCTGAAGTAAGGTTTTTTGTTCCATTTTTTAATTAAATTTTAATAGCCGTAAATCTAAATCCTTTTTTTTACCCGAGCTAAAAAAAAAGTCCCAAAGTCATATAACTTTTGATATAAAGAAATCAAGGCCAACAAACAATACTCAAATTTATTGGTAAAAACATTTAACTTGATTACTTTTGTGCTGCAATTAAATTAGACATTTCCGCTTTGACTGAAGCAGTTTCAGGATGCGAAAAGAGAACAATTATATACTGATCAATATGAATTTACACGAGTATCAAGGAAAAGATATTTTAAGCAGTTTTGGGGTACGTATCCAACGTGGTATTGTAGCGAAAAACGCTAATGAAGCTGTTGCTGCAGCAAAACAATTGACCGCTGAAACCGGAACTGGGTGGCACGTGATCAAAGCACAGGTTCATGCAGGTGGCCGTGGAAAAGGTGGCGGTGTTAAATTGGCCAAAAACCTAAAAGAAGTTGAAGAAATTGCAGGCAAGATTATTGGCATGCAATTGATTACACCTCAAACTTCAGCAGAAGGAAAAAAGGTACATCAAGTATTAGTGGCTGAAGATGTGTATTATCCAGGAGCAAGCGAAACAAGTGAGTTTTATGTGTCAGTGCTTTTGAATAGAAGTACAGGACGTAATATGATCATGTATTCTACAGAAGGAGGTATGGACATAGAAACTGTTGCAGAAGAAACACCACATTTAATCTTTACTGAAGAAATTGATCCAGCTGTAGGTATTTTGCCTTTTCAAGCAAGACGCGTAGCTTTTAACCTTGGTTTGGAAGGGAATGCTTTCAAAGAAATGACCAAGTTTATTACGAACCTATATACTGCATATGATAAATCTGATTCGTCTTTATTTGAAATAAATCCTGTATTGAAAACTAGTGATGACAAAATTATCGCTGTAGATGCCAAGGTTACTATTGATGACAATGCGTTATACAGACATAAGGATTATTTAGATTTACGTGATTTAAGAGAAGAGAGCGCCATTGAAGTTGAAGCCGGTGCTTTAGGTCTGAACTATGTGGATTTAGATGGTAATGTTGGTTGTATGGTGAACGGTGCAGGTTTGGCCATGGCAACTATGGATTTGATAAAACAGGCAGGTGGCGAGCCAGCAAACTTTTTAGATGTAGGAGGTACTGCAGATGCCGCTCGTGTTGAGGCAGCTTTTAGAATCATATTAAAGGATCCGGGTGTAAAAGCTATCTTAATCAATATTTTTGGAGGAATTGTACGTTGTGACAGAGTTGCACAAGGTGTTATTGATGCTTACAAAAATATGGGAAATATCAACGTGCCGATTATTGTACGTTTACAAGGAACAAATGCTGACATCGCTAAAAAATTGATTGATGATTCAGGATTGGACGTTATGAGTGCTACTGAATTCCAGGAGGCTGCTGATAAAGTACAAGCTGTTTTAGCTTAAGTTAGTTTATAGATATTATTTATCTCAGACCTGTCAGGTTTTCAAAACCTGACAGGTCTTTTAATCCCGCAGTTTTAGGGGATCTGACCTCAAAATCTAAACAGAGAGTCTTGAGTTTTTAAAAGCTTTGGACAGATACAGCTTTTAGCACCTATGAGGTCTTTTAGTTAGAGCTTATCGTGATTTCTAAAAAAAAAACACTACACAATGAATGAGGTCGAACCAGTTCTTTTGTGTTTTATAAAAGTATCCTATCTACCTTTTACTCTTTTTTCTTAGGCTTTTCTTCTTTTGCACCTTTCTCTGGTTTTGGTCCGCGCAAATGAATCACTAGACCGTTTAAAAAATTGCGTAACACTTGATCACCACATTCCATATAATTGGGATGGTCTTCTTTTCTGAAAAATGCACCCAATTCGCTTCTGGAGATTCTGAAATCCACAAGTTCTAGGATTTTTACAATTTCGTCATCCCTTAATTGGAGAGCAACTCTTAATTTTTTAAAAATATCGTTATTGGTCATTATAAGTATAGGGTTCGTTTGTTAATATATTTTAGACAAGTTTTGATTGTCTTTTCGTTATGATAAAGCTAAAACTTTTATTTTTCTTAATTCTTAATTCTTAATTCTTAATTCTTAATTCTTAATTCTTAATTCTTAATTCTTAATTAGCCATTGAAAGGCTTCCGGAAAATTTTGTAGCCATAATGTTTCGTTATGTTTTCCGCCTTCTATAATTATATTTTTTATATGTGCCTTCGGAACGCCCTTACTAAGTAAAAGCTTCACCATTTTTTCCTGATCAGGCACCATCTCTTCACTTTCTTCAGAGCCTGACAAAAAGTAAAATTTGGAATCAGGAGACACCTCAGTTTTAGAAATGAAATCAAAAATACGATTACTATACAAAAATGATGGCGAAAAGACCCCTGCATTTCCAAATGTATCAGGGTATTTTATAACTGCATAAAAAGAGAGGAGGCCTCCTAATGAAGAACCAAAGATGGTGGTGTGTTTCACATCATTTAGTGTTCTATAAGTGGCATCAATATGTGGTTTTAAGGTGTTGATGATAAAACTGAGATAGGTATCACCATGTCCACCGCCATATTTTTCATTGGGATATGGTGTCAATTCATCCACCCGCTTTTCATTACCGTGCTCTATTCCAATAATAATAGCTTGTTTGCCAGAAATAGAATCGAGATACTCATCCACCTGCCATTCGCCTACATAAGAGGTTTCTGCATCAAAGAGGTTTTGTGCGTCATGCATATAGATCACAGGATAATTTTTATTGGATTGAGAATAGTCTTTTGGAAGATATACCCAAATGTTCTTATTAACCTGCAACTGTGGCGCGTTTATACTAAATGTTGAAACTTGTGATGACGCTGTGCTTTGTGAATGACAAAGATTACTAACTGTAAAAAGGAATACATATAGAATATGAGGTAATTTCATAAAGACCGAAATTGGATTAGATAACAAATTTATGAATAAACGACGTTTACCGTTCATCAAAACTGAAATTTGATTTGAGAGAATTCGCTGAAACACCAGTTTTTTATAAACATCTCATTTGTAGGGTCTTAAGTAATTTGGGTATTTGAAATCATAATAATACCGTTGAATTACAGAATGTTTTTCGATAAGCTACTCATAATCAACGATTATCAAAATTTAATTTTCTTTAACTTTATAAAAGTAAAATAATTCCCTCTGGTATGATAAATCGTGTAGAAAAGTTGAGTCTTCTTTCAGAAATGATTGCTTTTGCTCAAACTGATGCTTCCATAAAGTCGATAGAATATAAATTCCTTTTAGGAGTTGCCAAACAATTGGAAATATGTCAAGAAGATTTCGATTATTTGTTTGAGTTTCCGGTTACTTATGTGCATTTAAAATCGCATAGTGAGCGTATTGTTCAATTTCATAGACTCGTCTTATTAATGAACCTTGGGCAGCATATGTCAAATAAGGAACTCGTCAAACTCCATAATTTTGGTTTGCGAATGGGTTTGGGCCATGAATCTATAAATCGTGTTTTGGATTTAATGGATAGTTTTCCAAATAAGATCGTTCCGCCCGATTTCTTGATTGATATTTTTAAGGTACAGTATAATTAGGGTTGTCTCTTGTCGGTTATCTGTTTTCAGTCTAACTCCTAAACTTATAAATCTTAACTTCTACTCCTAACTCCGAGCTTCTAGCCTCCAACATCACGCTTTCAACGCCTCCAGCTTCGCTTGATACCCTTTAATATTATCTCTTAGTTGAGCAGCAACAATAAAGTCTAATGCTTTGGCGGCTTGCTCCATAAGTTTACGATTCTCTCTAATTTTCCTTTCTAATTGATCTTTAGTTAAGTACTTGCTTTCAGGTTCTGCTGCTTTTATTGCTTCCATTTCATAGCTATAGGTGCTTACTGAATTTTTTGAGAGTACGTTATCCAAGCTTTTGTTGAGTGCCGTAGGTGTAATGTGGTGTTTTGTATTATAGGCAATTTGTTTTTCACGTCTGTAATTAGTATCATCAATAGTTTTTTGCATACTATTGGTAATTTTGTCTGCATACATTATGGCTTTTCCATTTAAGTGTCGTGCAGCTCTACCTACGGTCTGGGTTAAAGATCGGTTGGATCTCAAAAAACCTTCTTTATCGGCATCCAAAATAGCAACCAAGGATACTTCAGGTAAATCTAACCCTTCACGCAATAAATTAACGCCTACCAATACATCAAAGATTCCTTTACGCAAGTCCTGCATAATTTCTACTCGTTCCAAGGTGTCCACATCGCTATGAATATAACGGACTCTAATTTGAATTCTATCCAAATATTTGGTCAATTCCTCCGCCATGCGTTTGGTCAAGGTAGTGACCAATATCCGCTCGTCTTTATCGACACGTTGGTGAATTTCATCAATCAAATCATCAATCTGATTCAAACTTGGCCTGACCTCAATAACGGGATCCAATAATCCTGTTGGACGAATCAATTGTTCAACAAAAACACCATCACTTTTTTGCATTTCATAATCGGCAGGCGTGGCACTCACATAAATTACTTGATTTTGTAAGGCTTCAAACTCTTCAAACTTCAGTGGTCTGTTATCCATGGCTGCAGGGAGTCTAAAACCATACTCAACAAGGTTCTCTTTTCGGCTTCTATCACCGCCATACATGGCATGCACTTGTGAGATTGTGACATGGCTTTCGTCAACCACCATTAAAAAATCATCAGGAAAATAATCTAACAAACAAAACGGACGCGTTCCAGGTAAGCGACCATCCAAATATCGAGAATAGTTTTCAATTCCAGAACAGTAACCCAATTCGCGAATCATTTCCAAGTCAAACTCTGTACGTTCTTTTAATCGTTTTGCTTCTAAGTGCTTCCCAATCTCCTTAAAATAATCGTGCTGTTTTACCAAATCCTCCTGAATTGATTTAATCGCACCCTGAAGAACTTCAGGAGAGGTTACAAACATATTTGCAGGATAAATGTTGATTTGGTCATAAGTTTCAATAACCTTATTGTTTAGAATATTAAAGGCTTCAATTTCTTCAATTTCATCACCAAAAAAATGGACACGTACGCCATAATCGGCATACCCAGGAAAAATATCAATGGTGTCTCCTTTTATCCTGAAGTTCCCGTGATTAAAATCTGCTTCAGTTCTAGAGTACAGACTTTGCACTAGTTTATGAAGTAATTTCGTTCTAGAAATAACCTGATCTCTTTTAAGGGTAATAACATTTTTTTGAAATTCCACAGGATTTCCAATTCCGTATAAGCACGAGACCGAAGCCACCACTATGACATCACGTCTGCCAGAGAGGAGGGACGAGGTAGTGCTCAATCGCATCTTTTCTATTTCTTCATTGATGGACAGATCTTTCTCTATATAAACTCCTGAGGTTGGAATGTAGGCCTCCGGTTGATAATAATCATAATAAGACACAAAATACTCCACGGCATTATCAGGAAAGAATTGCTTAAATTCAGAGTACAGTTGGGCTGCTAAAGTTTTATTATGTGCCAAGACCAACGTAGGGCGCTGGACTTCTTCGATGACATTGGCCACGGTAAAAGTCTTACCAGAACCCGTTACACCTAGTAGGGTTTGGTATTTTTCATTGTTTTCGATTCCAGCTGATAACAGTTTTATGGCCTGGGGCTGATCACCAGTAGGTTTAAATTCTGATTTGATTTTGAATTTCATTTTGCAAATTTAACCAAAGTTTTTTGAAGATGAACTGATATTTTTATTTAGATGTTTCTGGTCTTTTGTATTGATTCATAGTGTATTTGAGTTAATAAATACAGCATAAAGATTAGATTTAAAATTATTTTTAGATTATTTTTACAGTAGCTTATTTAATATGGTTCCCCTCACTGAACCATTGAGAATAAAAGACACAATTACTTAATCCAAAATTTTTAAAACTCATGAAAAATTTAAAACAATTTACTTTCGTTATTTGTATGCTGATTGCATTCAGTGCTTTTTCACAAACCAAAAAAGATAAAAAGATAATATCTGATGCTAAAGATGCTAAAAAAGAACTTCTTAAAGCTGATCCTGGTCTTTCGAACTATTTTGATAAGGCTGCTGGGTACGTTTTATTTCCAAATGTCGGGAAAGGCGGATTTATTATAGGCGGTGCTTCCGGAAATGGTGTGGTTTATGAACATGGTGTTGCTGTTGGTATGGCTGATTTGAAGAAATTGGATATTGGACTTCAAGCGGGAGGACAAGCTATTATTCAGGTCATGTTTTTCGAGACAGACGTTGACCTAAACAGGTTCAAAGAAGGTAATTTCAAATTTTCTGCTGAAGCGACAGCTGTTGCTGTAGAAAAAGGAGTTGCAGTAAGTACCGGTTATAATGACGGTGTCGCTACGTTTGCATTGCCAAAAGCGGGACTTATGGCCAGTGCCTCTGTAGGGGGTCAGAAATTTGATTATAATGCATTTTACTAAAACCAGGTGATGATTCAATGAAATCATCTTATCTTATACTAACGTCCATGGTAATTTTTATCATGGACGTTTTTTTATGAATTTTAGAATGCTTTAAAAAAAGACACTTGGTTAAAATGTGTTATATGATACTTTAGAAAGAAAGGTTAGCACAAAAGATTTCCTATTAAATTTACTAATATTAACAAAAGCGGGAATTGATCTTCTGAAATGAATTTTTGTCATAGTGTCAATTGATTTGGCCATCAAAGTTTCAAAGAAAAATGACCTTTTACTTCAAAAGTATTGTTATCTTTTTTAATTTTTCCAAAGAACCAATAATCCGTGGAAGGTAACAATCTGCCATTGTAGGTGCCATCCCATCCTTTAGAACTTGATGTTAAGGTCGTGAGAAGCTTACCATATCTATCATAAATATTAATGGTACTACCTGGTAAGGTTTCGATGCCGCTAATGTGCCACGTATCAAAATAGCCGTCATTATTTGGGGTCATGAATTTAGGAGCGTCAATGACCACTACTTCTTTGTTTATTTCAGTACAGCCAACCGCATCAGTAATGGATACCATATGAGAGCCTAGAGTAACATTTTGAAATACATTGGATTCTTGCGGAGGCCCTCCATCCAAACTAAAGAGATAGTTGCCACTGCCACTAATGGTGATAGTGATATTATTGGGGTCTGTAAAATCAACTGTTTCTATGGATTCAATGGTCGCTGATTCATATTCGAGAACATTAAATTCTTGAGTTGTTTGACATCCGAAATCGCCAGTAACTGTCACTGAATATATGCCAACGGCACGAATTTCAATTTCTGGAGTGGTTTCACCAGTTGACCATAGATAGGTATCCGTTGGGTTATGGGTGTCCGCATTGACGATTACAGAGTCAGTCGGATTATTGCTGCAGATTGACTGATCTGGAATATTAACATTAGGTCTTGGATGTACGATGGTGGAAAATTCTGTGGTACTAAAACACCCCGTTTCAGTATTTAAAACCCTTACATATAATGTTTGTCCATCAATTGCCGCATAGGAATTATCTAAAATAGAAGTTCCATTATCTGCAGCAATTTGGCTTTCATGATAGGTAATGATGTGGTTTGCCAAACTTTGATTGCCCAAAATGTCTCCCGATTGATCCGAAAGATCAAAAACTAGTTTACCGTCAGAATCATCGTCACAGCCTTGTAAATCATTAGGTTTGTTTGCTATAGGCAATGGCGTTTCTACTATTGTAAAATCATAATAAGAAACACATCCGGTTATTGTGTTTTCTAATCGTGCAAAAATTTGATCGTTTGCTGAGGTGTAGTTGTAGTCTGTATCCAATGCTGTATCCAACTCGTTCGCCATTGCATCATTGCTAGAATTAAAATAGGTGATTTGAATATTAGATTCTGAGGATATAACACCATCAATATTTGTGAGATCAAAATAGCGCTCAGGATTCGTACAGACAGGATACTCTTTAAAATCATTTGTTGTAGGAGGTGTGGCAATATTTAAAGTAATGGGCAAGGTGACAAAGCAATCATCATCGGACAAGGTGTTATTGATTTTTGCATAGACTGTTTGGCCATTTGATGTATTGGTATAATTTTCAGGGTTTGGGATTTTAATGTCTGCAAAAACGTCGTCTTCAGATTCATGATAAGTGATTCTAATATTTTCTGGTCTAGAATCCAATATTTTTACCACCTGAAGATCGTATACTCCCGGAGAACTCAAATTTGTATCACAGAAATAGAGATCAGTAGGGGCTTCCACTTGCGGTAATGGTACCACATTTACAATAAAGGAGGTCAGAGAATAGCAAAATGTCCCATTATCTATACGTGCAATAATAGTCTGTGGATTCACAGTATTTGTGAAATTTAAATTCGGAATAGGATTGTCATTATTTTCAGCATCTTCATTTGAGGTGTAAAATGTTATTTTATCAGTAGAATTAACTCTTATTTCTGTCTCCTTGATACTTAAATCAAATGTAGCTTTACCATTGTTATCTAAATCATCGCATACAAACACATCGGTGGCATCATTAAAGGAAGGTAAATTGTCTACTTCCAAAACAAAAGTGGAAGTGGCATAACAGGTTGAATCATTTTCAGCTTCCACGCGAACATAAATCGTTTGAGAACCTCCTGTGGTGTTACGATAAGCAGAGAATTTGTCAATTTCTTTTCCGACCTCACGGTTTTCAGCATCTAAGGGGTCTTCGTAATACAAGACTATTTTTTGAGTCTGACCATTTAAAATTTCTTCATCTTTTTCATTAAAATAAAAGTCTGCCACATTACTGCCATCGGAGTTGCAATTTTGAAAATTTGTGATACCGGATTGGGGAAATTTAGGGGGACTATTGATATAAATATAAATAGCACCAATACTGAAACACCCTGTAATCTCATCTTCAATGCGAACAGCAATGTATTTAAACGGAGAACTTCTATAATGTACGGGATCAGCTATAGGATTTTCATCAGCAAATGCCAAGTTTGAATTGTTATAATATGAAATTTTAAATCCGTTCGTATCTGGGACTATGTCGTCGATTACGCTTGTAAGATCGACAATATTATAACCATCAGAAGGATCTTTACAGATTGAAATTGTACCATAGCCAATCGTTGTAGGTGGTGTCACAACATTAATGGTGAGAGGTGCAAATGCAGAACATGACGTCGAGTTGTCGGTTACTCTCACGTAAATAACTTTTGATTGGTCAACATAAATGTAAGCGTCCTCAATCGGTTCAACATCATTTTGATTTTTGAAATATTCGACGGTCGCATTGTCGATACCTCTGGTCACGTAGGAATCGTAAAATTCTAAAACAACATCAGCCTTACCATCTTGATTTTTATCACACCAAACAGGTGGAACAGGATTCGAGAAGTCTAATACAAATGGTGAATTGATAGTGAGGTTGATAGCAATTAATTCCGTACAATTAAGACTCGTTACAGTAGCATAAATGAGCGTCGGACTAGAAGTTAGCACAAATGGAATGGTTTTGTCTAGGGGATTTATGTTATTTTCCTGATCGGTATCATTTTCAAAGAATTCAACTTCAAAGCCCTCGTAATTATCTAAAATATGTCCTTCAACGGCATTTAAATCAAAATCAACAATTCCAGTTTGCAGGTTATCACAGCCATTGAAATCTTCAGTATTTAATCCAGTCAGCGCAATGTTGGTATGTAGTTCCAACGGAAATATAGAAAAACATCCTGTGAGGTTATCAACCAATCTAATATAAACGACTTGAAGATTTGCTTGTACATTTTGATAGTTCCCAATATTAGAGATTGGATTAGAGTTGTTTTCAGCTTCTTCACTTGTTGCATGAACACTCGCTGAAACCCCATTTAAACCATCTAAAATTGTATTTAGTTCAGAAGCGATATCAAATGTAGCAAAACCATCACCAACATCGTTACAAGCATTTATAAATGGTTTTTCTATTTTTATAATAGGGGCCTTGGAGACAGTGATGCCCAGAGTAGTGGTGCTGAAACAACCTGTAGAGGCGTCATAGAGACGTGCATAGAGCGTTTCGTTGGCGCTACTATTTGTGTAAGGTGAGAATAGGGCGTTATTGCCAGCGTTAGCATCCTCAAGATTCAGATGATAGGTGACGAATAAATCAGAAAGATCTGTAAACTTGCTTGTAATTTCTGCATCGACCAGTGTCAGATCAATCTCCGTAAGCCCATCCGGAACAGCATCAACGTCACAAATTTTGAGGGGTTTTGGAGTGGTAATTACAGGGGATGGGTTTACGACCAATCTTCCTCCCGATAGTGATGCACACTTGTTTATTTCATCATATATTCTGATATATATGTCTTGTGGGTTTGACGTGTTTTCAATGATTGTTTTTGGGTTTTCTCCAGATTGAGAGTCTTGTGATGTCAAATGATAAGTTATCGTATAGGTAGATGTAGGTAAGCTTTGTAAGACGTCATCATTTCTAGTTGAAAGATCAAAACTTTCCTTACCATCATTGGAGGCATCATCACACAAAATATAATTTGGAATATTAGGTAAGGTGTCTTGCACATTTAAAGTAACATTGATAGTATCCTCGATTTTACAAAAACTATTACCCAATGGAAGTCGTACTTCAACTCTATAATTGCCTGATGCAGTCACTTCAATCGATTTGTCTTTTGCTTCGGATATCAAAATATTATCCTTGAACCATTCGTAAGTGGCCAAAGGGTTAACACTATTACTATTTAATGTCGTGACATTTGCACACGTTGTAATATCAGGACCTAAATCCACAGTGGCATTAAAACTATTGCCTTCTATAAAAACAGCAGAATCAAGTTCGTGATCAACTTGGTCAGCGATGACAATCTTTATATGATAGGTCACGTTTGGAACAATATTTGTTGATGCTGTTAGCTTGGTGGTGCGCCCGTTATAATTAGTGTCTCCAAGGTTATAACCCTCAAAATATTGTGGGTTTTCAGCAGGACAAGACCCCTCAATCTTAGGATGAATATTTGTCGTGCTTACCGGAATAGAAGTGCCAGGCAACAGTGCAATATTTGTATATGGTGCTGCGGAACCCGCTTCTTTAATTAAAAATGCAAATTTATCAGAATAGCGGCAGGGATTATCACCGAAATATTCTTCTGATGCCAATAAATAATTAAAGGCAATACTATTGGCAGCTGAAATGAAGTCAAATTCAATGGAGGTTGCGTTAAGGGTTCCTGTAATTCCCAACACGGTTTCCAAATCTGGATCCGTACCCCATGAATTAGAACCGTCATTAAGTGGTTCTGAGTTCAGCCCATTACCTGCGGAATTGACGCTTCCGGTACTTAAAAGTAAACCACTTTGAAAAGGAAAATTAGATGTTTCTTTTGTGAAACTGCCGTAACTGGAAAGATTATCAATTGATCCATTGATAGAAGAGGAAATATTGGTTATTTCAACACAACCCTGACCAAGGGTAGTTTGAATTAAATTTTCTAATGAATTGCTGCTATTGGTAGAAATTTGTTGTGCATTAAGCATAAAACAGAGGGCCATAAACACGAAACTTATTATAGAAGTTCTTTTTACCATAAAAAAATCAGAGCTGAAAAGAGGTTAAGTATTAAATAGCCGTCTAAAAATACCAAAAAATCCTCAATATTGAGGATTTTAAAGTTGAGATGGTTTCTTTTATGGCTGAAATACCATTTTTTATATATTCTGCATTTTTTAAACTACAATTAGCGTTTTAGAGCAAAGTGGCCTTTAAGTTGAAAAGAGGTATTGTTCTTTTTTACATCGGCAACAAACCAATAATCTGCGGCTGGCATTTTTGAACCATTATACGTGCCGTCCCAGCCCTTAGAAGTTGAAGTAAGGTGTGTTAATTGTTTTCCGTAACGATCATAGATATTAATTACGGTTCCCGGAAGCGTTTCTACTCCTGTAATATGCCAAGTGTCAAAATAACCATCATCATTTGGAGTCATGAACTTTGGAGTATCAATAACAATCACTTCCTTGGTCACTTCTGAGCACCCATTTAAATCAATTATTGTAATTAAATGCAGACCAATAGGAACACGCTCAAAAACATTCGATTTTTGTGGAGGGTTATCGTCCAAAACATATAGATAGTTTCCAATTCCACTGATGGTCACGGTAATGTTGTTCGGGTCAGAAAAATCTACGGTTTCTGTAAACTCTATGGTTGCCATTTCAGATTCTATAACATTAAAACTCTGAGTTGTTTCACAGCCAAAAATAGTGGTCACTTTAACCCAATATGTTCCTATTTCGGCGATTTCAATTTCTGGTGAGGTCGCATTAGTAGACCATAAATAGCTGTCGTCGCTCTTGTTGGTATTGGCACTGACTAAGAGTGGACCATTATCTAAACAAATGACTTGATCTGGAATGTCGACAACTGGTCTTGGATGCACATAAATTTTAAACTCCGTGGTGCTATAACATCCCGTTGAATTATTTTCAACTCTAACATAAATGACCTCTAAGTCTCTGGCAGCAAATTGTGTATTGAGTGCGTTTAGTCCTGAATTAACATCTTCATTATTGATATGATAGCTTATTTTGAATTTAGCAGCGTCTTGACCATTAAGAATCTTGGAGCTCTGTTGTGATAAATCAAATGTGAAAAGACCATCGAAATTATCATCGCAATGCTCTAAATCAGGAGCGGCATAAGCAATTGGTAATGGCTCAACTTTTAATGTAAATTGATGAGTAGTGAAGCAATTGGTTAGACCATTTTCAATTCTCACATAGAGTTTTTCCAGCGTCGAATTATATTTATACATATTATTCAAGGCATTAGAGGCATTTAATGCATTTTTATGGGTTTTATAATACGAAATAATTAAGTTGGATGTGTCATTCACAAGAATAGCATCCACTTCTGATAAATTATAAATCTTGCTGTCGTTATCACAAATAGTAACGGTATCAATTGAGTTGAATTCCGGTGGTAAATTGACAATTAAATCTAACGGAATAGATAGGTAACACTTTGAAATAGTGTTGGTGAGGCGTACGTAGACAGTTTGTGGGTTTGAAATGTTTGTGTATGATTCCGGTTGCATAATCGGATTCGTTTCATTCTCTAAATCCTCTGGTGTTTCATAATAAGCAATGACCAGATTATTTTGTCTCACATCCAAAATATCGAATTCAGAACTTTTTAAATCGAAGGTCATGCGGCCATCTGCATCAGTGTCACATTGCTCAATAGGTTTAGCAGGATTAGCATCAGGCGCTTTAATGACACCTATACTAAAGCTTGTTATGGAGGCACAAATAGTGCCGTTCTCTATGCGAGCATAAATTTGCTGAGGATTTTTAATATTTGTGTATCTTGTGGCGATAGGATTCATCGCATTCTGGGCATTTGCATAACTGGAGTAAAATGTAATGTCTAGATTGTCATTGATACCAGCAGATATTTCAGCGGCCTTTGATGATAGGTCGAAAATTTCTTTGGAATCATTGGAAATATCGTCACACACAAACCAATCGGATGCTAGGTTAAATTCGGGACTGGTACCTACTTCAATTGTAAAAGATGAAGTGCCATAACAAGAAGCATCTGACGTGTTTTCCACTCTAACATAAATAGTTTGGGGGTTGCTGATGTTTTCATAAACCACGGCTTTATTTAAAGTATTTATTCCTGCATCGGCATCTTCTGATTTTAGATAATATGAAGTGATTTTACCATTTTGACCATTTAGAATTTCAGAATCTTTGGTGTTAAAAATGAATTCTCCGTAGCCATCACTGTCGCTTTCGCAGTAAATATAATTGCTAATAGCAGTAAAGATAGGTAGGGTATTGACAATTATTTTAATAGGTTCTATGGAATGGCACCCAGTTCGTTGGTTCTCTACGCGCGCAAATATCGTTTCATTGCTGGCGTTATAAGATGTGAAATTCCCAATGGCTTCTGTTTTGTTTTCTGCATGATCTAAGCTCGTATGAAAAGAAAACGTTCTATTGCTTTGATCTTTTACCAACTCTTCTATTTTTTTACTTAAATCTATAATAGAAAAGCCATCTTGATCATTGTCACAAATAATAATATCTGCTGGAGTTGTAGTTTCTGGGGCTGGGAGAACGGTGATTTCAAAGCTTTTTACGTCAGAGCATCCTGTGGTTTTCGAGGTGGTACGTGTATATAGTCTTAAAGGATTGGTGGTGTTCTCATAAAAATTTGGTAGGCTATTGACGTTTTTGTCCGCGTCGTCCTGACTTAAATAATAGCGCACAGCGTAGCCCTCCTCTTGGTTTGCTACAGCATAGTCAAAAGAGCTTAAATTAATAGAAGTATAGCCATCTTGATCCGTATCACAATAATTCACAGAACCTATAGATGGAAAATCAACGTACGGATTGAGAAGTAAATCTATCTGTGAAGTTTCACTGCAGGTAGAACTATCTAAAGTAATATAGAGTGTTTTAGGGAATGGCTTCGGAGTATAAGGCAGGGCAGGATTTAATGCGTTGACTTGCATATTTTGATCCTCTATGGTTTCATAGAAAGTAATGGTTACATCAGGAAGATCGTTAATAATGACCTCTGCAATGTCGTTAAGGTCAAAAGAGGGTATTTTGCCATCTTTAACGTCACAAATTGAAAAATCTTTAATTAATGTGCCCGTGAGCAAAAGATTGGTATGTATTTCAAAGGGAGTCACTGAGGCACAGCCGGTAATATCATCTTCAACTCTAATGTAAAGAATTTGAAAATCTTTCTTAGTGTTCAGAAAGCTTGACGGAGTTTCTATGGCATTGCTTCCTGATAAGGCATCATCATATAACTCATGAAAGCTTACGGACACACCCGTTAAACCATTCAAGACATCTGGAGTAATCTCATTAAGGTTGAAATTTGTGAAACCATCATGTTCGGGATCACAAGCGTCTAGGAAGTGCTCCTCTCTGTTGATGATGGGATTATCCAATACAATAATATTAAGCGTTGTTGTACTGGCACATCCTGTTTTAGGGTGTTCAATACGAACATATAATTGCTCCATTTTTGATTGATTGTAGTATGGAGAAGCAATTGGGTTGTCTCCAACATCCGCTTCAGTTGGTGTATGGTGATAGGAGACTATTAAATCAGAGACACCATTGGTTATTTCATGATTTTTTTGATTCAGGTCAATTGATGTCAAGCCATTTTGTGCAACCTCATCGCAAGCAATAAGGTCTGAAGGTGTTGTGATCTGTGGTAGTTCATGCACCACAATATTAAAAGAAGAATAGGCCAAGCAGCCATTTTTGATGTCTTCAATCCTTACAAAAACAGATTGCGGGTTACTGGTATTTGTAATCGGATCCTTGATGGCATTGCTATTATCTAGGGCATCTTGATTATTGTAATGATATGAAATTGTATAATCAGATTTAGGAACCGCCTTAATAACATCGGCATCTTTAGTTTTTAGATCAAAAACCTCTACGCCATCTCCAGAAATATCATCACATAGTCCAAAATCGGCAATAGGTGAAGCCGTCTGGGTTGAACTTAATACAATCGAAACGCTGTCTTCAATGGTACAAAAAGTACTTCCTAAGGGAATTTTAATTTTTACAGTGTAGTTTCCAGATTCATGGGCAGCTAAGGTCGATGCTGTTTCTCCAGAAAGAAGCGCATCCTCCAAGAACCATGAATAGATGCCTTCGGGATTGTCGATGTCCCCATTAAGTACCAATTGATCGGCACAAGTGGTAATATCTTCTCCTAAGTCAACCACAGCAGAAAAGCTATTGCCTTCAATGAAAACGGCGGAATCATAATTTGAATCTGTTTGATCGGCAATAATTAGTTTAATGTGATAGACGACATCAGGAACGGTATTTGCAATGGCGGTCATCACCTTTGTTCTGCCATCGTAATTGGTGTCTCCAAGACCATAGCCTTCAAAGTATTCGGAGTTTGATTCCGAACAAAAACCCACAATTTCGTTATGAATGGTATTGGTGTTAACAGGGGTTGAGGTGCCAGGAATTAGTGCGATATTTGTATAAGGGTCATTGGTTCCGGCCCGTTTGATTAAAAAAGCAAAACCATCCGAATATTCACAAGGAAAATTTCCATAGTATTCTTCAGATGCTAAGAGGTAATTAAACTGAATCTGATTGGAAAGCGATGCGAAATCAAATTCTATAACAGTTGCATTGAGAGTGTTTGAAATGCCTAAGGCAGTTTCAAGGTCGGGGTCTGAAAGCCAATTAGGTTCACCTTCATTTAAGGTTTTTCCTATGGTCTTATTACCTGCAGACGTTACATTTCCCGTTGATAAAATTATGCCATTTTTAAAAGGAAAGTTAGAGTTTCCACGTTCGAAATAACCAAAACTTGAAAATCCGTTGATAGATCCATTCACGGGAGAGGCGATGTTAGAGGTTTCTACACAGCCTTGAATAAGATGATTTTCAATAAGTTCCTGTGGACTGACATTGCCAGTTACAGTGATACGTTGACTGAATGCATTGTTACACAAAATACATGCAAAAACAAGGAGGGAAATTTGGAACGATTTCATTCTTTATAGGTTAAGTCTGAGTAACGAGAATCTCTTTTATGGGCAGGAGGAGATTCTTGAGCTTTAATTAGGGTGAAAAGTAGTTTATTATTAGATGAAATGCAAAATAATACGACAAACAGCATGTAAGATTAACATTTGTTCGTAAAATAATGCCAAGAACTTGAAAAGTAAGACCTTTGTGTTCTTCTCAATATAGAAGTGAGGCTCTTATATGTGGAAGGTGAATGAATTCCCTAAATAATAACTAAGGAAGTGGTTTTGTTCTTTTAATCAATATCTAAATGCACTCTGAGCTGACAAAGGTAAAAGCATATGGAAAAATAAGAAGAACATTAACCTAATCGATTAACGTTTCAGTGTAAAATGACCCTTAAAAACCCTACCGTCTTGCAGTGTTACAGAAAACCAATAATCACTTGTTGGCATTTCTTTCCCTATAAATGTACCGTCCCAACCGCTGCTGAGTGGATTTAGTTCCTTGAGTAGTTTGCCCTTTCTGTCAAAAATATAAATGGTGCTATTGGCTTGAAATTGTTCGTTAATACCATACACTTGCCAACGGTCATTAAAACCATCATTGTTTGGTGTAAAATATTTTGGAAACCCAATTACCGAAATAAGTTCTTCAGTTATTCCGCAACCGTTGCTATCTCTAACATAAACCGTATGAAAACCAGGGACAACATTCTCAAAAGTATTGCTTTTCTGATAGTGTCCATTTCTGACGTCAAGTGCATATTCATAATTACCTTCGCCAATAGCCATCACAGAAATGACGTTATTTCGGGAACCATCATCAATATCAATATTGGAAATGGTGGCAATATTTGAAGGCTGTACACTTATTGTTCTATCTTTAAAACAGCCATGACTGTTGGTGACTCTTACTGAATAGGTTCCCGGTGAATTCACCATGATTTCAGAAGAGCTATCATTTAAAGACTGATTGTCCAAAGACCAACTGTAGGTATAATTGCTGGAGGTATCACCAATCACCCCACCACTAAGGGTGATCATTTCCGGATAATTGTTTAGGCAATAAATGGCCTCAGTCTTCAATTCAATATCAGGCATTTTATAAACAGTGAGTTCTACTTCGCTAATGCCGTAACAGGCATTGCTGTTTTCTACCCTGGCAAAGATAGTTTGTGAATGAACCTGTGTATTCATAAAGCTGTTCGGCAATGGGTTAGTTTCCAGGAGCGCATCCTCGTAAGTTTCATAATACACTAATTCGAGCCCAATGGGCAAGTTATTCAAAACCTGAGTATCGGCGTCAGAAAGAGTGAACGTATAGAAGCCATCTTCAATGCCATCATTGTCACAAGCGTTCAATTGTGCATCATTGGCAGCCGTGGTACTGACCTCTAACGTTAATGTAGCAACGCTGAAACAACCAGTCAAATCATTGGTAACTTTTACATTTAGCACCTGCGAATTTGAATAATTTAAAAAAGCATTGCTATTAACTTCATTTAGGTCATTTTTAAGATCGGTCAGATTTGTGTAAAAACTCAGGCTTCTATCACTTATCCCGCCTGTTATGGCATCTTTAGCCTGGATGAGATTAAAGATGGTATAGCCATCAGAAATGTCGTCCTCATCACATTGGATGAGTGTCGTGTCAAAAGCGCTGGGTAGCGGATTGACCACAAGATCCAAGGGAATAATTTTTCTACAATTGGGGTTGTTTACGTCCTCGATCCTGACATATATTTGCTGTTGATTGGCGACTTCATTATAATATGGACTCTGCAAAGTAGGTGTGCTTTTTTCTGCGGCAGCGAAATCCTTATGATAACTTATGTTGAGCGCAGAAGGATCTTGGCCCTTAAGAATTTCGACACTTTTGGATTCCAGATCAAAATAGGTTCGTCCGTTGTTGTTGTCTCCATCGGCATCACATTCATAGAAGATGGTTGGTTGCTCAAAATCAGGTCCTAAATTGACATTAAGCGAGAAATCGGCAAGTTCAAAACACCCGGTGATCGTATTTGTGATCCTTACCGAAATCTTTTGCGGATTTTCAATATTTGTATACGGACTAGAAAGCGGATCTTTATTGAGGATGGCATCACTCTCATCCAAATGGTAACTAATTGCAATATCAGATTGAGTTCCTCTAATTAGAGGTGTGTTTTCCTCTAATTCAAAACTCGTAAAACCATCGTTATAAGGTAATACAGTATCGCATTCTTCCAAATCAATAGTGGTTAATAAAGTGTTTGCTTGATTGACTGGAGGGGATGAGAATTGAGCAGTTCCTGTCCATTCCAATACAAAGCCACTATTTCCAATGGGTCTGTCAATGACGATGAAATATGTGTCACCAGCCGAGACATCCAGCCATCTGACAAAACTGTCTCCTTGTGGACCAGGACCTTCCGAAGTGTCAAAGGAGCTTTCATTCATCCCGGTTAGATTGTTGCTAGCTCCAGCTGCTGCTGGATTTGTAGTTGAACATCTAATGGCCTGTCCAATATTATTACAAGAAACATTCGGTCCAAAAACAAAAAAATCATAGTCTTCTTCAATGGCGCTGCTATTTGGTCTTAAGATAAAGCCCATAGTACCATCGGTGACCAAAGTTACCTGCAGCCAGATACTATTGTGCTCACTACTTCCACAGGTATTTGAATTGTTCAATTCTTGAATTCCGATGCCACTAACGTCTAAATTCACGCTGGAATTTCCGCAAACAATTACAGCATCACTACAATCCGTGGGGCCTTTTATGAGATCTTGGGCATGGCTGATTTGAATAAAGAACACAGCACTAAATAACAGAAGAAACTTAAGAAGTGTTTTCAAAAAGTGAAACGGTTTAGCATATAGTGAACGATAAGAGACAGGACTTGATCATAATCTGAATTAAGAATTCAATATGTTTGGTTATTTGCACATCCGTCTACATCATAGTTTAAGGTTGAAGTCCCTTTGACTTCTTTTTTAAACACTATTTTTTAAAAAACTTAATTTCTAATAAGCCTTAATAGTGATTTTTAACGTCCGTAGCAATTCCACCAAATATATTATAAATCACGTTGTTTTAATAATCTGTACGATAAAAAAACGAAAATTGCTGTCCAACCCAGAACAATTACTAGTTCATACCAATAAACGGCATAGTCATAAGCCATGTCAATATTTTCGGGGTATTTGGTCATAATCAATCGCTGAAAGGGTTGCTTGATTAAATTTTGCATAGACTCTAAGGGGAAAAAATTCTTTACTTTCCAGGCAATCTCAGAGCTCGTGGCCCTTAATATAATCCAAAACGCAATCCATTCAAAAATATATAGGACGAAAAGAAAAGCCAAGGCAAATGCAGAGCGTTTTAGCAACATACCAAAGAACAGACACAAAGAGAAAAAACCTACCAATTTTATAAAATAGGCCAATAAAAACTCGGTTTCCCTGAAAATAATAGAGGCTTCATTGTAACTTGAATAATAAAGTCCGATGAAAAAAGAGGCCACGGCAATTAAAACAGTGGCTAAAACTGAAAATAATACAATGGTATAAAATTTAGAAAGTATAAATTCCTTTTTACTCAATCCATCAATCAGATTTTGTTTGATGGTTTTGTTACTATACTCATTACCGATCATACTGACAACAACTATCGCAAAAAACAGTTTAAAGAAGGCTGCGAAATAGGTGGTAATATGCCAAATGATTGGAAAATTGAAAATCCCGAGCTCTCCCAATTCCAAAGTAAAAAATCCGAAGAAATTAATTTTTATGGAAGAAAGTATCAAAACCGTAAAAGGCAGTACAAAGGAAATAAATATGAGGACTACACTCGCTCTGTTTAAGAGTAGTTTTTGTAGTTCTAATTTGACGAGTCGTAACATAAATATGGCTTTGATGGATTAGTTGTTGTCAGTTAATTTGAGGAATTGTTCTTCCAGACTTTCTTTGCGTTTTACCAAATGGGAAAGTGTGATGCCTTTTTCAAACATGAGTTTGTTAAAAGTTGAGGCATCCATAGGCTGGTTTAGGAATGCGGTGATGAGCTCGCCTTCTTCTTTTACGCTGATAAAATCTGGATTGTTCTGAAGAAACGACACCAAAGTGCCATGTTGAACCGATTTTAGCTCAAAAAAACCATGACTAGAAATCATTTCGTCCACACGACCTGAGTATAACCGTTCTCCTTTACGAAGAACAAGAACATGAGAACAGACTTTTTCTACTTCGTCCAAAAGATGGGAAGCTAAGAGGATGGTCGTGCCTTCACTAGCAATCTGTTTAATCAAAGTCCGAATTTGATGAATACCCTGCGGATCCAAGCCGTTGGTAGGTTCATCTAAAATTAATATTTCAGGATCATTTAAGAGCGCAGAGGCAATGGCGAGACGTTGCTTCATTCCTAAGGAGAAGTTTTTAAATTTACTATCCTTTCGATCCAAAAGTCCAACAACAGCAAGCTTTTCATCAATCTTACTGTAATCCACATTTTTAATTCTACAAACTAATTTTAAGTTCTGATACCCCGTCATATAAGGATAGAAATTGGGGTTTTCTATAATAGCACCCACTTTTTTAAGAGCATCATGAGTTGTAGTCTGACCGTCAAACCAACTAAACTCACCCGAAGTTTTATTGACTACGTTAAGCACAATCCCTAAAGTGGTGGATTTACCACTCCCGTTAGGACCCAGAATTCCGTAAACATTGCCTTTATTGATGGTAAAAGACAAATCTTTGACCGCTGTCAAATAACCAAATTTTTTGGTTAGGTTTTTGATGGTTAGTATACTTTCCAAGATGTTTTCTGATTGATTAGTTACAAGTATGACGAGTGATACATAATTTTGTTACATCTGTAAATATAAAATCTTACATTTGGAATAACACAAAAATTATGGAAGATCTTAAAATATCATTACGTAAACCCTCATATCCCGTAACGGAGAAATTGCACGAGTATCTTTCTGAATATAACAGAAATATTAGACTGCCTATTTTTTATGAGGATTTGTTGCGCTTTCAAGGGGCCATTACACTTTACGATAAAGATGATAACGATACACTGTGGATAAGGGTGTATTTTAATGAATTTGAACGTCAGGAAATAGATATAAGTTTGAAAAAAGTCTACAGCAGTTTGCATTCCGACGGAAATGATCGTGATGTCTCATTTTTAAATGTTGATGCTATTGATTACTGCACTTTTGGAAATTCTAAACCTTTCCGCATCAAGATCCGGAACATCTTAAATGATAACTACACCTATTTTTATGTTAAAAGGGCCGATGCTTCTCGTATCTATGGCTTGGAATTGGAACACATGCTGTCACCCTATAACTTGAATTTTTTGGTATTTCAGAATACCTTAATAGAAGAACATATTGCTGGAGTTCCTGGAGATGAATTTATAAAAAACATGTTGCCCAATTGTACACCTTCAGAAAAATCGCAAATTGCAAAAGAGTTTGTGAAATTTAACGAGCGCTGTATGATTAGGCTTTTAGGTGATATGCGTTCTTATAACTATGTGATAGTCCCTACACATGATTTTGATCACGTAGTTTATAAAATTAGGGCGATCGATTTTGATCAGCAAAGTTATGAAGGTAAGTTTAACGTATACCGACCACAGTTTTTTAAGGAGAATTTGGCAATGGTGCAATTGGTGCAGGAGAAATTTCAACAAGCATCCATTGATCAATATAAATTGGAAGAACGTTCCATAGTAGCCAAAAGATTAATCAGTTATCACGAACGTATTCGAGAATTATTGGATTGTATGGTGGCTGATACGCTTTCCAAACCAGAACATATCAAGCTTTTGAAAATGACGATTTTTGACTATACCCAAGATTTGAAATTTAAACGCAGTAAGAACATGGGTGAAATTGTAAAAAACGCCCTCGATTTCGTTAAGCGGAATTATGAAACTGTAAATATGAAGGAGTTTAAGGGTATGCGAGGTTATTAAATGTCAAAGTAAAAAGTTGTCCTTTTAGTTCCAATTCTCATCAAAATCCATATTCTCATAATCTTCAACGTCAAAATCATCATCAAACTCATCATAATCATCAAAGTCATCTTCAGCTTCAAATGATTTTTGAGGGGCTTCCGTTGGGATTTGTCCATATACAAACATCAAATTTGGATAATTTGTGCCTTCAACTTCTTCAACTATTTCAGCCAATTCCACGTAAAATGTCCACATGCTGAAAAAATCGTACACGTAAATTAATTTAGTTTGTGATTCTTTAACAACTGTATTTAAGGGAGTTTCTCCCATGGTTCTGCTTTCGTCGTAACTTTCACCAGTATCAAACATTGAGATTTCTTCACCTTGATTCCAGTCTTCGTCACTCACATAAAAGGAGGCCATTTCAATACCATCAAACCCAAACGCTTGGGTTATGCTATTGTGTAAATCTTCAAGAGTATCTGTATCTCTTATTTCTATATCTCTAAAAACATCATCATCAGTGTCGTTGTCAAGAATAATTCTGAATCTGTAAACCATGGGTAAATTTTGATTTGCAAAGGTAAGACTTTTTCTATTATCTGCTAAAGCGATGTAAGGTAAATGTCATGGCAGAAAGGAGGAAGAATGCGCCAATTTGATGTGCCACTCCCAGCCATAACGGAACGCCATATATGATGGTTAGTACGCCCAATAAAAATTGAAAACACACAAGAATGAGAAGGCTATTGATGGCTTTGTCTTGCATTGAGGTCAGTGCCATTTGTTTGCCACGATACCAGATAATGCCAATAAATATCACGACCACATACGCAATGGTACGGTGTACAAACTGAATGCCACTTGGGTTCTCAATTAGGTTTAAATAAAACGGATCAATGGCATAAGCTGATTCATGGATAAATTTACCTTCATTCATAAATGGCCAATGATTGTGCAATAAGCCTGCCTTTAAACCTGCAACAAAACCACCATAAATAATTTGGATTGCCAAAACGGTATAACCACTAATAATAAGATTTCTGAAGCTTTTGTCAATGGATTTCTTATGGGGAAACTTTAAATCCAGAGCCACCCAAAGAGTGGCTGCAAACGTGAAGAAGGCAGTTGTTAGATGAGCGGATAGACGGTAATGGCTTACGTTTGGCATATCTACCAATCCGCTTTTAACCATGTACCAACCTAAAAAACCTTGAAACCCACCAAGAAAAAGCAGGACAAGACATTTATTGATAGTTTTGGAAGTCAATTGTTTGGTTAGTAGAAAATAGATAAACGGGATGATAAAGACCATACCAATCAACCTTCCGATGACACGATGTAGCCATTCCCAAAAATAAATACCTTTAAAATCTGATAAAGTAAAATGTGAATGCAGCTTTTGAAATTCAGGATATTGTTGATAAAGATCAAAAGCTTCCTGCCACTCTGCATCATTCAACGGAGGAATGGTGCCCGTAATGATCTTATAGTCTGAAATGGATAGGCCAGAATCCGTTAATCTAGTAATCCCACCAACTACAACCATGATAAAAAGTAGTGTACAACCCGTTAGAAGCCAATAGATGACCTTCTTGTTATCTTTTTGTTTTGCCATTGTTTATTTGAAATTGAAATTCAAAATAAAATTGAATCTAAAAATAAATATTTCCCTAATCCCTAATCCCTACTGCTGCTAGTCCCAAACGTTTCCCTTCCTCTAACATCAAATCATAAGCGGCTTTGTGATCATTCGGTATTTCACCTTCCAAAATGGCCTCTTTTATAGATTCCTTGATCATTCCAATCTCTCGTGAAGGTTTTAAACCAAAGGCCTCCATAATTTCTTCTCCAGAAACTGGAGGTTGGAAATTTCTGATCTGATCGCGTTCTTCAACTTCAATAATCTTATCTCTAACACGTTTGAAATTATTGTGATATTTTTTAAATTTCTTCGGATTTTTTGTAGTGATATCTGCCTCGCACAACACCATTAAATCATCAACATACTCGCCTGCATCAAAAACCAAACGCCTAACCGCAGAATCGGTAACATCTTGCGCCAGCGCAATAGGTCTGGAGCTCATAAACACCATTTTCTGAACAAATTTCATCTTATCATTCAATGGCATTTTTAAACGTTTGAATAAGTGATAGACCATTTTTGAACCTTCAAATTCATGGGCATGGAATGTCCAACCTACTTTCTTACTGAATTTTTTTGTAGGTGCTTTTCCAATATCGTGTAAAAGTGCTGCCCAACGCAACCATAGATCATCCGTGTTTTGGGCAATATTATCAAGGACTTCCAGCGTGTGGTAAAAATTATCCTTGTGACGTTGACCTTCTTTTTCGTCAATTCCCTTTAACGCTGTCAATTCCGGAAGAATATAATCCAATAGGCCAGTTTGTTCCAATAACAAAAATCCAATCGAAGGTGTGTCGCTTTCAATGATTTTGTTGAGTTCTACCACAATCCTCTCGTTGGTAATGATTTTGATGCGCTCCTTGTTTTTTGATATGGCTTCAAGTGATGTTTTTTCTATAGTGAAATTAAGCTGTGTAGCAAAACGGATGGCACGCATCATTCGCAACGGATCGTCACTGTAAGTAACATCTGGATCTAATGGTGTTCTGATAATTTTCGCATCCAAATCGGTTATCCCATCAAAAGGATCCAATAAGACACCAAAATTTGAAGCGCTCAAATCTAAAGCCATTGCATTGATGGTGAAATCACGCCGGTTCTGATCATCCTCCAAAGTACCGTTCTCAACTATTGGATTTCTACTTTCTTCACTGTACGACTCTTTCCGTGCGCCTACAAATTCTATTTCAATATCCTCATAGCGCAACATTGCGGTGCCATAAGTTTTAAATATTTGGACCTTAGGATGGTTTGAAATATTTTTTGAAACTTGTTTAGCAAGTGCAATGCCACTACCAATGGCAACAATATCAATATCTTTATGTTGTCCACGTTTTAGAATATAGTCGCGAACAAAGCCACCAATCACATAGGCATCGATTCCTAACTCTTCTGCAGATTGAGAGATGATCTTGAAAACAGGATGTTCTAGGGCTTGTTCCTTCATAATATATAAATGTCAAATTCCAAATTTCAAATGGATTCTTGGAATTTGGATTTTGAATGTTGGAATTTTGTTACCGAATAATTTTCATTCTCCCATTAGCACTCAACTTAATAATTGAAGAGGGTTTAGTAGAACGTTTTTCGCGATGCAAATTTACGACATAGTCCACACCTTTTAAAATATCAGACTCTATTTCTTCAAATGATCTTGGAGTGGAGTGAGAGCTTATATTTGCTGAGGTTGATACAATAGGTTTCCCAAAGCGTCTGATCAACTGAAAGCAAAAATCGTCATTGGGGATTCTAATTGCGATGGAATTATCCTCAGCAATTAAATTTTTGGCTAAGTTTTGGGCATCATCATAAATAATGGTGATGGGCTCTTCTGAAATATCAAAAAGATCAAAAGCCACACTCGGAATTTCCTTAACATACTTGCTCAACATCCGATCATCGGCCGCTAAACAAATTAGTGCTTTATGATCTTCACGTTCCTTAAGTTGAAACACCTTTTTTACAGCCTCAGCATTGGTGGCATCACAGCCAATTCCCCAAACCGTATCTGTCGGATAGAGTATAAGTCCACCGTCTCTTAAAACCTGTAAAGCATTCGATATTTCCTTTTGCATAAATTTTAATTTGAAATTGAATATTCTTCATAACTCAAAACCCCAAACCCACAACTGACACCCCAAAATCACTCCCTATTCTTTCGCAGCAGCCATAATTTAACATAGCGCATAAACACCACGTACCCTTGCATATATCCTATGGTCAGACCAACCACACCATCTCTAAATCCGCTCTGAACGATAAAATGTTTGAAAAATCCCCAGAAGGGTTTAAGCATAAAATGGTAGGGGGTTAGTTTCCCAGTTTTATGATCATAATCTTTAGCTTGCCACGTTGCGTACCGGTTCATTTTTTCTACATATTTGTCGAGAGACGTATAACCGTGATGAAGAAGTTTATTTTGTAGAGCACCAATATGACCATTTGCAATAATTTCTTCATGGACATGTTTGTCTTCGTACTTGCAAAAATCACGCTTAAAAAGGCGAATCACTTTATCATTACGCCAACCACTATAATTGACGCGTTCCCCCATAAACATGTTGGTTCTTCCTATCCAATAGGCCACATATTTTGCATCAGGATTTTTTAAGACTTCTAAAATTTCGGTTCTTAATTCTGGCGTAACCCGTTCATCTGCGTCAACCAATAAAATCCATTCATGCTTTGCCTGCGGAATTATCCAATTTTTCTGAGATGCCGGATATTGGAATTCTCGTTGGACCACTTTTGTTGCAAGTTGTTGCGCTTTTTCATAAGTACCGTCCATACTGAAGCTATCTGCCACTAGAATTTCATCAGCAAAACCGACAGATCCGATAACGGCTTCAATATTTTGAATTTCATTACCTGCAGGAATAATAGCAGTTAGTTTTTGCATGCCAAATGTTAGGTTTATTGAACGCGAAGTTTCATTGCAAAAATAAGGCTTTTGTGTTATGGAATCCAACCTTTAGCCATCAATTAAGTAGTTGGCAATTGCGCGTTGTATTTTTTTGCTATCAAATGTATTGACCGCATAATTGTGGCCTTTCAAGCCCATATCTTTTCTAATTTCAGGGTTGTGGTAAAGGAATTCAATTTTATCAGCAAATAATTGAAGATCATTGAGAGGCGTAAGAAAACCTGTTTCATTGTCAAGGACGACTTCAGGTATGCTGGCCACATTAAATGCAACTATTGGTACTTTACAGAGTGACGCTTCTGCAAGAACATAACCGAAACCTTCCCATAAAGATGATAGGAGAAACACATCACCGGTATACATTAGGTCTTTTGGGTTTTTAATAAATCCTGGGAAAATGACTTTGTCCGACACATTGAGCGTTTCAGACAACTTTTCAAGATCTTCTCTTAACCTACCATCACCACCAATAATAAGTTTGAAATTAAGTTTTCTGGATTTCAATTCCTGAGCGACTTCAATTAAAAATTTTTGATTTTTTTCAAACTCCATCCGACCAAGATTAATCAAGATCAATTCATTGTCTTGTTTGGAATAAAGAGGGTGGCATCCCTCTTTATAAAAATCTTTAACCTCAATTCCGTTATATATGACCTTAATTTTATCCTCAGGAAACAAGGAGGCATTCTTCTCAAGAATTGTTTTTTTTGTGGCAATGGAGTTGGCCAAAACATCATTTACTACAGATTTGAAATAAAAACGATTTAGTACTGTATTTTTTATTGGGGTGGCACTGCCTCTTCGGTAAATAATTCGTTTTACTCCAGCTAATTTTGCTGCCAATCCAGCTACTTTTAAATCTCTCGAAAGATTTAGAATAATGATATCAACATGATGTTTTTCAAGAATCCTCTTTACTTTAAGAATCGCGAGTGGATTTAGAAAACTAAGATTATTGATCTTGATTACCAAATGTTTAACTTCTGTTTCTTGCACACGTTTATGAAGTTCACTTCCTTCATTGCATATCAAGAGTACATCGTGCCCTTCTTTCTGCATGTATATGCTGGATTCTAAATGCCATTTTTCGCCACCTCCCCATTTGTTTACCGTGTTAAAAAAGCAAATCGTTTTCATGAGACCAGACTTTTATAGGTGTCAAAGACATGTTTCGCTATCACATCATCGTTAAACTTTTGTACATAATTATATCCTTTCGTTTTCATTTTCTCTTGAAGTTCTATATTTTCTAAAACAGTTTGAATGGCCGTTTCAATAGATTTATAATCCTCAGGATGTATATAAATGGAATCGGGACCGCCCGCTTCACTAAAGCAACTTTCTTTAGAAGTAATGACAGGTGTGCATGAATATAGCGCTTCGATAATAGGAATTCCAAACCCTTCAAATATACTTGGATAAACAAAAATTGTCGCCATTTGATAAATCAGCGCGAGTTCTTCTGTACTTACGTTTTTCAAGAAAAGTACGCGGTCCTTCATTCCCTTGGAGCGGATATATGCTTTTGTCTCTTCGGCATACGTAGATTTATGATTCCCAACCACTACTAAGGTAGTATTTGAATTTTCAATAGCTTTGACTAAGTTGAGCAGATTCTTGCGCTTTTCCACGGTCCCAACATTCAAGATATAGTCATTAGGTAAATTGAATTTAATTCTTGTTTGTTCAGTTTCTTTTTGCGGGTATTGTTTTTTAAAAGCATTATTGCAGCCTTGATAGATAACTTCGATTTTAGTCGGATCAACTTTCAAAAATTCTACAATATCTTTTTTTGTCTGCTCACTAATGGCAATAATTTTGTCACTGTTGCTTGCCGCAAATTGGAATTTCTTAAAATGGATTTTCCGGTCAAAAAATGAATAGAGCTCAGGATATCTGATAAAGATCAAATCATGAATGGTCACTACACTTTTGATATTCGCTTTTTTTAGACCTTTAGGGATTTCACCAGACAGACCATGATAAAGCACAATATTATGTTCTAGTAATTGCTTTACCATAGGCCCTTGTCGCCAAATTGAGGAAAATTTTTTCCAAAAGAATCCTTTGGGTTGAACCTCAATAGTTTGATCAGTAAGTTGAAACCTATCTACTTTTCTGGGTTTTGGATTGTATAAGAAAAATGTATTTTTTGGAAATGATGTATTCAGAATGCGTATCAGGTCTCTTCCATAATTACCGAGTCCTGTAGTATTATGAAAAATACGCTTCGCATCAAAACCAATATTCATAAGCTTTTTAATCTTTTAAAAGTAACCATTATACCGCCACATTATAGTCGCGTAAGGCTTCATTTAATGACGTTTTTTTATTGGTGCTTTCTTTGCGCTTTCCAATAATCAAAGCACATGGCACGTTATAGGTTCCTGAAGGAAATTCTTTCGCATAACTCCCAGGAATCACCACAGAGCGAGCTGGTACAATACCTTTCATCTCTACAGGTTCAGGACCGGTCACATCAATGATTTTTGTTGAGGCGGTCAAACATACATTCGCGCCTAAGACGGCTTCTTTTTCTACTTTTACACCTTCTACCACAATACATCTACTGCCAATAAAAGCATTGTCTTCAATGATTACCGGGGCCGCTTGCAATGGTTCTAAAACACCGCCAACACCAACACCACCAGAGAGATGCACATTTTTGCCAATTTGAGCACAACTGCCTACGGTTGCCCAAGTATCAACCATCGTACCTTCATCAACATAAGCACCAATATTGACATAACTTGGCATTAAGATGGTACCTTTACTAATATATGCACCATGTCTCGCAACGGCATGAGGAACCACCCGTATGCCTTTATTTGCATAGCCTCGTTTTAAAGGAATTTTATCGTGATACTCAAAAATGCCCACTTCAAAAGTTTCCATTTTTTGAATTGGAAAATAAAGAACTACTGCTTTTTTGACCCACTCGTTAACTTGCCATCCATTTGTGGTTGGCTCTGCAACTCTTAATGTTCCTTCGTCTAATAAATCAATAACGCTTCTGATGCTTTCTATAGTAACTTTATCTGCGAGTAATTCGCGGTTCTCCCAGGCGTTTTCTATAATATGTTGGAGTTGTTTCATGTCTCAATTTAAATTTACACAAAGATAAACGTATAATTGATTTTATAAAACTTCTCCGAGGATCTCTGCGAATTCTCTGTGCACTTCAGTGAAATACTATGTTTTTTTAAGATTCTACACAGTAATTGGTAACCTCTGACTTGGTGTGATTTTTTCAATTGCGGAACATTGTAAATTACTGCTAAGACAAGGCATATAAGGATTGAAATAGATTAGATTTAAGATATTTTGAGTCCGTAATTTAATTGATGTAACTTTGTATACTATTAATTTAAAAAAGACACCCTCGTTTGTGGGAACCACTATGGCAAGAATTTTAGCAATAGATTATGGAACAAAACGGACTGGCATTGCAGTAACCGATGAATATCAGATGATTGCTTCCGGATTAACCACCGTGGCCACCAAAGAGTTATTGCCGTTTTTAAAGGATTATATTTCAAAAGAAAAAGTGGAATTGTTTCTAGTTGGTGAACCCAAACAAATGAATAATGACGTTTCTGAAAGTGAAGCATCCATTCAAACTTTTTTGAACAAACTTTCCAAGAACATTCCAGATATGCCAGTTAAGCGCGTCGATGAGCGTTTCACTTCAAAAATGGCGATGCAAACCATGATTGACAGTGGGCTTTCAAAAGGAAAACGTAAAAATAAAGCTTTAGTGGACGAAATTAGTGCGACCATCATTCTACAAAGTTATTTGTATCATCAATAGCCGGTGATTAACAATTTTATTTCAAGTTTCAAAAATCCTAATAAGAATTGTACTTTTGCAATCGTAAATTTAAAGACTAATGATTTTACCTATTATTGCTTACGGTGATCCTGTACTGAGAAAGGAAGGGGAAGCCATTGCTAAAGACTATCCCAATCTCAATGAACTTATCGCTAATATGTTTGAAACCATGTACGATGCTTACGGTGTTGGTTTGGCGGCGCCTCAAGTTGGGCTTGCCATTAGGTTGTTTTTGGTGGATACATCACCGTTTTCTGAGGATGAAGATTTGACCAAAGAAGAACAGGCACAGTTAAAGGATTTTAAGCGTACGTTCATCAATGCTGAGATTTTGGAAGAAACTGGAGATGAATGGGCATTTAATGAAGGTTGTCTAAGCATTCCTGAAGTTAGGGAAGATGTTTTTAGAAAGCCTAGAATCAAAATCCAATATCAGGATGAAGATTTTAATACACACGTGGAGGAATTCGACGGACTTATTGCCCGAGTGATTCAGCATGAATACGATCATATTGACGGTATCTTATTTACCGATAAACTATCAACCCTAAAAAAGCGATTGATAAAAAGTAGATTGAATAATATTTCTAAAGGAAACATTAGCGTAGATTATAAAATGCGTTTTCCTGCCATGAAAAAGAAACGTTAATTTTTTAGAACCATAAGGGCAAAAGTATATATTTGTCAACTTCAAAATATAAAAAGCATATAAAGAATATGAGTTTAGATAAGATTTTATCCATTTCAGGAAAACCAGGACTATATAAAATAGTAACCCAAACCCGAAGCGGTTTTGTTGCTGAATCGTTGCTCGATAATAAACGGATTACCGTTAATATTCACAGCAACGTGAGTGTGTTGAGCGAGATTGCGATGTACACACTTACTGAAGAGGTGCCATTACGTGAGGTATTGAAGAAAGTACGTGAAAAGGAAGGTGGCAAACAAACGGCAATCAGTCATAAGGATTCTAAGGATAAATTAGAGGAATATTTCTTTGAAGTGTTGCCAGATTATGATGAAGATCGTGTGTACCCAAGTGATATCAAGAAAGTAATTCAGTGGTATAATATGTTGCAGACAAATGATTTATTATCTGCACTTGATGAAGCGCCAGAAGATAAGTCAAATGCAGCCAAAGTTGATGAGGCTCAATCTAAAGCAACTTCTAATCCAACCACCATTAAAAATGTGGTTCCAAAAGCTTCGGCTTCCAAGAAAGGTGGATCTACCAAAAACACAAGCGCTAGAAAAACGTAATAGGAATTAAGATATGAGTATTAAGTATAAAAACTTGATACTTTATTTACCATGCCCACGATGTCATTAGAATATTGTGGGTTTTTCTTTTAAATAAAATTTGGTATGAGCTGTTTTAAACTTCTAGTACAGTTTTTTCTTGGCGATCTTTCTTCATTCTTAGTATTTTGTGCTTAATTCTATTTTTAAGATTCCACACATTAACGGCATTTAGCTTTTTCAATTTTGTAATTTTGGATTTCAGACGAAAAAAAATCTATATGACACGCAGACAAAAACAATTACAAGCCTTTGACCGACTTTTAACCATTATGGATGAATTGCGCGAGCAATGTCCGTGGGATAAAAAGCAGACTATGGAAACGCTCAGACATTTGACCATTGAGGAAGTTTATGAACTTGGGGATGCTATTTTGGATAAGGATTTGAATGAGGTCAAAAAGGAATTGGGAGACGTCTTATTACACATTGTCTTCTATTCTCGGATAGGTAGTGAAACCAATAGCTTTGATATTGCAGATGTGTGTCATGGTATCTGCGATAAGCTCATTGAACGCCATCCACATATTTATGGTAATGTCAAAGTTGAAAATGAAGATGATGTTAAACGCAACTGGGAACAGATTAAGTTAAAGGAAAAAGGCAACACCAGTGTCTTGCAAGGCGTTCCAAAAAGCCTCCCGGCAATGGTTAAAGCAAACCGGATACAGGATAAAGTGGCAGGAGTAGGATTTGACTGGGAACATCCAGAACAGGTCTATGAAAAAGTAGAGGAGGAGCTGAACGAGTTGAAAATTGAAATAACCCATGGAAATGCCGATAAAATGGAAGCTGAACTGGGAGATGTTCTATTCTCAATTATCAATTATGCGCGCTTTTTAAAAATAAATCCAGAAAATGCCCTGGAACGCACTAATAAAAAATTTATCAAAAGATTTCAATATCTAGAGGCTAAGTCTCGGGAAATCAATAAGCCTTTATCTGAAATGACGTTGATGGAAATGGATGCTTTCTGGGAAGAAGCAAAAAAGGTATGATTTATTTTCAATCCCGTAATCCAAATATGGCATTGCAGACGTATATATGATATATTGGAACTTAACTTAAAGTTTCATAATCATAAGTAGGTAATCTTAATTATATTTTAAGCGGTATTAGTTAAGGTTAAAAATTTAGTTTAGTTAGGGGTCAAAATCCTACCTGTTTTCACAGGTAGGATTTGATTTTTAAGGCTATTCGTATTTTTTAGTGAATACTGAAAATTTAAAGTCGTTATTGGGTGTGCCCACCCAAGGCTGGCAATGACAAACTATAATGCGGAAAAAAAAATCCAACCTCTCCTTAGGAAAAGTTGGACGTTCAATATCTGTGAAAGAAAGCTGTTAATAGAGTTCCTTTAACTTCTTAAACTTCTCTTCCCAAACCGCTAAGTTTTCCTTGTGGTTTTCGATATTATTCAAAACATCCTTAACTAAAGGATTACTTTCATCAATATTCGAGAAAAATTGAAGATTGTTTTCAAGCTGATTTAGCTCTCCTCTAACTTCATCAATTTTCTTACGGATAAAATGGTGTTCATTATCCAATAGTCTCGTGTCATCTGGTTGAGAGAGATGCTCTAATTTATTTTCAAACTTAATCATTTCCACTTCAGATTTGTCCATTTTTAAATTGTTGAACAAACCATCGACCGCTTTGTTAAATTTGCCTTCAATAAAACGCTTATTTTGTGGAACTTGACCTAAAGTATTCCATTCCTCAGTTTTTTGCTTGATCGTCTCTAAATCTTCTTCTGGATTTCCGCTTAATTTCAAATCTTTTAATTCATCAAGCAGTTTTGATTTCTGTTCAAATGCTTTCTCTTGGTCTTTATTGGCTGCATTCTTTTCTGCATTGAGTTTGTCAAAATAATGGTTACATGCCGCTTTAAAACGTTTCCAAATTTTGTCACTATCCTTTCTAGGGACATGACCGATTGCTTTCCAATCATTTTGGATTTTCTTCATCAATGGCGTAACGGTTTCAAAATCGTCGCTATCCTTATTATCTTCAGCTATTTTGATCAGTTCCAATTTCTTTTGCAGATTGGTGTACTGGTCTTTTTTTAAGTTTTTATAAAAGTTATTTTTATTTTTGTTGAAAGACCTTACTGCAGATTTGAATTTTGCCCAAGTGGCTTCATTCACCTTAATGGGAACTTTACCAGCGTTGAAAAACTCAGTACGGAGGCCTTCAATAACCTTAATTTTGTTTTGCCATGCTTGATGGGAGCTGAGGTTATCTTTTGCTACTTCCTCAATCTTAGCGATAATGGCTTCCTTTTTTTCAAGATTCGCTTCGTGAGCTTTATCTACATCGGCGTAATATGCTTGACGTTTATCATGGATTGTTTTGGTAGCACTGCTAAAGCGTTCCCAAATAACTTCCCTATGTTCCTTGTCAACAGGTCCCAAATCTTCTTTCCACATTTTATGGAGTACCTGTAATTCTCTGAAAGCTCTGTTAGAATTGTCATCTTTAGCCAATTCTTCAGCACGATCGATAATTTTTAGTTTCTGATCAAGATTATGCTTGAAATCCATATCGCGTAAATCACGATTGAGGTGTAAAAAGTCATAAAATATTTCTACATGATGGTGGTAGGTATTCCATGCATTATTGTATTTATCCCTCGGAATTGGACCGGCATTGCGCCATTCTTCTTGTAAGTCCTTGAAAAACTTATAGGTGGTGTTAATATTTTCTTCAACATTGATGAGGCCTTTGATATCCTCAATAATACGCATTCGGTTTTCAAGGTTTGATTTTAGATTGGTTTCTAAGGTTTTATAATAAGCATTTAGACTGTTTTTATAATCCTTATAAAGCGTATTGAAGCGTTTTTTAAGCGGACTTGAATAAAAGAAATCAATCTCACTTCCGCCTTCGTTCAAAAAGTCTTCTTTCTTTTCTTCAAGAATTTCGGAAAATTTAGAATTGAACTCTGTTTTAATCTCATCAACATGAGATTTTATGGTTTGTACTTTTTTGTTTTTTAATAAGTTTTCGAACTCATCTGCCAACTGCTCCATGGTCATGGCGTGGTAGTCCTTATCTTCCAAATTATGGCGTTCTACATTGCTCTCATCCTCAGCGTCCTCAGCGTTGGATTCTTCAATTTCGTCCACATAGGCATCTTTGTTCTTTCCAGGTGTTTCTTCTGAAGTAGCTGTCTTCTTTTCGGCTTCAGGAGCAACTTCTGAAGTAGGAGCAATGGAATCTTTCTGATTTGAGGTTTCAGGAGCCGAATCTTCACTATCTGCTTCTTTATTTTCCAAAGGATCAGCTGTTACAGTCTCTTCAGTTCCTGCACCTTTACCGCTTGTTGAGGATTGCTTTTTCGAGACTGTATTATCAGAAGTGATAGCCTCGTCTTTTAAAATCTCTTTTCCATCTGCATCCTGCAGGTTATCTTTCTCTGACATTGTCATAATAATTAAATTTCTTGCTTTTCTAAAGAAGTAAATATACTAACAACGCCTCAGATTACAAAAGAGTAACCTGTGATTTTAAGCGATTTCGGTTATTTAGTCCAGATTTCCCAAGCTTTTTCCGCTTGATACTCCAACATCTTTGAACCATTGCAAATAGCGGCCCCTTGGATTTCTCCGCACATCAAAAACTTGGTTTGTGTGGGATTATAGATGAGGTCGAAAAGTAAATGTGTTTTTGTGATTCCGTCGTAGGGAATATCGGGGCATTCATTCACCTTAGGATGGGTGCCAATGGGTGTGCAGTTGATGATAACTTGATGTGCATTGATAATGTCTTCCGTGAGATCTGCATAAACGTATGCCGCTTTTGGATTGGGGCTTCTTGATACATATTCAAAACGAATCTTGAGTTTTTTTAAGGCATAAGCAATCGCCTTTGAAGCGCCACCAGTACCCAAAATCAAGGCTTTTTTATGGTGAGATTTTAGGAAAGGCTCGATGGATTTTGTAAATCCGTAGTAATCCGTGTTAAAACCTTTAGTTTTTCCTGATGGATAAAATTTTATGGTGTTTACGGCTCCAATTTTTTCTGCCGTTCTATGGAGGCTATCTATGTAAGGAATGATTTGTTCTTTATATGGGATGGTGACATTAAGGCCTACAATATCAGTTTCCTGTTTTAAAATTTCGGGAACCTTTGATATATCCTCAATATCAAAATTTTGATAGGTATAAGGAAGTTCTTCATTTTCAAACTTGGCCGTAAAGTGCGCCTTAGAAAATGAGTACGAAATATTCTTACCGATAAGTCCAAATTTAGACATTGATTTTTTTTGTTTTGTGTCCATACCACTCTAATGCGAGGACGATTGCAATTCCTACTCCAATGTAAACAATTGCTAAGTATGTTTCACTATTTAAGTCAGGAATAAATCGTTCATAATTAGAGACTATTTTTTTGCCGGTTGAATCATAGATCAAGTTTCCTTCATCCGTCATTCTATAAATAGTGTGTTTCCATGGCCAAACAACGCCTAACGAACCAACAATAAAACCAATGATTGAGGCTGTAGTAATGCTCTTGTAATGTTTTAGGATATAACTTAGCATATGCGAAAAGGTAACTAATCCCACTACTGAACCTATGGTAAAAACGATGAGTACTTGAAGCATTCTGATCCGTTCGGAATTCTTTAAAAAACTAAAGTCCCCAACAATAATCTCATAGAACGTGTCAGAAAGCGCATTGACGGAATCTACTAATAACAATACATAATTGCCTAATAAAATTAGGATGAAAGATCCAGAGAAACCTGGGAGTGTCATCCCAGAAACACTGATAATTCCACAGAAAAATACAAAAAACAGATTGTCATTTTCTTTGGCGGGATCCAAAAAACTAATCCCTATGCCCAGACTTATGCCTATAATAAGAGAAACTATAGTTTTGTAATTCCAGTCATTAAAATCTTTGTTGATATAATAGATTGAACCTACGATCATCCCAAAAAACAAGCTCCAGATATACAGTTCGTAATGGATGAGAAAATAATCCAAGATTTTAGAAATACTGAAATAACTGATAATCATACCAAGGAAGAGCAGACTCAAAAAGCGCCCGTTGACATAATTGAAAAAACTTTTGAATCGGCCGTTAAAGAGAAGTTTAAAGGCTGTTTTGTTTACTTTTTGGAGTGAATAGATAAACTCTTCATAAAAACCTGCCACAAACGCTACTACACCACCAGAAATACCAGGAACCTTATTTGCAGCACCCATCCCCAAGCCTTTTATGACCAGGAAAAGTTTGTCAGAAAAGGTTCTGGTGCTTTGCATTTATGGAGTTTTGGAGCCTACTTTTTCAAGGATGAAGATAGTTAAAAATCCGACTACCATAAGTACAATGGACATTGCAATTTGTGGATCAATCGCTTGGTTGATTTCTGAATAATGAAGTGGCAGTACACTTTTTTCGGACACCATTTTTAAGGTTTCAAAGTTGTTGATCTGTCTTTGATAGACTTCAAGCGTTCCATATTCCGTGATATTAGAAACGGGAACAGTCTGTCCCGTCGCTTTTTCTAAAACGGTCAAGGTTTCCTTCCAAGGCCAAATTTTGTTTAGAGAACCAAAAATAAACCCTGTTAAAACCGCCAAAGTGGTATTTTTATAGTTATTGAACAACCATTTTAGCACCCTGCTGAAACTCAATAATCCAATCACTGCTCCAGCGGCAAAAATGGTTATTTTCTTAAAATCAAAAATGCTTAAGGCATCGCTAAGTGTTTTATAAGCGCCCAAAATAACCAAGATAAACGATCCGGAAATACCCGGTAAAATCATTGCGCAAATGGCCAATGCTCCCGCAAAAAACAAGAAAATGGAACTGTCATTATTTGCCATTGACGGTAATGTTGTAATATAAAAAGCCGCGAGTGTTCCAAATATTAAGGAACCAATGGCGCTTAAATTCCATGTTTTTATTTGTTTTCCAACAAAGAAGATGCTGGCTACAATGAGTCCGAAGAAAAACGACCATATGAGTACCGGATGCTGTTCAATCAAGTATTTGGCTAGCCTCATAAAAGAAATAAAGCTGATGACTATTCCTATGAGTAGGGCTAGCAAAAAGTTACCGTTGAGCTGTTTCCAAAAAGCAGCAAAACCACTTTTTCTTAGAGTAGTCAATAGACTTAAATTGACTCCGCTAATGGTGGTAATTAATTCCTCATAAATACCGGAAATAAAAGCTATGGTACCTCCCGAAACTCCTGGTACAGCATCGGCTGCACCCATGGCAATCCCTTTAAGTGAAATGAATAGGTAATCTGAAAAGCGTCTTTGCATTTTTTATTTTACGTCTAAGAAGCGTAAAGATATATAAATTTACTTGGAGGTTTTTTTCGAATTTGAAATAATATTGACCACCATTTGATGATCAGCAATTAATGGAAAAAGTTCCTGTAAAATAAAACATAATTCAGAATTGAGAAGCCATCCGTTTTTGAGATGGTATTGCCCTTTTTCGTTTTCAAAGAGGGTGAAATATATTCCTGCCAATCGGTACTCAATTTCAGCGGTTTCTGGATAAAATTCCGACGCTTGAATCAAACTGAGTGCCGAGGCTTCATGTTCGCCTAACTTAATAAGTACATCAGCTCTTGCAAGCCATGTGTCCAATTCGTAGTTTCCTAGATCCAACGTTTTTTTATAGCCACGTTCTGCTTCTTCAATAAAATTCAGGCGGTGGTTGATCTGAGCATAAAGTTTCCAATATTTAACATTATCGGCATCAATATTAATGGCCTTGTTGATATAGTAAAGTGCTTTATGGTAATCTTTCTTTTTGTTGTAAAACCTCGTAATGGCAATCCATCCCTTATCCAACAAAGGGTCTTCATGGACTGTTTTGAAGTAATATTGCACGGCAAGATCATCCGCACTTAACTTCTCGTAACAATTGCCAATCCTCAATAGAGCAAAAGAGGTTGGTTCATCAAGTGCCAAGGTCATATTGTAGTTTTCAATGGCCTCGTCAAACTTCTTCATTTTCTCCAAGACTTTTCCTTTTTCAAGATAGGCTCCCACAAAAGTATCGTCTGAAATAATAGCAAATTCAAAAGCTGCCAATGATTTTTTATAATCTTTTAGAGAGAAATATTGTTTCCCCAATTGGTGCCATGCTACCTCGCAATACGGATTTTTGTCCAAATAACGGTTAAGGAAATCTATGGCTTCGTCGTGAAGATCTAAAAATTCAAAGCAATAAATAATGTTATAGAGTGCGGAATAATCTTCCATATCCAACTCCAAACATTTGATAAAATAGGTCTTTGCGTTATCAAATTGATCCATGAAAAGATACTCCATACCAATTAATGCGTGTAAATCGGCTTCATCTTCTTCTGTATTTGATAATTTCAAAGCTATTTTTAAGGTATCAATTGCTTTTTGGTGCTCGTTGCGTTTTGATAAAATACTGGCCTTTTGAATATAGACTTCCTCATTGGATGGTTCCAAGATATAGAGAGCGTCCAGAAGCTTTTCTGCATGTGGCAGTTTGTCTTCCAAAATGTAAATTTCAACTTGAAAAAGCCTTAAAATTATGGATGAAGGGTGCTGCTCCAATCCTAATTTGACAGCTTTTTTTGCAAGCGCAATTCGGCCGTTTTCAAAATAGAATTGAATTATATTTTCAAACTCATTTGAATCAAAAAACAACACGTTGTTTGTTTTTAACATGGATTCAAATTTTGTTAGCGAATAATTATCGTCGTCGTCATGTTGACTAAACTCCATAAGCACTTGGTATTGTTCGTTGAAATAAATGTAACGTTAACATTAGAGAAAAGAGGATTTAAAGACGAATGTTTTCAACAAATTAATTAACAGTATTGACCGTTCATCGTCCTTTTCTTAGTTTATTGCTTAATTTACAGCAAGTTGTCAACTGTGCAAACCTAAGGAATTATGATTGAATTTCGTCTAAAATTTCGATCATAAGTTGACAACCTTCGATGATTTCGGCAGTTGAAATGGTTAATGGTGGTGTTAACCGGATGGCTTTTGGCTCAAAAAGTAACCAAAATAGTATCAAACCTCTACTTTGCGCCTTTAAAATCAGTTGATTTGTGATCTCTGCGGATGGTGTCATGGCGGCCAGCATTAATCCGCGACCTCTAATTTCAGTAATTAATGGATGGACTAAATGTTTCCTGAATACGTGTTCTTTTTCAACCGCTTCGGCCATTAAAGTACTTTCTGTAACTTCTTTTAATGTTGCCAAGGCGGCAGAAGCTATAATAGGATGGCCACCAAATGTAGTGATGTGTCCTAGTTTTGGTCGATTCTGTAAGGTGTGCATCATTGATTTTGATGCTGAAAAGGCGCCAATTGGCATTCCGCCTCCTAGACCTTTGCCAGTTACTAAAATATCCGGAATACAATTGTAATGCTCAAAACTAAATAATTTCCCAGTACGACCTACCCCTGGTTGAATCTCATCTAAAATCAATAAAGCACCTACTTCATCACAGCGTGTTCTTACCTTCGCTAGATAATTTTCATAGGGTTCAATAAAACCTGCGCCTCCTTGGATGGTCTCTAATATGACGGCCGCCGTTTTTCTCGTGATCTGATTTAAATCCTCCTTATTATTAAAGTTAATAAAACTGACATCCGGGATTAAGGGTCTAAATGCCTGTTTCCGTTCTTCGTAACCCATGACGCTCATAGATCCCATAGTGTTGCCATGGTATGCGTGGTGTGCAGCTATAATTTGGCTTCTGCCAGTTGCTCGGCGAGCCAGCTTTAGGGCGCCTTCAACAGCTTCGGTCCCAGAATTGACGAGGTAAGTACATTCTAAGGATTCTGGCAAATGTTCTGCCAATAACTTAGTGAGTTCCACGGCCGGTTGTTGGATATATTCGCCATAAACCATAACGTGCATATATTTGTCCAACTGATCTTTTATTGCTTTGACCACTCTTGGATGACGATGCCCCAAAGTGCAAGCAGAAACACCCGCGATAAAATCGAGGTAAGGTTTATTATTCGTATCAAAAACATAACAGCCTTCAGCGTGAGAAATTTCTAAGGCTAAAGGATGCGGTGTGGTTTGTGCTTGATACTGTAAGAAATCGCTCGTCATTTTAATTGTCCTTTTTCTTGGGTTCTTGTACTTTATTTACATTGGATGAATCCGCTTTTTTAAGCGCTTGCTTAGGGATGGTACGTGACGCTTTTTGCTCCTCATCTTTTTTGGAATCTTTTGGCTTGGCATCCTCCACACGTTGCATCAAGGCCTCATCAAAGAATTCCTCCTGAGGAATATAATCATCTAAACCTTTAATTATGGGTAGTATTAAAGGGGGATCATCTTTAAACAAATCTTCAACGCTCTTTGGGCGTTCTTCTTCACGCCAATCAAAACCTCTTAATTTTCGTGCATTATCTGGAAACTCTGATTCTGGCCATATATCGCCATCCACTTCATCTAGTAACGTAATGATTTTATAATCTTCCAAGATTTTCAAATTGATTTTCCCTGATTTGGATTTGTTGATACCAATCAATTCCTGATCATCATCTCTTGAATAGTTAATGACCTCTGCATTTTTAATGATATCCACATTATAAAGATCATTGTCCTTAAAGAGTCCTATCAGCCGTTGTCCTTTAATTTGATTAAACCCAGCGCCAAGCGTGTCTTTGCTAATTAAGAAGGCATTTTCAAAAACCAAGAGAGAATCCAGTTGTTCCGTTTTGGGATTAGAGATCAGGTGAATGGTGTCTCCCGTCATTTGATTGCCGAGATTCCAAAGAATTGGCCTTCGTTTGACGGTGAAAATGTCAGTAGAGGAGAAGCGCTCCAGATTAATTAGTTGTGTCAATCCAGATTTGTGATCGGCATGAATGGAATCTGCTTTTCCGCTCAAATCACTTTTAAATATTTTAGCGTTATAATAAGCTCTGGTGATCCGATGTTCTGGCTTTCCGGTTACCATTAACGTATCACTATACATGTAAATAGAATCTTTCTCTTGGACTGTAATCGCCAAAGCGCGTTTGGTTATAAATACAGAATCTTTGGCGCGCCAAATTTCAGCATAATGCCCGCGTGCGATACTGTTGTTAATGGTATCTGTAACAACAATGTTGTTGGTTGCGGAAGCAAAACTTATTTTTCTGTCAAAATACATGCTGTCCCCTTCAAAAACGCGATTTTCATAATTGATCTTTGAGTTTTTAACAAAATACCCCGTGTCGTTATTGGTGTCGTAAAATCCGCGTTCTGCATAGATGGTATTGGTTTCACCGACGATTGTAGAGGGGCCAAAAAGATACGCATGTCCTGTTTCTGTATAAAAATCAAGATGTTCCGTATTTAACGTGTATTGTGGATTGACCAAAACCACATCTTGAACAAACTGATATTTCTTGCTGTTCATATAGTAGCGACCAATTTGACTGGTAATAGTGCCAGAAGTGTCTCTTACGACTTTCCCTTTGTTTTGGTAGTAGGCTTGTTGTTTTATACGGTCAAAATGAAGTGTGTCTGTGGTTAAGACAGATTTTGGCTCTTCCAATACCACATCGCCGCTTGCAAATGCCAATTGGGTTTTACCACTATACTCGGCATATTTAGCTGTCATAGTAATGGTGTCACCTTGTTTCATGACTACATTGCTGTAGGCCTCAATAAAATCTTCTTTTTCGTAATAGACGGCTTGGTCACACCATAAATTAATGCCTTCATGGGTAAAGTGAACCTGTTGGGTATTATCTCTTGTGAAAACGGAAACGCCAGGACCTCTTAGGCTGTCAGAATCGACAAAACCTGAATATTCTACGCGGATTTTTTTGAGTTTTTTAGTTTGTGAAGTTGCCGACAAGTTCAAGCCTAAAAATATAGCTGCAAAAACGTATAATGCTTTCAAGGTGTAACAAGTGGTTTTCAAAAGTAACTCTGTTGTTTAGGAATTATTTTGTGTTAACATAAATTTAGGCGTCTTTCTCATAGTAATGATGATTCTTAAATTCAACAATCTCTTATGATTGGTACACTTATATTACACTTATGATACCGTTTAAACATGACTTCAAAGATATAGACAATACAAATTGCGCCTCGGTTGGTGTCAAACTATGAAACCTGCCTGATTGCACAGGCAGGCTCGTTTCTAAACTTATCTTACAATTGTTTGCTTTCTGTCTGGACCAACGGATACTATAGTAATTGGAATTTCGAGTTCCTTTTCCAAAAACTCAATATAATCTACTAAGGCTTGTGGCATTTTGGAGGCATCAGTCATTTCGGTTAAATCCTCGTTCCATCCCTTAAAGTCAGTATAGATAGGGGTAACGTTCTCTGCCTCGATGTTATATGGTAAATGGTGAATAATTTCACCTTTATAATTATAGGCGGTACACACTTTTAAATCTTTGAATCCTGAAAGGACATCGCCTTTCATCATAATTAATTTGGTCACGCCATTCACTTGGCAAGCATAACGCAAAGCTACTAAGTCTAACCACCCACAACGACGTGAACGTCCGGTGGTAGCGCCAAATTCGTTACCAACCCTGCCCATGGTTTCTCCAACTTCGTCGAACAACTCAGTAGGAAAAGGTCCTGAACCAACCCTTGTCGTATAAGCCTTAAAGATCCCAAAGACCTCACCAATTTTATTAGGTGCAATACCTAAACCTGTACAAGCGCCTGCTGCAGTAGTATTTGAAGAGGTTACAAAAGGATAAGTTCCAAAATCAATATCCAATAATGAACCTTGTGCCCCTTCCGCCAAAATAGTTTTACCTTCTTTTTGTGCTTGGTGTAAATATTCTTCAGAATCAATAAATGTCAATGTTTTTAAGACCTCAATAGATTTGAAGAACTCATTTTCAAGTTCTTGTAGGTCATATTGTAATTCAACATTGTAAAACGCAATCATGGCTTCGTGCTTATCGGCTAAAGCACGGTATTTATCTTTCCAATCCACCAATTCTATATCACCAACTCTAATCCCATTTCTACCGGTTTTGTCCATATACGTTGGGCCGATACCTTTAAGGGTGGAACCGATTTTGGCTTTTCCTTTAGAAGCTTCGCTTGCAGCGTCTAGTAAACGGTGTGTTGGTAAAATGATGTGTGCTTTACGAGAAATCAACAATGACTTTTTATAGTCTACATGCTGTTCTTCAAGTTTATCCAGTTCTTTGTTGAAAATGACAGGATCAATGACCACCCCGTTGCCCACTAAATTGACAGTGTCTTCGTGGAAAATCCCTGATGGAATGGTATGCAACACGTGTTTTTTGCCATTAAAAACCAAGGTGTGCCCAGCGTTTGGTCCGCCTTGAAAGCGTGCAATAATATTGTATTTTGAGGTCATTACATCGACAATTTTTCCTTTGCCTTCGTCTCCCCATTGTAATCCTAGTAGTAAATCTACTGCCATTTTAAGATTCTTTAGATTGTTCGTTTTTTGTTCCGTAAAAGTAAAGTGAGTGGTTGGTGATAGAGATGTCAAAGACTTCTTCAATCGTTTTTTTGATCGATTGGATTCTTGGATCGCAGAATTCGAAGACCTCACCGGTATCTGTTAAAATAACGTGATCGTGTTGCTTATCAAAATAGGACTTCTCATAATGTGCCTGATTTTGACCAAATTGATGTTTTCGCACCAGAGCACATTCCAATAATAGTTCAATAGTGTTATAAAGCGTTGCACGACTCACACGATAGTTTTTGTTTTTCATTTTGATGTAGAGAGATTCTATATCAAAATGTTCTTCACTATCATAAATTTCCTGAAGTATGGCATAGCGTTCAGGTGTCTTGCGATGCCCCTTCCCTTCTAAAAAGGTGGTGAACACGTTCTTTACGATTTCCTGATTGCTATGTTTTGTTTTTAGACTCATAAGTTATGCTGCAAATTTACACTTTTTAAACTCTTGTGACCTTATCAATCCCGTTAATTTTTTTTAGATTATCCATGAGTTTATTAAGCATGGTATTATTTTTAACCACCACATTGATTTTACCCGAAAAAACACCGTCATCACTTTGAAAACTAATGCTTTTCATGTTAACATGCATGTTGCTGGAAATTACTTTTGTGATGGTGTTTACCAGTCCCATATTATCAATTCCAGATAAGGTGATTTGTGCGGCAAATTCCTGCTGTGAAGAGTCAATCCATTTGGCTTGCATAATTCTGTAGGCATAATTTGATTGCAGGCTCAACGCATTTGGACAGTTCTTTTTATGGATTTTTATACCTTCATTTATGGTTAGGAACCCGAATACTTCATCACCAGATATAGGGTTGCAGCAGGCAGAAAGTTTGTAGTCCAGTTTTTCTTCCTCCTTACCAAATACCAACATGTCGTATTTGGCAGTGATTTCGTCCTTATCGATATTTTGAACAACCGTTGGCTTTCGGATCTTACTTTTGATATAGCTCATAAAAGCGTTGCTACGTGAGGAAGCAAAATCCTTAAGCATTGGGTTGTCTATAGAGCCAATGCCCACTCTAAAAAAGAGGTCTAAACTGGTTTTTAGTTTGAAGAAAACGACCATTTCATTAATGGACTTTTCATCTAGAGTAATCTTGAGCTGCTTTAATTTTCGTCTTAAAATTTCCTTGCCTTCTTCTGCAACTTCTTTCTTTTCGTCTTTTAATGACGATTTAATCTTACTTCGCGCCCTAGCTGTGGTTGCATAATCCAACCAGTTGCTGTTAGGTTTTATGTTTTCTGAGGTCAGTATTTCTACTTGGTCACCGCTTTGGAGTTCGTGGCTTAAAGGCACCAATTTTCCGTTGACTTTTGCCCCTCTGGTTTTCATGCCAATTTCAGTGTGGATACTAAAGGCAAAATCGAGCGGTGTTGCACCCTTAGGCAAAGACTTTAAATCACCTTTGGGAGAAAACACATAAATTTCTTTAGAATATAAATTGAGCTTAAACTGCTCCACAAAATCTACAGCATTGGTTTCATTACTTTCCAGGGCTTCTTGCAGTTTGTCAATCCAAGTATCCAATGCGTCTTCAGCATTGCCTTCTTTGTATTTGTAGTGTGCTGCGTACCCTTTTTCGGCAATCTCATTCATGCGCTCACTTCGAATCTGCACTTCTACCCAACGTCCCTTAGGACCCATAACAGTAATGTGCAAGGCTTCATATCCAGTTGATTTAGGAGAGGAAATCCAATCCCGTAATCTTATAGGATTCGGGATAAAGTGATCCGTCACAATAGAATAGATTTTCCAAGCGAGAAATTTCTCATTGGCAAAATCCGATTTGTAAATAATTCGTACCGCAAATTTGTCATACACTTCATCAAATGAAACACCTTGTTTGAGCATTTTCCTACGGATGGAGTAGATGGATTTAGGGCGTCCTTTAATGTCATAGTTCAAACCTTCCTTGTCTAAAGAATCTACAATTACCTTAGAAAACGCTTGAATATATGCATCTTGCTCTTCTTTGCTCTCTTTTATTTTGTTGTGAATATCTTTATAGACTTCAGGTTCCGTATATTTTAGACCTAGATCTTCAAGATCACTTTTAATATTATAAAGCCCAATCCGATGGGCCAATGGCGCATAGATATAAAGTGTTTCAGACGCTATTTTTTCCTGTTTATCAGGACGCATAGAATCCATGGTTTGCATATTGTGGAGGCGGTCTGCAATTTTAATAATGATAACGCGTACATCATCATTGAGCGTCAACAGCATCTTTCTAAAATTTTCGGCTTGCGTAGAGACATCAGCCTCTTTACTCAATGATGATATTTTTGTAAGCCCATCAACAATGCGCGATACCGTTTTACCAAACTTTTTTTCAATGAATTCATGGGTGTAGTCAGGATTATCTTCTACCACATCATGCAATAACGCCGCAGCAATGCACGTCGCGTCAAGCCCAATTTCTTGAGCTACAATTTTTGCCACCGCAATGGGGTGAAAGATATAGGCTTCTCCTGATTTTCGTCGTTGATTTTTATGTGCATCAACGGCAACATCAAAAGCTTGTCTTATCAGTTTTTTATCGTCAACGGTAAGGGTTTGGTAACTTACTTTGAGCAGTTCCTTGTAGGCTTTTGCAATGGCGGCATTTTCCTTTTCTATATCAACTTCTGTCATAAACTAAATGTAATACAAAGAAAGTAAATGGGCAATATTTTTCGGGGAGAATTCTTTGATTATCGTGCGTCGTGCTAGAATAGTGGGCAGATGTTCTCTTATGGTCAAGTTTTCTTTTTTTGGAGTTCTTAAGTAGGTAGGCTAGCTCTTCCAACTAAAAAATCTAGGTTGATTTTTTTATGGAGGTCCATAAGGTTTTGGATAGGATGGAGACGTCTATGTTTTTAAGCTAAATAATAAAGGTTTATAGGTAAACGTGATGGTCGGTAAATTTTACTTTTGTAATTAGTTAAACTACCCTAAATACAATGATGTCCTTCGAACGAACCCAGGAGAAATTAAAAATTCTTGCCGACGCTGCTAAATACGATGTCTCTTGTTCCTCCAGTGGGAGCAATCGAAACAATACCAACAAAGGTCTTGGAGATGCCACGGGAATGGGTATTTGCCATTCCTATACTGAAGATGGACGTTGTGTGTCATTACTGAAAATCTTATTGACCAACCATTGTATTTTTGACTGTGCCTATTGCGTCACCCGCAAAAGTAATGATATCAAAAGAGCAGCGTTTCAGGTTCAGGAAGTGGTGGATTTGACCATTAATTTTTACCGTCGGAATTATATCGAAGGTTTGTTTTTGAGTTCAGGTATTTTTAAAAGTGCGGACTATACCATGGAGCGCTTGGTAGCAGTGGCGAAGAAATTGCGTTTGGAAGAAAACTTTAATGGTTACATTCATTTAAAGTCCATACCTGGAGCTTCAGATGAATTAATGAAAGAGGCTGGACTCTACGCGGATCGGTTAAGTGTGAATATAGAAATTCCTACAAAAGAAGGTTTGAAATTACTGGCACCCGAAAAAAACCGGGAAGATTTCCTTAAGCCGATGCTAAAGGTGAAAAACGAAATTATTCAATATAAATCTGAGAAGCATATTATTAAAAGTACGCCAAAATATGCACCGGCAGGTCAAAGTACACAAATGATTATTGGGGCCAGTGGTGAAACAGATCAACAGATCATGTGGACGTCCAATTATTTCTATGAAAAATTCAACTTAAAGCGTGTCTATTATTCTGGATATATTCCTATAAGTTATGATTCCCGTTTACCACAAATAGGCACAGATGTGCCGATGCTCCGAGAAAATAGGTTGTATCAAACAGATTGGTTGATGCGTTTTTATGGATTTAAAGTGCATGAAATAGTGAATAATGAGCATCAAAATCTAGATTTGGATGTCGATCCAAAATTAGGATGGGCTTTAAGAAATATGGAACATTTTCCAGTTGATGTGAACAAAGCAGATCAACTGATGCTGGCTAGAATTCCGGGATTGGGAATGAAGTCCGTTGGTAAAATAATTCAGGCAAGAAAATTTCGAAAGTTAAATTGGGAACATCTTAAACGCATGGGCGTTGCGTTGAATAGAGCAAAGTATTTTTTAGTTTGTGATTCTCGAGATTTTGAACGAAGAGATTTGACAGGACCTCAGTTAAAATCCATCATCTTGCAAAATTCGACAAGTAAATATCAGAAAATATTAAGTCCGCAATTGAACCTTTTTGAATAAGATGTTAATAACAGAGGAGCATACTCTTATTTATGACGCTACTTTTGATGGCTTTCTTACGTGCATCTTCCATATTTACGAATTAAGATTGCAAAGTGTTTCTTTCCAGAAAAGTGACAATGTGCAAGAATCATTATTTGGAAGTTCTACTGAGATTGTGACAGATTTACAAAAGGCCGATCGGGTATGGAAGGGCCTTAAACAGAAGTCAACGGCTATAGGAAGTTTGCGTTTGTACTATGCGTTTTTAAGTGAGCAAGTCCATGTAGAATCGCTTTTATTGGTTTATATTCAGCAAGCTCTCAGGAGTAAAGTTTCAATAGAATCTGATTTTTCAAACGCAATTGTGTTAAAGATTTCTCAAATTGCTAAAAGTGTAGGTAGAGAAAAGCATAGAATGGAAGCTTTTGTGCGTTTTAAATTAACTAAAGACCATGTTTATTTTGCGAATATCGAACCTGATTTTGATGTGCTTCCGCTTATTTCAAATCATTTTGAAAAAAGATATGCCGATCAAAAATGGATCATTTATGACTTAAAACGCCACTACGGATTGTTTTACGATTTAAATAAGGTGGACATCATCTATTTAACTTTGCCCGAGAATTTTGATGCGACAAAAACTTCCATAGATTATTTTGCCGTTGAGGAATTGGAGTTTCAAACCTTGTGGCAAGATTATTTTGAGAGCACCAATATTCCTTCAAGAAAAAATATCAAATTGCATGTGCAACATGTGCCCAAGAGGTATTGGAAGTATTTGAGCGAAAAGTTGCGCTAGGCCTTTTTTTATTGTTGAAAACCTAAGACCTTTTTTTAACGTAAGTAGGACGTGAACACCTATCTTTTTCTATGCGTCTTTTTTCCTACAGTTCTATTTTCCCAAAAAATTGACTACACCGTTTCTTATCGCAATATTGAAAACGACACATATTTTCGTTTTAATTATGACAATGATTATTTTGATGCCACAGATCGGAATTACACGCAAGGTTACAGTTTTGAGTTGGTGATGCCTAGCCTAAAAAAGAATCCAATTAACAAGATTTTACTTGCTCCAAAAGAGAAAATCAAACGTTATGGGTTGGCGATTGAGCATATTGGCTATACGCCGCGCTTTTATGAGCGTCCTGAAATTCAGTATGGCGACAGACCTTTTGCCGCTGCCATTATGTTGAAGAGTTTTGTGAGTACCACAAATACCTTACGAAAAACACGATTAACGTCGTCTTTGAGTCTCGGACTTATTGGCCCTGGAGCGTTTGGTAAAGAGATGCAAGTAGGCATCCATGAAGCAACGGGAAATGATATTCCATTGGGCTGGCAACACCAGATAAAGAATGATCTGGTCGTAAATTACGGACTCAACTTTGAAAAACAATTAGTAAGAATTCTTGATTTATGGTCTTTGCAGGCTCAGTTTTCTGGAAATTTAGGAACACTCTATACTAACGCATCGTTCGGGTTGAATAGTAGTTTTGGAATCTTAAACGCTCCTTTCTCTTCTTCTGCTAAAAGAAAATTTAATCTTTATGCCTATATGCAACCGATGGTTTCGGTAATTGGTTATGATGCCACATTGCAAGGCGGCCTCTTCAATAAGAAAAGTGCATATATAATAGATGATAAGCAAGTGGCGCGATTGACTGCGCAGTTCAACTATGGATTGGTGCTACAGACCCGAACGCTTTATTTTGAATATACACGGTCACTTATCACCAGAGAATTTGAATCAGGTACTTCTGCAGGATGGGGAGGCATCAAGATAGGATTTACTTTTTAAGAAAACAGGTCAGATTCCTAATAGATATTTGTTTTTACCCAGATTATTTACTTGGTTGCTTCAAATAAATGAGAAGATCCATTGGCTTGGAAGTTTATGTTTTTAGCAATGCTATAATTTCTATCTAAATTCCCAAAAGAAGCGGTTGTTTATGGCTAACTTTGCCTAAACATACTATTAATTTTCTGAATACTTATGTCCCAATTACTTTTTAACCCTTTTAAGGATCTAATTTTTGATGAGCATTTTTGCTTTCTTTCTGGAGTTTTGACCACTGAAGAAATGACCGTATTTCCTAAGTGGCTCATGGCACATTTTAAATTCGGGCATGAACGGGTGGAAATGATGGATAAAGCAAAATCCTATCATTATGAAGATCTTAAATTACCGTGTTCCCCAGAAGTCAAGCAGGCTTTTGAGGAGTTGGATCTAAAAATTCAAGACGCTTATAAAAATGGATTCGAGGGCATGGCAGATCTTGATGAGAAATTGCTTTTTCTATGGACGGGTAGAATGGTGTATGGTTTGTTGTATTATGAAATGGTATATGAAAGAGACCGACTGTTAAGAAAAGGGGAAGATTTTGAACTTTCACCCTCTTTGAAAGCACGCTTTGGCCACTTTCATCTCATGCTACAATCTATTATTGAACCAATTTCTTTTGTTGGGAAAAAACCATGGAGCATCGTTGTATTTCCGTTGAAATATTCTTCTGATATTTTTAGTTATCGTGACGATACGATTAATCTAATGTTCTCTTTTGGCGTCAATGGTTTTGGATTTATTGCCTGTTTACAGGATAATGGAGTTATCGAAGAAAAGCAAAAAGAGGTCCTAGAGAAAATAGAAGGTCATGTTTTGCATCCTGTGCAGTTTGAAGAGTTGTACGCTCGGTTTCATTACACCGATTATATCTTACAGTACGTACCCGAATACAAAATCGGAAACGATGATCATGGGATTACAATAGAAGTTGACTCAGACGGTAAAGCGCCACTTTTTGGTTTTTGGAATGAAGATATATTTGCCCAGTTACTTTCCAATTACTGGCAGGTTTACGGTATTGAAAAGGATGATATTCTCCAACCACAAAGACCGCTACTTAGTTTTCTTGAGAATCCTTACACGAAAGACTTTGTGCTGCCAAAATCTATTAATCTGCCCTTCTAACATTTATTTTAAGAGAAGTTTTAATGATGTATTTAAAACAAAATAGAGAGGCTAAAAAACTAATACTCGCTCTATTTATGGCCATTGGCTTTGTTTCGTGCAAATCTTCTCAAAAAGAAGATGACATCTTAGTTCTTGCTGAACGCTACTATAAAAGTCTTGATACTTCAGATGATTCTGCAATTGGCGCCCTGTTAGGTGATAGTGTCGTCGTCAGAGAATGTGAAGATGATTATGAAGAAAAATTTTCTCGAAAAGATTATGTCGAATGGTTGAAATGGGATTCAGTATTTGAACCCCAATACGAAATCCTTGAAATTGCACAAGAAAATGGAGTTGTAAAAGCAAAAATCTCAAAAATCGATAAAAGAATCTTATTACTTCACGAAGAACCCATAGTTTGGAATGAAACTATACGATTTAATGATCATAAAATTGATCGCGTTGAAAGAACCAAGTATTTGGTTTTTAATGATATCCTATTTCTCAAAAACAGAACGAAACTCTTGAGCTGGATTGATGAGAACCACCCTGAACTGAATGGTTTTTTGAATGGTCAAACGGAGCCATTGGGAAAGAATTATTTAAAAGCCATCGAATTCTATAATAACAGAAAATAGAGCGTAACAACATTTTGGTCTGATTGATCCTATCTTTATAATTGGGGCAATAAAGTTATAGCGTTTTTTGTTCATGGAATTGGGCATTGAGACAAAATAATCAACCCTAATAAAATTTGTTATTAATTGATAGGTAAAATGAATGGTATTCTCATTTTCTAGGTTGATTTCGTGGCATGGGAACTCTTATCCATTCTTTTGACGATTTGGGTTTGTTATTTTTTGCTTCAAGTTTTGCCGGTGCATTTAGTTTCTTTAGGTTCTGCTTTTTTTGGTGGGCAATAAAAAGTGGTGAAGTTATTTTATAGACATATTTTATATGGTACACAAAAATAGGTAGGGTTTTCGTAGGTTTCGACTTTTTATCTGCTAAAGCGATTTTTAGAAATGTCCAATCTGGGTGGGTGTCATCTAGATCTGGCCGCAGACGATTTAGATTCTCAATATAGTTGTGATAATACTTCGGGAATAGTTTGAATCTAGAGTCAAAGGTTTTGAGCTGAATGTAAAATTGATCAAGATCAGACTTGGTTATTTTTGCTTGACTTTCAGAACTTGAAAGTCTGGTTCTGAATTCTGAAATTGAAGTATGAAATCTCATGTTTACGGTTAAATTATATTGATCTAAATAAAAAACAAGGTAAATACCACCATCGTCCTGATGTTCACGTGGGAATGTAAAAATACGCATTCATAAAAAAAACACCATTTCAATCTTAAATAAAATGATGCGAAGTTAAATCTTATAGAGCGGACAGATTTAAAATTACAGTATTAAATTTAATAGTATTGATACACTCATGAATCTTTTTAATTATTTTTTAGGATAATATAGTATCAAAACAAACTCATTTAGTATCTATTGCTAATGGTTTTAAATCTTAATTTTGCGGGCTTCATAATTAATAATTATAGATATGACAAAACCAAGGATTGCATTGGCTATCGGAATCATCTGCATTTCAATATTTCCAATTTTGGTAAAGTTAAATTTAACGCCAGGGCTGATATCGGCATTCTATAGAATGGCCATCGCTTCTGCCGTGATTTTGCCTTATGTGCTGATTACAAAACAGTTTAAGGTAACTTCCCGAAAAACATTTTGGCTCTCTGTTATATGTGGGGTCGTTTTTGGTCTGGATGTAGGCGTTTGGAATATTGCAATACAGCAATCCACCGCAACGCAAGCCACCCTGTTGACAAATTTATCGCCAGTTTGGGTGGGAATTGGTGCCTTTCTATTTCTTAAAGATAAACCGAAACAAAATTTTTGGATTGGTACTATAGTGGCCATTGCTGGAATGGTGCTTTTAGTGGGTTTTGATTTGTTTTTGAACTTCGACTTCAACTTGGCATTTACCTTTGGAATTCTTTCGGGAATGCTTTATGCCATTTATATGTTAACTAGTAAAAGGATTTTGGGAGAGATGGAAGTGATGACTTTCATGACCATCAGTTTACTTTCTTCTGTGGTTGCTCTGGGTGTTTTAAGTTATGCCTTGAATGAACCTTTTGGCGGGTTTTCTGATGAGGGATGGTTGGTATTGGTTATTCAAGGACTGGTATGTCAGCTTTTGGCGTGGTTGCTGATCAGCTTTGCCACCAAACATATGCGCGCCACACGAGTATCTGTTAGTTTGTTGGGACAAGCGGTATTGGCGTCCATATTGGCTTGGTGGTTACTTGATGAACAGATCTCCCTTCAAATGGTTATTGGCGGATTTGTACTTCTTTTTGGTATCCGACTCACGTTTTACGAAAAAGCATTTTTTAAAAAAACAAAAGATTAAAATTACCAATTCCGATAGTTCACCTCTGAGTGAAATTTTTCTTTCATTGTAAGTGTGCCTACATCATTGTTAAAAAGAGTGATTGAATGGCTGCTTGGATCCTACAGTTTCTACAATATGAAACGGCGTGCGATTCTGTCCGTCTTAAGCTGCGAATATTTTAATTAGCGAATGCTTGCTAGAACTTTCAAATCCGCTTATTTTCGTAAAAAATAACTCAGTGTGCAGTCCTCATTCCATAGTTGACGATATTTAAAAAGATATTTTTGGCTTTTCAGGATCATGGCGAAATAACTGCATCACTAAGTTTGTCTTTAACCTAATTCCATAAAATTATATGAAATTTGCCATAATCAAAGAACGAAAAAATCCACCAGACAGACGCGTCGTATTTTCTCCTAGGGAATTAGCGGAAGCAAGGTTAAAATTTCCTAACGCAGAATTTGTTGTAGAGTCAAGTGATATTAGGGTATTTCCAGATGAAGCTTATAGAGCTTTAGGGTTTGAAGTAACCGACAATATCTCTGATGCAGATGTGATGATCGGGGTAAAGGAAGTGCCAATTGAAGCTTTGATTCCAGGTAAAAAATACTTTTTCTTTTCGCATACAATCAAAAAGCAATCTTACAATAGGAAGTTGCTACGGGCAATTCTGGAAAAGAATATCGAATTGTATGATCATGAAACCATCGTTAACAAAAGCGGTACACGCTTGATTGGTTTTGGCCGTTACGCCGGTTTAGTTGGCGCATATAACGCTTTTAGGGCATTAGGCCTTAGGGATGGATTATTCAATTTGCCTAAAGTTGAAACGCTTTCTGATTTAAATGAGGTAAAGACCGAGTTGGATAAAATTAGTATTCCAGCAATAAAAATAGTGCTTTCAGGAACTGGAAAGGTGGCCCATGGTGCCAAAGAAATTCTAGATCATTTGGAAATAAAGGAAATAGGTGACGCCCTGTTTCTCACGTCAAAGTTTACAGAACCTGTATATTGTATGGTGGATGTCATGGAATATAACAAACGTAAGGACGGAAAAGTGGGCAATAAACAACAGTTTTATAAGGATCCAACAGGATACGTGAGTAATTTTATGCCTTATGCCAAACAGAGCGATATGTTTATTGCGGGACATTTTTATGGCAACAATGCACCTTATTTATTCTCTCGAAAAGATGTAAAATCTGCAGATTTTAAGATCAACCTTGTGGCAGATATCAGTTGTGATATTGATGGTCCGGTTGCTTCAACCTTAAGAGCTTCAACAATTGCTGATCCATTTTACGGCTATAATGCTAAAACTGAAAAGGAAGTTGCTTTTGATGCTCCAGGTGCCATAACCGTCATGGCGGTTGATAATTTGCCTTGCGAGCTTCCAAAGAATGCCAGCGAAGGTTTTGGAGAGATGTTTTTAGAGAGCGTCATTCCCGCTTTCTTTAATGATGATGAACGTGGCATTCTTAAACGTGCCAAAATTACTGAAAACGGACAACTCACCAAACGTTTTGACTATCTACAAGCTTATGTTGATGGGAAATAAAAAAAAGCCTGAAATCTTAATTTCAGGCTTTTTCATGAGATAAATATCGCGATTAGGACTTTAAGATATCAATCATAATGTCCATTTCCTTGATCAGTTTTTCGTTGGAACCACTATAGCCCACCGATTTAAATTTCACGCGTCCATCGGGTCCAATAATCACCTTTGTAGGAATTCCTGTAATGTCATATTTTCCGGCAACTTCAAAATCTCTCGTGCCTTCAATTTCAGAATCATAAACCACATGGAAATCATAGTTATTACGCTTGATAAAATCTTCTACCATTTTTTTTCTAGTGGCTCCACGTTCAAAAGTGTCCACGAATAATAAGACCACTTTATCATTGTCTTTGTATTTTGTGACCACCTCTTGCATGCCTGGGAAAGATGCTTTGCACGGTCCACACCAAGTGGCCCAGAAGTCTAAAATGACTGTTTTACCTTTTAAAGATGCTAAAGACACGTCTGTCCCGGCCATATCCTTTAAAGTGAAGGCTGGCGCTTCTTCATCGAGCATCGTTTTTTTAATGTCAGCAACTTGCTTGTTATAGGCTGCTTCATCCAAGACGGCCAATTTATCCTCCACATCTGTTGCCGACGGATTCCCTTTAAGGTATGCCGTTTTAAAAGCCTCTTTTATTTTTGCAGTGCCATGGCCTGACTTGATGAAATTTTCCGACTTGTTTTTAACAAGTTCATATTGATTGTCTGCTAATAGATATTCAATATAACGTTGATTTGCTTCAGGATCATCAGCCTTTGGGCCTTGTGCTTTTTCTTGGTAGGTAATAGCTTCCTTGACTTTGTCCTGTTTGAATAATATCAAAGCATAAGTGTCAGCAAACATTCTGAATCGAGAATCTAAGCTTTTTAAATATTGATTTTTAGTGGAATAATCAGATTTTAGCTCTGGATTTTTCTGTAACGAAATGATTAAATCCACCGATTGTTTAGACATCTTTTCAGCGCTATCTAAGTTTTTGCCACTTTCAGCCAATGGCCATGCCAGGCTATTTAATGTAGAAGCTCTATTGATTTTATCATCAACCATCGAAAGATATTTTTCGAAGTTGGTCATATCATTGAGTTCATAATGTTTTTTTGCTAACGTACTAGCCATAAAATCACTAGTATTATCGGCTTTTGCTAGGTCTAGATAGTTGGTTAAAATTGTTGATTTTTTATCGAGATCCGTTTCTTCATCAAAATGCATATACATGGCATTACGAGCAGCCGAACCTTTTGGGAATTTCTCAACGGTTACAGCATTAATAGAATCATACTTAGTCTGTTGGCCCATCATGTCGTATAGGTGCATCATTGAGGCATATTCTAATTCTGATGGGTCAGTTTTTTTAGATAAGGAATCTAAATAGTCGCGGACTAGTTTTTCGCCTTCTGATTTGTCATTTTTATAAACCAGTTGTAAATAGGGCACCTCCCAAGTGCTTTTAAGTCCAGGATTTGAATTTAAATCAGTTTTTAAGATTTCCATAGTTTGTTTGGCATCCCCTTTAATATCGTAATAGCGACCATCTGTTATTGCAAAGTAAGATAATGCCGATTTGCTACCAGAAATCTGTTCGCCATTTTCAGTATATAAGGCTACCAGATACCCTTTCTTATCGTTGGCATCATAGGTGTCATCAGCTTTTATGATAACAGCAAATGCGACGGCAGAATCTGGAATTTTTATTGATGCTTTTTGCTGGCCATCTGATTCTGAAAAATCAATGTCTAAAGGATAGTTGTTCTCCCCCACCATGTAGGCATAAAATGCTTCGATTTCATCTTCGCTCGCGTAAACCAGATCTAGATTTTTACCAGGTTGAGGATGCTCATTGGAGATGGTCAATTGCCCCATTGTTAGTGATTGCGTTTTCTTTTCAGATTCCTGTTTACAGGAGAAAAATGTAAAAAGCATTAAAAATGAGTAAATAGAGATTTTTTTCATGTGGTATTTTGGATTTATTTGATCATAAAAATACAGAAAATTCAGTTATTCATTAATTGAGTGTGATATTGAATTGATAAGAATTGGTTTGTGGAATCTTGGAGATCAGTCGATGTTAAATGTTATTTGGATTTTCGGTGTGGATCAAACCTTTAAATGCCAATAACTGACACTTAGGAAAAGACTAAAGGTCAAGGTAAGGACACGTGCCGTAAAATGGTAAAAACATCCTCAAACAGCTGAGCAGGATATTGTATGATTTCCCATGAATTATATCTTAACTATCGTTCCAAATACATCCCGAACTAGTTAAAGGAAATGGTATTACAGCTAAAAATAAATTCCAGATCAGAAATAAGATAGAGAAAGATTGGTTGAGTTTCATTCGGAGACTTAAAGTACAATGCTTAGAGCCATAGAGACCGTTAGCATGGCTACTGTGTTGAACCGATTAAAAACGAGAGTTTTGAGATGTTCCATTTGAATTAAATTGATGTTCAATGAAGAGTATAGTTATAATTCCGAGGGTATAGGCAAGCAAGTCACCAAATTGAAACGTGTTGCCAAAAATGAGTTTTGCTGCAGTACTGTGACTTAGATGCATGTATTCTAAGAAATTGAATAGTTGCAAAAATTCGATGGTATAGGCAATTAGTATTACTGTGATTCCAACAATTTTAGGTTTAGTGTTCCAGAAGCTCCTGAAAAAACAGTACAATAAAATGACCACTAAAAAATCGCCAAAAGTATGGCGGATAAATCCTGATTTTAAAAAGATGGCAATGGCGGTTTCTGTTGCCAGAAGAAAAAGAAACCAAAGAAAATACCTCATGTTGAATTCAAATGCCATACGTTATTCGATTTTTAATTTTTCACCTAAATATTTCGGCTGAACATTGAATAAAACATCAATACAAGCCTTTACTCTTGCCAAATATTCTCTTGCCCTGGTTTTTAGTCCATAACGATTATCAACATCTCTCGCGTTATAAGCAATAGCATCGATATTGAAGTTCTTGGCCAAATAGATGGCACGCTCATTATGGAATTTCTGAGAAATAATGGTAAAAGCATCTTGTCCAAAAACTTCTTTGGCTCTAACTACGGAATCCAAAGTTCTAAAACCCGCAAAATCCAACACAATCCTTTTTTCTGGGATTCCTCTTTTCATGAGATCATTTTTAAACGTCGTGGGTTCATCATAATATTCGTTGCCATTGTCACCACTGATTAAGATAATATCAATTTTTCCCGCTTTAAATAAGGCAACGGCAGCGTCAATCCGATAGGTATAATAGTGATTTATTTGACCTTTCGCAACATATTTGCTGGTACCTAATAACAGACCAATTTTATTTTTGGGAAGGTCACTAATTTTGGTGTACACATGGTCTTGGGCCTTATAAATAATCCAATAGTTGGTTGAAACCAATGCAAGAACTATAAAGAGAATAAGGAGTAAAATAATTTTTAGAAATTTCATATGAGTGGACGATTGACGAGTTTAAATTCTCTTGTTGAAAAGATAGCTTGTCGAAAATCATCTATCGGTACATTTAACAATTTTTTATAATCGTAATGGTGAAATGGGTTGCCTTGTTTTCCTAATCGAAAGGATCTGAGATAATAATTGTAATACTCAGGTAAAATTGCGAGTAAGATGGCACCATACATATACAGACTTCTTTTGCCATTGCTTAAACACAAATAGTGCAATGCAATTTCATCTTCCACTTTGGGGCCATATCTCGTTATCGTGTGATAGGGATGGCGTTCAACTTTTGAAATCAATTCAAGACCGTATTTTTCTAAGAATAATCCCAAATATTTTCCAATAGTATTTTCGGGAGAGGTGAGGAGCTCTGCCCTATAAGTCCTCCAAGGTTCATGATTTTTAAAAAGTTTGGGGAAAATGTTCTGAGACATAACAAACATCCATGAAATCAGTTGTTTTCTATAGCCCGTCATGAAGCATTCGTCTTTGAGAACCACATCCAAGAATATGACGTCGTAATGAATGAGGCCATGAAAAATGCAACAACGTGATTTTCAAAATTACTGGACACGATGAAATAAGAGCATAGACCAAAATTTAGCGTACTGTAATATGGAAAGATCCTATTAAAACCAATTTCTTTAGGGTCGCTCTTCTTTTCGAATGCTCGAAAAAATGGATAGATTGTGAAGCTGATCACTATTGCACAACAACTAAAGACAGGAATTATTGAAAGGATCAGCAATAAGAACATGTCTGCCTCAAAAGTTTTTGAAAATATGATTAACCAAAAAAGTTAAGGTTGCCAAAATGGTCGATTTAAACAAATTTTGAAGTAGGTCCATCAGTCAAAAGATTTACTGATTTTGAGGTTGTCATAGGTCCATTCCTGCCAATTTCTATGAGAGACGGTTTCAATGAAATCGATATATTTATCTCGGATACGTTTTTTATAGTGGTCAGGAACTTGATGCTGTTCAGAATAGTTATAGAGTGAGGTAGCGTTATTGTCGATGACGTCAATCAAATAGCCCATATCGATACCTTTGACATTATTCAAATTGTAATTTGTAATGGCATAATCCCAATCTATACAACTCGATCCTATCAATACAACAAATGCAACCTGTGTATTGACTCTAAATAGAAACCATAAATTTTTAATGTTTCGAACCTTAAAAAATGTAGTCACTAGACCAACCAAGGTCAAAAAGAGATAGATAAAAACGCCAATACGTTTATAGGTAAGCCCGAAAATTGCGACGTAATTAGTGTTTTTTGCGGTAATTAAGATGATTAAGCCAATATTGAGAATGATCCATAAATAGGAAAGATTTTTAAGTGTGTTATTTTGTTTGTAAAAGTTGAGATTGCCTCGAAAAAAATAAAGAATGATAATAATGGCGATGATAATAGACGCAATCAAGGCGTTAATGCCATCATGGACCTGACTTGATAAAGCTGGAGCTGTGACGCTGGTATTGATAATCAAATCATAAATATCCGTGACGCTATAAAAGACCAATAAGATATTGAGCAACGCCAGCAGCACAATGCCTAATTGTTGTTCTTTTTTAAGTTTAATTTGAAGAAGTGGCTCAGATGGGTACAGGTGATTATCAGTGATGAGGTCTTGTTCTGTAGCGGGATTAATGGCTACCGGTGTTAGGATATTGTTGAATAGAAAAAAACATAGTGCAGTAAAGAGCAACCATTGAAAATTGATAAAGTCAAAATGAATTTCCCCAATGACGTCATTAAAAACAGGATTTCCATTTTTATATAAAAGAACGAATACAATACCGATAACTAGAGGAATACCAATCAATTTTGCGAGCTGTAGATAATCAATAATGGTTTTCGAAATTGGTTGTTCTGGATTGTGTTTTGAGTTGACTTTTCTATGGAAATATCCAGCAATAGTAGAATAGAGGCCATTTAGCCAACGGATATACATAGAAGATCGTGATTCTGAAAATGTTCCAATGAGAGTGAAAAATGCAACAAAATTTGAAAATATTGCGAGTACGGAATGGTTATAAAAGACCATAATCGCAGATAGAATATAGGTTGAAATATACACTATGGTCGTTTTTTGTCTGGCTATTGTGGGATGTGTCAGTATTAAAACAACGATAGTCATTAAACTAAGGATTGAAAGATTGATGCCGATGTTCTGGCCATAAAATAAGGTGCTGAATAGAAGTGCGGCAAGGATGGTGGTAATAGTTTTCATAGTTTAATTTTTAAAGTACTTTGTTTTTCAAAGTGAATTGATAAAAAAAATGTTTGGGCATACAGAATAAAGATTTCTAGGATTTTTTAATGAGTTTTTCAAGAGCTACGATGTGTTTTTTAAATTCGGCTTCCCCTAGTTTGGTGGTGCTGTAACGGGTGTTTGGTTTTCTACCAATGAATTGTTTTTCTACTTTGATATAGTCTGCATTTTCAAGCGCTTTTGTATGGCTTGCCAAATTGCCGTCAGTCACTTCCAAAAGTTCTTTTAGGGCGTTGAAGTCGGCGTATTCATTGACCATCAACACAGACATGATTCCTAAACGGATTCTATGATCAAATACTTTATTTATATTATCAATAATGCTCATACTATTTCCTGCGAAAGCAGAAATATCAAAGTTAAAAATGTAATTATCAGTTTTTCTAATCTGTCGTTCTGAATGGGCATTAAGCAGGTCGAGGGCATCATTATATAGAGTCATTTAAATATACGTCTCCATGACTCTGCGAGCGCTTACCAACGCTACTTCCCATCAGTCTCATATTTAAAATACATCAAAGCCCCATATACAATATGCATAATCCCAAAACCAAAGGCCCAAAAATACAAACCATATCCGATAAATTGTGTAGCGATGAGTCCTAAAGCGACATTAATTAACCCCAAATATCGAATGTCACCCAATGTGTATTTGCTGGCATTGATACAGCCCAAGCCATAAAAAATCAGTGTTGCCGGAGCAATCAGGCCAAACAAGCCTTGATCTATCAATACTAAACAAAAAAGCCCGCCCGTAACAATAGGAATTAAGAAGTTTATAACTAGCCTTTTGGACGAACCGTCCCAAATACGCGCATTGTTCTTTTTTGCTTTTTTGACTGTTAGGAAAATTCCTGTAATAATTGAAAGTGAAATCACCGCAACAGCAATTGAGAATAGAGTGCCGACAGCGTCAAAAGCGGCGAAGTATCCTACTCCAGGATTTATGATGGCGTTGGCATCTTTAATAATAGTGTATGCTATAAAAGCGCCAATTAAAGCGTACATACCGGCAAGTATGCCAGACAATCCACTCAACGAAATAAACCGAGAAGATTTATGCATCATATTCTTAATCTCACTGATGTCTTTTAGATAGTCTTTTGATTTCATGCTAAAGTACTTTGAATTACAAAGTAAATTTATTTTGTTCATGCGTGCAAGTAAAAAGTTTATTATTTTTGGAACAATGGTGGATTATGTGTATGAGTTATTGGTGAGAGATAGGAGATGAGCGATAGTTTGAGGGAATTTGTACGTTTCTGAATTGACCACTCTCAGCGTGGAAAACGATGAAAACAAATGTACAGAGTATTGATAAGCAGCCTTAATTCTCAATTAAATTTTAAAATAAAAATAGCACTAGCAACCTTATTTCGTTAATGAACTGCTATTTTTGATAATGTAATAAAAAGCCGCTTTAATTTTAACCAAAAGATATTTAAAAGCTCGTCGGTTACCGATCGTTAAAATTTCTTTTAAAAATAAATGAAAAATGAAACCATTGAAAAAAGTACGCTTCACGTTTCGGATCGTTTTGCTAAGCGCATGTCTGCTGGTTATGATATCCTGTAAAGGACAAGTTAATAGTCCTCCTCAAGAGAAGGTTTCTCCAGCTCAAGAAGAAATAACTACTCCGGTTCAAGAGGAAATATCCCATGCTGCACCAGAAAATGGCGCTAATTCAGCTAAAGGAATAGCCCATTTTGAAGCTGCGCTTAAGGCGGCCGAAGTCAACAATATGCCGTTGACATATAAAGAATTTTTGGCCGCGGCTAATGAAGGGCATGTTTTCGCTCAGTACAATGTTGGACTCATGTATGAACAAGGTCTTGGGACTACTAAAAATCCAAAGGAAGCAGTTTATTGGTATAACGAATCTGCTCTACAGGGCAATTCGGCTGCACAATTTAATCTTGGTGTGTGCTTTGAAAATGGAATTGGAACATCGGTGGATTTCCATAAAGCAAATGAGTGGTATCGTAAGGCTTCGGTTCAAGGTGATGGATTGGCTGTTGGTAATCTCGGAATGTTATATATCCGCGGTCAGGGTGTGAAAGAAAACAAGGTTGCGGGCGTCGCACTTCTGCTTATGTCAACAATGATGGATACTTCTCCTGAAAACCAAGCAAGGAATAATATTTCAAGAACTAGTGGCTTAACTTCTGCAATGGTTACCGCAGCTCAAGCTCTTTCAGACCAAATGAGTCAATCCACTAACATGTTGGTGCCTCTCGACGACTATTTGAAAATATCAGAGTAATTAATTATGAAGCCGGCAGAAGCCTATATCTTAAAGCAATCAGAACCATACCAGTCAATTATTATGCACCTGCAACTTTTAATTGATGTGACTGTTCCTGATAATGAGCTGTTGTTTAAATGGCACATGCCAATTGTTTATGTGGATAAACGTCCTTTGTGTTACATCAACCAATCTAAAGATTATGTAGATCTCGTGTTCTGGAATGCTGCCCGTTTTACCGAGTTGACAGAATTTCTCGTGACCGATAATCGAAAGCGTATGAAGTCCTTGCGATATAAAAGTGTAGAAGCTATTGATGATGAGATTGTCATCGAAATGCTTAAACAAGCCTATCACTTTAGGGCATTTAAGTTTTTGAACTAGCTTTTTTCAAGAATGGCTTTCCAACGTTCGGACTCTGCATACTCTTTAATAATCTGATTTCGTTCTGAAAGAAATTCGAACATGTATTTTTTAAGGAAGAACTGATCTGCCAATCTACCTAAAACCCCATAAGGCGAACAATAGGTGAAGATATCCGTCATAAGCGTACCATTAGTGGCGTCTTTAAAATGATGTTCGTGCTTGAAATTTTTAAAAATCCCAGAGACCATTTCATCTGCAAAATAATGAGGGTGGTATAATTCTGTAATTTTTGAAGTCAGTTGGTGATAAAATCCAAAATGTTTGGCGCGCCAAGTTACTGATTCGTTTAAATCCAAAAGTCCGCTAGTTCTTCCAGCAATGGCAGTTTCCTTGGTGTTTTGAGTGGATATTTTATGAAGATCAATACTACGCGACAAATCAAAAACGATTTGCTGATTTGCATTAATGAAGGTCTTCAGGACAATTTTTGGCATCTTCGAAATTTATATCCTGCTAATAATAGTTGACGTTAAAGATCCTTGTACATCGCGAAGGTTTCAAACGCTAACCCTTTATAACTCTTTTTCTTTTTTTTATCCACTTCGTAATAGTGAGAATCAAAAAAATCAAACGCTGTAATGCTCACGTCACTTTTCAGAACCTCAAACCCGTTGACAGATGCTCTTGATTCCATGATGCGGAGCAGTTTTGATCCAATGGTACGCCTCTGGAAATCTTTGTGAATATATAATCCATCCATGTGATTTCCGTTGATGAGATAAGAAAAACCAACGATTTGATTTTTGATTTCTGCAACAAGGAAGTAGGTGCTTTGAATCCGATCTTTCCATTCTTGGAGGTCATCAGCACCAGAAGACCAAACTTGAATTTGTTTTTCAGAGTAATCATTACTATTGATGGTACGGATTGTATCTCGGTAAATAGCAGTTATTTCCGGAACATCCTCTAGTGTTGCTTGTCTAATATCTATCATAATTATATTCTAAAAATACCGCCTAAACTAAACACGCTCTCCGCATAGAAAAAATGTTGAGAGGCGCTTTCACTTGGGTTGTGGGTGGTTCTAATATCTCCCATATTAATATATCCGCCTTTTAAATCGCCTTGAATGAAAAAGTGTTTAAAGAAGGTGAAGTTCAAACCAGCACTTGCAGAAACCCCAAAGCCTGCAATATGAAATTCATCATAACGTTCGCGATTAAGAAGCTTGGTGTTGGTCTTTGGGTATAGCACCCCTGCGCCAATGCCTTCTGTAATATTTATTTGAAACTTATCAGTGTTTTGAATGTTGAAAATGGAGGAAATATCGTCATATCTAGCAATTTCTGCGTATACATAATTTAATCCATCGGTATGCTCAAATTGTAAAAATTCATCAGAAACCAAAAAGTTCTGCTGCTCATAAACACCGTTGTATATTGATCCTATTTCATTGGACGGTAAATCGATATAGCCATTGACGACCCTGTTTTTGTTAGAATCCATTACATACTTCATATGATCTACCCCTAGAGATATCGTATAATGGTCCGAAAAAAAGTATCCCAACTTAAAATTGGTTTGCGGAATGGTCATCCGTACAGGATTGATATAATCAATGTGCCAACCTTTGGGTTTATCGTGCGCCGTGACGTCTTGTATTGTAAACTCGTAATCATCACCTTTAAAAGTAATGTCAGAATTTGTAAAAGCCGACCTATTTCCTCCCCAACTTATAAAGATTTTACCTTTATTAGTGGCTGTGTATTTTGTAGGTTCTTTGAGATCTTGTGAAAAGCTGTTTAATGTGAGCAAAAAAAGGATTCCACCAAGGAATGGTGTTTGAATTTTTTTAAACATTTTAAAAGGTAATTTTATAAAGCGTTGATTGTTTTTCTAATAGCCACCAAATTGGTCAGCAGTTTTTCCAAGTTGTCTAAATGTAGCATATTAGCGCCATCACTTTTAGCGTTTGCGGGGTCAAAATGAGTCTCAATAAATAGGCCATCAACGTTGTTGACAACTCCAGCTCTGGCAATGGTTTCAATCATATCAGGCCTGCCACCAGTAACACCAATACTTTGATTAGGTTGTTGCAGAGAATGGGTCACGTCCAAGACGGTAGGCGCATATTTGCGCATGGTAGGAATGCCTCTAAAATCAACAATCATATCCTGATAACCAAACATGGTTCCTCTGTCTGTAATCCAAGCTTTTTCATTACCTGCATCCTTTACTTTCTGAACGGCATGTTTCATGGCTTCTGGACTCATGAATTGTCCTTTTTTTAGATTGACAACTTTTCCGGTTTCTGCAGCGGCCACCACCAAATCTGTTTGTCTCACCAAAAAAGCAGGAATCTGTAAAATATCTACATATTCGGCCGCCATTTTAGCATCTGAAATTTCGTGAATATCCGTAACAGTGGGAACATCAAATGTTTTGGAGACTTTACGAAGTATTTTTAAGGCCTTCTCATCACCAATTCCCGTAAAACTATCAATTCTACTCCGATTTGCTTTTTTGAAACTTCCTTTAAAAACATAAGGAATTTGGAGGTTGTTTGTAATTGCTACTACTTTTTCGGCAATACGTAAGGCCATATCTTCTCCTTCAATGGCACATGGTCCACAAAGTAAAAAGAAATTATTGGCAGTTGTGTGTTTTATTTTTGGAACGTCGTTGAGCGTCATTGGTCTATTATTTTAAATGTGCAAAGTTACGGAAAATAATGTGCGCATTTATGACTCTTTAATATGGATTTATGATATTAAACAGTATCGCTATTTCAAAAGGGAATTTGGGGGCAATTAAGGTTGGGAAAGCTGCATAGGACCGACGATCATTCCTGAGGCTGAAAAGAGATCTTTAAAACGCTTTCCTGATACTATTTTTAATCATCCAGAGTGCCATAACAAAATTTCCAACAACGAAAAACCCTCCCATAATTAAAAATCGTTTGGTGTCATAAGAAAGGTTGACAATGTTCAAAAAGTCGAACAAATAAGCTAATATGATATACGAGGAGAGACAGACAAAAGTGATGCCCAATGAGAAATTAAGCTTATCATTAGGTTTGATCAATTGCCACAAAAACGGAATTCCAAATAATAGAATAGGATAGGCGGTGAGGCCTTGACTTCTGTTGACATCAGTAAACCAATAAATAATCACTGCTATAAAATAGAAGTAAGGGATAAAATTTGTGTATGCTTTAATTGCTTTCATCTGTAAATTTTAAATGTTTTGATCCATTTATCTATACCTGATATTTTTTAAGTTACAGGGTTTAGGGCCATAAATGGTCAGACGTCAATTGCCAATTATTCAAAATTTTTAATAGGAATGGCTATTTACCATTTATCAATTCTAGAACGTAAGATACCTTTTGAAAGTGTCTAAAATCGGAACAATAACATTTTATTAACTATAAAAAATCGAGATCTATTTTAAGTTGTAGAGGGTAATTTTGTCAAGTTCAATGCGTTATGTGCCGGTTTTAAAATGGCAAATAAAATTCCCGAACTAAAAAAAAATTAAAATTCCTGAAGTTTCAAGAATGCTTGTGAAAAAAAAATAGCGTACATTTGCACGCTGAAAAATGGCACCATATATATGGCAAAGATAAAAAATATTGCAATTATTGCACACGTTGACCACGGTAAGACCACCTTGGTTGATAAAATTATGTACCACTGTCACACATTTCGTGAAAGCGAAAACACTGGCGATTTAGTTCTTGATAACAATGATTTGGAACGTGAAAGAGGAATTACGATTACCTCTAAGAACATTTCTGTTAATTATAAGGACACAAAAATAAATGTTATTGACACTCCTGGTCACGCGGATTTTGGAGGTGAAGTTGAACGTGTATTGAACATGGCTGATGGTGTTTTGCTGTTGGTTGACGCGTTCGAGGGGCCTATGCCGCAAACACGTTTTGTGCTTCAAAAAGCACTTGATTTAGGTTTAAAGCCTTGTGTTGTCGTCAATAAGGTTGACAAGGACAACTGTACGCCAGATGAGGTACATGAAGCTGTTTTTGATTTGATGTTTGAATTGGGTGCGGAAGAGTGGCAATTGGATTTTCCAGTGGTGTACGGTTCTGCTAAAAATAATTGGATGAGTACCGATTGGAAAAATCCAACCGATTCTCTTGAGCCGTTATTGGACATGGTAATAGAACATGTGCCATCGTTTAAAATTGAAGAAGGAACTACTCAAATGTTGATTACTTCTTTGGACTTCTCTTCATTTACTGGTAGAATTGCGATTGGTCGTTTACAGCGCGGGATTTTAAAAACAGGAATGAATATTTCTTTGGTAAAACGCGATGGAAAAATCGTTAAATCAAAAATAAAGGAACTTTACGTTTTTGAAGGCGTAGGGCGTAGAAAAGTGGATGAGGTTCAAACTGGAGATATTTGTGCTTTAGTTGGATTGGAAGGATTTGATATTGGAGATACTATTGCCGATTTTGAAAATCCTGAAGGATTAAAGACGATCGCCATTGATGAACCTACAATGAGTATGTTATTTACCATTAATGATTCGCCATTTTTTGGTAAGGACGGAAAGTTCGTCACCTCTCGCCATATCAAAGATCGCTTAACTAAAGAGCTTGAGAAAAACTTGGCATTGCGTGTTAATCCAACCGATAGTGCAGATAAATTTATGGTGTTTGGCCGTGGGGTCTTGCATTTGTCTGTTTTGATAGAAACGATGCGTCGTGAAGGCTATGAGCTCCAAATTGGTCAACCTCAGGTAATCATCAAAGAAATTGATGGTGTGAAATGTGAGCCAGTTGAAGAGATGACCATTGACTTACCAGAAGCCGTATCAGGTAAGGCCATTGAAATGGTGACCATGCGTAAAGGTGAAATGTTAAGTATGGAAGCCAAAGGCGACCGTATGGTATGTAAATTTATTATTCCATCACGTGGTATTATTGGTTTACGTAACCAATTATTGACAGCTACAGCTGGTGAAGCTATTATGTCTCACCGTTTTACAGAATACCAGCCACTTAAAGGTGGTATTCCAGAACGACAAAATGGCTCATTGGTATCTATGGAGAAAGGTCAAGCGATTCCTTATTCTATTGATAAATTGCAGGATAGAGGTAAGTTTTTTATTGATCCGGGAGAAGATATTTACGAAGGCCAGGTGATTGGAGAAAATTCTCGTGGTGATGATATGGCGGTTAATGTCACAAAAACCAAGAAATTGAGTAACGTACGTTCTTCAGGTGCTGATGATAAAGCACGTATTGTTCCTGCTATTAAATTTTCTTTGGAAGAAGCTTTAGAATATATCCAAAAAGACGAATATGTTGAGGTTACTCCAAACCATTTAAGAATACGTAAAATCTATTTAACAGAAGTAGAACGTAAGAGAAACAAAACAGTATAATATCATTATTTGATATCATTTTAAAAGGGAATTCCAATTGGAGTTCCTTTTTTTTGTTTAGGGTCATAAGAGATGACGAAGAATGTTTGAAGTTGAACGAATAATTAGAACGACATCCAAAACCTTCGTTAAAAATATTGTATTTTGGAAGCTGAATTACATTATAAAATCTTCTAACTCCTACAGGCTTTTGAAAGCGTATTCTATTGAACTATATCAGCCCAAATTTAAGTCGGTTTGGAATGCCTTTGTGTCCGATTCCAAAAATGCTACTTTTTTATTTCAGCGCGATTTTATGGAGTATCATCAGGATAGGTTTGAGGATTTTTCTTTGATGATTTTTGATAAAAAAAAATTGGTAGCGCTGATGCCTGCTAATAGGGTTGGAGATACAGTTTACTCGCACCAAGGCTTGACTTATGGCGGGCTTTTGTTACCTAATAATATAAGATTTGAAATCGTATTGCATGGTTTTGAGTTGCTTTTGAAGTTTCTTAAAGAACAAAACATCATTACATTATATCTAAAGGAAATGCCTTCCATTTATCATCGTATTCCATCCCAAGAAGTCCGTTATCTGAATTTCATTTTAAAGGCAGAATTGGTTAGGAGAGATGTGCTTTCAGTCATTGATAATCAGAATAAAATTAACTTTTCGGCCAGTCGGCTAGAAGGTATCAAACGTGCACAAAAGTACGACTTAGAGATTGTAAATGACGATAATTTTGAGCTGTTTTGGAATGTGATTCTCAAACCTAACTTAAAAAATAAACACGATGCCATTCCTGTGCATTCGCTTGAGGAAATAGTAGATTTAAAGCACAAATTTCCTGAAAATATAAAACAATTCAATGTTTACCATGGCGGAGAAATTGTAGCCGGTGCAACCATATTTGAGACAGAATATGTGGCGCATTGTCAATATATTTCTGGAAATCCTGATAAAAATACTTTAGGAAGTTTGGACGCTCTGCATGATTATTTGATTAGTAAGTTTTATGCAGATAAGCGCTATTTTGATTTTGGTACTTCAAACGAAAATAGAGGTGAAAATATAAATGAGGGGCTTCAATTTTGGAAAGAGGGTTTTGGGGCCCGAACCATAACACAGGATTTTTATCAAATACAGACGAAGAATTATACAGACTTAAAAAAAATCCTGAAATGATAAAATTTTTGGATCTCCATAAGATTAATGAGCGTTTTGAGAAGAATTTTCAAGACCGTTTTAAGAGTTTTTTAGATTCTGGGCATTATGTTTTAGGAGTTGAAGTGGCACAGTTTGAAACTGATTTTGCAAGGTATTGTGGGACCAAATACTGTATCGGAACAGCCAACGGATTGGATGCTTTGACCTTGATTTTTAAAAGTTATATACATTTGGGAAAATTACAGCCGAATGATGAGGTGATCGTTCCTGCCAATACTTATATCGCTTCCATTCTTTCGATACTCAATGCTGGATTGAAACCAATTCTCGTTGAGCCTGATCTTGAAGCTTATAATATTTCACCTGTAGAAATAAAGAAACATACTTCCAAGAACACTAAAGCTATTTTGGTAGTGCATCTTTACGGCCAATTAGCAAATATGGACGCCATCCAAACCATCGCTGAATCAGAAGGTCTGTTAGTTGTTGAAGATGCGGCACAAGCGCATGGCGCAGCTATAAGTTCTAAGTTGAAAATGGCGGGAGCTTTTGGAGACGCTGCAGCATTTAGTTTTTATCCCAGTAAGAATTTGGGGGCTCTGGGCGATGCAGGTGCAGTTACCACAAATGATGGAAATTTAGCCGAAACCCTTAAAGCCATGCGGAATTATGGCAGCTCAACAAAGTACGTGAATGAAATTATAGGTGTCAATAGCAGGTTGGACGAACTTCAGGCTGCATTTTTGAATATCAAATTAAAATCACTAGATAAGGATAATGCGAAGCGACAAGATATCGCCAAAAGATATCTAAGAGAGGTAAAGAATAAAAGAATAAAACTTCCGTTTTATAGTGGAGACCAAGATCACGTTTTTCATGTATTTGTTGTCAGAGTCAAGGACAGATCCATCTTTATAGATTATTTGGAGTCTTGTGATATTGAATATTTGGTGCATTATCCTATTCCGCCGCATCAACAAGAAGCATTGTCAATGTTTAAGCATAGCAAGTTTCCAATTACTGAAGAGATACATAAAACTATTATTAGTATTCCTATAAGTCCGGTTATGACGGAGAAAGAGGTGTCCACTGTTATTAATGTTTTAAACGCGTATTAAGTGGGGAAGTTCAATAACTATATTAATGAGCATGTGCTGTTTAAGGTAGCCAATCTCAATACGGCAACCATTATTACTAAAATTGTTGCGGGGATTTTAACCTCTAAAGCCATAGCAGTTTTTATAGGAGCAGAAGGGATGGCGCTCATCGGCAATCTCAGGAACTTTATAAGTGTAATGCATACTTTTTCAATCTTAGGTTTTTATAATGGACTGGTCAAATCCATTTCAGAGGTAAAGAATGATGCTTTTAAACTGAGCCAAACCCTATCCACGGCCTATTATTTAGGATTTTTCTCAACGATCCTTATTTCTCTTATTAGCTATTATAATGCAGAATCGATTAATGATTTTCTGTTTTCTTCTTTTTATAATTATGCGTATGTCATTAAAATAATGGCTTTGGCATTGCCATTCTATGCGTTGAATATGTTCAGCTTTGCCATCATGAACGGCTTTTCAAAGTATAAAATCTTATTGATCATCAATATCATTGGTCAGGTTTTGGGACTTTCAGTGACTTTGCTCTTAATTTATCAAAATAATATTGACGGTGCTTTAATTGCCGCTGTGGTTGCTCCGTCACTTATCTTACTGATTACTTTTGTTGGGTTTGTAAATCAACGCAGTCTGACATCATCTTTAAGAATATCCAACGTTAATCTAGGGGTGTTAAAAAAGTTTGCGCCATTTGCAGTAATGGCTTTAGTTACGGCCATAGCCATCCCAATGGTTTCCATCGTGATCAGAAACTATATTATTGATGAAGTAGGGATTAAGGAAGCTGGATATTGGGAAGCCATGCAGCGCATTTCAGATTATTATCTCATGTTCATAAATTCGTTGTTGACCCTATACTTTCTGCCGCGGTTCAGTGAAATTGAAAGCAAGCAGGAATTTAGGAAGGAGGTTTTTAGTTTTTACAAAAGGACGATGCCTCTTTTTGGATTAGGATTGATCGTTATTTACCTAATACGATCATTTTTGGTACCGCTCATGTTTTCTGAGGCTTTTGAGCCCACTGAAGCGTTATTTTTTTGGCAGCTGTTGGGTGATTTTGTAAAAGTGCTATCCATAGTGATTGCCTATCAATTTATTGCCAAAAAAATGTTTACCCATTTTATCATCATTGAGATTTTTTTGTTGATCATCATGTATCTGTCTAGTGTATATTTGATTGATATTTATGGTGTTGAAGGGGCAGTTATGGGACACTTTGTAAGCTATTTGATGCATTATGGTATTATTTTGTTGATATTTGGGACGTCGCTTTTTGGGATATTGAATGAGCAGAATGAGGACTAAGTGTTTTTAAATCATTCCATGAAAAAAATTAAGGACTATATCAGTAATAATCTTTTAATTAAAATAGCCTCACTAAACTCGGTATCGGTTATCACACGAATTTTTGCCGGATTTATCACTTCAAAATTTATAGCATTTTACATTGGACCTTCTGGATTGGCACTTGTAGGGAACTTGAGAGATTTCTTTACATCCCTACAATCGTTTTCAACACTGGGGTTTTACAACGGGATTGTCAAATATGTAGCTGAATTTAAGGACAATACCGTTAAGCTTTCCCAAACCTTGTCAACAGTATCTTATAGCGTTCTGGCTTCATCGATAGTAATAGGGATAGGTGTTTTTTTTAGTGCGGACTATATGAATCTCATATTGTTTACTGAGCGTAATGACTATGGTTATATAATAAAAATTATCGCTATAGGCTTACCTTTGTATGCCATCAATTCTATAGTTCTTGGCTATTTAAACGGACTTTCTGATTTTAAAAGAATTGTAGCAATCCAAATTTTTGGTCATGTTTTTGGTACACTCCTGACGGTTTTTCTAATTTATTTCCGTCAAATCCAAGGTGCTTTATTAGCGGTAGTACTTTCTGAAGTTTTAATATTCATCATTACCATGACTAGTATTTCTAAGAACGTTGACTTGTTTTCACTCATTTCCTTCAAGCAATTTAAATTCAACCAACTTAAAAAACTTGGCTCATTTTCTATAATGTCTCTCTTCACGGCATTGTTGGCACCTTTGGTCATGCTCTCCATTAGAAATTATATTATCGATACCCAATCTATTGTTGAGGCCGGATATTGGGAAGCCATGAACCGGTTGTCTCGCTATTATTTAATGTTTGTCACCTCTCTGCTTACATTGTATGTGCTGCCCCGCTTTTCAGAAATCCAAACACATAGGGAATTTAGACGTGAACTTTACATGCTCTTTAAAACTATTCTGCCAATAATTGCATTGATGTTAATTACCACCTATTTTTTGAGACATATTATTATTTTGTTGGTTTTTTCAGAGGATTTTACACCCGTCGAAGATCTCTTTTTTTGGCAATTGACAGGCGATTTTATCAAGGTCATTTCAGTTATAATTGCGACCCAACTTTTGGCAAAGGGCATGTTTTGGAAGTATCTGATCACAGAAGGTTTGTCCTTTGCAACCTTGTATTTTGCCAGTATTTTTCTAATTGATAAATATGGCGTTATTGGAGCCACAATGGCACATTTTGTAAATTATGTTGTGTATATTATTTTAATACTAATGGTGTTCAAAAACGCTCTTTTTGGAAAACTTGAAGAATAGGGCTAGATTAGATTCTATGTGATTGTGGTTTTTGAAAACTTTAATTAATGTCATATGACAGAAGTGGAGTTAGTGACTTAGTTTTTGTCCCACAGGTTTAAATACTGTTGTGAAATGGCTTTGTAATAATGTTCCCTTTCGACAAACTCCCTTGCGTTCTTCGAAATTTCTAAGATTTTATGAGGATTTTCAATCAACCAACTCAGTTTTTTGACTAAGTAATCCACGTTTGGTAAAGCGTTAATGACTATAGTGTCTTCTTCAACGCCGTAATAATCTAACCACTCTTGCTCCGCACCTGTAAAGACCACTTTTCCTTTGGCCATGGCTTCAAGGGCATTAAAGCCTTGGTCAAAAGAATATATCTGATCCATTAAAATGTGGCAGCCATCGTAGATTTTTATGTATTGATCATAAGGCAGACTGTGGGTAGTAACAACTTCTACTTCGTCTTTGTATTTATCAGCGATAATTTTTAGGGCTTTTGAAAAATACTCGTTTCCTTTTTTGACCACTGCCGAGGTGTTGATACCGTGAAATATTTTAATTTTATCAGTAATCTCAATGGGAAGATATGCAATATTATCTGTGTTAATTGGATTTGGAATCAATCCTAAATAAGATCTATTACCTAATAAAGGAAGGTGATAATCCATATCTGTAGCAATCACACCTTGAGCATTTTTATATATGAAATCGTGAAGGTTTTTAAAAGAATCATTCAAATATTCCAATTGAAATTTATATAATGGTTTCAGTGAAGGATCCTTTAAATATGGACTCATGATGCTATAGTTGAATTTTCCATCCATCATGTAGCGCATACATTGATAGTCAATGCCACAGGAGAGTAGAAAAAGTTTTTTATTATGCTTTAAAAGCTGTTTTAAGAACGTGATGTCCAAACTGGGTGAGGCTTTTAATGCATATTCATTAATCAACTGGACCACGTCAAATCCTCTGAGTTTTTTGGAATGAAATTTTGCTTTGAAAAAGATTTCGTAAGCACCTAAGTCCATTGAAGTGAGCTTATAGAACCCGACCTTGAATTTTTTTAGGATCGGATGATGAAACGAATGGTCAATTTTAAGGTCAACAGGATAATTTTTAAAACCATCCCCATTGGCGATAATCACAACCTCATGTCCTAAAGCTTCAAGCCCTTCTTTAAGAGAATTATGGAGTCTGCTATATTCACCAACCAACAATATCCGCATAAAAATATTACTTTTGAACAAAAGTAATAAAACACCTTTTAGAAGAACTCACTTTATGAAGATATCATTTGAAATACTCATTTCTACTATGTTTAGGGAGGATTTGAGTTTCTTAAATGCGATATTTTCATTGAATGCAATTGATGATTTTGACATCATTATTGTCAACCAAACAGATGAGGATAAATGGCTCGTTTCTGACCGTTCTAATATAAAAGTCATCAATTCTTTAGAAAGAGGTTCGCCAGCAAGTCGGAACCTGGCTATAAGACATGCCTCTAAAGATGTATGCTTAATGGGCGATGATGATATTGTTTATCAGCCCAATTTGAAACAGCATATTGAAGCGGCCTATTCTGCCCATCCAAATGTTGCCATGATTTCCTTTGAGGCCATTAATGAGGAAGGTCAGCTGTTTACTGATTATTATCCAGAAGGGTTGCATTCTAAGAAATCCTTAAAGAAAATTTTTACTTGGGTCATCTCCTTCAAAAGGCAGGTATTTAAAGAACACCAAATTTATTTTAATCACTATTTTGGGGTTGGATCTGTGTTTGAGGGGGAGACAGAATATGCATTCTTGAGGAGTGCTTATGATAAAGGTTTAAAGATGATTCATGTTTCTCAGACCATTGTTCGGCATCCCAACGAAAGTTCTGGAGGTTTGATGGGGAGTGACAATGCCCTTTTTGCACGATCAGCCTTAGCGCATCGCTTTTATGGCAATTTGAGTTATCTTTGGTTGTTGAAATATGTGCTTTTTATATACAGACACCATTATATTTCGTTTAAAGAAATGCCAACTAAGTTTCAAATGGGTTTAAACGGAATTGCAAAATATAAATCCCTGCTCAAGTCGGGCGAAATTGATAAGCTTTATGAAGGTTAAATTATTAGATATTCCTAAAATTGCCGATCCTAGAGGTCATTTGTCAATTATTGAAAAAGATTGCATTCCTTTTGCAATCAAACGTGTGTACTACTTATATGATATTCCTAGTGATGCGTATAGAGGCGGGCATTCTCATTTGAAGCAAGAATCTTTTGTAATTGCTTTGAGTGGGAGCTTTGAAATTATAGTAGATGATGGTGAAAATCGAAAAAAAATAATGTTGAATAAGCCTAATATTGGTTTGTATATTCCAACTGGCGTATGGCGAGAGATTGAGAATTTCTCTTCCGGTGCGGTGTGCTTGGTATTGGCTTCAACGGAATTTGACGAGAGTGAATATATCAGGGATTATGAAGACTTCAAATCATCTAAAGCTACTTAATAGAATTCCTGAATTGTGAAGCCCACTTTTTATATGCAATGCAAGTTTCAAAGCCGTTCTATTCAGTTTTAACAAAGTGCGCTGTTTTGAATTCAAATTATTCAGATCAATCTTATTGATCAACACTGCTGCCTTCTCTTTATTTCCTGCTAATTTATATTGGATGGCAATGGAAAATCGGTTGAGATCCAGATATTTCTTTAAACTAGAATTTGATTTTGCAGCTTCTTCATAAGAATCCAAATCTATAAATTGTTTCAAATTTGTGTTAGAATTTGAGATGCGATTGTCAGCATTTAAATTATATATGGCCGTCACTTGGTTGCTAAAAGCCACAGGGAATTTTAAAGCAATCCTAATCCATAAATCGATGTCTTCTCCCATATCACAATTGATATTAAAACCTCCCAACTCGTTTAACACAATTTTGGGAACCATTGCGGCAGAGGTCCAGGCAATACTGTCGATATAACACCCTTCAAAATAATCTTCTACAATACCTCTCCAATTTTTAATGGTAGGAATAGTATTAAATACTGAAGGAATATTTATTTCTTTGTCTTTTTTTAGATAAGCGGAGGCATAAAGTCCGCAATTTGGAAACTGCTCAAAAAGTGTTCTTAGATTTTCTAGATGGTTCTGTTTCCATACATCATCGGCATCCAAAAAAACGATCAAATCTGAAGAAGCTTGCTCAACACCGTAATTACGGGCATTAGAAACCCCTCGGTTTTCAATGTCGAAAACCTTGATACGCTGATCTGTAAACGTCTCAACCGCGTTTTTGCTGCCATCAGTGGAGCCATCGTTGACTATAATAATTTCAAAATCCTGAAGCGTTTGCGCCAATACCGATGCTATTGTGGTTTGAATATGCTTTTCTTTGTTGTAAAGCGGAATGATTATAGAGCAAAAACAATTCATTTTACGATATCCCTTTTAAAATTATAACACATATAGGATATTCTATAGAGCTGAATCATATAAATTGACGGGTTTTTTCCTAGCAGATGCGATTTCATTTGCGATGCGTATTTTCTATAAAAATAAGCGAACGCATGGTGTAATTGGTATTTTTTTAATTTCGTACAAAATCCTACCAAACCATTGTCATCATGATCTATTCTTCCTTCTTTATAAAGTTTCAAAAGAATATTGATGGCTTCTTCTGTTTTGGTCAGATAAACATGACTTTTTTCGATACCCAAATGGACCACCTGATTATCAATATGGGCAACTTTGATGGAATGCGATTTCAGCAGACTAGAAAATAAAACATCATAGCCATAGCCTTTGCCACTAATTTGACCATTTAAATTAATAAAGATTTCTTTTCTGATGCTAAAATTGGCAGATACAATAGTGCGATAAGGTTTTTTGGTTCGTATTTCTGCAGTAATGGTTTCACGTTGATGACCATATATCCAACGCAACATAGAGTCGTTTTCAGGCTTCTTTTCATCATAAAGAATGCCTCCAAAAACCGCATCATAATTTGAAGTGAGATAAGATAAATATATTTTGATAAAATCTAAATTTGCGGGCATGGTATCAGCATCTAAAAATAGTAACCAATTATATTCTGCTTTTTGGGCAAGGACTTGGCGTGTCTGCTCACGACCAACATTCATTTTAGAAGGGTTGTAATTTGTAAATTTAAAGGTATTGATTTGTTTGTTGAGTTCTATAAAACGAGCCTCAGAACCACTATCATGCGCTAAAATCTCAAATATAACTTTAGCTTCTGTAAGTTGCCGATGAAGTTCTTTAACCAATGCGACAATATTATAGTTATAAACAGGGATTAATACCGAAATCATTACAAGCGAATAAGTTTTAAATTTACATTTTTTAAAGCACTAAAAAGAGCCTTATTATAAAAGAAATAAATTGAGATGATCTATTTAGTGCTTAAAAAACGGAAGACCTCTGTTTTAAATGGAATTATCAACGAGTGTTTTAAAAGACCTTTTGTGGGAGCGCAACATTCGCTCATCCATGGAAAAATAAGGATGAAAGTATAAGACACGCAGCTAATAATAACCCGCGATTTGTGAAGTAAATCGAAAGATATTAACCTTAATAGTTCATGAAATGGTAGCGATTTCTGAAGCTTTATGTTTCGTGGTAAATTAACCTTTACGCTGCACCACTTCAAAAACCTTGTTTTCGTCGCATTTTAAAGTTTTACTCGGGTAGCGGAGTAAGAGTGCATAATCATGTGTCGCCATGAGAATGGTATTGCCGTTTTTGTTGATTTCCCGTAAGACTTCCATGACTTCAATACTCGTCTGCGGATCCAAATTCCCCGTCGGCTCATCGGCTAAAATGAGTTCAGGGTCATTCAATAAAGCTCTTGCTATGGCAATGCGCTGTTGCTCACCTCCTGAAAGCTCGTGTGGGAATTTAAACCCTTTAGTTTTCATTGCTACTTTATTAAGAACTTTTTCAAGACGTTCCTTGATTTCTTTTTTGTCTTTCCAGCCTGTGGCTTTTAAAACAAACTCTAAGTTGCTATTAACCGTTCTGTCCGGCAACAATTTAAAATCCTGAAAAACAATCCCCAATTTACGTCTCAAAAAAGGAATGTCTTTTTCTTTTAATTTTCTCAAATCAAAATCGACAATATGGCCTTCACCCGTAGTCAATTCCAAATCGCCATAAAGCGTTTTCATAAAACTACTTTTCCCGCTTCCTGTCTTACCGATAAGGTACACAAAGTCCCCTTTTTTCATTTCAACATTTACTTCAGACAACACCATGCTGTCCCCCTGATATATGGAGACATCCTTTAATTCTAAAACAGTTTCAGACATTTTTTTACGTGAGTTTTTTAAGAGTTGTAAATGTATTATTAAAAAAATCAAATATCAAACTTTTCGAAAATGAGATGGTGGTTGGCAGTCATCAGTTGGCAATTATCAGTCGTTAAGTCCCTGTTTATTTGCGCAACAGTTTGTCGGTGAAAGTAGGGATGTCCTTTAGACTGTAAGAAAGTTTAGTTTTACTGTAAATTGTTGAATAGATAGATCTTTTCCCTAAAGACTGTATGTCGACTGGTACGCTGCAGACTGACGACTGTAGACTGACGACTTTTAATAACTTCGTGTATAATTAAACAATTTTTCCTTCGTTATAGATTTAAGATTCAAGTATCTTTGATCGTCAAAAAAAAACGGACTTAATGATTCATAAAAAATTCACATTTTTTGTAAGTTTCCTAATGTTTATAGGATATTCTTACGCACAGCAATCGGCTACCTATACTAATGAATTGGTCGATTATCAAAAAGCACTGACTTTATATAATAATAAACAATATCAAGCAGCTCAAAGTATGTTTGATAAGGTAAAAGATGCTACGGACAATGAACAGTTGGAAGCAGATTGCACTTATTATTATGCAAATTGTGCCGTGCGCCTCAATCAGATCAACGCAGATGCGCTGATTGAAGATTTTGTTGAAAAACACCCAACGAGCACCAAGCGAAATACGGCGTTTATGGACGTTGCAGATTACTATTTTGAAAATGGTAAATACGCCTACGCCAGAAAATGGTATGATAAAGTTGATGAAGGAAGCATTGGCATTGCTGAACGTGATAAATTCTCGTTCAATTATGGATACAGTTTATACAGTACCAAAGATCAGGTAGAAGCACAGAAATATTTCAATCGTGTAGTGAATTCCAAAGAATATGGATCACAAGCGAAATATTATATCGGATTTATGGCTTATGAAGGTGATGATTATGATCGGGCAAATGAGTACTTTGAACAGGTTAGCGATAATGTGAAATATCAGGAAAAACTTTCCTATTATCAAGCTGATTTAAACTTCAAGCTCGGAAAATTTGAAAAGGCTATTGCACTTGCTCAGGAGCAAATGAAAAAAAGCAATCCGACAGAAAAATCAGAATTGTCTAAAATTATTGGCGAAAGCTATTTTAACCTTCAAAAATACAAAGAAGCGATTCCGTATTTAACCGCTTATAACGGTAAAAAAGGAAAATGGAGCAATACCGATTATTATCAGCTGGGTTACGCCTATTACAAACAAAATGATTTTGAGAAAGCCATCTCTGAATTCAATAAGATTATTGGAGGCAACAATAGTGTTGCTCAAAACGCCTATTACCATTTAGGTGAGAGTTACGTGAATTTGGGTAAGAAGCAAGAAGCTTTGAACGCTTTTAGGAATGCGTCGCAAATGGATTATGATTTAAAGATCCAAGAAGATGCTTGGTTGAATTATGCAAAGCTAAGTTATGAAATTGGCAATCCGTACCAATCCGTACCACAAGTGTTGACCAGTTATCTGGATAAGTATTCACAAACAGCGAGCAAAACGGAAATAGAAACCTTATTGATCGATTCATATATCACCTCAAAAAACTACAAGGAAGCCTTACGATTGTTGGAAGGTAAAAACAGTTTTGAAAATAAGGTGGCTTATCAAAAGGTGGCCTTTTACCGTGGAATTGAAATTTATAATGAAGGGGATTACAGGGCAGCAAAAGAATTGTTTGAAAAATCTCTTAAGGAACCTCGTGATGCGAAATTTACTGCAAGAGCGACATTTTGGAAAGCAGAAACAGATTATCATATTAGTAACTATGATGAGGCTTTAATCGGGTTCAGGCAATTTAAGCAACAAAATGAAGCGGCTTCAACTCCTGAGATGATCAACATCGATTATAATTTGGGTTATACGTATTTCAAACAGAAAAACTATACAAAATCAACGGAGCATTTCAAGAGTTTTGTCAATGAACATAAGGATGACAAATTGCGATTGAATGATGCCTATTTAAGATTGGCAGATGGTTATTTTGTATCGTCAGATTATAAGGATGCCATTGGTGCTTATGATAAAGCTATCGCTTTAAAGCAAATTGAACCAGATTATGCCGATTTTCAAAAAGCAATGAGTTATGGCTATATTGGTCAGGGCAGTACCAAAATTCAGGAATTGAACAGGTTTATCAATAGCTATGGTAAATCGTCTTTAAGAGATGATGCCATGTATGAATTGGCCAATTCTTACGTAAAAGCGAACCAAAACGATAAGGCAATCGCTATGTATGACCGATTGAATGCGGAGTACAAAAACTCAGTATTTAATTCAAAAGCAATTTTAAGACAAGGTCTGATCTATTATAATGCAAATCAGAATGAGCAAGCTTTGGGCAAGTTTAAAAATGTTGCCAGAAATCATCCTAGCAGTGAAGAAGCCATTCAAGCAGTTGCCACTGCACGGTTAATCTATATTGATTTAGGTAGGGTAGATGAATATGCAGCGTGGGTAAAAACCTTGGATTACGTGGAAGTTACCGATGCTGATTTGGATAATACGACATTTTTGGCGGCAGAAAAGCAGTATTTGGAAAACAAAACGGATAATGCCATTAAGCAGTTCAATGGTTATATCAACCAATTTCCTAATGGAATAAATGCGTTAAAATCACACTTTTACCTGGCGGAATTATATTCTAAGAAATTGCTTCCAGAAAATGCACAGCTTCATTATGAGTTTGTGGTCAATAAACCAAAAAGCGAATATACGGAGCAAGCCATGGTAAAACTTTCAGAGATTTATTTAAATGGTTCGTTATGGAACAAAGCCATCCCGATTTTAAAACAATTAGAAACGGAAGCGGACTATCCGCACAATATTACTTATGCGCAGTCCAATTTGATGAATGCTTATTACCAACAGGAAAAGTATAAAGAAGCCGAAAATTATGCAGAAAAGGTGCTCTCAGGGAGAAAACTGGATAATAAGGTAAAAAGTGACGCCCAGATTATCATTGCGCGTTCCGCCATTAAGACCGGAAATGAATCCAAGGCGAAATCAGCATACGAAACTGTGGAAAAAATTGCCACTGGTGCACTAGCGGCAGAAGCTTTATATTATAACGCTTACTTTAAAAACAAGGAAGGTAATTACGAAGCTTCCAATGCAACGGCACAAAAATTGGCCAAGGATTACGGTAGTTATAAATATTTTAGTGCGAAAGGCTTGGTGGTCATGGCTAAGAATTTTTATGCCTTAAAAGATGCGTTTCAAGCTACTTATATTTTAGAAAGTGTGGTCTCAAACTTCCCTGAATTTACTGATGTAGTTCAAGAAGCACAAGCACAACTCAATACAATCAAAGCACAAGAAGCAAAAACAAACTCATCAATCATAACAGATAACTAAATTCCTGCGAGGGCACAACTCTCCTGAAAATATTTCGAGAGCATGTATGCCACTTCCTGTTGGAGTCTGAAATTTCATAGTTAGAATTTAACACTATAAATAATGCTAAAACAAATCAATTATATAGTTTTCACCGCGGTATTAATAAGTACGGCCTCTTTTGCACAAGAACGCACCAAAGACACTTTAGATCCTGAAGTGGTGACTGTAGTCAAGCCGTATACGCCGACCGTTGCTGATGCTTTCAAAATAAAGGAAACTGCAATTTTGGATGATGATGTCAATACGGCAAAAAAGAAGATTAAATACAACATATTCTCAATACCTGTAGCCTCCACCTTTACCCCAGCCAAGGGGAAGGCTGCTACGGTCAACAAAGCTAAAGCTGTAAAGTTATATGATAATTATGCCTCTTTGGGCGTAGGGAGTTACACCACAATTTTAGGAGAAGTCTATCTGAACCAAGAGTTGGGCAGAGGAGAAAACGTAGGCGGTTATTTGTCGCACCATTCTTCTGGTGGAGGTATTAATGGACTTTTGTTGGATGATGATTTTATTGACACTCACCTGAACGTGAACTACAGTCAAAGACTTAGGGATTTGTCCTGGACGGTCGATGGCGGCGCTTTGTATCAAAAATTCAACTGGTATGGATTGCCACAACCTTATTTTGATGCGACATCTGCGGAGGGCATTAACGGGAGCCATTCATTTTATGGAGGTAATGTTGGTGCAAAAGTAAAACTGCATGATTACTTTTTTAAAGATGCCAGTGCGCGTTTTAGAAGATTTGGAGACAACCAAGGTTCTGGTGAAAATCGATTTGTGGTCAAAGCTTCTGGTGATGTTCCTATTCAGAATGAATTGATAACAGCTGAAGTCACCATCGATTATATAGGAGGCTCTTTTGATAGAGATTATTATACGGAAAATGAATTGAAATACGGCAATGTGAGCTTTGGAATCGCACCAAGCTATCAGTTGACTCAAGATGATTTAACCCTTAATTTGGGCGTGAATTTGGTATATAAGAACAATACTGGAGATTTTGGCGCTAGCAAATTACATATTTATCCAAACATTAAAGCAAGCTTAAGGATAATTGACGAATTGATGATTGCTTTTGGAGGGTTTGAAGGCGGATTAAAGCAAAATTCCTATTATGATTTCGCCCAAGCAAATCCGTTTGTATCTCCTACGCTATATATTGAACCGACTGATAAGAAATATGATCTTTCTGCGGGTTTAAAAGGGAAATTATCCAACAGTATTAGTTATAGTGTGAGTGGACATTTTTTGAACGAAAATAATAAAGCATTGTACAGTGCGAATCCAATTATGGTTGCTGCAACTGAAGATTATCAGAATGGAAATTCTTTTGGAATGGTCTATGATGACGTCAAAACTATAGCATTTGAAGGAGAGTTGAATGTAGATGTGAACAGAAATTTTAAGTTGGGCGTTAAAGCCGAATATTTCTCCTATAATACGGACAATCAAGCAGAAGCTTGGAATCTTCCAGATCTAAAGGCTTCATTGTTTATGGATTATCAAATTGACGAAAATTGGTTTGCAGGAGCAGGCATGTTTTATGTAGGCGAACGCAAAGATCAACTATTCGAATATGAAACGTTAGAACCTATCCAACAAACACTAGCATTAGATAGTTATTTTGATGCCAATGCGCATGTAGGATACCGTTTAAATGACCAACTTTCGTTTTATGTAAAGGCTAACAATATTGCAAATAACGACTATCAACGTTGGTTGAATACACCGGTTCAGGGCATTCAGTTTTTAGCGGGAGCCACTTATCAGTTTGATTTCTAAACAGGATCTCAAGAATAGTTTCCAAAATTTAAAATATACTATTTTAAGAATAGCACTCCATATCGGAGTGCTTTTTTTGTCATAACTGAAAAAATATTAATATCGGATAGGGTTAAATTTAGATATATCCGATATAAATTATATCTTTGTGAAGTGAAAGATATAGATCTCACATATCGTGAAGAGTTGATGCCGTTTTTCGAGCGTCTTGAAATGAAGCTTGAGCACTTAAAAAAGCACAGGCCTTTGCCCTCAATGGCCATAAATAAAATAAGGGAAGCTTTGACAATTGAGTGGACTTACAACTCCAATAGTATTGAAGGAAACACCTTGAGTTTAAGAGAAACTCAAATGATATTGCAAGATGGGATTACTATTAAAGGGAAATCACTCAGAGAACATTTTGAAGCAAAAAATCATGAGCGGGCCATAAATCTTCTTTATAAATTGGTAGCGAAATGTGAAATGCTTTCCATTAATGAAATCCTATCTCTTCATGGCATGGTGCTGAATGCTATTGAAGAGGAGTTTGCAGGTAGACTTCGCAATGGTGGTGTTCGTATTTCAGGAGCAAATTTTGTGCCTCCAAATGCCATAAAAGTCTCTGGTTTCATGGATGACCTTTTTACCTTTATAAATGAGAATCCTTTAAATTTAAACGTTGTTGAGCTTGCCACGGTGTTTCATCATAGGTTTGTTTGGATACATCCTTTTTTTGATGGTAACGGCAGAACCGTAAGGTTGGCAATGAACTTAATTTTGATGAAACATGGTTTTCCGCCAGCTATCATTTTAACCAATGATCGTGCAAAATACTATGCCGCACTCAATGATGCCAATAAGGGGCGTTATGGAAAATTGATGCTTTTGATGGCACATGCTCTTGAACGTACCCTTAATATTTATCTAAATGCAATGCCAGGAAACACTTCAGAATATACGGAAATATCAAACTTGGTAGAAGAAGAAAATCTACCGTATGGACAGGAATATATCAGTCTCTTGGCCCGTAAAGGTAAGATTGATGCTTATAAAGAAGGTAGAAATTGGCTCACAACAAAAGAAGCAATAGACGATTATGTAAAAAAAAGAAAACGTAAAAGATGAGTTTTGAAAAGTATTTCATTTGAAATGCTTTTCTTATTTTTACAGTACAACCAAACAACCAATTTCCAACTAAAACCAATCATTACGATGAAAAAACTATTAGTTCTCCTTTATATAGCCCTCATCTTTTCTTGTGAAAATGAAAAAATAGAGGTCGATTCTATCGTTATAAATGGCAATATTTATACTGTAAATGATGATTTTGACAATGCCGAAGCTTTCGTCATTAAAGATGGTAAATTTCTGGAAATAGGAAGTTCACAAGCTATTCAGGATAAATATGCTTCTAGCACTATTATTGATGCCAACGGCAAAACCATCGTTCCCGGCTTTATTGATGCCCATTGTCACTTTTTGGGCCTGGGATTAAACCAACAATCTGTGGATTTGGTAGGCACCAAAAGTTTTGAAGAAATCATTCAACGCATCAGCGACTTTCAAAACGAGAAAAATTTAGATTTTATAACCGGTCGCGGTTGGGATCAAAATAGCTGGGAGGTCAGGGAATTTCCTAATAAAGCTTTGTTGGATGCCTTATATCCTGATACGCCGATCGTGTTAACACGTATTGACGGCCATGCCATTTTAGCCAATCAAGCGGCGTTAGATTTGGGAAAAGTGACCGTGGACAGTAACGTAAGCGGAGGTGAAGTGGTTATTGAAAACGGGCAGTTAACAGGTGTTTTAGTCGATAATGCTGAGAATTTAGTGATGGCACATTGGCCGAAATCTTCTAGACAAGAAACTATTAACGCACTTTTAGATGCTCAAAAAATATGTTTGGATTACGGGTTGACTACGGTTGATGACGCAGGTTTATCTCAGGAAGTGATTGAACTTATTGATAGCTTGCAACAATCCGGCGATTTGAAAATTCGAATTTATGCTATGATTTCGGGATCACAGGAAAATGTTGATCATTATCTTAAAAAAGGGGTTCGCAAAAATGATAAACTGAACGTGAGCAGTTTTAAGTTTTATGCTGATGGGGCTTTGGGCTCAAGGGGCGCCATGCTAAGAGCGCCATACAGTGATAAACCAAATCATTTTGGATTAATGGTTACGGATATGGAAACCTTTAATGCTGCTGCAGAACGTATTGCAAATTCTGAATTTCAGATGAATACGCATGCCATTGGCGATTCGGCAAACCATGCGGTATTACAGACCTATAATAAAGTACTCAAGGATAAAGACGGTAGACGCTGGCGTGTAGAGCATGCGCAAATTGTATCTCCAGAAGATTTCGAGCTCTATAAAAACGTGATGCCATCTGTTCAGCCTACCCACGCAACATCAGATATGTATTGGGCAGAAGAGCGTTTGGGTGCTGAACGTGTTAAAGGTGCCTATGCTTTTAAACAGTTATTGGAGGCCTACGGAAAAGTTGCTTTAGGGACAGATTTCCCGGTGGAGCAGGTAAGTCCATTTTTAACCTTTTATGCAGCAGTAGCACGTCAGGATTTGGAGTCGTTCCCAAGAGGTGGCTATCAAATGGAAAATGCATTGACCCGTGAAGAAACTTTAAAAGGAATGACCATTTGGGCGGCCTATTCCAATTTTGAAGAAAATGAAAAGGGGAGTATTGAAAAAGGGAAATTTGCTGATTTTATTATTCTGGATAAAGATATTATGACTGCTGAGATCCACGACATCCCGAATATCAAGGTGGAGCAGACTTTTGTGGGTGGGGAGAAACAATAAGATCTTGAGTTAAAGCTATATCGCGGAGATGCACAGAGGCTCTCAGAGAAGCACAGCGCTAAACAGGTGTGCACTCAGAATTTCTAATTTTAATAATATTCTCCGCGACACTCAGTGATTTCTCCGTGAATCTCTGTGTCACAACTCCTAAAATATACGCGCCAAATAATCATAATGCTCACCCTCCATCACCAATTCACAATTTAGACCTACTGACTTGCAAGCCGTCAATAAGGTATTGAAATCCAGATAGAGCCATGTGGTAAGTGGTGCTTCTTCTCCTTTGTAGCTCAAAAGATAATCTAGTTCTCCATAGTAATTGGCATGCATATCCTGCCAATATCCGCCATCATCGTCCTCATACATATATTTGATATCTGTAGAATCTATCAAAATTTGGCCATCTGGATTTAAAAGAGATTTCAAATGTTTTAAATAATGCGGCGTTTTTGAGAGTTCTTGAAAAATTCCGGTGCCATTCATCATTAACAAAATGGTATCAAAAGTTTCTGTTTCATCTAATATGGAAGTTAAACTGGCATTTTTAACACCTCGTTTTTGGGTCACTTCTACGGCACCTTCAGAAACATCGATTGCTTTAACATCTAAACCTTTATTTTGAAGATATAAACTATGACTTCCAGCGCCACAGCCTACATCAAGCACTTTTCCTTTTGCCAGATGCAATGCTTTTTGTTCTAATTTAGACATATCCTTATATTCTCGGAACAGGTAGGCGAGTGGTAATTCATCATCATCAGAAATATTTGTGGAGGTCACAATATTTACCGTAAAATCACCGCTGAAATAATCCAATAATGCTTTTCCAAAAATGTCTTTCATTGAAATATTTTTTTTCATTTCCGCTTAGACGGAAATCTTATGTTTTAAATGTATTATTTTTACACTATGCAAGACATTATTGATAATCTCCCAAAGCTCGCCAAAGATAAGCATAAGGAAAATAAAACCTTCTTTGCAAAGCTTAAAAAGAAGCCGCCTAAACAATTGGATTATATTATGCAGGAACTGCATGAGCAAGAATTTGAACGCACTGATTGCCTCAAATGTGCCAATTGCTGTAAAACGACGGGGCCTTTGTTTACCGATAAAGATGTGGAGCGGATTGCCAAGCATTTCAGATTAAAGCCATCACAGTTTATTGCGCACTATTTGAGAGTTGATGAAGATAATGATTATGTGTTACAAAGTGTGCCTTGCACGTTTTTAGGTGCTGATAATTATTGTTCCATTTATGAAGTTAGACCAAAGGCATGTAGAGAATTTCCACATACCGATAGAAAAAAATTTCAGCAAATTTCGAATCTTACAATGAACAATGTGGCCATTTGTCCTGCAGCCTTTAATATTGTAGAGGAAATGAAAAAACGAATAAAATTTTAAAGTGATTATGATGAAAAAGTTTCTGCTGTTTATAATGTTAGCCATAGCTACGTCCCAGTTATGTATGTCTCAAGAATGGTTGACATCATTGCGCGCTGCAAAGCGTGTTGCTTTGGTCCAGGATAAATTTCTCTTTGTGATGTGGGAAAATGCTGCTCTAATACCCTATCCGGTCATTATGAATGATGCCAATGGAAATGAAATCATTTTTGATAGTATGTTTGATAATCAGGAAATAGATAAAATCATTTGGGATTATTTTGTGCCTGTGAAGGTTAGTGAAGATCTTTACGCCGAGTTATATGATCAAATAAAGGATACTCGGAGTCAAAGTTATATCGCTCAATTTCAGGATGATAATATTAAAATAATGGATGCCAATTTCAATATTGTTAATATCTCATGGTCTCCAGAAGCATTTTTTAACTTATCGGAGTTCATTGGGGCCTACGCTTTAAATACGTCATTTTTAAAAGCTGAATTGCAGAATTATTCAGAGCAGAGGAATTTTGGTACGGCTTTCCGATTAGGATCTAAGTATATGAACTATGCAATCTTGGTGAATGATAAGGTCCGGGAAAATATGATAAAATTGGCTAACATATATTTGGACGAGGCTGACGGCTATTTAATGGAGGCAGATGCAGAGAATAGGACGAAATATAAAAATACAAGTAGCTTGTTCCGGCTGTCTCAATATCTCATCGAGGATAGACCGGGAAAAGTAATTCGCTCCTTAAAAAGGTTTGACACTACTGAAATTGATGACACCAATGAATCTCTCATTTCTTTTCTTTATTATACTGCTTATCAGCTGAGAAAGGATAAAAAAAATGCAGCGCTATGGAAAAATAAGGTTTCTTCAGTAAATTTGAAGAAAGCTGAATTAATTATTAATCTTCATCGTTGATATTTTGGAGCCAATCTTTAACTATTTCGAAACCATTTCCTCACTTCACAGAAGTATTATTCTTGTAGGAGGTATTACCTTGTTTTGGGTTTTGGAAGGGGTGCTGCCACTTTTCAAATTTACTTACATGAAATGGAGACACGCCTTACCCAATATATTTTTCACGCTAACTACAGTGGCGATTAATTTTGGCTTAGCCTTATTGTTGTTGCATACTGCCGATTGGGTAAAGGTTAACGAGTTTGGTATTATCAATTGGTTGCCAGAAATGCCCTTATGGTTATATGCCTTAATTGGGGTGATGTTACTTGATTTTGTTGGCGCTTATCTGCCGCATTTTGTAGAGCATAAAGTAAAACTTTTATGGATGGTTCATCTGGTTCATCACACAGATCATCATGTTGACACAACTACTGCAAACAGACATCATCCATTGGAAAGTGTTATCCGATTTGTTTTTACGCTTTTCGGAGTATTTATCATCGGTACACCCATAGCCTTAGTTTTTCTGTACCAATCCATATCACTAATTGCCACTCAATTTACACATGCCAATATTAAAATGCCTAAGAAATTAGATCGACTCATGAGCTATTTTATAGTATCACCAGACATGCACAAAGTTCATCATCATAATGTGTTGCCTTTTACAGATTCTAATTATGGCAATATATTTTCTATCTGGGATCGCTTGTTTGGGACTTTTATGGTTTTGGATAGAGAAAAAATCATTTATGGTGTGGATACTTTTCCAGATGAGGTTACGAATGGTAATATTAGTGAATTGTTGGTACAGCCATTTCATAAGTATAGAAAACCAACGACTGCTGAAACGGTAAAATAAGTCCAATCTTTTTATGATTAGAAAAAACTACAGCTATATTTTATGGACGCTCATGTTCTGTTTTTGGTTCCAAAATTTTCGAGCTCAAGAAAATTATGCTGTGCTGCGAAAAAATTTAAACATATCCGCCAAAGGGCTTTCTCACGAACTCTGCAAAACTAACGACACCTTAATTTTGCAAAGTAAAGATAGAATTGATTACGTGTATTCCATAAATAACGCACAAAAGAGAGAGTTTGATAGATACGTGTTTGAAAACCTTTTAAAGATCCCGCTCACTACATTTACTAAGGGAAGACATGTTTTTGTGGTGCGACAAGATCAAAAGCGTATTGTATTTGTCGTTCAGATACTTGATGAATTTAAAGAAGAAGCGTTACTGAAAATTGAAAAAGGAGTTCCTGCTAATAATTAGCCCATGGTCTATTGTTTCTCAAGTTTAAAATTTTTTTTAAAACATTTTTAGCAAACCTAAATGTACTTTAGATTATTAATGCTATATAACTCTTTTTCTGTGTTTTTTGAAAATAACATTCAATTGATTGCCAATAATTCCAACGCATTTGTTTTTCCGTAGATTTAATTGGTTTCACTTGCGATTGGCACCGAATTTAAAAATCTATAGAGGGAAGTCGTCAGTTGATAGTTCATTCGGGGTCCGAACGCTGTGCTCTGTCTTCCTCCTCTATGTTTTATACTTCGTAGAGCGTATTCTTGATTCCATTTCTACCAGAAATCAAAATAAAAACAATCGTCATTATTATCTGGAATGATGTATTTTTGAACAACTTTAAAGGCATCATAAAATTTTGAATTACGAGTTTTTTATAGCTAAACGCATTATAGGTAGTAAGGCTTATAAAAGTAGTGTGTCTGCACCTATCATAAAAATTGGTATTTCGGCCATTGCTATCGGTATGGTTGTGATGCTTATCGCAATTGCTACAGGAATCGGATTACAGCAAAAAATAAGAGATAAGGTTGTTGCGTTTAATGGTCATGTCGCTATTACAAATTATGACAGTAATGCTTCCGATGAATCTGAAATTCCTATCAGTAAAAACCAAGACTTTTATCCAGAGTTTAAGGATGTTAAAGGGATTGCGCACGTTCAGGCTACAGCTACCAAATTTGGAGTAATTCGTACAGAGACTGATTTTGAGGGTATTGTGCTCAAAGGAGTTGGCTCAGATTATAATTGGCATTATTTTGAAGAGTTCTTAATGGAGGGGAGATTGCCAAATTACTCAGGAGAGATGAGCAATGAAGTTGTGATATCTCAATATTTAGCGAGCCGATTGCAATTTAAGCTGGGCGATTCTTTCCAAACTGTATTTAAGAAAGAAAACATTGATCAGATGCCTTGGTTAAGAGCTTTTGAGATTGTGGGCATCTACAATTCTGGAATGAAGGAAATGGATGAGAAATTTGTTATGGGAGATATTCGTCAAGTGCAGCGCCTCAATAAATGGGACGAGGAGCAAGTGGGGAATTTTGAGGTGTTTCTTGATGACTTTAATCAAATGGAAACCAAAGGGATTGAAATTTATGACACTATTCCCTCAGATCTTGATGCAACCACCGTGCAGCAGAAATATATTTCTGTTTTTGAATGGATTGGTATCTTTGACAATAACACTTACGGTATTATTGGCATTATGATTCTTGTAGCGGGTATCAATATGATTACTGCTTTATTGGTTCTTATTTTGGAGCGAACCCAAATGATTGGCATCTTAAAGGCCTTGGGAAGCAACAATTGGAGTATTAGAAAAGTATTTTTATATAACGCTACCTATCTCATAGGATTGGGATTGTTATGGGGCAATTTAATTGGTTTGGGATTATTATTTGCACAGAAGTATTTTGGAATTGTAGCTTTGAATCCTAAAGAATATTACGTGTCTGAAGCTCCAGTCTACCTTAGTTTAGACTATATTTTAATGCTTAATTTAGGAACATTTATCGTTTGTTTATTAATGCTTATAATTCCTTCCATTATCATCACTAAGATTTCTCCGGTTAAGGCGATGCGCTTTGATTGATTTAATTGGAAGTCTTTCTTTTTCATAACACTTACCAATAAAAGCGTATTCGAGTGGTCCACGCCAAATGTTTTGGGGAAGGCTAAAAAATTAAAAAAGCCTAATAAATCTTTGATTTATTAAGCTTTTTCTGATAAGGATGGTCACGCTTTTAGACGTGACGACCTCTATTTTGTCGGGGTGGCAGGATTCGAACCTGCGACCTCCGCGTCCCAAACGCGGCGCGATAACCGGGCTACGCTACACCCCGAATTGGTTATCTTCAATCGATTTTATTTTTTAAAATCAAGGTGCAAATATATAGCTTTTCTTTGAATAGTAACAATTATTATTTATAAATTTAGAGATTAAAGACGAATTGTATGAAACTCCAGAATTTTATTATTTTACTATTTGCATTTGTTGGCGTAACTTCTTGTGCTCAGGATAAGAATCCGATCAATACTGAACATGGCCATGAGGTCGTAGTTCCAGAATTGAGCATCCCGTGGGGCTTTACATTTTTACCCGACGGATCAATGTTGATTAATGAGAAAGAGGGGAAAATGATTCATTTTAAGGACGGAAAAAAAATAGAAATTCATGGGCTGCCAGATATTTATAACAGAGGCCAAGGTGGATTAATGGATATCGTCCTGCATCCTAATTATGAGAAAAATGGTTGGATTTACTTTACTTACGCTTCTTCGGAGGGTGATGAAGAGGGTGGAAACACTGCATTGATGCGCGCTAAATTTGAAAACAATTCACTTATTGACAAGAAATTGCTTTACAAAGCCACTCCAAATACAACCAAAGGGCAGCATTTTGGCTCGCGTATTGTTTTTGATAACGATGGTTATCTTTATTTTACTATTGGAGAACGAGGCGAAAGAGACGTCAATCCGCAAGATATTACGAGAGATGGTGGCAAAGTCTATCGTCTTAATGACGATGGTTCTGTGCCCAATGACAATCCATTTGTAAATGATGCAAACGCTAAAAAAGCAATATACTCCTATGGACATCGTAATCCGCAAGGCATGGTAGTGCATCCTGAAACGGGAGAGGTTTGGACGCATGAACATGGACCAAAAGGGGGTGATGAGATTAATATCATTAAAAAGGGCGCCAACTATGGTTGGCCCGTTATTAGTTTTGGTGTCAATTATGTAGGAACAAGTTTTACTGATATAACTGAAAAAGAAGGAATGGAGCAACCGCTTCATTATTGGGACCCTTCAATAGCACCAAGTGGAATGGCGTTTATAACCAGTGAGGTTTATCCAGGTTGGAAAGGAGATTTAATGGTAGGGTCCTTAAAATTTAATTATATGGATAAAGTTGTTTTAAAAGACGGGAAAGTTGTGAAAGAAGAACGGTTTTTAGATGGATTGGGTCGTGTGAGAAGTATCAACCAGGGGCCTGATGGCTATATTTATGTAGGCATTGAAAATTTGGGAATCGTAAAATTGCTGCCAAATAAATAATTATGAAAACAAACATAGTTCTATTTTTTTTAACTCTAATATTTTCTTGTAGCTCAGCTCCAGCGCAAACGCCAGAAATGAAAGAGAGTATTGCAAAGGGAGCCGCGGTATATGAGGATTTTTGTATGAGCTGCCATATGCCAGATGGAAAAGGCGTGCCTGAAGCGTTTCCGCCTTTGGCCAACTCAGATTATTTATTGAAAAAACGTCAAGAAAGTATCAAGGCTGTTAAACATGGAATGTCAGGAGAAATTACGGTGAACGGTATTAAATATAACAGCGCGATGGCCGCATTAGGACTTTCCGATAATGAGGTTGCAGATGTCATGAACTATATTTTAAATTCTTGGGGAAATCAAGATGACAAAATGGTAACCGTTACTGAAGTTTCTAAAGTTGAGAGAGAGTAGTTCTTTATATTTGGTTAAATTTGCCCTGAAATTTAAACCATAGAGAATGCTTATTATAGGAATTGCTGGCGGTACAGGATGTGGAAAAACAACGGTCGTCAATCAAATTTTAAATGAATTGCCTGAGGGTGAAGTTGGGGTGATTTCTCAAGATTCCTATTATATGGATACCACCCATTTGAGTTTTCATGAACGGGAAAAAATTAATTTTGATCATCCACGTTCTATTGATTTTGAATTATTGGAAAGCCATTTGAGAGATTTACGCGAAGGAAAAGATGTCCATCAACCTGTATATTCGTTTCTAAAACACAACAGAACAGGAGATACCATCTTAACGCATCCACGAAAAGTAATGATTGTTGAGGGTATTTTAATTCTGACCAATCCGGAATTGCGCAAAATGTTCGATATCAAAATTTTTGTGCATGCAGATAGTGATGAACGTTTGATTAGGCGATTGAAACGTGATATCTCAGAGCGTGGTCGTGATTTGGATGAAGTGTTGGCCCGCTACAAAAACACTCTAAAACCCATGCACCAACAGTTTATCGAACCGATGAAAGAATATGCTGATATCATCATTCCAAACAATAAGTATAATACTGTGGCAGTTGATATTGTGAAATCTATTATTAACCAACGTTTAGTATAATTTGAAAATCAATCGCAAACATATAAAACGATTTAAAAATCTGTACGTCATCATTTTTGTGGGATTTGGGATATGGATGTTGTTTTTTGATGCCAATTCCTTTTTGATCCATCACGAATTGAATTCAGAAATGGACGATTTGGAGAATGAGCGGGATTTTTTCAAAAAAGAGATCCTAAAAGATAAAAAAGCCATAAAAGCCTTGAGCACTGAAGAAGGATTGGAACGATTGGCTCGGGAGAAATACTATATGAAAAGGGAGAATGAAGAAATATATATTATCGAATATGAGGATAGTATAAGTAACCAAAATGAAAATGACTAAAAAGCTATTTGATGATTTTGCTGAAGTGTCTTCCAAACAATGGAAACAACTCATTCAATATGATCTAAAAGGTGCCGATTATAATGAAACGCTTATCTGGAAAACCGATGAAGGCATTCATGTCAAACCTTTTTACCATGCGGATAACTTTGAGGCATCTCCGGATGTTTCTGATGCAAAAGCTACTGAATGGCAAATTTGCCAAACTATTTTCGTGGCGAATGTTGAAAAATCAAATTTTAAAGCGATCAATGCTCTTGAACGCGGGGCGGAAAGCATCAAGTTCGTTTTGCCTTCTGAAGATGTCAATATCAAAGACCTTTTGGTTAATATCAATTTGACTAAAACCATTATTTTTTTTGAGTGCCATTTCCTGTCAGCTAAATTTGCTGAACAACTTAACGTCATTCCTGCCAGGGAAAACATTCATCTTCAAACCGATATTATCGGTAATCTTGCAAAATCCGGAAATTGGTTTGAAAACCTAAAATCTGACCATTCAGAATTTGAAGCCATTGTTAGGCATACAAATTCATTTACAGTTAATGTTGGACTCTATCAAAATGCAGGTGCCAATATGGTGCAACAGTTGGCCTACGCTATGGCACAGGCTAATGAGTATTTGAACTTTTTTGATGCCCTGTTTTCTGATGCCGAAAAACGGGCTATAAAAGTCACCTTCAACGTTTCGGTAGGCACCAATTATTTCTTTGAGATCGCCAAACTTCGCACTTTAAGAAAATTATGGCAGACATTGTCAGAAGCTTTTGGTTATAATACGGACTGTTTTATTTTTGTTGACCCAACAAAACGCAATAAGACACTTTACGATTATAATACCAATATGCTGCGGACTACCACAGAATGTATGAGCGCCGTTCTTGGTGGTGCCAATAGTATCTGTAATTTGCCTTACGATGCCTTTTACCATAAGGACAACGAGTTTGGAGAACGCATTGCAAGAAATCAATTGTTGATCTTAAAACATGAAAGTTATTTTGACAAGGTGAATAACCCTGCAGATGGCGCTTATTATATAGAAAGTCTAACTGATCAATTAGCGGAAAAGGCTTTGGATCTGTTTAAGGATATAGAAGCCAATGGTGGTTTTTTATATCAGCTTAAGGAAGGTACCATTCAAAAGAAAATTAAGGAATGTGCCGACAAAGAACAGAGACAGTTTGATACCGGTAAATTGATATTGTTGGGTACCAATAAACACCCGAACGCTAGTGATACAATGAAGCATGAGTTGGAGTTATATCCTTTTGTTAAAAAGAATCCAGTAAAGACCTTGATCGAACCTATTATCGAAAAACGATTGGCGGAGACTGTTGAACAGAAACGATTGGAAGATGAATAGAAAGAATATACAACATATCACTTTGGAGAGAAGCCAAAAGGCAAAAGAAGGAAGTTCTTCTGAAGAACAGTACCAACCAAGCACTTTTCTAACTGCCGAAGATATCGAGATAAAAGCGACATACTCCAAAGCGGATTTGAATTCCATTGAACATCTCAATTTTATTGCCGGCGTTGCACCAAATCTTCGCGGGCCATACTCCACGATGTATGTGCGCAGACCTTGGACCGTCCGTCAATATGCCGGTTTTTCAACCGCTGAAGAAAGTAATGCCTTTTACAGACGGAACTTGGCCGCCGGACAAAAAGGTTTATCGGTAGCGTTTGATTTGGCCACCCACAGGGGTTATGATTCTGACCATGAACGCGTAGTAGGAGATGTCGGAAAGGCGGGTGTGGCCATTGATTCTGTAGAGGATATGAAAATTCTTTTTGATCAGATTCCTTTGGATAAAATGTCAGTTTCTATGACGATGAATGGTGCCGTACTGCCCATTCTAGCGTTTTATATCGTGGCGGCTGAGGAGCAAGGAGTGAAGCCTGAGTACTTGGAAGGCACTATCCAAAATGATATTTTAAAAGAATTTATGGTGCGGAATACTTATATTTATCCGCCTACACCGTCCATGAAGATCATTTCTGATATTTTTGAATATACCAGCAAAAACATGCCAAAATTCAACAGCATCAGTATTTCTGGCTATCATATGCAAGAAGCAGGAGCAACGTGTGATATTGAATTGGCATATACCCTTGCTGATGGATTGGAATATATCAAAAAAGGACTAGAGGCCGGAATGGATATAGATACCTTTGCGCCGCGATTATCCTTTTTTTGGGCCATCGGATTGAATCACTTTATGGAAGTCGCCAAGATGCGCGCAGCGCGGATGTTATGGGCGAAAATAGTCCAGCAGTTCAATCCTAAAAACGATAAATCGCTTTCATTGCGCACCCATAGCCAAACGTCTGGGTGGAGCTTAACTGAGCAAGATCCTTTTAATAACGTAGCGAGAACGACCATTGAAGCGGCGGCGGCGGCTTTTGGGGGAACTCAAAGCTTACATACCAATGCCTTAGATGAAGCAATTGCATTGCCTACTGATTTTTCAGCGCGAATTGCCAGAAATACACAGTTATTTTTACAAGAAGAGACTCACATAACAAAAACAGTCGATCCATGGGCTGGAAGTTATTATGTGGAAAAATTGACCCATGATATCGCTCAGAAAGCTTGGGAGTTGATAGTTGAAGTTGAAGATCTGGGCGGAATGACAAAAGCTATTGAAGCGGGTATTCCAAAATTGAGAATCGAGGAAGCTGCAGCACGTAAACAGGCGCGAATAGATTCCGGCCAGGATATTATTGTGGGTGTCAATAGATACAGGCTAGAAAAAGAAGACCCTATTTCAACTTTGGAAGTCGATAATCAAACGGTGAGACTTTCTCAAATAGAGCGCTTGAATAGAGTAAAGGCTGAGCGAAATTCTGATAACGTTGCAAAAGCACTGTCCAATTTAACTGCAGCGGCAAAAAACATTTCCAATTCTAGTATCAATTCCGAGCCTGATTCAACAGATTCCAACCTTGTTGGGAATGAGAATTTACTAGCCTTAGCAGTCGAAGCAGCTAGAGAACGCGCTACTTTAGGTGAAATTAGTGATGCATTAGAAGTGGCTTTCGGTCGATATAAAGCACAAATTAAATCATTTTCAGGGGTGTACAGTAAAGAAATTAAAGACGATAGCTCCTTCAAAAGAGCAAGAGAATTGGCTGATAAATTTGCCGAACAAGATGGTCGTCGTCCTAGAATCATGATTGCAAAAATGGGACAGGACGGGCACGATAGAGGCGCAAAAGTGGTCGCAACAGGATATGCTGATGTTGGGTTTGATGTCGATATTGGTCCGTTATTCCAAACACCAAAAGAAGCTGCAAAACAGGCGGTGGAAAATGATGTCCATATCCTTGGAGTTTCATCTTTGGCGGCAGGTCATAAAACCTTGGTGCCGCAGGTTATTGAAGAATTGAAAAATTACGGTCGTGAGGACATTATGGTTATTGTAGGTGGCGTTATTCCTAAACAGGATTATCAGTATTTATTTGATGCAGGCGCAATTGCAGTATTCGGTCCTGGAACGAGAATCAGTGAGGCTGCCATTCAAATTTTGGAGATTTTGCTAGATTGATACATTTTTTCAATTCGCTTTCACAATATTTTTATCGATACTCCTTTTATTTACATGTCATGTTTTATTCATTTTTTGAAAACCAATTCTAAATATTGTTTGACAGAACCTCTTTATTGAAACAAATAGATAATAACAAGGATTGGGATGTCATTGTTATTGGAGGTGGTGCTACAGGATTAGGAGTTGCTTTGGATAGCGCGACACGAGGTTACAGCACCTTGCTTTTGGAACAATCTGACTTTGCCAAAGGAACCTCTAGCAGAAGCACGAAGCTCATTCATGGCGGTGTGCGCTATTTGGCCCAAGGCAATATTGATCTGGTCAAGGAAGGCTTATACGAAAGAGGTTTGCTGCTAAAGAATGCCTCCCACTTGGTCAATAACCAATCATTTATTCTACCCACCTATAATTGGTGGGATACATTTGTTTATACGATTAGCCTAAAAACATACGACTTCTTATCCGGAAAATTGAGCTTCGGAAAATCCGTTAGAATATCTAAAAAGGATGCTGCTTTTCGACTTTCGACACTTAAAAAAGAACATCTGAAAGGTGGAATTGTCTATCATGATGGCCAATTTGATGATGCACGTCTGGCAATTAATATGGCGCAAACGGCTATCGAGCATGGCGCAGCAGTGTTAAATTACTTTGGTGTAACCCAATTGCAAAATGATGTCAAAGGAAAAGTTTATGGCGTTAACGCTGTAGATAACGAATCTCATAAAGCATATGCGTTTAAGGCTAAAGTGGTCATTAATGCTACAGGCGTATTTGCTGATAACATCCAGCAAATGGATAATAAGGATGCCAAAAATACAGTACGGCCAAGTCAGGGGATTCACTTGGTTTTGGACCGTTCTTTCTTGCCTGGTAAAGATGCCATTATGATTCCAAAAACGGCAGATGGGAGAGTGCTCTTTTTAGTGCCTTGGCATAATCGGGTAGTGGTTGGCACAACAGATACGTTGTTGAATAGCCATAGTTTGGAACCAAAACCTTTGGAGACTGAAATTGATTTTGTTTTGGAAACTGCAAATGCATATTTAAATAAAAAACTTGCGAGATCAAACGTTTTAAGTGTCTTTGCAGGACTAAGGCCTCTGGCTGCTCCTAAAGATGCTTCAGAAAAAACTAAGGAAATTTCAAGGAGCCACAAAGTTATAGTTTCTGAATCTGGTTTAATAACCATAACTGGAGGTAAGTGGACCACTTATAGAAAGATGGCCCAAGATACCATTAACAAGGGTATTTCATTAGGAAAATTACCAAATAGGAAGTGTCAAACCAAGCATATTAGTATTCACGGTGCAGGTGGTTCAGCCGATGATACGGATCATCTTTATGTTTATGGTACCGATCAAAAACATATTAAACGATTGATAGAAAGGTCTTCAAATTTGGGAGAAAAATTGCACGGACGATTGGAGTTCCTTAAGGCTGAAGTGGTTTGGGCAGTTCAGAATGAAATGGCAAGAACTGTTGAGGATGTCTTGGCACGACGGGTGCGTATTTTGTTTTTGGATGCCAAAGCTGCACGAGCCGTGGCACCTGTAGTAGCGGAGATCTTAGCAAGTCATTTAGCAAAAGATGATGCTTGGAAGCAATCGCAAATTGATGAATTCATTAAATTGACGGCGCAGTATATATTATAATTTGCGCCTGTCTATTTTTAAAATCACATTTCACTATTTCTTTACAATACTGGACTGGTCTTTAGAACAGTCACCTATAAAAAATGCCGGTTCATACGTCATTTTGGAAAGTGTTCAGCCTTTATCAACATACGCTTTCATAACGAAAATATAATGCTGACGTTGCCAATTGTTCTTGGAATTTTCATATTTTTAGAAGCCATAACGTTTTCATCATGCGCTTCATATTCATTGTTTTGTCTTTTATAAGCTTTAATTCCTGTAAATCGACTAAGGTAGATACTATTGCATTTGCCAAAAACCCCGTCATTGCACACAGAGGCGCCTTTAAGGCTCACAATTTTCCTGAAAATTCTATTGCAGCCTTAAAATATGCTATTGAATTAGGTTGTGCTGGTTCAGAATTTGACGTTCGTATGACTTCGGATACTGTGTTGGTCGTAACCCACGATCCGCATTTTAAGGGTTTGATTATTGAAGATACACCCTATTCGCAATTGTCCAAACATAAATTGTCCAATGACGAGCCTCTTCCAACTCTGAGAGATTTTCTGATTGCGGGTATGGATAACAATAGAAGCACCGGATTAGTTTGCGAAATCAAACCGTCAAAAATGGAAGGTCGGAATGCCATAATGGCGAAAAAAGTTCTAGACCTCGTGAGCGAGCTCAAAGCAGAAAGTTATATGTCATATTATATTAGTTTTAGTGATGAATTATTAAAGAGAATTATAGAAATAAATCCTAAGGCAAAAACCCAGCTTTTAGATGGCTCGATGTCTCCTGTTGCCTTAAATGACGTAGGTATTTCTGGTTTGGATTATGCTGCGAATATATATAAAAAGAATCCGGAATGGATTAAGAATACCAAAAGCCTTAATTTAAAATTGAACGTTTGGACTATTAATAAATCGGATGATATGGATTGGTATTTAAATGAGGGATTCGATTATATTACCACAAATGAACCAGAATTATTATTTGAACGCGTCAAAATAAAATTAGCAAAATAGTAGAAAGGATGAATTTTTTGTTTTGGAGACAAATGATTCTTCATTAAAAATAATTGAATTATGAAACGAGCTATAGTTCTGTTTTTTGTGTTTTTGATGGGATACAATGATGTTAAAAGTCAAGAAGTCAGAGTTATGACTTATAATTTACGTCTGGATATTGCTTCTGACAATGAAAATGCTTGGCCCCATAGAAAGAGATTTTTAAGTTCCCAAATTTTATTTTTAGAACCTGACATTTTAGGAGTTCAAGAAGCAAGACCAAATCAGGTTGCAGATTTAAAAGAAGCCTTACCCTATTATAAGTTTATAGGGAAAGGACGTGATGGCGAGCAAAAAGGAGAACATTCAGGCATTTATTACAACAGCAAGAAAGTAAGTGTTGCACAAGAACACACCTTCTGGCTTTCAACAACTCCAGACCAGGTATCCACAGATTGGGACGCTGCTTATCCAAGAGTTTGCACATTTGGTTTGTTTACATTAAAAGAGAATAACAAGAAAATCTGGGTTTTCAATACCCATCTTGATCATATTGGGGAAGTGGCCAGAAAGGAAGGAATGAAGCTTATCTTAGCGAAAATTAAAGCGGTGAACACAAAGAATTATCCTGTGCTGATTATGGGAGATTTTAATGTAGAACCAGACTCTGAACTGGTAACTAGTTTAAAGCTGCAGTTTTTGGATTCTAGAAATCAGGCGAAGTATGTCTTTGGACCAGAAGGTACGTTTAATGGTTTTAAATATAATGAACCTGTAACTCAAAGAATAGATTACATCATGGTTTCAAATCAAATTGAGGTCGAAAAATATGCCGTTCTTTCAAGCGCCATCAATTTGAAATTTCCTTCAGACCATTTTCCTGTTTTTGTTCAATTTAACTTGAAATAAGATTAACTCGATTTATTCAATGCGTTTATAATTCTCAGAATAAAGTCGATTGCCATCGTCGTCAATTTCAATTTGGCTGAATTTATCTTTTTCTAATACAAGTTCATAATTGAATTCTTTTTTCTCTTCAATTATTCTGCGCATCATTTCTGATCCGTATTCCAAGGTTTCATTAAGTTCATTTTCGTGAACGTTATAATTCCCATATCCAAACCATTCACTAGAATCGGACGGTACATTTTTGCTCCACATGACTTTTTTGTCTGTATACATTTTAACTTGCCTAAAACCGTCGTTGGTTCGAAAAGAATCAGTGACTTTATTATCCACATAATTATAATAACCGATCATTTCCCAAGTGCCATTAAGTTTTAGAGTATGATCTTCTGTCTCCGTTTTGGTCGTTATTTCCGGGTTTTTCTGATTGTTACAAGCGCTGAATGCTATAATCACTATAAATAGAAATGAGAGTTTCATAAGGTTAAGTTTTTGATTATTATATAATTGTCTTTCTAATTTACAAAAAATAGAGGACTTATCTCATTTAATAATCAATTAACTCGCACATCTAAAGTGCATTATGATCTCAAACACAGTTTTCATTACCGATTTTAAAGTATGGACGCACCATATTCATTAATTTTAGTTAGCCTGGGACGTCTAGATCCCAAATTAAAACCATTCAAAGTAAAAGCCCGATATAATGACTCCAATGATTAAAACAACCAAGACAATGGCCACAAACATGGTGGTAGACTTTGTGGTGGCATCCTTTTGAAAAATATAATCGTTTGTTTTTTCCTCTTCCTCTTTAATAAAACTCATAAGTTTTTTGTTTAGTGGTTAATAAATACTGTTTTCTTGTTTACAAATTCGTGAATCCCTTCTTTAGAGAGTTCCCGACCATAGCCTGATGATTTTGTACCACCAAACGGAAGTCGAGCATCAGATTTTACTAATTCGTTCACGAAATAGGCCCCATCTTCAATGGTGTCAATATAGTTTTGGGCTGTTTCAATAGATTGGGTGAATACCATCGTTCCTAAGCCGTAATTTGTATCGGAGGCCATTCTAAAGGCTTCTTCAGAAGTTTTCACCTTCATAATTGGAGCCACTGGCCCGAAGGTTTCTTCTTTAAAAACGGGCATGTCTTTAGTAATGTTTATTAATATTGTGGGCTCAAAATAGGCTTTATTTAGTTTGTTGCCAGTAACAACTGTTGCTCCCAACTGGATGGAATCCTCAATCTGCTTTTTCAAAGTTTCTCCTAGATCAGCTCTCGCCAAAGTGCCTATGGTGGTGTGTTTATCCATCGGGTCTCCAGATTTTAGTGCAGCTACTTTTTCTTTAAACCGTTTTAAAAAATCATCGTAAATGTTTTCAGTAACGATAAATCGTTTTGCCGCAATGCAGCTTTGTCCTGCGTTTTGCATTCTGGCATGAACAATGACGTCCATGTATTTGTCTAAGTCCGCATCATCTAAAACAATACAGGCATTATTTCCACCCAATTCCAAAACCGTTTTCTTGAGGTGCTTTCCAGCGATGGCGGCAATGGATTGACCAGCCTTCTCACTACCTGTTAATGTGACGGCCTTAATCCTATCATTCGCTATAAGATTTTCCACGGCATCATGGCTGGCGAGGATGGTTGTAAAACAGCCTTTAAGGAAGCCTGCTTTTTCAAAAAGTTTTTCTATGGCCATGGCGCAACCCGAAACGTTGGCAGCGTGTTTTAAAATAGCCGTATTTCCTGCGGTTAAGGTTGGGATTGCAAATCGCATGACTTGCCAAAAGGGATAGTTCCATGGCATAATGGCCAAAATTGTGCCCAGCGGATCGTAACTGATAAAACTCTCCGAGGCATCAGTCTCGATGAGTTCATCAGCTAGAAAATCATCGGCGTTGGTGGCGTAAAAATCACATAAGGTCATGCATTTTTCAATTTCAGCAATGCTTTCTAAATAGGGCTTGCCCATTTCTTGGGTTATCAGTTTGGCCAAATCCCGTTTATCGTCCTCTAGAATTTGAGCCAGATTCATTAGGAGTCTACAACGCTCCTTAATGGATGTTTGTCGCCAGTTGTAAAAGGTGGTATTTGAACACTCCAGGATATCAGACAACTGTTGAGCTGTATGCAGTTTATATTCTTTAATATCTTGATTGTTGAACGGATTGATAGTTTTAATGGATTTTTTCATAATTAATTACTTTTAATGTTAAATTCGTTATAAATGGCTTTAACATTTAGGATTTCAAGCTTACATTTGTTATAATGTGAATGAGTTCTTATCGAAAATATAAGAAATATTTTGAGAGCGCAAGTGTTATCGTGTAATAGTCAAAAATTTAATGTTTTGAGACAACCCTTGTTTGTTTTCTACTATAGTTTTGTTAAGACTCAAAAAATTAATATTAACAATTTAAAATACAACGAATATTATGGGAAATAATAGCAGTAACACACTTATTGGCATTTTAGCTGGTACAGCAATTGGCGCAACGTTAGGAATCTTATTTGCACCAGATAAAGGTGTGCATACAAGACAACGAATTTCAGATGAAGCTTTAGCGGCAAAGGATAGATTTGCTGAAGGAGCCATGGCTGCAAGAGATACTATTTCTGATAAGGCATCTCATTTAGCAGATAGAGCATCTCATTTAAGAGATAGTTTTGTAGACTCTGTGCAAGCAAAGAAAATGACATTAGATGAAAAAGTAGAATATATTGTATCTGATGCAAGTCATAAAACTGAAGATGTAATTACTACATTGGAAAATAAATTGGCTACTTTGAAAGAAAAAAACAAGAAACTACAAAAATCATAATTTTAAAATATGAACATTTTTGAATCTATAAATAATACCTCCAATAAAGCATCAGATATTGGTGAAAGATATATTGATAAATCTTACGAATATTTCAAATTAAAAGTCTTTCAGCAATTGTCCTACACCATTAGTATGGCAGGCAAAGCGCTTATAATTGGTGCTGTATTATTTATAGGTTTAATTTTATTGGCTATAGCTGGTGCTATTGCCATTGGTGAACTTCTACAAAGCTATGCTTTAGGTTATCTTATAGTGGGAGCACTATTTTTAATCATCGCTTTCATTATCTACAAGGTAAGATATCTAGTTGATGCCAGAATAATTAGTAAGTTACAATCCAAATTCTTTAAATCATAACTCATGAAAACCTATAAATCGTTTGACGAAATCGACTATGATTTAAATCGGCTGAGCCTTGAAAAACAAATTGCTTGGGAAGAGATTAAAGGTCTAAAGAATGATTTTCAGGAAGATATGAAACCTCTTAACTGGGTGAACACTGGATTGAAGTTTGCTGGAAAATATGGTGTTCTTGTACTGCTTAAAAAGTTGATTAGAAGATAATTTTATTATCTTTTTTATTCAGTCTCTTCCACATTCACCATCACAACCTGCTTTCTAAATTCGTGAGGAGTCATTTCATACTTCTCCTTGAATATTTTCGAAAAATAACTTCTACTTGTAAATCCTATGGTATATACAATTTGAGAAATGTTCAGATCGGTGGTGTTCATTAAATCTCGCGCAGCTTCTAAGCGCACGTGCCTTATATATTCGGTGACTGTTCTTGCGTATAGAAACTTGAATCCCTCCTGTAATTTAGCTTGAGAAAGACCAGAATCTTTAGATATTTGATCTAAATTATAATTTAATGAGGGATCATCCAATATTTTCTTTGCATGACGCCTAATAATCTTTAGCTCATCTTTTAAGAGAGTGCTTGGGATGACATCGTTATTTTGGTATTTATCATGTCGAGCAATGTGCATGGAGAGTAAATGATATACTTCCCCTTCAATATGCAGAACACGTGTCATTCCTTCCGTTTTTAAATCGCGTAAAGTTTTTACGTAGTCCTCCATTTTTAAATGAATAGGACCATAATAGGCAAATTCCTTTTCATCTTTATCATCTACAAAAACCCGATAAAGATTTTCATTAAGTTCAGAAAGTTGGTTATTACGTTTTTTAAGAAACTCCTTCCGGACAATTCGAATGTTGTTGAGAATGATATGAATGTCCTTGGGTAAAAACGAGTAGAGTTTTAAGCCTGTTTTGGAAACGATGATGGACGAATGAAATTGTTCAACGGTTTGAAACTGCGTTTCATTCTCGAATCTGGTTCTGTAGCACCCTTGAGAACAATACGTAAAATGTATGGGATTAGAGCTTCCGTTATCGCTAACGAACAAAACGTCTTCAAAAAAAATAGCATCAATCTCGAGCAAGCTTACTCCCCAATCAAATGAAATACATCTCACACACCCTTTCGCGGTATCATTATCAAACGCTAAGGTGTATTCACCCCAACGTTCAGAAATCTCACCCCCAAAATAACTTTGCATTTGTTTAACTGCACCTTCGGTGGTCTCTGCACTTAGAATTACATTTATCATAACTTCTCAAAAATTAATAAAAGGTTGGTTCTTTAAATTTTAAAAATTTAGACAGGTAAAATGAAATGGGGTCAGGTACTTATTGTTAAACAAATATAAATAATGTTTAATCAAGTTCTACATCTGATCAATGTTCTTCACAAATTTATACTATTTCTGTCGTGTCAAAAGGTAAAATTGAATACAGTCAAACTTTTTTGGGATTAAGTACGTTCGCGAATTCATATCTCATTAATTTTGAAATATACAAAGAGTTTCATACTCTTTACACTGGTTGGTTAGTTAGGAAGGACGACCTCAGCAACACTTCAAAAATGCTGAGGTTTTCTTTTGTTTTAAATTTAAGTTTTCTTGACCGTTTCAAATTTATTTTGCCAAGTGGGATACAGAGAATTTTAACTTTAATATCCAGATTGAAATCCTCATGCTTCAATGCTTTAACATATGGTTGGTTTTTACCTCACTTTTGAAAGTTAACTTTGCGTAATTATGATGCGATCATAACTAATTTTTTAAAGCCGTTGATAAGGGTTAATTATATTTTGTAATGGATTAATCCCTAATTTATTCGTTTGGTAGTTTTATGACAACCATAAAAACTTAAATACTATGAGTGCTTACACAGATAGATTAGGAAATAAATTAAATGATTTGTTGGAAAAGAACTATGATGCAGAAGAAGGTTTTAAAAAAGCCTCAGAAAATTCTAAGCATGTAGGTCTTAAATCTTACTTTTCAGGAAAGGCGCAAGAACGTTATAATTTTGGACATGAATTAAAGTCGGAGTTAAAGAATTTAGGACAAGAGCCTGATAAAGGTGGCAGTGTTACAGGAGCAGCCCACCGTACTTGGATGGAAGTGAAATCATGGTTTTCTTCTGATGACGATGAGTCCATGTTGGAAGAAGCAATTAGAGGCGAGAAAGCCGCGGTAGAAGAATATAAAGATGTGTTGAGTGATACCGCACTTCCTGGTTCAACTAGACAGCTTTTGGAAACGCAAAAAAACACGATTGAGCACGGTCTGGTTAATATCAAAAGACTTGAAGATTTAAGTTGATCAATGTAAAAACAGAAAAAGCACCAAAAAGACACTAATTTAAGTGTCTTTTTTTTTGCTGACCACAATAGTGTGTACTTTTTAGGATTCGCTATTTTGCATTTATTTGCGTTACCAATTGATGCATTCAAGTTAAAAAACACAAGTAAATATGATTTACTTACATGTTAATAAATATTGCAATGTTTTATAAAATATCCAATATAGCCAATCGGGAATCCATTGAGAAAAAGTTTCATGTCAACTTTGAGTTTCCTAACCTTTATAAGCCTCAAGGCGTAATTGATGGCTTAATGGAATCAACGATTTCTGTGATAACTATTTCTGATCCACATAAAGCAGTTTACGCCATCTGGGGGTTGTTACCAGAAAACTTTGAAGATAATTGGAGTGTTTTTCAGGATGTAGTAAACACTTTAAATGTTAAATTCGAGACGCTTCAAAACGACAATGGATTATACATGGATATCCTTGAGAAAAGAAGATGCATTATTTTGTCTACCGGCTTTTTTACCACGTGGCTCACCAATGGTACTGTGGAACGCTGTCATGTACATTTGCCTGATTTTGAACCATTCGCTATAGCCGGTGTGTTCAATGAACTGAATGATGGTTTTATAACCTGCTCATTAGTAGTGACTCAAATCAATGAATCTTTTAAAGATGTTCCCAATATCTCAAATTTAAAGCCCCTTGTTTTAAATGATCATGAACTCAAACAATGGTTTGATACCTCAACATCTTTAGCTCAGTTGAAACAATTGTGCGTAGAACATCGTTCGATGAAATTTTATTATGAGCCCTATGAAAGTGGACATTTTATCATTAAAACCTGAATATTTTGCTTCTTTAGATACCCATTCTTTATGAGTTAAATTCTGTTTTAATTGCGTTAAGCGCATGAATCCTTATTAATTACCTTTATCATACATTAACTTAAAAACTCAAAATTATGTTACGTTGGACTATTATTTTTATAGTAATTGCAATTATCGCAGGTATTTTAGGATTTGGCGGTGTCGCTGGAGCTTCTGCTGGTATTGCTAAGATTTTCTTTTTTATTTTTATAGTCCTTTTCATTTTATCTCTATTAAGAGGAGGATTAAAAAAATAAAAATGTACTTTTAACTTCAAACCAAATATAAAATTATGAAAAAACTAATGATGACTTTTATGGTCCTATTTTCTTTAGGAACTGTAATGACAACTTTTACAAGTTGTAGAGAAACGAATAAAAGCGGTGTTGAAAAAGCGGCTGATGACGTAGGAGATGCAATTGATGACGTTGTGGATGATGTTGAAGACGCTGTCAACTAATAAATGTAAAGTTTGCATTTATATAATAAGAAAAAGAGGCCATTATTTATAAATGGCCTCTTTTTTTAGTGAATACTTTTACTATCCGGTTCAATATATTTGATAAAATCAGATGGCGATTCAAGTTGCACATATTTTTTGCCTATAATAGCAATTGGTTTAGATAATACAATAGGATTCTTATCAAGGATTTTTAACCAATCGTCAGCATCTAAATCAACGCGTTTATCGTAATGCTGAGTGAAATCTGGATGCTCCTTGTTGATCAGTCCTGAAACAGGAACTCCTAAGCCTTTAGCCAATTCTGTCCATTGGGTTCCTGTAACCGTAGTTTTGGATATGTCTATCGTTAAAATTTTTCTTTCTGAAGCTAATACATATGCTTGTATTTGTTTACCTATAGAACTTTCAGAATGAAAATATAATTTTATTTCATTGTTATCTGTTGAAATCACGCCCATTCGAATTTAAAATTAAAATTAGTTTTGATTATTATGTCAATATGTCGCTAGTAGTTAGGGTATTATTGGAATTGACATCCGGTTCCCGCCAACTACTAAATATATAAAAAAAAGTTTAAAATTTGGTATTGTCTGAACCAATTGTTACATAATAACTTTTAATGATATTAATGGAAGTATTGCTGCAAAATTTCTATTTTTGTAAGTTCTAAACTTATTATAATTATGTCAGATTCAATTGAAAGAGTAAAATGCCTGATTATAGGTTCAGGGCCAGCAGGTTATACTGCAGCAATCTATGCGGCACGAGCTAATATGTATCCCGTACTTTACCAAGGAACACAGCCAGGAGGGCAATTGACAACTACCAATGATGTTGAAAACTTTCCAGGATATCCCGATGGTATTACAGGCCCCGAAATGATGATAGAGTTACAAAAACAAGCCGAACGTTTTGGAACTGACGTAAGAGATGGTTGGATATCTAAAGTTGATTTCTTGGGAGATGTGCATAAGGTATGGGTTCAAGATGATAAAGAAATTCACTGTGAGACTGTGATTATTTCTACAGGCGCAACAGCAATGTATCTTGGATTACCTTCAGAACAAAAATATTTACAATTGGGTGGAGGTGTTTCCGCTTGTGCAGTTTGTGATGGATTTTTCTATAGAAATCAAGAAGTTGTGATCGTAGGCGCCGGAGATTCTGCGTGTGAAGAAGCTCATTACCTGTCCAAACTTTGTAAAAAAGTTACAATGTTAGTAAGACGTGATGAGTTTAGAGCCTCACAAATTATGCAGGCAAGAGTAAAGAATACTCCAAATATCGAAATATTGTATAATACCAATACTGATGAAGTTCTAGGTGATGGACAAGTAGTGACTGGTGTCAGAGTCAAAAATAATATCACAGATGAGGTGCATGAAATACCAGCAACAGGATTTTTTGTGGCCATTGGACATAAACCAAATACCGATATTTTTAAAGGCTTCTTGGATTTAGATCCAACAGGTTATATTATCAATGTACCAGGGACTTCCAAAACAAATATAGATGGGGTATTTGTTTCTGGTGATGCGGCGGACCATGTTTACAGGCAAGCTATTACAGCAGCAGGAACGGGTTGTATGGCGGCATTGGATGCTGAACGTTATTTAGCATCGATTGACTCGACATTTGAGGTTAATACTGCTACCAACTATTAAATACCAATATATAAATTTAAAAATTTTATCCTAATAATTTAAAAATGCCTAAGGTTATAGTTGCAAACTATACATTAGGCATTTTTTTTTACACACAAAATATAAAATTTAATTCATTATACCAATGACATTTCAATGTTGAATCGCTATGATTCATCAGTTTTCTTGATGACCTCATTTAAAAGAAGTAAATAGTCTTTTAAGGGTTTTGATGCAGATTGACGGATTTGTGAATTTGTGAATCCAGAAAGTTTTTATAATTTATTCAAACTGCTAGAACAGTTCTTTCAAATATTTCATATTGGATTTTGCGGTATCAATCACGTCCGCCGCTTGGCCATTCAACATTAATTTACCCATGCTTTTTGCAAAGCCTTTTACTTGACTAAATTCAAGTTTTGGAGGCATGGCTAACGCATCTGGATCTGTAAAAATATTAACTAGGGCAGGACCATTATGAGCCAAGGCTTCCTGCAAAGTGTTTTTTACATCCTTGCATTCACTGACACTCCATGATTTAATGTCCATGGCCTCAGCAACCATTGCAAAATCTGGATTTTTCATGTCAGTTTGCCATTGGGGATATCCAGCCACTTGCATTTCCAATTTAACCATGCCTAAAGAGCGATTATTGAAAATAATGATTTTAACTGGGATGTTATATTGGCTTATAGTCATTAAGTCGCCCAAAAGCATACTTATGCCACCGTCTCCGCATAAGGCAATAACTTGTCGATCTGGTCTGGAAAGTCCTGCACCGATAGCCATAGGCATAGCGTTAGCCATTGAGCCATGATTAAAGGAACCGGTGAGGTATCGGTCGCGTTTTCCCTTAATATAACGGGCAGCCCAGACGGCAGACATTCCTGTATCCACGGTGAAAATAGCATCGTCTGCCGCAATGTCGTCAATAACAGACGCTACAAACTCAGGATGTATATTTTTTTCCTTGGATTTTTCTTGTACATAAGATGCATATTTTTCCTCTTGCTCATCGTGCAATTTTCGCATACCCTTTAAAAATCCATCGTCGGATTTTTTCTCCAATAAGGGAAGCAATACTTCAATGGTATCCTTAATGTTTCCGGCATAGCCATAATCCACTTTGGCGCGGCGTCCAATGCGTTCAGGTTTATGATCTATTTGTATAATGGTATTTTCTTCTGGTATAAAATCGCTATAAGGAAAATCCGTTCCTAATAAAATGACCAAATCAGCATCGTGCATGGCTTGAAATCCTGATTTGCTGCCCAGTAAACCGTTTAAACCTATAGCATAGGGATTGTTGATTTTGTCAAAAAATATTTTTCCGCGGAAACTGTAGCCCATAGGCGCATTTAATTTTTCCGAAAGTAGCATCGCTTCTTTCTGTGCGTCTTTGCAACCGTAACCGCAAAATAACATCACTTTTTTATTGGAATTAATAACCTTAGCCAACTCTTGCATGTCTTCCTTTCCTGGAGTAAGAATAGAGTTGGTATAGTAGTTTTTATGAGAAGTGCTGACCTTTTCAACATCGGCCTCAGATACATCACCGGGCAAACCGACGACTGCAACGCCTTTCTTCTGGATAGCATGTTGAATGGCCGATTGGAATGCCTGGGCCGCTTGTTGTGGTGTGTTTGCCATTACACAGTATTTGCTACAATCGTCAAAGAGTTTGACGACATTGGTCTCCTGAAAATTTTCCACTCCAATTTTATTGGCGTTTATTGTGGTGGCAATAGCTATTACCGGGTTGCCAGAGCGGTTTGCGTCGTACAGGCCGTTGATCAAATGGACATGACCCGGACCACTACTGCCCATACAACAACCAATACCATCAAGTTCAGCATCCATGGAAGCGGCATAGGCGCCAGCTTCTTCATGGCGCACGTGAATCCACTCCAGCCGCCCATCACGCCGCACGGCATCATTAATAGGGTTTAAACTATCTCCGGTAACTGCATATAATCTTTTAACCCCTGCATTTACCAGATTCTCTACTAATAAATCAGCTACATTTTTTGCCATATTTTTGCTTTTTTCTTAAAGATACTAGCGAAAACTTTACTTTGTGTTAAGAGCGCGTTAATTGTGGGAGCGTTGATCAGGTAGTACATTTGACGGATTTTATCTTTTATTCACAAAAATCCTCATCGTAAATTAAATGGGAAAGGTCGTTTTTTAAAAGCTCTTATGCTCAATTTAGGATTGGTCTCCTCCGTAACCACTAAATGAGAAGAGGCATCATTTATGTGGAGCTTGAAATTTTAACCTTGAGATAGCTTGAGATTGGGTGAAGTTTATAACTTCAAGGATCCGGATAGTGCTGCACTTAGTTATTATCCAATTAAAATGTGATTGAACTTCTTTCAGACGTCGCTGCAATCGAATAACTTGAGTAAAAGGAATTTAATGAACCTAAGGTATTGAATAATACTTTATTTTCTTTAGGAATTCAGGTGGTTATGGCGAAACGATTACCGCTCTTTCATCTGCAGTTTGGAGTTTCCTACAAATTTAGTGAGTGTGATTTTTGGCTCATTGTACAAATATACCTCACTGTTTCCAGTAGCCTCAATGGTAATATTTTCGCTAACGCGAATAGTGGCAGAACTGCTTAAATCGGCAATAAGGTTGCAGGTTTTTGTCAAGAATTCCTTACCGCTAAAGCTGGAAGAATTGTCAACGCGTAATTGAGTGGTTTCAATGGTGCCGTCTAGTTTTGCCGAAGCACGTTGATAGAGGTCTATTTTCGCAGATTTTGAATTGAGAAGCGCCTCTATCTTCACATTGTCACTTAGAACAATTACAGCATTTTCGGCATTGATATTTAATTTGGCCCTAGCTTTATCTGATGCCGTATATTTAAGCTCATTTGTTTTTATATTGAGATACGCACGAGATGAGCCCGTAGTGGTTAAAGTTGTATTTTTTAGTTCCAAGGAAGTCAAGGAACGGATTTCACCATTATCCAAAACTTCAATTGTCTCAAGGCCATCGGCATAATTAACTTTGATATTCATACGTTTGCTAGAGGTGATATTTTTAGTGGTCTTAAACGTGAGTGTGCCATTAACTACTTCAAACAGTATGTATTCATGCAGATTACTGTCTGCTTCTATTTCAACTGAAGCTTTGCTGTTATAAATGATTTCAACGGAAAAATCTTCACCTACAACAATTGTATTAAAAGGATCAATATAAGTTTGCTTTATGGTTACATTTCTATCACCTTTAATTTTTTCATCATCTTGTGCTGAGGCAAAGGCGGTGGAGATTAAAACCAATAAAAATGCAAAAATGATTTTATTCATTCTGACTATTTAAAATTTATAGGAACAAATATAAACAAAAACCATCCCAAACTTTTATTAAGGTTTGAAATGGCTCTAAAAGCATGTCTTGAAATGGGCTAGTTGCCCTGTTTATTGTGCTCTAACGCTGCCAGAAACTTGTTTTGATTCGTTGACTTTTTCTGGATTTCCTACATAAATTATGTCGCCTCCACTTTCAGCTTTGGCAGTCAACTCTTTTGAAACATTGACTAGAATGTCTGCACCACTTGATGATTTTGCATTTACAGTTTGGGTACTTAAATTCTTCGCATGGATATCACTGCCACTTGAAGCATTAGCAGTCAGAGAGTGTGCTGTGCCTTTTACGGTTAAGTCGCTACCACTGGATGCCGTACAATTTAAGTTATTTACCTTTATATCCAACTCCATATCGCTTCCACTGGCAGTATAAAGTTCTAGGTTTTCGGCTGTAATTGTGTTTGTGCTATAAATAGCACTTCCACTTGTGGACGAAATCTTAGAAACATTTTTAAAATTGACCATAATTTTTTTAGTTGTGGAAGATGCTATGTTTTCATCAGCGTAGATCTTAAGGGTGTTATTTTCTACCTCAGTCATAATAATGTCATGCAAATTCTCATCGGCCTGAACAGTGAGGTGTTCAGTTTCGCTTTGTACCAAATAAACATCCAGTCCGTGGACTACTTCAATATGGTCGAAATCACCAATGAGAGAGCGTTCTTTTGTAATGACGTTCCCATTACCCATTCTTCCCAAACCTAAATTACAGGAACTAAGGGTTAAGCTTAAAATGGAGGCGGTAATAATTTTGATGAGAGTGCTCATGATTGTTTTAATTTTGTTACGTTATCAAATATCTTTTAAATCTTCGTCCAGTACTAATCAGATCCTCTGAACTGTTGAATTATCGCGACCAGTTGTTAATTGTCTTCCGTCGTGATTTCTATACCATTATTATCAATATTCACCTTTACCCGATCATTTTTTGATTGGATGCCCTCTTTGTTGATGTCAACAGAGTTATTGTCGTTTTTAATTCTAAGTCCGTTTTCGTCAAGCTTAAATTCGGAAGAATCGTCGTTGATATCCGCTTTATAATAAAAATGCTCAGGACAATCCAGACATTTGATTTCAGTGTTCATAATTTGTAAATAGTGGCCTTCCATTCCGTCTGTCAGAATAGTATTATTATTGATTTCTCTAGAGTTTTCAGCATCCCTACCATTTTTATAAAATGTTCTGTTGTAGTAATTTCGGTGAAACGAGTGCGTATTTTGATCAACGAATAAAATAGAACCTTCAGGAAGATAAATCGTTACTTCAACTTCTTGATCGCGATATTTATTTTCAAAAGCAGTGGTCAAAAACCCATCAAGTTCCAATTTGTTACCAGTGATCTTATAATTGTAATTAATGTTCTCAGCTCTCTTTTTGGCATTTTTATAATTGTTGCCTCTCGAGCTGTTGTCAACCCTAATAGATGCGACTGAATCCTTGGTAGACTTTAAAATGAGTTCGACATCGGTTAAATAGAGGAGTTTTTTGTCGTTATGATCATAAACTGGCTTCCACTGATTGCTATGTCTTCCAAATTGTTTACTATAAGACTTATTGTGGGACATCTCTATGTATATGGTGTCTTTACCTGTGAGGACGGTGCTTTCAGTTTGCTGCACAAGCGCATCTTCAGCGTATTCACTGGCTTGTTTTACGCCTATAATTACCAATCCAATGATGGCCATGAGCCATAACCCTAGTAAAGAAAACTTGGCAATCTGTCCTATAGACTTAAGATTGTTGACCAATATCTTCAGTCCTAAATAGAAAATAAAGAAGAAGGGGATGCCAATGGCAAATAGAAGTAATAAGGACATCATCCAGATAGGAATATTGGCCGCATTAGTTGCATCAATAAAATCAATGCCTGGAACATGGATCACATCTGCAACGCCAACTGAGAATAGAGCAACGATGAGTGCAATTAAAGTAGAAGCGCCAATAAGGATAAGGATAATACCAATAAATTTACCGATGACCTTTAAGAAAAAAAGAATAATTTCTCCAAGCGCATCAAAAAAACTTTTTGAACCTGATTTAATCTTGTTGCCCTGTCGGGGTAAATCTATATTCTTTACAGCATCTGAAACGTTTTGTGAAACATTCTCAAATCCGTCTTTAATTTTTTTTTCAATATTGCTTATATTGACAGGTTCTCCAGTCATGGTCAACTTTTCTGCAGTTGTTAGCGCTTCAGGCACCAAGATCCAGAACAAGATGTATATAAAAATAAAAGTGCCACCAGAGCCAAAAGCCAACAAGATCCAAAGTAATCGCACCCAAATGGCATCAAGGCCTAAATAATGGCCTATACCTGACGCAACCCCACCAATATAGGAGTTGTCAGTATCTCTAAATAGTTTCTTAGAAGATGTACTTTTACTTTTTTGATGGAAATCTCTTTGAGGTTCATCTTCAAAAATTTCATCATCTACAAGATAGTCTTCCGGTTGGCCCATAATGGAAATTACTTCATCAACTTCTTTTATTCTGATGACTTGCTTGTCATTTTGTACACGCTCATTAAAGAGTTCTGCAATACGAGCTTCTATATCAGCAATGATTTCAGAGCGCCCTTGCGAATCTGTAAATGAACGCTTTATAGCCTCAAGATAGCGTTGTAATTTGAGGTACGCATCTTCATCAATATGAAAAAATATACCTGCTAAATTTATGTTGACTGTCTTATTCATTTCTTGATTTTTTTGAGTTGGTTACTAGGTTGACTGCATTTTGTAATTCATTCCAAGTGGTGGTTAATTCCTGAAGGAATAATTTGCCCGTTTCTGTGAGGCCATAATATTTACGTGGTGGGCCAGACGTAGATTCTTCCCATCTGTAATTTAAAAGACCAGCATTTTTTAGCCTTGTCAGTAGCGGATAGATAGTTCCTTCCACTACGAGCATCTTTGCGTCTTTAAGGGTGCCTAAAATTTCGGCAACATAAGCATCTTCATCTTTCAGGACCGAGAGGATGCAGTATTCTAAAACACCTTTCCGCATTTGTGCTTTCGTATTTTCAATTTTCATAGTTCTTTTCTGTGTTTATTGTCTCATGCTTTTAGGACTTTGCGCAGGAAACTTTTTGCGTTTTAATCGAAGATATTTGACAATGTTTTTGTTAGGTCGTCACTTGATTTGATAATGGAAAACTGTTTGATTTTTGATTGATTGATTGATTGATTGATTGATTGATTCATTGATTGATTGATTTGTCAAATTTATTATTTTAAAAAATTAATAGTTAGAGGATATTTGTAAAGTTCACCGTCTCTAGCCTTTAAACTCGCCACTACAATAAATACTATTTCTAAAATAAATCCTGTAATGGCCAAAACTCCAAAGCCCCCAGTAATATAAAGTAGGGGAGAAGGTTTACCTATATTGATATGAAAATTGTCAAATCCATTAAAATCTAAAAGATTAATCTGGCCTAGAATACCGAAAATAAAAAATGGAATGGTTAATGCTCCCAAGATGATGGCATAAAGTAAGATACTGATTTGAAAATTTATGGCTTGTTTACCGTGTTCATTAACAAATTCAGATTTGTCCTTATTGGTGACCCATAAAATGATTGGCCCTATAAAATTTCCAAAAGGAAATATGAATCTCGAAAATGTTGATAAATGGATAAAAGTGGCGATGTTCTTTTGGTGATTGTCGATCATTTTTAAGGATATATAATAGTTGCTAATGCAAATATATATCTAAAAGAAGGTATTATGCAAAACACAGTACTGTAATTTAACATAAAATTAACAAATTGGGAATTGGATTTAAATTGATAAATTAGCACTTAACAAATCTTGAAAATGGAAATATCACCAAGAAAACTCAATGCTTTTTTAAGTTTTAAACTCCCATCAGCATTTTTTTGTGGGGTTAGGGCAAAATATATTGATGACCAACAGTGTAAAGTTAGCGTCAAACACCGATGGATCAATCAAAACCCCTTCAATTCTATGTTCTGGGCGGTTCAGGGCATGGCAGCAGAGTTGACTACAGGTGCTTTGGTAATGTCAAAAATTAAAGAAAGTGGGAAGCCAATTTCTATGTTAGTGGCCACCAATAATGCTTCATTTACGAAAAAAGCAACAGGGCGCATTAATTTTATTTGTATTGATGGCCATAAAGTTGATGCAGCAATAAAGAAAACCATTGAAACTGGTGAAGGCCAAACTATTTGGATGAATTCCGTTGGCACCAATCAAGAAGGGATTGAAGTTTCAAATTTTAATTTTGAATGGACGATAAAAGTTAGAAGTTAGAATTTATTGTTGTTCAATAATGTATCTAGACCATTTCGTTTATAGAATAAGGAACAAAGACTTGATTGCAATTAATTGATAAATACCAAGTGTTTACACTAAAATTGACCATTCACTCTTCATATCAATAGTTTCTAAAATTATGGTGTTATTTTAAAACTCCGAGGAAACTTTTATTTTTAAATGGAATCATTGACTTCAAATATTTTTCACTAGACGGCTGTAATAAAATATTATCATCCGTTTCGTGTAATTTAAAAAGCAAGAGATGACTTCTAGGTTACTTTTGGTTTTCTAAACATAGTGATAAGAAATACGAATAACGCAATAAAAATTGCGATACGGGCAATATAATCGCCAGCCCAGGTGTAGAAGGTCATTTTTTCATTAGCCGTAACTTTACCTGATAAAGCCCCCTGGGTTCCGTACGGCAATGATGACATGATCTCTCCTTTGGCATTGATAAGCGCAGAAATCCCAGTATTCGCGCTTCTGACAATATCTCTACGGGTCTCAATTGCTCTTAAGCGCGCATAACTCAAATGTTGTTTATGCCCTTGTGTTTCGCCCCACCAAGCGTCATTGGTGATAATGGTCAATATTGTGGCACCATTTCTCACGTAGCCTGTTACAAATTCGCCGTATACCGATTCATAGCAAATAATGGGAGCCGGTTTTAAAGCTGGATTGGAGGTAACAAATACATCACGTTCGTCTTGTGTGGTTTTCATGGCTAAGGTTCCACCCAAATCGATCATAAAATCACCAATTAAGGGCTTTAAAACGTCTTGATAAGGGAGGGTTTCCACACCCACCACTAATTTCGATTTGTGATAAAGTTGTACGCTGTCGCTCGTATTAAGAAGCATTGCCGAGTTGTAATCATCATACCAAAATCCACTTTTGTGGTAATTGGATTGTTTTTTGACCAACGCCTTATCCGTAATAAAATTCACGAAAGAAATACCAGTTAAAATATTGATATTGGGATGTTCGGAAATATACACATCCAATTTTCTTTTAAAATAGGCGTTACTCAACTCATGGATTTTAACATTGTCTGCAAACACCGTTTCTGGAGCGACTACAAGGTCTGTTTGGGGCTTTATTCTTGTGTCCGCCAAGTTCACTAAAAGATCAGCAATAGCGTCATTGGGAACATTGTATTTTTCAGAATAGGGATCGATATTGGGTTGTAGAGCAATCACATTAAGCTGTTGTCCTTCAATTTTATAAGTGTAATACAGTGTTAAAGAAACTATAATTGGCACAATGATTACACTTAAAATAATGATACTATTGGTTTTAATTTTCTTTACTGATTTTTGAAGTTGATATTTTAAAATGACCTTAAAGAACAATATATTTAAAATCCAGATCCATAATGTGCCTCCAAACGTTCCCGTATATTCATACCATTGGATCCAACTAAAATATTCTGAAAATGCATTGCCTAAATTCAACCATGGCCACGAAAAATCCCATCCTAAATGTAATTTTTCGAAAGCCATCCATAAACACATCAAAAATAGGAGACTGATGTTAACTGTGGCTCTTTTAGCAATACTATGATAAATGACCATCATTAGTGCCATGAGCATTGAATTTACCAATACGGCAAAACTGGCACCAAAGATATCGGCATATTGTAACCAATTGGTGGTGATGAAATTCCAAATGACAAAACTGAGGTAGCTGTATCCAAAGAGTCTCAATTTTTTCCATTTGATATTGGAGAGCCTGATTTGGCGTTCCACCAATAAAATTGGAACAAAACCTAAAAATAGTACTACTGGAAATCCGTAAGTAGGCCATCCAAATGCTAAAAGTAATCCTGAAAGTATGGCAAAAATGAAGTTTTTCATTGGGGAAATTTACGAACAAATTTAGTAAATAAGTAGCATGTGTTTAGAACAAATAATAAAGAAACAGGAGTCAAGACAAGAAGATAGTACGGCAAGATTTGAGAATCAGAGCTCACAGTTACCGCCTTCGCTAATGTTGCGTATAGGTAAATAGGCTTCAAAAACAAAAATGCTTTTAGAATTTATCGAAAGATGCTAAAATCTAATTTTAAGGAAAAGACGTTAGAGTAGAGCGCAGCACTTTGGTCGCCTATATCCGTAAATGCATAATCAATTTCAATACCTCTGTATTTAAAACCAACCCCAAAATTAGGTTGAAAGGTAATGTTTTCAGAGTTGTCAATTTGTAATTCATTCTGGAAATTGCCAATCCCAGCTCTTAGGAACACCAAATCTGTATACCCAAACTCAAAGCCTAAAGAAGGCGTAATACTGGCAAAAGAAGTAGATATGACATCATTATTTTGCTCAAAACGCACATTGAGATCTAAGGCAGTCACTAAGGAATAGTCATAACGGAATATGAACTTTTTGGACATTCCCAATTGTAGTTTTGGAATAGTAATCTCAGTAGCTTCAGGAACGTCTTGGTTTTGCCCATCAACAGCGTCTTTTATGGTTTCTAACTTATCTTTGTCAAAGGTCCATGCATTGAAAGTGGTCGTGATATCACGTGCCATCAAACCGAATTTCCAATCATTTTGCGATTGAAATTGGATGCCCAAATCGAGCCCAAAGCCCCATGAAGAGGCAAAATCACCAATTATACGTCGGATGACCTTTGCATTGACACCATAACTAAATCCGTCAAGTGGAATTTTGCGCGCATAAGAAAAGGTCACACCGTAGTCCGCAGTAGAAAAAAGACTTATTCTATCGTAATTAATATTGCCCTGATCATCAATTAATTGTGTAGTATCCAAAATGTCATCCACTCCAAACCGGATCAACGAAATTCCTATTGCACTTCTATTGTCCAATGGCATTGCAAAAGCCGCATAGTTGTAGTTGGCGATATTTGCAAAATAACTAGAATGCATTAAGGCAATTTGGCTGTCTTCAATAAAAATTAGGCCTGCTGGATTCCAATATCCAGAATTGACATCTGCAGATTGTGATACAACGGCATTGCTCATCCCTAATGCCGCGGCATCTACACCAATATTCATAAATTCATTGGAGTATTTACGGGCTGTTTGACCGTAGGTAATCATGGTCAGAAGCAGGAGGGCCAAAATACTGGTTGTTTTCAATCGCAAAATTTTTACAAAGATGCACATTATTTTTATTAGTGAAACCCAAAACTTAAGAGCGGAGCGCATTAGGTTTTGATGGCAGGACTAATCCCGCATTCCTGCGGGATGGAAACCCAAAACTTAAAAGCTGAGCGCATTAGATTTTAATGGAAGAACTAATCCCGCACTTCCATGGGATATGAGCTAAATATATAAACAAGGAGCATGTTGCCTTTTTCAATATTAAGTCATTTCCTTTATAACTTTAGGACTTCTAAAGATTTCAACAATTTAATCTCTACGCTTGTTTTATAGAATATCCTGAGTATAACATATTTTATTAAAACATGATATTATTTTAGATTGTGCACTTTCTCTTGATTTTACTTAGACCACTGTAGTTATAGGAACGCTGATCAACAATTTGAGTATTTAAGGTTTCAATAATTGCTTATAAGCATATTCTTATAAAAATAGTTTGCTATTTTTACACAAACTTATATTATGGCCTTTAGAAGACATGTTCCCAATATCATTACGCTGCTCAATCTGTTCAGTGGAAGTATTGCGGTATTATTTGCTGTACAGAACAATTTTGTGGCTGCCGCCTTATTTATGTTTCTCGGAATTTTCTTTGATTTCTTTGATGGACTTGTCGCTCGAAAACTGAATGTGCAGAGTCCCTTGGGATTACAACTGGATTCTTTGGCAGATATGGTAACTAGTGGTTTGGTGCCAGGGATTGTGATGTTCAAACTTCTGAACTTGTCTGTAGGCCATTCAGTTTCGGAAAGATCTGAAGCATTATGGAGTAGCTCTTCCTTATTTGAAGGTCTTGAGCATTATGCACCATTAGCATTTGTTGGTTTTTTTATCACACTGGCGTCTGCATATCGATTAGCAAAATTTAATCTGGACGAAGACCAGCAGTCTTCATTTAAAGGATTGCCAACGCCTGCCAATGCCTTGTTGATTATTTCCTTACCCTTGATTATGGAATTCCAAAATAGCAATGCCATTAATACGGTGATATTAAATCCGTGGTTTTTGGTGGCGATGACTTTTTTAAGCTGCTATTTGCTAAATGCAAATGTCAATCTCTTTGCCTTAAAGTTCAAAGAATGGAGTTTTAAAACAAATGCCGTACGTTATGTTTTTATCATTATGAGCGTGATATTTATAGTTCTATTCCAGTTTTTGGCGATACCCATGATCATTATTTTTTATGTCTTATTATCTTTGTTTTCAAAATCATTGACGAAATAAGTGATCTATTTCATCACACCAATTTCATTCTTTAACTAAATCACAATTATTAATGGGTTCAGGATTTTTTGCACTTTTAGATGATATCGGCGCTATTATGGACGATGTGGCCTCCATGGCCAAGATTTCAACAAAAAAAACGGCTGGTATTTTAGGAGATGATTTGGCAGTAAATGCCGAAAAAGCATCTGGCTTTGTCGCATCAAGAGAAATTCCCGTGTTATGGGCCATTACTAAAGGTTCATTTATCAATAAACTTATAATACTGCCGGTTGCTTTTTTGTTAAGTGCTTTTTTTCCAATTGCGGTTACCGTAATATTGGTGCTGGGCGGTATATATTTGGCTTATGAAGGCGCGGAAAAGGTTTATGAATATTTAGTGCCTCATCATCATAATTCTGACATATTAGATAAAGCAGACCTGAGTCCGTCTGAAATTGTAGAACTTGAAAAGTCGAAAATAAAATCAGCCATTGTCACCGATTTTATTTTATCCGTAGAAATTGTAATTATCGCGTTGGGCAGCGTAATGGGTATACCACTGCTCAATCAGATTTTGGTGGTAACCATAGTGGCTATGATTGCAACTGTTGGCGTTTATGGAATTGTGGCGCTAATTGTGAGAATGGACGATTTTGGATATAGCTTGATTAACTTTAATGATAGAGAGAAAAGCATCTCAGACTTCTTTGGTCATTTATTGGTTAATGCTTTACCCTGGGTCATCAAGAGTTTAGGAGTTATTGGTACCATTGCCTTGTTGCTTGTGTCCGGTGGTATTTTTGTACACAATCTGGACTTTTTTCATCACTTTTTAGAAACTTGGCCTTCTTTAATTAGAGAATTTATTGTAGGTGTGGCTATTGGCTTTGTGGCCTTATTGATGTTTAACGGAATGAAAAAGTTGATTGGTGTATTTAAGAAGTAATCAAGCGCAATTTTATTAAGTGTTCAATATATTCTGGCAGAATCAGATAAAATATATCACTTAGCGCGTGGTTATTTAATCAGCTTTTTGGGGAAAATAGTCATATATCTTAAATGAATTACGATTTGATCCATTACAGATACTCCAGAATGACTTAACTTGTATCTTTGCAGTATGTATAATTTAAAACTTAACCTACGATGAAGAAAATGATCAAATTTACAGGAAATTTAAAAAAGGTAAGCATGTTTATTCTTCCAATTGTTCTTCTCTGTTTCTTAGGATGCAGCAGTGACGATGACAATAATCATGTTGAAGAGCAAGATCTAACTTATTTAGAAGGTAATTATGTGGGAACTTGGAATTCCACAACTCCTACAAAAGAGTATGTTGATTTTGGAATTTCTGCGAAAGTGGAAAGCTCAGAAAATAACGAGTTGACAGGAACATTTTTTTACACATCAAATTTTAAAGTGTGCTGTAGTGATGCTGAATACGATGGAACTTTTTTAATCAAAGTAGATGGAACCAAGTTGACTTCATTTCGTTTAGATGACGTTCAAAGAAACTGTGAAGCTGTCTTTACAGGTAGTGGAGTTTTGAGAGAAGGGGATAATGCCATGGTAATTGATTTTACTGGTACTGATTGTGCTGGAGCTCACGTTGGACAAATCATATTGGTGAAACAGTAATCATTCTATAATATATAAAAAGAGCCAATTCTTATTTGAATTGGCTCTTTTTATATATTAAATAGTTGTTTAACGATAGTGTGGGTGATTTATAATAATTGGATTTGCAATAACCTTAAGGATGGTTAGAAATATCTATTAAAGATCCGTCAATTTAGAATAGAATTTTCTTCTTGCGCAACTCAAAATTCTGACCCAAATATACTTTACGTACCATCTCGTCTTCAGCCAATTCTTCTGGTTTACCGGCCTTTAAAATATTGCCTTCAAACATTAAATAAGTTCTGTCTGTAATGGCAAGGGTTTCCTGAACATTATGGTCTGTGATCAAAATACCAATATTCTTTTTGGTCAATTGGGCAACGATTCTTTGAATGTCTTCTACAGCCACAGGATCCACACCGGCAAAAGGTTCATCCAATAAAATAAAGTTAGGGTTTGTAGCGAGTGAACGTGCAATTTCTGTTCGCCGACGTTCTCCACCAGATAATAAATCGCCTCTACTTTTTCTGATATGCTCTAAACCAAACTCGTCAATCAGCGATTCCATTTTGTCAAGCTGCTCTTTTTTTGACAGCTTTGTCATTTGTAGTACGCTTAGAATATTATCCTCAATACTCAGTTTTCTAAATACGGAAGCCTCCTGTGCCAAATACCCAATGCCGTGTTGCGCGCGTTTGTACATCGGATATTTAGTGATTTCCTTATCATCCAAATAGATTTTACCACCATTAGGTTTAATCAATCCAACAATCATATAGAACGACGTGGTTTTACCAGCACCATTGGGACCGAGAAGTCCAACAATCTCTCCTTGATTAACTTCGAGAGAGACATCTTTGACCACTTGGCGCCCGCCGTAGGATTTCATTAAATTTGATGCACTTAATTTCATAAATTCAATTGTAGGTATAAAAATAGTAAAATACTAGAGCACACCTAACAAACCAATTCCTTTTTATAAAAAGTTTAACCTTGAAGCTCCAAAGTTTCCGGAAAATCGTTGGTACCGCTTAAGTTTGGAATCACTAAAGGACCGGCAACTAAGATTGAAATGCAAGAGCTTTATTTATTTTAGCTTTGTAATATCCTGTTATTAGCTTGTTTCTAGATAGTGTTTTTTACAATCAGGCCTTTTTGGCTTTATTTCTCTTAGCTTGACGGTTTTGGTTCCTGACTACGATGGCCGAAATATAGATGCTTACCTGATATAGAATTAAAATTGGAATAGCTACAATAACTTGACTGGCTACATCTGGCGGTGTAATGACGGCAGAAATGATAAGTACGCCTACCAAAGCATATTTTCTATATTTCTTAAGGATTTGCGGCGTCACCAGTCCAATTTTTGTCAAGAAATAAATAATGATTGGCAATTCAAATACAAAGCCAGCCGCAATAGAAGACGACCTTACCAAACTTATATAGGAACTGATATCAAATTGGTTGGTAATTTCACTACTAACAGAATAGGTGCCTAAAAAGTTGATGGATAATGGGGTGATGACATAATATCCAAATAGTACACCAACAAAGAACAATAATGACGAAACGATGATGAAACCACGTGAGCTTTTCCGTTCGTTCTCCATAAGTCCAGGACTGACAAAGCGCCATAATTGATAGATGATGTATGGAAAAGCAATAATAAACCCCGCATATATGGAAGTCCATATGTCTGCAGAAAATTGGCCTCCCATGGTTCTACTCTGAATGCTGAAGGGAAAAGATTCAGCACAAAACGTAGAATCAAAATTGAAAAAAGTGGCTAGTTTGCACAAGTATTTATAGGTTGGAAAATCCATGCTTTTCGGTCCGAAAATAATGACGTCAAAAATCCATTTTGAAAAAATAAATGCGACGGATCCTGCAATAACAATGCTGAGTACGATCCGAATTAAATGCCAGCGTAATTCTTCGAGATGGTCCAAAAAAGACATCTCGTTTGTGGTTGTTTTAGTCATTAGATAATTCCTTCTTTGATAAGGTCTTGTATATGCACTACACCTGCATATTTGCCTTTATGTTCAACCAAAAGTTGGGTGATTTTATTGTTTTCCATAAGTTCCAAGGCTTCCACGGCCATAGCGTTTTCGTCTATCCGTTTAGGGTTAGAACTCATAATATCTTTTGCGGTTAATTGAATAAAAGCTTCGTTCTTGGTCAGCATCCGTCTTAAATCACCGTCTGTAATAATCCCAATAATTTGTCCGTCTTCAACAACCGCGGTAACGCCCAGCATTTTTTCGGAAATTTCAACAATAACCTGCTTCACATTGGTATCCATATTAACCTGAGGCTTTTCATTGATGGAAGATAGGTCTCGCACGCGTAAGTACAAACGCTTGCCCAACGCACCTCCCGGGTGATATTTGGCGAAATCTTTACTCGAAAACCCTCGTAATTCCACTAGTGCAATGGCAAGAGCATCTCCCATAACCAATTGGGCAGTGGTACTAGTGGTAGGTGCTAAGTTATTTGGGCAGGCTTCCTTTTCAATAAAAGTGTTTAAGACATAGTCAGCTTGCTGCCCTAAGAAGGAGGTGATGTTTCCCGTAATGGCAATCATTTTGTTATTCGCGCTTTTAATTAATGGGATCAGTACCTTAATTTCTGGAGTATTTCCACTTTTAGAAATACAAATGACCACATCATCCTGTAAAATAAGTCCTAAATCACCATGTATTGCATCTGCGGCATGCATAAAAACAGCAGGGGTACCTGTTGAGTTGAGCGTCGCAACAATTTTATTGGCAATAATGGCACTTTTTCCGATTCCGGTAATGATCACTCTGCCTTTGGAGCTGTAGATCAATTCTACGGCATTTGCAAAATCATCAGTCAACAAGGTAGCAAGATTCGAGATTGCGGAGCTTTCTAAGTCAATAGTTTTTTTTGCCGTAGCTAGGATAGAATTTTTAATATTCAAAATTTGTGATTTTTGGGTTTGATGCATCTAAAGAAATTAGTATCTTTAATCCTATGCAAATGTATATAAAATACTAATAGGGATTAATGAGTAAAGAAGAAATTGACTTACATGCAGCACTAAAAAAATACTTTGGATTTTCTAAATTCAAGGGTCTTCAAGAAAGCGTTATTAAGAGTTTAGTAAGGGGAGACAACACTTTTGTAATTATGCCTACAGGTGGAGGAAAGTCGTTGTGCTATCAGTTGCCAGCATTAATAAAAGAAGGAACAGCAATTATCGTGTCACCTTTAATTGCGTTAATGAAAAACCAGGTGGATGCCATCAGGGCGGTATCTTCAAATGATGGTGTGGCGCACGTCTTAAACTCATCATTGAACAAGACCGAAATCAAGCAAGTAAAGGAGGACATAAAGAACGGGATCACAAAATTGCTTTATGTGGCTCCAGAATCGCTCACAAAGGAGGAGAATGTTGAGTTTCTAAGAAGTGTCACCATTTCTTTTATGGCAGTCGACGAGGCACATTGCATTAGTGAATGGGGTCATGACTTCAGACCTGAATATAGAAATCTTAGACATATTATTAAGCGCATTGGAGATAATATACCTATTATAGGGTTAACAGCCACTGCGACACCTAAAGTACAGGAAGATATTCTTAAAAGTTTGGATATTACAGATGCCAACACGTTTAAGGCATCTTTTAATAGGCCAAATTTATATTATGAAGTTCGTCCGAAAACCAAAAATGTTGATTCTGATATAATCAGATTTGTTAAACAAAATGAGGGAAAGACCGGTATTATTTACTGCCTGAGTCGTAAACGTGTAGAAGAGTTGGCCCAAGTGCTACAAGTAAACGGTATTAAAGCAGTGCCGTATCATGCAGGGTTAGATGCAAAAACAAGGGTGAAACATCAGGATATGTTTTTGATGGAAGATGTTGATGTAGTTGTGGCCACTATCGCTTTCGGAATGGGTATCGATAAACCTGATGTACGCTTTGTAATTCATCATGATATCCCCAAAAGTATAGAAAGTTATTATCAAGAAACAGGTCGTGCAGGTCGGGATGGAGGTGAAGGTCATTGCTTGGCATTTTATGCCTACAAGGATATTGAGAAATTAGAAAAGTTCATGTCTGGAAAACCTGTTGCCGAACAGGAAATTGGACATGCTTTGCTCCAAGAAGTAGTTGCTTTTGCTGAAAGTTCCATGTCTAGACGAAAATTCATTCTTCATTACTTTGGTGAGGAGTTTGATAACGAGACAGGTGATGGTGGCGATATGGATGACAACGTACGCTTTCCAAAGAAACAGCATGAAGCGCAAGATGATGTCGTGGTTTTATTGAATACGGTAGAGCAAACCAACGATAAATACAAATCCAAAGACTTGGTGCACGTCATTACAGGAAAGTCCAATGCCCTGATCGTTTCTCATAGAACAGACGCATTACCATTTTTTGGTATAGGAAAAGATAAGGATAAGCGCTATTGGATGGCGTTGATCCGTCAGGTGTTAGTAGCTGGACTACTGAAGAAAGATATTGAGACCTACGGCGTGTTGCGTTTGACGGACAAAGGAAAAGAGTATTTGAAATCGCCATTTTCTTTTATGATGTCAGAAGACCATGTGTTTGATGAAACCACAGACGAAAGTATTATTACAGCCTCAAAAAGCGAAGGTGCAGTAGCGGATGAGCGATTAATGAATATGCTAAAGGATCTAAGAAAGCGTAATGCTAAAAAATTGGGAGTACCACCTTTTGTCATTTTTCAGGACCCATCGTTGGAGGATATGGCTCTAAAATATCCAATTACTTTGGAAGAGTTGAGTAATGTTCATGGGGTGGGAGATGGAAAGGCCAAAAAATATGGTAAGGATTTTGTCGCATTTATTGCCGACTATGTAGAGGAGAATGACATCATCAGACCTGACGATCTGGTTGTGAAAAGCACAGGAACCAATTCCGCTTTAAAACTCTATATTATTCAGAATATTGATCGGAAATTACCATTGGACGATATTGCTTCAGCCAAAGGGATGAACATGAAAGACTTTATCAAGGAGTTGGAAGCTATCGTTTTTTCAGGTACCAAATTGAATATTAATTATTGGATCGATGATATTCTAGATGAAGACCAGCAAGAAGAAATCCATGATTATTTTATGGAATCAAAAACCGATAAAATTGATGTGGCGATAGATGAGTTTGATGGCGATTATGATGATGAAGAGTTACGTTTATACCGAATTAAATTTATAAGTGAAGTGGCGAATTGAGTTTTCAGGCCTCAGGTTCTAGTCTCAGATTTTAGTCTGAAGTCATCCGTTCTTGCTTCCTCAATTTTGCGTCTTTGTCTGAGATCATTATTCCTCTTCGTCTTTTGCTATATCAATAATGCTAAAAAGCACTTGTTCTTTTTTAGCGGAAAGCTGAAGGGATTGAATTTTAGACTTAGAGACTTTTGAAAGATCTTCTTCATTGATTTCAAAATCAATTTGAGTGATGCTTCGTCTGGAAACATTGGAAAAATCCGATGCCAATTCCTCCATATCTGATTTCAATTCCAACTTAAAATCTTCGCCCACAACAGTCAGTTTTGCACCTTTAAATGTTTTAATCTGAAAGGTCCCTATAATAATGGTTTTAAAATAATGATAACCTGCCAATTCACTAAAGCCAGCATACATCACATTGGTCTCTGAAATGGCAAAAGGTTCGCCTTCAACATCATTAATAATATCCTCAGTATAGGTGTCAACATGCAACTTCTCCATTGCCTTAATATCTCCCAAGGCGGCTCTTAACTTTGTAATAGAAAATTTCATTGTAATCAATTTATGTAAAACTAATCTTATAAGGTTAAAAATCCAAGTTTCCCTCCTAAACAAAAGTTACAGACAGGTTGAGACATTTCAAGTTTGCTTGTTCTTGACTAAATAATGGTAACTGTATTTATAGTTCTGGATGCCAATTTGTAGCAAAAATCCATCCTTTATTGTAACTTCTTTTTAAATCGTAGGTGAGTTTGTGCGATCATAAGAACAATTCCCAATCATATTCCCAAATTCATAATCCCTCATTCCTATCAACAATTAATTATATTTGTATAAAACATAACAAAAACATGATTTTTATAGAAAACGAAGGCAACACCAATCCGAAGTTAAATTTAGCTTTGGAAGAATATGCGTTGCGTAATTTTAGTGTGGACCATGATTATCTGTTGTTTTATATCAATGAGCCATCCATAATAATAGGGCGTAATCAAAACACACTTGAAGAAATTAATCATAATTACGTTGCTGAAAATAATATCCACATTGTCCGGCGCGTGTCCGGTGGTGGCGCGGTATATCACGATTTTGGAAATCTTAATTTTAGTTTCATTACCAATCACGATGGAAAAAGCTTAAATAATTTCAAGAAATTTACGGCGCCTGTAATTAAGGTGTTGAATAAATTGGGTCTTAATGCTGAGTTAAAAGGCAGAAATGATATTCAGGTTGACGAAAAGAAAATTTCTGGAACTGCCCAATTTTCTACTGGCAAGCGGATGGTCAGCCATGGCACTTTATTGTTGGATACAGATTTAGGTGAAGTTGCCAATGCGCTCAATGTAAAAATGAGTAAAATCCAATCTAAAGGTCATAAGTCGGTACGAAGTCGTGTGGCAAATATTTCAGAATATTTAAAAACGCCATTGGATATTAATGAGTTCCGGCAACTCCTGCTTGAGGGCCTTTATGAGGAAAGTGAACCTTTTGAAAGCTATCATTTAACGCCAGAGGAATGGCAAGCCGTACACCACCTAAAAGAAGAGAAATACGACACTTGGGATTGGAATTACGGACGTTCACCAAAATTTAATGTCCAACGTAACAAGCGTTTTCCTATTGGAGAAATTGATTTAAGAATTTTTGTGGAAAAAGGACATATTATCGACTTTAAAATCTTTGGAGATTTCTTTGGAAAGGAACCCGTGGAAAACCTTGAACACTTATTAATTGGTGCACGCTATGAAAAAGAAGATATCTCTGGGCTATTAAAAGATTTAGAAATCAAGGAATATTTTGGTGATATAGCAAAAGACGAATTTATAGATTTAATCTATGGCGAAGATGAATGAAGTTCCAGTTGTCATAAATAGCCGAAGATTATAAAACTAAAAATGCCGTAATTTTCATTACGGCATTTTTGGTTTTTTTATTAAATTGAGTAATTACTCAACAATAAATTTACCTTGCATCAAAGCGTAGTGCCCTGGGAAAGTACACATATACGTATAAGTTCCTGCTTCTGGAGCATCAAATTCAATAGTAACAGATTCACCTCCACCAATCATTTTCGTGTGAACAATGAATTTGTCAGTCATGTCTGCAGGGATATAATCATTATCCTTTGCCATGGCAGCTGCGTTACCAACAGTGGCAACATCAGCATCTTGGGTAAGTAATGCCCAGTTATGTCCCATAACTGCTTTTTCCATTTTACCTACATGCTTCAATGTAAGTTTCACTTTTTGACCCGCTTTAACGCGAATTTCTTTTTTATTGAATTGCATTTGATCGTTACCTTCAATGGATACAACCGCTTCTTTCGAATCGGCTGCAGCAGGAGCTGCTTTTTCCACTTTGGTTTCCGTTTTCATTTCTGTTTTTTGCTCTTTTTTGTCTTCACCACAGCTAAATGCAAGGGCTGCTAAACATACTACAACTAACTTTTTCATTATTTTAGTATTTATATTAAAATTGTGTGAAATACAAAATTAACCCGAATTTTGCGATTTTCAAACCATCCCTACCTTTATTTTTAACTGTAATTATTGAAAAGCATTCAGTTTAGAACACGGCGTAAAACGTTCTACAAACTTCCTAAAACATAACATCATATTATTTCTGTCCAGAATTGCAACCTCTTTAAATAAAATCAAAGCAATCCTCTTGATTTAATTTCCAAATATTTATTTATCGTGTCAATCGTCAAGTTCTTTGGCGTCGTTAAAATGGAGTAGATACCATATTTTCTTAACTCTTGGACAATCAATCTTTTTTCAAAAGCGAATTTTTCAGCAATTACTTTATCGTAAACCTGCTGAATCGTATCTGCTTTCTCCTCAACAAGACTGTTCAATTTTGTGTTTTTAAAGAAAATCACCACAATAAGATGATTTTTCGCAATGGCTTTTAAATAGGCCAATTGTCTGTTTAAACTGTCTAAGGTTTCAAAATTGGTATAGAGTAAGATTAGACTGCGCTGGGTAATATTGCGTTTGATGTGGGCGTAAAGTCGGCTAAAATCACTTTCATAATAATCAGTTTTAACGTTGTAAAGTGCTTCTAAAATCAATCGCATTTGTGAGCTTCGTCGCTGTGCGACTACCATGTTTTCTACTTTTTTTGAAAAGGAAAGCATTCCAGCTTTGTCGTGCTTTTTCAATGCAATACTACTGAGGACCAATGTGGCATTGATAGCATGGTCCAATAAGCTTAATCCATCAAAAGGCATTTTCATGACACGCCCTTTATCAATAATAGAATAGATAGGTTGTGATTTTTCATCTTGGAATTGGTTGACCATCAAACTGTTTTTCTTAGCTGTCGCTTTCCAATTAATGGTTCGTAAATCATCACCTAAAACATAGTCTTTAATTTGCTCAAACTCTATGGTATGACCAATCCGCCGTGTTTTTTTTATTCCATACTCCTGAAGACTGTGGTTGATATTCAGTAATTCAAATTTGCGCAGTTGCTTGAAACTAGGGTAGGTGGGCACCATGGCTTCATTCTCAAAACGGAAGCGTTTGGCAACAAGTCCTATTTTGGTTGAAGCATAGATGTTAAGATTCCCGAAATGATATTCCCCTCGTTCCGTTGGTTTGAGAATATAACGAATCCGATTTTCTTTCTTAGGTCTTACTTTTAACTTAAGCTCAAAGTCACGCACTTGAAATTGAATAGGCACTTCATCAATAATGGTCAGATAAGTTTCAAACGGATACGTGTTTAGAATGTTGATTTCTATTTCGTTATTATCGCCATTTGAGAATTTATCAGGTAAAATACGATGGCCAATAATTTTATTATTTCCTAGAAATACGATTAAAACATCAAGAAAAAGTAGCAAAAGCACCACTAAAATTGAGAGTTGGGCAATCCCAAATAAAATTGGAACAAAATAACTGAATACAAAGAGAGCTATAATGAATAATCCACTATAGAAAAACCGAGGCTGTATGTAAAATGGTTTAAAGATTTTCAAGCTTATTTTGTGATTTTATCTCAAATTATACATTTTTTTTGCCGCAGACTTCTTCGACTGAAGATAGAAAATTATCTCGGTATCTCAACATTCTCAATAATCTGTTTAATCACGTCTGAACTGGTGATGCCTTCCATCTCGCGTTCTGGCGTAACAATAACTCGGTGATGCAAAACAGGAATTGCGGCACGTTTGATATCTTCAGGCGTTACAAAATCCCGACCAGACATTGCTGCAAAAGCTTTACTGGCTTTTAAAATCGCAATGGACGCCCGTGGTGACGCTCCCAAATACAAAAACTGATTGTTTCTGGTTGCGATAATCAAATCGGCAATATATTTTAACAAATGTTCTTCTACTAACACTTGAGTCACCAATGCTTGATATGTGGTGATTTGTTCGGCAGTTAAAAATGGGGTGATCGCATCTGTTTTAACTCGGTCTTGTAAATTATGTTCGCGCATTAAAATCTCAATTTCTTCTTCAAGATTAGGGTAGCCTACCTCAATCTTGAATAGAAAACGATCTAATTGTGCTTCTGGCAAACGATAAGTTCCTTCTTGTTCTATCGGGTTTTGAGTTGCCAAAACCATGAACGGCGATTCCAATTTGTAATAATTGCCATCAATGGTGATTTGCTGTTCCTCCATAACCTCAAACAATGCTGCCTGTGTTTTTGCAGGCGCTCTATTGATTTCGTCTATCAATATCATATTGCTGAAAATAGGGCCCTTTTTAAACTCAAACTCTGTCGATTTTAAGTTGAATACTGAAGTGCCCAAAATATCACTGGGCATTAAATCTGGCGTAAATTGAATTCGGCTAAACTCAACACTGAGTGATTTTGCCATCAATTTTGCAGTAATAGTTTTAGCCACACCAGGGACGCCCTCAATTAAGGAGTGTCCTTTCGCAAGTAAGGATGCTAAAAGCATATCAACCATGTCTGTTTGTCCAACAATGACTTTTCCAATTTCCGCTTTCATCTTTTGCACATTTTCCTGTAACTCAGAAAGATCCAAACGATTGGTGAATATTAAATCCTGTGAGGTTGCTTCGTGATTGATTTCTGAATCTGTAGGGGGTTGTCCTTCAAAAAGGTCTTGGTTTTCCATAAGTTTATGAATAAAATTCTTCGATGTGTTTATTGAGTTTTAAAAGATTGTCTTCAAAAAACTCATTTTTAGTCCGTAACCAATTGATGAAATTAATGGTTTTTTTAACGGTTTCTTTGTTTTTGCCAGATTTTTGGGAGAGTTTGATTATAAACTCTTCGTTTAAATTGGTAGTGTCTAAATTGTAATCAGCTCTTATTTTCTCTAAAAAATAGGTGATTTTCTTATCAATGAGGTTTTTATGATCCTGGGTTTCATAATAAAGGTTGGAAATTGTTTTCACAAATCCCACGGTGGTGTTTTCTAACGGCTTTATTATGGGGATGATGCGTTGTCTTCTTTTTGCATTGAAAATCATAAATAACACCGTTAAAATTAGGGCTAGATACCAAGCCCATTTAAAGGAGGTTTGTTGCAGAAACCAGCTCAAATTTGACCTCTCTTCAGCATCGCCATAATACGAATCGAAGTATTTTGTGTAGGAATCAAAATAGATAGTGGCATTTGGTAGATAGGAGAGGACGCCTTCAACGTAAAGGTAGCGATCATCCTTCAGGATATTATAATTTGTAAAAACCTTAGGTTCTAAATGCAGATAGATATGCCCATCTTCAAAAGGGATTTTCAGAAAATTGATCAAATTAAGATCTTCGTTTACATACCCCAAAGTTTTGTATGATTCAGCTTCAAATTTTGAAAAATAGGCTGTACTTTCACTTTTGTCAATGGTTGTGTTTTTAGAGCTGAAATTCCTGTTATTAAAGCCCAACATTGCAACGCTGTCTTTGTTTTTTAAAACTTTAACCGCTAAGTTCAAAGTGTCCAACAACGGTTGAGGAAAAGTGTAGTCTGACATAAAAACCGTATTGCCGTTTCCTGCAAAAATGAGCAGCTCCTCAATATCTCCAATTTCCAAATAGCTGGAATTTCCAATTAAAACATAATTTCCTGCTGCTATGTGATCGCCATAGCCTTCATCTGAGTTGGCATAAAAATAGTTATAAGGTGAATAGTAGATGGTTTTTAATTTCTGGCCATCAAAAAGGTTTGGTAATTCCTTATAAAGCACACTAACGCCATAAGGCTTGTTACTTTTCTCATTAAAACTTTCTTCCCAATCAATTTTCCGATTGCTATTATAGTCTAACGTAATGGCAACCGTAATGATGGTTGCTGCAATAATTAATAGGGTAATTACCGTTTTGTTCATGAGTTGACCTCTTTAATTAGTTGAACAAAGCTTTTTTTTGCCAATTGGTATTGTTCTAAGTTTAGGGTAAACTCGCCATACCAGGTGTAGTTATAAATATAAGAGGTGTATGAAAAATCCTTGCTGAATTTGTGTGATGCAATGGCATTCATGTAATCCGCATTGGTCTTGTCGTCCTCATATTTAATGAAATTTTTAAGAGTCAGCTGTTTTAAAACTAATAAATAATAATATCTAATGGCCAATCTATAATCGTTAGTGTTTTCCGCATTGGTAATCAGCGCCTTGATGTCAGCATGTTCTATATTGGCAGCCGTAATTTCACCATAGGCTTTTAATTTTTCGTTATTTCTTGAAGAAAACAATCGGCTACTGCCATCATTTAAAAGGGTATAGGCCAAATAAGCCACGGCTACGATTAGAATAAGAATAAAAACCCAATTGAATACGTTGAAATCGAAAGAAGAACTGTCAGTAGTATCATCTTCTTTAATATTGGGGGTTTCTTCAGAATACTTTGAAGCATCACCATATTTTGAAGGTGTAGAGCGCACCACGGCTTTACCTTCATAATTGTATTTTCTACCTGAATAGTTGTCTTTAAACCCTTCGTTAAATTCACGTTTGGTTTGGGGTGGCTGCAAAGAAGTATTGGCCCAGAGTGACGTATTCACATGGAGCAGAAGCATGCAGGCGATAAAAATTAAGGACAGGTTAAGTTTCATTTAAGTTATTATGGGCACCAATTGCGCATCACGTTTTTTCTTTACAACAAATGGATAAATTAGATAATAGTAACTAATACATCCTAAAGTTGCCAAGATAATACCAACCGAAATCAATTTGGGCATTTCTTGGGAATATCTTGTGATAAATCCTTCTAGAAATCCAGCGAAGAACGTAAATGGAAAGGTGCTGATCACTATTTTAACACCTGTTTTGGCCCCTTGCTTAAAGGATGTGAATCTTGAGTGCGTTCCCGGAAATAAGATACTTGCACCTAAGATTAGTCCTGCAGCGGCTTCAATGACGATGGCAAAAATCTCCATGGAGCCGTGAATCCAGATGCCTCTTACGCTTTCCCAAAAGACTTGCTTTTCGTAAAAAAAATATTGAAAAGAGCCCAACATAATACAGTTCTTAAATAAAATATAGACGGTCCCAAGTCCGCCAAAAACGCCAAGAACGAAAGCAATAATGCCAACCCGTAAATTATTTACGGTTATGCCTATAAAACTCCCCCAGTTACTGCCACTTTTATAAACTGCCACGGGATTACCAGCTTCAATATTTTCTAAGGTCATATTGACATATTCGTCACCTAAAATCGAACGGACGAATTCGCCATCATTCGCCGCTGAAAATGCGCCAATGGATGTAAAAATGGTAAAGATGATGAAGGCGATATAAACAAACCTTCTGTATTGATACATAATCAACGGAATTTCCGTTTTCCAAAATGCGACAATCCTATTGGTGTCTTCGCGCTTCGTTTTATAGATTTTCTGAAAAGCTTTTGCCGCTAATTGATTTAAATATGTAATTACTTTACTTTTGGGGTAGTAAGTTTGCGCATAGGCCAAATCATTGATCAATTGAATATATTGAGAAGCGAGTTCGTCTGGATTTTTAAAATCATTATTGAAAATGGCGGTTTCAAAACTCAGCCATTTTTCTTTATTTTGTTTAATAAACGCAACTTCTCTCATACAGTTGTTAAAATAAAATATAATATGTCAGAGTTACAAATTAACACTACCCAAAATGTAAAAATTAATTTTACCGCTTCAGGGGTTGGGGAACGTTTGTTGGCGTTTATTATCGATATGCTTATCAAAATTGGCTATATCACTTTGTTGAACATGAGTATTGGAGCTTTTCAGGACATGGATCAATGGTCGCAGATTGGTATTAATACATTGCTAGGTCTACCTGTTGTGTTTTATACCTTGATCTTGGAAGCGCTCCTGGAAGGGCAGACCATTGGTAAAAAACTGATGAAGATAAAAGTGGTGAAAATTGATGGGTATCAAGCCTCCCTCGCTGATTATGTAGTGCGTTGGTTTTTTAGAATTGTGGATATTTATATATTCGGGCTGGGGTTCTTCGTCATTCTTTTTAGTAAACGGTCACAGCGCTTGGGAGATATGGCCGCTGGAACCTCTGTGATAATGTTAAGGGATAAAGTGAGTATCAGACATACAATTTTAGAAGATTTACAAGATGATTACCAGCCCACATATCCAACAGTGATAAAGCTTTCTGATAATGATGCGCGGATTATTAAAGACACTTTCTCAACAGCGAGATTAGCCAATGATTATCAAACCTTGATTAAACTTCGCAACAAAATCACAGAGGTTATTGGCGTAAAGGCGATTCATGGCAATGATATTCAATTTATAGATACCATTTTAAAAGATTATAATTACTATACGCAAAGTATGTAAGCAGCGAACCATATTTTCCTTTTCGGAAAATGTGTGTGAGTCACTTATCTTGTCCTGATCCCAGTTGAAGGGCTTATCCTGATTTTGTTATGGACTTACGATTCTGAAATTTTATTATCTATTAAAGCATATAAAAGTCTCATATTTCAGACCTCATCAAGATTTTGAACTTACTGTTTTCAATCCTTTCATCTCTAGAGGTTTTGTAAAAACATAAAACACGCAAATTGATATTTTAATCCCTTAAAATTTCTGATTGCTCAACAGGTGTTGTTATCTTTGACCGCTAAATAACTTTCTAGAAAAACTATGTTTCTACAAACCCTTGACATTCTCGGTACGATTGCCTTTGCAATTTCTGGTGTATCGGTAGCGATGAGTAAAAAAATGGATCCTTTTGGCGTGCTGATAATCGCTTTCGTGACGGCAGCAGGCGGGGGTACTTTAAGGGATATTTTAATTGGGTTGACGCCAGTAACCTGGATGACCAACATGACTTATGTTTACGTCATTTTTGGAGCTACTGTTTTTACAATTATTTTTAAACAGAAAATTAATTATTTGCGTACGTCGTTGCTGCTTTTTGACAGCATCGGAATTGGGCTTTATACAGTTGTGGGTATTGAAAAAGGTTTGACGGCCGGGTTGCATCCGATTATCTGTATTTCACTGGGAACAATAACAGCTTGTTTTGGTGGAGTGATCAGAGATATTTTGTCAAATGAAATTCCTGTCATATTTAGAACAAAGGAAATTTATGCCACAGCTTGTATATTGGGAGGCATCACCTATTTTCTTTTAAGACGCTTTCCAATAGAAGATAACGTGATTTTCATGATTGCGGGTGCTGTGGTTATATCGGTCAGGTTAATTGCCTTAAAATTCAATATCAGTTTACCGAATTTGTATAAGAGTGACAACAAAAGTAAAGCGTAGTTTAGGTGGGCTTTGAAATGACATATAGATATCTAGTTGAGGGAGTCTTGCTTAACTTCTAAAAATTTTGACACGGATTTTACTGATTTTCACAGACCCTTTGCTGAAAAGTCATGAGTACATATTTTGCTTGATATTTCACTAATGCAACAGACCTACAGTCGGTATTAAAAGTATTTTTCAAATGCCTCTATTGCGGTTTGCCCAATAATTTTATCAGGTAAGTTTCCCTACCATTTATTGTGGCGGGCTTGTTCTTCCGGTTGCTTTAAACATCTTCCTTCAATATTGGAATCAAGAATTTTTTAAATCTCACAAGCTTTTTTTAGCCCGTTCCCGTTGTAATAGTCTGAATAAGAAAGCCACGCTTTTTAGCGTGGCTTTCAATTTATGAGAAAATTAAAATTTAACTTTTTGGAACAGGGAAACCTCTGTCTCTTAATAGAGCTTCAATTTTTGCGTCGCGACCTCTGAACAAGCGATAGGCTTCTGCGGGATCCATAGAGTTTCTTGGTGCAAATAAGTATTTCACTAATTTATCAGCCATTTCTTTGTCGTAAAAACCACCTGGTGCATCTTTAAATGCTTCTGACGCATCTGCCGTTAAAACATCTGCCCACATATACCCATAATATGCTGTAGCGTAACCTTCACCTGAAAAGACGTGGCCAAACTGAGGGGTTCTGTGACGCATCACCAATTCTTTTGGCATGCCCATTTCGTTTAATGTTTCACGCTCAAATTTGTCGATATCAATATTTTCGGGATCAGCCAAATGCAATTTCATGTCCATCAAAGCTGATGCTAAAAACTCTGTCGTTCCAAATCCTTGGTTAAACGTGGATGCTTTTTTAATTTTTTCAACCAATGCTGTCGGGATAGGTTCACCAGTTTTGTAGTGTACCAAAAATTGGTTGATCACTTCGTCAGTAGATAACCAGCGCTCTAATAATTGCGACTGGAATTCTGTATAATCTCTAACCCCACCATTTAAAGTTGGGTATTTTACATTTGAAGAAAAGAAATGCAAGGCGTGACCGAACTCATGGAAAAATGTCGTCGCATCATCCCAAGACACTAAAACAGGCTCACCAGGAGCAGGTTTTACAAAATTGGAGTTGTTTGACGCCAAAACGGTTTCGTCGCCATCATAAGTCGTATGACTACGGTATGTGGTTGCCCAAGCGCCAGAACGCTTTCCTTCACGAGCAAACGGATCCAAATACCATAAGCCAATATGTTCGCCTGAATCCTTATCGGTAACATCCCAGACTTTTACATCTTCATGAAAAACGGGTACGCTGCCTTCCTTTACTGGCGTAAAGTTATAATTGAACAAACGTCCGGCAGTGTAAAACAAGGCTTGAGTCAATTGATCAAGCTGTAGATATTGTTTAACTTCTTCACTATCCAAATCATATTTCTTTTGGCGTACTTTTTCGGCGTAATATCTGTAATCCCAAGGTTCAATGGTAATTTTGTCGCCGTTGGCATTGGCTACAGCTTGCATATCCGCTACTTCTTCCTTGACCCGTGCAATGGCAGCTGGCCAAACAGCCATCATTAAATCCATTGCGTTTTCTGGGGTTTTAGCCATCCTGTCCTGTAAGCGCCATTCTGCATAATTGTCATTGCCCATCAGCCCAACGCGCTCTTTACGAAGTTTCAAGATTTGTGCAATCAAATCGTTGTTGTCATATTCGTCACCATTGTCACCACGGGAATAATAGTTGGTCCATACCTGCTTGCGCAGTTCGCGTTCAGTAGAATAGGTCAAATACGGATCCATGGAAGAACGTGTGTTGGTAATGGCATATTTTCCATCTTCGCCCTTATCTGAAGCTATTTTAGCAGCTGATTTGATAAAAGATTCTGATAGTCCACCCAATTGATCTTCATTTAAATAAGTCACATAATTCTCTTCGTCATGTAAAATGTTGTTCGAAAATTTGGTATAGATTGATGACAGTTCCTTGTTGATTTCAGCGTAGCGTTTCTTTTGCTCAGCGTTTAAATTAGCGCCATTCATTTCAAAGCTTTTGTAAGTCAAATCAACCACACGCTGCTGGTCGGCTTCTAGAGGTGTTTTTTGTGAGGCGTCATAGACGGTTTTAATCCGTTGGAACAGTTTTTCGTTTTGGGATATTTTAGAACTGTAGTCCGACAGCTTAGGGGCTAACTCGGCTTGAATGTCCCTAAATTCTGGAGAGGACATATTGCTGCTCAAAATTCCGTAGTATGTAAAAACGCGATTGAGCTCTTTTGCTGAGCGTTCCATGGCAACTATTGTATTTTCAAAAGTTGCAGGTTCAGGATTGTTGGCTATTTTCTCAATATCTGCCAAGCCTAGCTCCATTCCTTTTTCAACAGCTTCCTTAACATCTTCTACATTCATCTTGTCAAATGCCGGAACACCATCATAAGGGCCTGTCCATTCTTGTAGGAGGACATTATCATTTGTAGCCATAGTGTTTTCCTTTTTTTCTTCTTCTTTACAGCTTGAAAAAGCAATAAGCGCAAATAAACTCAAGGTTTTAATGTGTTTCAGGTTGTTTTTTGTCATTGGTTTTAGTGTTAATTTTTAAAGTCTTCCAAGATATCGAAATTAAAGGGCAATTTTCTTAATTATTTTATAATTTCAACGTTACGGATGTAGATGTTTTTTAGAGGCCATTCTGAGCCATCGGTTTCTTGAGCAGCAATTTCATCAACCACGTCCATGCCATTGGTCACTCTTCCAAAAACAGTATAACTGCCATCAAGATGATGGGCACCTCCTTGTTGTTGCACAATAAAGAATTGATAGGGTGAGGCCAATTTATAGGCATTGTCAATTTCGCTACTGGGCATGCTAATCGCACCTCTGTCATGCACGTAACCACGATTGGTATCTGGAGGCAGCAGGTATTGGCCAATTTCTTGTCGTCTTTCTGCTATCGACATGTCGTCACTATTGCCTCCTTGGATGACAAAGTTATTGACGATGCGATAAAATTGTGTGTTGTCAAAATAGTGCTGTTTGGTCAAGAAGATGAAATTGGCACGGTGGAATTTGGTTTCATCATACAGAAGAATATCTATAGTTCCAAAATCGGTAGTAATGCGCACTTTGTTTTCCTTGTGTTCTTTGTCGTATTTCAAGAAAAAATCCATTGCATTCTGATCCGTAAGTTTTGGGAACTTCCGTTGTTTTTTTACGGAAGGCTCTTTTTCAGTGTGATGGGTTTCTGTGGTTAAAGAATCTTTAGGCGAATCATTTTTGTTTTGACGAGATTGTTTATCTTCACAATTAAGAAACATGATACATACACCCACGAACATTAAAATTCTCATATCTGAATGGATTTTGATACATTTTTAAAATCTATCTCAAAAATAGAACATATTCCACTCCCAGGAAATGATTCACAGATTAAAATGTCCCCTTCCTATCGGTTAAAGCTGATTGAAAGACAGGGCGAGCTAATGAAAAATTCTAGAAAGGCGGGTGTAATGGCATTATTTTATCCTGATTTGGAACATCAAACCAAATTGATTTTGATTTTGAGAAAAACCTATAGTGGCGTACATTCTGCGCAAGTAGGTTTCCCTGGAGGAAAGTTAGAACCTGAAGACCCGTCGTTGGAATATGCAGCGCTCAGGGAGACTTTTGAAGAAGTAGGGGTTCCTATTGGTGCCATCAAGGTTTTAAAGGCAATGAGCACCTTGTATATTCCGCCAAGTAATTTTACGGTCTATCCTTTTTTGGGCATAACTCAGCAAACACCAGAATTCATTAAACAAGATGATGAGGTGGAGGACTTGATTGAGGTGAGCTTCAACGATTTTATAAATGAAGATCATGTGGGTACCCAAATGCTCATGACTTCTTTAAATAAGGAGGTAGAGGTGCCAGTTTTTAAATTGAATGGCCATACGGTTTGGGGAGCAACAGCCATGATGCTCAGCGAAATAAAAGACTTGATAAAAACTGTGCTCTAAGTTGAGGTTTTTACTAAATTTGTTTTCTGAAATATATTGAAGTTGCCTAGTGAATTGACTAGTAAATTATAATACATAAATAAAATAATGGGATTATTTAAGAGAAACCCTTTTGGACACATACTTTTTGTGAAAAAATGGCTTATCCGCATATTGGGTGCCATGACTCACAGACGTTTTAGAGGGTTTAATGAACTTCATATTGAAGGGTCTGAAATTATCAGAAACCTACCGGACACGAACGTACTTTTCATTTCCAATCATCAAACTTATTTTGCAGATGTTGTGGCGATGTTTCATGTCTTTAATGCGAGTTTGAGTAATAGGGAGGATAATATTAAGAATATCGGTTATTTATGGGATCCAAAATTGAATATTTATTATGTGGCGGCCAAGGAAACCATGAAATCTGGTTTGTTGCCAAAAATATTCGCGTATGTCGGTTCAATCAGTATTGAACGCACATGGAGGGCCGAAGGAAAAGAAGTGAATCGGCAAGTGAAAATGAGTGACATTACGATGATCTCTAAGGCTCTGGACGATGGATGGGTCATTACCTTCCCGCAGGGCACAACGACACCATTTAAACCTATTCGAAAAGGGACCGCACATATTATTAAACGCTACAAACCCGTTGTGGTGCCCGTGGTGATTGACGGTTTTAGACGCTCTTTCGATAAAAAAGGCCTGCGCGTTAAAAAGAAAAATATTCTACAATCAATGGAAATAAAAGCCCCATTGGATATCGATTACGAAAACGAAAGTATTGATCAAATCGTGGAGAAAATTGAATATGCCATTGAGCAGCATGCATCATTTCTAAAAGTAATTCCTCAAGAGGAGATCATGGCTCAAGAAGAGTTGAACAGACTTCGCAGATATAAGATTGAGGATTGATAGGTTTCTGATTTAATCAACTTTTCATACTAAAGTTTTTAGACAAGAATTTTAGTGTTTTTTGAAGTTCATTTATTAAGAAACTTCTATAAGAATCAAGCGAAGAAGGGTTCTATCTAGCCATCTGGCAAATATGCATATCTAGCTCAAACCTAACATTCAATAGGGAATATTGATAACTTCTGAATTGCCAGTGACCTACATTTCCAGCTTCTTCAATTCTTTATAGTTTCTATTTAGCTTTCTTAACAACAAGCCATAAATTAGCCAGTAAAAGAACAGTAAAACCGCTCCAAAAACGGCCAGAACCCCGGCCACAATCAAAATTGTCTTAGCATAAAACATAAAGACTTCTCCGTTAGCGGCAGCCGTTTGCGCTTTGCTGATGAAGGCTTTGTCCTGATCAAATTCAATATACAGAACGGCAACAAAAGTAATGGCCATGAACGCTAAATTGAAAAACACATAGTTTTTTACTGTTCTCCGCGTTTTAAGAATGTTCTCCATCAAAACCTTGGCACTGTCGGTAACGGAAATCCTTTTGAAATTTCTGTAGAATAAATAGAAAAAATAAATCAATATGATATAACCTAAAACAGTTAATGGGATTAGAAGAAAGTCTGAATCAAATTTATCGAAATGTTGTGCGTCTTTATGATCTTTTAAGAAAAAGGAAAGAAACGTCCATAAGGCAAATTCTAATATACTGATGATAAAAATCCACTTAACAATGGACGATGACCGCTTTAGGATCATTTTATAGATGTCATTGGCGGAAACCTGAGGGTATTCGGTATCCTGTTTCTTCCAATGCTTTTTTAATAGTTCTAATTCATCCATATAATTACGGATTTAATATTGTTCTTAGTTTGTTCTTGATCCTGTTCATTTTTACTCTCGCATTCACCTCGCTGATTCCCAAGGTTTCACTTATCTCTTTATAATCTTTATCCTCTAAATAAAGCAAGACAAGTGCTTTTTCAATATCATTTAATTGATGGACTGCTGAATAGAGTAGTTTTAATTGCTGCTCTTCCGTGTCATCATAATCTTCCGCTTTTATCTTAAACTGATAGATGTCCAGTTCGTACGTATTAATTGTACGCTTAGATTTCCGATATAAAGTAATGGCTGTGTTTAAACCCACACGGTACATCCACGTGCTAAATTTAGCATCACCACGAAACTTCGGGTAGGCCTTCCATAATTGGATGGTGATTTCCTGAAATAAATCATTATGCGCCTCTCTATGGTTAGTGTAGAGTCGGCAAACTTTGTGCACAATATTTTGATGCTCTTCAAGCAACGCAACAAAATTATGTTCTAATTCTTTGTCCAAATCAATTAGTTAGTTGCAGTATTAGTAGTTGGTTTATGGGGATTGTTACAGATTTTTTAGTTTATTTTTACCTCAATATTGAGTTGAATTAAAACTTTCTATAATATGGTTTAAATGTTTTATATGCAATTATTTAGTTGTTCAGTATTGATAAAGCCTATGGTTGTTTTAAAAGTCCTAAGACGATAAAATACTGCGCCAAAGCATAAGTTAGCATGATGCTAAAGCTTGCAAAACCGAAAGGCATATAAAATTTGTTTAAGGCTAGGATACTGTCCGAAACTACAAATAATATAGCGCCCACTAAAACCAACATGTAACTATTTGAAGCAGGTGTCCTATATCTCAAAAATGCGGTTACGGTCATTAATAAAATGAAGAGCATATAAATAATTACGGGAATCAATAAGTCTTGTAAGCCATCTTTCATCAGATAAAAAAGGCCAATGGCATAAATGAGTAAAACCAAAATTAAGCCCATTGGATTCTTTTTAGAATTTCTATTGGTGAGAAAAATATAACAATAAAAAATGTGTGCCAGCAAAAATGAAATCAAACCAAACATAAAGAAGTTTTGGGATTGGTCCACAAACATTAATAAAATATCGCCCAATAAGGAAAAACCCAAAGCTGTTAGGGTGAAAATTCTTGTTTTTAAATTCAGGGTTTTGCTTTGGTTGTTGAAATAGAAAATCAAAGCAATCAGCAACGACGGTTTTGTAATATAATGCCATGTTGAAAGACGTTCTACACTTCCACAGACGAGCTCCGCAACGATAAGTAGGAAAAATAATACTGCGAAATGTTTATCGGTCTTGGTCAACATGGGCTGGAATTTGCTTCTAATATACTAAAATGATCGTATAAAAGGCTAAATTCTTCAATCTGCAATTCATCCTTAAATTATAACAGTTCGGGACTTCTGAATTTTCATTCTGCCTGATTCGCTCCACATTTGTGCCATCAATAAATCAGACCGTCATTATGAAACTTCTAATTACCTTATTACTACTTTTGATTGCTTCAATTAGCAATTCCCAAACGAAAATTTCAGGCAGGGTTACCGATTTCAAAGGATTGCCAATTGAAGGTGCCAATGTGTTTTTGGAAGGGGCTTACGATGGTGGCACAACAAATACTTTAGGTGCGTTTTCCTTTACGACATCCGAAACTGGCACACAAATGCTTATTGTTTCCTTTCTCTCCTTTGAGACCTATAAAAAACTTGCAGAGGTTAAAACCATGACTGAGATGCAGATTAAACTTCGGGAAGATGTCAATACCTTGGATGCCGTAGTTCTTTCGGCGGGCACTTTTGAAGCTGGAGATAACAGCAAAGTTTCGGTATTAAAACCTTTGGATGTGGTAACTACTGCAAGTGCCTTAGGCGATTTTGTAGGAGCGCTGCAAACTTTACCGGGAACAACGACCGTAGCTGAGGACGGACGTTTATTTGTGCGCGGAGGAGAAGCTGAAGAAACCCAAATTTTTATTGATGGCATCCGTGTGTTTACGCCTTATAGTCCAACGACTAATGATGCGCCAACTCGTGGGCGCTATTCTCCATTTTTGTTTGATGGGATAACATTTTCAACAGGTGGTTATTCTGCTGAATATGGTCAGGCACTCTCAAGCGTTCTTTTGCTCAATACGATCGATGAAGCGGATCAGAATAAAACGGACATTTCGTTAATGACCTTGGGGGCTGGAGTTGGAAATACCCAAAAATGGAATAAAAGCTCGCTAAGTGTGAATGCGTCATATATTAATTTGGCACCATATATTGCGCTTTTTCCGGATCGAAATGAATGGGAGAAGCCTTTTGAATCGGCTTCAGGAGAAGCAGTTTACAGACGTCATTTTGATAAAGGACAACTAAAACTTTACACGGCTTTTGATGTGTCCAACTTTGAATTGACCCAAGAGGATATCAACTATTCTGAAGGCGTCCATTTCAAACTCAACAATAAGAACCTCTATTTTAATGGCTCCTATCAAGGCATGTTGACCAACGTCTGGTCTGTTTTTGGTGGCTTAAGTTACACACACGGCCCAACTGACGTAAGCATTTTGGATAGCGATATCGACAATGTTGAAAATTCGTATCACGCAAAATTTAAATTGAAACGCCGATTTAGCAACCGATTTAAACTAAATTTTGGTGCAGAGTATTTTTCCAGTCGCTTTAATGAAGCTTTTCAGGACGAAGTAAATCCTACTACGGTGTATGGTTTTACCAATAACATTACAGCTGCCTTTGTTGAGACGGATGTTATTTTCTCAAAAAAGTTGGCATTGAAGGCTGGTCTGCGGGCAGATTATAGTCAGTTACTGGAGGCTACAGATGTTGCGCCACGTGTATCATTGGCTTACAAGACCACTAAAAGCAGTCAGGTATCATTGGCGTATGGCAATTTTTATCAAAATCCGAGTAACGACATTTTAAAGTTCGATCAAGCGCTCAGTCCGCAAAATACAACCCATTATATTTTTAATTATCAATTCAATGTCGAAGGTCGGATTTTTAGGGCAGAAGCTTACTACAAACAATATAAAGGTTTGGTAAAATACGATTCAGAATTTATAAATTTTGATACTAATTTTGACAATTCAGGCAGTGGTTATGCCAAGGGGATCGATATGTTTTGGCGTGATAATAGAAACATCAAGAATGTCGATTATTGGGTGAGCTATTCAATTTTGGACACTGAAAGAGATTACAAGAACTATCCTTATGCCACACAGCCAAATTTTGTCAATACGCACAATATTTCCGTTGTGGGCAAATATTGGATAGATGCTCTAAAAAGTCAAGTAGGGTTCAGTTATGCATTTGCTTCTGGTAGAAATTATACGGATCCGAATCAGGATGGATTTTTGAATGCCAAAACGAAATCCTATAATAATTTAAGTCTGAATTGGGCGTATTTATTAAGTCCTCAAAAGATTCTATATTTTTCGGTGAACAATGTCTTAGGGTTTAAAAACATCAATGGGTATCAATATGCGAATATGGCAGATGCAACGGGAGAATTTGTAAGAAGACCTTTACGGCCGGCTGCTGATCAGTTCTTTTTTGTAGGCTTCTTTTGGACCATAAGTGACGATGGAACCGATAATCAATTGGATAATTTGTAAATGATAGCCTTTCGCTTATAGTTTGATAAGAGTATCATAAATAGCTTTTAGATCGATAAAACTTTGTACAGGCTCATCGCTTTCCCAGATGCTTTTAGATATAACAGCGCCTTTGAAGCCTAAATCAAGGACTTCACGAATATGATTTTTATTAATATCTCCCATAGCAATAATTGCCTTATCGATAAGGTTGACATCCGGTTCTTTGATCGTGTGATTTGGATTGGAGGTCGAAAATGTTCCAAGGTCTAGGATATGATAATCAAATTCAAAGTCGCTAGCATCTAATTCCTTTAATTCATGAAAAGAAGAACTGATCGTTTTCCCGAACAGATTCAAATCTTTAAAATAGCGGGTAGGGGTTTCAATATAAGCTCTTCGTATCTCTTCTTCAAAATGGATTCCTTTTATATCAAATTCATTGGTTAACTCATGAAAATTGTGGAGGACAATTCTATTCAGGTAATTTGAATCTATTTCATTTAAAAAATCGGTATGTTCTTGATGGTTTTTATAAGGTTTACTTAGATGATAACACTCTAAACTAAACTCAAAAAGCTGATTCAGAATTTGTGCTTCATTTTTTATGTCTTCTTGGGAGGCTAAAAGTATGATCATTATCTAAAAATATATTTGTAACCTGAATTTTGAACAATTCAGGACTGCTATTCTCTATTGATATCAGAGATTACAAATATCTTCAAAGATTCTCGAAAACAAGACAAGGAAGTTTTCAAAATAATAAATTTTGGGGAATTGGTGATGCAGGACAATAGGATAAGTGAAAAGAGTTAAAGCTTTTATTAATTGCAACACTATGCCATGTGTAAATTAAAGATATTGCGTAAAACTATTTATTATGAAAACAGCGTATCAAAAATGTATCGAAGCCTGCCAAAAATGTTTGGTAGATTGTCAAAACTGCCTCGTTGAAATGGCGGGAATGAAAAGTATGAATGATTGTCCAAAGTGCTGTATAGAATGTATAGATGCGTGTTTGTTGTCCATCAAAATGATGGCTGCAGATAGTGATCATGCAGCAGAATATTGTAAACTATGTGCAGAAATTTGCGATTGGTGTGCGGAGCAATGTGGTCAACATGAGCATGAACATTGTCAAAAATGTGCAGAATCTTGCAAAAGATGTGCTGAAGAATGTCGAAAAATGGCAGCATAATTTTATCTTATTTTTATTTTTAGCCCATGGCAATACTAGGCAATATTATTAAAGGATTCATTGATGTCAAAGATTCCTTGTCTTCAGAAAAAAATCCTGTTCAAGAACAGAAAGAAGTTTTAGAAAAACTTTTAAATAAGGCTAAGCATACCGCTTTTGGCAAACATTATGATTTTGAAACGCTATTAGAATCAGAAGATCCTGCGAGCGCTTTTGCAATCAAGGTTCCTTATTTTGACTATAATAAAATTCAAAAAGAATGGTGGTATCGACTTCAAGATGGTGAAGATGATGTCACTTGGCCTGGGCATCCTAAATATTTTGCGTTGAGTTCTGGCACGACCGGAAAAACAAGCAAGCGGATTCCTGTAACTGACGAGATGATTGATGCCATTAAAAATACGGGTATTCAACAGGTGTTTGCCCTAAGTAATTTTGATTTTCCAGCCGATTTTTTTGAAAAGGAAATTATGATGCTTGGCAGTTCCACAGAGTTGAAAGAACACAATGATCATTTAGAAGGCGAGATAAGTGGCATTAGTGCCAGCAATATTCCGTTTTGGTTTAGAAGTTATTATAAGCCAGGAGAGGAGATCTCTAAAATTGATGATTGGGATGCACGGGTACAGCGGATTGCTGAAAATGCTGAAAATTGGGATATTGGTGCTTTAAGCGGAATTCCATCTTGGATTGAACTAATGATTCAAAAAGTGATCAGTTACCATAACCTGAACCATATCCATGAAATTTGGCCTAACCTTCAAGTTTTTACTTCTGGAGGTGTTGCTTTTGGACCATATGAAAAAAGTTTCAATGCTCTTATGGGCCATCCTATAACCATTATAGATACTTATTTGGCTTCAGAAGGATTTGTGGCATTCCAAGCACGACCGGATACTGATGCGATGCAATTAGTGACTGATGAGGGAGTTTACTTTGAATTTGTCCCCTTTAAACCCGAATATATCAATGAGGATGGTTCCTTGATAACGGATGCGCCTTCCATTACTTTAAAAGAGGTACAATTAGATCAAGATTATGTTCTAATAATGAGTACGGTAAGTGGGGCGTGGCGTTATGAAATTGGAGACACTATTGCGTTTACGGATGTAGAACGTGCTGAGATAAAAATTACCGGGCGTACTAAGTTTTTCCTTAATACCGTAGGATCTCAATTATCAGTCAATAAAATGGATGATGCCATGAAGCATCTGGAAGCGGAGTTTTCTACAAAAATTCCTGAATATACCATATGCGCAAAGCGTTGTGAAGATGATGAGTTTTACCATTGTTGGTATATTGGAACTGAAGATGCCCACGATGCGATGAAAGTTTCAGAAAGTTTAGATAATTTCTTAAAGGCTGCCAACAAAAATTATAAAGTTGCCCGAAGTAAAGCCTTAAAAGGGGTTAAGGTGAAATTTGTAAATCCGTCAGTGTTTCATGAATGGAGTGGCGCCAATAAGAAAAAGGGTGGTCAAGTAAAAATGGAACGCGTGATGAACGAAGATAAATTCAAGGAATGGGAGGCGTTTGTTAAGGAACTATAGCTTCTGCTTCTGAATTTCTTTTTTCTATGATGTCCATAATTTCTTCTGGAGATAAATAATATTTTTTAATCCGGAGTTTGTAGGCATCTTGTATTTCAGCGTTATTCAGAATAAAATCCTTGGTTTTCAAAATGTACTCTTCCATGTTATGCTCTACGGCGTAGGTGTCTGCAGCACGTTCAGCTTCTACAATATGACTATCAGAAAATACATATTTAATTCCAAACCACATCAAATTAAGTTTGCTTCTGTCGGTATAATCCATGATATGACCCAATTCATGACCAATCCACCCTACAAGAATGTCAGAAGGAATATCTTTAGTAAGAAACCTTTTGTCGGTAATTTTAATAGTTTCACTTATCAAAACGACATAGCGTCTGTTCTTTCCACTTCTAAAGAAGCTACCAAAAGTAGGTCTTGCCTGCATGGTGGATTTTTTGATCTTTTTTTTAAATCTGAATTCTATTTGTGTGTCTTTAAGTTCTGGATAATGTGCCAGCGCAATATTGATTTCTTTTGCTATGGAATCAGGAATTATATGTTGTGCGTTCATTGAAGTGCTAAAAATTAATAGTATTAAATAAATGAGGTGTTTCATAAGTCTAAAGCATAAAATACATTTATTTTGAGAGAAAATTAGCCAATTTTACTTTTATTTAACGTAAGAGTAAAAGGATTAAAGTTGATATCTTTTAAGACATTCCACCCGAAGGAATAGGACTATTTTTTGAGCCTTTAACGGTGTTTTTTTTAACACCGATATGTTATCAATTTTTTTGCTCCACAATTTGAAAAAGGCGGTTTATAGAACCGTTTTTTCCTGTTTTCACGAGTTTTATGAGAAAGATAGTCTAGAAGCATTCAAAACACTTCAAGTAATGGCCATTGAGATCAAGGTTTTCTGAACCTTTTAATGGTGCTGTTGGATAGTCCTTTTCATTTAAAATTCGTTGAAATTCTTTTGCGTAGGTCACTATTTCGTCTCTTCTGCTTTTTAATTTTTTCTCAATGTCAAGTCCATCTAACTCATAAATCTGCTTAGGCCATTGTCGCATGGCTTTTTCAATCATCGTATCGGTCAATAATAATTGCAGTTGCTGTGCTTCTTCCACAAATACTGTTTGGGGTGTACGCTTTAGAAAATAGGCATCAAAATCGTGAATCAAACCAGGAAGATATTCGATTTCATCTTGAAATGGCCGCACTTCCGGTGTGACATTTTTATTTGAAATAATATTAGGAATGATGCCGCTAATGGTAAAAAAAGCATTGTCTCTATCCCCTGGCAACGGAATGGCTATTTCTCCATACTGTTCTTTTTTAATGACCCATCCCCATTGTTTGGCATGCCTGTCCCAATCGCCAATAATTAGATCGAACAGTCTTGCCCTCACTAAGGCATGTTCATCAATCTTTAGTGCTGTGCCTAGCTCTAATTTTAGCTTTTGTAAGTCATCCGTTTCAATAATGGTACGCACATCTTTAATAACCGTCCAGTTGGTATCGCTTTCAGTTTCATGTTCAAAGAGAAAGAGTTTATTTCCATAATTCTCGTTGTACTCCTTTAAGGTCTCTTGTTTCGGAATAAAAACGAGTTGCGGTGCGGTATGTAAAATGTGCGCTGCGTCGGCCAGCGTTGCGACTACTGTTGCGGCATAGGGATGTTGTGCAGAAATACCATCAACAATGATGTTTTCCAGTCCTAAGGTTTTTGCGAATTCTGGTACTAATGGTGCAGGAGTTTTATTAATACTTCTTAAGGCATATTTATTACCGATACTATCCTTAAGCTTTAGAGATTTTGTTTGGTTGCCGCCTCCTTCTTTTATAATGGTAAGCCCCCCTAAAAGCGTGTCTAAAAAAACTACGGGAACCTTTATTGGGGTGGCCCATGCTTTCCGATAATGTTCACCTTGCATCAATTTTTTTAATTCATTGGCTTCATATAGCGTGCTCGCAGCAATGGTGAGCGAATCGTAATCTTGAAAATTAATTGAATTGATATTGTCATGATTGACAATGGCTGAGGTTTTGTAATTTTCTGGGGTACTGTTTAGAGACCAATAAATCAAAATGATAAAAAAGATAAGAACTCCGATTAAAATTAGAAAAATCCTTTTCATGATATGCTGGTCTTAGTATTGAATTTGGAGCAAAATTAGATTTATTATTTCAATTTAAATTGTAATACATTTATTTTTAATGCTCCTTCCGCCATTTAATATTACATCCAATACTGGGTTTTTGATCGTTGGATATTGGTTGGTTGTTGAGTAACGCATTGAGCGCATTACTGATGTCTTCTCCGGTAACAGGAATGCTATTTCCTGGTCGTGAATCATCAAATTGCCCTCTATAAACCAATTCTAAATTGGAATCAAATAAATAAAAGTCTGGTGTACACGCTGCATTATAGGCTTTGGCAACATTTTGGGATTGATCATATAAATATGGAAAAATGTAACCTTCATCAATAGCAGTTTTTTTCATAAATTCTGGTCCGTCTTGAGGATATTTAATGACATCATTACTAGAGATAGCTACAAAATTAATGCCTTTTGATTTGTAATCTTTTGCGAATTTCACCAATTTTGAATTGACATGTTTTACAAATGGGCAATGGTTGCAAATAAACATGACGACCGTGCCTTTGATGCCCTTACAATCATTTAAAGTAAGCTTTTCATCGCTTAGGGTATCCAGCAAATTAAAATAAGGTGCTTTGGTACCTAGTGGCAGCATATTTGAGGGAGTTTGGGCCATGACATTGTTTTTTTATCTTATGATTTATTTTAAATTTTATTTATGGAAAAGATAATGACTTTTGAGGGTTTTTCCAAAGTTGATTTAAGGGTAGGAACTATTGTTGAAGTCAATGATTTTCCTGAAGCTAGAAACCCTTCCTATCAGATACTTATTGATTTTGGTCCCTTGGGAATTAAAAAATCTTCAGCACAAATTACCACGCTTTACTCGAAAGAAGAGCTATTGGACAGGCAGATTGTAGCGGTTGTTAACTTCGCAAAAAAACAGATTGGCAAATTTATGAGTGAATGTTTGGTGATTGGAGCTGTAGATAATAAAGATGTTTACTTATTAAGTCCAGAAGTCCGGGTTAAAAATGGTTCAACAGTAGTTTAAATTGTGAATATTGAAGAAAAGTACCAAAATGCAATTGCTATTGTTGCACAGTATGCGGAGTTATCTCAGATTGGCCTTATTTTTTTATTTTAAAAAGATTGAAATCAATTATGAAGTACCTTTAAAACCAGATCAAGCCCGACTTTATCTGGGGAACCATCAGAATGGTCTTATGGATCCGCTGTTGATTGCTACAAAAAGGGGCCAGTTTTCTTATTTTTTAACCCGTGCCAGCGTTTTTCAGAAAGCATGGATCAGTAAGTTTCTCCAAAGCTTGTTGATGATACCTGTGTATCGCATAAGAGATGGATGGGATAATTTATCAAAGAACAAGACGGTATTTAAAAACTGTTCCCAACTGCTTTATGATAAAAATGCGATCGTATTATTTCCGGAAGGAAACCATAACATAAAACGCTATGTAAGACCTTTAAGTAAGGGTTTTACACGAATCATAGCAGAAACAATAACTGACCATCCCCAACTTGACATTCAGTTGGTGCCCGTCGGTTTCAACTACAAGGCTCCAGAAGATTTTGGAGATCATGTAGTGTTGCATTTTGGTGCGCCCTTATCAGTAGAGAAATACGTGCCCTTGGCTCAAAATTCTTCAGTATTAAGATTAAAACACGATGTCTATGAGGCCTTGACCAAGCTCACTACTCATATTGATTGTGATAATTACACAGTGACACTTCAGAAATTACAAAGTTGTAACGCAGATTTTCTTAATCCTAAAGTTGTCAATCAATGCCTGGCGGATAATTTTAATAATTGCCAAACACGATCAAGTACATCAAAAAACAGGATAAAATCTGTAGCCAAAGTCGTATTGGCCATTAGTCTTTTTCTTCCATATGGCATTTGGAAATTTATTTTGGAGCCAAAAGTTAAGGAACCTGAATTTACGGCAACCTTCCGGTTTGCCTTAGTTATAACGGTTGTGCCCATTTTTATGTTGCTCATGGCAACAGTATTAGGGTTGAGTTTCGGATTGTTTTATGCGCTTTTGTACCTTGTGAGTGTGTTTTTATTAGATCTGATTGCGGTTAAATTATAATTCTTCCCTAAAAAATATGGCATTCATCATCAGTTTATTGGTGCCAAACCAAAATGCCCTAAAGTTGGTATTGTCAGTAAAAGCAACTACTTTACCGCGTTTCATGCGCTGCATTTGATAAGGTACAGTCATGGCCAAGCTATCTAAGTTTGGTTTAGAGATATAGCCACTCAAAAGTGGATTTTTAGTGTACTGGATCGGATTATTAAAACTCTGTTTATCTGCTTTTACAAAAAGCGTTGAATTTCTAAATAATGGCAATTTGTCGTTTTTATAACCAAAATTAATGGGATGGGAGCGATCCAATTTGGCTTCAAAAATAGCACCTCCTATGACTTGAGCGCCATTGTAGTCTGCGCGTTGCTCGTAAGTGATGTCTTTAGCAACCCTTTCAGATTTTTTAAAATCCAATTTCATAAATTTATTGGTGTTCATCCATCGTAAGGTGTTTTTAAAACCTATCAGCGTTCCGCCATTTTCTACCCAACCAGCCAATTTCTCAGTGTCTGCCTTGTTGAGACTGGCACTTGGCAGAATAATTGTGTTGTAACGACTGAGATCTGCACGGCCTAAATTGTCAGTGTCCAATTTCGTGACGATCATATCATAACGTTGGTCAAGCAAATGCCAGATTTCACCCGCATCATACGAGGAAACACCATTTCCAATAATAAGGGCCACTTTTGGAAGTGTCAAAGATTTAAACTGATTACTTCCTAAATTAATACCAGAGGACAAGCCCGTTGAAACAGCATCTATTTGCACATGTGCTTCTTTGGCTAACTCATTTAAAAAAGCGTAGAGTTCATCGGTGTTTTTGGACTGATTTTGCACAGGGATCAAAATGGTTCCATAATCATATTCTTTTCCGTTGATGCCAAATTGTTGCATCGCAACTTTTGCTCGTAAGTCGTTTTTAAGAATTTGATTGAGGACTTTGGGCGTATAATATTCGTGCCATTCCATGAGGTAACCATAGCTGCTTTTTGCAGCAACTTGGCCCGGTTTCATTTCTAATTGCGTCACTTGATTACCCAAATTTGATGAAGCCACCCCTTCAGCATAATCTAAGTTGAAAGCCAATGGTAAGGTCCACGCCGATACATCATAAAACAAGCTGTCTTTAAATGTGGTGCGCTTTTCAAACATGCCGTTGATTAAACGGGTGTTTTTCTGATTTTTTGGAATGACATAGCTATAGCCTTTCTTGAATTTCTTGCCATCTATGGTAGCGTCTTCTTTGAGCTCATGGATAATAATTTGATGTCTTCTTAGTATTTCTGCCAATTCAAAGGTTTTGGCAGCATCTTTAGCATCACCAAAAACAATGTTTTTTCCTTTCTCCTTGTTGCCTTCACTTCGTGCGTTTTTAAAGAAGTCATGTTGATAGTTTAAGATGTCCTCGCGCATTTCTTTGGCGGCTTCTAAAGTAGATAAGGCCGCAGTAAACTGATTGCGAATGGTAAACGGAAATGTCAATAGTCCGTTTTCACTTTCCTGAACATGACCCCTAGAACTGGCTTGTTCAAAAAGAATGCCGATGCCTCCGTTAATGTCAGGAAAAGTAGAGCCTTTTCCGTAATAAAAGTCGTCAAAACTCTCTTCTGTATAGTAAAATGAGCCAATTTTATCGAGCGCTTTGGCATGAAAATTACCGATGCGTTTAGTCAGATCCTGATTGAGTTGTGGGGTTAGAGGATGGGTTCTACTCGGAATTCCCGGTTGAAAGAAAAACGTCGAGTTGGTGCCCATTTCATGATGGTCAGTCAAAATGTTAGGCAGCCATTTGTGAAAAGTCTCTATTCTAGCTCTAGATTCTGGCAATTGCACTGGCAACCAATCCCTGTTCATATCAAACCAATAATGATTGGTTCTTCCTTCTGGCCAAACTTCCTTATATTCCCGATCATTGGGATCAGGGTTCAGGTTTTTACTTCTATTGGAATTTGCCCAATAGGCAAAACGCTGTAACCCGTCAGGATTGAATGAAGGGTCAAGAAGTATGATCGCGTGGTCCAACAGGTTTTTGACGTCATCACTTTCTGCGGAAGCGAGATAATAAGCGACCAAAAGCGCAGCATTGGAACCACTTGGTTCATTGCCATGTATGGAAAACCCTTGATTGACTACAATAGGCATATTGCTGGTGTTTACTGAATTGTTGTCTTCAGTGGCTGCAATATGTTGCTGACGGATGTTGTCAATATTCTGATGGTTTTTTGGAGAGGTAATGGTGAGCAGGATTAAAGGACGACCTTCATAGGTTGATCCTCTGTTTTCTAAGGTAATCCTATCTGAACTCTCTGCGAGCGCCTTCATGTATTCCACCAACTTGTCGTGAGTAATGTGCCACTCACCAACGTCATGCCCTATAACCGATTGTGGTGTTGGAATGGCAGCGTTATAGCTAGTGTTTTGGGGCAAATAATAAGATAGGTCAGTTTCCTTTTGACCATAGATCAAACAAGAGGATAGAAGAAGAAGATTGAGTAGAAATTTCATATGGATATAGTTAAAGTATAAATATAAAAAAACCGAGACTCAAAGTCGCGGTTTAATTATTCTTTTAGGTTCTTATAGTTTAGATGTCCTCAAAATTGATGTCTGTAAATCTTTCAACAGGTTTAATTGAGGCTGAATCTGAAGTGGTGTCTTCTGAATCGAATTCATCTTTTTTGAAATCTTTTTGATGACGTTCGCTAATCACTTCGCCACCTTTTTCGTCAATGACGTAATCTGTCATTTCTTTTAAAATCTCATTAAATTCGCTGAAATCCTCTTTGTAAAGATAAATTTTATGCTTTTTGTAGTGAAAAGAACCATCGTCATTTGTGAATTTTTTACTTTCTGTGATAGTAAGGTAATAATCCCCAGCCTTTGTGGCTCTAACGTCAAAAAAATACGTTCTTCTTCCTGCGCGCAATACTTTAGAGAATATTTCCTCTTTCTCCATCATTCCGTGATCACTCATAAATTTTTATTTTAATTAGTAACAGTTTACGTACCAAAAATCTAAAAAAAAAGAATAGTAACCAACATTTTTGATATTTCTTTTAAGGAACTATTAAGAATCTTTTTCTTATGTCTCTAGAGGGGATGGCATGCAACAGAACGTAAACGCTTTAGTGGCTAGGTTTTGAATCTGTTAAGTTTTTTAAAGCGTTTAATGCAAAGGATTGGTTTAAATTTTTCGAATTCATGAGTTCAGAAATCTTATTGGTTTTCTGTAAGCTGTTTCATATAGAGTTCTTTGTAATAGCCATCCACACCTATTAAGGTATCATGATTGCCTGTTTGTATAATCTTCCCGGCATCGAGAACAATAATTTTGTCGGCACTTTTGGCTGAGGACACTCGGTGGCTGACAATGACGGTTGTTTTGCCCTTAGTAATGGTTCTTAGATTGTTCAGGATTTTTTCTTCAGTTTCAGTATCTACCGCCGATAAACAGTCGTCAAACAATAAAATCTGCGGTGCTTTGATAATCGCTCGTGCTATGGAGATCCGTTGCTTTTGTCCGCCTGATAAAGTCATTCCGCGTTCACCTAAAACCGTATCGTATCCCTTGCTAAAACCTTTGATGTTTTTATGGACATCGGCATTTTTAGCAGCGGTGATCACTTCTTCTTCTGTCGCATCCTCTTTTCCAAACATGATGTTGTTTTTAATGGAGTCAGAGAACAAAAATGCGTCTTGGGGCACATAACCAATGTGATCTCTTAAACTGGTTAAATTTAAATTTTCGATAAGCGTGTTGTCAATTTTAATCTCACCTGAGTTGACGTCGTATAGTCGTCCAATAAGATCTAAGATGGTCGATTTTCCCGATCCTGTTTTACCAATAATGGCCATGGTTTCCCCTTTTTGGAGCGTAAAGCTCACCTCTTTCAACGCGGTTATATTGGTGTCAGGATAGGTAAAAGTAACCTCGTTAAACTCGATTTTCCCTTCAATGTGAGAAGGCTCTGTAGTATTGTTTTTTATGCTGGGTTCTTGTTTTAAAAACTCATTGATCCGCTTTTGTGAGGCTTCAGCTTGTTGAACTACGGAAGTTACCCAGCCTACAGTAGCTACCGGCCAGGTAAGAAGGTTGACATAAATAATGAATTTGGCAATAACGCCTAAACTTTCAATTTCGCCATCAATATATTGTTTTCCACCTATATAGATCACTATAATATTACTTAGCCCAATTAAAAAGATCATTAACGGAAAAAATAGAGCTTGAATCTTAGCTAAGTCAATATTTTTTTGTCTGCTTTCTGAAGATAATTTATCAAAGTCAGCATTGGTTACGTCTTCAATCCCGTAGGACTTGATCACGCTAACTCCACTAAATGTTTCCTGTGTAAAGGTTGACAGTTTTGCCAGCCATTGTTGTACTACGGTACTGCGTTTGTGGATGGCTTTGCTTAAAATATAAATAAAGTAAGAGAGGATTGGCAAGGGGATAATGGTGTACAAAGTCAGTGTAGGTGCTGAGTTGAACATCAGTATAAGAGCAATAATAAAAAGGGTAACCGTATTGATACTGTACATCAGCGCAGGACCAGCGTATTCTCGGACCTTGCCCACATCTTCACTAATACGGCTCATCAAATCGCCTGTGCGGTTAGATTTGTAAAAATCTAAGGATAACCGTTGGTATTGCTGATAGACTTCGTTTTTTAAATCGTATTCTATCTGTCGCGACACGTAAATGATGGTCTGTCTCATCAAAAAGGTAAAGACACCACCTATAATTGCAGCGCCAATAATATAAAATATGTTGAGGAGCAATTCGCTTTTAACCGTTCCTAAATCTGAGGTGATGCCTTTTCTGTAATTATCAATAATATCAACAGAATTACCCACTAACTCTGGCGTAAAAAGAAGAAATATCCTTGCAACAATGGTAATTAAAATACCTGCGAGTAATTTATATCTGTACTTGTAAAAATATTTATTGACGTGTTGTAACTCTTTCATTTAGTAATAAAGACCGGTTGCATTTCAGAATATTCCAGTTTAGCGATTATAATTTTACTAATACTTTAATATTGGTTTATTTTTTTAATGTTACTTTTATATCGTTTAAGAAAAAAATAGAGAACTAAATCTAATCCTATGGAATCAAAAGTTATGAGTACTAAAGAACTTGCAAAGGCAGATCCTGTTTTTGGACAACTTTCTTTCGATGATCACGAGCAAATTGTTTTTTGCAACGACAAAGATACTGGTTTAAAAGCAATAATTGGCATTCATAATACGGTTTTAGGACCAGCGCTTGGTGGTACAAGAATGTGGAATTACGTCAACGAATGGGAGGCTCTCAATGATGTCTTAAGACTCTCGCGCGGTATGACCTTCAAATCTGCAATTACCGGTTTGAATTTAGGTGGCGGTAAAGCAGTTATTATTGGAGACGCTAAGACTCAAAAGACTCCAGAATTAATGCGCCGCTTTGGACAATTCGTGAACTCGCTTAGCGGCAAATATATTACGGCAGAAGATGTAGGAATGAGCACTGAAGACATGGATACCGTAAGAGAAGTTACGCCTTACGTTGTTGGAATATCAGAGAGTAAGGGCGGTTCTGGAAACCCGTCTCCAACTACCGCTTATGGGGTGTTGATGGGAATGAAGGCTGCGGCAAAGTATAAATTTGGTTCAGATGTCTTGGAAGGTAAATTGGTATTTGTAGAGGGCGTAGGCAGTGTTGGGGAAGCTTTGGTTGAATATTTGGTCAAAGAAGGAGCAAAGGTAACTATCACGGATATTAATGAGGAACGATTGGAAATCGTAAGAGATAAATTTAAGGTTGCTATCTATCAAGGTGATGATGTTTACAGTGAGAACATGGATATCTATGCACCCTGTGCGCTTGGTGCTACTATTAATGATGCCACTATTGATAAAATTAGAGCTAAGATTATTGCCGGTTCAGCCAACAACCAATTGGCTCATGATAGACATGGTGAAATGTTGCAAGAGAAGGGGATTGTCTATGCACCAGACTTTTTGATCAATGCAGGGGGAATTATAAACGTGTATGCCGAAATAGAAAAACATAGCAAACAAGAAACCATTCGGAAGACAGAAAACATCTATAATACCACCTTGGAAATTTTAGAACGTGCTGCCGCAACTGATGTCACGCCCAACATAGCTGCTTTAAATATGGCAAAGGAACGGATTGCGAAACGAAAAAGCGAAGCTTCAAAATAAGGTCAATATATCTCATAATTTTGTTTTGTAGTTATAAATTAATAGTATTTTTGCAGGGCGAAAAGCAAATTAAGCTTTTCGTCTTTTTTAATTTAATAGGTTCTTACAAATGCTAAATAGAAGACATATTCGTATTAAAGTGATGCAAACCCTTTATGCGTTTGATGGTGGTGAAAGTGATGATTTCATCCAAGACGAGAAATTCTTGCTCAAAAGTCTTGATAATATGTACGATTTGCATCTTATGCTGCTGTCACTTTTAATTGAAGTGCAAAAGCGTGCAGAAGATTATCAGGATAAGTCCCAACGAAAGATTTTAGCAACCCAAGAAGAAAAAAATCCTAATAAGAAATTCATCAATAATCAAGTTTTACAATTGTTGAGTGAAGACAGAGCGCTTCAGATTGATATTGAAAAGCGCAAGATGGATTATTGGTATCTTGATTTTGAATATGTTGATATCATTTTCAAGAGTATTTTAGAAAGTACCTTATATAAGGAGTATATGTCCAATAGTGTTTCAGACTTTAAGGAAGACAAGAATTTCATTATTGATGTGTTTAGTGAGATTATTGCACCTAATGATAAGTTGTATGACTATATTGAGGACAAAAAGTTGACTTGGTTGGATGATTTACCAGTGGTAAATACTGGAATTTTAAAACTGCTTCGAAAGCTCAAAAAAGAAAATAAGGCCAATTATTTCACTCCAAAATTGTTTAAAGATACTGAGGATAAGGAATTTGCAACTGCTTTATTTAGAAAAACATTATTAAATAAATCAAAATTCAGCCAAGAGGTGGCCGCCAAAACCAAAAATTGGGATGCTGAACGTATTGCCAATTTGGATGCTATTTTGTTACATATGGCCATTTGCGAGTTCCAAAAATTCCCATCAATCCCTGTAAAAGTTACCATTAACGAATATATTGACATTGCTAAAGAATACTCTACACCCAAGAGTAGTTTCTTCATTAATGGAATATTGGATAAAATTGTGAAGGAGTACAAGGAGAATGGCGAACTAAATAAAGTTGGGCGAGGGTTGATGTAACAAGAAAAAATTGCTATTTTTACACCCTCAAATTTATTATTAATAGAACGATAATCAAAAACAAAATATGATGAAAAAAATGATGTTAGGTGTTAGCGCACTTTGTATGGTGGCATTTATGTCTTGTAAAGAAGACGCTACAGCCAAAATTAAATCAGAAAATGTGGCGGAGGCAGCACAGAGAGATGCTAGTTCTGGAAATTTTGCATCGCTTTCTTTTGAAGAGGTAGAGCATGATTTTGGAACTATAAAACATGGAACACCTGTTGAAAAAGTTTTTAAATATACTAATACGGGAAGCTCTCCACTAGTAGTAAGTAATATCCAAAGTACTTGTGGATGTACTGTGCCTTCTGATTGGACCAAACAAGTTGCTCCAGGAGAAACAGGTGAATTTAAGGTAAAGTTTGACGGGAAAGGAAATGGAGTTGTTTCAAAATCCATTACCATGACAACAAATACCGAAAAAGGTGCTGAGACTGTAAGAATTAAAGCAATGGTTGAAGGAGATCCGAATGCGTCAAATCAGCCAATGGTTCAGCAGCCAGCTGCAGGAACACAATCTATAATGCAACAACCGGCTCGTAAGTATAGCACACAACCTGGTCACGAAGGCCACAATCACGACTAATAATTAAGAATTAATGGAAGGAATAAGTTCATTTTTACCTTTTATAGCAATGTTTGCTGTAGTGTATTTTTTTATGATTGCACCACAAATGAAGCGCGCTAAAAAGGAGAAAAAGTTTGCAAGTGAATTAAAGAGAGGAGACAAAGTCATTACCAAAAGCGGAATGCACGGTAAAATTGTTGACCTAAATGATAAAGATAGCAGCTGTGTTATTGAAACTTTAGCAGGAAAGATCAAGTTTGATCGCTCTGCAATTTCAATGGAGATGAGCCAAAAACTCAATGTTGATCCAGCGACTGTAACAACAAAATAAAGTTTTGTTTATAACTTCAAAAAGCCACTTCAAATGAAGTGGCTTTTTTGTGTTCTATAATTTGGGAATTTTATTTTGAAATTGAATTAAAACTCCTTCAACGCCGTCAATTCCGCGATTTTGCAAATAACTTCCGTAGCTCTGATCATGCTTTCGACCGGCACATATTCGTAACGTCCGTGAAAATTATGACCTCCTGCAAAAATATTTGGGCATGGTAATCCCATATAACTTAATTGAGAACCATCTGTGCCACCTCGTATTGGTTTTATTATGGGTTTGATATTAAGTGCAAGCATGGCTTCTTCAGCAATATCTACAATATGCATCACCGGCTCAATCTTTTCCTTCATATTGAAATACTGATCTTTGATCTCAATGGTGACAACTTCTCTTTCGTATTGTGAATTTAAATCAAAGGCCATTTGTAGCATGGCTTCCTTGCGAGCTTCAAAATGAGCCTTGTCATGGTCTCTAATGATATATTTTAAAACCGTTTCTTCAACAGCACCCTGAATACTCGCCAAGTGGAAAAAACCTTGGTAATCTTCCGTATGTTCTGGAGTCTCCAATAAGGGTAATGAGTTAATGAACTCCGTAGCGATGTAGATGGAATTGATCAACTTGTTCTTGGCATATCCTGGATGGACAATTTTGCCTTTTACCTTTACCGTGGCACCGGCTGCATTGAAATTTTCATATTCCAATTCTCCAATTTGACTGCCGTCCATGGTGTAGGCCCATTCAGCACCAAATTTTTCAACATCAAATTTGTGCGCGCCACGACCAATCTCTTCGTCAGGAGTAAAACCTACGCGTATTTCACCATGTTTGATTTCTGGATGCTGGATCAGATATTCCATAGCGGAGACTATTTCCGTAATTCCAGCTTTGTCATCTGCGCCTAAAAGCGTATTTCCGTTAGTGGTAATAAGTGTTTGTCCTTTATATTGTAACAAATCGTCAAAAAGCTCAGGGGAAAGCACTATATCTTCTTCAGCATTTAAAACAATGTCCTTGCCATTATAATTTTTTATAATTTGAGGTTTGACATTTGCCCCTGTAAAATCAGGAGAAGTATCAAAATGTGACACAAATCCTATAACAGGAACCTTATGGTCAACATTGCTGGGTAGCGTGGCCATGATGTAAGCGTTCTGGTCAATAGAAACGTCCTTCATGCCAATGGCGGTAAGCTCTTTAACCAGTAAATGAGCTAGATCCCATTGCTTTTCTGTACTTGGCGTTGTTTCAGAATTTGGGTCAGATTCCGTGTCAATGGTAACGTAACTTATAAATCTATCAATGATGTGCTGTTTGTTAATCATACTTTTTTAATTTATTGTGCAAAATAAACAATATTCAGTACAAGAATGACACTGTTAAATGCATTTTAATTATTATTGCCTATTCTTGAAGAATATAGTATTTCCTTTATTTTAGCTAGATTTTTGAATTGTTTTTATATATTTGGTAAAGATGGTATAAAAATCACATTTCCTTTAGGAAATATTTCACCTTACTACATTAGCTTACTCCGCTTTTTTATTATTGTGCTCAAGAGGTTTTATAGCAGGCACAACTAATTTATTATAAATCGATCTTAAAGTTTTCAAGATACATTGTAAAATTTGATTGGTCGAATAGTATTCTTTTATATTATCACTATTCAAAGGTTTTAGCTCATAAATTTTCAGTAAAATACATACAAACAACCTAATCCTTAAAACAAGTCATTATGAAAAAAAATTACCTATTGCTATTTTTAATTCTTTTTTCCTATTCGCTTTATGCCCAGAAGGTGTCTGGGGTGGTTAAAGATGAGAATAACGAACCTTTAAGTGGTGTGACAATTGTAGTCAAAGGCACATTGTCTGGAACTATAACAGATTTTGATGGTCATTATGAGATAAAAGCCGATATAGGACAGAAATTGGTCTTTTCTTATGTGGGATACAATAATCTTGAAAAAACAGTAGAAGGCACCACACTCAATGTGACCATGCAAGCAGGTGTTTCTTTAAATGAAATCACTCTGATTGGAAGTAGAAATCCTGCGAGAACTGCCGTTAACTCATTATCTCCGGTAGATGTCATTGACGTTTCTGAACTTGCTTCAGTGAGTCCACAAGTGAATCTTAATCAGATCTTAAATTTTGTGGCGCCTTCATTTACATCCAATACACAAACCATTGCCGATGGAACTGACCATATTGACCCTGCGTCATTGAGAGGTCTTGGGCCAGATCAAGTTTTGGTTTTAATTAATGGGAAACGACGCCATACATCCTCACTTGTCAATGTTAACGGAACGTTTGGAAGAGGAAGTGTTGGAACGGATTTAAATGCGATTCCGACCGCATCAATAAGACGTATTGAGGTTTTAAGAGATGGTGCCGCCGCACAATATGGTAGTGATGCCATTGCCGGTGTTATCAATATTGTGCTAGACAACGCCACTGAGGAATTGAAGTTAATTGTGACCACTGGAGCAAATTTTACTAGCAACGCCAATGAGCAAACAGGAGGTGTTGATGGTGCTACCACCAATATCAGTGCAAACTACGGATTGAAACTTGGAGATAGAGGAGGTTATATCAACTTTACTGGTGATTTTGATTATAGAGATGACTACAATCGTATGAAAGAATGGGAAGGCAGTATTTTTAACCAATATAATACTATAGAGCGTGTTGCTTCTAATGATGGGTATGATATCACTAAACTTTTGGACGATGATGTATCGGACGTTATCAAATACGGAAACCAGGCAGGTTTTAATCTTGACCCTAACGTCTCAAAAGCAGATCTTCGTACTATCTTAAGCGCAAATAATACAGATGCTGAGTTAGCGAGCAGAAACATGACCCGATCCGATTTTAATATGAGGGTTGGACAATCAGAAGTTAGAGGAGGACGGTTTTTTACTAACTTTTCGTTACCATTAGACGACAATGGTTCTGAGTTATATTCATTTGGCGGTCTCAGTTCACGTACAGGAAATTCTGGAGGTTTCTATCGTTTGCCAAACCAGAGCCGGACTTATACTCCAGCCTATATGAACGGATTTTTACCAGAAATAAACTCTACAATTAGTGACCAGTCACTTTCAGTGGGTATTAAGGGCAAAGTAGGAAATTGGAATGCTGATTTCAGTAATACCTATGGTAGGAATGCTTTTTTATATGTAATTGGAAATACCTTTAACGCGTCACTGCAAAATGCCTCACCAACAACCTTTGATGCGGGTGGGTTTAACTTTTCACAGAACACCGTAAATTTAGATCTTAATAATTTTTATGAGGATATTTTCTCCGGGCTTAACGTTGCATTTGGAGCGGAATACCGTCTTGAAAATTACGAAATAGTTGCAGGACAAAAGGATTCCTATGAGCAGTATACTGCCACAGGAGAAGCCATAACGACCTCTACGCAACAACCATCTGTAGATTTCTTTGGAAGTGCAAGGCCAGGTGGTTCACAAGTGTTTCCGGGATTTAGTCCGAAAAACGAAGTCAATCGAGGACGAAACAGTGTTGCGGGTTACCTCGATTTAGAAGCTGATATTACCGATGCGTTTTTATTGAGCCTTGCCACACGATTTGAGAATTATTCAGATTTTGGATCGACTATTAATTTTAAATTGGCAGCGCTTTTCAAAGTCAATGAAAGCTTAAATCTTAGAGTTGCGGGGAATACTGGTTTTAGAGCGCCTTCATTACATCAATTGTACTTTAATTCAACTTCCACAATTTTTGATCAAAATGGAGATCCTCAAGAGGTGGGAACATTTGCCAATGATAGTCGTGCGGCAAAATTATTGGGAATTCCAGAACTTAAACAAGAAACCTCAAGAAGTATTAGTGCAGGTTTTACCGTAAAATGGCCTGAAGCTCGAGTTAATATTACGCTAGATGGTTATTTTGTGGGCATAGACGACCGCGTGGTTTATACCGGACAATTTGAAGGCCCCGGAACAGGGACAGAGCTCGATAATTTATTATCCCAGGCCAATGCCACGGCAGCTTCCTTTTTCGCCAATGCTATTGATACAGAGTCAAAAGGGATCGATTTAGTGATTACCCAAAGTATGAATATTGGAAGCAATATGGTATTGAAAAATGATTTGTCTGCAACGTTTTCTCAAACCAAACAAGTGGGACCGATAAATGCGTCCCGGGTTCTTGAAGATGCTGGTTTAGTGGATACTTACTTTCCAGAAGATAGCCGTATTTATTTGGAAGAAGCAGTACCGCGTACCAAAGTAAACCTGTTCAATACTTTGAGCATGGGTGACTTTAACTTTTTCCTACGAAATGTGTATTTTGGAGAAGTGACGGAAGCGACCACAAATGTAGATTTACAAGAGGTGTTCGGTTCAAAAATAGTGACAGACCTTTCCGTAGGTTATAAAGTTTCTGATAGCTTTATGCTTACTGTAGGTGCAAATAACTTATTTGACATCTATCCAGACCGCGTGAGCAAAGACATTAACGGAATGGGGAACAACCGTAGTGATGGTCGATTTGACTGGTCTAGGAGAGCACAGCAATTTGGTATTGGTGGACGATTTTTATTTGCCAGACTTAGTATTTCGCTTAAATAATAGTAAAATTTTAAAACTATATAATCTTAAAACTACCCTATCTTTGGGTAGTTTTTTATTTTTGCTAACTATGTATAAATCTTTTCTTCGTCCGCTTCTTTTTTTATCCGATCCTGAAGCTGTGCACCATTTTACCTTTAAACTCATAAGAGCTGCGCATAGTTTTGGATGTGGCGGATTATTTAGAAACGCTTATCAAGTAAAAGACAAAGGTCTTGAACGCGAATTTTTTGGTTTGAAATTCCCCAACCCCGTCGGACTTGCTGCGGGTTTTGATAAAGAAGCCAAGCTTTATAAGGAACTTTCCAATTTAGGTTTTGGCTTTATTGAAATCGGAACCATTACGCCTAAGCCACAAGCTGGAAACGAAAAACCACGTTTGTTCCGACTGAAGGAAGATGCAGCCATTATCAACAGAATGGGATTTAATAACGGTGGTGTGGAGGAGGCCATTGAACGGTTGAAAAAGAACCCAATGGTAGGAAATAAAAATCATGTTTTGATAGGTGGAAACATTGGTAAGAATAAAACCACCCCAAATGAAGAAGCAGTCAATGATTATATCATCTGTTTTGAAGCACTTTTTGATTATGTTGATTATTTTGTGGTCAATGTGAGCTCTCCTAATACCCCAAATTTACGTGCGCTACAGGAAAAAAAACCCTTGAGCGATTTGTTGCAAACACTACAAGATAGAAATAATTTGAAAGAGAAACGCAAACCCATCCTTCTTAAAATTGCACCAGATTTGACCGATGAGCAACTTCTGGATATCATAGATATTGTATCCACCACTAAAATTGATGGTGTCATCGCTACCAATACAACTATTTCTAGAGAAGGTCTAAAAAGTGAAAACAAGGCAGAAATGGGCGGCTTAAGTGGTCAACCTTTAACACAGCGATCTACTGAAGTGATCCGATTTTTATCACAAAAAAGTAATAAGGCATTTCCAATTATTGGAGTAGGAGGGATACATTCGTCTCAAGATGCATTGGAGAAATTAGACGCTGGTGCAGATTTGATTCAGTTGTATACCGGTTTTATTTATGAAGGGCCACAATTGATAAAGGACATTAATAAAGCGCTATTGGCGAGATGACTAAAAATTCCTAGATATCAAACATTTTAGTGGTGTAGCGTTGAAACCTTTAACAAGATAATAGATTTTAGAATACATGAAAGTCTTACCTTTCTTACCATAGCGTACTTTGGTCTTTTTTTATGATAGAAATACTCCTCTCTTTTTCAATTGCCACGCTTGCCCTCGCCATTTCTCCAGGACCTGATAATATATACGTGCTCACCCAGTCGCTGATTAACGGGACTAAAAGCGGCATCGCAACCACCGCTGGTTTAATAAGCGGATGCATCGTCCACACCACATTTTTGGCATTTGGGATATCGGCAATTATTACTACCTCGGCTGAACTTTTTTATGCGATAAAAGTTTTGGGAGCCTGTTATTTGTTTTATTTGGCCTACAAAGTTTATAGAAGTGACGAACACATATCATGGGAGGATAACGCGCCGCGGAAATCTTATGCGCAGCTTTTTAAAACCGGAGTGATCATGAATTTGGTAAACCCGAAAGTGATGATCTTCTTTTTAGCGTTTTTTCCGGGGTTTTTGTGGGATAAGGATGGAAATACTGTTGTTCAATTTTATATTTTAGGAATTACGTTTATGTTGGTTTCGTTTCTCACTTTTAGTGGCATAGCTGTATTGGCTGGACGTATTTCTGAATTCATTTTGAAAAGAAAAGGGGTTGGTGTTTTCTTAAAATGGCTGCAAATTGTTGTTTTTGTTGGAATTGCACTTTATATCATTGTAGATTAGTAATGAGTGCATAGAACTAAATAAGCGTAATCTTGGCTATTAAGATAAGCTTCTTTAAAGTTCTGTTTTATTGAGATTCAATCACCATTATTGGTAATTATATGCCATTAGGAACTCCTATTAATTTTTTTGAGTGAAAGATTCCTGCCGTCGCAGGAATTTATATCTTTGATCCCATGCAACACGTTAAAATAATTGAATGTCCACGGGATGCCATGCAAGGCATCAAAGACTTTATTCCCACAGAAAAAAAAGTCCAATATATTCAGTCCTTATTACGTGTTGGTTTTGATACCATTGATTTTGGTAGTTTTGTGTCTCCAAAAGCCATTCCGCAAATGGTAGATACTGCTGAAGTGTTATCCAAACTCGATCTTTCCAAAACCCAAAGCAAGCTTTTAGCCATTATTGCCAATACAAGAGGTGCTGAAGAGGCATCGCAGCATTCTGAAATCGATTATTTAGGCTACCCGTTTTCAATTTCGGAAAACTTCCAAATGCGCAATACCCATAAAACTATTGCCCAGTCGGTTGTGACTTTAAAAGAGATTTTGGAAATCGCCGATAAAACGAATAAAGAAGTAGTGGTTTACATTTCTATGGGCTTTGGAAATCCTTATGGCGATCCTTGGAATGTTGATGTTGTGGGCGATTGGACCGAACGCTTGGCTAAAATGGGGGTAAAAATCTTGTCTTTGAGCGATACGGTTGGAACGTCAAATCCTGAAAATATTCATTATCTTTTTTCGAACCTGATTCCAGAGTATTCAAATATTGAATTTGGAGCGCATCTTCATACCACGCCTACCACGTGGTTTGAGAAAGTGGATGCAGCCTACAATGCAGGTTGTAAACGTTTTGATGGTGCCATCCAAGGTTTTGGTGGCTGTCCAATGGCAAAGGATGAATTGACGGGAAATATGCCCACTGAAAAACTGCTCTCTTATTTCACTTCAAAGCAACATAATGATCTCAATGCCTTGAGCTTTGAAAGCGCCTATAATGAGGCCACAAAAATTTTCAAGTCTTACCATTAAATTTCCTTACTGCTTATGCCCATGTTTTCAATTAGTTGAAGCAATAGTTAGAATCTTATTTTAAATTAATCTAAATAAGCTTTAATTTTTTTAATTCCATGTCTTACTTTTGTGCCATAATTAAACCACTATTTATATTAAGACTAAATAATAATGAGAAAAATTTTATTAGGAATAGCCATTACTTCAGCGCTATTTACATCATGTTCAAGTGATGATGACGTCAACAACCCAATTAACGAGGTGGAAGCCCCTTTAACTTATAAGTTTACACGAGATGGTAATTCTACCGTCGATTTTAATGGTCAAACTACAAGAATTCAAATGGCCATGGAATTGCGATCTGCTTTAAAAGACAATACGAAATCAGCTGCCGAGTTGCAGGCAATGTTCGCACACCTTGAAGGTGAAAGCGATTTTTCGGATACTAATTTAAATGCCTCTGGCAAAAATGTACGTAGTAAAGTAGCAGCATCAAAAGATTATTTTGCAGCCAATACCACAGTATCCAACGAAATTAAGGGTCTTATGGATTCTTGGATTGAGCAACAAGCCACCACAGTATTTGCAAATTGGGATGTGACTGCAACTGCAGGTACGGCCGGTCAGTTACAACAAGCCGGTGGCGGAACGATGAGATATGTGGATGCCAAAGGTTTAGAATTGGATCAAGCTGTGGCAAAAACATTAATTGGCGGTCTAATGATCGATCAAATGTTAAACCACTATTTAAGCACTTCTGTCTTGGATGAGGCTTCAAATATCGAAAACAACAACAACGGTGTTGTTGACCAAGGCAAATTCTACACGACAATGGAACACAAGTGGGATGAAGGCTACGGCTATTTGTACGGAAATGAGGTTGATCCTTCAGTTCCAGTTTTAGGAGCGGACAGCTTTTTAAATACTTATTTAAAACAAGTTGATTCAGATCCTGATTTTGCAGGAACAGCTGCAGAGGTTTATGATGCCTTAAAATTGGGTAGAGCTGCAATTGTTGCAAAAAATTATGAAGTAAGAGATGCGCAGGTTGCAATTATCAGAGAAAATATTTCGATAGTTCCAGCGGTTCGTGCAGTTCACTATTTACAAGGTGGAAAAATTGGTATGGCCGCTGAAGATCATGCTAAAGCTTTTCATGCTTTATCTGAAGCCTTAGGATTTATCAATAGCTTACAATTTACAAGACAGCCAAACACGGACACGCCTTATTTCACGCATGCAGAAGTGACCGCTTTTATGGATGCATTGATGGACGGTAACGGATTTTGGGATGTTGCCCCTGAAGTTCTAGACAGCATGTCTGAAGCTATTGCTTCAAAATTTGGATTTACTGTGGAAGAAGCAGCTAACTAAAAAAACAATAATTGACGAGGTAGTGATTGCATTATTAGGAATGCAATCACTTCTTCTTTAAATTTGCATCTTTATTAAGAAAACATCAATTTCCATGTTAAAAAAAATAGCTTTATTTTTTGGGTTAGCGCTCATAGTGGCCTGTAGTTCTTCAGATGATTCGTCAAAGGGAGGAGCGACTGATAATTTTGACCGATCCACATTATTGACAAATCTTGCTGATAATATCATCATTCCATCCTATCAAGATTTTGCTCCAAAATTAACCACTTTAAAAGGTTCTATTGAAAGTTTTGTGGCCACACCAAATCAAAGCACATTGGATGCCACACGAAAAAATTGGCTAACGGCCTATAGCGCATGGCAACGCTTGGAAATGTATAATATTGGAAAAGCAGAGGCATTAAACCAGTATTATTACTATATGAACATTTATCCGGTAACTGTTGCTGATATTGAAACTGGTGTATCAACTGGGTCTTATGATTTGAATGCACCAAGTTACCATGATGCACAAGGCTTCCCGGCTTTAGATTATTTATTATACGGTGTTGCAACTGATGACGCAGGAATTATTTCAAAATTCTCAACAGATGCCAATGCGCAAGGTTATAAGGATTATTTGATGGACGTGATCAATCAAATGGATAATTTGACACAACAAGTCATCACGGATTGGACAACAATTTATCGTGACCAATTTGTCAATTCATCACAAAACACAGCAACAAGCTCTTTGAACAAATTTGTAAACGATTTTATTTTCTACTATGAAAAAGGCTTGCGCGCCAATAAGATCGGAATTCCAGCAGGAGTGTTTTCTACAACGCCTTTACCTGATAAGGTAGAAGCGTATTACAATCAAGAAGTTTCAAAAGCTCTGAGTTTAGAAGCTTTAGATGCGGTTCAGGATGTTTTTAATGGAAAATCGTTTAATGGAACTGCTACTGGTCCAAGTTTTAAAACGTATCTCGATTATTTAAACACCAATAAAGAAGGCCAAAAGTTGAGTAGTCTTATTAATAATCAATTCGATTTGGCAAGAACTGAAATCGAAGGATTAAATTCAAATTTTAGTACGCAAATCACCTCTGACAATTCAAAAATGACTGACGCTTATGATGCCTTGCAGCGTGCGGTAGTTTATTTAAAGGTGGATATGGTTCAGGCTTTTAATATTAGTGTGGATTATGTAGATGCTGATGGCGATTAATGTTTAAATGAAATAAAAAAGACAAAGAAGATTCTTTAAATGATTTAGAGAATCTTTTTTTTGGTTTTATGAGCACTAGTTTTAAAATATATCTCAATAAACAAACTTCCGCCGCGCCTTTAGCAGTTTTTCGGATTGGCTTTGGCGTGATGATGCTATTTAGCATTGTTCGCTTCTGGTGGCATGGTTGGATAGAAACGCTCTATGTTTTACCAAAGTTCCATTTTTCCTATTATGGTTTTGAATGGGTTCAACCTATTGGAGAATACACCTATCTTATTTTTGCTGTTTGTGGCATTTCTGCATTTTTTGTAGCCATCGGGCTGAAATATCGTTTGGCAATCATCGCCTTTTTTTTGAGCTTCACCTACATTGAGCTCATGGACAAGACTGCTTATCTCAACCATTATTATTTTATAAGCGTGTTGAGTTTCCTAATGATATTTTTACCTGCAAACGCCTATTTTTCCGTTGACAATCTTATTAAAAAGAAAACGTTTACGTCCATTCCAAAATGGACCATTGACAGCATTAAGTTATTGGTCAGTATCGTCTATATATATGCTGGATTGGCCAAAGTTAATTCCGATTGGCTATTTAAGGCCATGCCTCTAAGAATTTGGTTACCATCTAAATATGATTTACCATTTGTAGGCAACTCATTCATGCAACAGGAATGGTTCCATTTTGCCATGAGTTGGTCCGGAATGCTCTATGATTTGTGCATTCCTTTTTTATTGATAGTCAAACGGACCCGTTGGTTTGCTTTTGGATTGGTGGTTTTCTTTCATGTATTTACGCGTGTTTTATTCCCTATCGGAATGTTTCCCTATATCATGATTGTCACGGCGCTGATTTTCTTTGATGCCGATTTACACCATCGTATTTTAGGTTTAATTAAAACCTTATTACAGCCATTTAAAGTCAATTCGTCAAAATTCAGAACTGAGCGTTATCAGTATAAAAATCAAAAAATAATACTTCCTATCGTTGCCTTGTTTTTTGTTTTCCAGATGGCGTTTCCTTTTCGTTATCTGTTATATCCCAATGAATTGTTTTGGACGGAAGAAGGCTATCGGTTTTCGTGGCGTGTGATGCTTATGGAGAAGATGGGTTACACCACTTTTAAAATTGTGGATGCAGAAACGGGGCAAAGTTTTTTAGTTGATAATTCAGATTTCTTAACGTCGCTTCAAGAGAAACAGATGAGTTTTCAACCGGATTTTATTTTGGAATATGCCCATTATTTGGGAGACCATTTCAAAAGCCAAGGCCATAAAAATATTCAAGTATTTGCGGAAAGTTATGTCGCACTTAACGGTCGATTGAGTCAACCTTATGTTGATACAACGGTCGATTTATATAAAGAAAAAGAATCATTCCGGCATAAAAACTGGATTTTACCATTCAATGATGAAATTAAAGGATTTTAGTGTTTTTTTAATGTGTTTGGTAGGGCTTTCAGCGCTGTCTCAAAATACAGTTTCAGGAATTGTAACCAACTCCCAAACCCAACAGCCAGTTGCGAATGTAGAAGTTTATGACAAGGTTTCTGGCTTATTGACCAAAACAGATGGGTCTGGTTTATATAGATTTCAAACCACAAAAGGGGAGCTCAGGCTTGTCTTTTTTTCTTATGAATTTGAGGCGAAGGAAGTATTACTAAAGGTTACCAATGATAAAACATTAAATATTGCTCTCCAAGAATTAGGCGGTGCTTTGTCTGAAGTTGAAATTACAGCACGAAAGACTAAGGTTTTTGAATTGTCCCGATTGAAGGATGTGGAAGGCACCTCGATTTTTGCTGGAAAGAAAACCGAAGTGGTTTTAGTGGAACAATCCATGGCCAATTTAGCATCAAATAACGCGCGCCAAATTTACAGCCAGGTGGCGGGATTGAACATTTATCAAAATGATGATGCTGGATTACAGCTTAATGTTGGCGGACGCGGATTAGACCCTAATAGAACCGCCAATTTCAACACCAGACAAAACGGTTATGATATCAGTGCAGATGTCTTGGGCTATCCTGAAAGCTATTACACGCCAGCGTCTGAGGGTTTAAGTGAGATTCAGATTATTCGTGGTGCAGCGTCTTTACAATATGGTACTCAGTTTGGAGGCCTGATAAATTTTAAGATGAAAGCACCTAATCCGAACAAACCTTTTGAGCTGATTACTAGAAATACCTTGGGCAGTTTCGGTCTTTATACCAATTTCACCAGTGTCAGCGGTACAAAAAACAAGTGGAGTTATTATGGCTATTTTAATTATAAAAAGGGGGATGGCTTCCGACCGAATTCCGAATTTGAATCCAAAAACGCCTATGTCCATATTGGATATCAGTTTAATAAAAATACGTCACTTAATGGTGAAGTGAGTTACTTACGCTATTTGGCACAACAGGGCGGTGGACTTACGGACCAAATGTTTGAAAATGATCCTTATCAAAGTAACAGAGAACGCAATTGGTTTCAGGTGGATTGGTTATTGTACAACTTGAATTTTGATCATAAGTTTTCAGACAACACCAATTTCAGCTTCAATGCCTTTGGTCTCAAAGCCTCACGTTATGCGCTCGGATTTAGAACCAATCGTGTGGATCAAATTGATCCTATGGAAGAACGAGATTTGATTAAGGGAGAATTTAAAAACTATGGTTTTGAAGCTCGGATATTGAGTAAATATGAATTGTTTGATAAAGCCTCCACGTTTCTAGTGGGCACAAAATTCTACCAAGCCAACAATGGAGAAGAACAACGTCCCGGGAGTGATGGCATCGGTCCAGATTTTGAGATCCAATCAGAGCGCTATCCAAATTATTCAAGCCAGTCCAACTTCGATTTTCCAAATTTCAATACGGCTGTTTTTGGAGAAAACATTTTTTATGCTACCGATCAGTTTTCGATTACCCCAGGATTTCGATTTGAGTATATAAAAACACAAAGTGAAGGCTTTTACAAACGTATCAATACAGATGCTGCAGGTAATGTCATCTTTGAGGAAATTGTAGATGATAATCGTGATTTTGAGCGATCCTTCGTGCTCTTGGGATTGGGTTTGAGTTATAAACCTAATGCCGCTTTTGAGGCTTATGGGAACATTTCTCAAAACTACCGTTCTGTAACCTATTCAGATATTAATATCAATAATCCTACGTTTGCCATCAATCCAAATATCACGGATGAAAAGGGGTTCACTACCGATATCGGCGTGCGCGGCAATTTCAAAAATATGATATCTTATGATTTAGGTGTTTTTGGATTGTTTTATAATGGCAGGATTGGTTTTGTTCAAAAGGTACTTTCAGATGGTAGGATCGTTAGTGAACGTGGGAATGTAGGTGACGCTGTCATGTTTGGCGTGGAGTCATTATTCGATTTTAATCTGAAGAAAATCTTAAAGCTCAATAATGAGTTTAGTATGAATTATTTCATCAATTCGTCATTTATCAATTCTGAATATACCAATTCTGAGCAATCTGGTGTCGTAGGAAATCAGGTAGAATTTGTGCCAGATGTGAATATTAAGACCGGTTTTAAATTCGGATATCGTAACCTTTTGGCCAATATCCAATACACCTTTCTCTCGCAACAATTTACCGATGCCACCAATTCGCAGTCCGCAAATATCAGTGGTGTTATTGGTGAAATACCAAGTTACGATATTATGGATGTGTCTTTATCGTATGCCTACAAGCGTTTTAAATTGGAAATGGGCATCAACAATATATTCAATCATGCTTACTTTACAAGACGAGCCACGGGATATCCCGGACCAGGAATCATTCCTTCAGCCCCGCGAAACTGGTATATGACCCTTCAAATTAAAATATAAGAAGCGTCCTTTTTTAGGCATTCAGCGCTTTTTATTGATTACATCATAAAAATGGAATCTAAATGTTCTCGTTAAAAGTTAATGTGAAGTAATTTTTTCATCTTAGATTTTCGTATCGGATTTAGCCATGAGAATAAATTTCGGATGCGCCACATATACAATTATTTTTCCGTAAATTTGCACGCAATTAAACTACAATTGCAATGACAGCACACGAAAGCAAAATAGTAGGCGAGGGATTGACCTATGATGATGTCTTACTCATCCCAGCTTATTCAGAAGTCCTTCCCCGAGAGGTCAATATCCAATCTCAGTTTACGCGAAATATCAAGATCAATATTCCTATTGTATCCGCTGCTATGGATACCGTCACTGAAAGTTCTATGGCCATTGCCATGGCACGAGAAGGCGGTATTGGTGTTTTGCACAAGAATATGAGCATTGCACAACAAGCCAATGAAGTGCGTAAAGTGAAGCGTGCAGAAAGTGGTATGATTACAGATCCAGTGACTTTGCCCTTAACGGCAAAAGTATTGGACGCTACCCAAAATATGGCAGAACATAGTATTGGTGGCATTCCTATTATTGATGAGAATGGTGTATTAAAAGGGATTGTGACCAACCGTGATTTACGATTTGAAAAAGATGGCTCACGGCCTATTGTGGAAGTGATGACCAAAGATAATTTGGTAACTGCGCCTATTGGCACGTCTTTGCAAGATGCCGAAGGGATTCTTCAAAAGAACAAAATCGAGAAATTACTTATCGTTGACGAAAATTATAAACTTGCGGGTTTAATTACATTTCGGGATATTACAAAACTAACTACCAAGCCTATTTCAAACAAGGATACATTTGGTCGTTTACGTGTTGCGGCCGCTATTGGCGTGACTGCAGATGCAGTGGATCGAGCAGGGGCGCTTGTGAAGTCTGGCGTAGATGCGGTAATTATTGATACGGCGCACGGTCACACCAAAGGTGTGGTAATGATGCTCAAAACCATTAAAAAGCAATTTCCTGAATTAGAGGTTATTGTAGGCAATATTGCCACTGGTGCTGCTGCTAAATATTTAGTAGAAGCTGGTGCTGATGGCATCAAGGTGGGTATTGGACCAGGTTCCATTTGCACCACACGCGTGGTTGCTGGTGTTGGTTATCCACAGTTTTCGGCAGTTTTGGAAGTTGCCGCGGCTATTAAAGGTTCTGGGGTGCCGGTGATTGCAGATGGTGGAATTCGCTATACCGGTGATATTCCTAAAGCTATTGCAGCTGGGGCAGATACTGTAATGTTGGGATCATTATTGGCAGGAACTAAAGAATCTCCAGGGGAAACGATTATTTATGAAGGTCGGAAATTTAAGGCATATAGAGGAATGGGATCTATAGATGCCATGAAACAAGGCAGTAAGGACCGTTACTTCCAGGATGTGGAAGATGATATTAAAAAATTGGTACCAGAAGGAATTGTAGGTAGAGTACCATACAAAGGTGAAGTTATTGAAAGTATCCACCAGTTTATTGGCGGATTACGTGCAGGGATGGGTTATTGTGGTGCTAAGGATGTTGCAACTTTGAAGGAAACAGGCCAATTTGTAAAAATCACCTCTTCAGGAATAAATGAAAGTCACCCACATGATGTGACCATTACTGAAGAATCTCCAAATTATTCAAGATAAGCTATTTATTTCTGCGAAAGCAGGATAATTATAAAAAAAACACGACTTTAATTGGTCGTGTTTTTTTGTGGCTATCTTGCACATCCTGCTATTTTGAAACGTTTTAAAGCAAGGTATTTGGGTGATTTTTTTGAATAAAATCTGTCTATGAGCTTGTTGCAATCAACTCTTTGTTCTATATATGAAGCGGTTTCGATTCTTTATATCACAACACTATTTAGGATATATAATTTTCATAATTTCGAAAACCCGATCTTCTTTTGCTAATTTTAATACGGCCGTTTCGCCAACTTTTTTATCGGTCAAGAGTCGCGCAATTGGTGAAATAAAAGATATTTTTCCTTTAGAAATATCCGCTTCATCTACACCCACAATTTGATAATGTTGTAGTTTTTTATCGGTGCCAATTTTTAGGCTCACTAAAGCTCCAAAACGCACTTCATCCTGGGGTTGCTTGCTGAGGTCGACAATTTTGGCACTGAAGATGCGCTGATTTAATAATTGGAGTTTGGCATTAATATAATTGGTTGCAATGCGTTGTTCTTTCTCGTCGGTGATATCCAACTGATCGCGCTCAGCAGTAAGTTTTTCGTTTTCAGAAAGCAGTTCATCCATCCCAACTTGGGTCATATAGTTGGTAGCACCTTCTGGTAAATCTGCTCGCGGGGCTACAAATGGTACCTCTTCCTGATCCTCTTCTTTTACAAATCCTCTACTCATGGTAATCTGTGTTTCTATTATTAAAATTCCTTTTTCTTAAAATTAAAGAATTTGGAACACTATCCAAAATAGGAATTGCACTAACGGTGCGTCCTTCTTTTGGGTACTGATTCACTGCAAATACCGCTCCAATGATATCATAATATAATGGGTGTGCAGATTTGTCTGCTTTCTAGGTCAAGTGATTGAAAATTTTAATTTTGAAAAAGAATGAGTCCTGAAGATAGCGACCGATAATGTCCATTCTACCGTATTACGGTAGCCGCTTTATTGCCACGTGCTTTCATAATGAAGTGATATTGATTTAGTATTGAATTTCTCATTACTTTTCTTCAAAAATTAAATTGATAATACCAATGGCATCTGAAAGATCGGTAACTGCTAACCAGTTTGTTCAGTTGAGCTTATGATTGGTAAAGCTGGATTAGGTTAAAAATAACCATCCCTTCAGTAGTATTTATGGCTTGCTAAATTGTAGGTTGATCCCCGTGAATACTTGAAATTGTGCTTGTGTGCCATTGTGAAGTACGGAATACTGCGGTTCAACAAATACATTGAATACCGTGTTACCTACTTTTATAACTTGCCCAAGTCCTAAAGCCAGAGGCACAGCGTAACTGTCATTTTTAATATCGAAAACCCAAATTGGTGCACCCCTCAAATAGGTTCCACCTCCAAGTTGCCAAAAATAGAATGGTTGAACGGAGGCAAAGTTTGTACTAGATCTCTCATCGTCCCCAGCAAAAGATGCTTGCCATGTCACTAATCCACCAAACTGAAAGATTGGTGAATTTGCGATAAATGCTACAAACGCAAAACCACCTTGCCATTTGCCACTACCTAAAATGTCTTCCGTTGCTGTAGGTGCAGATAATAAGGGACCAATACCAATAGTTTTTGTGGCTTCTGAAACAAAATTGTAAGATAAAAATGCATTGATATCACCCAATCCGTTAACGGCATTTACATATCCTGTGTTTTGATTTGGCATTGCAATGGTTCCTAATGGTGCTGAAACACGAAGTAATAGTTTTCCGCTTGCAAAGGGTTTTGCAAATCGGACCCAGGCGGTGTTCATATAGGCATCGTTTGGGGCATCCGTCAATTTAGGAACGTAATAGTCATGAAAATTGAGGGCAGTCATATTGGCCAATGGGTTATTGGCCTGGGCTGATCCTCCAGGATCTGTTGTAGCTTCTTGAGCGGACAGGACTACTGAAAACAGTAATGCGAAAAGCGAGAGTAAGTTGAGTTTTTTCATTTTTTTTGGATGTTTATTTGCTTGTTGATTAAATTAATTGTTTTTAAATGCTCTGAGATGGTTGATGACGATAGTTAATAGGTCTTTTTTTATATTTCAAAACATTAGTCTACTATAAAATAATGGTCTTTTATCTTTTTTTAATAGTAAGCTATTATTGACTCTTCAAATGACTGAACAACAATACTATACACCTAATATATGAATTCTTTAAAAATATTTATTTGTATTAATAAATTATTCTAACTCAATATTTACATAGTGGTCGCCTTTAAAGCACTCTCAACCCCATGCTTTAAATCGGGTGAGGCTGCTTTTAGAATTGGAGATAATTCTTGGAACGGTCCCATAAAGTCTTGATACAACCAAGAGTAGGTTGGATTAACCACGATTTGCTCAGAATTTAATTGTAACCAATTTCTCCGTCAGAAACCCCATTTGGATCTTTAAGAAATTGAATAGTTTTGGGCATATTAGAATGAACCATATCGTTGTTATGTTTACTTTATGATTTTCTAAGTTATACTGACACCGAGTATTACCAAATAACTAAGTTAGTTTTTGTTACAAGTCTTTAGCAATTGCTTGGATACGAATGGGGGATTAGGTTGTGGTGCGTTTTTAACGCTATAACCTTGAATTGGGCACAACATTAAGTTTGATAGGAATGGGATTGGGTATTTCTGAATTCGTAGCGATCAAGAACAGTCGAAAATACTTGAATTGGAAACAGGATCTCTAATGAAGTTTTATGTAAGGAGAAAGAATTATTGGTTTGTATGTTTGAGGATAATCATCACAAAAGTGTATTCACTAGTTTTTTCGTTGAAATTGGAAAATATTATCAATAAGGACGATGGAGATCTTAAAACAGAACTTATACAATTAACAAACAGTTTAAACAGTCAGAGGAAAGAAACTGTCAATTGGAGGCCTTTCAAAGAACCTTTCTTCAAATTAAGACATCTATATTCTTAGCATTAATAACTAAGTGAACTACAACTTAAAATAGCAGGATTAATACTGTGTTTAAGAGAACGATTAACTTACTTATTTTCGAAACCAAAGATATTTTCCAATTTGCGATAATGGCACAAATAAAAAACTAACCTATAAAAAAGAAGCAGGGTAGGACGTTCTTTCTTGACATTGACAGTATATTTGCGAACTCTAAATAAATTCGACAAAGCAAATCACTAGAGTCTTAAAGCAATAGCTGTATATTATGAAGCGTTTATTTTCAAATTTATTATTTAAAGTTTTTATGGCCATAGTTTTAGGAACTGTGTTTGGCCTGTACCTTCCTGAATCTATCAATAGAATTTTTACAACTTTTAATGCTTTTTTCGGACAGTTTTTAAGTTTTTCCATTCCGTTGATCATCATGGGGTTGATTATGCCTGCCATTTGCGACTTGGGCAAAGGCGCCGGTAAATTGTTATTGCTAACCGCTGCTATAGCCTATGGATCGACCTTGTTTTCAGGATTTATGACCTACTTTACGGCCTCCAATATATTCCCACAACTTTTAGAATCAAGTGTAAACCATACTGCTGAAATTACTGAATCCGGACGAGAATTAACGCCTTACTTCAGTCTAAATATTCCTCCAGTATTGGATATCATGACCGCCCTCGTGTTGGCATTTGTTATCGGGTTAGGGCTTTCTTATCAAGAAAAGTCAAGTTTGAAATTGGTGGTCAAAGATTTTGAGAAAATCATCATGCAATTAATTGAAAACGTTATTGTACCTCTTTTACCACTCTTTATTTTAGGCATTTTTGCGGGCATGTCTTTTAGCGGACAGGTCTTTTCTATCTTCTCTGTATTCTTAAGTATTATTGGCGTCATTTTCGCCTTGCACATTTTATTGATTTTGTTGCAATACACCATCGCTGGACTGTTAACAAAAAGAAATCCCTTTAAGTTGTTGGCCACGATGATGCCTGCCTACTTTACAGCATTAGGTACGCAGTCTTCGGCGGCTACCATTCCGGTCACCTTAAAGCAGGCCTTAAAAAATGGGGTTTCAGAGAAAATAGCAGGCTTTACCGTGCCATTATGCGCTACGATCCATTTATCCGGAAGTATGATGAAAATTACGGCGTGTGCCATGGCCTTGATGATTTTACAAGGTGTGCCTTTCAGTTTTACACTGTTTGCAGGATTTATATTTGTGTTGGCCATTGCAATGATTGCTGCGCCAGGAGTTCCGGGCGGTGCAATCATGGCCGCAGTAGGCATCTTACAATCCATGCTGGGATTTAATGAAGAAATGCTGGGATTGATGATTGCATTATATATTGCAATGGATAGTTTTGGAACAGCGTGTAATGTTACAGGAGATGGTGCTATAGCCTTGGTGGTTAATAAAATAACTAAAGAGGAATGGGTGGTTTAAAATGTTATACAGCATCTTAATGAACATGTGAGTTTATGATCAGTTGGCAGTAGCAAGGGCACAAAAGCATTAAAAGTAATAAGTAATGCGCTCACAATGGTTCTGAATGCTGCTGAGAATCCAACTTAGCCAAAACTTCGGTGTTTTTTTTGGTTCACAACTGTTTGGCAGTCTATTTTTTAGATCTGGGTTGTTGGTGTCTTCATGTAATTTTATTAAATGACAAAGAGGATAATTTAAATCTAATTATCCTCTTTGTAGTTTTATTGTACGTACTGATTTATATGGTCTCTGCACCAGCTCCTGCAACAGCATGATCATTTTCAACAGAACTTCCGCTTACGCCAATAGCGCCGATGATTTCATCTTTTGCGTTTTTAATTGGAATTCCACCAGGGAAAGTAATTAACCCGTTGTTAGAATGCTCAATATTATATAATGAACCACCTGGTTGTGATAATTCACCAACGATTCCTGTATTCATGTCGAAAAAACGAGCTGTTTTTGCTTTTTTAATAGAAATATCAAGAGAGCCTAACCATGCACCATCCATTCTTGCAAATGCCACTAAATTCGCTCCTGCATCTACAATAGCGATATTCATTTTTGTATCAATTGAAGCTGCTTTTCGTTTTGCAGCTGCAATAGCCTTTTCTGCTTGTTCTAAAGTAATATTCATAATGTTATCGTTTTAGTTGTGTGATTATTTCTGATGCAAAGATACCACGATGACTGCGGTAATGACTTACTAAATCAGTTCAATAACTTATGAAAACAGGTCAAAATATAAAAATGAGAACAGAAATGAAGTTATGACGGTGTTTCGCTCGGGCTAAAGCCAAACTTGTTCTTGAAAGCAATGCTAAAGTTAGAGAGATTGTTATATCCAAAATCAACGTAAATGTCAGATGGTTTTAAAACGCCTTCTTTTAAAGTTTCTCTTGCTTTTTGTAATCGTTTATCCTGTAACCATTTCCCAGGGGATACGTTGTACTCGCTCATGAAATGACGTTTAAAGGTGGAAAGGCTCATATTGCATAAAAAAGCAATTTCTTCCAGTTTTAAGTTGGAGTGAATTTTACTTTCAACAATTTTCTTAAAAGGCGAACTAGTGTCGGCTATTAATGATTGCAGATATCCTTCAAAACTTGGTCCATATTTTTGAATAAGATAAAGCATCAATTCCTCAAATTTCACATACAGTAGATTTTCCATGAATACGGCAGGAGCATTGCCAATAGTGGATAGAGAGTTTAAATATGACATCATATAACTATCATTTCTTATGATGAAATAAGGGTTATCGTCTATAGCTGAGACCATATTGGTCGTATGTTTTTCTAAAAACTCCATCAGTATTTTTTCGGAAAAAAATAAGAGTTTACAGTAATAGATAGCTTCGGTTTCTAATAATTCCGTCCATAGCCAATTGCCTTTTTTCAGGAGTAGCGATTGGTCTTTGTTTACTGCAATAGAGGTTCCTGCAAAGTGGACCTGTTTTTTGCCTACTTGGAGAAAACTGAACATATTCATGCTAAGGTTGACCTTACTTCTCACTATATCGGTGGTCATTTTAAAATCATAGACGAATAAATCTGGTCTTTCAGTTGTCTTTGAAAGATATATTTCAGGAATGTTTTCTATGGGCATGTCTCACTATTTTAGTTTCATTTCAAATAGACTGAACGGGCCGGTCTTATCATGTTCAGGAAGATCACTAGTCCATTCAATTTCCTAAATTCTTTTGTATGTAAAGCCAGAACGGATATAATGTGTGTTTAATCCATCGTTTCCACTATGGGTATCCATTCTGATGTATTCTATTTGTCTTTGCTTTCCATAGGCTATGCACCATTCCACAATCTTTTTTAAATAGGAGCGTCCCCTGAAATTTAGATGTGTAGCAATTCGATGTAGATAGATGGCCTTATCAATTGCTGAACCTTTGCCAATAACAGGATCCTTAAGAGTAATGACGACGCTACAGGCCATAATATCATCTTCCATAATCTTAAAATGCCGATTTTCACTGATTTCTCGTTCGATGAGTGCGCTTTCAAATCTGCTCCAACTCTTGTTGTTTACAGATTTTTGATAGACGGTTGCGGCATCGTACAGCTCAAATATGGTATTGATGTCTGCAAACGTACTGGGTGTGATGTTCATTATAGTAGTTTGATTTTGGCCTTTATTAATTAGATGTCAATAACCAGGTTTGTATAAAGATATCTATCTCTCCTAATCTATGATTTATTCTTTAAATCTATGAGTTTAATTTGCTTTTATTCCGCGCTTTGATTGATAAAAGCATTGAGATTGTTATAAGCAAACTACAGATTAGTAGTAGCCAAGATCCAAATTTAGCCAGATCAAATTCAAAAATCACATATAGTGTGGTTGAAATAGAAGTAAGAATTATAATGAGTTGTGAGATCGCGTTTTTCTTCATCAGCTTAAGATTTGGTCTAAGACGATTCTAAAGACTTGTCAGGTAATTATCCTCGTGATCAACTTTTAAATATACAAAATTCCAATTGAAATAGCTTAATACTGATCTGTCGGAACTCTAATGCTTATTGAACTACAGATGACCTTTAGATTCATTGTATCTCTCGGTTCAGGCCATTTCAATTATGTAGTTGGATATTTGATAAGTTGAGTCTTTAATTTTTGAACGTAAGTTTGTTGATCCAAGTTCCGATAAAATAGAATATTATTAAATATCCAATCAAAATTAGGCTTCCCAAAACCCATCCGAAAGTGCCCATCGTAAAGGTAAATCCGAAAAAGTAGGTTGCAATACTTTCTATGGGTTTTAAAGCAAGGGGCACATTATTTGGTTTTGATAGAATATCGATGAACAGAATCATGAGCACATATCCCACCAAAATACCTGTTCCTCCAGAAATTAGTTTGTTTTTATTCATGGTTACAAGTTAAACATTTAAATAAATTGTTAAAGTGCACTATGACGTTTGAAAAGAATGGGATTAGAGGCAATTTTAAAATGCGCAGGGATGACAATATCAGTTGACAGCTGATTTTGAGAAAAAATTCATCACAAACACTCCGGTGACTATTAGGATTATTCCAATGATGGCAGGAAAATCTAAAGATTGTTTAAAAATAACCACTGAAATTATTGCAGAGAGCACAATTCCCAAGCCTCCCCATATGGCATAAGCAATTCCCAAAGGGATTGATTTTAAAGCATGTGAGAAAAAGAAAAAACAGACCGTATAGGCAAGGATGGTTAAAATGGTAGGGATCGTCTTTGAAAATCCGTTTGAGGCTTGCATAAAACTGGTGCCGATGAGTTCAAAGATAATGGCTAAGGATAGGAAAAGATACTTCATAAGGTCTAATTTTAGGTAAAGAAACAACAAATCAGAAGGAACAGAAACTATTTTTTTCGGCACGATGCACAAGTGGTATGAATAGAGGTTTTAACGACTGTTTGGCGGTATATTTGTGTTGAGGCCGTTCCAAAATTGCTATAAACTTACTTTTGATCCTCTTTAAAGTAATCAGCATCAGTATTAAAACACGCTGATGCTGATTTTTTAATTCTTAAAGTAAATTATCATCTTTTGATGGAAGACAACCTATTCGTTATAAGCCTTCTCTAGTGCCTCTAAAAACACCTCTTCTGGCTGAGCTCCAGAAAGTGCATGTTTATTGTTGAATACAAAAAATGGCACTCCAGTGACGCCTATTTCTTTTGCCTGTATTTGATCTTCGGCAACCTTTTTATCCAGAGCCGTATCGTTTAATTGTTTTTCAAGGTCTGTTGCTTCAAAACCTAAGCGCTCTCCAATTGCAACTAAGACCTTTAGGTCATCAATATTTTTTCCATCTGTAAAATGGGCCTTTAATAATAGTTCCTTGGCCTCATTTTGTTTGTTGATTTTTTTAGCAGCGTGCATGAGCTTATGTGCATTGAAGGAATTGGCAACTACAGCATCGTTTAAATTAAATTCTATGCCCACTTCTTTAGCCATAGCGGTGGCGTTCGAAAACATCTGGTTGATTTGATCCTTGTTGGCCCCTTTATTTACGAAATAATCCAAACTGTTGATATTGGTGTTCGTTCTAAGATTTGGGTCCAACTCAAAACTTTTCCATTCAATAGTAACGTCATCTTTATGCTCGAATTGCGACAGTGCATTTTCTAATTTACGCTTTCCGATATAGCAAAACGGACATCTGATATCCGACCAAATTGTGATTGTCATTTTCTTTTCGATTAAATTATTAATTAATGTTAATTTTTAGTGTTCAGCCGTGTAAAGCATGTTTTTAATATTCACTTGTTTTCAAGAACGGCTGAATGCGCTCCACATAACTCCAATTAAATACCTTCAACAAACTTTAAAAAGACTTGTTTATGGCGTTCCAAATCCAAATCTGGCGACACGGATACCCTTACAATATAGTCTTTGTCTCCTTCTTTGGTGGTTCCTTGCGTTGAGGTTGCGGGAATCGTCCAATAACAGCCTTTTAACTGTCCATAGCTGACGCAGAACTTGCTTTCATCGGGTATTTCGGTGATCATTAAATTGATTAATTTGAGGTTCAAAGCTCTTTTGTAGGATTCTCTTTCTTCGGGTGTACTTCCTTTGGTGGGAAGATCTAATGAAAACACCGATGGGGTAAAGCCTTCAGCGGCCAACCCCTCTGAAACAAAATTGATTTTCGCCGCCGGTAAGACGTCGTGAATAAAGTTTACAAATTCGCGGGTATTTTTATAGGCATCCGTGATCCTTTGATTCATGGATGGCAGTTGGTTGGCCAATATTTCCATTTGAAGAGGGGTGGCCTCATTATCACAGAGCCTGAGATGCACCTCTATTTTGTCCATCAAAGCATCCGTTTTTTTATTTCCTACACAGTAGCCCGCAGTGCATGATCCACCACTTGGAAATTTTGATCCGCTGGCGTATGAAATGGAGCTTACCGTTGAAAGGATGTCCTCATCCCCTAGAAAGTGAACGTTCGGACAAAAAGTCTGATCTAAAATAAACACCGGAGCGATAGCAGGGTGATCTGTTTTTGTGCGACGTTCTGTGCTTAAAACCTCTTTTAATTTATTGAGATCAGGAACTTCAACCCTTGGGTTGGTCGGGATTTCTGCAATGATGTATGGAATGGCGTCTTCATTGGCTATACGGTCCAAAATATTGGCAATACTTTCCACCATATCATTATCACCATCCACTAATAAATCAACCACTTCAACATTATCAAGACAGGATGCAACTCGTCGCGCCTGATCATTGGTCCCACCATAACAGTTGGGAGGCACAATAAATTTGATGTTTTTTCCTTTATGTTGTTCTTGAGCACTGTCAATGAGCCCCATCATAATGGCATACTGTATGGATAATCCACTAGAAGCCATTAAAGCTTTAGACCTAGTGTTGGTTATTTCATTAAGGATTGTCTCAACACGTGTTTTGTTAGCGTTAACCTGAGAATCTTGCTTAATAACAAAAGAGTTATCGATCAGCAAATTTAAGGCAGCAAGACAATTGGCGGGTGTCATGGCAATGGTCTCTCTTCTTCTGACATGTTGAATCTCTGAGATATAACTTTCATCTTGGGTATCGTTAACCAAGATGATACTGCCAAGCTGAGGATGTGTGGAAATAAAGAAATCAATATTTGGGATAAGTTCAATGTCATGAAGGTTATCATTTTGGGAAATATACACGGTACTTCCTTCAAAATCAGTTATGCTTTCAATTGTTTCAACCTGTTTCAACTCAAATTCATACCCATAAACATTCTTTATGAGTTGCGCATCAAAATGATCCGGTAACCTATTCGTGTAAACAATTTGGGTGTTTTTAGCTGCCAATAAATTTTTTCTTAGAATGGCCAGAATAGGAGCTGTTCTCGACGAGAAACTGATGACGTTTTCTGGATTTAGAGTGTTTGAGTGCGCAATTTCCCACTCCAATACACAGGACAGTGGATGACCTAGTCTTATATAGTCGTATGCGGTAGGCAAATTATGCAGTGCCGTTCGTTCATAATTATTCTCATGGTATAACGACTCAAACTGATTTAAAAACTGAGTTTTTGCCAAGTCTTCATTATAAATATCAAGCCGATGTGTGGTGGTAGTCAACCAGCCAATTGGCATCTTTTTTAACACGTTTTTTATGTACTCACTTCTTTTTTTATCTTCCATAAAGTTGTCTTTAAATAAGGGGTGAAGGTACAATAATTAGAGGGTTTTGAAAAGTCTTCTATTGGGATTCTGGGCCGCGTTCTTGTTCGTTCAGAATAACAAATGTCCTTCAGTATAAGGGTTTATTTTGTACTTGAGAACTTAACCATCCAATTGATGAGACGGCTGCTAGAAAACCTGTCTGATCAGTACTTCGAGCGAGCATAATTTTAATTTTTTTGAACTGAGAATTGTTCCAAGTAGTTGATTTTATAAAACCTATAAGGACGGATTATATATTTCTCTGAGCGAAGGCGGAGGTGGTAGATTTAAAAGATTCGCTTCATTTTTCAAAAGCTTGTTCTCATCTAAGAAATTAATTATTTCCGATGCCTTGTTGACAACCTTGAGAATGATCTTGTTTTTATTGATAACTAAATGAGTTGGATAGGTTCGTAGGTTAAGTGATTTTTCAATAAAATCAATTTGATCAGGAACCGTATGATAATGAAAATTCTTCTTTTTAACAATCCTCCAGTTCAGGTTTTGAGTCTAGTGCCAAGCTTATAAAAATGAGGTCAGTGTTGTCTTTGTATTTCTCCAAAAACTCGTTTAATTTTGAGAATTCTGCAACACAAGCTGTACAGTTAATGAACCACGTTTTTACTATAATAGCTTTTCATCCCGAATTTTCAGATGTATAATAAATGCCGCTAAGGTCGGTGAACTCAAATTTAGGAAATTTAGAGCCTTTCATTCGAAATGCTTCAAATCGTTCAAAGCTGCGTTTTTTATGATTTTAGCAATGTCATTATTGGCGAAATAGTCCAATTTGTGAAGTTTGTATAGATCAATCTCATTTTCAGATTTTGAACTTATCGGAATGAAATCTCCCGGAGTCAATTTATCAGAATTTGTTTTATTTCTATGTCCTCTGAGGTTTTATTCAAACCTTTAAAATTTGATGATAGTCAGATATTATATGACGGATAATACCACCACCTCACGACATCCGCTTCAAGTTCTTTGATATTTATTTTAGTATCAACCTGTTCCAGACGTTCTGCCAATAGCGGTCTTTCTGATGTTTCTTTACAGGAAAGACTGAAAACTGACAAGAGAAAAAGTAAAACACTATTTTATTTTATCTTTGTTTGGTATAAACATTTTCAAATTTGCTGGTTATTGTAGTTTGTAGAATAATAGTCGACTTTGCTTATTCATGGGTAGCAATAATAGATTCTTTTCATGGATATAAGCAATATCACCTACACTTTGGCCAACTTGAAGGACGTGTTGTGTCTCTCCATTATAGTTTACTAAATGAATAGTACCACTGTTCCAATCTGAGATAATTAAATGGCCCTTATCATAAGGTCTAATGCCATCCAAATTACCAATGATGGCGGTTAAGGTGTCAATAGTTTTTGTGGTCATATCTATTTTAGATACGCGACCGCCATTGGGTTGGCTTCCCCAAGATGCGACATACATGGTGTTGTCCTGGATTAATAAGCCATTGGGGCTGTCTAAATCGTCATCCGCTAACCATAGGCTAAAATTGCCATCGGTATCCAGCTGATATATTTTGGAGGATCCTGTATCAGAAACAAAAACATTTCCGCTAGGATCAATAGCTACATCGTTTAAAAACTGAAGACCTTCTAGGGTGTGTTTTTTAGTATCTCTCTGGTTGTTAAATCCACTTCAACGAGTTCCGTAATGTCCGATACGTAAAGTCGATTTTCAGTAATGGCAATGCCTTTTGGGTCATTAAGCGCACTTATAAATGTTGCGTCAATAAGCTTTCCATCGAGGTCTATTGTGGCAATGGAGCCATCACCTTTCTCTTTATTGCCTATCAAAGAGGCGTAGATAATGTTATTTTTAACGTCATAAACAGCCGATTCGCAATGTGTCAAGCCTAAGGTCTCGGACATGAAGGTTGCAGTTGGCGTTTTCTGATCTTCAGTTAGAGGTTTTTTTGCGGCTTTGTTGTGTTTGCAACTGGTTGTAAATAATACAATCATAAATAGACAAGTAATGTGTTTCATTTTTGGTATATTATTAAGTTTTATATTGGCTTTTGCATGATTGAAATAGGAATAAAAAGTTGGTATCCAGTGTTACTATTGAGCTTTTTAGGTTGAATAGCCATATGTGCGGCATTAAAAAGCTTCTTTTATTTATGCTCTAAATTATACTCTTTTTTCGGGTTTTCCTACAGAGAACTCAATTATCTGATAGTGATTGGCTTGATATACATCTATTTGACTCGTGTTTTTTAGTGTCATAATAAGGTTGTTAAAGCGCGAATGCAAGCATTTTAAATGACGGGAACAAAGAACAATGGCACTCAGATTAAGTAAAATGCTGAAAGCAAGAGGGTGGAGAGACTTGGTGATAAATGATTGTGGGATTAAGGTCTTATTGAAACATTCGGGTTTTCAATAGAAGATTGTCATAGAGAGAAAACTATAGCTATCATAAGTTTATCAAAAGCATTATACGCGCTCAAGTTCTTTGATATTGCCCCCAAGCAGTATTTTGCGCACTGATGCCCAAAAGGTCAACAGTGAGCTCGAAGGTTTTTCTGAGAGTTCAGTGAGCAACAATAAGTCATCCACGAATTGTCTCAAGTTACTATCATTCGGTCGGTAATACGCCATGTGCCATTCTTTAAAAAACCGCTTGTCTACATCGTTTGCCCAAAGTAAAGTCACCTCATGATGCCGGTTATCATTCTTGATTTTTTCATAAATATGCAAGACGTCCTTTTTTCTTCCTTCTAAAATTTGAACGAAACTGTTGTTGTGGTATATGAGACATCCTGAAATGTTTAACGCTGAATTTTGAGCATTAGCCTCTGCTAGAATGTCTTCTAGATCTTTATAATCTATTCCTGATTTTGATTTTGAACGGTAATTTAGTTGATACATATCATGTTTTATTCTCGTATATGGAAAACCACGATGTCATATGCTTCCATCAAATGTGTGGTAAAAGTACACATTTTAAAAAAAGCCCTTAAAAAGCCCCTAATTAATTTCCAATTCTTCGCTGATCATCATAGAGATACGTATAATATTGTTTTGTGTAGAGTGCTTATCGGTAATTGAAAAGGGTATTTTATTATGCTTCTAAATACTAATATTTTACCCATTTAAAAATGGTGGCAAATCACCAACTATAATAAAATAAGACTATCGACACTAAAGCCGTTTTTTAAAATGGGCTTTTAGTTCCCTAGCAGTGGACCGGGCTGTCTTACCAACGCCATAGATGGTGCCAGAAGCAAATCCGGTCCAAGAACCATAACCTACCAACCAAAGCTGAGGTTCTTTTATGGAGCGGGTAGCTTTGGTAGCGATGTGATTATTTTCCACCACCTCCAAAGCTTCCAAATGTTGAAGATTGGGTTTGAAACCGGTACACCAGATTACGGCGTCAAAAATTTCCCTGTCGCCATTTTTCCAGACCACGCCTTCTTTATAAAACGAGGCAAAGGGTCTGACTGCGTGATAAACATCCCGTTCTAAACCATCTCTAACACTTTCAACCCGAACGATATCACTCAAGGATACCTGGCGATTAAAGGAATCTGTAGTCGCGTCAAAAAAACTGGAATTAGCTTGATAAAACAGGTAGCGTCCATCGATGTTTTCTGGAAGAAACTGCGGAGGATCTAAGGTAACCCAGGTGGTTTTGGCTATTTTTGAAACTTCAGATAAGATCTGGGCGCCGGAGTTACCCCCGCCTATGATCATAACTTTTTGATCTTTAAAGAGGTCTGCATTTCGATACTCCACCGCATGAAGTTGTACGCCCTGATAAGTGCTTTGATTTGGATAGGATGGTAGATAGGGATTTTTGGCCGTGCCAGTGGCACTGACCACGGTCTTCGCATAAAAATTTCCATTATTGGTTGCCATCTTAAAAAGCGCATTATCCTTGGTGACCCGATGGACCAAGGTGTTTCTTTGCACCGCAAACTCATAACGGGCTTCGTAGGCTTTGAGATAAGCAATAAATTCATCCCTCAGCGGGTATTCTTCTTTGGTTTCTGGCATTTGCCACCCCGACAGGGAACTGTAGTCGGTAGGTGAAAACAATTTAAGGCTGTCCCAATAGTGTAACCACGCTCCGCCAGCTTCGTCTTGATCGTCCAAAATCAGATAATCCAGACCGCTTCGTCTTAAAAAATAGGCCACTGAAAGTCCTGCCTGTCCGCCACCAATGATGATGAGATCGTAAATTTTCACTTTAAATATTTTTTTATCAATAAAAATCTTGCCGACCTTGGACTTTTCATAGTTCTTGAAAAGGAACTGTAAAGTGAAATGAAATGGGCCAAGATGAATAAGATAAGGATGCCGAAAATGATTCTATCCGTAATACTCATATCTGGTGTCGGTTTAGTTTTTTTCGAGGGCAGACTTGGTTGTCACCACGAGACCTTAAAAATACAAAACTACTTTGTAAAATCCATTTCGTTAAGCTGTTAAGCGGGACCTTATTTCTGATTTTTAATAACTTTTGAGTTAATGATCGCACCAGAATCGGTTAAAATTTTGATGAGGTAGAGACCAGTATCAAAAGGTCGCAAATCGATGCTACTTTGAGTGTAAGTCTTCAATAGTTTGCCAGATAGATTATAGAGCATTACCTTTTGAATGTTCTGATGTTTTACTTTAATATTTAGGATGTTTGAGGTGGGATTTGGATAGATCAACACATTATTTTTTGTGAGGTCATCGGCAAAGTCCTCGAGACTCAAAAGGGACTCCAACGTACCATAACTGTGGATATAGCCTCTGTACCAAGCATATTCATTAAAAGTATAGATTCTGTTTCCAAAATTCCCAACCATGATTAAATTCCCGTTCTTATCAAATAGGGCAGTATCATCCAACATGCTTTGAAGTTGGAAGTAGTTAACAATATCGCCTTGTTCGTCAATTATGGTCATGGTTTTTTGATAGCCTGTCCCTAGGAGCATATAATTGCCCCAAGCTTTTAAATATGTTTGAAAATTCACTTTTGCCTCTGAGTGGGACAAGAAATTCAGGTCTTCATCCAATATTAAGCTGTGTCCATTGTCGAGGGCGACAAAAATAGTACCGTTAAGGTATTGCTTGAATCCGGTAATCTTGACGGCGGATTCATAAAATGTATAGCTATTATTGATGTCCAGTTTATTGAGTCTGCGGTCAGGTCCACTATCTGTAACAAAAAACAAGCTGCCTTCTGCATCCACCTCCATGGGATAAATCCCGTAATTATGCTCTAAGTTTCTGGTAAAGAGCTTCACCCCATTTTTGTAGAGATGGAAGAAATCGGGCGTGTTATTGGTGATGGCTTCATAGGTATAAAAGTAAGTGTCACTGCCAATGGAAAAGATATTTAAAACCTTTTCATGTCCAAGATCAATGACGTTAAGGATATTGCCGTTTTCTTTATGTAAAACCGTCAGTTTTGTAGAATCCTCATAGATAAAATAGTTGGAAGCCATGAAGATGCGGTCTCCGCTTCTACGAAATAGATCGGCAAAATGACTGTTGTACATAAACTCAAAAACACCATCGGGCTTCAGTTTGTACATATCGTAACCCACCCCATAATAATTTCCAGCTCTGGGTAAATTGAAGTAAAGATCATTGTTTTCGTCGAAGAAATAATCAATAGTCCTATTTTGATGATAGACAATACTAAAAATATGATCAGGGATGCCAACTTCCCAAAGCTTGTTTAAATTGGAATCAAATTTAATGACCCGATTATTGAGTGGAGGTTCAATGCCTCCCTTTCCTAAATATTCTGGACCCATCTTCTCATTTAGGAACACCAAATAATTATTGTCATGATCGACGATGACATACAATTGAAAGACTCTTGAAGTGCCAATACCAGAAAAGGAATACCGATGGGTTATTTGGGTCTCAATTATTTTCTCGGTATGAATGTCCAACTGGGTATAAAACTCTGAATTAGGAAACATCTTTTCGTAACTGGTTCCAGTCACGGCTATGGCGTGGTCGTCAATTTTTGAGAAATCTGACAATCCGAAACTGTCGGAGGTATCGAAGGATTTCAGCTCTGTTAAATCGTTGTTGAATAACCTGATATTGGAATTGCTGGTGGTTAGAAAAAAGCTGCCATCGGCATTCATTTTAAAACCAGTGGCTAACTTGTCGGAAGGACTTGTTTGGGTTTGTAAACTGTTATTTGCGTCCACATGGATAAAATCAATCGCCTTCGTGTTTAGATTATTGGCAACCGTGATAAGTTGATTTTGCGCATTTACAAAAGCATCCACAAAAAAGTATTTATTACTGTTAGAAGTGGTCATGGAATAGCTGAGCACATTGGTTTGCGTGTCAATCTTTGCCATATGGATCTTGTCTACCGTGGCGTGAGTGGAGTTGTTCTGACCTGTGATATAGAAATTGCCATCATTGTCCGTGGCTATTTTAGCGTGATAAACCAAGGAGGCGTTTTCATAATACTTTAAAAATGCAGCATCCGTGATCTCGAAATTGGATTGGGTGTTTTCGTTCTTGATGTTATAAAACTTAAAGGTATAGCTCGAATTAAGGTCGCCAACAGGTTCTTTGGCCAAAAGATAAAACTGGTCGTTCTCAACTTTTGCGATAACCCCATTGTTGATGATTTCTTTTGTAAAAGAACGGATGATGTCACCTTGGTTGTTTATTTTCAAGAACACGAAGTTATGTCCAGTTAATTCGACATGATCAATGGGCGCGTACACTAAGCTCAGTGAGCCATCGGCGTTTAAATTGGCATTCATATAGTCGTAATCAAAATAATCGGTGCCATCATTAGTTCCGATGGTTTTATGGTATAGAAGCGTGCCGTCCGCACTGTATTTTATAATAAAAATCACACCATTTTTTAAGGAAGCGTGTAAGGAACTTCTACCTACAATATAGAGTTCATTGGTGGGGCTTAAGAATGACTTTTCAGGAATATCATAAGATAGATCTGTTTTTTGTGAGACAGTTTTCCGCCATAGCTCATTATGGTTTTTGTAAAGTTTTAAGATAATGACATCTGTAAAGGTGGAGTCGTTTTCAGTAGTGCCAACTACAAAGAGGTTTTTGTTGGAATCGATATGCGAAAAGTAAGAGATATCCCGATTGGTGTGGTTGTTTAACCCGAACGATTCGCTTTTTATTGGGAGTAACGGTTCTTGGGAAAGGATGTGGCAAAAGGGAATAACAAGGCTAAGGCAGAGTAGAAGTCTTTTCATAAATTATGCTTTATAACAATACGGTTCAGTTGATTTTGAGAGGTCTTTACTCTCACCTAAATGATGTGCCGGATCAGGTTAAATGTCGCCCTATTTTTTTATCGAATTTAGTTGATAAATCGATATCATGGACAATTATTTTTGTGAGGATCAAAACTTTAAAACATAAGGGTAGGGGGAATTGCTATGCTTCTAAAATGAGCTTTGAACACCCTATTAAAATAGAAGCCAATGAGGAGCTTTATCGGACTCCATGACTACAGAAGAATAAATGGATTTTTAGTAAAGAATTGCTCGCTAAAGAATAAAGTTTGAATTAACTATAAGACATTAACTCTTAGAAAATTGATCAACCTTTTTTATTGAGCGCATTGATTATATACGGTTCGTTCCTAAAAAGGTACCTCGCTGCGGTGTTTTTTTGGATTATAGGTCTTAAATTGAAACGGGTTTAATCCATCGTCAATAAAATTTTTCCAATATGACTGCTGCTCTCCATCAGACGATGGGCTTCTGACGCCTCTTGTAATGGGAATGTTTTATAAATCACAGGATGAATTTGTTTAGAACTAAATAGTGGCCAAATATTCTTTTCAACGGCTTTTGTAATCATGGTTTTGACTTGGTCCGATTGTGGCTTTAAGAGACTTCCTGTCAAAGTTAGATTTTTGCGCATTATTGTAAACAGATCAATTTGGGCCGTCATACTTTTCATCCCATTGATATTGATGAGACGGCCCTTGTCATTCAAGATGTCAAGATTCTTTTGGGTGTAGTCGCCACCAACCATGTCTAAAATGACATCTATTTTTTCATCTTTTAAAAGTGTTTCAAAGGCTTGGTTTTTATAGTTGATGACGGTTCCGAGATTCATTCCGTTTAGAAATGCCATCTTTTTAGCACTACCTACGGTGCTGTAAACTAGGGATCCCAACGTTTTGGCCATTTGTAAACCTATGGTGCCAATACCACTTGTTCCCCCGTGAATCAGTAATTTCTCTCCTGGCTTAAGTTGGCCCAGATGAAACACGTTGAACCAAACTGTAAAAATAGTTTCCGGTAGGGCGGCCGCATCTATTAAGTTGATACCTTGTGGTATGGGTAGACAATGCGAACTTTCTACAGCAACATATTCGGCATAGCCACCGTTGGGGATGAGGGCGCAGACCTGATCCCCAACTTGTATATTTTTAACGCCCATGCCGATTTCAACTATTTCACCTGACACTTCCAAACCAGGAATCAAGGTTTTTGATGCTCCTTTGCCATATGCGTCGGTGTTTTCTCGGGTGTTGATATCGCTCCGATTGACGCCTGCGGCTTTTACTTTGATTAATACGTGATGTCTTTCAGGTTTCGGTTTTGGGGTTTCCTGCAGCTGTAATACTTCAGGTCCTCCAGATTTTATAATATGTATCGCTTTCATAGATGCTTTTTGATTAGAGTTCCATAAAGATACTATATTTAGAAGCAGTGTATATCTGATAAGCTTTTTGGGTCATAAAATAGATTTGATTCTTCAATTTTATAGACTATCTCTAAATTACAGAGCATACGCCAGTACATACAGGTGACATCTTTGTTAACATAAAATCACAATTAATTGCATTATAAAACCATAAAAATGTATTTTCGTTTCTCTTAAACAATTTTGAATGTTAGTGACGGAGTTTAGACCTATTATAAAGGTTATTGAAGAGGCGTATGAGATCCCACATTTGAAGGCTACACGTAAGATTTCGGCCTTATTGCCTCATGATTATTATACCACAGATAAACATTATCCTGTACTTTATTTGCAGGATGGACAAAATTTATTCAATCCCATGGCGCCATTTGGCGATTGGGCCATAGATAAATCTTTGGAGAAATTAGCTCAGGAAGGTTATAGCGATATCATCATTATTGCTATTGACCATGGTAATCAGGAGCGCATCAATGAATATTTACCCTACTACCATCCGCGTTACGGTGAAGGAAAGGGAAATTTTTACATCCAGTTCATTATTGAGAAACTGATCCCATATATCAATAAAAATTATAGAACGCTTACAGATTTTCAAAATACAGGTATTGGTGGTAGTTCTTTAGGAGGTTTGATCAGTCTGTATGCAGGGTTGCAGAACCCGGGAGTGTTTGGAAAAATGATGATTTTTTCACCAAGTCTGTGGATTTCAAAAGTTATTTTTAATCAGACCACCTCGTTCCATCCTTTGCAGAAATCAAAAATTTACCTCTATTCTGGTGGCATGGAAAGTGAGGAGCATTTGCCAAATGCCCAAAGATTGGAGGCAATCTTTAGAGAGAAAATGGTTGAAAATCACGCCATTGAATTTAAATTTTCACTCAATGAAATTGGTGTTCATGCCGAAATATATTGGAGACACGAGTTTCCTAAAGCCGTTAAATGGCTCTATTTTAATTAAATACTATGATCTTTAAATACGTTTCAAAAGTTAATACACATCAAGATGTTATTGTGCCTTGTAAAAAAGGAAAATTAGAGCAGCTCACTCAATTTATAACCATCAAAGAACCTGATTTTAATGGTGAGTTTTCTACCGTTCAAATGCTTTATGGTCCAGAAGGTAATAGGGTTTATCTATTGGGTATCGGAGAAGAAAAGGATGCCGTAAAGATTGATGAAGCTTTTAGAAAGCTGAGCTTTGACTATAAAAAATATTGGAAAGCACCTATTCAAGTGGTTACCGAAGGGTTTTCTGATGCAGAACTTCAAAAGGCTGTTATAGGACTTGAAATGTCGGCCTACGACATTGGTACTTTTAAAACAAAGAAAGACGAGGTCAATGCCATTACTTTTGAGATTGTCAATAGAAAAGACATTACAAATAGTCTTGAAGAAGCAAAAGCCATTGGTGCGACCATCAATCGGATTAAAACTTTGGTAGATGCACCAGCAAACCAGAAAACACCTGAATTTTTAGGAGATTGGGCTGAAAAATCCGCTAAGACTTCCAATTATAAATGTACCGTTCTTCATCAAAAGGAACTTGAAGCACAAGGTTTTGACGCCGTTTTGGCGGTAGGTCAAGGGAGTGCTAATCCGCCAGTGGTCATTGTGACGGAATATATGCCAAAACAAGGCGCTTCGGTTGATATTGGTTTGGTAGGTAAGGGCATTACCTTTGATACCGGAGGATTATCGATTAAATCTTCTACCAATTTACATTATATGAAAAGTGATATGGGGGGTGCGGCGGTTGTTTTGGGTGTTGTAGAATTAGCGGCTAAATTAAAACTTGATGTGAATATTGTGGGCGTGGTGGCATCTGCCGAAAACGCTGTGGATAGCAAGAGTTACAGACCTGGAGATGTAATCAACAGTTTTTCAGGAAAAACTATTGAAATAATCGATACCGATGCCGAAGGCCGTTTGGTCTTGGCCGATGGTTTAAGCTATATTATTAAAAAGTTCCAGCCAAAACAAGTGATTGATTTAGCCACCTTAACGGGGAGTGTCGTGCAGACTTTGGGGTATGCGGCAGCCGGCATGTTTACCAACAATATTGAGATGGCACAGCAACTTTCAAAAATAGGCTTTGATACCAATGAACGGGTTTGGCCATTGCCGTTGTTTTCAGATTATGAAAGTGATTTGCACAGTGATATTGCTGATTTGCGTAATTTTAGTGGTAAACCGATTGCAGGTGCCATTACTGCTGCCAAATTTTTAGAAGCTTTTACAGAGGATCATAAAGCGTGGATGCATTTGGATATAGCAGGTGTTTCTTTCGGTGATTCACCATATTCTAAGATGAAAGGGGCTAGTGGATATGGCGTGCAATTGATTACTAATTATATTAAGCAGATTGCAGAAAACTAAGTGTTTATTTTGTATTTTGTATCAAAATTCAAATAAACTAACAAATAGCACCGCTTTTTAAGGCCTTTGATCAATCTTGAGATTTCTAGTTTTAAAAATACAGCTAATAAAACTCCATAACACATGTCCAATAAAAAACCGCTTAATTTTCTATGCGTTACGACGTATCATAAAGGTGCTGATTTCATTAAAAGTTGTAAGGCTGAAGGTAATAACGTCTATTTATTGACCAAGAAGAAATTAGAGCATGAGGTTTGGCCTTGGGAAGCAATTGACGACGTGTTTTACGTGGATAACTGGGATCAAAATGATGTCACTAAAGGTATTGCCTATAAATTTAGAACAATAAAATTTGATCGATTTGTGGCGCTTGACGATTTTGATGTTGAAAAAGTAGCACTTTTAAGAGAACATTTTAGAATGCCCGGAATGGGCCGTACGACGTCACATTATTTTAGAGATAAATTAGCGATGCGAACAAAAGCAAAAGCGGAAAACATCAATGTGCCTGAATTTACGGCACTTTTTCATGATGCTGACATCAATGCGTATGCTGATCACGTAAGTCCGCCGTGGCTGTTAAAACCTCGTTTGGAAGCGTCGGCAACTGGGATTCGGAAAATTAACAGTCGGGAAGAGTTGTGGCAGATCGTCAATGTGCTAAAGGATGAACGCGATAATTACTTGATAGAGAAGTTTGCACCTGGAGATGTGTATCACGTCGATAGTTTGATAGTAGACAGTAAAGTTGTGTTCTCCCGTGCAAGCAAATATTTGGACACTCCGTTTGAAGTGGCCCATGGTGGTGGGGTGTTTAGATCAGCAACATGTGAAATGGGAACTCAATTAGAGAAAGATCTAAGCAAGATGAATGCCCAGGTCATGAAGGCTTTCGGAATGCAATTTGGCGCCTCCCACACTGAGTTTATTGTTTCTAAAGAAACTGGAGACATGTTTTTCTTGGAAACCTCTTCAAGAGTTGGCGGTGCCAATTTAGCGGAAATGGTAGAACTTGCTTCTGGGATTAATCTCTGGGGTGAATGGGCGAGAATTGAATCAGCAACGCTAAGAAAGGAAACTTATAAGTTGCCAAAAATCAAAAATCAATATGCAGGGATCGTTGTATCCTTAAGCAAATTTGAGAATCCTGATACCTCGAGCTTTAATGATCCGGAAATTGTATGGCGAATGCATAAAAAATGGCATATTGGAATGATTGTAGTATCTGACAGTAGCGACAGAGTTATGGAATTGTTGGATAACTATACACAACGCATTGCTTCAGATTTTCATGCGAGCATTCCTGCACCGGATAAGAGTTTGTAATTAACGAGTTAATGATTTGGCAATAGGAATTATTAGTAGTCAGTCTGAAAGAATTTCATAATACCTTCGGAGTTTGACTTAGGGATATTCAATTGTTGAATAATTGGTGTTCTGCGTAAATCCGTGAGGATTATGATTTTCTCCGAGTTCTTATAATATGAAAAACTCTCTGTCTTTTTTGTGGCGCTCTGGGTAACATTGCTTCAAATCAATATTTAAGCGATTCTTCCATATCATTAAGGAGATAAAAATAAATCAGTGAGTATCTTCCTGATCAGCGTCATTCGGGTTTCAAAACATCAAGGTTCAAAAAAACCCGTACTGCCTCCAACCCAAGTTTTGTACTTATTGTATTTAACACCCACCATTTCACCTTTACTGATTCGGATGAGGTTGCTGACAATTTCAGTCTTATTGATTTCGCTATTATGAAGTAGCATCATTCTTATTTCACATTTTGCGGGCTCATCCATCGTTTCGATAATGGGTGCATAGGCCACTTTTTCTTGCAACAGGTAGTTCGATTTGTCCTCAACCGCGTCAATCATTGCTTTGTCCACATTTATCTGAACCCCTGCTCCCGCAAAAGAATACAACGGTTTAAGCACGTAATTCTCTAAATCATTTGGAATGTTTTCAAGTTGGTCTAAATAATAGGATTTTGGTACATAATCGCCTTTTAACAATGGCATCGTGTATTTACTGATTCTGAAAAACCAATTAGGATGGCCTATCCATTCAATAGCTACCTCATCCTTAAAATCGTATTCGCGAATTAAATCGGGTCGTTGATCCAATTCGTCAAAAATAATACGGTTGTAAATTTTTAATACTTGAATTTCTGAGCCATTATCATCAACATAAAATAATTGCTTACCTCTTTTAATTAGTTTTGAAATACACAATACTTTGATGCCCAGTAATGCTTCGGTTGCAAAGAAATCAATGGCCGTAGCTTGTTTTTCTGGTTCAATTTCAAGAAGAATGACTTGTTTTGGATCTGTATCGCCAACAATTTCTGTGCGTAACAATTCAATATAGTCTTCTGAGGTCAATCCGTTCAGGTGTTGTGAAAAATCTTGTGGAATGCCTTCATAATGCTTTCGATACATGCCACCTATAAATTCCTGGAAAAAATAGAGTGAAGGAAACCCTTGAAGTTCTATGAGTTTTGGAGTTAAATTACCGTTCTCATCCAAACATACGCCAAAGTCCAATTGTATAAATTTTGAATGATCATCCTCATTGGGCACTTTCATGCTGTCTTTAAAGAATGCGCCTTCTGTCAGTTCCTTGAAATTGGGCTGATCAATGACTTTCATAATATCTTCACAAGCTTCAATCAGCTTCTTTTTTAACTCCTTTGGAATGAACACCGGTGTTTCTGCAATTTTAAACTTAGGTGTATAGTCAAATTGTGCGATGATGTCTGCCAGCATTCCGGCATACTTTTCTTCAGAAAACTGAGCGTTAAACGCCTTGCGTAAGGTGGCAATCATAATATATTATGAGATTAATTGAGATGATAGTTGTTTCATGGCGCGTTCAATAAACTTGGGTAAAATGATTTTATGGGTTCTGATGATTTTATCGGGATCATCCATTTTGTCCATCATATCATCGTATTTCTCCTCGCCAAAATTCGCAATGACCTTGAGCTTATTGGCCTCTCCCAAAAAGTGCGCCCTCATGCCCACAGGATCGGCTTCGGGATGAAATTGGGTGCCTACAAACTCTTTTGAAAAACGAACCGCCATTATGGCGCGTTCATAACTGACATGACTTCGTATTTTTTCGAGACTTAAAATGGAAGCGCCTTGTTCTTTGAATACATTTAAACGAGGTTGAACCAATTGCCAATCCCGTGAATCCACAGCATAAAATGGGTCATCAAGGCCTTCTAAAAGGGGGTCTTTTAAACCTTTTTTAGTTTTATGGATCGGTAAAACTCCAAAAGAAGTTCTTCGTCTTGGTTTCATTTCTCCCAATTTAAAATAGTCGCACACTACTTGAAACGAATAGCAGATAAAGAACATATATTTCTTTTGGTGCTGCGAGGTTTTGTTGAAATCCCACAGTTCTTGAACTAAATTGAGATATGGAATCCGCCACGGACCATCTTCAAGTGGACTGTCAGGTCCGCCACTTGAAATATAAATATCAAAGGAGTTGTCAGGTATTTCAAGTGCACCTCTAACATTAAATATGGTGTAATCTACTTCATCATCAAACCCTCTCACAATATCCGCTATACAACGTAAGCCTTGGTTAGCTTGGTTGTTGTTCATATCAAGAATGGCTACTTTAAATTTGTCTTTAAGCATGTAATTTTTTCTAAGTACCTAAAATGGTCTGGTCCATAATATAGTCAACCACCTTAGTTAAATCCTTGGTTTCTTCAAAAATGGCAAGCTGTCTGTCAGCCCCAGTGCCATTTAGCATCATGGTTTTTACATGTTCTATTTCCTTACGGGAACCGAGTTCATCCACAACATCATCTACAAAATCAAGCAATTCTAACATTAATTCCTTGGTTTGCACTTCACATTCCTTGCCAAAGTCGATCATACTGCCATCAAGTCCGTATCTGCTGGCGCGCCATTTGTTCTCATTTATCAAGGCCCGATGATAGAGCATGAAGTTGAGGTTTTGCGTTCTCAGTTTGTAAAGTTTTGCAACCAATGCTTGGATTAGTGCCGCAATACTTAAGGTTTCTTCTACGGTCATGGGTACATCACAAATACGTACTTCTAAAGTTGGAAAGAAGGGATGGATGCGAATATCCCACCATATTTTTTTTGGATTGTCAATGCATTTTGTTTTGATCAACACATCGATATAATGTTCATATTCAGCCACGGTTTGGAAAATCCCAGGAATACCTGTTCTTGGAAATTTATCGAAGATCTTTGAACGAAAGGATTTAAATCCCGTATTTCTTCCTTCCCAAAACGGAGAATTGGTTGATAAAGCATATAAATGCGGTAAAAAGTAGCGCATGGCGTTAGTTAAGTGCAAAGCCAATTGTTTGTCTTCTATGCCCACATGAACATGGAGTCCAAAAATCAAGTTTGAACGCGCTGTATCTTGAAGTTCATCAACGATTTCGGCGTACCTTGGATTTGGGGTAATGAGTTGTGTTTCCCATTTCGTAAAAGGATGGGTGCCTGCAGCACCAATCCTAAACCCTAAAGATCCTGCAATTTCCGAAATTGATTTCCGCAAATGGGTGAGATCCTTTCTGGCCTCCGTAATGTCCTGACAGATATTGGTCCCAACTTCCACTACCGCCTGGTGCATTTCTGCCTTGACTTGATCATTTAATATTTTTTCGGCTACTGTAACAATTTGTTGGTCATGCGAGATGAGTTCCCGCGTTGTTGGACAGATGACCTGATATTCCTCTTCAATGCCTAATGTGAATTTCATATAATCGGGGTGGTTTATGTGAAGACCTTCCAGTCTCGAAGAATCGCTTCTGAAAGGTCCGTGAATCTTTATTTAAAAGCAGTCTTCTTGCCAGTAATCTGATCTTTGACAAATGTCCCCCAGGTAAGGTTCATTTTATCTTTCTTGTATTGTTTGGCTTTATTAATGGCCATATTGGCAGCATTTTCAACAATCCAATCGAAATTTTCTTGACCTACGGAATTGATGTCTGCATCTGGTGCTGGGTTGCAGAAATCAATAGCATAAGGAATGCCGTCGCGGATAGCAAACTCCACCGTATTAAAGTCATAGCCTAATGCTTTATTCAAACGGATACAATATTTTTTGACCAGGTCCAGTATTTCTTTTTTGACGGGTGGGCCATCAATCACGTATCGTAAATGGTGCGGATTTCTTGGCTCATATTGCATAATATGAACGTTGTCCGTATCTAAAACGTAACATCTAAAATATTCCGTAAAGTTGATTTCTTCTTGGAGCATCATCACCAAATTCTCTGTCTCACCATGTTTTTTCCAAAGATCTTGTGGATTTTCTACACGATAGACGCTTTTCCAACCACCACCATCATGAGGTTTCATATAGGCAGGAAATCCAATGGTATCAAACATATGTTCCCAAGCAAAAGGGAATTTCATATTACGGAACGACTCCTCGCTCGTATCTGGTGGACGATGAGAGGTAGGTAAAATAAATGTTTTTGGTACCGGGACACCTACTTTTTCTGCCAAAGCATTGTTAAAGAACTTCTCATCAGCACTCCACCAAAAAGGGTTATTGATAACGGCAGTTCCTGAAATGGCTGCATTTTTAAGATAGGCGCGATAAAAGGGAACGTCTTGAGAAATTCTATCAATAATAACCGCGTAATCTGTTGGTTTAGCTTGTTCTACCATGTCTATGGAAACAGCTTCTGCGACAATACCCTTTACTTTTTTTTCATTGACACGATCAATGAATGCTTGAGGGAATGTGTTTTCTTTTCCGAATAGGATGCCTATTTTCTTCATGTATATCAGTTTTGGTTGTAAATTTTGATTAATTATAATTTTGAGAGGTATTCAGGAAACATTTGACGCCATAATGGCCAGTCATGTTTTGCCCATCTTCGGACATCATACCAAAAAGGAATGTTTTTGTCCCGAAGTATTTGTGCCATCTTATCATTGGCTTCCAAACAAATGTCCCATTCACCAACGCCTAGGATAATTTTCATTTTCCATAAATCGGGATGGTTACTGCCAGGAAGAAAATCTATAGGGTTGTTGAAGAACACATTGTCATCATAATGACCGTCTACAAATGATTTGATATCAAATGCACCACTCATACTAAACATATGACTTACTTTTTCTGGATGTTTAAACGCAAAGTTTGATGCTTGATAACCGCCAAAGCTAGGACCTGCAACAGCCACCTTATTCAGCTTCTTGTCAGTACAGATAGGATTGACCAATTCATTTAAAATAAACTGATCATACCAACTATGATTTTTGGCGCGTTGTGAGGGATGGATTTTTTTATTGTACCAACTCAATTCATTAATGCCGTCTGGACAGTAAATTTGAACTTTACCTTGCTCTACAAACCAGCGTACAGAATCCACAAGTTTCATGTCTCTACATTCATTGTGTTTACCCATTGTAGTTGGGAAAAGTATAACGGGATATCCTGAGTGGCCAAAAACGAGCATTTCTATGTCCTTGCTGAGCGTAGGAGAGTACCATTTGTGATGTTGTTCTTTCAAAGGGTTATTTTTAAATTAGTTAAGATTGTGATTTAAAATGGAATCGATTTCTTCTAAATGTGTGAAAGTTTAATCCATTCGATTCTTTTTTAGAATGAATACAACAATATACTTTTTTTAATTTTAAATCCCATAGTATGTAGTGGCATTCTTAAATTTTTATGGAAAACATAAAGAATATGAGGGAATTTTAATTTTTTAGCGTCTTTTTTAAGTAAAATGATGTTTTAATCTGTATTTGTAATTCGTTATTGCCTTTAAATTAACCTGCCGAGGTCGCTTCTTAATCTCAAATAGCGTTAAAACATTGTGTTTTAATTAGTCTCGCTTCAATTGTTAGGTTTTTGCCAAATTATTTTATAGGGTTGATTTTAGGAAAGCGTTCACAACGCATCTAAAATAAATTGCACAATTTTAATAGATGTTTTGGTGAAGGTTAAAATAGCATCAAGATTTTAATCATGAAAAGTGTTATTGAAGAGATGTTTTTGTCAGCACTTTACAACTCATCCTTATGATATAACAATTCAGTCAATCCTATTTCATGGGTTTATAAGGTACATCGATATTTGACTTTATAAACCAATACTTAATGACATGAAACAGTTAATTATTATTACCGTATTATTTGTGACCGGGATGGTGTCGGCACAAAGCAATTATGACAAAGGCATGCAAAAAGCATTTGACTTTTGGAAGAATAACCAATGGACGGAAGCGGAACAACTTTTTGAACGGATCGCTGCTGCAGAACCTGATCAATGGTTGCCAAATTATTATATTGCGCAATTAAACAGTCTAAAAACTTGGGAAGAGAAGGATGCTGATATCGTAAAAGCTCAATTGGAAAAGGCTCAAAACGCTCTTAATGAAGCCATGGGCGTGGTAAGGGACAATGCAGATATCTTAGTTATGCAAGCGCAAATCTTGACCAATTGGGTCGCTTTTGACGGGATGACCTATGGCATGAAATATTCAGCAAAAATATCGGAATTGTACAATAGAGCCTATGCATTGGCTCCCAATAATCCGATGGTCGTGCTTGGTAGAGCAGAGTGGAACATGGGAAGTGCCCGATATTTTGGACAGGATACCGCGCCGTTTTGTAAGGATGTAGAAAAAGCCATTGAACTTTTTGCTAACTTTAAACCTGAAAAACCTTTTTATCCTAATTGGGGACGAGAGCACGCCGAATCGGTATTAAGATCCTGTAACAATTAACACAATCATAAAGAGCCCATGATAAGGAAACCAATACATAACGTTCTGATTACTTTTTTTATAGGATGCTTAGTTTTTGTGGCAGGAAATATAATCTATGGCGGATTTCGATATGAGAGTTTGAATGATTTTTTAGTGGATTTCAGTTTTTATCAATTGTATAGTTTTCTGCTGGGATATTCTAATTATTATTACTTCGCGTATCTCGAAAAATTAAATTGGAAAAAAGAAGAGGGAATCAAACGTATTGTTATTGGGATTGTGGGTTCGGTGGTCATAACCATGATTGGCTTGATGGTATTAAACGGATTTCAATATGTCATTTATCGAGGGGTCTCTCTAATTGATTTTATAAGCACGCAACGTTGGAGCCAGTATCGATTTGGACTTTGGATTACCCTGACCATTGTTATTATATTTCATTTTGTTTATTTCTATAATCGGTACCAACAGAATAAGATTAAGGAACAAAAAGTTATTGCGAACACGGCCAGTGCGCAATTTGAAAGCCTCAAAAATCAGATAGATCCTCATTTTTTGTTCAATAGCTTAAATGTGTTGACGTCACTCATTGAGGAAAACCCCGATAATGCACAGCGCTTTACAGTATCCTTATCAAAAATTTACAGATATGTTTTAGAACAGAAAGATAAGGAGCTGGTTACAGTGGCGGAAGAGCTCGAATTTGCCAAAACCTATATGGATCTTTTAAAGATGCGCTTTGAAAACAGTATTAATTTCGAAATTCCTGAAAATTTTAACCATACCGATGCCAAAGTGGTACCGTTATCCTTACAATTACTATTAGAAAATACCATAAAACATAATACCGTGAGTGAAGCAAAACCTTTACACATTAAAATCACGGTAGAAGACAACTATTTAGTGGTACAGAATAATTTGCAGAAAAAAGAAGTCCTTCAAACACGAAAAGGAGTAGGGCTACAAAACATAGTCAACAGATATGATATTCTAACCAAAAGAAATGTTTTGATAGACGAATCAAGCACTTTCTTTAAAGTGAAAATACCAATCTTGACCAAACAAACAGCTATCATGGATACAAAATATTTATATAACGAACAAGACGCCTATCATCGGGCAAAAAAGAGAGTGGAAGATATTAAAGGCTTCTTTGGGAACTTAGTATCCTACTGCGTGGTCATTCCTTTTTTAATATTCATTAATTATAAAACCTCTTGGAGCTATCAATGGTTCTGGTTTCCTATGTTGGGCTGGGGGATGGGTGTCATTTTTCATGCCTTTGGGGTGTTTGGGTACGGAAAAGAATGGGAAGAGCGAAAAATAAAAGAAATTTTGGAAAAAGAGCAGAACACTAAAACATGGAACTGATGGAACCTAATTATTTTGAAAAGGAACGTTATGAACGCGCCAAGAAGCGCGTCAAGAGAATGAGCGGATTTTATAGTCATTTATTGGTATATGTGGTAATAAACTTGATGATCGTAGTTGTCAATATTCAGCAACTGGACGCAGGAGAAAGCTATTTTAAATGGCAAAATTTTACAACGCTCTTTTTTTGGGGCATTGGACTTTTAGCGCACGGTCTTTCCGTATTTATGCCTTATATCGTTTTAGGCAGAAACTGGGAAGAAAAAAAGATCAAAGAAATTATGGAGAAAGATCGGAAGAGCAAATGGGAATAATGGTTTAAGAATCAGGATTTCAGTATTTAGTATCAAGTATCAGGAATCAGGATTCAAGAATCAAGAGGTTGTGTGTTTTTAGGATGACAACATTCTACCACCAAGATTATAATTCCTCAAACCTCAAATCGATTTACTATTCGCTAATACCAAACACCTAATTCCTAATACAAATGAATGTAATCATCATAGAAGACGAAAAACCATCTGCACGCCGTTTGCAGCGCATGTTGGGTAATTTAATGATTGAGGCGCATACCATGCTGCACTCTGTTGAAGAATCCATTGCTTGGTTTATAGAAAATAAACATCCTGATTTGATATTTTTAGATATTCAACTAAGTGATGGTTTGTCCTTTGAAATTTTTGAAGCTCTAGAAATCAATTCCGCCGTTATCTTTACAACCGCCTATGACGCCTATGCCTTACAAGCGTTCAAGCTTAATAGTATTGATTATTTGTTAAAGCCTATAGACGAAGAAGATCTTGCAAAGGCAATTGCTAAGTATAAAATGCGTTTGCCAACTCAGAAACCTGTAGTGATTGATTTTGACGACATCCGAAAACTATTGGTCAACCCCTTGGACCTCACTTATAAAAAGCGGTTCTCGGTCAAGCTAGGGCAACATCTTAAATTAATTGCTATTGAAGATATTGAGTGTTTCTATAGCGAAAATAAGGGTACCTATGCCTATACTAAAGACGGGAGAAATTATCTTTTAGATATTAGTTTGGAACAGTTGGATTCAGACTTAGAGCCCAAACTGTTTTTTCGGGTGAGCAGAAAATTCTATGTGAACATCAACGCGATTAAGGATATGATCAGCTATACCAATTCCCGACTGCAAATTAAATTGAACACTTATAATGAACAGGATGTTATTGTAGCCAGAGAACGTGTGAAGGATTTTAAGGATTGGTTGGAGTAGCTAATCGTCAATTCTATTATCATCAAATGCTGAAGGCAACAACTTTGGAATAAATTTGATAAATAACGGCAGTAAAATGGCACCACCTGGTAACATGAAAATTGCCAAACTTGGTATGGATTTAAAAATATCCATCAGTTGTTCCTGAATTTTTTTATGTTCTTCATCTGTCAGGTCTCTTTGGGTGGATTTTGTCAAAAGCACCATTAATTCCTTACTTTCCCTAAGTTCCTTTACCAAACGCTTGCTATTTCTGCTTATGAGTTTGATAACCATTTTACTAGAGTTATCATAAAAGCTCTGAACAAAATTCCGAGAACCTAAAGTGGCGATGCGGTTATCGTTTTGAGAATAAAAGCCGTCAATATCCAAAATAGAGTGCTCCAAAATGCTTGGATCTAGATTGAGATGATTGCAAAATTGGATCAAGAATTTGTTCTCAGATTGATCTATTAACTTATCTGTCCATGACGCCATACAGGCAAGGTCAATTGTGTATTGTTTTTCTAAATTAGTTTGAAGGGCACTGATTGCATCACCATAATCCATGGGTTCATTATTATGATAACGTCTGGATACTTTAAAAAGTTTGGTTAAACTATCGTCGTATTTGCTTTTTTGATGTTTGGATTCAAACACTTCAATCACAATGGTTTCAATGGCGTTTTCTATAGCCTGTAAATAGTGGTCAGAAACGCTATTGGTCTCTAAAAATTTTTTATAAGCAATGACATCTACAAAAAGCAGCGCATTTATAATGAAGTAATTGAAGTTTTTCGTAAAAATATTATCATCAATATGGATGCGTTTATCAATCAGGTCTTCCAAAAGGGCAGCAGATTTCTTTTTGCCTAAAATAGAATCAAAAATAGACGTTTTGCTTACCGTAATAGCACTGTAAAAACTGATGACGCTATCAATAAATTTTTCTTCAGAAGGGTTTTTACTATAAAAATAGAAGAAGGCCAGGATTAGGTTCGCCTTGCACAATTCTTCATCGGTAAGGTCATTTTTAGGTAAGGCGTTGTTCACAATCCCAACATTGCTCCCATAAATAAATCCACAACGTTTTAATTCTTGATAAAAAGTGTCAAGAGGTTTGTTCAAAAAGGTGTCATCCGTAGATACTTCCTTTAATAATTTCTTTATCCAGCCAGAAGCAGAAGGATTCATAGTCGTCACTCAATTAGAGTGCAAAGGTAATTAATTTAAGATGTGGACTGTCACGTTTTAATCATTCTATTTCATTAAATAAATTTCTTTTCTTTTGGCTTGGTTGACGTTTTTGATCGAGAAGTGGCGCTGGGAACACCTAAAATTCAACAGCATAAAAATAAATAATTTTCATTTTTGAACTTTATAAAAACTGAACTACTGCTTTTTTCGTATGCATGATCAGAGCGTTTATTGTGTTCATCTAGACTATTATATTTGAAAAAGGAGGTTTTAGTACTGTTAATTTGAGGGAATTAACGCTAACAGGAAGAATCAAGGTTATTCTTGTAAAGAATCCATGTGAGTTGTGGTAGTTTTAGAGTTTTTTTGTTAGTGGAAAGTGCTTAACTGTAGCAATATGGTTAGGTGCTTTTCTGTTTTAATAAAGATTCACTAGTTATAATGACACATTCAATTGATAATGGTGCAAAGATACCAGACTACGCGCAATCTTTTAAATTGAATAGTGAATCGAGTTGGGGAAGAGATGGTGTTCGTTCTGTAAAACACTATGATATGAGGATTAGTGTACCTAATCTCTCAACCGCCAAACTTCATTGATAGGATCACCTTTACTAGATAGTCCTTTATGGTGCCATTGTCCATCAACCAACTCATATTTGAATTTTAAGTCAAGTCCTACCCGAGAATCATCTTTTGAAAAGAATTCGATGCGCTCAGTATAGTCACCATTTATGGTGGTGTAGGTTACGCCGCCAGTACCCATAAATTGTTTTGTTTCCGTATTATAAGCTATCCATTGAAATCGACTCCCTGATAGAATTTTCATCGTTTTTCTAGGACTATCCTTATTGCGTACTTGCGCTTGGCCATCTATTATTCTACCCGACATTAACCAGGCGCCTTGCAATTTTCCAGGGCCACCAGCATCTATTCTATCGAATTTCAAATGTGTATCTAAAATGTCAATTTCATTATCAGAAATGGCCAGTTTATAAGATATTTCGGTACCAACCCGATCAGAATTAGTAGTGTCAAATTCTACTTTTTCTGTCATGACTTCACCTTCTAATGTCCAACTCCCGCCGTGAGTTGCGATAAATTTGCCAGTGCTTGCATTAAAGGTTGTTGATGCTAAATACCCATCTACAAAAGTTATTACGGTTTTTAACTGGTCGCCACTTTCAGAAGTCGTATCGTTTTCCCAAGCTCCAATAATACCTTGCGCCTGAATGCCAAAAGATGTAAAAATACAAAGGAGCGCTAACTTTAAATTTGTCATGACGTTAAAATTTAGTGTGATTTAGCTTATATGAATTATGATTGTTGATGACGATTTTCAAAAGATTGCATGATTTGCATAACACGTTTTATTTTAGTGACCGCTGTTCTTCGGTTTTTTTGTTGGTGTTCTATTTTTCGTTACAAGTAGCGCAATGCTAGCGGCAACCAAAAGACTTGAGATCAGAAAAGCAATGGACTTTTCTGAAACTAGATAAAGTATAAAGCCAGAAATTAATAAGATTGTGCCAATAATCCTTTTTGTCTGCATATGATTTGGTTTAAACAGCCTGTCCGAAAGTTAATAAATTATGGTCAGGATCTAACATTGAAAATTCCTTTTGACCCCAAGGTTTTGTTTCTATGCTTCCATTTGGATGGATGCTCAACATTTTATCTATAAATGATTGATATAACATTTCAATAGCATCAGTCCTGATATAAATTTGTCCGTAATTTTCTTGTGGATCAAGATCTTTGAATTGAAAAAAATGAATTTGAATGTCATCTCTTTGAAGCATTAAATAATTGTCAAAATCTACGTTTCCAAATTCTGTAAACCCTAAGCGATCGTAGAATGCTCTAGTGGCACTTTTATTTCGCATTGGAAGCTTTGGATGAACGGCAGTAAGCATGTGTCAACGTATTTAAGTTTTCATTTAGATATCAAAAATTGTTTTGGATAGGGCAATGATTATGGCGGACTTGATTGCATATCTAACGGGATTTCATCTATCAGATTGATTTGATCCAACATCTTATCCAACTCGATGAGGGAACTTTTTTCAATAAAGGCCGTATTGATTCTTAGCTCGTCATGATGGGTTCTTAGTAGATAATCACCCGCAATTTTTTTGATTTGTATGAGTTTATTTAGGTTGATGCTTTTGGGCGTCAGTTTGTTTCTCGTGAGGATTCCGTTATCGATAGTTAAATATTGTTTTGATTTTTCAAATACATAGTGAACCATATGAAGTAGCCCTAAGATTAAATATCCAATTGTAAAAACAAGAGATGTATCAAAAACAAAGCCCAAAACACCAAACGAAAGCCATATACATGCCTGAATTAGCTGAAATCGAAGTCTTTTTTTTGGATACTTGATTTTCATATCTTCTGATTTAAGGTGAGCTTTAGATATAAAAATAATGCTTTTAATTGGATTTTTTAAAACATGATTTAAAGAAGATGATATACTTATGATTTAAGTAGAGGTGCCGTCTTTAGATCCACTTTTCGTTATGCTACCATCAAGGGAACTCTTTAATTGGATTGTTGGTAATATACTTCGCCATCTTTCATGACAAAAACAATGCTTTCTACACTTTTAACAAAATCAGTATTGAGATCGCCTTTTATTGCAATGATATCTGCATAGGCTTCAGGTTTTAAAACACCAATTTCGTTTTCCTTATTTAAATGTAACGCTGAGGTGTATGTTGCAGCTTGCAATATGTCTAAGGGTTTCATGCCGGCTTCAAAATAAGCGCGGAACATATCTTGAGATGATTTTCCTGCAGATACGCCAATATTTGTATAATTATCTGAACCAGCTACAATAGGAATGCCTTTGCTGATTACGTTTGCTAATCTATTTTTTAAAGTATCAATATATTTATCAATCCAACCCAAATTATCTTTTTCAAGACCCGCAAGGTTTGCATAGATGTTCATGTAGGCTCTACTATTTTCAGTAGGTACAAGAAAAATCTTATTTTTAGCCATCAAGGCTAACGTGGAATCTGCAATATTGAAACCATGTTCAATACCATTAACACCGGCTTTAATAGCATCCCAAGCAGATTGGTTAGAGACCGTATGGGCAGTTACCGTCAAACCGTAGCTATGTGCTGTTTTAACAATGGACTCTATTTCGTCTATACTCAGACGGGTATTGTTTGGGAGATTATCTGCAGCTATTTTTATGAGATCTACGTTTTGGTTTATGTGCTCTCTGACGGCTATTTTAGCATCTTCTACACTTTTTATGATCCGGTATTCGAGATCGATAATACTCTGATGCTTTGGAGCTACTCCGTAAATTTGTCCGCCAGTGGCAGCAATAATTGGTCCTGAGGCAAAAATGCGCGGACCTTCAATAGTGCCTTCATTAATGGCATCTCGAAGTGCTACGTCAAGAAAAAGCCCCGAATTGCCAAGATCTTTGATACTCGTAATCCCAACATCTAAATAGGATTTGGCTCTTTTGGCACCTCTAAGCACTCGTAAAGCATCGGTTTCCATGGTAAGCGATTGAATGCTGTGTTCAGAGAAATCAGCATCAGCATCCTGTGAAAAAAGAACATGGGTATGAGCATCAATGAGACCTGGGAGTACGGTATACTCTGATAAATCAATGACATATTTATCATTAGGGAGAGAATTAAAGTCCCCTATAGAAACAATCCGTGTTCCTTTTACATAGATAATTTTATTCTTTAAAAGTACGTTTTGTTGACTATCATAGAAAAGACCGGCTTTAATATAGGTTTCCTTTTGTTGTGCGACCAAGAATGTTGGCAAATAAATGATGTATATTAAGATCAAGAAAACTCTATACATGTTGCTTTCATATTTATGAATGGTTTGTTTAGGAGTCATTCCGTCCATGTGTTAGCATACAACTGTCGCTTTAGAAGTCCTTAAAGTACAAAAAAATGATTAAAAACGTGTAATCAGCTCGTTAGATAAGGAGTTAGGTAAGTCATGAGTTTTTGTTGGTCACAACTAAAGTTAAAGCCTCAACAGAATATGTGTTGGGCTGGTATGGCTACTTTAGTTTATAAGTTTTTTGTGGTTTTATGAAGAAATAATGTCTTATAATAAAGCTAAAATTGTTGGAGGAAAATAGCAATGGAAGTTTTGATCCATCATTGAGAGTTTAATTTCCCGAGGGTCTTGATTTAATAGTATTTAGCGAGCTGACGCGTTTATGACGATATTCAGCATGTGCCAATTTTGATAGCATGTATTTATATCAAAGAATAATGAGGCTTTTGGAGGGACTCCTTAACTTTAAGATACTCATCTGGAGTATCGGCAAGCACCATTAAAATATCATGAGCATGAATGACTGTCGAACCACCCGGACGGATGTATTGTTTGTTACGCTTTATTGTGACAATAAATGCGGATGAGGGAAAGTTCACATCAACAATACGTTTATTTACTGCAAAAAAGTCGGGTAAAATCTCAAATTCCTGCATAGAAGATTTTGGTAGATCCAAGAGAAGTTGGTCTATTTCGGTGATTTTTTTTGCTTTTTCCGGAATGCCAACCTTCAACCATTTTGCAACAACCGATAACGAGGTTCCTTGAATCAGTACAGAGGTTACCGAAATAAAGAAAACGATACTAAAAATCATATCTGCTTTTTCAATGCCCGCTAAAAGCGGATAGGTTGCAAATACAATCGGCACAGCGCCACGCAAGCCTACCCAAGAAATATAGAAGCGTCTTCTCAATTTCATTTTAAAGAACATCAGGCTTATAAATACAGCTATTGGGCGCGCCACAAGAATCAAAAACAGTGAAATGAGCATGCCAACCCCGATATATGGAACTATTTCAGAAGGAAAGACTAAAAGTCCTAAGGTGAGGAACAACACAATTTGCATCAGCCAAGCCAAACCATCGTACATTTTTAAAATGGTTTTCTTTTGAATAATGTCTTGATTTCCTAGGTATACTGCACAGATATAGATGGCCAAAAAGCCATTGCCTCCAACAAAATCAGTAGCTGAAAAGGTGATGAACATCAACGCAATCACTAAAACGGGGTAGAGGCCTTCAAATCCAAGGTTGATTCTGTTAATGATATATTTACTGGTTATTCCAAATCCAAAACCTGCACCTGCACCCACAATCATTTGTTGTAAAAACATAGGGACAATGGATGCAACACTTTGATCTTGATTGATCACTAAAGTCAAGAACGCGATGGTCAATACATAGGCCATCGGGTCGTTACTTCCGCTTTCCAATTCTAGAGTAGGCCGGATATTTTTTTTCAAGGCAAGACTTTTTGACCGTAAAATTGAGAATACCGCAGCAGCGTCGGTTGACGATACTATAGAACCCAAAAGCATGCTTTCATAAATGGTGAAATCGGTAACATAATACACAAATGTTCCCAGCAACAGAGCGGTCAGTAAAACCCCTAAAGTCGACAAGGCAATACCTTCTCCAAGGATTGGTTTTATGGATTTCCAATTGGTGTCCAGGCCCCCAGAAAATAAAATGAAGTTAAGTGCAATTATGCCTATAAGCTGTGCGCTTTTTGGGCTGTCAAATCGGATCCCACCTATGCCTTCAGAACCTGCTAACATGCCTATGGCTAAAAACAATATGAGTGTAGGAACACCAAATCTATAAGAAGTTTTACCAACAATAATACTTATAAAAAGTAAAATAGAGCCAACTAATAGAATGTTTTCAGTGGTTAGAATCATGCTTTTATTTTAAAATACCAATTCTCGCGAAGATACTTCTTTTTATTTTTACGAATATTGCTGCCAAAATAAAAATCTGGTTTTGACTTTGGAGACATATCTCAAAATTTTTAAGATGGTCGATTGTTAGTTATAGGCCTTTCTAAATTTTGAGCTGCCGATAATTCCATAATGGATTTAAGTCCAATTACCGTTCTTCTTGTGTCGATTAATTCTGGCGCATCTATCTCATAAAAGGAGTGCGGTTCAGAATTATAATTAATTTGAGACCCATATAATGCATTTGATTAGGGTTAGAGCAATCTGTATACCAGGCGGGCATAATGGACTGCTTGGGATTCTTTTTTAATACAGAGGCTTTTAGTAATCATGCATATTTTTCTTGTGAAGCAACAGAATCGTGCTGCAACATACGCCGTTGTGTGCCAGTTGCGAGCCTGCCCACTTGGGATATTCCAAGCCAACCAAATTTATCAAGAATCGATGTCAGTTGGTTTATCAGAATTTTGTACTGAGCTTCAACCACTTCCCAGAAGTATGCCATTTCAAAAGAGTCTTTTCCCAATATATTTTTGGCTTCAATATAGATATGTCTAAAGGCTTGGTCATTTTTTGAAAAGAATTTTTAATTCACTTTTTAAAGAGTCCAATTGCTGTGTTGTAGGATTTTTAAAAGATTGGTTCGTTTGTGAGAAGAGAGAACCTTTCAATAAAAAGCAAAGGATAAGGCTAAAATAGTAAATAATATAGCGTTGAGTGTACTCAAAGATAAAAACAAAACTGTTTTAAATTAAAGATGGTGTTTTGAGTTTTATTTGATTGTCAATGAGATTTTTAATAATAATGTGATAATCTGCTATTTAATTTATTGCGAGTTTATAAATGAATAATTATTTCAGCAGCTTCAAAGAATGTCGAAACTGTGCGGTTCCCAGCTTTTCACTTCAGTTTTTAAAAATTTGAATAAGAATTTCACGGATGTACCTGATTCTTTTGCTGAAATGTTGTGAGTTAAATCCTTAATCTATATCACGAATGCAACAGACTTCTAGTTAAACATGAAAAATCGTCGCTTTTTCAACACAGAGACCTAGTTCGAACTAAACACAAACGGATTTGGGATGGGATCAAAACTTCAACCTTTCTTAAATTTAGAGAGGTCCATATATAGAATATCCCACATATGACCATCTAAATCCACAATTCTTCTAATTTGCATAAATCTCTCATTGATCATGGGTGTTGGTTCCTTGCCACCTGCTTTTAATCCGTTCTCAACAATCTCATTGACTCTGGAAAGACTCTCAACCGGGAGCGTGAAATATGCCATTGTGCCATCTTTTAAATTTGGGATTGGCCTTTGGCTATAGGTTTTAAATTTTTCAGGTGACATGAGCATAACATAGATTTGATCGCTCCAAACCATACATTTCTGGTACTCGTCTGAGAATAATGGTTTTGTTGAAAATCCAAGACTAGCATAGAATTTCACTGATGTCCTAAGGTCTGTGGCCGGTAAATTGATGAGAATTTGTTCCATATTGTTAAATCAACATAAAGATAGTTTAGATTGATGACACCATACTTTTCCTAAGGCAAGAAATTTAGAGTTTGAAGACATTACGGCCAGAGCATTTCTTTATGAATAATAAAGCCATATTATGCTGTGATTACTAATGGTCGGTCTTAATTGTAAGTTTTGATTGAGCACTTTTTCATCTCTAAATTGATACTATTGGGATGATGGGTTATGTCCGAAATACAAGCCAAATATTCAAACCAATTGCGGTTTTACCAGATCTTAATTAGTCAATCACATAAGTAGTCAGCTCTTGTTCAGGGTGACCCAATGCATAATAATAATAATAATAATAATAATAATAATAAATAATAACCCTGTCATATTTACAAAAACCAATGAAGATTTCAAATAATCATTTTACAAAAATCGAGTAATTTTAATTCTGTGTTGAGATCAATTTCAAAGAATTCTAAATTTTTCAATGTAACTCGGGATTTAGCACAATACCTTTTTTATCAAGTCATTTTCTGAGGGTTGGTTTTATAATATGGTTTGAGTAAAAACTCTATTTTATTTTTTCCATGCCATAAAATTTATGGTGAAACTTAATTTTGAAATTAGAAAATCTGACACTAAGGTGTTATGAATCCTTACGCCCGATTGTGTTTTTTGAATGGGTTGAGCCTAAGTTCCACCCCTATTTGAGCGAATTGAGCTTTGTGTAGCTTAAACTTCGGTACGATATAGTTTTCAGTTTCAAATTCCTCAATATCAAGTATTTTTTACTTAGATTAAGATGCTTGGAATTACGGTTAAGACATTTAAAGACCAATTATATGAAACAAACACTTTTGACTATTGATTCATAAAGCTCTTGAGATTGAGGTTTATTTGTTTTTATTATAAGTCTTGTGTTTAATTTTTTTCTGTTCTAAAATGGCGTAAAATTTTCTCGGGGATATTTTGAGATCTTTTGTGATTTCACTCACTTTTTTCTTTCCCTTCTTGTATAATTTTAAATTCTCGTTGACTTTTTTATTGAAGAAATGATTTTCAAGTTTTTCCACAATTTGTAATTCAGTCAAATTTGAATCTTTTGCATAATTTTCAATGTCTGTTTTAATATTTGATAAATCACTCATAATTTTATTTTAATACGGTGTTATAACAAGTGTTAAGGTGTTTTATTGCAATATAATAAAACTTGGAAAAGGAGAAGAATCGGCTTGGAGATTGTTATTTGTTTTTTTACGCGATAAAGTATGACTATTCAATGATAATACTTATTACTATCTTAAAAATTGATATGGATATTCCCATTTCTACAGCTATGATTTAATTAGCCACTTTGGCGTCAATTAATATGAACCTGACGCTCTGACGAAACTTCTTAAGAGTAAAACTTAAAATAGTGTTTTAGGACTTTAAAGTTTTTAGAGTCGGTTGCGAGAATCTCTTGCCAAGTCTTAACAGTTTGTTTCTTTGAGTCAGATAAAAAAATGTTGTAATGCTTGGAATGACATACATTGAGAAAATCCAAAAAGTGTTATTATAGATTTTATTCTTAATCATATCGCTCATAATAATTAGCCAAGTTGAGAAGCACAGCACAAGTCTAATGGTGAGCAGGGTTGGGGAAAATTCCCAATGTTGAATTTTGGCGCATATCCCCAATTTAGTTAGTAAGAAGTTCCCGATAATTAAAAATTGTCAATTTGAAATAGTTCTGATAATTACACTTATTACTTATCAAGTCCAAATAGCAATTTGATTTGAATGGGAACAAAGTCAAAGTATCCGATTTCGGATATTTTAATTTTGATCTGTTACTTTAAAAAAAATGAAATCAAGCCTCTGTTCAATGTTTATTTATTCATTTTTTTTTTTTTTTTAGAAATTCAAGACATTGCCCCATTTTAAAAGAAATACTATTAAAGTTGTTGCCCCGCCACTAATCATCAATATGAAGTGCCAATAATACATCCGTGCTCCCCAGTTTTTTCGCGTTTTTTCAGTAGTTTCTTTTTTCATAAAACCTTCAAAAAATTTTATGACAAGAAAAGTGACCACTAAAAAAAGCACTATTGCTATTGCCCAAATTTTTATCAAAACTTAAATCTTTTATTGCCATTTTATACGACTTGCGTCACTTGAACTGTATCATATAATATAACCATTAAAAATACAAAACTAATTTGGAACATCCCACCTGGCGACGCTTTTTTGCTATGGGAATTTCACTGAGGAGCCTAGGTCAAACCATGGCCTATAATCCGTATTTAGGACATTCAACTCCATGAGCTTTAAAAACACGTCTTTTTTCCAAAACTTTCATATAAGAAGAATAACTTATTTAAAAGACATTTGATGAATGAGAGGAATAAGTAAAGCCGAGTCTGGACTTTATCCACGTCGTGAGTTAGCCCTCGAGGCGGTTTAGAGTCCTAGCTAAATATACTGCTGTTTTACTTTCTTTGTTTTGTGATACCTTTTCGGGAGTTCCTGCCACTACAACTTTTCCGCCTTCTTCTCCGGCACCGGGGCCTATGTCGATAACCCAATCACTTGCAGCAATGACTTGCATATCGTGTTCTACCACAATTACCGTATTGCCCGCATCCACTAATCTTGCCAGTTGAAGTTGTAGTTTCTCAACATCTGTTGGATGCAAGCCGGTTGTTGGCTCATCCAAAATATAGAGTGTAGTCCCTCGACTCAAGCGCTGTAGTTCTTTTGCAAGCTTTATCCGTTGAGCTTCCCCACCGGAAAGTTCCGTAGCAGGTTGGCCCAAGCGTAAATAGCCCAAACCAACTTCTTGCAACACCTTAAGCGGACGGATGACGCGATCTTCTTGTTCGAAAAATTCAGCTGCTTCATTGACGGTCATCCCAAGAACTTGGGCAATGTTTTTTTCACGATAGGTAACTTCCAAAGTTTCTGGATTATAACGCGTGCCTTCACAAACAGGGCAGGGTGCATACACACTTGGCAAAAACAAAAGCTCAACCATTACAAAGCCTTCGCCTTCACAATTAGGACAGCGGCCATTTCCTACATTAAATGAAAACCGACCAGCCCTATAATGGCGTGATTTCGCCAATTTTGTTGATGCAAATAATTTTCGTACCACATCAAATAAGCCCGTATATGTTGCCAAGTTGGAGCGTGGGGTCCTGCCAATTGGCTTCTGATTGACCACAACCATACGTTTTATGTTTTCTGAGCCTGCAGTTATTTCACCACCTATGGTTTCTACGACGTCTTCTTGTAAATGATCTTCATCCTCTTCTTCTTTTTCGGAAGAATGGCTGTTTCCAAGTTGAGTGGACATCAACTCTACTAAAACCTGACTTACCAAACTACTTTTACCCGAGCCAGAAATACCAGTAACACTGGTCAATACGCCTAAAGGAAAAGATGCCTGAAGCTTGCTTAAATTGTTTCTGGTAACGCCGCTTAAACTGAGCCATCCCGAAGGTTTCCTCGGTTCAGGTTTTTTGAATGGGAGCGAATTAAAAAAATGTTCTCTAGTTTTAGATCTTAAAATATTTTTTAAACCAGCGGGCGGACCACTATATAAAATTTCTCCGCCGCCTTCACCAGCATCAGGACCTACATCCACTAACCAATCGGCATGACGAATCACATCCATTTCATGCTCCACAACAAAAAGCGAATTCCCGCAAGCTTTCAATCGATCCAGTGTTTTAAGCAATGCTTCGGTATCAGCGGGATGCAATCCTGCCGAAGGTTCATCTAAGACATACACAACCCCAAATAAATTACTACGCACCTGAGTCGCCAGTCTTAAACGCTGATGTTCGCCAGGGGATAGGGTAGGCGTACTACGTTCCAAAGATAAATAGCCCAGTCCCAATTCCAATAAAATGTCAACTCTTGCCACAAGATCTTCGGCAATCCGTTGTGCCACAATGCCTTTTTCAGTAGATTTCCCCCCAAATTTGGCCAAGTTTGGAGCTGAACCATCATTATAAGGAGAAAAAATGGAACGTAATTTTTTTAATGGCAATCTTGAAATATCAGCAATGTCATAACCGGCAAAAGTCACGGATAGCGATTCTGGGCGTAAACGTTTCCCGTGGCAGGTAGGACATTCACTGCTCAGCATATATTTTGACACGCGTTTTTTCATCATGGCGCTTTGCGTATTAGCAAACGTGTGCAATACTAGGTTTTTGGCACCTGTATACGTTCCCATATAACTTGGTTCCCGCTTTTCTTTGATGGCAATTTGCACATCATTCTTATCAAGATTTCGATATACAGGCACTTTTGGTTTGTCGTCTGTAAATAAAATCCAGTCGCGGTCTTTTTTCGGAAGCTCTTTCCAAGGCACGTCCACATCATATTGTAAAGTGACTAAAATGTCACGAAGATTTTTTCCCTGCCATGCTTTTGGCCAAGAATCTACAGCGCCTTCCCGAATAGTCAGGCTGTCATCCAAAACCATGCTTTTTTCTGTGACTTCGTAAATTCTACCAAGACCATGGCAGGTGGGGCAGACGCCTTCCGGGGTGTTGGTTGAAAATGAATCGGCATATAACAAAGGTTGATGAGGTGGATAATCGCCAGCACGTGAATATAACATCCGCAACAAATTCGACAAAGTGGTTACGGAGCCCACTGAAGATCGGGTAGTACCTGAACCGCGTTGCTGCTGCAATGCCACTGCGGGTGGAAGACCTTCAATCTCGTCAACTTCAGGAATTGGCATTTGATGAAAAAGTCGCCGTGCATATGGCGATACGGATTCAAGATACCGCCGTTGGGCTTCAGCATATAAGGTGCCAAAAGCAAGGGACGATTTCCCGGAACCAGAAATTCCTGTAAAAACTACCAGAGCATCACGTGGAATTTCCAAAGATATATTTTTAAGATTATGTTGTCGTGCGCCTCGAATAGAAACGAAGCCATTATTTTGGGATGTATTCTCAATAGGTTTATTCATAGGCACAAATTAAGCAAAAACTACACCAAGAACGATTGATAACACTTTTAATTTTGAAGTTTATAAAGACATCTGTTCCAAAAGATTTGCTTTTAATTTTTATTGGCAACATAGTATGAGCATTGGCCTGATTTTGCCTTTGTCCAATTGTCCGATAAGGATTTTAAGGTAATCCCATATCAAATACTGTCATTTTCTTCTTTTACCAAAATTTTAGCGCTGCCAGCGTAATATAAGTCTATAAGTTTATCCTCACTTTTTAAGGTCGTATCAATCGCTTTTCTGTAGGTTGTTACACGTGACGATATTCCATCAGGCATTAAATAGATTTCGTTTTGTCTATTTTTGATAAATGAAATATATTTTTTTAAATAGCGAACGCAAAAAAGACTTGCGTAAACTGTCATTTTCTATTTCTTGTTTTATTGTTTCCTTCCATTTTTTAAAAGCTATTTCTCGAGTTGTATTTTTAATTTGCGTTTTATAGGATTAGCGTTTTCGGTTAATTTGAAAGTCTTATCAAGTTTATTGATGCAATCACCGTTTCTATCCAATTTTAAATCGATCCATAACCAAATTCTGTTTTAGGCGAATTTTTAAAACATCGGGTTCAAAATGAAACCCGTGCAACATCTCCCTTTAAAATTACCCAGCATTTTTGACACAAAAAAAGCACCAACAAATGCTAGTGCTTACTTATTATAAAATAAAAAAATTCTAAGATTCTGAGCTTTTCACCACTCCTAGGGTATACAACTGATCCATCGTTGGGGTTTCACTACCGCCTTCTGGTTCTAAGGTAATCCCGAAGGCTTCACTTTCATTAGCGTTTGCTATGGTAAATATTTTGTTATCGTCCGTATTGAAATCGTCAATGGTACCCAAACTTGTTGGTGTCAAAGGGTCCAGTTTTAACGACCAAACTTGATACACTTTGCCAGCGGGGGCTTCAGGAAGACCTTGGGCATCTAAATAGATACTGTTGTCTTTCTTGTTCCAATAGACCTTGGCATAGGTATTCGCAAATTCTCCCTGCCCACCCAAAGGCACAACAATAATGTTCTTGTCGCGTAAAACGTTCAGGAAATTTTTGGTAGCTTCAAGATCTGTTTTCGAATTTGCAATCTGCTCTTCGAGATTGTTTTTTTCAATTTGCGTATCTACAAGTCTAGTTTCCAACTCTTGGTTTTGGTTTAAGGTCCAGAACAACGCTGCCCCAATAAGAATTGCTGCTGCCCATCCAGTATAGGTGAGCCAATTATATTTAGGTTTGGCAATGGAAATTACTTTGGGTTCAGTAGCCGTATCTGATCCATTAGGTTTTAATTTCTGTCTTATGGACTCAAACAATCTGGCATTGGTGTTGCGAGAGGTGGTGGCAGTTAACTTAATAATGGCAGCTTCAATTTCTAATACTTCATGAAGAATTTCCGGATGTTTGCGCATATGCTCGTAAACCTCTTTATTTTCATTTTCAGAGAGCGCACCAGCGACGTAGAGTTCTAAAATTCCAGAGTCTATATAAGCGGTTATATCCATGTTATTTGAGTACAATAGTTCTTAATTCCTTAATGCAGTTTCTGTTCCGGGTTTTGATGGTGCCAATAGGCATATCAAGAGTTTCAGAGGCTTCCTTTTGGGTGTATCCCTTAAAGTATAAAAGTTCAATAACCTCAATACATTTCTTAGCAAGCTGGCTCACAAATTTCTTAATACCAATGGCATCGGTTTGTTCATCTAAGTTATCACTGTGTTGCAAGATATCTACGAAATATTCAGCGGCGAGGTTTTTTTTGGAATTCTTAAAAGCCTTAGATCGGGTTTTATCAATGGCCGCATTTCTGGCAATGTTCAAAATCCAAGTGAAAAAACGGCCTTTTTCTGCAGAGTAACTGCTGGCATTGTTCCAAGCTTTTATAAAAACACCCTGCATGATTTCTTCCGCAATATCATGATCTCTCACGATGTTGTAAATAACACCATGCATGCTATCACTATACATCGTGTAGAGCTCTTCAAAAGCCTTTTCGTCTTTTTCTTGAAATTTCGAAATCAATAGTTCTAATTGCATATGCCTTTTTTTATGGTGGCTTTTAAAGATGGTAAAATAATAAAAAAATCAAAAAAAGCCGCTTTTTAGAGCGACTTGTTTATGTTATTTGTCTAACGTAAAAGGTCTTATTGAATAATTCCTCCACAACTTATGCGTCCTCCAGCATCACCTGTTGGTTGTGTTGTGAAATCATCAACGCCATCGTGCACTATAATTGCTTTTCCTACAATGTCTTTGTCGGTATCACCGCAACCAATACACCATTCGTCAGTAGTAATTGTAATGGTTCCATTCCCATTGGAATCTGCCGTGAAATTCCCGATATCACCTTTATGGTAGCCTTCAGGACTTCCCCATTTACCGTGGGGTTGATTGGTTGGATTCCAGTGGCCTCCTGACGATGTACCATCAGCTGCTGAGCAATCTGCTTTTTCATGGAGATGAATGGCATGCTCACCTTCAGTAAGTCCGCTAAGTACCGCAACCATAGTAACAACACCATCTTCTTCAGTAAAAACAGCATTGCCTTTCACATTGCTGTCGCTTTTTGGTTCTAATTCTACTTGCATTTTTTTAACCTCCTTTTTTGGGGTTTCCATAGGCATTTCGTCTTTCATTTCTTCTACCGTAGATTCCTTTTTCTCATTTTTACAAGAGGTGGTTAGAGTCAATGCGAAAACTGCAAGCCCTATAAATGATAATCGTTTCATGATTAATTGTTTTAGTGGTTAATTATTAAAATTACTGCTAATTTGGCTGAATATTACTATTAGTTCTAAAAAATATTTATCAACGCAGTAAACTCCTATTGATAATGGGTTTAAAATTAATTTTTATTGAGCGTTTGGCATGACTTATATCATATTTTTTTTACCTTATTTAGAATACATTTGACCAAAATTTAATCAAATCGTACGCATGAAAAGGTCTTTAATTGATAAGTACAATGTGGCAGGACCGCGATATACAAGTTATCCAACGGTGCCCTACTGGGACGACAGTACATTTTGCATGAAGGCATGGAAAGAATCGCTTTATAGAACATTTGAAGAGAGTAATGCCGAAGAAGGCATCAGTATCTATATTCATTTGCCATTTTGCGAGAGTCTGTGCACGTTTTGTGGTTGTCATAAGAGAATTACAAAGCAACATAGTGTTGAAATTCCGTATATAAATGCTTTGGTGAAGGAGTGGGATTTGTATTGTGATCTATTGCCCTCACGACCAAAGATCAAAGAGCTGCATTTGGGTGGTGGGACGCCAACATTTTTTTCGCCAGTACATTTAAATCTGCTTATCAATAGCTTGTTAAGACGGGCAACCTTAGCCGAAGACTATGAGTTTAGCTTTGAGGGCCATCCTAATAACACTACGGAACAGCATTTGCAAACCTTTTATGATCTCGGTTTTAGACGGGTGAGTTATGGCGTTCAGGATTATAATGAAGTGGTGCAAAAGGCCATTCATAGAATCCAGCCTTATGAAAATGTCAAACGGGTTACGGAACAGGCCAAAGCCATTGGATATACGTCTGTGAGCCACGATATTATATTTGGGCTGCCATTTCAAACAGAGGCGCACGTTAAAGAAACTATTGCAAAGACCAAATCTTTAAAACCAGACAGAATCGCTTTTTATAGCTATGCGCATGTGCCATGGATCAAAGGAAATGGACAACGCGGATTTAATGAAAGTAATTTGCCTTCAGGAGAAGCCAAGCGTCAACAGTATGAATTGGGCAAAATCTTGCTTGCTGAAGCGGGCTACCATGAAATTGGAATGGATCATTTTGCTCTAGAATCGGATTCGCTTTACCAAGCTATGGACAATACATCTTTGCACCGTAATTTTATGGGATACACAGCTTCAAAAACTAAGGCAATGATTGGATTGGGGGTGTCATCTATAAGTGATAGTTGGTACGGTTTTTCGCAAAACGTGAAGAGTATTGAGGACTATTACCATTTGGTGGATGAAGGGATTATTCCAGTGGTTAAAGGTCATATCCTCAATGCCGAAGATTTGATCATCAGGCAGCACATCCTAAATTTAATGTGTCAATTCCAAACCTCTTGGAATGACGATCGGCTGTATTTTGACGAATTACCAGAAGTTTTAAAAGATTTGGAAGAAATGGAAAATGATGGTTTAGTAATGAGCAATGCCACACAATTGATCCTCACGGAAAAAGGCAAACCCTTTGTAAGGAATATTTGTATGGCTTTCGACTTGCTATTAAAACGAAAGCAACCACAAACCCGATTGTTCTCAATGACCGTATAGGGGTAATGTATAACCTTAGTGATCCGTTTGGTTCCTTTGCTTAAATCCTCATATTTTAAAATAATAGCACTAAAAAAATAACATCATGAATAAAATAATTGTACCAGTAGATTTTTCAATATATTCAGAGTATGCGCTTGAGGCGGCGGCTATATTGGCTAGAAAAAATGATGCTGAAATATTGGCATTACATATGTTGGAAATGTCCGATTCTATTTTGACGGCATCCAATGATGGTCCAAAACCAAAAATTGTATTTTTTCTAAAACTTGCGCAACAACGCTTTGAAGAGTTTTTGACCAGGGATTATCTTGAAGGCGTGAAAATTACGCCTATTGTCAAACATTCCAAAGTGTTTAGTGAGGTGAGTGTCGTGGCTGAAGAGCATCAAGCAGATTTAATAGTGATGGGTTCCCATGGTGTGAGTGGCTTTACTGAGGTTTTTGTTGGGTCAAACACTGAAAAAGTTGTACGTCATTCTGATCTTCCGGTATTGGTCATAAAGCAAAAGCCAACCAATCTTAGTTTTGAAAATGTCGTTTTTGCATCTGATTTCTCTGAAAAGAGTGTGGACGTTTATCAACGGGCATTAAAAACTCTAGGTGAAGGTGCCAATATCCATTTGTTATACGTGAATGTTCCGGGTGAGAACTTTAAGAGTACTACGGAAATGGAACAAAATGTAGCTAACTTTTTAATGAAGGCGGAAGGGAATATGAACAATTTAAATAAGGTCCATTATGTGTCAGATTATTCCATTCAGAAAGGAATTATGAATTTTTCGAATCTTTTTGGTGCCGATCTCATTGTGATGCCAACCCATGGTAGAAAAGGTTTGGCGCATTTTTTTGAAGGAAGTATTTCTGAAGATATGGCCAACCGAGCAAACTTGCCAGTCCTGACCCTTAAAATTTAATGAAGGAGAAGGGTAGGACGACGACACCCCTAAAACAGTTCTGTTAAATAGGACAAAAATATCCGATATATGATAATTGTCATATTTTAACTAAATTTAACGAACTAATTTTGAACCATAAACAAATATAACATGAAATCACTACCATTTTTAAAAACAATATCACTGCTGTCCTTATTATTAATGTTCAGCTGTTTTAAAGAAAAGAAAACCGAATATGCTTCAACCGAAGAGATTCCTGTCAATCGCGAGATGATTGCAGAACTAACCGCACCGCCACATGTACCGGCGCCGGTAGGGAAGCGTAAAGCGAAAAAGCTCATCGTGAAGATGGAAATTCTTGAAGCTGAAGGTGAAATTTCAAATGGGGTTCGTTATGTTTATTGGACGTTTGGAGGTTCAGTTCCAGGAAGTTTTATTAGAGCTAGAGTGGGCGATGAAATTGAATTCCATTTGCAAAATCACCCAGATAATAAGTTGCCTCATAATATTGATTTACATGCGGTCAATGGGCCAGGTGGAGGTGCAGAATCTTCTTTTGTAGCTCCAGGTCACGAAAAGGTCTTTTCCTTTAAGGTATTAGCTCCTGGATTGTTCGTTTACCATTGTGCCACTGCGCCTGTAGGAATGCATATTGCAAACGGGATGTATGGTCTTATTTTGATAGAGCCAGAAGGCGGTTTACCTCCAGTAGATAAAGAATACTATGTGATGCAAGGTGATTTTTATACAGCAGGTCCAAATGGTGAGCGTGGTTTACAGGCTTTTGACATGCAAAAAGCTGTGGATGAAAAAGCGGATTATGTCGTGTTTAACGGAAGTGTTGGTGCATTGACCGGTGACGGAGCCTTAACTGCTAAAGTGGGCGAGACCGTAAGACTTTTTGTTGGTAATGGCGGTCCTGGATTGGTGTCATCTTTCCACGTGATTGGTGAAATATTTGATAAGGTTCACGTTGAAGGTGGGGAACTTGTAAATAGCAACGTCCAAACCACATTGATTCCTGCCGGTGGTGCAGCCATGGTAGAATTTAAGGTAGATGTTCCTGGATCTTATGTTTTGGTGGATCACTCTATATTTAGAGCGTTCAATAAAGGTGCTTTAGGTCTGTTGAATGTTACTGGTGAAGAAAATGAAAAAATCTACTCAGGAGAGCAAATGGATAATATTTACCTTCCAGAAGGACCAGGAATCCAAAAAATGCCAACTACAGATGAGATTAAAGAATCTGATGTTCCTGCAAAATCGTTTGATGAGCAAATGAAGTTTGGAAAACAGATTTACGGTCAAACATGTATTGCTTGTCACCAAGCAGAAGGACAAGGGATCGCCAATGCATTCCCTCCTTTGGCAAATTCAGATTATTTAAATGCGGATGTTGATAGAGCTATTGAAGCAGTACTTTACGGATTAAGTGGAGAGATTACTGTCAATGGTAATAAATACAACAGTATCATGACCGCACAAATGATTTCGCAAGAAGAAGTTGCCAATGTATTGACTTATGTTTATAATAGCTGGGGCAATAATAAAACGGTGGTGACCACTGAAATGGTAAAGAAAGTGAAATCTAAAAAATAGAGTCTCAAAATTGTGATCGAAGTCAAAATTGATTACTCTTAGAAACTAGAAATTGTTAATATAAAACCCAATTATGCGTACCAATATCTTCAGATTGTCGTTTGTTTTGATCTTAATACACACAATTAGTTATGGACAGTCTGAAGGTATGGCACGTATCGATGGAGCCCGTTACATCCCTTTATACGGAAGGGATTCTACTGTAGTTGAAGTCAAGGATTTTGATTTGGATGTTTATCCAGTGACCAATAAAGAGTATATGGCGTTTGTTGCGAAATATCCAGAATGGCAAAAATCAAACGCCAAAAAAATATTCGCTGACAAGATGTATCTCAGAAATTGGAAAAATGATCTTGAAATCAATGATGACGCCAATTTAAACAGTCCAGTGACTTATATCAGTTGGTTTGCGGCCAAGGCGTATTGCGACTGTCAGGGTAAACGTTTGCCGACTATGGACGAATGGGAATATGCCGCCATGTCTGATGAAACCGTTAAAGATGCCCGTATCAAAAAATCATATAACGAACAGATCCTGTCATGGTACGAAGCACCAAGATCCAATGAAAATCTGATTGGTGAAAATCCTAAGAATTTCTGGGGCGTTTATGACTTGCATGGTTTGGTCTGGGAATGGACTTCGGATTTTAATTCGGTGTTGATGTCAGGAGAATCAAGAAAAGATAACGAAAAAGACGACAATCTATTCTGTGGAAGCGCCTCGTTGGGTGCTACAGATTTAATGAATTACGCAGCGTTTATGCGCTACGCTTTTAGAGGAAGTATCAAGGCCAATTACGCGATAAAGAATCTCGGATTTAGATGTGCCAAGGATATTGAAATCCCATAAAAATTATGAAAAAAATAGTATTTATACTTTGTAGCCTCTTTTTTTTAGGATTGACTGCTTGTAAAAATGAAAGCCATACATCAACAGATGAGCGCGCCGTATATCAGTGTCCGATGGCATGTGAAGGCGAGAAAACGTACGATGCACCAGGAAGTTGTCCGGTTTGTAAAATGGATCTGGCAATAGTAGAACCTTCAGAAAAGAAAGCCTCAGGTGAAATATCAGAGCTTTCCATTTTTAACCTAAAATCTACTTGGACGAATCAAAACGGAGAAGATCTCCAATTTGAAGACTTAAAAGGAGATGTTCTGGTGACGGTCATGATTTATACCTCATGTAAAGCAGCGTGCCCAAGATTGGTGGCAGATATGAGAAATATTGAAGCAAAACTTACAAAAAACACCAAAGAAAACGTGAAAATGGTCCTTGTGAGCATCGACCCAAAAACGGATACTCCAGAACGTTTAAAAGCCTTTGCTGAAGAAAATGCTATGGACAAAGAGCCATGGGTGTTTCTTCGATCTTCAGAAGACAACACACGCGAATTTGCAGCAGTTGTAGCGGTGAATTATAAAAAGATCTCACCTATTGATTTTTCACATTCCAACATTATCACTGTTTTTAATGATCAAGGTGAAATGGTATTTCAACAAGAAGGCCTTGGGGTCAATTCTGACGCTACCATTCAGAACATAGAGAAAGCGGTAGCTTCTATTAAATAATTGTCATGGCTTAGGTAGTAGGTGAAATCAATAAAAAGTTCTAAAATCAGCAAAATCATGAAAAAAATTATTCTTTTGATGTGCTTCGGTACGTTAAGTCAGACTATTCTTGCACAAGAATTTGGTATCGATCTCCAGTTAAGACCACGTGTGGAATATCGGCATGGGTATAAAACCTTAGTGCCTGATGATGCCGATGCAGCCACATTTGTATCACAACGCTCCCGATTGAATTTTAATTATGGCAGTGAAAAATTAAAGGCATATATCTCTTTACAAAATGTCAGAACATGGGGAGAGGTGAGTACATTGGCTGCAAGTGATGCTAACGGAACCGCCATCCATGAAGCTTGGGCGTCGTTTAATTTGAATCCTGAATTTTCCTTTAAGATGGGGCGTCAGGAAATCATCTATGACGATTCTCGAATTTTTGGCAATGTAGATTGGGCACAAGCTGGTAGGAGCCATGATGCGTTTATAGCAACCTTTCAACCTAATTCGAAAAATCGTTTAGATCTTGGACTCGCTATAAATGAAGAAGAAGAAACGCTTTTTAAAGCCGATTATGACGTCAATAATTATAAGGCCTTTCAATATGCATGGTACCATACCAGTTTTGAGCATTTCAATCTAAGCCTTTTAGCGCTTAATACAGGATTTACCTTTGAAGAGGACGGTGAGCAAGAAGTAGATTATAACCAAACCTTAGGCGGATTTTTATCTTTTGGCAAGAACAGATTAAAGGCAGAAGCATCCCTATATTTCCAAACGGGAAAAATCGCCGATCGGCAATTGAGCGCCTATAACCTATCAGGAAATTTACATTATTCAGTAATTCCAGAATTTACTTTTGGACTTGGTGCTGAATTGCTTTCTGGTACCGACATGGATACCACTTCAGAAAAATTAAAGTCCTTTAATCCTTTATTTGGAACCAATCATAAATTCAATGGATGGATGGATTACTTTTATGTTTCAAATCATATTAATTCTGTGGGATTATTGGACATCAGTGTGCCTTTAAAATATCAGAAGGAGAAAGTAACGCTTATAATGGTGCCACATCTTTTTTCAGCTGCTGCAAATGTGGTTGACACTATGGGGAATAAACAGGACAACTATTTAGGAACTGAGATCGATTTTTCATTTGGTTATAAAATCGCAAATAACATTGATTTTCAAGTAGGCTATTCCCACATGTTTGCAACCGAAACCATGGAAGTGCTTAAAGGAGGCGATAAAAACAATACCACTAACTGGGCCTGGGCTATGTTTGTTTTCAAACCGAAACTGTTCACCCACAAAATAAATGACTAATTTCTTTTTTCAAGGACGTTTCTAAAAAGAAATATCCAATCACGACACATTAAATTATCCTTCAAGAAATCCAGTAAGATGGGCTTGAAGGATTTTTTTTGCGCTATTCCTGATGAGATCATCATGTTTTGAGCTGTTAGTGAGCTTATTATAGATGGTTTTTAGTTGTTGGACTAATTTAAACTAAAATCACAACCTTAAAGAGGATAAAATTATCTGAAATATGATTATTGTCATGTATTATGAAAATCTAACGGGTTAGATTTGTTAAAGAAATCACAAACGAGCTTTAAAGTTTTCTTAAATAAAACGGGGCTCAAGGTTATTTAATTAAAACTTAAATCATGATAAAAATGAAAAAAACACTAACAATTTTTACAGTATTAGGAGTCCTGCTGTTTATGGGATGTGGTGATGGCGAAAAAAAGAACACTGATCCCTATGAGAAAAGTACTCCAACTGAGCAAACAAAAGTAGTATCCAGTGTGCCAGCTTCTCAACGGGTTGATTTGACCAACAAAGGTATTGGGCCAATTAAAAACGTGGAGCTTGGTGAAACCATTGATATGGAAATGGCAGCTAAAGGTGAGGAAGTCTATAAAATGAATTGTACGGCTTGTCATAAGGTGGACAAAAAATTCATTGGTCCAGCTCCAAAGGGTATTTTGGAAAGAAGAACTCCAGAATGGGTGATGAACATGATTTTAAACCCAGACGTAATGACCAAGGATGATCCTCTTGCCCATGATCTGTTGCTCGAGTTTAATGGGTCTCCAATGGCAAATCAGCAAATGTCTGAAGAGCAGGCAAGACAAATGTTGGAATATTTTAGAACACTTTAATAGATAAGTAGGTAACCAACCGGCCGGCCTGCGAAGCGAATAATGCATTGAAGGTCAAAAAGCTAAACTCAAATGAAAACAATCCTTAAACTGATCTTTGTTTCGTTAGTATTACTTGTGTTTGCAGCTTGTAAAAATGAAACAACCACTGAAAATGGAACCTCAGGAGAGCGTTCCTCCGCAAATGATGTCCAGTCTAAAAACCAAGGACAAGCATTTATTGAAGATGACGGGTCTCAACCCAACGTGTTACAAATAGCCCTCGGGTCACCGGACCACACCACATTGGTGGCCGCTGTGCAAGCAGCAGGTTTAGAGAATGCGCTGGTTAATGCCGGGCCTTTAATGGTTTTTGCTCCAACAAATGCCGCTTTTGAGGCTTTGCCAGCAGGCACTGTAGAAGATTTGCTGAAACCTGAGAACAAAGAAAAATTAGCTTACATATTAAAAAATCACGTCACACCAGGAAACTATTCAAAAGATTTTCTGAAAAAATTTAAAAAGGTGGGGCAGGCTAGCGGTGAAGATGCTGTTGTTGAAGTAAACGGAGATGATGTGTATGTGGGCGGTGCCAAAATTCTTGCAAGTGTTCCCGCCGGAAATGGGATTGTTCACGTGGTGGATCATATCATCTTTCCGGCAAATTAATTTTAAATCAATTTAATGTAAACAAATAAGACAATGAAAAAATCAATTAATATTTTATTTTTCTTAGCTATAGCTGCCGGTTTGGTAAGTTGTAATAATGGAAATGACCAAAGAGGTACCAAGGGCCAAGGTGGTCTTGCATCAAATGCTGCTGAAAGAGTGTATGTTGCTCCTGGTGAGCACGACGAATATTATGCATTTATGTCCGGAGGATTTAGTGGACAGTTGAGTGTTTATGGCCTGCCCTCCGGACGAATGCTCAAGGTGCTCCCAGTATTCTCGCAAAATCCAGAAAATGGATATGGGTATACTGAAGAAACCAAACCGATGTTGAACACGTCTTACGGGTTTGTACCATGGGATGACTCTCACCACCCTGATATTTCACAAACAAATGGTGAATTGGATGGCCGTTGGATTTTTATCAATGGAAACAACACCCCTCGAATTGCAAGAATTGGTTTGCAGAATTTCAAAACGGAAGAGATTATTGAAATCCCAAATAGTGCGGGTAACCATAGTTCTTCATTTATTACTGAAAATACGGAATATGTGGTTGCCGGAACGCGTTTCTCTGTGCCAATTCCACAAAAGGACATGCCTATAAATGAATATAAAGGGAATTTTAAAGGTTCTTTAACGTTTATTAGCGTTGATCAGGAAACAGGACGAATGGGAATTAAGTTCCAATTGATAATGCCTGGATTTAACTATGACCTGTCTCACCCCGGGCGTGATAAGAGTCATGGTTGGTTCTTCTTTACCACTTATAACACTGAAGAAGCACACTCCTTGTTAGAGGTTAATGCATCACAAAACGATAAGGATTTTATTGCGGCCATTAACTGGAAAGTCATTGAAGAATATGTGAACAACGGTGGTGGAAAAATGGTGCCTGCCAATTATGCACATAACGTTTTGGATGAACACACGCATACGGCAACGTCAACCATGTTGAAAGAAGTATTGACTGTAAACCCAATGGACGTTCCTGGAGCTGTTTATTTCTTGCCTACTCCAAAATCGCCGCACGGTTGTGATGTAGATCCATCAGGAGAGTATATTATTGGTAACGGTAAATTATCTGCCGACTTAACAGTGCACAGTTTTACCAAAATGCTTGATGCTATCGAAAACAAGAAATTTGATGGCGAAGCTTACGGAATTCCAATCTTAAAGTTTGAGGATATCCTTGCGGGCGTGGTTAAACAACCAGGTTTAGGGCCATTGCATACTGAATTTGATGGAAAAGGAAATGCTTATACCACCTTCTTTATCTCTTCTGAAGTTGTCAAATGGAAAGTTGGCACTTGGGAAGTTTTAGACCGTCAACCTGTATTTTACTCTGTAGGACACGGAATGATTCCAGGTGGAAACTCACGTAAACCGTTTGGTAAATACTTTGTAGCCTTAAACAAGATTACAAAAGATAGATACTTACCTACAGGACCAGAGTTGACCCAATCTGCACAATTGTTTGATATTAGCGGCGATAAAATGGAACTTCTTTTAGATTTCCCAACCATTGGTGAACCGCATTATGCGGCTGCTATTCCTGCGGAATTGATTGCCAAAAACTCTAGAAAGATCTTTAAACTTGCAGAAAACAAACATCCGTATGCTGCACTTAATGATTCAGAAACCAAAGTCGTGCGCGATGGAAATGAAGTTCACATATACATGAACATGATCCGAAGCCATTTCAGTCCGGACAATATTGAAGGTGTAAAAGTAGGTGATAAGGTGTACTTCCATATCACCAACTTAGAGCAAGACTTTGACGTTCCTCACGGTTTCGCAGTAATCGGTGCTAATAACGCTGAGATGCTTATTGTGCCAGGAGCGACTGAAACCTTAGTCTGGGAACCTAAACAAGTAGGTGTATGGCCCTTCTATTGTACAGATTTCTGTTCTGCACTTCATCAAGAAATGCAAGGTTATGTACGTGTAAGTCCAGCGGATTCAAATATCGAATTATCTTGGAGTTTAGGCGAAGATTAAGATTGCCAATAGTATAAGGTTAGGAAAGTTTTGTTTTAGTGTTTATTTTCCTAAATAAGGCGAGAGTTGAAGTATCGCTCTCGCCTTTCTATTCTTGCACAAGCAGCAATCTCTAAATTAATTTAAACAATGGATTGTCAAAATTGATTTTTGAGTGCTATGTACAGTCAATTTAGATCGACTGTTTTGAAATGAGTATTAACTAAAAAAATATTCCCGTTTGCACGGGAAACAATATTATGAAAAAAGCTGGTATTATAATGATAATAGGATCGCTTTTGTTATTAGGACTATTCAAGTTCCCCTTATGGAATATTATGCTCGGTGCACCACAGTACCCTGATCCACTTGGGATGGATATTTATATTCAAGGTATTGAGGGTGTAGAAGAATTTGACATTCAAAACATTGATGGTTTGAACCACTATATTGGAATGAAAACGATTCCGAAAGTTGAAGAAATGTGGGAATTTGAAGTGTTTCCTATGGTTATAGGAATTATGGTAGCTCTTGGAGTAATCATTGGCGTACTTGGTTTCTTTGGAAAATTAAGTTACAAATGGTTTCTTGGCTGGTTTGTACTCATGTCTATTCTTGGCATCTTGGGAATGTATGATTTTAACTTATGGCTCATAGAATACGGAACTGATCTCGATCCAAAGGCCATCATGAAACTTGAAAACTTGGATGGAACGCCCATGACCTATAAACCGCCATTAATAGGATATCAAAAAATGTTGAATTTTGATGTTGATTCTTGGCCTGGAGCGGGTGCCTATATGATATTTTTCGGCATGTTGCTTACCGTAGTTGCCTTCTTTGTAGGTAAAAGCGCTTCTAAAAAAGTGGCTTAATAAGGAATAAGCGTATAATTTTTAATAGAAAATTGATATTATAAATTTTCTTGAATACATCACGAATGATTAAAAATAAAAACCTATGAAGCAGTTTTTTTTCCTCGCTATTCTAAGCCTTTTCCTAGGGGCTTGCAATGTCGAACCGCAGCCTATAAATTATGGATCAGATGCTTGCCATTATTGTGATATGACCATTGTGGACAAGCAACATGCGTCACAATTGGTGACTTCAAAGGGGAAAGCTTATACATATGATGCCATTGAGTGCATGGTGCATTCACTACAGGATGAGTTTAAGGATACTGAAATGGCTTACTATTTGGTGGCTGACTTCAACGAACCTGGTGAATTAGTGAGTGCTGAAAAGGCCACGTATTTAGTGAGCGAATTGTTGCAAAGCCCTATGGGTGAAAACCTTTCAGCATTTTTAAAGGAAGAAGATGCAAAGAAAGCTCAAGAGAAATTTAAAGGGAGCATGTATTCATGGAAGGACATTCAGGAGCATCTCAAAATTATAAAATAAATGGCTTCAGCAATGTTTAAATGAAAAAAGCCTCACATATTTGCTGAGGTCTTTTTCCAAATTCCATAGTTTGCAATTCTTGAAACGTAATTAAATCACTCGAAAGAGGATGATTTCATATTGATTAATTTAATCTTCATTTTGAAAAATAAACACTACATATTCTTTTTTCTAACGGCACTATTATCCATGTCCAACGTTTGGTCAAAAACGATAACGGTCTGTTCAACCTGTACCGTGCAAACCATCCACGAAGCGCTACAGCAAGCTAGGGAAGGAGATACTATTTTCGTAAAAAAAGGAATCTACAAAGAAGCCAACTTAAAAATTGATAAAAGCATCACCTTAATAGGAGAAGGGCTTCCAACCATAGATGGTGAAGCTCAGGGAGAAATCATTACGGTAGGTGCTGATAACGTGACCATCGACGGCTTTAGGATTATCAACGTGGGCGTAAGCTATACCACTGATTATGCCGCGGTACGTGTTGTCAATAGTAATGGATTTGTTATTCAGAATTTAGAGCTGGAAAAACTGTTTTTTGGTATTTATCTTCAAAAATCCAATCATGGAAAGGTGTTAAACAATAAAGTTCAAGGTGAGGCTGTAACCGAATTTAACTCAGGGAATGCCGTTCATTTATGGTATTGTAAAAATGTGGAAGTCCGCGGCAATGATGTACGAAATGTGCGAGATGGCATCTATCTTGAATTCTCTGATGATATAACCATCACTGATAATTTTAGCAAGAACAACGTGCGTTACGGACTTCATTTTATGTTCAGTAATAATAATCAGGTGATTAATAATGTGTTTGAAACAAATGGTGCAGGAATCGCTTTAATGTTTTCAAAAGTGATGGAAGTAAGAAATAATGTCATTACAAAAAATTGGGGCACGGCGGCCTACGGATTGCTCTTGAAGGAAGTCAACGATGTCAATCTTATCAATAACAAGTTCATAGAAAACACGGTGGGAATAACGGTGGAAGGAAGTAACCGTTTGGTATATTCCAACAACGATTTTACAAGTAACGGCTATGCTATCAGAGTGAAAGGGGCGTGTTATGAAAATGAAATCATCAACAATAACTTTCTTTATAATTCTTTTGATATTTCCTACAATGGAAAAATCAATGACAATAAATTTGAAAGCAATTTTTGGAGTAACTACACGGGTTATGATCTGGATAAGGATGGCATCGGCGATGTTCCTTATCGTCCGGTAAAGCTTTTTTCATATATCGTGAACAGAACACCTGAAACCATCATTTTATTGAGAAGTCTATTCATAGACCTGATAGACTTTTCAGAAAAAGTCTCCCCAGTGTTTACTCCAGACGATTTGATGGATGAAAACCCAAGAATGAAACGCATAGACCATGATAGAAATAAAGGATTTATATAAGAAATTTGGAAAAAATGAGGTCTTAAGTGGTCTCAATTTAGAAATTGGAGATGGCGGTATCTTCGCTGTTCTAGGTCCCAACGGCTCTGGTAAAACAACACTCATCAAATGTTTGTTGGGCATGGTTATTCCAAATAAAGGAGCTATCTCTGTATTGGGGGAGAATATAAAAAATGGTTCTGATTACCGACATCAAATTGATTATTTACCACAAATAGCCAATTTCCCAAACAATCTAAAGGTTAAGGAATTAATTACCATGATTAAGGATCTACGTGGCAATGTCAACTTAGATAAAGAATTGATCAGTCTATTTAAATTAGACCCGTTTTTAGATAAGAAATTGGGGAATCTATCTGGAGGAACCAAACAGAAGGTCAACTTGGTGTTAACCTTTATGTTTGACAGTCCGCTGGTGATTTTGGACGAACCCACTTCAGGTCTGGATCCCATTTCCTTATTGCGTTTAAAGAAATTAATTCAAGCCGAAAAAGCGAAAGGAAAGACCATATTGATTACCTCACACATCATGAGTTTTGTGGAAGAGATTTCAGATGAAATTGTATTTCTTTTAGAAGGTAAAATTTACTTTAAAGGAACGATTACTGAGCTTAAAAACAAAACCAATCAACCGGATTTCGAACATGCCATCGCATCCATTTTAACTGACAATCATGCTTAAAATATTAAAATATAGTTTTTACGATCTCATGCGCAGCCGTTGGAGCTACGTCTATTTTGCATTTTACTTATTATTGGGTGTCGTGTTGTTATTTTTAAACAATGATCTTTCCAAAGCGGTCATCACCCTAATGAATGTGATTATTGTGCTGGTACCTTTGATAGGAACCATTTTTGGGGTCATGTACTATTATAATTCCAAAGAGTTTACAGAGCTTTTATTGGCCCAACCCTTAAAACGGTCGTCCATTTTCTTAGGACAATATTTGGGAGTGGCCATTTCATTGTCCATGAGCTTGATTTTAGGATTGGGCATTCCGTTTGTTTTTTATGGCTTGTTTATGTCCAATGCCATTTGGGATTTTTCCTTGTTGCTGATCACAGGCACTTTTTTGACCTTTATTTTTACCGCCTTGGCATTTAATATTGCGCTATCGAACGAAAATAGAATCAAAGGTTTTGGCTATGCTATTTTGCTATGGTTGTTTTTAGCCATTATTTATGATGGAATTTTCTTGATGTCTCTTATTATTTTTGAAGATTACCCTTTGGATAAATTGTCTTTAGTTGGCACCATGTTAAACCCAATCGATTTGTCCAGAACCTTAATCTTACTGAAACTGGATATCTCTGCCTTGTTGGGATATACCGGCGCGGTATTCAAACAGTTTTTCGGAACAAGTCTAGGACTAATTATCTCTTTTGCAGCATTGACTTTATGGGTGGTTTTACCAGTTTTGAGAATAACCATGAAGGCAAAGAAAAAGGATTTTTGAGCTTTGAAAAGGGTTATTTAATTGTGATAATTATCATGGCTAATCTACAATTGTATGCTTAAATTTGCTGTATGATAGCGACGCTTGTACATAAAATCACGGCCTTTATTTTGGTGTTTATATTATTTGCACATAATATCAATACACTTGTGATTATAGGCGATTTTTTGGCAAATCAGGCAGTCATCGCAAAAAACCTGTGTATTCAAAAGGACGATCAGCAAGGCTGTAATGGTAAATGTCAGTTGACCAAACAGATTGTAGAAAGTACACCAGATTCCAACACAGAGCTACCTGCACAAGAAACGAGACGCATGGCTTTGGATGCCTTTTGTTTGTTTCAAATAGAAGTAGCAGACTCACAACATCAAATCGTGGCGGTCAATAAGAAAATAATTTTTGAACAGCCTCAGGATATTATTCTTCAATATCACAATATTGATACCCCACCACCTAATTTTAGTTGATTTTTTCGTTATAAATTTCTCTTGCTCCTTTTCTGGCTTGTTTTAACATGCGGGCAGGGGAGCTCAGAACCAATTTTTAAACTTAATATTCAAAAAAATGAAACTAAAATATATCCTCCCAATATTATTTACAGCCCTATTTACAGTGTCATGTTCCTCGGATGACGATACAGATCCTATAATCAATGAAGTTGAAGGGCTTTTTAAAATTCAAGAATTAACCAATGACACACATACGGTTGAATTATTCAACACTGCAGGAGAATTTGAAACCGGTTATAATGAAATCAGCATCAGAATAAAGGATATTGTCACCAATGATTATGTTGAAAATGCTTCTATATCTTGGATGCCAATGATGCAAATGCCAACAATGCAGCACTCCTGTCCTAAATCTGTTATCTATAAGGGTGCTGGAAAGAAAACTGTTTACACGGGTTTTATCGTGTATCAAATGACGAACCCTGACGGTTCTGGATGGACCTTAAAAGTTGACTATACCATTGATGGTGTTGACTATTCCGCCATTTCGGATATTGTAGTCACGCAAAGTGAATATCAAAACGTTTCTAGCTTTATGGGTGCGGATGGTCAACGTTATATTGTTGCTATGGAAGGTCCAACGGACTTTAAAATAGGTAATAACAACTTAAAGATTGGTTTGTTTAAAATGGAAACCATGTTCTCGTTTCCTGTGGTTGAAGCGTACAAACTGACATTAGATCCACGCATGCCAGGTATGGGAAATCACAGTTCCCCAAATAATACTGACTTGACCTTTAATATGGCAGATAAAAGGTATGAAGGGAATTTATCGCTAACCATGACAGGCTATTGGGTACTCAATTTGAAATTATTTGATGCCAATGATGAGCTCTTGAAAGGTGAAAATGTCACTGAGGAGCATCCAAAAAGCTCCCTCTATTTGGAACTCGAATTTTAACCTCATTTAATTTAAAAAAATCAGTTCATTTCTGTCAGTTCCGATATGTTGTCGGAAGAGTGAAGTCGAGATCTATTTCAAATATAATTTTAAATAGCCACTTCACTCTATGTGACAGATATGGCGTTTTCATAACATCTATAACAATGAAAAAACTTATTATAGTGCTCATGGGTTTGCTTTTTAGCGGATTTTCTTTTGCCCAAGAAGAACGAAGTACCATGGAAAAGGATACCACCAAATTGGAAGAAATTACTTTGGTTGGGCGACGTAAATTAAGCAACTACCGTCAAGAAAAAACCTTGGCCAGTATTGACGATTATTTAGAGAAATCGAATAAAATTACCATGATCAAACGTGGGAGTTACGCTTGGGAACCGTCCATGAACAATATGAACAGTGAGCGTTTAAACGTCACTATTGATGGGATGCAAATTTTTGGGGCGTGTACTGATAAAATGGATCCTATTACCTCTTATGTTGATGTGTCCAATTTACAAAAGGTAAGTATTGGCTCAGGGCAATCAGGATCAGAGAACGGCCATACGATTGGTGGCGGGATTGATTTGCAATTGCCCAATTCCAAGTTTCATCAATCTGGCTTAAGAGCTAGTGTTGATTTGGGTTACGAAACCAATGGCAATTATAAAACAGGTGGATTGGATCTTGAATATTCTGGAAATAAGTTCTATTTCAATGCCGATGTAATTTTTCGTAAGTCAGATAATTATGATGCCGGAAAGAATAAGGAAGTGCTGTATTCACAATTTCAAAAATACAACATGTCGTTACGCAGTGGTTATAAATTGAACGATCGTAATACCTTAGATGCTACTGTTATTTATGATAAGGCTACAGATGTAGGATACCCAGCCCTGACGATGGATGTCTCATTGGCCGAAGCCCTGATCACAGCCGTAACCCATACCTATAAGAGTAATTCAGATTTTGTGGAATCCTTAGAGTCTAAACTCTATTTTAACACCATCACGCATGTTATGGATGATTCCAATCGTCCTGACGTTCCCATTCGGATGGACATGCCGGGTTGGAGTGATACCTATGGTTTTTACAGTAAAGCATCAATGAAAGGAAGTAAACACGACTTATCTTTAAATTTCAACGGGTTTTATAACCGCTCCTTGGCAGAAATGACCATGTATCCCAATGATCCCAATCAATCCGCTATGTTTATGTACACGTGGCCAGATATAAGAACGCTATATTCTGGTATCTATGCAAAGGATGACTACGCATTTAATGATCACACAACACTTTCAGCAGCCTTGAGAATTGGATTTCATCAAAACGAAATAGCGAAAGAGACAGGTTTGGAAAGCCTCCAAATTTTCTATCCAGAAATTGGATCTACAAAGAATAGATTGTTATCTAGTATTACAGCCAATTACCAGATTAAGAAGGAACATTATGACGCTTCTTTTAGTGGAGGATATGGGGAAAGGGCACCTTCAGTAAGTGAAGGCTACGGGTTTTTCCTGTTCAATAGTTTTGATAATTACGATTATATTGGCAATCCAACCTTAGCCAATGAAAAGGCTGTTGAAGTCAATTTTAAAGCCAATTACCATGAGCATAGTTTTCATTTAGGATTGGAAACCTCCTATTTTTATATCATGGATTATATTATAGGAAGCATTGATGAAAGCTTGAGCGCAATGACCATTGGTGCCGATGGTGTTAAGGTATATGATGCGCTTTCACATGCTCAAATATTTAATGTCTATTTAAATTCCTCCTATAAATTTTCAAACGCACTTTCTGTAAATGCCACCTTGGGTTATAATTACGGAAATGGTAGTAATAACGAAAACTTGCCATTCATAAAACCTATTTCATATGTGGCGGAATTGAACTATGCGCTACCTAAATTCAATGCAGCCCTACAATTGGAAGGGAATGGTAACCAAAGCCGTTATAGCAGCTTTTATGGGGAAGACGAAACTTCGGGCTATGGCATTTTAAATCTCAATCTCGGAAATGAGCTGACCTTGAACGCAAATAAGGTCGTCTTGAAATATGGAATAGAAAACATTTTGGATAAAAATTACTCTACTTATGCCGATTGGAACAATATTTCAAGACAGGGACGTAACTGTTATTTAAACCTTTCTTATGTCATTCATTAAATCACACCCAAAACTCATCGTCTAATTTGTCCACAAAGCCCTCTTCATGATGAACTTCTGCGATGTGGGCCATTTGCTCCTCGGTAGCGACTTTTTGTATTTCAGGAAATAAGGTGCGTTCCTCAAAACGGATGTGTTGCTCTAGTTCCTCTTCAATTTTATGTAATGATTTTTCTATGTCCTCCGTATCTGCAAACAGACGTTTTAGGCGTCGGTGTTCTGCTAAAGCACGTTTGACCAACTCATTGCTTCCATCCATAATAGAAAAGATATGGGTTTCTTCAAGCTCAAAATGAGGAATCAAGTGGTTTTTAAAAAACCAATCTGCGTAGATTTTGATGCGCTCTGCTTCAACGTTTTTACTGAAGCCACTTCTGATTTTCCAAGACAATAAAAGACCATGGTGATGTTCTCTACTAATGGGTTGGAGAGCTTTATGTCGTTTTAAGGGTTTCTGTGTCATAATTTCTAAGATTTATAATAAAAAACAAAATGCCCAAGGGCAAAAGAATGCTGCAAAAAAGCAGGATCAGGTAATAGTGAGGCAACATGCCTAAGTTTAAATAGTAATACACACCTTGGAGCAGGAGTAGAAATTCTGTGGATAAAATCCCCAATATAAAACTATAGACTCCTAAGGAAAGACTTTTTGTATTTTTAGTTTTTGGATATTTTTGTAATAAAAAAGCAAACAAAAATCCGCTGATGACACCTAACATCATAAGATGGATAAAACCAATGACAAAGTTACGGTATTGATAGGCCATGTCACCAACTTCAGGTAAAATTGAAGCCGCTTGTAGGACAATTTTCAAGAGAAATGAAAGGAGTGCTAAACCGTACATCCATTTGGTCAATTTTGAAATCCTCGACCAAAACTCAGTCCAATGAGGCTTTAGTAATTGTATAAAATAATAACCAGCTAACAGTTGCAATAAAATGCCCATTCCATTGATCCAAAGCAACAGCGGATGAAACGCGAACCAACTTATGATTAAAGACAATGTAAGAATTGTGGAAATCACAAGGGTATTAAAAAACCGGCTTCCTAGCATCCAATCATCAATAGGAAATTGATGCAGAAATAGAGCTAATACACCAAACATAAACCAACCGTTAAATTGGAAATGCAAGAAAAACTGAATCGAAATATTATAAAATGCCGAGGCGGATCCCAAAATACCAGCAGCAGGGCCAAGGCACCATACACCAATGGTGGATAGCACCATAAACACCAACGCAGCTTTAAGGAGCTTGCGGATAAGAGGGGAGGCGACTTGGTGATTTTTCCAGACCAACCTCACAAAATAATAACTACAAAAAATGTGTAGGGTTGAGAAGCTAATAGAGATTGCGGCATAGCCTATAAATGGAAAGCTCACCATCATACCGACAACCGCAATTTGCGTCACCCAGAACAACCGGGTATAAATGGGTTTTTTATCTGGAATGAAATAATGAACAATAAATAGATATAACATCAAATAGACCCAACCCAACATGGCAACATGAGAATGGGCATGGGTAAGGTATCTATAATTGATGGCAATTGGATCTACAAAAATATAGCGCAATGTCAACCCCATTAAGGCGGCTATCAAAAAATTGATGAGACATACACCAATAAGTTTTTTTTGCATTTAAACGGAATTTGGTAGAATAAAGTTACTCATAATTGATAAAAAGAACACTTCCTATCGTTTCTTATTTGTGTTACGTTTATCATTTCCCTCTAGAAGAGATAATCGCATCAGTAGGTTAAGTAACGAAAAGGAAGTGTAACTTCAACAATCAAAACCAAACATTAACTATTTAAGAGCTTTCTCAAGCTTTATTGCTTCAAGAAACAAGATGTTATTTTCTAAGTGGATGTGCAAGTGCAAGTCTTTTTCAAATTCGTCCAGCATTGCATAGGTTACTTTATAAGTATTACAGGCATCAGCTGGTGGTGTGTAGTTATTGGTTAGTGCAGCTATTTTTCTGAAACGATCGCCTTCAGCATCATGGTCATGTTTCATCATTTCAATAGGGCTTTCAACAGATCCAAATTGTGGTGATTCCACTGTAGTGCCTTCTGATTTTGCTTTAACCATACGTTTGATAAAAGGGAAGAGGATTAGTTCTTCTTTTTTCATATGTGATGCCATTTCTTTCGAACAGCCGATAAATAGTGCCGTAACTTCTAAAAGCTCCGGATGTCTCTGACCGTGTACTTTACAGAGTTTATCTAAAAACTGACGCAATACTGGTGATTTTTCTTCAACATAGCGGTGATGTTTCTTTTCGATATATTCTGCAAGTAGATCTAATGGCCATGATTTATAATCGATGGATTGTTGGTTATTTGAATTTTGGATATCTTCCAATTTAGCCAATAATTCATCAGAATCGATATTGTTTTTTGCGCATACCTCTTCAATTGTTCTATCACCTTTACAACAAAAATCAATCCCATAGTTTGAGAAAATAGCTGCTGTTCTGAAATCTTCAGCCACATATTGACCGATCTGTTTTTGTGAATCTTTATGTAATGTTTCCATAGATTTGTGCCCATCCTTATAACTTCGGATTTTTTTGGGTGTTTTTAATTAGACAATTATTAATTAGGACAAATTAGTCCTATTTGTTTTCAAATTTTTTTTTAGAGTTTTAAAAAGCTCACCCCAGATTTTATATCGAGTGCCAATTGTTCAAGATTGGTACTTTCCAGCATGTGCTTTAATTGATTTCTTATCCCTTTAAATTGATCGTGCACAGGACATGGATGGTTTTCATCACACACGTGCAACCCCAATCCACAGCCGTGATAAATGCTATCTCCATCAATGGCTTTTACAATTTGTGAGAGTTTAATGGTTGCGATATCACCTTTCTCAATCTCAAACCCACCATAAGCACCTTTAACTGATTTGATGATCTTATTTCGTACCAAATCCTGAAGGATTTTGGCGGTAAACGCTTCCGGCGAATCAATTTCTTTTGCAATTTCCTTAAGGCTGACACGGTTACCGTCATAAGAGCTCATCGCTATATAAATAGAGGCTTTAAGACCATACTCGCAAGCTTTAGAAAACATAGATTAACTTTTTTAAGTTAAACAAAGATAGTATTAATTTTAATTCGGACAAAATTATCCGTAATAAAAATCATAATTTATTTTGTGGTTTTTAATGACATTCAATATCGCCTTGAACTATTTCTGTAACAGGGGCAGGAGACAGGTAAGGAATGCCAAGACCTAAGCCGCGCAGGATAAATAAAAGGCCGATAATTACCACAAAAACAGGTATCGCTTTTTGAATACGCTGCTTCACTCGGGTATTTAGGAACTTTCCTAAGTAAATGGCCGAGGTCATCAGTGGAATAGTACCAATGCCAAAAAGTGCCATATACAGACTCCCCTTAAGCGCACTGTCCATCGCCAATGATGCGAATACGGCCATATAGACCAATCCGCATGGCAGAAATCCGTTAAGAAATCCGATGGTCAGAAACGTATCGGCAGTTTTTTTCTTTAAGGCTTTTCCCAAAGACGATTTCACTTTTGAAATGAGTTTATAAATCGGTTTTGAGAAATTATACTTGTTGAACGTTTTTGTTGGAATCAGTACCACTACAATCATCAAAATACCAATAAAAATTGATAATTGCTGTTGTAGGCCAAAAATGTAGAGACTCTTTCCAACCAATCCAAAAAAGGCTCCAATGATACTATAGGCTAATATCCTCCCGAAGTGATAGGTGAAAATCTGAAAAACTTTTCTAGTAGAATTTGAACGGTCAACGGGTAACATAAAGGCGATTGGTCCACACATGCCTACGCAGTGGAAACTTCCCAATAAACCGAATATGAGTGCAGACCATAGCATCTAATAGGTAATGTCTTTTTTATACACATAGGAATTTCCATTATATTCCCAATCCACTTTAATGTTCCATCGACCACCTAACAAACTTTTGTCAGGTATGAGCAAATTATGGTCAGACAATGAAATTGCACTTTCAATGTCCAATTGTTTATTAGATGGTCTGTATAGGAACACGTTGCCTGAAATTTTTGATGGCTCCATATCACTAGGAAAAATAATGATTAATCCGTCTGGACTACGTTTCCAGGTGATGTCCTCTTTTAAGGTTTGGGCATTTTTTTGTTTGTTAAGATCATTTTCAAACGCCAATTCTTGGGCATAATAATTTTCTGTAACCAAGTCATGCTCGTATTTTTTGTTGACGGTCATAGATATAACGAAATATAATATAAAGCTTATAAAGCCTATAAACGCTAATACTATGCCTGTACCCCAATTGAATTTCATAATCTATATGTGCCTGCAACGACAGGATTTTTTTTAACAATTATTATTAAGACCTATTATCCCCGCTTATCTGGGACCTCAACCTTTCTGGTCAGATCTGTTTATCTTTTTAACAGTCCTTTGGACAATCAATTTCCCGGTTTCGGGCTGCTGTCGCAATTGTGTCTTTTCAGTCCTACAAGGTTTTTAAAACCTTGCAGGAAAAATTGCCACATTTTCAATGTTTACTTCCTTTTTATGAGCTACTTATAACTCCGAGGCCCAAGGAAACTGACCGTTGTGGTTTCAATCAAATCATCTCCACTATACACCTCAATCATTAAACTATTCTTGTCTCCGCTCAATTCGCTTTGCGGAAGTTCTATAAACAATGTCCCTTCGGCAAGACCTTGAGCAGGAACATAAAATGTTTTTTCTGATGCAACCAGTTTAATTTCACCAATGTTTTTTCGTAATTTAAAACTGATATCCTCAATATCCCTTGTTGTTTTATTGATCAATTTATAGGTAAACACGTTACTGATAATATTGTTGTCTTTATGTTCATAAAGTTGACCTGGCAGTCTTAAAACGGTGGCATCAATATCATTTCTCAAAAAGAGCATCCCAACTAAAACTCCCGTTAGAATAAGAAGTACAGCGCTATAACCTTTCAGGCGTGGCGTGAACTCAAATTTCTTTTTCTTTTCAATATTTTCTTCACTGGCATAACGAATCAATCCTTTTGGTAAATTGATGCTTTCCATGATATGGTCGCACTCATCAATACATGCCGTACAGTTGACGCATTCCAATTGGGTTCCATTTCTAATATCAATACCAGTAGGACAAACATTGACGCATTGAAAACAATCAATACAGTCTCCAAACCCTAAAGCTTCTCTGTCTTCGTTTTTTCTAAATTTCTTTCGGCCATTTTCGCTTTCACCACGTTTATGGTCATAGGCTACTACAATCGATTTATTATCCAGCAACACGCCTTGAAGCCTGCCGTATGGACATGCAATAATACAAACCTGTTCTCTAAACCAAGCGAAGACAAAGTAAAACACCCCAGTAAAAATCAAGAGGGAGATGAGTGTGCTTAAATGGTCTTTAGGACCATCTAAAATGTATTGTATCACTTTATCAGAACCAATCAGATAGGCTAAAAACACATTGGCAATAATGAAAGAAATTACCAAAAACAAAAACCATTTTAAGCTCTTTTTTTTAATTTTTTCAGCATTCCATTCCTGCCTTTCAAGCCGCATTTGGGCGCCTCTGTCGCCTTCAATCCAATATTCAATACGTCTAAATACCATTTCCATGAAAATGGTTTGTGGACAAATCCATCCGCAGAAAATCCGTCCGAAAGCTACTGTAAACAACGCGATGAAAATTACCCCAATGAGCATTGAGATCACAAAAAGATGAAAATCTTGAGGCCAAAATGGAAACCCAAAAATATTAAAACGACGTTCCAGAATGTTGAACATCAAGAATTGATTGCCATTTATTTTAATAAATGGGGCTGACAGAAAGAATGCCAATAGTGCATAACTAACCCATTTGCGATAGTCGTAATATCTACCACTTGGTTTTTTAGGAAAAACCCACTTGCGGTTACCTTCTTCAGTTAGGGTGCCTATAGAATCTCTAAAGCTTTCGTTTTCCGGTGTTTCCACAATAATTGTTTTTTATTTGTCCTAAAGCTAAGCTCGAATCTTTATTTTAAAATTCGAGCTTTTGATATTTGCCACTTTACAACACTCATCGCTGAGGTTGTATTATTTGCAATAACCACTATGGGATCGTTTATTCTGAAGCAGTTTCATCCACCCAAACCTCACCTTCTGGTTCTTTTGGTTGCGCGGGGGTGGTGCCTTCAAAAGTCATTATATAACTTGATACTTGTGCCATTTCAATGGGTTTCAACATAGATTTCCAAGCAATCATTCCTTTTCCACTACGTCCACCTTCACTCACTGTATGAAAGATGTTTTTGATGCCACCACCTAAAATCCAATACTCATCCGTAAGATTAGGTCCAATTCCACCGCCACCGTCAGGCATATGGCAGGCCACACAATTAAGGTCGTAAATAGCTTTTCCATTCGCCAAATCGGCAGGATCAGTTAAAACGGTTACCGATTCAAAATCGACGATGTCCTTAGCTGTTTTCTTATATTCTTCTAATTCTACTTTAGCAAGTTCCAGGGTTGACTGAAGCTCTTCATATTGATTTTCGCCATTGAAAATGTGAAAACGAACCAAATAAACAGCAGCAAATACGATGGAGGCGTAAAACCCATAACGCCACCATGGTGGAAGGTCATTGTCTAATTCTCTAATCCCATCATACTCATGGTCAAGAATAATTTCACCTTCTTTTTCAATGGGTTTGGAGCCTAACATCTTTTTATAGATCTTTTTGACCCAGTCCACAATATTTGGAGCAGATGCCTTAGTCGTTAAATATCTTGCTTTAGCAGCGTCATCCAGACTTTGAAACATGACATTCTCCAACGCAGCAATAATGGCTTCAATTGCAAGAATAAGCACCAATACCAGCACCAAGAATAATACAATCATGGGATTGTTCATAAATGCGGGCTCGTGTGGCGTTCCCACAAAGAGTTCTATAATACCCCATATAAAAAAGAATATCAAAGGCACCCTGACGTATGATGGAATTAAGTTTCTCATAATGTTGCTTCGTTTTGGTTGTCTAAAGGAATCTCGCTCATTTTATTGATATACTCTTTTTTTGCGGTAAAGACCCACCAAAAAAGCGCAACGAAAAAAATGAAAAATATAAGTAAGGATATGATTGGGTATATTTCAATACCTGAAATGCTATCCATATGGTTTTTAATATATTTCAACATAATGGTTAGTTTTGTGTTGTTTCTAAATCTTTTACTTTAATATCGGTACCAAGACGCTGTAAATAAGCAATAATTGCTACTATTTCTCGATCACGCATCTCAACAAATTCAGGACCACTACTATTTTTGTCCGCTTCATAAGACTCTGCAAAGTCAGGATCACCATAAAGATTTTGTTCAATCTGTGTTCCTTGATCCGTCATACTTTGCTGTGCATTTGCAACGTCTTCGTCTGTATATGGCACACCCAACGTCATCATTGTTCTCAATTTTGACTCAGTGTTGGATTTATCCAACTTATTTTGAATCATCCATTTGTAACCAGGCATGATGGATCCTGATGAAGTACTTTGAGGATCGTACATATGATTGAAATGCCAGCTATCAGAGTATTTGCCACCAATTCTATGCAAATCAGGACCTGTTCTCTTACTTCCCCATAGGAATGGATGGTCATAAACATACTCACCAGCCTTCGAGAATTCGCCATAGCGTTCTACTTCATCTCTAAACGGTCTAATCATTTGAGAGTGACATCCCACGCAACCTTCCCTAATATAAAGGTCTCTACCTTCTAGCTCAAGAGGTGTGTATGGTTTAACACTCGTGATGGTCGGGATATTCGATTCTATCATAATGGTTGGTACAATTTGTACAATTCCACCAATAAGGATCGCTACAGTTGCGCCAATGGTCAATTGAATTGGTCTACGCTCCAACCAGCTGTGCCAGTGCTCACCAGCTACCATTCCTTTTGACACACGTTGTAGTGCAGGAGCTTCTGCCAACTCATCTGTAACTTCGCTACCTTTTCTAACGGTTTGAATCACGTTGTAAACCATGACTAGCGTTCCGGTTAGGAATAGGGTACCACCAATGGCACGCATCCAGTACATTGGCATAATTTCAGTAACGGTTTCTAAGAAATTACCATAAACTAAAGTCCCATCCGGATTAAATTGTTTCCACATACTGGCTTGAGTGAATCCAGCTACATATAGTGGTAGAGCATACATGATGATCCCTAAAGTTCCAATCCAGAAATGTAAATTGGCCAATCCAACAGAGTAGAGCTTGCTTTTGGTAAGTCTTGGAATTAACCAATAAACCATTCCAAAGGCCAAGAATCCGTTCCATGCCAAGGCGCCAACGTGCACGTGGGCAATGATCCAGTCAGTATAATGCGCAATGGCGTTTACGTTTTTTAAAGACAACATTGGGCCTTCAAACGTAGCCATCCCGTAACCCGTAATGGCGACCACCATGAATTTTAAAACAGGGTCAGTTCTTACCTTATCCCATGCCCCACGAAGTGTTAAAAGTCCGTTAATCATTCCACCCCAAGATGGCATCAATAACATAACAGAGAACGCGACACCTAAATTTTGCGCCCATTCCGGCAATGCAGTATAGAGCAGGTGATGTGGTCCTGCCCATATATATATGAAAATTAATGACCAGAAATGGACTATGGAAAGTCTGTAGGAATATACAGGTCTATTGGCCGCTTTTGGTACAAAATAATACATGAGACCTAAGAATGGCGTGGTCAAGAAAAATGCAACGGCATTATGACCGTACCACCATTGTACCAACGCATCCTGAACCCCAGCGTAAACAGAATAACTTTTGAAGGCACTTACCGGCAATTCTAAACTATTAAAGATGTGAAGTACTGCAACCGTTACAAACGTGGCAATATAAAACCAAATAGCTACGTATAAATGGCGTTGTCTTCTTTTTAAAATGGTTCCAATAAGGTTCCATCCAAAAGCAACCCAAACTACGGCAATAGCGATATCTATTGGCCATTCTAACTCAGCATATTCCTTTGAGGTTGAAAAACCTAAAGGAAGTGTGATTGCCGCCGCAAGAATAATGGCTTGCCATCCCCAAAAATTGAAGTTACTCAAAGCGTCACTAAACATCCTTGCCTTTAGTAAACGCTGCGATGAATAATACACCCCTGCAAAAATAGCATTACCCACAAATGCAAAAATCACGGCATTTGTATGTAATGGTCTTAACCTTCCAAAACTCAACCACGATACGCCATCGGTAAGGTTAGGGAACAGAAATAGAAAAGCTAATAAAAGGCCTACTACCATGCCAATAACACCCCAGAACATCGTGGCGTAAAGGAATTTTTTGACGATTTTATTATCGTAATAAAATTGTTGCATTTCCATAGAAAATAAATTAATCTTGATTAGTTAGTTTTGATTGTTTTGGTTTTTCTTTAATTAATTCGTCTTCAAAAAGCATACGCACAGAAGGCGTATAGCTATCATCATATTGCCCATTCTTTACAGCCCAAATAAAGGCAGCAAAAAAGATGACCGCTACTATAATGCTTAAACTCAGTAATATATAAATAACACTCATAGCAGATTGAAGTTATGGTTCAAAATTACGTTTGATGACATTCTTATTTTATGATATTTATCATGTTTTGCTTTATTTCCGCTTTCTAAAATACCCTTTTTATTATCAATTTTAGAATGCTTTTTTTCAAATCTATGTAATTTTTGTTAAAATTCATTTTGAATTTCATAATAAATCAATAATGGAAGAGGGCAGGTATAGAAATCGGGTTTAAATATAAAGTTGTATTATCTCAATTTGCGAGATGCCCAATTGGTGGCTATCGTCGTAAATGCGACCACACTAATTGAACTTAAAGGCATCAGTATGGCTGCGATTACAGGCTCTAAGTGTCCTGTAACGGCAAAAGAAACCCCTATGACATTATACATAAGCGAGAGCACAAAACTCCATTTTACAATTTTGATGGCCGATTTTGACAACTTCATAAAATCACTTAAATTATTAAGTTTATCTGCATCTAAAATCGCATCACAGGCAGGAGAGAAGACATTAACATTTTCTGACAATGCAATCCCCACATTACTTTGTGCCAATGCACCAGCATCATTCAAGCCATCACCAATCATTAATACTTTTGCGCCTTCACTTTGATGGTATTTAATGTATTCCAGTTTATCGTCGGGCTTTTGATTGAAAAGCAACTTGGTTCGTGCAGGTAGTAATTTTTTCAGATTTTCAAGTTCACCTTCATTATCTCCGGAAAGAATGGCTAAATCATACTGTATTTTTAGCTTATTGAATAATTGCGACAAGCCTTTCCTGTAACTATTGTAAAAGGTGTATTTTCCTTTATAGGTGTTGTTACTACTGATATGAACGGAAGTGTTTAAGACTGCAAGATCATTGGTTTTTCCGACAAAATTCGCCGATCCAATTTTAATGCTGTCATGTTGGTGTACCCCTTCAATCCCTTGGCCTAAATGCTCTTCAAATTCGTCTAGTGTAATGATATCATTTTCATCCAAAAGCTCATAGAGCGTTCTGCTCAACGGATGGTTGGAACCTCTTAAAGTGTTTTTGAGCAAAATTGCTTCCGAAGGAGAAAGTGAAGCACCTTCATAAGTGGCCGTGCTTTTTTTATTGGAAGTAATGGTTCCGGTCTTATCAAAGATAATTGTGTTTATGGCTGCCAATTGCTCAATAACCGTTGCGTTTTTTAGATAGAATTTATGTCGACCAAATATCCTGAGCATATTGCCAAGAGTAAACGGTGCCGCCAACGCAATGGCACAGGGACAAGCAATGATCAATACCGAGGTAAAGACATTTAGAGCCTTGCTAGGGTCCGCAAACAACCAAAAGGTTGTCGAGATAAAGGCAATGCTCAATACAATTATTGTAAACCTTTTGCTGATGAGGTTTGTTAAGGTTGTAAAACCATCTTCCTTTACCTTATTGAACACATCATTGCTCCATAATTGGGTTAAATAGCTCTGCTCAACACTCTTCAAGGCTTCCATTTCAATGCTTCCCGAGGTTTGTTTGCCACCCGCAAAAAGTTTATCTCCTGAATTTTTGCTTACGGCATCTGATTCTCCAGAAACAAAACTATAGTCAATTTTTGCTTTTCCTTTGATAAGAATGCCATCTACTGGAATCAATTCTTCATTCCTAATGAGCAATCGATCACCTTTTTTAATATCATAAACCTGAATGGGCTGCTCTTCACCATTTTTAGCGACTTTGGTAATGGCAATTGGAAAATAGGACTTATAATCGCGCTCAAAAGATAAAAAGGAATAGGTTTTTTGCTGGAAGAATTTACCTAATAATAAAAAAAATAGCAACCCGGTTAAACTATCAAAAAACCCAGAGCCATAATCAAATATAATATCAACCGTACTTCTTAGAAATAGGACAATAATCCCCAAGGCAATGGGAACATCAATATTTAGAATCTTAGCGCGTAAACCTTTATAAGCTGAAATGAAATAATCCTGAGATGAATAAAACACAACAGGTAATGAAAAGGCGAACATCAACCATCTGAAAAAATGTTTGTATTGATCGAGCCAAAATTCGCCAACTTCAAAATATTCAGGAAAGGAGAGGAACATTACGTTCCCAAACGCAAACCCTGCAATCCCGAGTTTATAAATCAAAGAGCGGTTAACATGGTTTTTTCCTGTTGAAAAATCCTCAAGACTGATATAGGGTTCATAGCCAATGGAACTTAATAGGATTACGGCTTCCTTTAAGCTATAGTTTTGGGAATTGAATTGCAGGCGCACGGTTTTTTTGCCAAAATCGACTTGCGATAATGAAATGTTGTGATTTAACTTGTTTAGGTTTTCAAGAATCCAAATACAAGAACTGCAATGAATTTGCGGGATATAAAGGGTTGCAATTTGCGATGTGCCATCGTCAAACTCAACCAGCTTTTCTATGATGTTGGGTTGGGTAAGAAAATCATATTTGCCCTGAATATCTTTGGGAGTCGTGCCTGGTGCTGCTTGCATGTCATAATAGCACGTCAGATCGTTATCTGAGAAAATTTCATACACCGTCTTGCAGCCTTGACAACAAAATGATTTGTCGTCAAAAAATATTACGGATGAACCTGATGGATCACCGCAATGGAAACAAGTTGAAGACTCCATAATAATGCTCATTTATATCTGGCGCAAAGGTCGGAAATCATTGCCAGTTAAACTATGATTTTTGTCATGTTTTACGTAGTTTTGACAATCAACAATAAAGGTATGGGTAGATGTGAACAATGTATTGCACGTCAGCTAAATTCGATGAAAACTCTTACAAAAGAAGAGATGAAAGAAGTTACTGCCTGCAAGTCGACATTTGTATTTAAAAAAGGCGATATCATTTTTGGAGAAAACGAATTGCTCAATGGTGTTTTTTGTGTAAAAGAAGGTCTTTGTAAAATGACCAAGCTGAGTGCCAATGGGAAGGAACATACGGTTAAATTAATGGGCAAAGGCGATTTGATCGGCCAACGTTCCATCATCAGTAATGAAAGAACGCATTTAAGTGCTGTAGCATTAAATGATATTGAAGTTTGCTTTGTGCCAAAAGATCAAATTTTGAGCAGTATTAAGACCAATCAGGAATTTTCTTTTGACGTGTTGCAGAATTTGGCCCAGGACTTAAGAGAGGCCGAAGGTGATCTCATCAATATGGCATAAAAGACCGTAAAAGAACGTTTGGCTGAAACCATAATCTATATTGGAAAAACGTTTGGTGTGGATGCTGAGGGTTATCTAAACGTTAACCTGTCCCGTGAGGATTATGCCAGTATTGTTGGCACCGCAACTGAATCTGCTATCCGGGTACTGTCATAGTTTAAAAAGGAAGGTCTTATTTCTACCTCCGGAAAGAAGATAAGAATTGAAAACTTGAAATACTTGGAACGCGTCATATAATTTGATCAATTGAGATTCTTAGGTTTTTGGAATCATAATCTTTAGTTTGCTAGAGAGCAATTCGGCAAAAACTTCCTTTACGTTTCCTATATATTCTCCATCCACTTGAAACGACACTTCTTTATCACAAGTTATTAAGGCTTTTTTGGTAGCATAGCTTTCTACAAAATCAGGATCTCTCTTCGAGGTTTTATTTAAAGTTTTTAGAATATCATACACCCCAAGATTTTTGAAAATTAAAACTTCAAACTGGCCGTCGTCCATTTCTCCATCCGGATTTATGATGGCACCTGTTCCAAACTGATTCGCATTGGCAATTGCAATCATGACACCTTTAATTTTAATCGTTTTTCCGTTCAATGCAATGGAAAAATCATAGGGCAAATCAGATGCTAGTAGGGTGGGGATGGTTTGAAGGGCATAGCCTAGTTTACCACGAATTGCGGAGTTTTCATAATTTTCGATCAGCGCAGCATTTATCCCTATATCTGCAATATGTAAGGATAGATGGTCATTAATGGACAGCATGTCCATCATTATAAAATGCGTTCCCATTGCAATATCTACTTGAGCAGCAACAGTATTGGGTAAATTGAAATTTGAGGCCAGACCATTAGCAGAACCTGCTGGAATCAAAGCCACAGCTACATCGCGTTCTTTTATGGCTTTTGCAACTATTTGTATCGTCCCGTCTCCACCCGCAACCAAAACCTTTGTTATCGCTTTGGCATCAATGATTTTCCTGATTTTATGATCATCATCAGAACCTGTCGTTCGGTATGTTTGCAATGCAACATTATAATGATCTAGTTCTTTTTTTATTTCTTGAATCAAGGTTTCCTTTTCTGAACCGCCAGAAATAGGATTGACCACCAATAACAATTTATTTTTTGAATCCATAAAGTCAACATTTCTTCTTAAAATTAAGTAATTTGTGAGTTATAATTGCAAATTATTTATCAATTGGCAAAGCTTGATTTAAAATTATATCGCGGTTACGTTAACGACGAAGAACTCATTGTCTCAGGGCATGTTTTTAAATCGTGGGCACCAGACAAATACCAATTGGACAGCAAAAGTCTTCGTCATGCGGTTGCTATTCTCCAGATGTTCAGAATAAAACCCTATCCAAATGTTGAGGTCACTTTAATTTTTAAAGGTCTTAATATAACCACCAGAACTTTAGATGACGGATTCTTTAGGTTTACCGTTCCCTTTACTGAAGCTTTGGAGAGTGGGTGGCATAAATATGAGGTGACCTGCAAATTGTTCGACTTTGGAGTTGTCGAATCTGGCGAGCTTTTAAAGCCGTTTAAGAGTAAATTGGGAATTATTTCTGATATTGACGATACGTTTCTGATTTCCCACAGTAATAGTTTTTTTAAGAAACTGTATGTGTTATTATTAAGAAATGTGAATGGTAGGCAAATCTTTGAGGATGTTGTAGTGCATTATAAAGCCTTGAGTAGAGCAGGGCAAACCAATGATGAGGCCTCAAATTCGTTTTTCTATGTTTCGAGCAGCGAATGGAATTTGTATGAATTTATCGAAACTTTTGCAAGGCTGCACCAATTGCCCAAAGCAGTTATAAAACTCAAAAAGATAAAGGCCGGGATTTCTGATTTTCTTTTTACCGGCCGAGGAAGCCACGACCATAAGTTTATTAAGATCAAGGACATTATTTCATTTTATCCCCAATTGGATTATGTGCTTTTAGGAGACGACTCACAACATGATCCGCAAATATATGAACGCATTTGTAAAATCTTCCCCAAAAATATTAAGGCGGTTTATATTAGGCAGACATCGGCAAGAGAAAAAAATAAGGTCACTATGATTTTAAATAATATAAGCGCTATGGATGTTAATATTTGCTACTTTAAATATAGTCATGAAGCCATTAAACATTCTAAATCAATTGGGGTTATTTAAATTTAACAAACCCTAAAGTTTGGAATGCTTCAGGGTTTTATTGAATACTATCAATGAGATTTTAATTGTCCAATGCTATTTGAGTTTTAAACAAGCCCTTATTAGTTACTTTCTATCTCTGTAGATTTTATGGTGCTGTCACTTGGCGGGTTATCGTTTTTTAAATAGGTATCAAGAAACTGAACAACGCGACTGTAAGCTTCAATCTGGTTTTCTTTTTTGACAAATCCATGACCTTCATCCTCAAAGAGCACATATTCCACAGGGACCCCATTTTTACGAACACCAGCGACAATATCATCAGATTCAACTTGAAGCACGCGCGGATCCTGAGAGCCTTGCAACACGATCAAGGGCTTTGTGACTTTATCCGTATGGAACAAAGGCGAAATACGCTTTAAACGTACAGAATCTGTAGTATAAGGATCGCCTAATTCAAGATATAATGACTTTCGCATAGATTCCCAATACGGTGGAATACTTTTCAGCGTTCTGATCCAATTGGTCACACCAAATAAATTGACACCCACATCAAATGCTTCAGGGGTATAGGTAAGGGCAGCCATGGTCATATATCCGCCATAAGAACCACCTATTATCCCAATCTTGTCGCCGTCAATTTCTGGTTGGGTAGCGAGCCAATTTTTTCCTTCTACACAATCCTGCAAATCTTTTTCACCATGGTTCAAATCGTCCATTTGGTAAAAGGTTTTGCCATAGCCACTGCTGCCGCGGTTGTTAACGGCCAAAACGGCGTAGCCATGATTGACCATATATTGAATAAATGAACTGAATCCTTGTCGCGTTTGTCCTCCAGGGCCGCCATGAACCCATACCATTGCAGGTACTTTATTATCTTTTGTAGCTTGATGAGGCAGATAATAAATAGCAGGGATTTCAGTACCATCAAACGATTTATAACGAATTACTTTTGCTCTTACTAAATCTTCTGGGTGAATATCGCTATTTAAAACATGGGTCAGTTGGTGCCGTTCTTTGGTTTCGAAATTGTAAGTATAGAGATCGGATGGCGCATTGGAGCCTCCAACATACAGGCGCATCCAGTGTTCATCATCACTAAATCCAACACTCGTTATACTTTGATCTCCAAAATCTGGCAATTCTATCGGACTGTTGGTTTCAGTATCGATCACTTCAATGGCATTTTTTCCATCGTCGTTGACATAAACTATCATGTAGCTCCCTTTTTTAGTAAAACTAGCTCCGGAAATATCCCATGGCTTTTGAAGGACATTGGTGGTTTCCTTTGTTTTAAGATTGTACTTCATCAAATAGGAAAACTCTACCCCATCATCTGTTGTATAATATAAAAATGCACTGTCATTAGAAAAATCTTGGGCAGAATTCCCGCTCTGATTGCTATTGACTTTTGTCTTTTCTCTAGTCTTGACGTTATAAATATACAAGTCGCTATCATTCGTATTTAAAGATTGGGCCAGTGCGATGTAGTTTTTATCATTGGAAATACCGTTAAAATTCAATCCGTCATTGTTTTGATAGATCATTTTTGAATTAAAGTTGGCAATATCCATCTCGTAAACATCAAAGAACTTTGGATTCATTTTATTAGACCCATAATAAAAAGATTTTCCATCCTCTGCCCACCCGTAAAAGTCAGATTTTGCGCCTTTTTCAGGTGTCAAATCCCTGATGGTTCCCGTGGTGTCCCGTAAGAAGATATGATTGATTTCATCGCCATTACCATCGGCAGATAAGAGCATACGGTCATCATTGGGGAAAAAGGATTGTGCAAAGTAAGAGGTGCTGTCAGAAGCGGTAATAGGTGTGTAATCTCCGCCAGTGACCGGAATAGTATAGACATTAAAAATCCCCGAACGGTTACTGGATATTAAAAGTTGAGAGTTGTCATAAGAAAAACTGCCGCCGGTCACAGCTTCGTTATCCATAAATTGTTCAATTGTATACTGCTCGACTTTGGTCGCGGTATCCTCTTTTTTTTCATCCTTTTTGTCTTTACAGGAAACACAAAGCAGAATTGTAATCGCAAAAATAAAATATTTCATGATTTTAGTGTTTTGGTTGGTTGTGAGTGACGTTATTCTTAGTTGTCGGAATTGATGTCACTATTTGAATGTATGGGCTTAAAGATAATAAAAAGGTATAATTAGATTCACAAAATAGATGTTAATTGATTTATCGGTCGAACAAAAAGTCGTATTTTTATGATGCTATGAAAAATAAGAATCAAAAACGTAAAGGTTTTATCTTTAAAACCTACGAAGCACTCTATCAATCCCCTTTTGACAAACTTTTTGATATTTTTAAGGAGTTGATTACCCACACCTCGGGAGATTTTGATGAAGCCATTGACTGGTTGAGAGAATTGGACAAGGAGTATAAATTGACCACTTCTGAATATACAATTGATGATTTTATTGAAGACCTTAAAGAGAAAGGGTATATAAAAGAAGACATTGATCCTGATGGGAATGGGGGGATGGCCATCACTTCGAAAACGGAGCGGGCCATAAGACAGCAAGCACTGGATCAGATTTTTGGTCAAATCAAACGCAGCGGACAGGGGAATCATAAAAGTAAAAGCCCTGGAATAGGGGATGAACATACTGGCGACTTTAGAAATTATCAGTTTGGTGATGCTTTGGATAAAGTTTCTATGACCGAAAGCTTAAAAAATGCTCAGATTAACCACGGTATTGGCGATTTTAAACTCTCTGAAGAGGATTTGGTGGTGGAGGAAACGTTGCACAAATCGCAAATGAGTACGGTGTTGATGATTGATATCAGCCACAGTATGATTTTATATGGTGAAGACCGAATTACACCTGCAAAAAAAGTGGCGATGGCCTTGGCCGAATTGATTACGACACGCTATCCAAAAGATACCTTGGATATTTTGGTTTTTGGAAATGATGCTTGGCAGATAGAAATTAAGGATTTACCTTATTTAAAAGTAGGACCCTATCATACCAATACGGTTGCTGGTTTACAGTTGGCAATTAACCTACTACGAAGAAAACGAAACACCAACAAGCAGATATTTATGATTACCGATGGTAAGCCAAGTTGTTTACGACTGCCCGATGGTCAATATTATAAGGATAGTGCGGGCCTAAATCCGTATATCATGAATAAATGTTATGCCATGGCACAACAAGCTAGAAGATTGCGCATTCCAATTACCACGTTTATGATTGCGCAAGACCAGTATTTGATGCGTTTTGTAACCGAATTTACAAAAGCTAATCAAGGGAAAGCTTTTTACACGGGATTGAAAGGTTTGGGTGAAATGATTTTTGAGGATTATGAGACCAATCGGAAGAAGCGGATTAGATGATAAAAAGTAAGAAGTTGGAGGAATGGAGCACGAAGTAAACCGCAACCTCGAACCTGCATTTCCAAAACCTTGAAGGTTTAAAAGAAAACACTAAAATAAATTCAAGAAAATAAGTTCTACAATTTTACAATCAGAACTTTTTAAGTATACAACAACATATGAAAATCGACACTATAAACACATTAGGCGAACTGAAAAAAACCAATTATCAAAGCAAATCGATTAAAGACGAGTTGCGAGATAATCTGATTCAAAAGATTAAAAATAATGAAACCACATTTGAAGGGGTTCATGGCTATGAGAATACGGTCATTCCAGAATTGGAACGTGCTATTCTTTCACGTCATAATATCAATTTATTAGGCTTGCGCGGACAGGCGAAAACCCGGTTGGCGCGATTAATGTTGAATTTATTGGATGAATATATACCTGTGGTGGAAGGTTCAGAAATTAATGATGATCCGTTGAACCCCATTTCTAGGTATGCCCAAGAATTGATCAACGAAAAAGGTGATGACACACCTATTTATTGGTTACACAGAAGCGAACGTTTTGCAGAAAAGTTGGCCACACCAGATGTGACGGTGGCCGATTTGATTGGTGATGTTGACCCAATTAAAGCCGCCAACCTAAAATTGAGTTATGCCGATGACCGAGTAATTCATTACGGAATGATTCCACGTGCCAACCGTTGTATTTTCGTGATCAATGAATTACCAGATTTACAAGCGAGAATACAAGTGGCATTATTTAATATCTTACAAGAAGGGGATATTCAAATTAGAGGTTTTAAATTGAGACTGCCCTTGGATATCCAATTTTTATTTACCGCAAATCCTGAAGACTACACCAATAGAGGAAGTATTGTAACACCGTTAAAAGATAGAATTGGCTCTCAGATCCTAACCCATTATCCAATAGATATTGAAACGGCACGATTGATTACGGAACAGGAAGCTAGAGTCGTGGAAAGTCAAAATAACATGGTTGCCGTTCCAGATTTAGCGAGGGATTTGTTGGAACAAATTGTCTTTGAAGCTAGAGAAAGTGAATATATTGATTCCAAAAGTGGGGTCAGTGCACGTTTGAGTATTACGGCATTGGAAAATTTAATGAGTACTGCAGAGCGTCGCGCATTAAAAGCTGGCGACGAAAAAACCATGGTGCGGTTAAGTGATTTTGTGGGTATTATTCCATCTATAACCGGCAAGGTTGAATTGGTTTATGAAGGTGAACAGGAAGGTGCTGCTGTCGTTGCATATAATTTGATTGGTGAAGCCGTGAAAAGTTTGTTCGAGGAATTTTTTCCAAAAATTGAAAAGTTAAGGAAGGACGGTGACGAAACACCTTATGATGATATTGTATCTTGGTTTTTCAACCAAAAGGACGGGTTTGAACTGTTGGATGATTTAACGGACAAGGAATACAAATCGCTTTTGGATGCCATTACACCGTTGGATGAATTATTGGGAGAGCATCAACCGAAATTAACTAAAGATGAAAGTTATTTTGTGAAAGAATTTGTGCTTTGGGCCTTGGTGGAATTTAAACAATTGAACAAGTTTAGATTTTCAGAGGGGATTCAGTTCAAAGACCCTTATGGAAGTTTTATAAGCGGGATTTAAGGAACCATTCAGGATAGAAAGCTTTGCGAGATGAGGATAACGTTTGAGGACAACTAAAAATGCTTATGGGTTAATGGATTCGGTGATATTGTTTTAAATTAGTTGATATCACATATTATTAATATTTCTTAAATTAAAGATCATGGACAAGAAAAAAGAAAATCAAGATATTGAAAAGACCGATAAGCAAAGTCTAAAAGACCACGCCATCAATAAAAAAGGTGATGTGTCCGATGGTAATAAAATAAATCCCCAAGTTGAGCAAAGAAAAGATATCCATCAACCTAGGGATAATGCCTAGCTATTTTATTCTTTGAAAAAATGAATAGACACAAATTATGAATACCATTCACCTCTTTAAGGGGAATGTTTTTTAATAATCTTTATAGAAGCAAAGGATTCGTACAATGGTATGTGGTTCAGCAGCGCCAAATAAAAGAAGTATCAACTTAAAAATTCCAGATTCCAATAGGATGGTCTGCGGACATCACTGCCATATCTCAAAATTAAGATGAATTCGTATTCGAAAATCAGCGTTCTTATCCCATAGCGTTGGAGGTGAACGCTTATAATTTTTTAGAGCGTACATAAAAATCGGCATCAATTTGGAGATCGTTGCCTTTTGTTTGTGTCATTGACCACGATTCTTTTGGATAGAGCCACAAGTCTTTCCCGTTAATGGAGACCTGAACTGGCATTTCAAAATCTTTTACGGTATTGCTCCAACGATATTTCAAGTAATCACCGTTTGTTTCATACTCCAACGTTGGAACTCTAATATCTCTTAAATACTGATTGAAAAAAGCGTTCAGCTCAAGTCCTGAAGTCTGAGAGATATAGTCTTCAATTTGATTTGTGGTCACAGTTTGATGATAAAAAGTTTCGTTGAGGCCCCTTAAAATTTGTCGCCATTTTTGATCATCATTTATCCATTCTCTCAAAGTATGCAACATATTGGCGCCTTTGTAGTACATATCTCCAGACCCGGATTGATTGACACCGTAAGGTCCAATAATAGGTTTGTCATTTTGGATGCCTCGTCGTGTGCCGATGACATAGTCTGCCCCAGCCTTAACGCCATAGAAATATTCTACAAATAAACTTTCCGAATAGGCGGTAAAACTCTCATGTATCCACATATCGGCCAAGTCTTTATAGGTGATATTATTCGCAAACCATTCGTGGCCAGATTCGTGAATGATGATGAAATCGAATTTCAAGCCCCATCCCGTGCCTGAAAGATCGCGACCTAAATAGCCGTTTTTATAGCCATTGCCGTAAGTAACTGAAATTTGGTGCTCCATCCCCAAATAGGGCACTTCCACCAATTTATACCCATCTTCATAAAAAGGATAAGGACCAAACCAATGTTCAAACGCCTCCATCATACGCGGTGCATCTTTAAATTGCTGCTTCGCCTTTTCAAGATTGTCTTTTAAAACATAATAATCCATTTTTAAGATGCCTTTTTCGCCGTTATAGTCTTCAGAAAAATGCACATAATCACCAATATTCACATTCACGCCATAGTTATTAATGGGGTTGTTGACAAACCAATTGTAGGTCTTTGTCCCATCCTTATGATTATCAATACCACGCAATTGTCCGTTGGCAACGCCCATTAACGCTTTTGGAACACGTACACTAATGAGCATACTGTCCACTTCATCATACATATGATCTTTATTGGGCCACCAGACACTTGCACCAAGTCCTTGGCAAGAGGTTGCAACAAAATCATTACCGTTTTCATCTTTTTTCCAAGAAAATCCGCCATCCCAAGGTGCTCTTATGGCTTCCTTGGGCTGACCTTCGTAATAAACATCCAGACTTTGAAGGCTCCCTATTTTCTGGTTATTTTTTAAAGTAATAAAATGAGCATTACCGTCAGATCTAAAGTCAAGCTCTTTATTATCTTGGATCACTTTTGTAATTATTAATGGCGATTGTAAGTCAATTTGAAGTACGGAATTTGGCTCTAAAACCTTATACTGAACGGTGTTTTTACCTTTAATGGATTTTGTGCTGGGATCCACGGAAATCTCCAAATGGTAATAGGTCAAATCCCACCAAGCACGTTCCGGGGTAATGGAACCTCTTAAGGTATCGTGTTTTGTAAAGGTCTCATCTTGGGCTTTTACGGTATGGATTGCTGTTAGAACAAAAAGAATAAAAATATACTTGTTCATAATTTAGTTTCTAATAATTGAGTTTGGGAAAACCACCACACTTTCGTAACCATCTTTTCCTACAGAAGCTACGCCAAAATATGAATTGTCAATAACAATACCAGTGAGTGTAAATTCATCAAGATCACCCACATATCTGGAATGGTCCCAAGTTGGTGAGGTCGTGTCTCGCCAATAAATCTTGTAGCCCTTGGCGCCTTCAACCTTGTCCCATTTTAATTTTGCCGAAGCTTCTACAACACCTCCAATAGACACCGTTTTGGGCGGCGGCGGTGCAGACGCTAAACTGGCCATATTAATCGCATTAACTGCGGTTAATTTTTCAGCGTATGGAAAATTGACATGTTCAAAAGTATCGCCATAATTGATTCCGTTTTCGGTACGGATATCTTGATGTTGTTGGGTATAGTTTTCATGAGCTTCCATGATTCTGATGCCAGCAAACCCTAAATCGTTGAACGGCCGATGGTGTCCGCCCCTACCAAAACGATCCAATCTATACACCATCATAGGGTTCATTTCTGGCATATAAGTTTGCGTGTTTTTATGGACGTAACGTGCCAATTGTCTTGAAATTCCGTCCACTTCACCACCATAAAAACGGCGCATTTGGCGCTCGCGGTCCGTTTCAGTAGGAGGCACAGGCTCAGAGAATATTCTAAAAGTACGGTTGTCTATCACGCTATCAACTCCTTCAATATTTCCAATCATGTCATTGTTGAAAATACCGATAATATCCCATCCTTTGTCTTTAGCATAAGCGGCCAATCCGCCGCCACCAAAAAGTCCTTGTTCTTCACCTGAAAGACCAACATAAATAATACTGCTTTCAAATTTATATTTTGAAAGTACGCGAGCTGCTTCAATAGTGCCCGCCATTCCTGATGCGTTGTCGTTAGCACCGGGTGCATCTACGGTAAAATCCATTGTATCACTGCCTCGCGAATCAATATCGCCACTCATAATAATATAGCTGTTTGGATATTTGGTCCCTTTTTGAACGGCTACAACATTGACGACCCATGCGTCATGGGGTACGCGATTGTTGCCTTCTTTGGTCACAAAATCTTTCTGATAAAAGACATTTAAACAATTCTGACACGCTTTTGAAATGCTTTCAAATTCTTTTTTGATCCAACGTCGGGCCGCACCAATCCCACGCGTTTCAGAAACTGTGTCACTAAAGGTATTTCTGGTGCCAAAATTAACGAGCGTTTGCACATCTTTTTCAATGCGATCAGAAGAAACGGCATCAATGATGTCATAAATTTTTTGATCTGTTTGGGCATTGAGATTCAAAGAAAGAAAGCTTATTATACTTAATTTTAATAAATGGTTCATGACTAGAGTTATTAATGAATATGGAACTTAATTGATACGGGTTATTTCTTGTAATTAAAAGTTACTGTTTCTACGCTGCCGTCGTCTTGTTTAATATCCACATGAATATTCATTTCATTGGTGCTTATTTTTTCAAAAACCATGCCTTCAAAAACGACTTTATCTTCTGTGATTTCTTTTAATGGAAAATCGATTGTTTTATCCTTTTCTTCCCAACCTTTAAGGTCGTTACCAAAATGCTTGAGTTGCAAGATTAGTGTGTTTTCTACTTCACGAATGATCTCTATTTCGTAAAAAACCACAATATCGTTATCAATCAATTTAAAAGTGGCCATCATAGAACCTCCTGAGGATTCGCTCCAGTTTTCCTCCGTTTGTCCGCCAAAAGCTTCTCCTTTCCAATGGCCGGCAATCCATTTGATGCTTTCTAGTTTTGGTTCTAATATTTTGGAGGTATTATGTGATGAATTTGGTGTTATCACTTCTCCAACGATGGCTAGTTTTTTTCCATCAGGACTTATTATTAAACGGCTGAGGTTTTTGATGCCATACGATTTTAATGAAGCGATTTCAGTCCAACCAGAATTGTTTTTTGGATTTATTTGGAAAAGTAAATCATCCTTTGCCATCAAAATATGACCCTCTGGTGTCCAGCAGATGTCTTCACTGCCAGGAAGGGTAGAAGCGATTGTTTTTATAGCACCAGACTTAGGATTAAAGGATTTGATTTGTGAAGTGCCATCGGTATTTTTAGAAATAAAACTGATGCGGTCTGAATTTGGAATGTGATGTAAGGATCTACCGATATGTGTTATGATCTTTTTGTTTAAACCTGTCTTTAAATCAGAACGATAAAGTGATAGAATATCTTCCTCTAATACCGATGAAATGATAGTGTTTTCATCAAACCAAAGATGGTAGCCAACGACCAAGCTGTCTAAAATAACGGTGTTGCTGCTGTCCTTCAAATCATACCGATAAAGGCGCTGCTTTCCGTCAGGATCTAATCTAATGGCAGAAACGGCATTCTGATTAGGGATTTTTAAGGGGGAGTATTCACCGCCTTCTGTATAGCAAACCCATGTTTTTGAACCGTAATTGAGATTGTATTTGACGATATCGGTTTGTGCATTTCGAGTGCCGGCGTACAAAATCGTTTTATTATTCATAAACGAAGGTTGGTTGTCATAGCCTTCATTCTCAGAAATATTTCTGAAATTCGACAATGCAAAACTATTTTCTGCCGTATTTAAATCAAACAAAAAAATGTCGGTATTGGGTTGCGCAAAGCCGAAAATAGTGCTTAGGGCAAACAGGAATAGAAAATTAAATTTCATCGAGGGTTATTTTTATAAAGATATAATTTTTGAATCGAACTTGCATATAAAAATTATATTACTACATTTGTAGTATTAAAACTATAGTTGTGGAGATAAAACAATTGAATAAAACAGAATTGCAGATCATGAAATACCTATGGATGCTGAATAAAGGCTTTATGAAGGATATTGTAGATCTATTTCCAGAACCCAAACCTGCATACACTACTATTTCTACCTTATTGGGCAGGATGTGTGATAAGAACTACATCGGATTTAATAGGTTAGGCCGTGATAAAGAATATTTTCCCATCCTTAAAAAGAACGACTATTTTTCCTCACAAATGAAAACGATGATTACACATTTCTTTAATGACTCCAAATCACAGTTCGCCTCTTTTTTTACAAAGAATGCCGATTTCAGTATGGAGGAACTGGAGGAATTACAAGAATTGGTGAAGCAAAAAATCAATCAAAAGAAAAAATAGAATGTTCAATTATATCATATATACCATAGTTAGTTTAGGGTGTTCTTTTTTAGTTTATCGTTTGATTTTAAAGAATCAGAAAACATTTCAGTTCAATCGATTATTTTTGTTAAGCTCTCTTGTACTCTGTTTATTGGCGCCTATTATGGAAATAGGGGTTTTTAATGCGCTTCCAAGCCTTACGGAAATTAAATTTCAATCAAACGAAGGAGCTCTTATTTCTGAACCCATTTTACGTGGAACACCGATAGAAACGATTCAAAAGGTTGATCATACATCGGAACATCTTTCGATTTCATTATATCTATTCATCACCTTTATTTTCTTGACGAGATATGGCTTGAATTTATTTCGAATTCTCAAATTAACCAGAAAGAGTAGCGAGTATATTGAAGGTTTAAAACTCGTAAAGATTGAAGAACTGCAGACAGCTTCAAGTTTTTTCAATTATTTGTTTATTGATCCCAAACATTTGATGGAAACATCCTATGCGAAAAGTGTCCTTCAACATGAAGTCATTCATTCAAAACATTGGCATAGCTTGGATATTCTTTTAGTGGAGTTATTGAACTGTGTGTTTTGGTTCAACCCTTTTGTATGGTTATATAAACGACAAATTCGTGAAAACCATGAGTTTATTGCTGATGAACAGGTCATCAAATCTGGAATGGACATTTCAGAATATTCAAACAGTATTATTTATTCAGGCAATACACTAGCTGCGATGCCTTTTACGAGCGGATTTAATTTTAACCATATAAAAAACAGACTCATTATGTTACAGCAATCAAGATCATCAGTATTGAAACGGAGTTTAAAATCGCTCCTCGCATTTACTTTATTTGCGGCAATTTTCACTTTAAGTTCTTTTAAAGACAGTAAGCCCCAATTGGTCGTGGTGATTGATGCTGGGCATGGCGGTAAAGATTCGGGTAATTTGATTGAAAAGGATGTAGTGCTTCAAATTTCTAATAAATTAGCGAGATATAGCGACCACAAAATAAAAATTGTCGAAACTAGAAGTGCCGATGAATTCTTAAGTTTATCGGAGCGTGTCAATTTTATAAATCAATTACATCCTGATCTGGTGATTAGTTTGCACTGTAATGCCAGTCAAAATACAGATGCCAATGGTGTGGAAGCATTTTATTATGATAAGAATGAGCATCGCCAAACTTCCCATGACTACAGTAGAATTCTAGTTGAAAACCAGCTAGATCAATTCAATGATCGTGGTGAATTAAAAGCTGCTGGATTTTATATTTTGAAAAATGTAGATGTTCCTGCATTGGTATTGGAGCTCGGATTTATCAGCAACGCTAAAGACAAGGCCATTTTAACCAATGATAATCATCAAGAAACCATCGCAAAATCCCTTCACGAAAGTCTATTAAAGATTAGGGAGTTTAAAAATAACTAGAGCCGTGATGTGTATCAATAAAAAAGCCAATTCAAACTAATGAATTGGCTTTCCTTCGTTAAAAAAATTTGAGTTAGTCAAAATTTTAAAAACTTTATGTTGACAATAGATCGGATAGCCTAAGGCATTCGGACCAATGTTTAAAAAGTGATTGAATACTAGAAACAATATTTGTTTTCAGCTTTTACTTTTTCTGCAATCGTTCTACGTAAATCTACAATATCTGGATAGTTTGCATATTTCACAAAACGCTTCAAGCCCATCAACAACATACGTTGTTCATCTCCTTCAGCGAATGAAATAATGCTTTCCTTACCATTTTTCTCAACAATAGAAACCGCATTATATAAATACAGCTTAGCCATTGCTATTTGTATCTCTTGTTCTTTTTCACCAAAACGTTTGGCGTTTTTCTCAGTTCTTAAAATTGTCGATTCAGCCATATAGATTTCAATGAGGATGTCAGAAGCCGCTAACAATAATTGTTGGTGGCTTTCTAAATCCGGACCAAATTTTTGAACTGCAGAACCTGCTACCATTAAGAAGACTTTCTTAAGCTTAGCAATCATTTCTTTTTCTTCTGCAAACAACTCAGAATAATCAGGTGTGTCAAAAGAAGGGATGCCCATCAATTCATCAGCAACAGCCTGAGCCGGGCCCAATAAATCGACATGGCCTTTCATGGCTTTTTTGACCAACATGCCCACAGAAAGCATTCTATTGATTTCGTTGGTGCCTTCATAAATTCTTGCAATACGCGCATCTCTCCAAGCAGCTTCCATTGGGGTGTCTTTAGAAAAGCCCATTCCACCAAAAATCTGGATGCCTTCATCAGCGCAGTTTTGAAGATCTTCAGAAACCGCAACTTTTAAAATGGAACATTCTATGGCATATTCTTCAACACCTTTTAATTCTGCTTCTTGATGGGAGTTCCCAGCAGCATGACGCATGGCAATACGGTCTTCGATATTTTTTGCAGCACGATACGATGCCGATTCATCAGCATACGTATTGGTGGCCATTTCAGCCAACTTCAATTTAATAGCTCCGAAATCTGAAATTCTAGTGTTGAACTGCTTACGTTCATTAGCGTATTGAATAGCAGTTGTTGTGATTCTTCTTTGTGAATCCAAACAAGCAGCAGCCAATTTAATACGACCAATGTTTAGTGCATTCATGGCGATTTTAAAACCTTCACCACGACCTGCGAGCATGTTTTCTGCAGGAACAACAGTGTCACTAAAAAACACCTGTCGTGTTGAAGAGGCATGAATACCTAATTTTTTTTCTTCTTCACCTAATGTGATCCCATTTTCAGGATCTTGTTCAACAATAAACCCAGTAATGTTTTTGTCATTTTCTATACGGGCAAAAACAATGAACAAGCTACAGAATCCCGCATTGGAGATCCACATTTTTTGTCCGTTGATTTTATAAGATTTTCCATCTTCAGAAAGTGTCGCCGTTGTTTTACCGGAATTTGCGTCAGAACCAGCGCCTGGCTCGGTAAGTGCGTAGGCACCAAACCATTCGCCACTCGCTAATTTTGGAACATATTTTTGTTTTTGCTCTTCGGTTCCGTAAAGTGTAATTGGCATTGTTCCAATTCCTGTATGGGCGCCAAATGCGGTGCTAAAAGACCCTGTACCACTAGAAATGTATTCACATACAATCATAGTAGACACAAATCCCATTCCCATTCCTCCATATTCTTCAGGCACAGATACACCTAAAAAGCCCATCTCGCCAGCTTTTCCCATCACTTCTTCGGTCAAGGCATAATCTTTCGCTTCAAAGCGTTCTTTGTGTGGAATAATCTCTCGATCATTGAACTCAATCACTGAGTCACGCATCATTTTCTGCTCTTCGTTAAAATCTTCTGGAGTGAAGACGTCTTCGCAGTTGGTTTCCTTCACGATGAACTGGCCACCTCTTAGTAATTCTTTTTCTTGTTGTGTTTCCATTGTAGTTAGATTAAAAGAGTCAAGAGTCAAGAACCATGACTAAAAGTTTAGTCCTGATTGAAATCTTGAAATCATTTTTTGAATTTGTGTTATTTTTTGTTCTAGTTCTTTAAATTTTTCTTCTGATAAGTATTTTTCATTATATGCTACTATCAATTGTGTTTCCCATTCGAATGCTGAGCCTAAGCTGTCTTCAAGATATTTATTAAAGTGTTTATCGGTGCTTTTACTCGATCCTTCAGATATATTTGATGGAATCGATATGGCACATCTATTCATTTGTGAAACCAAAACAAATTTTTCAAAATCAGGAAACGTCCGGGTTAATTTGTAATTTTCTTTAACCAAACTTATACCTTCCTCCCAAATTTTTAATTTTTTGAAGTTGTGCATAGTCTTGCCTCTTGGTTCTAAAAATCCTGATTCTAATTAAGAAATTCAAATATCCCACAAGCACCTTGTCCGGTGCCAACGCACATGGTTACAGCACCATATTTTCCTTGCATGTCGCGCTTGCGCATTTCGTCAAATAGCTGTACCGATAATTTTGCACCGGTACACCCAAGTGGATGGCCTAATGCGATGGCGCCTCCGTTGACGTTAATGATGTCAGGATTAAGGTTCAGTTCTCTGATTACTGCAATGGATTGTGAAGCGAAAGCTTCGTTCAATTCAATCAGTTCCAAATCTTTCTGCTCTAGACCTGCCAATTTTAATGCTTTTGGAATGGCTTTTACAGGACCGATACCCATGATACGCGGTTCTACACCTGCTGCAGCATAATTGACCAAGCGCGCAATAGGTTCAAGATTCAATTCTTTTACCATCTCTTCACTCATAATCATGACAAAGGCAGCACCATCACTCATTTGTGATGAGTTACCTGCGGTTACACTTCCGTTGGCCGCAAATACTGGACGTAATTTGGCTAATGCCTCTAGATTTGTTCCGGCTCTTGGACCTTCGTCTTTGGTAACTGTATATGTTTTGGTAGCTTTTTTTCCGTTGGCATCCACATAAGTTTGATCAACTGTCATAGGCACAATCTGATCCTGAAAACGATTTTCTTTTTGCGCTTTTAAAGCTTTCATGTGCGAGTTGTAGGCAAATTCATCCTGATCTTCACGAGAGACTTTAAATTGGGTGGCAACGGCTTCTGCCGTATTTCCCATGCCCCAATAATAATCAGGGTGTCCCGCTTTTACGGTATCATAGTTTAATTCTGGTTTATATCCTGTCATTGGGACTGCACTCATGCTTTCTGCACCACCTGCGATGATACAATGCGCCATTCCTGATTGGATTTTTGCTGTTGCTATTCCAATAGTTTCAATGCCCGAAGCACAAAAACGATTGACGGTAACACCAGGCACATCCACACTATTCAGTCCAATTAATGAAATAAATCGCGCCATATTCAGGCCTTGTGAGCCTTCTGGCATGGCGTTCCCAACAATAACATCATCAATACGTGATTTGTCAAAATCAGGAAGCTCCTTCATCATGTGCTGGATGGTTTCAGCAGCTAGTTCATCAGTTCTTTTAAATCGGAACACGCCTTTTGGTGCTTTACCAACTGCGGTTCTGTATGCTTTTACTATATATGCTTGTTTCATTTTCCTATCCCTAACCCTTTCCGAAGGAAAGGGAACTGTTACGGGTAATTTAAGTTAAAATAGATTTTTTTTACATCACGTCTCCTTCCCTTTGGGAAGGTTGGGATGGGCCTTTTAATTCCTCAACGGCTTTCCAGTCTTCAACATATGTTGAATTCTTTCCAAAGTTTTACGCTCTGTTGCCAAAGACAAAAATGCTTCACGTTCTAAATCCAATAGATACTGTTCACTGACTTCAGTGGGTTCTGACAGGTCACCTCCAGCCATAACATAGGCTAATTTATTGGCGATTTTTTGATCATGCTCGCTAATATATTTGCTGTCTTCCATTGAATCTGTTCCAACTAAAAACATGCCTAAAGCTTGTTTACCGAGAACTTTGATGTCTGTACGTTTCACCGGTTGTGTGTAACCCGCATCCGCCATAATTTTAGCATAGGCCTTAGCAGTAGCTATTTGTCGGTCTTTATTGACCACCACAACGTCTTTTCCTTTTTGAAGAATTCCTAAATCGAAAGCTTCATAAGCAGAAGTGGCTACTTTTGCCATTCCGATGGTCAAGAAGTACTCCTGTAATATGTTCAATTTAACATCTCCTTTTTGAAACATATCCTGAGCACGGAGCGCCATCTCTTTTGATCCGCCACCACCAGGAATCACGCCAACGCCAAACTCGACGAGGCCGATATAGGTTTCAGCGGCAGCAACTACTTTATCGGCGTGCATTGATAATTCACAACCACCACCAAGTGCCATTCCGTGAGGAGCCGCAACCGTTGGGATTGCAGAATAACGCATCCGCATCATAGTATCTTGAAAATATTTAATGGCAGCATTCAGTTCATCATATTCCTGTTCGGCGGCCATCATGAAAATCATACCAATATTGGCGCCAACAGAGAAATTTGCAGCCTGATTGCCAACAACCAATCCCGCAAAATCTTTTTCGGCAATGTCAATAGCCTTATTTAAACCCGCCAATACATCACCACCAATGGTATTCATTTTGGATTGGAATTCCACGTTTAGGATGCCGTCTCCTAAATCTTCAACAACAACACCTGAATTCTTAAAGACTTCTTTAGATTTACGGATGTTATCTAAGATGATAAAGGCATCTTGTCCTGGGATTTTTTCTTGTTTTTTAGAAGGAATATCGTAAAAGAACGTACTGCCATCTTTAACGGAGTAAAACGATTTGTTTCCTGATTCCAACATCTCATTGACCCAAGCGGCGGGAGCTAATCCTTCAGCTTTCATCAATTCGATACCTTTTTCAACGCCTACAGCATCCCAAATTTGGAATGGTCCATGTTCCCAGCCGAAGCCAGCTTTCATAGCATCATCTATTTTATAAAGCTCATCGGTAATTTCAGGGATTCTGTTAGAAACGTATGCAAACATCGCGGCAAAATTCTTTCTATAAAAATCGCCCGCTTTATCTTTTCCTGAAATTAAAATTGGAAAACGATCAACAACTTTATCAACGGTTTTTGTAAGCTCTAAAGTCGCAAATTTTGCAGATTTTCGATCTCTATATTCAAGGGTGTTCAAATCTAAGGTTCTGATCTCCTTGCCTTCTTTTTTATAAAAACCTTGCCCGGTTTTACTTCCCAACCATTTGTTTTCCAGCATCGTGTTGATGAAATCTGGCAACTTAAAAAGCTCATGTGCTTCATCTTCAGGGCAGTTTTCATAAATGCCATTGGCAACATGTACCAAAGTATCCAAACCAACCACATCAACGGTTCTGAAGGTAGCCGACTTAGGACGACCAATTACAGGTCCTGTCAATTTATCAACTTCCTCCACGGTCAAATCCATTTCTTTAACTTGGTGGAAAAGGCTTTGAATTCCGAAAATTCCGATACGGTTTCCTATAAATGCGGGCGTATCTTTTGCGATAACTGACGTTTTCCCTAAAAATTTCTCACCATAATTATTCAAGAAATCCAATACATCCTGAGATGTTTTTGGTCCAGGAATAATTTCAAATAATTTTAAGTAGCGCGCAGGATTGAAAAAGTGAGTTCCACAGAAGTGCTTTTGAAAATCTTCACTTCGCCCTTCGCTCATAAAATGAATCGGAATTCCTGACGTATTTGACGTAATCAAAGTACCTGGAGTTCTGTGTTTTTCAAGCTTTTCAAAAACTTGTTTTTTGATGTCCAAGCGTTCTACTACAACTTCCATGATCCAATCCACATTCTTAACCTTGGCAATATCATCTTCAAGATTACCAGTCGTTATCCTACTAGCAAAAGAGGGATGATAAATAGGAGAGGGCTTCGATTTTAGAGAAGCAGTTAAAGAATCATTAACAATTCTATTTCTAACGGCTTTGTCTTCTAAAGTTAGACCTTTAGCTTTTTCAGCATCATTCAATTCTCTTGGAACAATATCAAGAAGTAGTACATCAACGCCAATATTGGCAAAATGACATGCAATACCGCTTCCCATAATTCCGGAGCCAATAATGGCCACTTTTTTTATTCTACGTTTGCTCATATTATTATAAACTATTTTCTTTTTGGTTGTAAATATTTTTGTTTGAAATCATATTATTGATTTTTTCAGCAACTTCATAAAAGTTTTTGATTTGTTCCTCAGAAACATTCTTGCGAATGGTTTCATTAAAAATCAGTACCTTTTCTCTAGAGTAGGCGCGTTTTTCTTTTCCAAAATCAGTGAGAAAAATCAAAACCCCACGGCCATCTTCAGGATTTGGACGACGTTCAATCAAGCCACGTGCTTCCATTGATTTTAATGTTCGAGACAAACTCGTGGCTTCCATTCCCATTTTGGGCCCCATAGATGTGGAAGGTGTTCCTTTTTCTGGGTCAATACTTAATAAAGCAAAGCCAGTTGCCATTGTGCTATCAAACTTGGATGCTTCTTCGTTGTACATTTTAGTAACCGCTAACCAAGTGGTTTTTAGAACATAATCAATGGTTTTATCTTTCATTGTAATTCATCTGATTTTCAAATATACAAAAATTTACTATGCGTGCATAATAAATTTCATTTTTTTATTCTTGTTATTGTAAGGGCTGTTCTTTCTTTTAAAGCTATCAATTTTACATTGGTTGATGGGTTCTTTGTACTTTTGCGCTAATATTAATATTACAATTTATTTTGCATGAAATTGTTCTTTAGAAAAGAGGAATACACGATTTTACTTTATCGCTTGTTTTTGGCTTATGTGTTTTATTTTGTTGCTCGGTTTTTGTTCTTCCTCTATAATTATGATGTTTTAGAAGTGCATTCTTTTGGTGAGTTTTTTAGGTTGTCTTACTATGGATTGGCGTTTGACACAGCCGCCATATTATACGTCAATAGTCTTTTTATTATTTTATCACTGTTGCCGCTTCGGTTTGCAATGTCATCTTGGTATCAGAAATTAGTATTTTATGTTTATTTCATTACCAACTTAATTGCCTACGCGCTTAATTATGTAGATTTTATTTACTACAAATTCAATTTCGCTAGAACCACTTTATCGGTGCTGGACGTGGTTAAAAATGAAGGCAACAAAACTGCCATGTTCTTTAGGTTTATGTTGAGTTATTGGCACGTGTATCTTCTCTTTTTTGGGGTAAGTCTGCTATGGATTTATTTGTACAGGCGTGTAAAGCTCCATCCGTTAGAATACAAATTGCCAACTAAGTCCTACTATATATCATCTTTTATTGGCTTTGTGGTCATAGGTACTTTAATCGTAGGTGGTATCAGGGGTGGTGATTTTAGAAAAAGTACACGACCGATAAATTTGGTAGATGCCAGTAGGCATGTTAAAAAGATGGAGCAGGCAGATTTGGTACTCAATACCACCTTTGCGTTTATACGAACCTTCGGAAAAAACAGCATTAAGAAAATAGATTATAAGGTGACTCCAGAAGAGATTCAATTTTACATTAAACCTATAAAGCAATACGATAACAATCCACCCTCAAAGCCAAATGTTGTGGTGATCATTACTGAAAGTATGGGGAGAGAATATTTAGCTTCTTTTAATAAAGATAGCGGTATTGATAACTATGTGGGCTATATGCCGTTTCTGGATTCCCTGGCGCAACACAGCCTTATTTTTCCAAATGCATTCGCCAATGGTTCAAAATCAATTCATGGAATGTCGTCCGTATTGTCTGGGATTCCATCTTTTGTGGATGCTTTTACGTCTTCAAGTTATTCCAATCAGGAGATTCAGAGTTTGGTTTCTGTCTTGAACGATTTAAATTACGACACCTCTTTTTTTCACGGCGCTCCAAATGGTTCGATGGGGTTTTTAGGCTTTAGTAATATTTTGGGATTTGACCATTATTATGGCATGGAAGAATATGGCAACGACGACGATTTTGATGGCAGTTGGGGTATTTGGGATGAGCCTTTTTTACAGTTTATGAAAACGACTTTGGATGAAAAAGAGCAACCATTTTTTAGTACGGTATTTACAGTATCTTCTCACGAACCCTTCAAAATTCCTGAAAAATATAATGAAAAATTTCCAAAAGGACATATTCAAATGCACCAACCTATTGGCTATACGGATTATGCCTTTCAGCAATTTTTTGAAGCGGCAAAAAAAGAGCCTTGGTTTGAGAATACCATTTTTGTGATCACTGCTGATCACCCCAATCAGGTGTATTATGAAGTGTATAATAAGGTCATCAATAGGCGAGCAGTACCAATTTTGATTTATAAACCAGATGGGAGTTTGGCGGGAATTGAAGAGAAATTGGCACAGCAGATTGATGTTTATCCTACGGTATTGGATCTTATAGGATATAAAAAGCCTTTTAGAAGTTGGGGAAGAAGTTTAGTGTCAGAGGATGGGGTGGAGCCTTTTGCAATCAATCATAATGCCTCACAATACCACATGCTTAGAGGAAACTATATTTGTACGTTTGATGGTGAAGTGGCTACAGGATTTTACGATATTGACGATAAAAGTCTTGAGAATAATCTGATTGCCAATAAAACCCCTGAAATGGAAGCGACTGAAAAGGCCTGTAGAGCATTTTTACAAGATTATTTTGAGCGTATTGTGGATAAAAAGTTGAGTTTAGATAAATAAAAAAGAGCTTCGTTTTAAGAAGCTCTTCTGTTTATGGTCTGTAAATTTTTTCGATAAGATCTTTATATTTTTCTTTAATCACCTTTCGTTTCATTTTCATGGTTGGGGTAAGATGCCCGCCTTCAATTGACCAAACATCAGGGGTCAATTCAAATTTTTTGATGCGTTCCCATTTCCCAAAACTCTCGTTGGCTTTATCAATTTCCTCTTGAATACGTTCCAATACATCTTTTGAGCCTTCAATGGAATCATTATCTAGCTTAATATCTTTTTCTTTATGTTTGATCCAGTCCTTAATAAATTCAAAATTAGGTTGGATCAAAGCTGCAGGCATTTTTTCGCCTTCACCAATCACCATAATCTGTTCAATAAACCGGGATTGCTTCAATACATTTTCCAATAGTGCCGGAGCAACATATTTACCACCTGAAGTTTTGAACATTTCTTTCTTACGATCTGTAATCTTTAAAAAACCTTCGGCATCTATTTCACCAATGTCTCCAGTGTGAAAATAATCACCGGTCATCACTGACTTTGTTTGTTCTGGTTCATTAAAGTAGCCCATCATCACGTTTGGCCCTTTAACTAAAATCTCACCATCTTCAGCAATCTTAACTTCAACATTATCGATAATCTTCCCAACAGTTCCTACCTTAAAACCATGGTTCCGCATATCATTTACTGATATTACCGGAGAGGTCTCTGTTAATCCGTAACCTTCCATGATTGGCATTTCAGCGGCTGCGAAGGTTCTTGTGAGTCGTGGTTGTAACGCGGCACTTCCAGAAACCATCATGTCCAAATTCCCACCAAGACCTTCTTTCCATTTGCTGAAAATGAGTTTTCTCGCCAATTTCAGTTGTGTTTCATACCACCAGCCATTGGCGCCATAAGGTTCATATTTAAGACCCAATTCTATGGCCCAAAAGAATAGTTTCTTTTTAATACCAGTCAATTCACTTCCTTTGGCTACAATTTTATCATATACTTTTTCATAAAGCCTAGGCACCGCAGTCATGACATTAGGTTTCACTTCCTGCAGATTTTCACTCATCTTCTCGATTGATTCTGCAAAATAAATTTCAACACCACAATATTGATAGAGGTACAAGATCATCCGTTCAAAAACATGGCAGACCGGCAGAAAACTTAGAGCCTTTGATTTTCCATATTCAAAAGGCACTCGTTTCTTGCTGTCCAAAACATTGGAGACAAGATTGTTGTGAGAAAGCATGACCCCTTTTGGTTTTCCTGTTGTTCCAGAAGTATAGATTAAGGTCGCTAAATCGTCTGGTTTTACAGCGGCCATACGTGTCTCTACTTCAGTTTGATTGCTGTCATCTTTTCCTAATTCTAAAACTTCTTTCCAGCTTTTTTCAGCTTTGAGGTCGTCAAACGTATAAACAGCCTTTAATTTTGTATTGGCTTTGATAGCATTGATTTTATCGAGAACTTCTTGATCAGATACAAAACATAATATCGATCCGGAATGATTGAGGATATATTCATAATCGGATTCAGAGATCGTAGGATAAATTGGTGTGTTTTGCGCTCCAATTTGCAAAATACCAATATCCATGACGTTCCATTCCGTTCTGTTATTGGAAGAAATGACTGCTATTTTATCATTGGGTTGGATGCCCAATCGCAATAAACCTCTGCTTACGGCATTGGCTTGATCAATATATTCTTGGGTAGAAATTGAGGTCCATTTGCCGTTATATTTTGTAATAAGTGCTTTCTCAAGGTTATAATGTTTCAATTGATACCTTGGAAAATCAAAAATTCTGGTAACGTCAGTCATTAGTTATACGAAGTTTAGTGCGTGCAAAGTATGAAAATAAATAGGATATTCAAATGGCGACATAAAAAAAGGGGCTTTTTACAATTGAAAAACCCCTCACTACATCTGATTTAAAATTGAATGCTATTGATTTTCAATCCATTTACGCGCATTGACAAATGCTTCCAACCATGGCGACACTTCGTCTGTTCTGCCTTCATGATAATGTGGCCAGTTCCATTGAAACGTTGACCGCTCAATATGTGGCATCGTCACCAAGTGTCTTCCTGTTTTGTCACACATCATGGCCGTATTGAAATCTGAGCCATTAGGATTGGCGGGATAAGCGTCATATCCATATTTCGCTACGATGTTATACGTGTCTTCTGTGAGTGGAAGCTTAAACTTACCTTCTCCATGAGAAATCCATACGCCCAATGTACTGCCCGCCATACTTGAAAGCATGACAGAATTGTTTTCTTGAATTTTCACGGAGCTAAAACCGCTCTCGTGTTTTTTTGAGGTGTTATAAGTGAGTTTTCCGTGGGTTTCATGTTCTGGATTGACCAGTTCTAATTCCATCCAAAGTTGTGCGCCATTGCAAATGCCTACAGAAAGTGTGTCTTGTCTTTTGAAGAAGTTTTTCAATGCAGTATTAGCTTTTTCATTGTATAAAAATGCACCGGCCCAGCCTTTCGCAGAACCTAGAACATCCGAATTAGAAAATCCGCCAACCGCACCAATAAATTGAATGTCTTCCAATGTTTCACGTCCTGAAATCAAATCGGTCATATGCACGTCTTTAACATCAAATCCTGCGAGGTACATGGCATTTGCCATTTCACGTTCAGAGTTGGAGCCTTTTTCACGAAGAATGGCAGCCTTTGGACGTTTAGTGCCGCTAGGAATAACTGGTAATTTTCCTGTGAAATATTCAGGAAATTTGTATGCCAACGGTTGGTTTTTATAATTATCAAAACGCTCTTTCGCCAATCCGCCTGCGGTTTGCTTCTGATCGAGTAGGTAAGAGGTTTTAAACCACATATCACGCAATCTAAAAACGCTCATCGTAAATACATCTTTTCCATTGATGATATTTAGGGAGTCGTCCTCTGTAGCATTTCCTATTTTTAAAAAACCAATATTTGATTCGGTCAATATTTTTTCTGCGGAAGCGTCTTTGGTTTGAAAAACAATCCCGGCATTTTCAGCAAAAAGTATTTTGAATGAATCACTTTCACCAAGACCAGTCAAGTCCAATTCTGCACCTAAATTGTTGTCAGCAAAACACATTTCCAACAAGGTGGTAATCAGTCCGCCAGAAGCCACATCATGGCCTGCAGTAATTTGACCTTCCTGAATAAGGGTTTGAATGGTATTGAAAACTGTTTTTACGTAGTCTGCATCTTGAACTTTAGGCGTTTCATTACCAATTTTATTTAAGATTTGTGCAAATGAGCTTCCGCCTAATTTGAAATTATCTTGAGAAAGGTTGATATAATAAATGCTACCTGCATTTTTCTTTAAAATAGGTTCAACGACATTGGTAATATCGTTACAGCTGGCAGCTGCAGAAATGATGACAGTTCCTGGAGAAATCACCTCTTCATTTGGATATTTCTGCTTCATGGAAAGGGAGTCTTTTCCTGTCGGAACATTAATGCCCAGATCAATAGAAAATTCAGAAACTGCTTTTACAGCGGCGTAAAGTCGCGCATCTTCACCTTCGTTTTTACAGGGCCACATCCAGTTGGCGGAAAGTGATACACTTTGCAAGCCATCTTTTAACGGAGCCCAGATGATATTAGTCAAGGCCTCAGTAATCCCATTTATACTACCAGCAACCGGATCAATCAATCCGGAAATAGGCGAGTGGCCAATGGCGGTTGCAACGCCTTCTTTTCCTTTATAGTCTAAAGCCATAACGGCCACATTGTTGAGTGGTAATTGTAGTGGCCCAACACATTGTTGTTTTGCAACTTTACCTCCCACGCAACGGTCTACCTTATTGGTAAGCCAATCTTTACAGGCTACCGCTTCTAATTGCAGCAATTGATCTAAATAATCGTAAAATTTATCTTTTTTATAAGTGACGGACTTGTAATTCCTGTTCACGGTTTTATCAGTCATGACTGTTTTTGGAGAACTTCCAAACATGTCCTCCATTTCTAAATCCATTGGCTTTTGGCCTGTCGATTTAGATTCAAAAGTAAAGCGGTGATTTCCTGTGACGTCTCCTACGGTATACATTGGTGAGCGTTCACGATCCGCTATTTTTTGGAGAGTTTCCAAATGTTTTTCAGCAATGACTAAGCCCATGCGTTCTTGGGATTCATTACCAATAATTTCTTTGGCAGAAAGTGTAGGATCCCCAACCGGTAATTTATCTAAGTCAATTAGTCCGCCAGTGTCTTCTACCAATTCACTTAAGCAATTCAAATGCCCGCCAGCGCCATGATCATGAATGGAAACGATAAAATTCTCTTGGCTTTCAACCATTCCACGGACCGCATTGGCGGCACGTTTTTGCATTTCCGGATTGGAACGTTGTACGGCATTTAATTCGATACCTGTTGAGAATTCTCCAGTATCTGCTGAAGAAACTGCTGCGCCACCCATTCCAATGCGGTAGTTTTCACCACCAAGGATCACTACTTTGTCACCAACTTTAGGCGTATCTTTTAAGGCTTGCTCTGCTTTTCCATAACCAATTCCACCCGCTTGCATGATCACTTTATCATAGCCTAGTTTTCTTGCGCATGATGAGCTTGTTGAAGCATCTTGATTTTCATCATGTTCAAAAGTTAATACAGAACCGCAAATTAAAGGTTGCCCGAATTTGTTGCCAAAATCCGAAGCACCATTACTGGCTTTTATTAAAATATCCATTGGTGTTTGATACAACCAAGGACGTGCGTCCATTTTCTGTTCCCAAGGACGATTCTCTTCCAATCGCGAATAAGATGTCATATAGACAGCAGTTCCGGCTAAGGGCAAAGAGCCTTTTCCACCAGCGAGTCGGTCTCTGATTTCTCCACCAGAACCTGTGGCAGCCCCATTGAAAGGTTCCACCGTGGTTGGAAAATTATGGGTTTCTGCTTTTAATGAAATTACCGATTCATAATCCGTAGTTTGGTAGAAATCTGGTTTATCCGCCGTTTTAGGGGCAAATTGTTCAACAATTGGACCTTTCACAAAAGCAACGTTGTCTTTATAGGCTGAAACAATAGAATTCGGATTTTTATTGGAGGTTTCCCTTATCATTTTGAACAGTGACTGCTCTTTTTCTTCCCCGTCAATAATAAAAGTACCATTGAAAATCTTATGACGGCAATGTTCACTATTAACCTGTGAGAACCCAAAGACTTCAGAATCGGTTAGTTTTCTACCGATTTTAGCTGAAACACCTTCTAAATAGTCAATTTCTTCGTCATTCAATGCCAAACCTTCTTGTTGGTTATAAGCCGAAATATCTTCGATATCAATAATTGGCTCCGGTTGGATATGAATGGTGAATGACTCCTGATCAATCCCCTTGTATCTTTCAGAAATCATGGGGTCGAAGTCCTTGAAACCTTCAGCTACCGCTTGAAATTCTTCAATACGGATGATGTCCGATATGCCCATATTTTGGGTGATTTCAACAGCATTTGTGCTCCAAGGGGTAATCATTGCAGCGCGTGGACCAACAAAAAAAGCATCGAGAGATGCTTGTTCTATTTTAGGTTGGTTGCCAAATAACCATATCAGTTTATTGATGGTTGCTGTTGCTAATTCTTTTGTTGCTTGAACAGCAAATACTTTGCTGTTTTGGTTTCCGAAGAAATGAATCATTATGTCTTAGTTTATGCCTGACTTTTTGCGCAGACAGTTTGTATTTTGAAAGTGCAAAATTAGTCTTTTTAAAGGATATTTTTTCACATTAAGTCATAAAAAAAGCAACATCGGGCACTGAGCTTGTTGAAGTGATGTTGCTTTTATTGTTTTATGATTAATCGTGGATATTTGATCTTTGAGATGAAACGTTCAACCTTGTGGCGGATTCAAATCATTATATTCTGTAACGAAAATAATTGGAATTACTTTTTCTTTAAGAGTGCCATGTAAAACCCATCGAAACCAGAGGTGTGTGCAAGGACTTTTTCATCTTTTACAAAAGTAAATTCTTGTCCGTTTTCTGATGCTAAGAATTTTTTAACCTGATCTTGGTTTTCTGACGGTAATATAGAGCATGTCGCATAGACCAATTTTCCACCAGATTTGACAATTTTAGAATATTGTTGCAGGATCTCTTGTTGGGTTTCCTTGATTTTGTCAATAAATTCTGGCTGCAGTTTCCATTTGGCATCCGGGTTTCTTCTGAGCACGCCCAAACCGGAACAAGGCGCATCAATCAACACACGATCTGCTTTGTCATATAATTTTTTGACTACTTTGGTGGATTCTATCGTTCTTGTTTCAACATTAAAGACACTGTTACGCTTGGCTCTTCGTTTGAGTTCGTTAAGCTTATTGCCATAAATATCCAATGCAATCACCTGACCTTTGTTTTGCATTAAGGTAGCAATATGCAATGCCTTGCCGCCAGCACCTGCACAAGTATCAACTACGCGCATGCCAGGTTCTACATCGAGAAATTGAGCCACCAATTGTGATGAGGCATCCTGAACTTCAAAATGTCCGTTTTTAAAAGCTTCTGTTTGAAAGACATTGGCACGCTCTTTTAATTTCAGAGCATCAGGATAATTTGGTATAAAATCCGTCTCAATGTCTAAGTCAAACAAGACGGCCTGGAGCGCTTCTTTGGTTGTTTGAAGAGTATTCACTCTTAAAATAACTTCTGCCTGTTCATTTAAAGCACTGATTTCTTTAGTCCAAACCTCATTGCCTAATTCTTTTTCACCCAATTCATCCATCCAATCAGGAATGGATTCCTTGAATTTTCTGGTTTTTGAAAGTTCATCAAATCGTCCTTTAATTTTTCGGGTTGGTGTGTTCTCAAAATAAGGCCAGTCAGGAAGTTTAATGCCTTTTAAAGTGGCCCAAACGGCAAACATTCTCCAAATATTATCTCTGTCAAACGGTTCCTTAACTTCAGCAATCTCAGCATATAAACGCTTCCATCTCACGATATCATAAGTGGTTTCAGCAACAAACGCACGATCACGTGCACCCCATCGTTTATCTCGTTTTAGAAGTTGTTGAATAACTTTATCAGCGTATTGACCTTCGTTAAAAATGAGCATCAACCCATCAATAACTGCAAAACATATATTTCTGTGTAATCTCATTTTTCTAGTTATTTAGATTTGTCGTTATCTTGTGCGACTGCAAGCTTTATTATAAAAATTGCGACTGCAAAGTTACGTTAAAATGCTACGAATGCGTGACTATTTTATTTTTTTTAGTCGTAAATCAAGTATCTTTCCGAAAAAAATGTGACCATGAGAATTTTGACGTATTTATTTTTAGTGACAGCCATCATATCTTGTAAAAATAAAGAGGAAACTATTAAAAATAAAATAACATCAGTTGCTATAGAGGAAATATATATTGATAGTACGTTAAGTATTAGGGCACTTGATATAGCCTCTGATAAAAGCTTAGCTTTTGCGGCAAACAATGCTGTTTTCGGATTGTTTAACCCTCAAACTGAGGTATGGTCTACGGCAACACAACACTATGACAGTTTGAACTTGCAATTTAGAGCGGTGGCGAGAACAGCGAATGACTTTTTTATGCTCAGTGTGGAAAATCCTGCCTTATTATTCAAGACGGGCGAAAATGGTGCCATGGAAGTGGTATATAAAGAGGTGCATGAAAAGGTGTTTTATGATGCCCTTAGCTTTTGGAACTCTGAAGAGGGCATTGCCATTGGTGACCCAACGGAGGACTGTATGAGTATTATCATAACGAGAGATGGAGGAGAGACTTGGAATAAAGTGCCTTGTAACAATTTACCAAAAATCATGGAAGGTGAAGCCGCTTTTGCTGCGAGCAACACGAATATTGCTATTGTGGGCAATAAAACTTGGGTGGCCACAGGCGGAAAAACGAGTAGGATTTTATTCTCTGGTGATAAAGGCGAGACCTGGGAGGCTTTTGAAACGCCGATGATCAATGGTGAAGCAACAACTGGTATATATTCCATTGATTTTTGCGATGAGAATAATGGATTTGCGATTGGTGGTGATTATACAAAACCTGAAAACACTAAAGCTAATAAAATGAGAACGTCAGATGGTGGCAAAACCTGGTTGTTGGTAGGCGATGGAGCGGAACCAGGCTATAGAAGTTGCGTACAATATGTTCCGAATAGCGACGGAAAGGAACTTGTGACCGTTGGTTTTAGGGGGATTGATTACTCTAATGATTCTGGCAGTACATGGACACATTTAAGTGATGAAGGTTTTTACACGCTGCGATTTTTAAATGATAGTGTAGCCTACGCTGCAGGGAAGGGGAGAATGGCGAGATTGAAATTTCAAAACTAGAATAGAAATTTCAGAAAAAAAATCCAAATTCCAAGGGTTTGATTTTGGAATTTGGAATTTGGAGTTTTGAATTTTATTCCTTATCGTGTGGATTGCCTCGTCGCTTTTTATATTCATGGAGCATTTTGCGGTTAAACTCATCCTCGGCCGTTCTCAATTGTAGAATTTTCTTTGCTGGTAATACTTTTTGGTTCACTAGACTTTCTATAAAATCAATACGTAAGTGTTCTCTTTCTCTTTCAAATTTTATAAGATCATTCAGCATGATCTTGGCCTGTGCTTCAGAAATGTCTTCTGAAATTTGCTTACGCTTTTCGTAGCCCAGTCGTCTTTGCATATCTTTTTCAGTCTCATACGCATTATAAATGGGCCAAAACTTTTGTGCCTCTGTTTGGGTAAGCGCCAAACGCTCCGTAATAAAGGCAACTTTAAGCGACTTAATTTTTTCTCTTTTATTTGAGTCTTGTGAGAATGTTGACCAAGAGGTCAATAACACCACCACTAAAACGATCATTATTTTTTTCATTTTTCAAATATTAAATCTTCAATAGAAGTATTGTTAAGAAGATAACTTTCCAAAGACTCTTCTGTAAGTGTATTAGAGACAAAATTGTCTAAAACTAGGTCTTCTTCATTTAAAAGTGAAGCAATGTCATAAATGTTGAGGTTTTCATCATTCAAATAATCTTCAATAGAAGCAGTTTCAACCTGGTTAATGGATAGACTGTCTGGCGATTTTGTAAAAACCGTAAGCATCAAAACCAAAGAGGCCGCAATGCCTGAAGCGTAGGCTGCATTTCGCAAAGACATAAATGATCTTACTTTTGGTTGTTTTTCGTTTGTAAGACGTGTTTGCAATTGGGCATCAAAATTTTCAAAATAGTTTTCTGGAACGCTATGGCCAGAATTTTTTATTGCCGCCATTTCTTTTTGAACATTGATTTTAGCAAATAAACGCTCATCAAAACTTTCAAAATAGGAATCGGGTGTTTTAAGACCTGTTTCATTTATATTATGTAAACTCCTTTTTTTCATGCTATTACTAGGACTATCAATTAAGTAAAAGGTTTAATCATTGGTTAAATAAGCTTCAATCTTTTTTACGGCAATATGATAAGAGGCTTTTAAAGCGCCTTCACTTGTCTCTAATATTTCAGACATTTCTGAATATTTTAAATCATCAAAATAACGCATATTAAAGACGAGCTTTTGTTTTAGGGGTAATGTTGCGATGGCTTTTTGTAACTTTAACTGAATATCGATGCCTTCAAAATAAACATCTGCCTGAAGATTTTCAATGGTTTGCTGTTGCAATTCTTCGCTGGTAATGCTTTTTAATCTCGCATTCGTTTTGAGATGTGTGATGGCTTCATTGGTTGCAATCCGATACATCCAAGAGTAGAGTTTACTTTCGCCTTTAAAACTGTGGATATTTTTATAAATCTTAATAAAAGTATTCTGCAATACGTCATCAGCATCATCGTGGCTCATCACTATTTTTCGTATGTGCCAATATAAACGTTCCTTGTAGAGGTTAAGCAACTCTTTAAAGGCCGTTTCTTTGGTCTTTTCGGATGTTAATCTTAAAATGAGTTCCTCGTCGTGGTCCACAAAAACGTTTTTTAATAAGACTGCTGAAGATATAAAAAGTTTAATCGAATTTGTTAAAAAATATTTCTAGAAATTCATTGCTGATAATCAATTGATTAAGTGAAATATAATCGTTAAAAAGCATATATTATCGATGAATTGTATTTTTTTCTTGTTTTATATTGTGAAAAGTAATATGTTTACAGTCCCTAACTAACTTTATCAGTTGATGCTCCCAAGCATTGACAACCAGAAGAAAAGGATGCGCTTTGGTAGTGGCATCCTTTTTTTTATTAGTGAAACCCACAACCCGGTAGCGGAACATATTGTAATATGTTGGTTGGGCTATTCTCGATTTTGGGCAGGATCGGGTTCTAAATCAAAAAGATAGAAGGGTTTAGAGGGTCAAAATAAGTAATATAATATTTTCTTAAGAGTGTAGTTTCGGTGGTTTCTTAATGGCTACTCAAAGCTCTGCATGTCTACAAGCATTTTGTAAACTCCTTTTTTCTCTATAAGTTCATTGTGTTTGCCTTGCTCAACGATTTCACCTTTTTGCATCACGATAATTTCATCAGCATTTTGGATGGTTGACAATCTATGGGCAATAACAATAGAGGTTCTGTTGCGCATCATGTTTTCCAAGGCTGACTGGACCAAACGTTCGCTTTCTGTGTCAAGGGCCGAAGTAGCTTCGTCTAAAATCATAATTGGTGGATTTTTAAGAACTGCTCGCGCAATGCTTAAGCGTTGTTTTTGACCTCCAGATAATTTATTCCCAGAATCACCAATATTGGAGTTGATGCCGAAAGGTAAATCATTAACAAATTCCCACGCGTTAGCAATTTTTAAGGCATCTATCACTTCTTCATCGGTGGCATCTTGCTTACCAATTTTAATATTGTTTTTTATAGTGTCATTGAACAATATCGAGTCTTGAGAGACGACGCCAAGCATGCGTCTTAGTGATGTTATGGAAAGGTTTTTAATATCTACGCCGTCAATGGAGATTCTACCTTCATTCACGTCATAAAATCTTGTGATGAGATTGGCAATAGTGCTTTTTCCGCTTCCAGACTGACCTACCAGTGCTACAGTTTTTCCTTTAGGCACCTTTAGGCTGAAGTTTTTGAGAACTAAATGATCCTCATATTTGAAGGAGATATTATCAATCAAGACGTCCGATTCAAATTCATTTTTGATTACTGGATCCTCAATTTCCTTGATGGTGTTTTCCGTTTCTAAAAATTCTAGAATTCTATTGGCTGCACCATCGCCCTTTTTAACGCCATAGCTTGCCTTGGCAATCGCTTTTGCAGGGGTGAGAATGTTGTAGGCCAAAAGGATATAGCCAATAAAGAACGTAGGATCCATGGATTGGTCTATAAATACCAAATAACCACCAAAAACCAAAAGAATCCCAATTACTATAATTCCGAGAAATTCGCTCATTGGAGACGCCAAATTTTGACGGTTTAGCAAAGTGTTGGAATAATGGTAATAGCGTTCATTGGAATCTTCAAACTTTTTTGCGAACACCTTTTCCACATCAAAGGCTTTGATTATCCGTAATCCGGTCATGGTTTCTTCAAGAATGGATAAGAAAACACCCTGTTCTTCTTGAACTTTTAAAGATCCTTTTTTCAGTGATTTACCAATTTTTGAGATGATGATGCCTGATATCGGTAAAAAGACAAAAACAAACAAAGTTAACTTGGCGCTCATCATCAACATCACCACCAACGAGAATAAGATGGTCAAAGGTTCTCTGACAATCATTTCCAACACCGCTAAAAACGAATTTTTCACTTCATCCACATCGGCGCTAACACGAGAAATTGTATCGCCTTTTGATTTTTCGGAATAAAAGGCGAGCGGTAAGGTGACTATTTTATCAAAAAGCACATTTCTGATGTCTTTTAAAACGCCATTTCTCAAAAATGTGATATAATACATGGCGAGATAATTGAAAACGTTTTTCAGTAAGAACATACTAATGATCACGGATACCATGAGCATTAGAACTTTGAAATCGCCATACTTTTCAATTTTATCAACAATAAAAAAGTTAAGGTAATCTTCCATATACCCCTTAATGTTCAAGAGTCCCTCGTAGGTAGGTTCTATGAAAACTTCTCGTTTTTCACTGAAAATAACTTTTAATACAGGAATTAAAGCAACGAAAGAAAGCGTGCTAAAGAGTGCATAAAGGATGTTGAAAAAAATGTTGAGATAGGCATATTTTTTATACGGAATAATAAACCGATAAAACTTTTTTAAATTCTCCATTTAACTGAGATTCATGTCTTTTAAAATACCGTCAATTTTTTTCTGCAATTGGCTTTCCACTGAAGCATATGCTTCTTCGGAGGACAAAGCGGCATTAACGCTGATGTAAAATTTTATCTTAGGTTCAGTACCACTTGGTCGCAACGCTATTTTACTACCATCTTCAGTATAATAAATAATAACGTTTGATTTTGGGATATCGATAGCTTCGTCTTTATTGGAAATAAAATTCTTAGCCTTTGACGTTTGGTAATCCTCAATTCGTGTCACTTTAGAGCCATTGATCGCTTTTAAAGGGTTTTCTCGGGCATCAATCATCATTTGCTTGATTTCTTGAGCGCCTTCCATTCCTTTTTTGGTGATTGCCACGAGGTGTTCTTTATAAAGCCCGTGAGATACAAATAACTGCAATAATGTTTTATAGAAAGAACTGCCATCAGTTTTAGCCTGTGCGGCAATTTCGCAAGCCAATAGGGTAGAGGTCACGGCATCTTTATCACGCACAAAATCACCTACCATATAACCAAAACTCTCTTCGCCACCACCAATAAAGTCGAGCTCAGGGAAATCCTTGATCATTTTGGCAATCCATTTAAAACCGGTGAGGCCTTCTTTATATTCAACACCGTATGATTTTGTCAAAACCTCCACCATTGGTGTCGAAACAATCGTCGAGCCCACAAATTCGTTGCCATCCAACTTCCCTTGTTTTTTCCATTGTTTTAATAGGAAATCGGTCATTACTAACATGGTCTGGTTGCCATTGAGAAGAATTAAGTTGCCTTCCAAATTTCTAACTGCAACCCCTAAGCGATCACAATCAGGATCTGTACCTATGACAATATCTGCATTTGTTTTTTCAGCCAATTCCAATGCCATCTTTAAAGCTTCTGGCTCTTCTGGGTTTGGTGATTTAACCGTTGGGAAATCACCATTTGGTTCTTGCTGTTCCTTAACAAGGTGAACATTGTTATAACCCGCGCGTTTAAGTGTTTCAGGAACTGTGGTTATGGAGGTACCATGGAGTGAGGTAAAGACAACAGTCACGTCGTCTTTTGATTTTTGCGTTGTAAAGTTGGCATTTTTTACCGAAGCATTGATAAAGGCGTCATCTACTTTCTTCCCAATAATCTCAATGTAGTTGTCCTTAGCTTTAAAATTGATTTCAGAATAATCCAAACTGTTAATTTCATCCACAATGGCAGCATCTTGTGGTGGTACCAATTGGCCACCATCTTGCCAATACACTTTAAAACCATTGTATTCTGGAGGGTTGTGAGAGGCGGTTAATACGATCCCACAGTGACAATCCAAATGTCTTACTGAAAATGATAATTCTGGCGTGGTGCGCAAATCTTCAAATAAATAAACTTGAATGTCATTCGCTGAAAACACATCGGCGACAACTTTTGCCAAGGACTTACTGTTGTGGCGACAGTCATAAGCAATCACCACTTTAGGAGTTTCATCAGGGAATTGTTGGTGTAAGTAATTGCTCAAGCCCTGTGTGTTTCTTCCAAGCGTATATTTGTTTATACGATTGGTGCCAACGCCCATAATACCACGCATACCACCGGTACCAAATTCTAAATCCTTATAAAATGCTTCTTGGATTTCTTTGGGATGAAAAGCGATACTATCCTTAATTTTTTCCTGGGTTTCTTGATCAAAAGTTGGGGTTAGCCATGTATTGATGCGTTCTAGAATCTTTGGTTCAATGTGTATCATGGTGGTTATTTTAAGAGTTACATTACAAAACTAAACAAATGTTGACTGAATATAGGTTATTATTTAGCAGATTGGAAATTTAATTCGTCATTAATAAGATAGCGTTTTTTGTCTTCTTTAGTTCGCAAAATAATTTCACCCAAAAACCCAGCAATAAAAAATTGCGTTCCTATGATCATGGTAGAAAGTGCGACATAGAATTGAGGACGATCCGTAATTAATCTTCCAGTGGTATTTAAAAAGAGTTTATCAATGCCTAAATAGAGTGTGAAAGCAAGTCCTATAAATAACATAATGACACCCAAAGCTCCAAAAAGATGCATCGGCCGTCTTGCAAAACGAGAAAGGAACCAAATAGTCAGCAAATCGAGAAACCCATGAATAAACCGATTCATACCAAATTTGGTGCTTCCGTATTTACGGGCTTGGTGCAGTACAACTTTTTCACCGATATTTGAAAATCCAGCGTTTTTGGCTAAAACAGGAATGTAGCGGTGCATTTCGCCATTGACATCAATGTTTTTGACCACATTAATATTGTACGCCTTTAGGCCGCAATTAAAATCATTTAACTTGACGCCAGAGGTTTTACGTGCTGCCCAATTGAACAATTTGGAGGGCAAGTTTTTTGACACTACAGAATCATAACGTTTTTTCTTCCAACCGGAAACCAAGTCATAATGCTCTTTGGTAATCATGCTATAAAGCTCTGGTATTTCTTCAGGACTATCCTGTAAATCAGCATCCATGGTGATGACGACATCGCCATTTGCTTTTTCAAATCCAGCATGAAGTGCTTGGGATTTTCCGAAATTTCGCAAAAATCGAATTCCTTTTACACTGCTGTCTTGTTGAGATAATTTTTTAATAATCTTCCAAGAACCATCAGTGCTGCCATCATCAATAAAGATGATTTCATAAGAAAAATGATTGGACTGCATAACTTTAGCAATCCAATCATATAATTCAGTTAACGACTCTTGTTCGTTGAGTAGTGGTATGACTACTGATATGTTCATTTTGGTGTGTTCAAGATGTAATCCTTCAAAAGTAACAAAATTACTTCAAAGCCGTTTTATTCTTTTTTCATTATCAAACCTGCAATAAGACCATAAATGAGACCAAAAAGACCACTCAATGCTAACCATAAAGCACTTGAAATGGCAGGATTTGTTAGCATTTCGACAAACTTCATTCCTTGGTCAACCATTTCTTGAGTCATATCAGGGTTTTGCTCTAACATATTGTCTCGGGCTACATCCATCATTTGATTCATGAAATCTGGATCAATAATATAATTGAATATTAACGAATAAATTACAAAAACTATAGCGCTTATAATTGCAATCAATACGCCCACCTTTAACGCTTCACTTAAGGATAACAGATTGCCATTTTTCTTTTTATATTGTGATACCGCATAAAAAATGACAATTGGGAAAATAAGATAATAAATAGCTGTTGGCCATTGTGCGCCTTTTAGGGCTAATCCGGTGACATAAGTCAGTACTGAGATAACGACCATTACAAGTCCTAAAATCACGCCATAATTAATAGAGAATTTGCCAGGTGCTAGATTTTGTGTTTCCATAATATTTGGTTTAATTAGTTTGTTTATTAGTTAGTAAGCAAATATAGAAAAACGTTACAAAATAAGTTCCGTGAAGCGTGGAATGTTGGTGCTAGACACAGAATATTTTATAAATAAATTGAAACCTAATATTCACTCAATAACTAAATGTAAAAAATAAAGCAAAATCTATTGCATAGAAGTAAAAAATACTTAAATTTGCACTTCCAAAAATTGAACGATATTAAAGTATTTAGAGATGAAAAAAGGTATACATCCAGAGAATTATAGACTTGTAGCATTTAAAGATATGTCCAATGAAGACGTGTTCTTGACAAAATCTACAGCAGATACAAATGAAACTATTGACGTTGACGGGGTTGAGTATCCACTTGTAAAGATGGAGATTTCAAGATCATCTCATCCATTTTACACCGGTAAATCGAAATTAGTTGATACTGCTGGTCGTATTGATAAATTCAAAAATAAATACGCTAAATTCCAAAAATAATTTAGTGTACATCATATTGAAAGCCTTCAGATATTCTCTGAAGGCTTTTTTGTTTTCTATAATTAACTTACTTTTGGGCCTTGAAATTTATGCAATCGAAATAGTTGTACTTAGGGATGCTCATTTTTTGATTTATAACTAAGGATTTTTTTCTCTGCAACTTGTAATGTGACGTGGGTAATTTTTGATTTTTTGTTGAACTAACTTCTAACTTAATACATGAACTATATTCTTTTTGATGGTCCTTTTAGAACTCACCTTTTACCTTTTACCTACACACGACCCGTCGCTGATATTAGAATAGGTATTCTAACCATAAGAGAAAAATGGGAAATGCGATTAGGCTTTACTACAACTACCATAACTGAGGACTATTTGTCAGAGCGATTTCCTATGGTAGAAATGGATCAAAATGTTCTGATCAATGCGTCGTATTTACCAAATGCTGAACTGGTAAGTTTGGTTAAAAATTTAGCAGTAAACCAAGCTATTTTTAAGGACGACGATGTTATAGCTTTTTTTGCAAGTGATACCCAAGAAGATATCGATTTTGAGGCGTTTGAGGCCATTGAATTTGAAGGTGAGGTTATCAAATTAGAGCATACTTGGGATATTTTTTCTAAAAATGGAGAGGCCATTCAAGAAGACTTTCAATTAATTACCAAAGGAAGACACTCACAACCTATTTCATCAAGTAACAGCATCATAGCAGCCCACAACATCTTTGTGGAAGAGGGAGCTACTTTGGAATTTGTAACTCTCAATGCTTCACAAGGACCAATTTATATAGGTAAGAACACAGAGATAATGGAGGGCGCTATGATTAGAGGGCCTTTCGCTATCTGTGAACATTCTATTGTTAAAATGGGGGCAAAAATTTATGGACCTACCACTGTTGGCCCATATTCGAAAGTAGGTGGTGAAGTGAACAACTCCGTTCTTTTCGCACATGCCAATAAAGGTCATGAAGGATTTTTAGGTAATTCTGTAATTGGTGAATGGTGCAATTTAGGTGCGGACACCAATACTTCAAATCTTAAAAATAATTATGCCGAAGTAAAAATTTGGGATTATACTACTGAAAGTTTTGCAAGAACAGGTTTGCAGTTTTGTGGCTTAATGATGGGCGATCATAGTAAATGCGGTATCAATACCATGTTCAATACAGGCACTGTGATTGGCGTTAGTGCGAATATCTTTGGAAGTGGTTATCCTCGTAATTTTATACCTAGCTTTAGTTGGGGTGGTGCTTCTGGCTTTACAACCTATCAAACGAATAGGGCGTTTGATGTAGCCCAAAAAGTAATGTCTAGACGTCAAATAGAGTTCTGCGACGTTGACAAATCTATAATGGATCATATCTTCGAGATCACCAGAAAATTCAGAAGGGATTAATTTGTTTATTGTAATCCACTAAGGCTCGATAAAGAATTGGGCTCACTTCGCTTTTAAAATCTAGAATCTAGAAGTAAGACCTGATTGTATTTTATTAATAAATTCTTGTTTTTTAGATTTATAATACAAAAAAAAGGAAGTTTTCATTGAGATATTTTGAGACAGAAAAGACAAGTCTTATTTCTTTTTTTATTTTGACACTCCTAAGTCAGTTGATTTTTATCTTATACTAATGACTTTAAGCCTAAAATTTCTCTTGAACAGTTTGCTTCAAAAGGGTTTTAAATCTTAGAAAAGCTTATAGCCAACTTTCGGTTAAATTAAGAGGAATTAGGAAATCTTAACAAAGTTGTCGTGCTTTTATTTTAGCCAATTCATGGCTTCAATATGTGCTTTTTTAATTAGCCCATTCGTCTAAGTGAGATTTGCGATTTTTTTCAAACAATTGCGTAACTTTGTGCTTCCAAATCAAATAGTAAGGTAAACCATAAAGTTTACTTTTCAAAAATGAAGTTGTTTTATATAAGACACTTCTGTTTTTAAAGAATAAAGACAGGTTATGAGAAAAAAAGTAGCGTTTTATACTTTAGGGTGCAAACTGAATTTTTCAGAAACTTCTACCATCGCCAGGACTTTCGTGAATGAAGGTTTTGATCGTGTAGAGTTTAATGAAGAAGCGGATATCTATGTGATTAACACCTGTTCTGTGACTGAAAATGCCGATAAACGCTTTAAATCTATCGTCAAGCAAGCCCAAAAGATCAACCCAGATGCCTTTGTGGCCGCAATAGGTTGTTATGCACAATTAAAACCTCAGGAATTGGCAGATGTTAATGGTGTCGATTTAGTACTTGGTGCTACAGAGAAGTTTAAGATTATCGATTATTTGAATGACCTTTCTAAAAATGACATGGGAGAAGTGCATTCCTGTGAGATTGAACATGCTGATTTTTATGTAGGAAGCTATTCTATTGGCGATAGAACACGCGCATTTTTAAAAGTACAGGACGGTTGCGATTATAAATGCACCTATTGTACGATTCCCTTGGCACGTGGTATTTCGCGCAGTGATACTATGGAAAGCGTGATTGCGAATGCTAAAGAAATTGCCAATCAGGATATCAAGGAAATTGTTTTGACCGGCGTCAATATTGGCGACTATGGTAAAGGGGAATTCGGAAATAAAAAACACGAACATACTTTTTTAGATCTTGTTAAAGAATTGGATAATGTGGAGGGTATTGAGCGTTTGCGTATTTCGTCCATTGAGCCTAACTTATTAAAAAATGAAACCATTGATTTGGTGTCGAAATCGAGGGCTTTTGTTCCTCATTTTCATATTCCATTACAGAGCGGGAGTAATGCTATTCTCAAAAGCATGAAACGGCGCTACATGAGGGAACTTTATGTTGATCGTGTGGCCAAAATTAAGGAGGTCATGCCACACGCTTGTATTGGCGTTGATGTTATTGTTGGTTTTCCTGGCGAAACTGATGCCCATTTTTTAGAGACCTATAATTTCTTAAATACACTAGATATTTCGTATTTACATGTCTTTACCTATTCTGAACGCGATAATACAGAAGCTGCAGAAATGGACAATGTAGTTGCAAAAAATGTGAGAGCAAAACGCAGTAAGATGTTACGAGGGCTGTCTGTTAAAAAGCGTCGTGCGTTTTATGAAAGCCAAATAGGAACAATACGAAGTGTCTTGTTTGAAAGCGAAAATAAAGAAGGTTATATCCATGGATTTACTGAGAACTATGTCAAAGTAAAAACCCCTTGGAATCCGGAGTTGGTAAATACGATACATGATATAGAACTTACGAAAATTGCTAACGATGGCATTGTAAGATTTGAATTTGTCTCCGTCTGCTCTCAATAAATACATTTTTTCAAATCGACTTTTGACCTCTGTTTATTTTCAGCTCAATGTGTTTGCTTGATATGGATTTTTATGGACTTCGTTAGGATTGTTTTATTCTTTTTCTCCCGTGTTTTTAATACTTAAAACGGTGTTCTTGTCTTCGCAAAAAATTTATTATTCAAAAAATTGCGATGTGGAAGTGTTGTGGGAATTATGGTTAAAACTTGGCTCATTGAATCCACAACGCGCTCCTTGTCTGTCTTTTTTACCATTTATCCTATATTTTTTATTAGACGGTTTCTTATCTATAATTTTAGCCCTGATCCCAAAGCTATTAATTTGTAAATGAAAATTTCAGTACACCTACTTTTCCTTTCCTTTTGTTTTTTGTTGTGTTCTGGCTGCTCTGACAAAGAGGTAGCCAGCCCTGTCATTGGGTCTTGGAAATTGACAACATGGACCGTGGGTATTCCGATGGATTTGAAGAATCATTCGGTATATAGTACCAATCTTTTGGATCAAACAACATGTCATGTCAATGAAGTCTTGAGCTTTGATAGCAATGGCACCATCACATCAGCTGACACGTTTAATCCTGAAATCACCATCAGCTTAAAAGATGGTACTTCTGATGATTATATCGTTAAAGAGATGTGTGCTGATGGTTCAATAGGGTTTACTGCCGATTATATGGCTGTTGATGACGACAAAGTAGAATTTAACAATGTCATGGGTATTTTGGAGAATGAGAAATTGACCGTTGTTTACGAAAGTGCCGTAAAAATCTACAACGAAGGATTGACTGAAATTATTGATCTAAAAGATCTGACTCTTGTTTACGAGAAAATCAAGTAAAAAAAAATCCGAAACAAGGCTTCGGATTTTTATTTTTTTAGATTCTAATACCTACTGGAAGCATTTTTTTGTATTTTCTGTTTTTTCTTAAAAATCTAGCTATTTCAGGGCTGGTTGGAACAACACTAATATTACGTTCAGAAATGTTTTCAAAAACCAAGGTTAAAAAATCGGTTTCAAAATCTTCAGAAGTAACGCACTCAGGAATAAATAATTTAGTTAGAAAAATTTTACGGTCTTGAAGAGAATATTCTATCTTCGCTAAATCGTCCTCAACTTTAAGTTCAAATTGACGTAAGAAGTCATTGTCAACTAATTCTGCTGCATCAATCATAATCGTATGTTTTATATTATTTCAAGGGGTTGGGAGGGGTGATCGCTACATTTTTATATAGCTTTGCGTCACAAATTTACGAAAAATTAACGTAACATTGGCCTTCGTAATTGTTAAATACTTAGGAAATAAACCTTTACGGAGGCTTTAGTCGTTTAATCTGCTCAACTTGGCTTTTGTAATGGATTGGGCAAATTAAAATCAGCAAATGGAGAAAGAAATTATCCCTGTTTATCTCATGCCTGGAATGGCTGCCAAACCGACCATATTTGATCGCATTAAATTACCTGCAGATCAATTCAAAATTTACTGGTTGGAGTGGATGATTCCAGAAGAAAATGAAAGTTTGGAAGACTATGCGAAACGAATGATCCTAAAGATTGATCATGAAAATCCAGTGCTTCTAGGTGTGTCGTTTGGTGGAATTTTAGTTCAGGAAATGAGTAAGTTTATGAAAATAAGGAAACTGATAGTAGTGAGCAGTGTCAAGTCTCGCCATGAACTTCCAAAACGAATGAAGGTTGCCAAATTTATAAAAGCTTACAAGTTCGCACCCACACAATTGTTGTCTAATTTGGACGTTCTAAAAAAATATGCCTTTAATGATACCATTTCAAAACGGATTGATTTGTACAAAACCTATCTTGCCGTTAATGATAAACGCTATTTAGATTGGGCTTTAAGAGAAATGCTGCTTTGGGATCAGGAAGAGCCCAACGCAGCAGCTATTTATATCCATGGAGATAGAGATGCCATTTTCACGCATTCCTGCGAAGGAAACTGCATTATTGTGAAGGATGGCACGCATATCATGATCGTTACGAAGTATCAATGGTTTAATAAAAACCTTCCACAATTAATAACAGGCTCCAATTGATTCCTGTTGAATTATTTTTTACATTTATAAAAAATTAAGAAAATGAAAATTATTAAGAATTTACTTGCTATTGTTGGTCTCGTCTGTATTTCTGGGTTGTTCATATTCGCTGTACAGAAGCCGGACGATAAAGAGGTGGTACCAGTCCAAAAAATGATCAATGATTATAATGTTTATGCATTAAAGTTGCCCGATGGTCTTAATTTTGCAGGAGAACCAGTGCCATTATCTATTCCTGATGTTTACGAGCGAATGGACAAAGAACTCTTGGTAAATACCTATTGGCAATCAAATGGACTTTTGATGTTTAAACGCGCCCAAAAGTATTTCCCAATTATCGAGCCTATTCTAAAAAAACATGGTATTCCAGATGATTTTAAATATTTGGCAGTTATAGAAAGCGGATTGACCAATGCTGTTTCTCCAGCAGGAGCAAGGGGTGTTTGGCAAATTATGCCAGCCACAGGAAAGGAAAATGGACTTGAAGTCAATGATAACGTGGATGAACGCTATCATTTGGAAAAATCTACTGAAGTTGCTTGTAAATATTTATTGCAATCAAAAAACAGTCTTGGGTCTTGGACCTTGGCTGCTGCGGCTTATAATGCAGGCAATGCAGGGGTTTCACGACGATTAAAAGAACAAGGGGTAACTGATTATTATGATTTATTATTAGGGGAAGAAACAGGACGTTATATGTTTAGGATTGTGGCTTTAAAGGAAATTTTAAAGAATCCAAAAACCTATGGCTTCAACTTTGAAGAAGATGATCTCTACTCCAATATTCCAACGTTTAATGTTACAATAGATACTGAAATTGCAGATTTTACAGTCTTTGCAAAAGAATATGGCATTAACTATAAAATTCTTAAAATCCATAATCCATGGTTAAGAGAGCCTCATTTGAATAATAAATCTAGAAAAAAATATACTATCGAGATTCCTGAAAAGGGCTATTATTCTAAATCCTAATGTTGGCATTTCTCTCGAGTAATATTTGGGTTATCCTAATAGCAATCAACTATTTATTAGTCATCTTGGTTGCATTTACAATAGTCACTAAGAACATAAATCCAACCAAAACGGTATCTTATATTATCGTTTTGGTTTTTTTTCCGTTTTTTGGGTTGATTGTCTATTACCTTTTTGGACAGGAATATCGAAAAAATAAAATCTTCAATAGAAAGCACATTCTCAATCAAAAAGTGATTACTGATGTCAGCAGGCGCCTTGAACCTAATAGACAGGAAATGAAGGATCTTAAAGATGATCTTTTAGATGATAAAATAAGACTCGTCAAACTTCTTCATAGTAGTGAAAATTCCCCTTTAACCATTAATAATGATATTACAATCATTAAAAACGGAGAGAACAAGTTCAAATTACTTTTGGCCGACTTAAGAAAAGCCAAAGAGCATATACACATGGAATATTACATCCTTCGTGATGATAAGATTGGAACACAAATTATAGATGTTTTGTGTGAAAAAGCAGAAGCAGGTGTTACTGTCAGGTTGAGTATAGACGATGTGGGAAGTAGTGTTTCTAGAAAAAACAAAAGGAGGATGATTAAAAGCGGTGTACAATGGTTTTCTTTTATGCCCGTTCTCTTTCCTGGTTTTACAGGAAAAATGAATTATAGAAACCACCGAAAAATAGTAATTATTGATGGACAGATAGGCTATATTGGCGGCATCAATGTTTCAGATACTTATGTGAATTATGATAATTCTGAAAAGTACTGGAGGGATACACATCTAAAGATAGTTGGGGAATCTGTGAAATCTCTGCAAATTCACTTTTTGATGAATTGGGAATTTGTTTCCAATAAAAAGATTGAAATGGAAGAGAGCTTTTTCCCAAAAGGAGATTGCAAAGAATGTGTTGCTGTTCAAATTGCTGCCAGTGGCCCTGATACGGATTGGGCCAATATCATGGAAGTTATTTTTACAGCCATAGTTACGGCCGAAAAGTATGTGTATTTAACAACGCCTTATTTTATTCCTAACGATCAAATTATTACAGCACTCCAGGTGGCTTCTAAAAGCGGCGTAGACGTTCGGCTTATTATACCGAAGGATTCAGATTCATGGACGGCAAAACACGCCACAAACTCCTACATTGAGTGTCTTCTCGAGGCCGATATTAAGATATACAGATACTGCAAAGGTTTTATCCATGCCAAAACAATGGTTGTGGACGATGTGTTTGCAACCGTTGGTACCACAAACATGGATTACCGAAGTTTCAATATCAACTTTGAGATCAATGCGATTATCTATAATGAGAATAAAACTTTGGAGTTAAAATCGCACTTCTTTGAGGATCTCCAAGAAAGCGAAGCTATAGATAAAGAAAGATGGTTGAACCGTCCACAACTTGAAAAGTTGAAAGAATCCTACTGCCGTCTTTGGGCACCACTATTATAGGTTGTTTTTTTAACGGTTATGTGTTGAAAGACTAATTTGACTGTTGCTATTTTCGGAGGATAACATTTGGTAAATTTCTTGGTTGGCCTTATCCACAAACATCGTTTTGGTTGAGGTTTCTATGTTTTTTAAAAAGAATTTTCTGTCAATACTAGAAATCTGTTTGTTTTCATTGATATAAAAGCATGCCGGTACACCAAAGGAATGTTTATAGACTGCAAGCGCATTGTTGGAGATATTATGGCGTTCATCAGCATACGTTACAATGACATTTTTATTGTAATTCTTGGATTTCTTTTTTGCAATACTCTTCGTGTTCCAATATAAGACAATGATGTCTACCTTGCCTCTGTATATATCGGCAAGAGCGTTGATGGTTTTTATTTCTTCTTTGGTCTGAATGATCGCAGAATTTTTGGTAATTAGCAAAAACGGTCGTTCTATTTTAGCTGTTTGAAGGTTGCCTCCCGATACTTTACTGAGTTTTAAATCAGAAATATAGGTGTTTTTTAAATGTTTTATTAAGAGGGAATCAAACAGGATATCTACTTCATTTGGCGTATCATTTTTAATGGCGAAATCAGACTTCACATTAAATTTTTTTAAATGCTGGGCAAGCGCATCATCAAAATACACTTTTTCCTCTTGAGCAAAGAGCAGAGGAATGTAAGTAATAAGTAAAAGTATAAGTAGTTTTCTAAGGACCATTGGCCGAGGTTTTTGTTAAGGATGAGCAACTTAGGCTTTATTTAAAACATTCTCAAATCTTCTCGATAAGCGCTTAAAAAACCATGTTCATCTCCATAAAAAAGCACTTCATATAGAAGTGCCACGAATTTTATGAATTACTAAAATAATTCTAGAGTATTTTAAAATTATCAGGATGCTCTTTATTAAATGCTTCAAGATTTAAAAAAAAACAATTTCAGAGTTGTAAATTGCTAAAAACAGTTTTTTAGAATTGTTTTTTGATAATGAGCTTCACTACAAATATGCCTTTTTTGCGGAGAAATGAGACAATAAATATTATATGAATTTTTCTAGCTAATATTTTTTATTGATTCTGATTTCTTGTCTCTTACTCTTAACTTTCAAAATTTATTATAGTTATGCGATTGATTTCAATTTTTGTGTTTGACCAAATCAATAATTTCATCAGTAAATTTCCCAAAGAAACCTTGGCCTGCATATTGGGCGAAAAGTATTGTTTGTCCTTGCGTATTTATTTCAATACATCTCCAATTATTGTTTTTGTCCAAGCACATATCTAGGCTGACCAATCTGCATAGCGGAATATGATTTGCTATACTAATTGCATTTTTATTAAGTTCCTCAAAATGAGGGATAACAACATCTTTGAATCTGACTCTACTATTGGGATGTTCCAAGTACTTTACAGCATATTTGTTCACAGCATATTCATTAAGAGATCCATCTTCCTTAATATTGCATACGATGCCATTGCCAGTAAGATTGTCTAGTCCGCCATCTATCCCAAAACGTATGGAGTTATTTAAAACCTCAAACACGCCTGCTTTAGTTCTGTATAAACAGGTTCTTATAGAATTAATTCCAGAATTTATAGAATTTAAATAATCATTTTGCAAAATTAATTCTTGAAAAACGAGATGTTTGTTTTTTTTCATTCCATGTAAGAGCCCTGAAAAATTCTTTATCATTTCCACTCCCGCACCTCCTTTAGTATCTTTGCTAGGCTTTACAATAATGGGGAAAGAAATCTTTAAATTTTTTAAAAAAGCGTCAATATCTTCTATTATCTGCATATTCGAATCATAATAGATATTGTCTATTTTATGAAAATAGGATTTTGGAAAAAAATTTTTATTATCAAACCATTTTTCATAAATATTTTTGATATCAAAAAACATTAATTCTTTATAAATGTTTAACTTCGATTCAATCAAAGCAGCGAAAATGTTTTCAGGTACAATATTATAATCTATTTTGCCAGATAGATTATAACAAAGGATAAATGTTTTATGTTCAACTTTCAATCCTAAAACTGACCATTTTTCTTTATACTTTTTAATAATATCGCCATCAAGTCTATTAATAAATAAGACTTTATTTACATTTTTATTCCTAGCTTCAAATGCTTGAGTCCTATCATAGTAATAATATCTAAATCTCAAGAATTCTACAATTTTCTTTATTTTGTTTTTCATTTTTTGCACGGAATATTTAATAAAATTTTCGATACTTTCAATAATAATCTTTTTAGTAATTACTAACACTTTTTGAACTCAAATGAGATAATCTACTATTGTAAATATAACTTTTTTTCATGAAGGTATGATTAGCTCATTCAAATTTGTTGTCTAACGAAGATGGTGGCTATTGAAAATTCAATATTTACTTAATAACGAATGTTGCATCAGGAAATCAAAATTATTAAATATTGATTTGCAGAGATTGTTAGATTTTTGATATAATAATGGTAACGATATTGGTGATGAGAGCTTCTTTTTAATATGGCCTTGTAGTGAGTGTTCTTATGATATGGTAAGTTGTTAGATAAAAAGATTTGTAACTTATTATCACTACTATTCGAGAGTTGCGTTCTCTCTCCTTTTTGAATAGCTTAATAAAATATTGTATGAGACTTTGAAATTTAACGTCTTCTTCCCTGTCTATTTCCTCCGTAATGTTGATTAGGCATTTGTGCTTTTTTCATGCTGTCCTTCATCATTTTAATCTGATCAGCCAACATGTTACGCTTATCTAATTTTTGAGCTTCACTCAACAACATTTTAGCCTCTTGCGGTCTTCTTTTACTAAATGCAATTCCTGCTAGGTTTAATTTTGCCATGGCCATGTCGTGGTCCATAGCCAAGCCAAAGGTTAGGGCTTTTTTGAAATATTTTTCAGCTTCATTCATGTTGGTTTGAGATACCATAATACCATGAAGGTAATTATAATAACCTTCTTGTTTTTTGACCAAAGCACTAGAGGGGTTTTTAATTTTATCCAACCATTTTTTGGCGCCAACAAAATCTTGTTTTCGCAATCTTAAAAAAGCTAAGAGGATAAATTCATTTTTAAAATATAGAAACACAAAAATTGTAGAAAGTAAAATCAACATAATGCCATTCCCAATATACCCTTCTGTAAATTGATAGATGGAAAAAGCAATGATCAACGCGGTAATAACGAGTTTAATATTTTTATTATACATGATTAATTTAATATTTTATAAGTAATTGTAGATGTTATTTTAGTTGGAATGGTCATATCTGCGGCGTTCACTTGTGTGTCTCCACTATAAACACCCTCAACCGTAATATTTTTAAACAATCCTGTTTTTGAATTGGCAATAACAGATGTTTTTTGGGTGCCTACGAGCACCATTGTAACGTTTTCATCAATGTTTGACATCGTGGTATTGGCATTTCCAGAAACACTAAAACTATCGGCATCATAAGCCGTTAAAGTCCATGTGTTTTTGGATTCTAAGTCTCCCTGATAAATATTCTCCCAAGTGTCATTCACTTTTACGGATTGAGCAGGTAAAAAATAGGTCATCTGCTCAAAACTGTTAGAAAGTGCTGCACTTCCAAATTGTTTTTCAAACTGTGCCTTATTGGCCTCAATGGATTCTTTATCCGTTATATCAGCTGCTTTGAACATGGAGGCAATCAAATTCTCACCTCCAGAAATGGATCGGATCTTTCCAGTTTTTTCCATGATCATGATTACCGGAATGTTTAGAGTGCCTCTAAACATTTTGGAAGTGAGATCGCTATCATCTTCATTGGCCGTATCTGCATTCAGCAATTCGCCAAGTGATGGTGAACTCATGGTCATTTTCATCTGTTTGAAAATCATTTCTAAAGTAATAAGATTTTGGTCCACTTTAATCACCTTAAACTGCATAGCGCTTTTGAGATTATTATTGATCACTTGATCAACACCATTGATGTCTTGAATAATATGCTGTTTTGCCTGCTGTTCAACATTAAAAGAGTCATTTACCTTAAGGTCATATTGAAGTGCTTTTTGAGCGTTTACGGCCAAGGAAGAAAGAATAAAAAACAAAAGTGTAATGGTCTTCATGTATCGAATTAGAGAGTCTTATATCAGAGCACAAAGAAACTAATTTTTTTTAAGTTGACATTCATATATTTGGTGTAATTAATGCTGTTAGACCTATATTTGAGCTGACTTTTAAGGGAGCAGAATTATGTGAAGAAAATTTCACAAAAATATTTCAATATTAGATTTGTCAAAGTAAAAAGTCTTTGTATATTTGCCCGCAGTTTTGGAGAGAAGATCCGGACAATATTTTAGACTATACAAGATTATTTTAAAGATATAAAAAAATGAGCAAAAGAACGTTTCAACCATCAAAGAGAAAGAGAGTAAACAAACACGGCTTTAGAGAAAGAATGGCTTCTGCTAATGGTAGAAAGGTCCTTGCTCGTAGAAGAGCTAAAGGAAGAAAAAAGATATCTGTTTCTTCAGAAACAAGACATAAAAGATAATGATTAACAATTATTAATAATTAGAGGTGTTACTTAGGTGTAACGCCTTTTTTTGTACCTAATTCATACTTATTTTTGTGCGGGTAAAATTAAAATCCTTCGCAAATATCTTAAATATCCACACATATTTTTAACTTTTAGAACACTGAAAAATACCTCAACACAATGCCTAGAAACAAAGACATAAAATCTGTACTTATTATCGGATCGGGACCAATCGTTATCGGACAAGCTTGCGAGTTTGATTATGCTGGAACCCAAGCATTACGCTCACTTCGAGAAGACGGTATAGAAACCATCCTGATCAATTCAAACCCGGCAACTATCATGACTGATCCTACTATGGCAGATCATGTCTATTTATTGCCGCTTACTACAAAATCAATCATTAAGATCTTAAAGGAACATCCACAAATTGATGCCGTTTTGCCTACCATGGGGGGGCAAACAGCTCTTAATCTATGTATTCAAGCAGATGAAAAAGGAATCTGGAAAGATTTTGATGTTAAACTGATTGGTGTAGATATCAAAGCGATAAATATTACTGAAGATCGGGAAGAGTTTAAGGAATTAATGGCGCAAATAGGTGTGCCAATGGCCCCTCAGGCTACCGCAAAATCTTATTTGGAAGGCAAGGAAATTGCTCAAGAATTTGGTTTTCCTTTAGTTATTAGAGCTTCTTTCACGCTTGGTGGAGAAGGGGCATCCTTTGTGCATACTGAAGATCAGTTTGATGAATTGTTGACTCGTGGTTTGGAAGTTTCACCTATCCATGAAGTTATGATTGACAAAGCGTTGATTGGATGGAAAGAATATGAATTAGAGTTATTGCGCGATAGAAATGATAATGTGGTAATTATCTGTACTATTGAGAATATGGACCCAATGGGCATCCATACAGGGGACTCCATTACTGTAGCCCCAGCAATGACCTTATCAGACACTACGTACCAACGTATGCGAGATATGGCCATCCACATGATGCGCAGCATTGGCGATTTTGCTGGTGGATGCAATGTGCAGTTTGCAGTGAGTCCAGATGAAAATGAAGAGATAATTGCCATTGAAATTAATCCGCGTGTTTCTCGTTCTTCGGCATTGGCGAGTAAAGCTACAGGATATCCCATTGCAAAAGTTGCTGCAAAATTAGCTATTGGATATCATTTGGATGAACTATACAATCAAATTACGAAATCTACTTCTGCGTTATTCGAACCAACTTTGGATTATGTGGTCGTGAAGATTCCGCGTTGGAATTTTGATAAATTCGAAGGTGCAGACAGAACTCTCGGGCTTCAAATGAAAGCTGTGGGAGAGGTTATGGCTATTGGTCGCTCTTTCCAGGAAGCACTGCATAAAGCGACGCAATCCTTGGAAATTAAGCGTAACGGACTTGGTGCTGATGGCAAAGGATATAAGAGTTATGACCAGGTTATTGAAAAGCTAACTCACGCGAGTTGGGATCGCGTATTCGTAATTTATGATGCTATTCAAATGGGAATTCCGTTGAGCCGGATCCATAATATTACGAAGATAGATATGTGGTTTTTGAAACAATATGAGGAATTATATCATCTTCAAAAAGAAATTTCAACCTTCACCATTGATACTATTGAACATGATTTATTGTTGGAGGCGAAGCAGAAAGGCTATGGCGATAGACAGATTGCTCACATGTTGAAATGTTTGGAAAGTCAAGTTTACACAAAACGTGATGAGCTTAATATCAAACGGATCTATAAATTGGTTGATACCTGTGCTGCTGAGTTTGAAGCACAGACACCTTATTATTATTCTACTTTTGAAAACAGAGCAGAAACCGCTGATGGTACCATAATATCGGGCAATGAGAGTGTGGTGTCTGACAGAAAAAAGATAATTGTTTTAGGTTCAGGTCCTAACCGAATTGGCCAAGGTATTGAGTTTGATTATTGTTGTGTCCACGGTGTTATGGCAGCTTCTGAATGTGGCTATGAAACCATCATGATCAATTGTAATCCTGAAACGGTTTCTACAGATTTCGATATTTCTGATAAATTGTATTTTGAACCTGTGTTTTGGGAGCATATTTATGACATTATTCGTCATGAACAACCAGAGGGGGTAATTGTGCAACTAGGTGGACAAACGGCGTTAAAACTTGCTGAAAAATTGGATCGTTACGGGATCAAAATCATCGGAACAACTTATAAGTCTTTGGACTTAGCTGAAGATAGAGGTAGTTTTTCAAAATTATTAAAAGAAAACAATATTCCTTATCCAGAATTTGATGTTGCGACTACCGCAGATGAAGCTTTGGCAATTGCAGATGTTCTTGATTTTCCTATTTTGGTGCGTCCTTCTTATGTTTTAGGAGGTCAAGGCATGAAAATAGTGATCAATAAGAAGGAGTTAGAGGAGCATGTCGTCAATTTACTGCGAAGAATGCCAGATAACCAATTGCTTTTAGACCGTTATCTAGCCGGAGCTATTGAAGCTGAAGCTGATGCTATATGTGATGGTGAAAATGTATATATCATTGGTATCATGGAGCATATTGAGCCTTGTGGTGTCCATTCTGGAGATAGTAATGCCACTTTGCCACCTTTCAATTTGGGTGAATTTGTGCTGCAACAAATAAAAGATCACACTAAAAATATTGCTTTGGCATTAAATACAGTAGGATTGATCAACGTTCAATTTGCAATTAAGGATGATATCGTTTATATTATTGAAGCCAATCCAAGAGCATCCCGAACGGTTCCGTTTATTGCAAAAGCCTATGGAGAACCGTATGTTAATTATGCAACAAAAGTGATGTTGGGAGCTAAAAAGGTTACAGATTTTGACTTCAATCCAAAGTTGGAAGGATTTGCCATCAAACAACCGGTGTTTTCATTCAATAAGTTCCCTAATGTGAACAAACAATTGGGCCCAGAAATGAAGAGTACAGGAGAAAGCATCCTGTTTATTGATAGTTTAAAAGATGACGAATTTTATAATTTATATTCGAGACGTAAAATGTATTTGAGTAAGTAAGAACTTCATAACATTTATGGTAAGAGCCATCAACATTGATTTTGTGTTGATGGTTTTTTTATGCAATGGAGGGAATGCTCATTAGGTACAAAAGTCCAATTAATATGGCAATCCCAAAACTAATCAGGGTTCCAATTAGTATATACTCTGTCAACTTACGTTCCTTTGATTCTTTAAGATCGCCAAACCGGAATACAGATTTAGCGGTGATCAGAAATCCTACAGCTTCCCAATGATTTAAGATCACGAAAACAAAAACCAGTACACGTTCTAAAATTCCTATATATTTTCCTGCATCTTTAAGTGATTCATTGCCTTCAGTTAGCTTTGAAATATTCCATTTTAAAAAGATGGTCTTCATAATGATGGATACGGGAATGGTTAAGAACAATATACAGGTTAGGAGCAGAAGTGTTTGATCTGTAATTATGGCATCCAAATCAACAGTATTTGCTTCAAAAATCCAATAGACAGCTAAAATGACCAGAATGTGTAACACTTGATCTACAAAGAATAATATCCGAATGGTCTTTTTCTTTTGGAGAGTGAGCTTTAAAGCGTCAATGATAAAATGTGAGATACCAATGATTAGAATTAATGGCCATTTTGAAACATCCCATAGAATGAGAAACAATAAAACGATATGGATGAGTACATGCAGATAGAGCTTTGGTGATTTTAATTTTTTCTCCTCCTTTTCTTTGACCCAAGAATAGGGTTGAAGGAAGAAATCTCCAATAAGATGTGCGAGGATAATTTTTATCAGTATCATGCGAGTAGCTGTGTTATTTTTTGACGATAAAGTTGTTCCAATTGCATAATGAGGTCCATATGCGCGCGTTTCTGCCTTCCGCTCACAGCATTTTGATTGATGCCAATATGCTTACCAAGTTCTTCTTGAAGCGCCTGTGGTTGCTCCATATGTAATTTCACAATTTCAGCAGAATTAGGCGTCCAATCATCCATGATGGCTAAGGCTAGTTTAAAGTATAAATTAACTTCTTGATCAAATTTTTGGTTTGTGGTCTTGATTTTTAGATTGACTTTTTCTTTTTTTAAGTTTTCTAAAGTCTCGCCAGAAAATTGAAATGCTTCGCCGTTGGATTCTACAATACTTTTTCCACTAAATGTTTTTACGCCTATACCTATAGCTATTCTTACATCCAATCCTTTTATGGTTTTTATACAGGCTTTAATGTATATGGCCGCTTTAAGACTTTCAGCAATATCCTCTAGTTCCAATTGAAAGCTGTCGCCTCTATATATTTCCCATTGAGCATCGTTTTGGGCACATGCGGCTAATGCTTCTCTTAAGGTAGAAAGCCATAGTTCAGGATTCTTGATGGATCTTGATTTTATAATGTCCCCGGTCAAAATACTTGTCATATCCGCTTAGTTTGAAAGTTGTCTTTACTATCATCTCTATAGATGATAAATTATATTATCATATTTATATGTGATATTATTTATTATCACTTTTTTAGATGATATTCAAATATATCATTTATTTCTAAGATATACAAGTTATGGAATCGCAACCTTAACTTTGTAATCTTCTAAAATATGTAAATAATTCTCTGAAGAAAAGTTTTTCTCTTTAAACTCTTTTCGTCTTAAGCGTTTCATATCATTACGTTTTAAACATTTTAAAAAGCGTCTGATTTCTTGTTTGTCGTTTAAAATGAGGCCTGGAACTTCTACAGATTTACCATCATCATCTTTGGCAACCATAGTAAAATATGAAGAATTACAATGTTTTATGGCACCTGTTCTAATGTTTTCAGCTTCTACTCTAATCCCAACCACCATAGAGGTATTTCCTACATAATTAATAGAGGCTTTCATGGTCACCAACTCTCCAATCTCAATGGGATTTAAAAAATCAACGGTATCTACAGAGGCTGTAACACAATAGGTTTTGGAATGTTTTGAAGCACATGCAAAGGCAATCTGATCCATTAGATTAAGAATATAACCGCCATGAATCTTTCCGTTAAAATTGGAATTGGAGGGTTGCATCAATTCAGAAATTAAGATTCTTGAGGCATCTACTTCTTTATAGTTGGATTGGTCTGTCATTTTATTCGTCATCAATGGCGCGTTTTAAAAGTTTCTCGTTTTGTTGTTTGCTGGCCTTGGCACCTAGTGCTTTTAGGGTTTCCACCCGTTTGATCAAGTTTCCTTTTCCTGTTAATTTGACCATTGCACTTTCATAAGATTTTTGAACAGTGCCTATCTGAGTGCCAACCTTGACCAGTTCTTCAGTCAAATTCACAAAGGAATCATACAGACGTCCTGCTTGTGTGGCAATTTCTATGGCGTTCGCCTTTTGCTTTTCGTTTTGCCACATACTGTCTATCGTTTTTAAAACGGCAAGTAGTGTAGTTGGTGTGACAATAATAATATTTTTCTCAAAGGCATCGCTATACAAGGCGGGGTATTCCATAGAAGCAATGGCAAAAGCAGATTCGATAGGAATGAACAACAACACAAAATCAGGGCTTTCCATATCATAGAGTTGGTGGTAATTTTTTTCGCCCAATTCACGTACTCGTTTTCTAACCGATATCAGATGGTTTTTTAAATGTAAGGTGCGTTCTGATTCATCAATTTCATTGATATAGCGTTCATAAGCCACTAAAGATACTTTTGAGTCAACAATCATCTTTTTATCTCCAGGCAGAGAAATGACCACGTCCGGCATCACGCGTTTACCATCGTCCGTAGTAAAACTTCGCTGTATAAAATATTCACTATCTTTTTGTAAACCACTGCGTTCCATAACACGTTCCAAAACCAATTCCCCCCAATTACCTTGCATTTTGGTGTCGCCTTTTAGTGCTTTGGTTAAATTGGTAGTCTCTTTGCTCATTTGCTCGTTGAGCTCTTTAAGACCAAGAATCTGCCTGCGTAAATCAGCGCTCCTGGTGATGTCTTCCTTATTGGTTTCCTCGACACGTTTTTCAAAATGTTGAATTTTTTCCTGTAATGGTTTTAAAATGGCGTCAATGTTTTCTTTGTTCTGAACCGTGAATTTACTCGATTTTTCATCAAGGATCTTATTGGCTAAATTTTCAAATTCCTTCGAGAACTTTTCCTGTAACTTTTCAACCTCCGCTTTTTGTTCCTGATTTTTTAAAGCAAGATTTTCAAAGTCTGAATTCTTACGTGCCAGCTCCGTATTTAGAAATTCCTTTTCACTACGGATAAATTCGCGATCATTTTCCACTTTGCTCAGGTTTTCCTTTAGCGACAGAAGCTGAACTTCATTTTGTTGTTCCATTCTTTGAGCTTCTAAAGTAAACTGCGCTTTTGAATCTTGTAACTGTTGTTGAAGATTAATAATACGTTCTTCAAGCGTACTTTGTTGGCCTTTACTTTTGAGTTTGCTAATGGTAAAACCAATATAAGCGCCAATACCGCTAGAAATAAGAATGGAAATAATGAGGATGATGCTGTCGTTCATTTAAAAAATCAATTTTATCAAAGATAGATTTTTTTTGACTGACGATTGCTGAAGAACTGTTTTTAGGTAGTGAATGAAAATTGGAAGCATGAGGCACAGTCTTGGAAACTTAGAGCATTCTGATTTTTATAAATAAAAAATACAGAATTCTGTGCATAGACCAATGAAATTTATTTTCTCACCTTAAATGAGCCCGAATTTTCATCGAATACAATGAGATCTTCAGGAAATAAAGATTTAAATGTGCCATTCGATATGAGATGACATGGCTGTCCTGAAACGACTTTATTGTTGGTCATTACAATCATCGTGTCACATAGCTGTATGGCCAAATCAATTTCATGAGAAGAAAATAAAATGGTTTTACCCGTTTCTTTAGTTAATTTCTGAAGTAGTTTTAGGATATAGGCTTTATGGTACATGTCAAGATGCGTGGTGGGCTCGTCCAAAATTATCAAGTCGGTATCTTGGGCCATCGCGCGGGCAATCATCACTTTTTGAAGTTGTCCGTCGCTTAATTCAAAGCATTTTTTGGTTTTTAAAGCTTCAATATTGGTCTGATCTATTGCTTTATTAGTGATCTCAATATCATTTTGGGATAAATTTCCCACCCAATTGGTATAAGGTTGTCTTCCTAACGCAACCAATTCAAAAACGGAAAGATTTTTTGAAGTGATTTGTTCCGTCAACACAAGGCTCAGTTGTTTGGCTAAAGCTACCGGCTCGTAATCGGATAGGAGTTGAGAATTTATATAAACTGCACCGTGCAACGGTTCTTGAACATTGGTCAAAGTACGTAATAGCGTTGATTTACCAATACCGTTAGCACCTACCAAACCTACGAGTTGCCCTCTTTCTAATGTAATATTGATAGCATCAGCTATCACATTCTCCTTTTTTTTGGAAGTATAACCAATAGTAAGGTTTTTGGTTTCAAGAACGATATGTCGCTGTCCTGTTGTCATGGATTTAATTGTATGCTTCTAATTATTTTATCGGTACTATTCCTCAATCCTCGATCTTCAATCCCCAATTCTCAGTCTTTGGTCCTTCAATCGTCTGTCACCCTTCACCTGTCAGGATTATCCCTCTAAAAAAACATTTTCCGTTTTCTTACCAGTAACCAGATCACCACAGGTGCGCCAACCAAAGAGGTAATGGCATTAATAGGCAGCGTATAATCACTAGTTGGCAATTGTGCAATACTATCACAAATGAGCATCACAATCGCTCCAAAAAGAAAGACTGCGGGCAACAAGGTTTTATGGTTCGAGGTCGGGAAGATTTGGCGGGTTATATGCGGAATCGCCAAGCCAATAAACGCAATCGGACCTGCAAATGCCGTAATTGTCCCTGCTAATAAGCTCGTCGCTATTATAATGATAAGCCGGCTTTGTTTTAAGTTTAAACCAAGGCTTTTGGCATAATTCTCACCTAATAAAAGCGTGTTCAATCCTTTTATGCTAACGATGGTCATCAAAATACCGGCTAAATAAATTAAAAAGAAAATGAAAAGCTCGCTCCAGGACAAGTTTCCCAAACTCCCAAAACCCCAAAAAATATATTGTTGTAATTGTTCCGCCGAACTAAAATAGGAGAGTACACTGACTACTGCTGAAGTGATGCTTCCAAACATTAAACCTATGATAAGAATAGCCATGGTATCTCTAACGCGTAAAGAGACTAATATAACCGCCAATAACACTAAGAAACTTCCTAAGCTTGCCGCAATAACAATGCTCCATTTGGACATCAATACACTCGCCAATACACCTCCAAACAAACCAGATCCCAAGATGACCAGAGCCACACCTAAACTAGCACCAGAACTGATACCTAAAACAAATGGTCCCGCCAAAGGGTTTCTGAATAAAGTTTGCATCAACAATCCCGAAATCCCTAAGCCTGAACCCACCAAAATAGCGGTAAACGCTTTGGGTAAACGATAATCCTGAACGATGTATTGCCACGATTCATTTTCTATATTACCAATTAAACTCCCAGAAATAGCTTTGATAGGAATGGATACAGACCCTAAACTAATGTTTACGAAAAAACAAATGATAAGCAACGCTATCAATGTTAAGAATGGATATGTATAGTTGTTGTTCATAAATTTGAGACCTGATAGGTTTCTAAAACCTGTCAGGTATGAACTAAATGGATTATTTCAAACGTTCAAAAAAATAAGCTTCATAACCTTCCAACAATTCAGGATGGGCGATTTTAATTAAATCTTTTAAAACCAAATCTGGTCGGGACATGCCCATTTCAAAATATAATACACCACCCGTTTTGCCTGTAGTATTCACAAATGAGTACACCTCCTTATTTTGGAAAGCTTTGAACTTGGTATAATGGGCGTTTGCTTTTTCGATAGCTTCTAAACTTGAATAATAAGATGGACTAATCCAAATATCGGCGTCTTTGGCCTTATCAAAAACCTTCTCAAAATTGAGAGAAAGACTGCCTTTGTCTGTTGTTTCGCTCCATAGGTAATTGGTGTTCGCATCTTTTAGAAGAATGCCTTCAGAACTGGTCCCACTTGGTAAATACCATATATCCTTATACATAGCACCACTCAATATAGTTGGTTTTTGAGTTACATTTTGGGCAATCTTTTTGGCATCTAAATAATTGGTTTCAATTGATCTAAAAATAGAATCGGCTTTCTTTTCTTTATTGTAGAGAACTCCAAAAAACTTGAGCCATTCTGCTTTTGCCAATGGCGAAGCTTCTACCCAGTCCCCATTAAATACCACAGGGATTCCCGCTTTTTGTATATTGTCAAAGGTTTTGTTGTTACCATCAATTCCAAAGCCAATCACCAAATCAGGTCTTAATTCCAAAAGGACTTCGGTATTGATGCTTTCATTTTTGCCCAATTCCCTTACGGCACCTTTATCAATAAGGGCTCTTGTTTTTTCAGAAGACACATATTTTGAATCCGGAAAACCGACCAGAGTGTTCTCCACATTTAACAATTCTAACCCTGGAATATGAGTAGTGGAAGTGACCACTATGTTTTCAATTGGAGTGATCAAAATACCGTCAAAATCATCCTTATTTAAAGTGATTTTAGCAGCCATTTCTTTGTTGACCAACGCATATCGAAAACTCTTATCGGATTTTGGCCATGGATTATTTATTTCCAAAACTTTAAAATCCTGATACTCTTGGATTGTAAAACCTTTAGCATAGGAAATTGAGGTGTTTGTGGTGGTTATAGTTGGCAATTGAGGCGTCGGTTTTTTATCTTCTTTACAGTTTAAAAGAACCAGATACACTAATAAAATTGAGAGTTTTTTCAAAACATTTATTTTTCACCTCAAAAATAGGATTATTTAATTGAATATATAACCCCTCCTAGGTTTTTAAACCGGTGCAGTCTGCAAGTATTATGAGCTATGGGATATCGACAATCGTATGCTATATTCTTGAGAACATGTCCTATTTTATATTACTTTCTGCTTATAGCAGTGGTTGCTCTGGAACTCTAAATGTTGGCCATATGGCTGGACTCAAAAAAAAAGCCGCTCTACAGCGGCTTTTAGCATATTTAAAAATTAGTATTCCAACACTTTCGGATTTGCGAAATCTTAAAATTGAACTTTCGCGCTATTGTAAAGGTCACTTTCTCCGTTCCACAATGCGTTAATATTCATCGTAGATATTTATTGAAATTTTCTAAAAACAGAAATGTTTTCATCCAGATCAATATACATTTCATTATCCGATATTTTCAGATCAACATGGTCTTTAATTGGTGCTGGATTTCTATCAATTGAAGGGAATGCGCGTCCACTGCCCGTAATATCAGCAATAGCTTTTGCTAGAAAAGGCTCTGTTGTTTCTCCTAAAGTGCCAAGATTATTTACAGATTCTCTCATTCTGAACTGCTCCATATCATTTAACAAACCATTTGGTGGTACACGGACATCATTTTTATTTACAGAGAGGGCCACTAAAGGTTGCAGTGCATAGGTATGTCTAGGATTTGCGTTTTGACGCGTAAAATTATCAGAGTCATATAGCGTAACAGAAGCTTGGGATTTCCCAGTTGTTCTATCCCCAATTTGGACAACCGTAATATAAGGAGCGAGACTGTTAATAATCAGCTCGCTGGCCGAAGCTGTGCGGTTGGTAGTCAATACATAAACTTTATCCAAATTTAGCGAATTGATTGCACCACCGGAATTGGCGTCATTATTTTTAAAATTGTACAGAGTGTTTTCGGCTTGTAAATTTTCATTCCAAACAAGCTTAGAAAAAACCTCGCCATTAAATTGACCGGTAATCATACTGCCTAAAAGTGCAGCTGTATTTACAGATCCACCGCCATTATATCTTAAATCTAACACCAAATGCTGTACGCCAGCCGATTTAAATTGACCGAAAGCTTCATTTAATTGAGCGTCATAATTACTCGTAAAACTAGTATACATTAAATAACCAATTTTAGAACCGTTAATATCCAATACTTTGGAGGTGTGAACAGGATTTTCAGTATACGGTTTCTTGGTCAATGTTGCTGATTCTGAAGTTGAGTCAACACTATCATCATCTTGATCTGCGGTTCCATTGCTATTATAGTTGGCAAAATTTATCGTATAAGTATCATTACTTAACAAATCGTTGAAATTCTCAACCGTCATCGGAACGCCATCAATAGCGTTAAACGCCTGTCCGCGCTTTAAACCAGCGGCGCTTGCTTCACTATCGTTCAATACCAAACGGATAACACCAAACACTTTGCTATCACTTCCAGGCTGATAATAATAGTTAGACTCTAAACCATTGCTCTTGAAAACACCTTGAAACTGCTGCTCTAAGGCAATATAGTCTGGGGTTATAAAGCTAAAACGGTCAACGACTTCTCTTTGAAAAATGAGACTTTCAAACAAATCTTCTGGTTCCTCAAATCCGTTGATATAGGTAGTATAAGCCTCATCTGTTGCAAATCGGTCATCTGCTAAGTTTGGAATTTCGGCCTTGTAGAGATAAAAAATATTCATTGCGGTCCAGACAAAATCATTGACTTCATCTTTAACGACTGCTGGAGGCGCAGGGTCGTCGTCTTTATCTTTTGAACAGCTTACATTTAAGCTAAATACAACAAGTGCAAAAAGGGCAAATTTTAAAACTTTCATTGGGCTTTTATTTTATTTACAATTTATTGGTCGGTAATTTAACTCGAAATTTCCTTACATTATTATAAAATCAAAATTATTTGTAACAAAATAGAATCTGCTCCGTCGTAAAGATAGAAACAGGTTTAACTCACTTGTTGTAAAACTAACCATAATGACACAGACTGATTTCGTAAAATTAGTATTGCCTTTTAAGGATAAGATCTATCGACTTGCAAAAAGACTTTTGGTTTCAAATGAAGAGGCTGAGGATGCTACACAGGAGATTTTAATAAAGTTATGGAACAACAAGAAAAAGATTGAAGATTATAGAAATGTTGAAGCTTTTTCAATGACGATGACCAAGAATTTATGTTTGGATCGGTTAAAATCAAAACAGGCCCAAAACTTAAAGATTGTCCATAGTAATTATGAAGATCATAACATTTCCTTACAGAAACAAGTTGAACTTAACGATAGCCTCAATTGGGTTTCTAAGATTATGGAGGAGTTGCCAGAACAACAAAAAATAATTGTACAGCTCAGGGATGTTGAAGACTATGAGTTTGATGAGATTGCGAAGGTTTTGGAAATGAACGAAACCGCAGTAAGAGTGGCTCTATCAAGAGCAAGAAAGACAATACGAGAAAAATTGACTAATAAACATAATTATGGCATTAGATAATATAGAACAACTTTTAGAAAAGTATGATAACGCTGAAACAACTTTGGCCGAAGAAGCCAAAATAAGAGCCTATTTTTCTAGAGAGAATGTGCCTGCACATTTAGAATCTTATAAGTTATTGTTTCAATATGTGAAACACACAAAACAAGAACAGTTTACCAAAGACGTTCCATTACAACCTAAACGTACAAAAATGTACCAGTGGATTTCTGTCGCAGCGATTGCAGTTCTTATGGTAGGAGGCTATTTTCAAGTGCATCAAATGAATCAAAAAACCACTTTGGACGATTTGAGTCATGAACAATTGATGGCCTATAACCAAACTATTGAAGTCTTTAGCTTAGTGTCCTCAAAATTTAATAAAGGCACTGACAATTTAGAGGCTTTGAGTTTAGTGTCCTCCAAATTGAATGAAGGTGCTGAAAACCTAAGCTATATCAAAGAATTTAACAAAGCAACAAACAAAATTATTAAAAGCGAATAACCTAATAAATAAAGAAATTATGAAAAATTTAAAAAACCTTCAGGCATATCTTCAAACTAAGACTGACCTGAGTAAAAAGACAGTTGTTTTATTGGCCATTATGATTGCGCCAATGGTATCATTTGGACAAAGCTTTTTTGATAAATATGAATCTATGAAGGGTGTTACATCCGGTGTGATCAGTCAAAAAATGTTTAAAATGATTGCCACTATTGATGTGGATCTTGAAGATCCGGAAGCTCAAGGCTTTTTGGATATGGTCAAGAAAATTGAGAGTATTAAGGTGTTGAGTACTGGTGATGTAGGGATTTCAAAAAGCATGGCGGCAGATACTGAGAAATATATTGGTAGTTCAAAATTAGACGAATTGATGCGCTTTAAAGATGGAAACCAGTCGGTGAAATTTTATGTCAAAGAAGGTCGCGATGAAAATCATGTCAAAGAATTGTTGATGTATGTCAATGGTTTGAAAGAATTGACCAAAGATGCCAATATCGAAATCAATGGCGAAAAGAGAGAACTCGAAACTATTGTCGTCTCCATCATTGGTGATGTTGATTTGAGAGAGATTTCTAAGATCACAAGTAAAATGAACGTTCCAGGTGGTGAGCATCTTGAAAAAGCGGGAAAAGGTAAAAAACAATAATTATGATCTCATTAGTCAAAAATTTTATAGGAATGGTGCTCTTGGTGGTAACGTTAAACAGTTGCAATCAAGGGCCATCCTTACAGAGTTATTATGTTGACAAGCAGGAGCAGCCTAACTTTCTTTCGGTAGATGTGCCACTTAGCATGTTAAATATTGATCCAGAACATCTGACTCAAGACCAGCAGGATGCCTATAAATCCATTCAAAAACTGAATCTGTTGGCTTATAGGATGAAATCGGAAAACCTTATAGAATATGAAGCTGAAATGGCCAAGGTAAATACCATCTTAGCTCATCCTAAATATGAAGAATTGATGCGAGGTGGTAATCCGGAAGATGGAAAATTTGTCATCAAAATTTTGGGAAAGGAAGATGACGTTGAAGAGTTTATTTTATTTGGAACTATTGAAAATAAAGGTTTTGCTATTGTCAGGATTTTGGGAAATGATATGAGTCCTGATAAAATCATGACTTTAGCATCTGCATTGGATAAAGCAAATATTAACGAATCACAACTCGGCCAATTTACTGAATTTTTTAAATAATAGATTTTTGGATAAGCCTAAATTGAGGAATTCATAGGAAAAATCACCCAAGAGTGTTTAAACTTTTGGGTGATTTTCATTTTGATATAATTTGAAAAACATATATAAGACTACGCTAATGAAACTTGCAAACAGTAGATATTTTATTACAAAATTATCAAGCACGTCAAAAACTCCAGCAACAAAAAAGCCGGAAGAAATGATTATTGTCAGTGCACGTCCTATATAATCTATGCGGGTCATCTTCTATATTCCAGTGTAATTACTTGGTGTAATTTGTTTCAGTTCTTCCTTTATAGCGTTAGAAACTTCTAAAGTGTTAATGAAGTCTGCAATTGACTTTTGATTGATCTTGGTATTGGTTCGTGTCAAGCCTTTTAAAGCTTCATACGGATTTGGATAGGCTTCTCTTCTTAAAATAGTTTGGATGGCTTCGGCTACTACAGCCCAATTGTTTTCTAAGTCTTCCTGAAATTTTGGCTCGTTCAATACCAACTTGTCCAATCCTTTTAAAGTGCTCTTAAAAGCGATCAAAGTATGTCCAAAAGGCACGCCAACGTTTCTTAATACCGTACTATCGGTCAAATCCCGCTGCAATCGTGAAATAGGGAGTTTTGCTGATAAATGTTCAAAAATAGCATTGGCGATTCCTAAATTCCCTTCACTGTTTTCAAAATCGATAGGATTGACTTTGTGTGGCATGGCACTACTGCCAACTTCACCTTCTTTAATTTTTTGTTTAAAATAATCCATGGAGACATAGGTCCAGATATCTCTATCCAAATCTATGAGAATGGTATTGATGCGTTTGAGCGCATCAAACAATGCCGCCATATGGTCATAATGTTCAATTTGCGTGGTAGGGAAGGAGTGCTGCAAGCCTAATTTTTCTTGAACAAATTCGGTTCCAAAAGCTTTCCATTCAATAGTTGGGTAAGCAACTTTATGCGCATTGAAATTTCCGGTGGCGCCACCAAATTTTGCGGCACTAGGAATGTCATTCAGTAAATTGAATTGCTCTTCCAAACGCACAGCAAATACTTCAATTTCTTTACCCAATCGTGTAGGTGATGCGGGTTGCCCATGGGTACGTGCCAACATTGGGATATTTGCCCATTCTTTTGAAAGCTCTTTAAGTTTTTTGACAACATTCATGTACTCAGGCACATAAACGTCATTCATCGCTTCCTTAATACTCAAAGGAACTGCAGTATTGTTGATGTCTTGAGAGGTCAGTCCAAAATGGATAAATTCTTTGTAAGCATTTAAATTGAGCTTGTCGAATTTCGCTTTTATAAAATATTCAACCGCTTTAACATCATGGTTTGTGACCTTTTCAATGTCCTTGATTTCTAATGCATCTTCTGTTGAAAACTGAGTATAAATAGCTCTTAGGTTCTCAAATTTTGAAGTATCAAAATCTTTTAATTGAGGCAATGGAATTTCGCATAAGGCAATAAAATACTCGATTTCTACTTGTACTCGATATTTAATGAGTGCTTCCTCAGAAAAATAATTGGCTAAACTGTTGATTTTATTTCTGTATCTCCCATCAATTGGAGAAATGGCATTTAAAGTGGATAAGGACATTGATTGTGTTATTTGGTTGTGTTAAAAAGAAGTTGTAAAGATAGTAAAGTTAGTGAGAAGTAAGAAGCCAGAAGCTTGAAGTATCTTTGAATAAAACGTATGAAAAGTGGATTTATCCGAAATCTTGATGTTTGGGTTGATTCTAAATTTTGAGATAACATATATAGCATGGTCTCATGACCTTATGACCTTTGTTTTGGTTTCCGTGCTTTCTCCTTCAAACTTGTCTTATCTTATTCAAAATATGACGTGCGCGTGCTTTAAATCCAGAACTTTGCATCTGAAAATCTCGTTCTAAAAGGATTGCCAATTCTGGGTGGATCCAATCAAAGTCTTTTCCAAAAAGATAGAGTGCATTCATGGCATATGCTTTAGGAGCAATTTTTCCATCATTGATCAACCAATCAAAACAAACCTCAATAATCCGCTCCTGATGCGTGTGGGTCAAAACATCTTGGAGGCTATTTGTGGTTTTTGAATAATAGGCTTTACTTAAATATTCACAAATTTTGGCAACCGGTCGCACGGCGGAATCTAAATGAACATTATGCACGTGTTCAGTAAATTGATCTAAATGCGGAATAATACTTTCAAGTTTTTGGCCGCACATAAATTCCAGAACCCAAGCGGCCCTACACGAAATTAGGTCATCTACCATAAAAAGGATGTCCAGTAAATCAGGAATCAATTCGCGTTGCGAGAGAATTAAATTCGCATATTTTAATCTGTTGGCACGTGAGTGGCTCACATAGTTTAATTCAGCATAAAGTTGGTCGGTAGTCACCAGTTTTCTTACTTTTATGCCTAAAACTAATCAAAATGAAGATTCTAAAAAAACTATTGCTTTTATTCCTGATCATTTTTATAGGGGCACAATTTTTTGGCCCTGAAAAAAATCTGGGAGATCTATCCTCTGTGGAGCCATTTTTTAGTGATACAAATCCGTCAAAAGAGGTGGAAGCTATTCTTAAAGAAAGCTGCCTAGATTGTCATAGTGATGTGACGCGTTATCCTTGGTATAATAAAATAACACCCATAAATTATTGGTTGGCAGACCATGTTGCTGATGGAAAGAAACATTTTGATATGTCCGCTTGGGATGGGTATTCGATAAAAAAGAAAGACCATAAGTTTGAAGAGCTTATTGAAATGGTAGAACAAAAAGAAATGCCATTAGAATCTTATACATTTACACACAAAGAAGCGAATTTGACCGATGCCCAAATAGCTGCGGTTGTAGATTGGGGTAAAAAAGTGAGACTGAAATACAGCTTGGGACCGAGACCACAGTAAACATCCAAATTCCCTGTCTGCCGAGAGGCAGGCAAATTCCAGATTTTTAGTTTCAAGCTCCGATGTATTCTATGAAAAATAAATTACTTATCATTGGTCATGTATGGCCTGAACCCAGAAGTTCTGCAGCAGGGACCAGGATGATGCAACTCATAAAGGTCTTTCAAAAGAAGGATTACGAAATCATTTTTGCGAGTACCTGTGCCAAGAGTGCGAATGCTTTTGATCTTTCTGAAATTGGTGTTGTGCAGGCCAATATTGAGATGAACCATTCTAGTTTTGACCAATTTGTCAAGAGCTATCATCCAGATGTGGTACTTTTTGATCGGTTTATGACCGAAGAACAATTTGGATGGCGCGTCGCAGAAAATTGTCCAAATGCTTTAAGAGTCCTCGATACTGAAGATTTGCACTGTTTGCGAAAGGGGAGACATCAAGCGTTTAAAGATGGAAATGAATTTGATAAATCTTATCTGTTCAATGACTTTTCAAAACGTGAGATGGCGAGTATTTATAGATCTGATCTGAGTCTGATTATTTCAGAAGTGGAAATGGCTATTTTAAAGACTGATTTCAGAATCCCTCATAATCTCTTGTTTTATCTACCGTTCCAACTCGATCTGATTTCTGATCAAGAGATGTCTAAACTTCCCGAATATAAAAATCGAGCGCATTTTATAACCATCGGAAATTTTTTGCATGAGCCTAATTATAATTCCATTTTATATTTGAAAGAATCAATTTGGCCATTGCTCAGAGCGCATTTGCCTAATGCTGAATTGCATGTTTATGGTGCTTATGCCTCTCAAAAAGTAAATCAGTTACAGGATGTTAAAAGTGGGATTTTAATTAAAGGTTTCGCTACTGATGTGAACACGGTCATGGCCAACTCACGAGTGTGCTTGGCACCATTGCGCTTTGGTGCAGGACTTAAAGGAAAGCTTATTGATGCCATGAACAATGGAACACCTTGTATAATGACCTCTATTGCTGCCGAAGGGATGTTTGGAGAAATGCAACCGAATGGTTTTATAGAAAATACACCAGAATTATTTGCAGAAAAAGCGGCGTTACTATACCGTAACGCGGCTATTTGGAACGACAAGCAGGATTTTGGATTTAGAATTCTCAACGAGAGATTCGATAAAGCGATTTTTCAAAATCGATTTTTTACCACAATCAAAAATACCATTCAGCAGCTTCAAAACCATCGCCATAATAACTTCACCGGTGAAATGTTGCAGCACCATACACTTCAATCTACCAAGTATATGGCTAAATGGATTGAGGAAAAGAATAAATAATACTAATGGGGTAACCGCAACAGATTAAATTTTCATAAGTATATAATCCGCAAAAAGATCTTTCGAGTCTGTCAGTCGGCCAGTAATCTTTAGGGCTGAGCCTTGCAAAATTCCGTTCAAAATCTGGTCGTTATATTTTCTGCTGGTTTCCATGTGAATTTTTTCACCTTTTTTAAAGGTGAAAGTTTTTTCTAAACTATTAATAGTCACGGTTTGATCTTTTGTACTTACCAAAAAACTTCTGGCAATACCTTCGTCTTCGTTGTATTCTGGTTGGTGCTCAAAAGTCTCGATATCAAAATTGGCATCCAATTCTTTATTGATTCGTGCTAATAAATTCAGATTGAAGCGCTTAGTTATGCCCTGTGCGTCATTATAGGCAGGAAGAACAACGGATTTTGGCTTTATCAAATCCACACCCAATACAACTTTATCTCCTATTTTTAAATTCTTATCTAATTTCTGAATAAATTCCTTTGCCCTTGCATCGGGAAGATTTCCAATATTTGAACCTAAAAATAAGACCACAATTGGATGTTCAGCGGTCTTTAAACTACCTAGCACGTCAAAATAATCACCTTGCTTTGGCTCGGTCTGAACTTTTGGTAATTCTTTGTTAATGGATGTCTTTAATTGCTTTAGTGCATTATCAGATATATCAATAGGTGCATATCTGAAGTCATAATTTAAGTCGTCTAGGGCCTTCAATAATTGCTTTGTTTTTGTACCATCCCCAGCACCTAATTCTACAAGTTCGAAAAATGTGGTTTTATCAAGTTTTAGAGCGTTTATGAGCTCTTTATTTTGATTTTTGAAAATATCAAGCTCCGCTTTAGTGAGATAATATTCTGGCATATTCATGATTTCGACGAACAGGGCGTCACCAATTTTATCATAGAAATATTTTGAAGATAGCGTTTTGTTTGAGGCACTCAAGCCAGCGTTGATGTCTTTCTGAAAGTTGTGGTTCATATATTATTTTGCGAGTCTGATTCCTGAAAATTGCCATTGGGCGTGGGGATGGAAGAAATTTCTATAGGTGTGACGGCTATGGCCAGGTGCGGTTGCATTGGATGCACCACGCAACACCATCTGATTGATCATGAATTTGCCATTGTATTCGCCTACGGCTCCTTTGGCCGTTTGAAATTTAGGATAAGGCAAGTAGGCACTATTGGTCCATTCCCAATGCGTACCCCAATTTAATTGATTTGAGGCGACTTCCCATTCAAATTCTGTAGGCAATCGACAACCTTTCCATTGCGCATAGGCTGAGGCTTCATAAAATGAAATATGGGTCAAGACAGCATTCTTGTTGATGCTTTCTAAACCAGACAACGTATAATGGTGCCATTGCCTATTCGATTTTTTCCAATATAAGGGATGTTCTATTTTATTATCGTTGATCCAAAACCAACCTTCATCCAACCAATATTTGGGTTGTTTGTAGCCATCATCGTTTATAAATGCCATAAAATCACCATAAGTGACAAGGCCGTTTGAAATTTCAAAGGATTCCAAAAACACGCGATGCACGCCCAATTCGTTGTCAAAACAAAAATCATCGCTGGCATGACCAATGGTATAAATACCTTCATCAATGTTTAACCAATCTTCATTTTTATTAAAATGATTGACATAATTTTGATCATAAAGTTTTGGGTACAATGGGTTCAGTGCTAACGTATATTTGATATCTGAAAGCAATAATTCTTGATGTTGCTGCTCGTGATTGATTCCTAAAATGGTTAAGGATATGACGTTTTCATCAGTAGTTGATTCCAATAATTTTATCATCGCTTTATCCACATAAGTGCGAAAATCGTAAACGGCCTCAATTTTTGGGCGGGTCAACAAACCTCTGTTATCCCGTTCAATCCGTTCTCCAATGCTGTTGTAATAACTATTAAATAAAAACCCAAAATCCTTATTAAAAACCTTATGCTTAGGCACGTAATTTTTTAAAATCATCTCTTCAAAAAACCAGGATACGTGGGCGATGTGCCATTTGGGAGGACTTGAGAAAATTGCAGATTGCGGCGTATAATCCTCAATCTGTAAAGGTTTACAAAGCGTTTCTGTGCGTTGACGGGTTTCGATGTATTTTTTAGTGAGTGAATTCATAGCAGTTCTAAAGATACTAAGGATTTTATGGATTTGAAATAAAAATCTTAATAGGGAACGTTTTTATTGCAAATGAGTTACAGGTTGGGGCATCTGGGATGAGTGGAGATGAGATTCGTTATAAGGTTATCGCAGCAGTATTTTGAAGTTCTTCGCAAAAACCTGCGAGAGCTGCGGGAGATTAATAAAAAGGAAGAGGTCTTTAGTTAGGAGTTAATTGAACTTCGGGCGTGTGAAGTTTGGAATTTAAATCTCAGCAGTTATCGAAATAAATTATAGTTTTGCCACTTTAAAATTAGATCTATGATTTCAGTCGATAATTTAGCTGTAGAATTTGGTGGGACTTCTTTATTTAGCGAGGTGTCTTTCACTATCAATGAAAATGATAAAATTGCCCTGATGGGAAAAAATGGTGCCGGTAAATCTACAATGATGAAAATTATTGCGGGCGAACAAAAGCCCTCCAAAGGCCACGTCCGTTTTCCAAAAGATGCGATCATTGCCTATTTGCCACAGCATTTGTTGACTGAAGATGCCTGTACAGTATTTGAAGAGGCTTCAAAAGCTTTTTCCCATGTATTTGAAATGCGGGATGAAATGGAGCAATTGAACACAGCTTTAGAAACCAGAACAGATTATGATTCTGATGACTACATGAAAATTATTCAGAAAGTATCAGATTTGGGTGAAAAATATTATGCTCTTGAAGATGTTAATTATGATGCTGAAGTGGAAAAGGCATTGGCGGGATTAGGCTTTAAGCGGGAAGATTTTACCAGAATGACCAGTGAGTTTAGTGGTGGATTTCGTATGCGTATTGAATTGGCAAAAATATTGTTGCAAAAGCCAGATTTGATTCTTTTGGATGAGCCTACCAATCATATTGACATTGAGTCGGTAATATGGCTCGAAGATTTCTTGCTCAACAAGGCGAATGCGGTGATGGTCATTTCTCACGATAAGGCTTTTATTGACAATATCACCAATAGAACGATTGAAGTGACCATGGGGCGTATTTATGATTATAAAGCCAATTACTCCCATTATCTACAATTGCGTGAAGACCGACGTTCTCATCAGATTAAAGCGTACCAGGAACAACAACGGTTTATTGCGGATAATATGGCATTTATTGAGCGTTTTAAAGGCACCTACTCCAAAACCAATCAAGTGAACTCACGAGAGAAGATGCTTGAAAAATTGGAAATTATTGAAGTGGATGATATTGATACGTCATCTTTGAAATTGAGATTTCCACCAGCACAACGTTCAGGAGATTATCCGGTAACTGTAAAAGATTTATCAAAATCCTATGGTGAGCATGTTGTGTTTAAAAACGCCAATATGTCTATTTCAAGAGGCGAAAAAGTCTCTTTTGTAGGCCGAAATGGTGAAGGAAAATCTACTATGATCAAAGCCATTATGGGAGAAATTGAAGTGGAAGGAAGTTGCCATTTGGGCCACAATGTTAAAGTAGGCTATTTTGCACAAAATCAAGCCTCACTTTTGGATGAAGGCTTGACAATTTTCCAGACCGTGGATGAAGTAGCACAAGGTGATGTCAGAACGCAAATTAAAAATATCCTTGGACGGTTTATGTTTAAGGGCGATGATATTGATAAGAAAGTAAGTGTGTTATCCGGTGGAGAAAAAACAAGATTGGCCATGGTAAAACTTTTGCTCGAACCTGTTAACTTATTGATTCTGGATGAGCCGACCAATCACTTGGATTTAAAGTCTAAGGACGTTTTAAAAGAAGCACTTTTAGATTTTGATGGCACCTTGATACTGGTATCTCATGATCGTGATTTTTTACAAGGTTTGTCACAAAAAGTTTTCGAATTTAAAGATCAAAGAGTTATTGAACATTTTGAGACGATAGATGATTTCTTGGTGAGAAACAGAATAGAGAATTTGAAAGAGATTGATTTAAAGAACTAATAGAGCGTTGGAAACGATCAGATAAATTTCATTTAGGCTCACTTCTTTAGATTTTTTTCGTTAAATTTTGCGCCTCAACACTAGTTTTTTAAATCTATACTTTTAGATTTTAATTTTGAACATCAAAAATTTATGAGAAAAGCCATTAGGCACTTCATTAGCAAGATAGGAGCTTTTTTAAGAGAGAAATTTCATCAATATGATGTCACACTGCCCTATATCATCACCGTAGTTATTGCCTTAATTGTTGTGATTGGTGGAATTAACTTATTTATTGAACTGACGGAAACGCTAAAGTCAGACCTACTGGCAGATTACGACCAAAAAATCACCGAATATGTAATAGCGCATCGGTCGCCCGCACTTACCAAATATTTTGTTTTTGTAACCCACGTGGGTGATATTTATGGCTATGCCATCGTTTTGGGTATATTTGCCTTCATGTCTATTTTCGTATATAAACGTTGGAAATATGCCGTGCAAATCGTTTTGGTTTTAGCGTTATCTGCCATTTCTAATCTTATTCTTAAAAGGTTCATAGACCGGGCAAGACCGGGAATTGAACACATGGTTTCAGTTGAAACATTAAGCTATCCTAGTGGGCATGCCATGAGTGCTATGGCATTTTATGGGTTTTTAATGTTTTTATTTTACAGATTTAAGATTCCTATCTTTTTAAAAATCACCGTCATTTTACTGTTGGCGGTACTTATTTTGAGCATCGGTCTTAGTCGTATTTACCTTGGTGTCCACTTTCCTTCGGATATTGCTGGTGGCTATATTGCCGGACTTATTTGGGTAATTTTTTGTGTGCTTTTATTTGATGTTATTGAAATATTTAGAAGAGATCCAAGTACACCTTCTATTTAGTAATACGGCAAAAGAAAAGCTTCATCACCAAAAAAATGTGAATACAAAGCCATTAAATTTTACGGAATAATTTAACTTCGTAGGAATGAATTGTTTCATCAGAATTCAGCTCTAGTTATGGTAAATCAGCGTACGTTATCCAAAGAACAATCTGAGTCTCTTCTTGAGGTTTTAAAAGCCCGCTTTGAAAATCACTCCAACCGACATAAGGATCTGGAATGGACTCCTATAGATAAGCGCTTAAAAACAAGTCCTAATAAACTGTGGTCGCTCAACGAAATGGAACGAACAGGAGGTGAGCCTGATGTTGTGGGCTATGAGCAATTGAACGATGTGTTTGTTTTTCAGGATTGTTCAGAAGAAAGCCCTAAAGGTCGCCGCAGTATTTGCTACGATCGTAAGGGACTCGAATCAATAAAGGAACATCCACCAAAACACACGGCTATTGATATGGCAGAGAAAATGGGCGTTGAAATTTTAACTGAAGAAGAGTATCGAGCACTACAGCAACTCGGTACTTTTGATTCCAAAACATCCAATTGGTTAAAAACGCCATCAGACATTAGGGCATTGGGAGGAGCTATTTTTGCTGATTTTAGATTTGGGCAGGTTTTTATATATCATAATGGTGCCCAATCTTATTATGCAGGACAAGGGTTTAGAGCTTCACTTAAAATTTAAGACGCTTAATTTTTTCAACAATAAAGCTTGAACTTTATTATATTATTAACGTGAGAGTCTTTTCGAATTAAATGTCATTTTAAATTGTGTAAAAAGTATCTCACTTTCTTTTTGGGGTAAGGGATGCGTTTTGACATTGAGTATCTTGAGTTCGACTTGAATTTCTGATTGTTTCAATTTCAACTTCATTCCAGCATCCCAATAACCTTTTTTACTCCCGTTGTCGCAGTTTCGGCAATAACCGTTAAGTCACCCCCACTTTCCATTGCAGGCTTAGGGTCTATATAATAAATAGGCGTTCCTTCTGGAACATAATGCATTAATCCAGCTGCGGGATAGACTTGCATGGACGTACCAATAATGATTAAAATATCGGCAGTAGCGCAAAGTTCCATGGCAGTTTCAATCATGGGCACTGCTTCCCCAAACCAAACAATATGTGGTCTGAGTTGATGTCCACTTGGACAGACATCTCCTAGTTTAATATCATCTTTATGTTCATAATAACTGAGCTCATCCATGACATTTCTGACTTTTAATAACTCGCCATGTAAATGGATCACCTTGGAACTTCCGGCACGTTCATGTAAATCGTCCACATTTTGAGTAATAATTGATACCTTATAATCCTTTTCTAGGCCTGCCAAATCAAGATGTGCAGCGTTAGGTTTTACGGTGAGCAACTGGCGTCTGCGCTGATTGTAAAAATCAAGAACAAGTTCAGGGTTGGCTCTAAATCCTTCAGGTGTCGCCACTTCCATTACATCATGACCTTCCCATAATCCGTCTGCATCCCTAAATGTTTTAATCCCACTTTCGGCACTGATGCCTGCGCCGGTTAATACTACAATATGTTTCATGTTTTTAGATTTTCTTTATTTATAGAATTTCTATGTGTTTATTAAATTGTCTTTTGTTTTAAGAACTCAAGGCATTAAATGTTCTTATTAAAAAATGTTTACTTCTTAAAGACCATCAAGATGTTTCGACAAGCTCAGCAATCCACGCTTTGCTCTTAGAATCAAGAATCAAGAATCAAGACTTGATTGTTACTTATTGACGAACCATTGTTTTTGAATTTATAACAGTTCAAAACCAAAGTTTTTATTCAGATGTTTCGCGATACAATTAGCAAGACTCTTTTTTTAAAACTTGACAATCCTAACTTTGCTATTTCTTTTTCGAACAACAATGCTTAAAAATAAGTGCTGATAAATGATGAACACAGTATCTTTGTTTAAATATAAACTTTTTTGATGACTCACCTCCAACTTTTAGAGCATTTAGAAACCTATCTTACCCCTGAGAGAAAAGCCCGCTTCGATACGGTGCTTCCAAACAGGACCAAGCATTTTACCGTGGCCACTGAAGATGTGTACCAATTGCATAACACGAGTGCAGTCATAAGAAGTTGTGATGTGTTTGGGATTCAGGAAGTGCATATTGTTGAAGAACGCAATTCCAAACGAATTGATAGGGAAATTGCGATGGGTTCCCAAAAGTGGGTGGATTTGAAACGATTTCATACCGTTAAGGATTGTATCAAAAGCTTAAAAGAAAATGGATACCAAATAGTGGCGACTACACCACATGAGAATGACCAAGTGCTTTCGGATTTTGACATTAGTAAAAAGTCCTGTTTCTTTTTTGGTAGGGAGACAGAAGGTTTGTCTCAAGATGTTTTGGAGAATGCAGATTGCTATTTAAAAATCCCGATGGTAGGTTTTACCGAGAGTTTGAATATTTCAGTTTCTGCAGCCATCATTTTACAGGACGTTACAAATAAATTACGACAGTCTAATGTGAATTGGCAGCTGACCAATCAGGAACAATTGGAAAAACGTTTTGATTGGATTTCAAAAACCTTAAAAAGTTATGATGATATTGTAGAGCGGTTTTATGAAAAGAAGAAAACCTAGTTGCTTCTATTTTTGCTTCTGCTCAATACTTTGTACTCTTCGTAACATTCGCTAATAGCGTCCAGAATCTGGAGGTCATTGGCCGTTTGAATGAATTCTTTGGAGTAATTGCATTGACTGACAATTTCATCCAAATCAACCCGGTCTACTTGTAATAAAACCATTAACATTTCACGATCAAAGCGAGAAGCCAGTAAATTTCTGATTTCATCGTCCTTTTTCATTTGTCTTAATTTACTCAGCTCATTGGGCTTCTTTCCAAACATGTTATATAGAAAGTCCGCTGGATTAAATATTGCTCCCAAAACTTTATTGACTGCTCCTGTATTGCTTCCTGCTTCATAGCCAGCTGTTGATAGGCCTGAAATGCTGTATCTGTAATTGGTTTTAACTGGCACTTGTTTGATATCAACTTCTAAAAAACCCGTAAGGCGTAATTGATTGACGACTACTTCTTCCAACGCCAGCGCTAGCTCTGTCATTTCAATCTTGGTTTCTCCAAATTTTAACCAGTCGTTCGTCACTCTTACTTTAATGGATTTATAACCCAAAAACGAAAAATGCAAAGTATCATTGGCATTGGCTTTAATCGTGAATTCGCCAAGATTGTTAGTAGTGGTCCCAATCACTTGATTTAAGTTGACAATGTTCACACTTTCCAAAGTTTCATTAGTACTCGTGCTGTATACCGCTCCTGATACAACGGTTGGTTCTTGTGCCAGACTCAGGGAGGAAATGAATAAAAAAGCAGTAAGTATTAGTAGGTGCCTCATTGGTTTATTTAAGCGATAAAAATAAGAAACAAAACTCAGAAACGGGTCGAAACACTGCAAAATTGATATAATATTAACTTTAAGGAATTGGGGTTGCGAGTTATGAGTTATGAGATAAGAGTGATGCTGAGCGTTTGTTTGGGCTAGCTTGTTGTAAAATCAAACAGCATGCTTTTGGGAGAATGATGGACAAAGTAGTTTTCATAAATGGAAAATCCTATGGTTTTTTGTGCTGAAAGTCAGTTTATGCTGCATCCATGGTGACAACATGTAATGAAATGACAAGCCGATAAAAACTAAAATAAAAAACGAAGCGGAAAGTTTTAATTTTCCGCTTCGTTAAATATATGATAACCTGAAATCATTCATAGATAAGTGGTCTATGCATTAATGATCAATGGACTTGTAACTAATCTTTACGTCGCGATTGTCTTGGTCTGGAAAAACTGGCTTCAGCTGGTCTCTCGCTTGCGCCAGAACGTCTGTCACGTCTATTTGGACCAGAGCTATCTCCAGAACGTCTTGGTCTAGAACTATCTGAACTTCTTCTGTCGCTTCTATTTCCTGACGATTTGAAATCACCGCCTGATCGTCTTTCACTACGTGGTTTAAAGTCGCCACCTGAGCGTCTTCCGCCGCCAGAACGTCTTTTGTTTCTACTAGTTCCGCCACCTTGGTCTTCACTAACTTCCACATTTACAAAACGACCATTATGTTTAAAGTCGGTGAAAAAAGCCAATACTTTTTCTTGTAATCCTTTTTCCGTATTAAAGAAAGAAAAACTTTCCTTAACATCAACTTTAAAGACATCATCTCTTCCAAGCTCAAGAATTTCCTTTAAGAAGTCCTTTAAACTCATCCAATCATAACCATCTTTCTTACCTACATTAATGAAAAAACGTGAAGAATCGTCATTGCCGCCAAAATCACGACCAAAGTCTCTTCCAGAATCAGTGTTTCTATCACTGCCACGAGAGTCAGCTACCGATAAGTTTTTCGATTTATTATAGTAATTAAAGAAGCGTGTGAATTCTACTGAAAAGAATTTTTTGATCAATTCATCTTTAGAAGTGTCTTCAAACAACTCATTAATACTGCTCAAATATTTTTCAATTTCAGGGTTGATTTCTGTCGTATGGATTTTATTGGCCAAAGACATTAATTGGACTTCGCAAATTTCCATCCCGTCAGGAATTTCTTTTTTATCGAAATTTTTATTAATGATGCGTTCAATACTTTTTATTTTACGCAATTCACTTTTTGAAACAATCACCATTGAAATACCGGTCTTTCCTGCACGACCAGTTCTACCAGAACGGTGTGTGTAAGTCTCAATTTCATCGGGCAGTTGGTAATTGATTACATGCGTAATGTTGTCAACATCAATTCCACGTGCGGCAACATCAGTAGCCACCAACATTTGGATTTGGTTCTTACGGAAGGAATTCATGACCATATCCCGTTGATTTTGGCTTAAATCACCGTGCAAGGCACCGGCACTATAGCCATCCTCAATCAATTGCTCCGCAACTTTTTGGGTATCGCGTTTCGTACGACAAAAAATCACAGAGAAAATGTCTGGATTTGCATCGGCCAAACGTTTTAAGGCCTGGTAACGGTCACGGGAATTCACTAAGTAATATTCGTGAGATACAGTATTGGTACTTTCATTTTTGTTGCCTACTGTAATTTCAACAGGCGAATGCATGAATTTTTTTGCAATGGCCGAAACTTCCTTTGGCATGGTTGCAGAAAACAACCAGGTGTTTTTGTCTTCAGGAGAATGTGATAGAATATCAGTAATATCCTCATAGAACCCCATATTCAACATTTCATCAGCTTCATCAAGAACTGCGTATTCAATTTTAGAAATGTCCACCATATTACGGTTGATCATGTCTTTCATACGCCCTGGAGTAGCAACAATAATTTGTGCGCCTCTTTTGACTTCTCTGGCTTGGTCACTAATGCTCGCACCACCATAAATAGCGGCTACGTTAAATCCCTTACAATATTTACCGTAATTTTTTAACTCGTTGGTAATCTGTAAACAAAGTTCACGGGTAGGAGAGAGAATTAATCCTTGGGTTGTTCTGCTTTCAATGTTGATCTTTTGTAACATTGGGAAGCCAAAAGCAGCAGTTTTACCTGTTCCGGTCTGTGCTAAAGCCACTAAATCTGTGTCTCTTTCTAATAAAATTGGAATTGCTTTTGCTTGGACATCACTTGGCGTAATAAAGCCAATATCAGTAATAGCCCGTAATAGGTCATCATTAAGACCTAAATCTTGGAATGTGCTCATTCGATTTAATATGTATTTGATTATGTTCTTTTGGTGTTACAATAGAAGCGAATCGACATACTTAACCTAAACTTCCAGTAACACATCCTCACCTTGAGGAAAAATTTCAAGGTGCAAAGGTACACTTTTATTTTTCACAAATCCTAATTGTTAAGCAATTGATTTGTAATCGTCTAAATATTATTTAAATAGGCAATGAGTTGATTTACAGCTTTTCCTCGGTGACCAATTCGATTTTTTTCTTCCAAAGTGATTTCAGCAAAGGTTTTATCATAGCCTTCCGCCTTAAAGATCGGGTCATAACCAAAACCTTTTTCTCCTTTTTTTTCTAAAGTGATGTCGCCTTTGCATGTTCCCGTAAAGAGTTGCTGCGAACCATGAAGTTCTAATGCAATAACGGTTTTAAATTGCGCTCTTCTAAGAGAGGTGTCTTTCAGGTTTAATAGGACTTTTTGAATATTGTCTTCTGAATTTCGCTGCTCACCTGCATAGCGTGCGGAATAGACGCCAGGTTCTCCGTTAAGCGCTTCAATTTCCAATCCCGTATCGTCAGCGAAACAATCGTATCCGTAGTGCTTTTTAATATACTCGGCTTTCTGGATGGCATTCCCTTCAATAGTGTCTTGAGTTTCAGGAACATCTTCAAAGCAGCTGATATCTTCTAAGCTCAACAGTTTAATGTCTTTTGGAATAAGACTTTGTACTTCCTTTAATTTGTTGCGATTGTTGGTAGCGAAAACGATTTGCATGATATAAGATTGATTGGTAAAATTAGTGTAATAATATTGAAATGTCCTAAGAGAGAATGGACTTTTATGGGGCAATAGGGATTATGGATTAGGAATAAGGATTAGCGATGTGAGAGATGAGAGGCGAGATGTGGAAATATGGGGCGTTATACTTTCAGAGTTATGAGTGCCATTTATTATTTAGAAAACGGTCTGCGAACATCTGCGGGATTTGCGGGAGATTTAAGGAATAGGTATTGGGCATTAGCTTGTAGGAAATTATGATTATAGAGTTTTCTATTTTCGAACTTTGACGAACAACGTTTAACTTCGCTTTTCTTTTCTGAATACCTGTATCGTGTGGGGGCGTACGGGAGGTTTGAACAGAAGTTGCTGAATTTGTACTCAAAAAATAGGAAACCTGAAACAGAAAGCCCAAAACAAGAAGCACCAATGAAGGCTAACTTTAAGCATATTTTATGATTATTATCAGGACCTCTTCCTTTTTAAACCCGTAATTTAGTCTCATAACATAAATACATTTATTATGACCATAAACATTCAATTCGTAAATTTAGATTATAGCGATTCACTTGCTGCACATACTACTGAAAGATTAAATAAAATGGCCGAAAAATACGATTGGCTGATCAGTGCCGATGTGTTTTTTAAAGAAGAAGGTAATGAGCCTGAAAAAGGTAAAATTTGTAATATAAAATTAAGCTTGCCAGGGCCACAAGTATTTGCGACTTCGGATGAGAAGAATTATGAAATGGCGGTAAAAGAAACCATTTCTGATTTAGAAATCCAATTAAAGAAGAGAAAACAAGCTTTTAAGACCTATTAGAAGAAAGGCACTAGGAGATGCAGTATTGGGCAAAGCTGAATTTTAATCTTTTGTTCAGACTAGAAGCTACTCTTTACCGGTGATGGTAAGGTTCATTTCTTAAAATAGTAAAAGCACGATACAACTGTTCAATCATAAACAGGCGGATCATCTGATGGGAAAATGTCATTTTAGATAACGATATTTTCCCATTTGCTTTTTCGTACATCTCTGGTGAAAATCCGTAAGGACCACCAATGACAAAAACCAATTGTTTAATGCCAGAATTCATGTGCTTTTGAAGCAGTTCTGAAAACCCGACGGAATCATATTGCTTCCCGTTTTCGTCCATTAAAATAAGAATATCAGTTGTACTGAGTTTTGATAAAATAAGCTCGCCTTCCTTTTGTTTTTGTTGTTCTTCACTCAGGTTCTTCGCTTTTTTCAGATCGGGAATCATCTCAAATTCGAATTTAATATAGAATCCCAAACGTTTTTGATAGTCATGAATGAGCAATTGTAATTGCTGGTTGTCGGTTTTGCCTATGGCGAGTAGTTTTATTTGCATGGCGTAAAATTACAAAATTGTCAGGATTCAGAATTTCAGATTTGGAATTTGAGTATTTCAATTATCAATTAGTATTTTTACATTAAATATGACTACAATGATTTCAGAAGAACAATTCAATATAGAAATAGAGGGCATCATCGTGAATGCAGTAAGAGAAGACGTTGGTGATGGGGATCATAGTTCGTTGGCATGTATCCCTGCTTCCGCCCAAGGAAAAGCAAAGCTATTGGTGAAAGATGATGGTATTATTGCAGGTGTGGCCTTTGCCAAACGTGTTTTCAATTATATCGATAAAGATTTGAAAGTAGAAACCTTGATTGAAGATGGTTCTAAAGTAAAGTATGGTGATCTAGTATTTTATGTAGAAGGAGCTTCACAATCCATTCTAAAAGCAGAACGCTTGGTCTTAAATGCCATGCAACGCATGAGTGCTATTGCAACAAAAACAAAAACATTTGTGGATTTATTGGAAGGCACGGGAACCAAAATTCTGGATACCAGAAAAACGACGCCAGGCATAAGAGCCTTAGAAAAATGGGCGGTAAAGATTGGCGGAGGAGAGAACCACAGGTTTGCCTTATATGATATGGTCATGTTGAAGGATAATCATATCGATTTTGCTGGTGGAATTACCAGAGCCATCACTAAAACGAAAGCCTATTTAAAAGAAAATAATCTTGATTTGAAGATTATAGTTGAGGCCAGAAATCTCGAAGAAATCAAGGAAATACTAAAAACCGAAGGCGTATACAGGATTTTGATTGATAACTTTAATTATGAGGACACCAAAAAAGCAGTGGCTTTAATTGGCGACCAAAGTTTGACGGAATCGTCAGGAGGTATCAATGAAGACACTGCAAGAGCATATGCCTTGTGTGGGGTGGACTATATTTCTTCTGGCGCCCTGACACATTCAGTATACAATATGGACTTAAGTTTAAAAGCTGTTTAAATGTCCGATCTGCCTGATGCCAATATAGAGGATGAAATCGAGGATAAACTCGAGAAAATACCTGTATTAAAGTATCTCATCGCATTTCTAAAAAAAATAAAGTTACCTGCTTTAGAGGGATTGACACTGTATTATTTTTTAAGACTCTATGGTAAAGGCATCATCAAAGGCGCTGTAACCAGTAGAGCGAGTGCGATTGCTTTTAGCTTCTTTACGGCCATTTTTCCATTTCTATTATTTATTATTATTCTCATTCCCTATATTCCTGTGCCTGGTTTTGAATATGAATTCAAAGGATTCTTGAATTCTGTTTTACCGCCACAAACATCCGATTTCTTTTTTGAAAACATTTTTCAAAATATTTATAAAGGCGGAAATGGAGGACTGATTTCTTCAGTGTTCCTGCTTTCTATTGTTTTAATGGCAAATGGGATTAGTGCGCTCTTTTCTGGATTTGAAAGTTCCTACCATCAGCAGTTGACACGCAGTGTGGTTAAGCAATACTTATACTCCATGTTTGTGGCGCTTATCTTGGTTCTTTTGTTAATTATTACAATTGCAGTGATAGGATATTTCCAGATTTATGTAATTCAAAGGGTCCTTTATTATATGGATAAACAAGGATACGAAACCTATGAGGAGGGTTTATTTATGGTGGCCATTGCCAAATATGTGTTTTTTGTACTTATGGTGTATATTGCTACGGCCACCTTGTATTATTTTGGAACAAGAGAAGGCAAGAACTCTAAATTTTTCTCAGCGGGTGCGCTGTTGACCACAATCTTAATCATTGTATTCTCCTATTTGTTCGGCATATACGTGACTTATTTTTCCACTTATAATGAACTGTACGGCTCTATTGGAGCCTTGTTGATATTGTTATTTTATCTTTGGTTAAACTCCAATATTTTATTGTTGGGCTTCGAATTGAATGCTACCATCCGACTTTTAAAGAAATATAACCTACAAAAACACGACCAAGAAGAATCTTGACCTAGCGCATGCAACATTTTATAGACGTCATACTTCCCATTCCACTTGAAAGGTTATTTACCTACAGTATCACTCAGGCCGAATCGGAATTTTTAAAACCGGGCATGCGGGTGGCAGTTCCATTTGGAAAAAGCAAGATCTATACGGCGCTGGTATTTCGTATCCATGGACAACAGCCGGTGGCTTATGACGCTAAAGAAATTCATCAGATTTTAGATGATGCACCCATCATTACCCAAAATCAGTTGGCACATTGGCAATGGATTTCAGAATATTATATGTGTACTTTAGGGGATGTACTAAGAGCTGCATTGCCTAATTCCTTTTTGCTTGAAAGTGAAACGATCATCACTAAAAACAATGACAAGATCATCAATGATGCCGATTTAAAGGATGAGGAATTTTTGGTGTATGAAGCGCTCCACCATCAGTCGTCGCTTAAACTTCAAGATTTGGTCAATATCCTGGATAAGAAGAATGTGTTTCCCGTCATTAATAGGCTATTGGATAAAGAAGCCATCGTCCTTCAGGAAGAAGTGTATGAAAAATACAAGCCCAAATTGGTTCGGTATGTCAAGCTGAATTCGAAGTATGCTGAACCTCAAAAATTACAGTTATTATTGGAGGAGATGAGCAGGGCGCCGAAGCAGAGGGATGTGGTCATGACTTTATTTTCGCTTTCGGCACAAACGAAGAAATCTGTAAAAGTGACGGACTTGTCTGATGCGAGTGGTGCCTCATCAGCCATCATAAAAACGTTGATCGACAAGGAAATTCTTGAAGAATATCACTTTCAAGAAGATCGTGTGGCCTATCTGGGAGAGGCCAATGAAGCTTCCAAAGAACTAAACAACTATCAAGTTACTGCGCTTAAAGAGATTCATGAATCTTTTGAGAAATTTAATATTACCTTATTGCATGGGGTGACCTCTTCGGGAAAAACGGAGGTGTATGTGAAGTTGATTGAAGATGTCATTGCCCAAGGCAAGCAAGTGCTGTACTTGCTACCTGAAATTGCCCTGACCACACAGTTGGTGAGCCGATTGGAAACTTATTTTGGAGGCAATGTATCAGTTTACCATTCTAAATATTCATCTCATGAACGTTTTGAACTTTGGAATAACGTATTGCAAAATCAGCCCAAGGCACAGATTGTGTTGGGGGCACGTTCGTCTATTTTCTTGCCGTTTCACAATTTGGGATTGGTGATTATTGACGAAGAACATGAAACTTCTTTTAAACAATTTGATCCTGCACCACGCTACCATGCGCGCGATGCGGCCATTGTTGTGGCCTCTCTGTTTAAAAGCAAAACCTTGTTGGGCTCGGCCACACCAAGTTTGGAAAGCTATCATAATGTTAAACAAGGCAAGTATGGTTTGGTGGAAATTACCCACAGATATAATGATGTGCTCATGCCCGATATTGAGTTGGTCGATATTCAGGATAAGCACAAACGAAAGCGGATGACGGGGCATTTTAGCGACCGACTCATTGAAGAAATGACTGCCGCTTTAAAGGAAGGCCATCAAATCATATTATTCCAAAACCGACGTGGTTTTTCTCCTATTGTAGAATGTACTACTTGTGGACATTCGCCACAGTGTCCTAATTGTGATGTGAGTCTGACCTTTCACCAATATAAAAATGAGTTACGATGCCATTATTGCGGCTATTATACCGCCATGCTTAAAAATTGTATGGCCTGCGGCAGCGTGGAATTGGACAATAAGGGTTTTGGTACGGAGCAGGTGCAAGAAGAAGCCCAAGAAATTTTTCCAGAGCATAAGGTGGCAAGAATGGATTTGGATACCACACGCGGGAAGTTTGGTTATGATAAAATTATCAATGCGTTTGAGCAAAAAGAAGTTGATATTCTGGTTGGTACCCAAATGTTGACCAAAGGGTTGGATTTCAGAAATGTGAAGCTGGTTGGTATTATGAATGCTGACAATATGCTCAATTTTCCTGATTTTAGGGCTCATGAACGGAGTTTTCAATTGATGCTTCAAGTATCAGGGAGGGCAGGGCGTACCGATGAACGTGGGAAAGTGTTGATTCAAACTTATAATCCGCACCATCGAATTCTGCATCAAGTTTCCAATAACAATTATGAGGAGATGTATAAGGAGCAGATGGATGAGCGCCATAATTTTAAATACCCACCCGTTTTCCGATTGATAAAAATCACCTTAAAACACAAAGATTTTAATAAGGTAAATATTGGCGCAGAATGGTATGCCACAGGCCTAAAACAGGTTTTTAAAACTAATATTTTAGGACCAGAATTTCCACCTATCTCCCGGATCAGGAACCAATTCCATAAGAACATTCTTGTTAAGATTCCGCAGCAACAATCCTTATCAAAAACCAAAAAAGCCATTGCTAAGATTAATAACAGTTTTTTGAGTATTAAAGAATTTAGATCGGTCAGGGTTATTTTGAATGTCGATAACTACTAGTGAAAATGTTGATAACTACTAGTAAAATAGAAATGTGCTTTTCGCCCATTTCGTATTTGAACTAATCCCGCTTTTTAGCAGGGTTTTTAATGCCATATCCAATTCTTCTTTAGATAGTTATAAATTGAACTAATCTCGCTCCCAAAACTCTTGGATTGGCGGGATTTTTCTAACAACGCAAAATTTTCCCTAGAAGTCGCAAGTTGAACTTATCCTTCCCATGCTTCAGGATTGGAAACCAATCAACAGAACACAGATGACGCAGATAGTGCAGATTTTCACTGATTGCTCCGAAAAGATCGGTGCCGATCATAAAAAATCAGCGTCATCAGCGTTCCATTTCATAAAATTTTAATTCAAAGAATTCGATTGATCTAAAATTTCATTTCAATTAACTATTTCAAACACCTTAATTTCATTTAACCCCAAAAAAAAAATCCTACTTTACAGCAGGATTTTTACCAATAAAATGTTATTCCTTTAGATATTATTCAACGCATCCACAAGTTCAGACTTTTTATTCCTACTGAGAGGAATCTCATAGGCGCCCACTTCAACATTTTTACTGTTGAATCGGTCTACTTTGTCCAAATTGACGATATACGATTTATGAATTCTTAAAAATTTGCCTTCCGGTAATTCCTGTTCAAAAGCTTTCATGGTTGAAAGTACGACCAAGCTGTTTTCCTCTGTGACCAATTTCACATAATCCCCAAGGGCTTCAATCCATTTAATGTCCTTAATATATACTTTACGCTTTTTGAGGTTACTTTTTACAAAGATGTGCTCCCCATCAGTTTCGTTAAAATCTAGCGTCAATTTATGCTGTTCTAGGGCTTTTTCTACAGCAACATTAAAACGCTCTCTAGTGATGGGTTTTTGAAGATAATCAGTTGCATCGTAATTAAAAGCTTTAAATGCGTATTCTGTTTTACCAGTAACAAAAATAATTTGGGGTTTGTTGTTGAGAACGTCCAATAGCTCAAAACCATTAAGAACAGGCATTTCAATATCCAAAAAGATAAGATCTACTTTATGGGTATTGAGACCATTTTTAGTTTCAAGGGCGCTACTATATTCTGCAATAAGGTTAAGAGCTGAATGATTTTCGATTAACTTTACAATCGATAAGCGTTGTATCGCTGAGTCATCAACTACTACACAGTTTAGAGTCATAACATTTGGTTTATTTAGGTTAAGATATCGACAATAGTACGAAAAATTCGGATAAAAACCAAATATCATCGGTAAACCGTTAAATTTAACATATTTTTAAACAACCAATCTTGGATATAAAAATAACTAAAATTTTGTTGCCAAAACCATATATAATGGTTATTTTTGCAGCCATTTTAAATAATTAAATACAATTTATATGAATCATTATGAAACTGTTTTCATCTTAAATCCCGTTTTATCTGAAACACAGATAAAGGAAACAGTAGAGAAATACGAAGATTTTCTTGTTTCTAGAGGAGCAAAGATGGTATCCAAAGAAGATTGGGGCTTAAAAAAATTAGCTTATCCAATCCAAAACAAAAAAAGTGGCTTTTACCACTTGTTTGAGTACACTGTAGATGGTGAAGTTATCAATCCACTAGAAGTAGAATTTAGACGTGACGAGCGTTTTATGCGTTATTTAACTGTAAAGTTAGACAAGCATGCGATCTCATGGGCTGAAAGAAGAAGAACTAAACTTAAACAAAAAGCGTAATTATGTCATCAATAGAACAACAAGCTAAAGGAAAAAAGGACGGCGAGATCAGATATCTTACCCCTTTGAACATTGACACAAGCAAAACGAAAAAATATTGTCGTTTCCAAAAGTCTGGTATCAAATATGTTGATTATAAAGATGCCGATTGGTTATTAGGATTTGTTAACGAGCAAGGTAAATTGTTACCAAGACGTTTAACAGGAACCTCATTAAAGTATCAAAGAAAAGTATCTGTAGCAGTAAAAAGAGCGCGTCACCTTGCGTTGATGCCTTATGTAGCAGATTTATTAAAATAATAAAAACATAACTATGGAACTTATATTAAAACAAGACGTTGAAAATTTAGGATTTAAAGACGATGTTGTAACGGTAAAGAACGGTTATGGTAGAAATTTCTTAATTCCTCAAAAACAAGCGGTAATGGCAACAGTTTCAGCTAAAAAAGTATTGGCTGAAAACTTGAAGCAACGTGCGTTCAAAGAAAAACAAGTGATTGCAGAAGCGCAACAACAAGCAGACGCAATTAAAGCATTGGAAATTAAATTAACTTCTAAAGCGGGTGCTGGTGCAACTGCTGGAGACAAAATATTTGGCTCTATTACCAATATTGATTTGGCAAATGCATTCAACAATGCTGGAATTTCAGTAGATAAAAAGTATATCGCCATTACAGGTGGTAATATCAAACGTTTAGGTCAATATGACGCTGTTATCAGACTTCATAGAGATGTAACTGTTGATATGACTTTTGAGGTTATTGCAGAAGCATAATTTTCAAAAATTAATTTGTAAAAGCCTCAATCCTTTATTGGAATGAGGCTTTTTTCATAACCAGAATTTTTCTATTTAAGAAAAGCACATCTAATTATTGGGGTAATAAACACACAATATATCCCTAATTTAAGTTTAAACTAAAATAGGTTTCTTCCGTTTGGGAGATCAAGAGGAGCCCATGAAATACACAAGACTTACCAAAGAACAGTTTGAAGAACTGCACCAAGAGTTTATCAACTTTTTGGCCACACAAACAATTACTGCCGAAGAATGGGCAGATATTAAAACCAATAAACCAGAGGTTGCTGAAGAGGAACTGGATGTTTTTAGCGATTTAGTTTGGGAAGGTGTCTTACAGAAAGTAGTGTACTTAGAACACATTTCGCCGCAACAGATGCATTTGTTCCATTTGAGAGCAACTGATATGCAATTGATAGCTGTTAAATTAAAAATAGAAACTGTCGATTTAACAACTCGTGAAGGATTTAATTGGTTTAGAGACAATTTATTGTCTGATGAGGTTGAATTTTTGACTGCCACTAAAGCCTATTCCGAAGATAAGGCATTGGACAAATTTAAACTTATTCAGCAAGGCGGCGTCATTACTAAAGGTGAATTATATAAGTATTTTGAGAAGTTAGTATTGAAATAAATTTAATGTTACATCTTCAGCCTCCAGTCTTCAGTTTGCACTTTTTGGATATTTCATACGTATGTATTGGGTCCAAATCAATTTGGTGGTCATATTTGATGCTGATATCACGACCTGTTGCGAGAGAAGGCTGCTGATATCCCACTATCCACTCATCACTACTCATACCGCAGCGATTCAATAGGGTCCAGCTTAGCCGCTTTTACTGCCGGAAGAAGACCAGCAACCACGGCCACGATAAAAGCAATGGTGAACGCGCTGAACATGGCCAGCCAAGGGGTTGAAAATTGGAAGTCGGCGGCAGCAGAAACACCATACCCAATAAGGACCCCCAATATAATTCCGATGATACCTCCCAATTGTCCAATAATAATAGCTTCCATAAAAAACTGGGTCGCTATGGTTTTCTTTTTGGCGCCCAATGCTTTCCTGACCCCAATTTCTCGAGTACGTTCTGTAACAGATACAAACAGAATGTTCATTAAAGCAATAGAAGACCCCAAAATAGTGATCATACTAATCACCCAGGCGGCAATATAAAGATAGTCCGTAATTGAGCCAATACGATTGATCAAATCATCACTGCGCTCTATTCCAAAATTATTCTCTTCAACGGGATTCAGGTTTCTAATATTTCTAAAAGTCAGGATAGCATCATCTTGTGCGCCTTCCAGCATGTCTTTTTTATCGGTTTTAACACTTAAGCTGTAATTGATATTCGGACTGGTGAACAAGGTTCTTGCCTTTTGAATCGGAATCATCATTCGTAAATCCTGATTGTTTCCAAAACTAGAGCCTTTCGCTTTTAAAACCCCAATCACTTTAAACTTGGCGCCTCTAACACTTATGGTCTGACCTATCGGATTGACATCACTTAAAATGGCTTTGGCCAAATCACTCCCAATAACACAAAGTGTACTGCTGTTTTCAATATCAAAATAATTGAATTCGCGACCTTCAGTAACTTCCAATCCGGAATTTTGAATAAAATGTTCGTTCACCCCCAAAACCATCACTTCAGGGTCGGTTTTTTGATTTTCGTATTTTACTTCTGCCGCTTGGGTCCCCACAAACGAAATGGACACTTGGGTAAAAGGAAATTTATAAGTGTTTTTAAAATCTGTAACATCTCTATAACTGATCACGGGATTGATCTTTTGAACTTCTTTTCCGCTTTGGCGCTGGGTAGTAAATTCATAACGTTGAAAGTTGAACGTATTAGCACCCATGGAAGAAAAATCACTGGATATAGTATTCTCCAAAGCTGAGACGGCGCTCAAAATGCCTACCAAAGCCGTAATCCCGATGGCAATGATCAGAACCGTCAAAATGGTGCGAAGCAGCTGGGTGCGAATGGAGTTTAGGGCAATTCTAATATTCTCTCTGAATAATGAAAACATAAAGGTTGGGTGTTCTTGTGAGTGTTCAATGACTATAAGACTACAAACGGTCAATAAAGTTACTATAATTTTGAAATAAGACGTGCATTTTTTTTGTTTCCAGCATATAGCACAGATAGGTACTGATGACTTCGGCATTTATTTGAGCGCATAACCATAGGGCGAAGGGTTTTGGTGCAAGACGAATTTAACGTTAGTAGTTAACATCCAGTTTGGTTTTAACTTCCGAAATTCTACGAAAATTTGAGAGATCAGCGGGAGAAAACCACGAGAATAGCAAATACCATCCAATTTGGTTTTATATTCTTCAAATTGTAATATTTTTGCAGGAAGTAGAATATAAATTGAGATTCCTGCCCATGCAGGAATTGTAAAATAAGATCCCCGCTTTGTGGGGATTATAAAAAGAGATTCCTGCCTTAGCAGGACGTTGATATGGCACAAAAACCAAGCATTCCAAAAGGGACCCGCGATTTCAATCCGGAGGAAGTTGCAAAACGCAATTATATTTTTAGTACGATCCGACACAATTTTGAACGTTTCGGATTTCAACCGATCGAAACCCCCAGTTTTGAAAATTCAGACACCTTAATGGGGAAATACGGCGAGGAAGGTGACCGATTGATTTTTAAGATTTTAAATTCTGGGGACTTTTTAAATAAGGCCGATCAGCAAGCTTATGATGATAAAGATTCCAATAAAATAACGTCTTCCATTTCTGAAAAGGCGTTGCGTTATGACCTTACCGTACCTTTTGCACGCTACGTAGTTCAGCACCAAAATGAAATTGAATTTCCTTTTAAACGTTATCAGATCCAACCGGTTTGGAGGGCAGACCGTCCTCAAAAAGGCCGTTTTAGAGAGTTTTTTCAATGTGATGCCGATGTGGTTGGAAGCCAGTCTTTATGGCAAGAAGTGGAATTCGTTCAATTGTACGATGCGGTATTTACAGCGTTGAAATTGGAAGGTGTTACCATAAAAATCAACAATCGGAAGATTTTATCCGGAATTGCGGAAGTGATTGGTGCACAGGACAAGTTGATCGATTTTACCGTAGCCCTCGATAAATTGGATAAGATAGGCGAGGAGAAGGTCAAGGAAGAAATGCTGGGCAAAGGGATTTCGGAGTTGGGAATAGAAAAATTACAACCATTATTCAGTCTGTCAGGAACTTTTGAATCGCAGATTGCACAATTAAAAAGCATATTGTCCACGTCAGAAGAAGGTACAAAAGGAATCGAAGAATTGGAATTTATTGATCACGCCATTTCAGAATTGAAATTGCAAACCGCCAGCTTGAAATTGGATGTGACTTTGGCCCGCGGACTCAATTATTATACCGGTGCTATTTTTGAAGTGGCTGCTCCAGAAGGGGTTGCCATGGGCTCTATTGGTGGCGGCGGACGCTATGATGACCTTACTGGGATTTTCGGATTGAAAGATGTAAGTGGCGTAGGCATCAGCTTTGGGTTGGACCGGATTTACTTGGTATTGGAAGCTTTGGATCTATTTCCTGAAACCATTACGAATACGGTAAAAGTGCTCTTTTTAAATTTCGGCGAAACCGAGGCTATGGCCAGTATGAAAGCCATTAAAGCACTTCGAAGAAACGGCATCAACGCCGAATTATTTCCAGATCACAAAAAAACCATCAAACAGTTCAATTATGCCAACAAGCGCAATATTCCGAACGTGGTACTCGTGGGCGAATCCGAACTAGAATCGGGAACCTATACCCTTAAAAACATGATTTCAGGTGATCAGCAATCGGTTGATCTGAAGACTTTGGTGACGTTGTTGCGGTAACTATTGCGGAGTTTTAATGAGATGTGGATTAAGCTCGGAGCATGAAGTTTGAATCACGAAGTTTGATTTTGCTGCTTTTGCGAAAATATGATTATAACAAAACGGATTTCTTCTCTTTTTAAGGGAAGGTGGCTTAATCCCGGGAGAATGGTATAAAGACGGAAGGTTTTAGCTCTAATTTATTTCACGGTCTTAATTAAAATGCCAAAAATCTCACAGGTTTCCTGATTTAGACAACATTTTTAATTTTATAACATTTGAATTTAACCACCTCGTCTTCGATTCCTTTTCGGGAATCGCATCCACTCCTCCTTTAAAAGGAGGAGAATTAAGTTGATTGCAACATGAGAACCGGTGCTAATTCGCAGATATCTGAAAGAGGGTGCTTTAGATTTGTTGCTAAATTTTGAAAAATCTCCCATTCATAAGAGCTCCTTCCCTTATTTCAAGGGAAGGTGGCTTCATCCCGAGAAAGCGGGATGAAGTCGGAAGGGTTAAGGATTATCTAACCATTCACCATTTATATTAAAAAGCTAAAACCTGTGAGCTTTAATTCCTTAAAATTCGTGTAATTCTGTTAAATCTTGGCTGTCCGCTGATACATTATAGAAGCATATAAGTTTTGCAGTATTCGTGTAATTCGTGCCATCCGTGTCCAAAGAAATCTGCACAAATCTGCGTCACTCGCCTGAACGGACGGGCAGGTCCGCGTTCCATTCGTTCCAAAAAAAAATCGTCTATCCTCAGTTAAAGAATAGACGATTAATCATCACAAGTTGGTTAAAATTTTATTAGAATTTAATGATCACTTTTTTGTTATAGCTGTTCGTGCCAGATTCTACTTGAAGAATGTAGTTGCCTTCCGAAACGTCCTTAACAGGAATCTTAAACTCTTGTGAGAAATTCATATTGGTCATGTTCCAAGATCTTACGGATTGTCCTGCCATATTGATCAAGTATATTTGGCGTACTTCAATACTTGCAGGGGTTTTTACATAGATTTCATCTGTTTTTTGCAGATATTTAACGCTAATATCCTTAAAGTCTTGGTCAATGATTGATAAAGTTTCATCTGGTCGGAATACGATAGAGAAACGATCGGGATAGTTGCCTGGTTTCATATCCATTTGATAACTGACCTCATTGATTTTGGTATAGGTGTCCAATACTGCATCATGCACATAAACATCAATTGGCTCTTCAAAATTCTCTAGTTCTGTTAAAGCAAGTTCTACGTTTCCAGGAATTCCTAAAGTCATATCCAAAGGATACTTTTTGTTAATATCAAAGGCACCTACACCTTGGATCACGAACTTTTTACCTTCAATGGCAAACAAAAGATCACTAGGAAATTCGTCACCATTTAACCCGTCAAATCCATAATCAATCCCATCTGTTGCGGCATTATTAGGTGTAAAGGCCAATAGTAAGTTTCTAATGGCACCTTCTGGGGTTTTGAACGCCAGACGCATGCGTTGAATATCTTTTAAGTAAGAAGACCTTGATTGAACCGTATTTGATTTACTTTCTGAAGTTCTTAAAAATACAGACTCTCCATCTGATTCTTTTGCAAATTCGCGATGACTATTTTTAAAGGTAATATTACCGCCACTAGTACTAGCATTTACATAGAACCCTTGTCCAACAGGAATATACTGCTCAGGTTCAGTTGTTGCCCCACCTATACCAGCAATATCTGGAGGACTTGCTGGTGGTACTCCACCTGATAATGTAAGATATCCGTAACCTCCTTGGTATTGCGCATAGACATGAGTTGATGCGTTTGGTGATTGTTGCCAAAACTGGAGCGTTCCATCTAAAAGTACGCTGTCATTGTCAACAATGAATTCAAATGCATTTATAGCAGATGGATATGGATTGCCAATTACGATAGCTTGTTTTGGTCCTCCAATTGGCACCAAAATAGTTCCGTTGTTTGGTCGACCTTTAAAGGTGTAATTTTTATCTGGGGCAGTATTTAATCCACCACCCTTCATTAAGAATCCAACGCCCACATCAATTGGCGTATCTGGATTTATCTTCTTCCAAACATCATAATCGTCAGCATCTCCCTTGTAGGTGTACAACCATCTGGTGCTTATGGAGATAGGGGATGTTGTTGGAATGAACGTAGATGGCGGCACCCAAGTTACTGGATCGCTACCATCATTTATAATAGTTCTCAAATCATAGGTTCTAGCGCCTACAGTACCACCAGTGCTTACTGGACTACCCCAGTAATTATAATTGAACATATTTCCAGTACCTTGTTGATCCCGTTCCAAAATACCAGTTCCATTCCCGAGTATGCTTTCGTCAGTTTTTTGTAGTAATTGTGATTCACCAACAAGATCTAGAATAGCACCATTATTGATGTTAAGATATCTCGTCACCTCTATGCTTTGGCCATCAATAGGATCTGTATTTCGAATAGTCAATCTGCCAGCATCCACCAACAGTCCTAATACTGTGACATCCTTATTTGTGGCGGTGACATTATGGCCCGTTCTTACAATATTCCAATCAATAAAAATAATACCATCAATTCCAAGTGAGTTTGGTGTTTGTTGAACACCTCCGTTTGTCCAAGTGGTTGGAGCATCCCAATTGGTGTTGTTACCTGAAGTTGTATAAGGTAGCGGCGCCGATTCCAACTGATTAGAAACCATATTAGTTAGCGTACCAGCATTGCTCAATCCTGAATTATCAGCCAGTTGACCAGCCGTAACATCCGAAGTACCTTGATTCATTTGGTAATAACCTGCCAAGTCTGACCAATCCAATCCTGCGATGTTAAGCTGAAGCTCAGAACCACGAACCGCAGTGCCGTTACTTTCGATTTCTTGATTCATCATCTCGCGGATTTGACCTTCTGTCAAGCCAGTGTTCCAAATACGGAGTTCATCCACAGACCCATTATAATAATCTTGTGGTACACCAATTGTTTTTCCAGTTGCACCTAGTAAGGCGTTGACTGTATTAGGAGTAGGGCGTGAGCCGGTTCCAGTGGTAACTTCAATACCATCTATATATAATTTGTAGGTACCAGCAATATGGGTCACAGCAACATGGAACCATCTCGAGTTGTTCAGGGTTTGAGTAGCTTGAATTGAACCACTGGCATCCCAATTGAAAGTCAATTGTCCGTTTTCTAAACTTAAATCATAACCTTTGCTTAAGTCATTAGCATCACGTTTTGAAAATAAAGTTTGTTTTGTTGCAGCATTCGTATTACGTTTTAGCCATAGCTCAATACTGAAATCCGTAGTAAAATCGAACTTGTCTTTAAAATTGGTATAATTATTAGTCCCGTTAAAATCAATATCGTTTAAACAAGCTGGGAAATTGGCAGCAAATGTAACACTATCGTCCGCACAAGATGATGGATTATCAATAGTCCAAGTAATATTATAATTACTACCACTTTCTCCTGTGAACGTTGCATTAGGGTCTGTGGTGCTTGAGAAGCTAAATAGCGCCCCTGGAGTTGTAGTAACCGCCGTCCACGTTCCTGTGCCGTTTCCGGACAGAGTGATCTCGGTGTCATTACAGTTGTTTATTGGTGTCAAATTACCCGCAACAGCTGCAACAAAAGGCTCAACAGTTATCTCAATTGGATTACTTTCGGTTGTACACGGTATACCGTTCAATGTTGAGGTAATGACAACTTGATAATAGGTGGTTTGTGAAAGCACCGGTGGATTGTAGGTTGCTCCAGTCTCTAAATTAATATTTGTCCACGGACCAGTAGCACTTACCGTACTACTTTGCCACTGATAGGACAGCGTACCTGTACCTGTAGCTGCGGTAGCTACAGTAAACGCATCGGGATTTTGAGTATTACAAACCGTTTGATTACCAACGATTGTAGATGCCGAAATATTGTTTACGAACACCGTTGAAAAATTAGAAATAGCTGTACATCCTATTCCAGAAGTCACGACACGACGGAAATAGGTAGTTGTGGTGATGCCTGAGGTAAAGGTATAGGTCGCAGAGGTAGCTCCAACAATGTCTGTCCAAGGGATACCTCCAGTGGCACTAGATTGCCATTGGTAGGATAAGCCGCTACCTATTGCAGGAGTTACAACTCCAAAAGGCGCTGGGATTTCTCCATAACACACCGTTATATTTCCTGTAATTTGACCAGCCGTCAAATCAGAAGGCGTAACGGTTAGAACGTTACTGTCTGCAGGACAAGCCTCACCATTTAAGGTTGAGAACGTCACGCGCTTATAATAAGTTGTGGTTGTTACGCCAGGAACTGCGGGTGCGTCATAAGTTATTAAAGTTGCCCCAGAAATATTTGCCCAAGGACCAGAATTACTGGTCGTACTACTTTGCCACTGATAGGTTAATGCTCCAGTGCCTGTTGATGCTGTAGATTCTGTAAAAGGATCAGGATTAGTGCCACAAATAGATTGATCAGCTGCCACCGTACCTCCAGTAACATCATTGACATAAACCGTGATACAGTTGCTGGCTTCAAAACATGAACTCGTAGCATATTGTGCCAATCGTCTATAATAGGTGGTTACCAATAACCCAGCAGGTGGATTATATGTTGCACTATTGCCACCAACATTTGTCCAGGAACCATCTGGTTCCCCACAACCGACAGTGTTCATCTGCCATTGGTATGATCTTGTACCAATACCGCCAGTCGCATGAGCGCTATTAGTAAAAGTCACAGGATCACCCGGGCTACAAACCGTTTGATCTCCAGTTATAGTTCCAGGATTGATAGTATTGACTCTTACACGTATAGCCGTTGTTGCGGCAGAAGAGCAACTCACGCCATTTACGGTTGAAATTGCAATTCTTCTGTACCAAGTGGTTTCAGTTAATGGTCCAGGTGCATCATAAGTTTCATTAGTAGCACCAATAATGTCTGTAAATCCAGTAGTTGCACTTGTGGTACTTATTTGCCATTGGTAGCCTAAATTCAAACCAGTAGCAGGTGTAGTTTCTGTAAATATAACAGGATCACCATTGGTACAAACCACTTGTTCGGCTTCTATGGCTCCAGGAGTAACGTTAGGTGCTACATTGACTTTTACTTCAATTGATGTACCCAAACATCCATTTGATCGTGGTGTAATAGTATAAGTCACTTCTCGCGTAACTGCGGAAGTATTTGTCAGTGTTCCAGGAATTGGAAATGCAGTACCCGGAGCAATATTAGCAGAAGTTCCACCCGCAGGGGTTCCAGTTATGCCAGTAGGCGTATCCCTGAACCAAATAAACTGCATGTCAGCATCTGTGATATTACCAAATATTTCAATGCCAGGGCTGTCACCACTACAAATGGTATTGTTCGCAAGGGTAGGGGTTGCAACAGGTGTCGGTCTGATGGTAACATTTATATATTGTGGTGAAATACTACAAATAAAATCACTAGGGCCTGGATTGTTTCCTGCGTACTCATAGACGGCAGGTGTAATTTCTAATTCAGTAGTTACTGTAGCGTTGGTGTTATTTTTTACAGTAAGTGGACCAATATTTCCTATTGAAGTTCTAAAAAGACCAAAAAAGAAGCTACCACCAGTTGTACCTATTGGACCTCCGGTTGCATCAGTGATAAAGTTACTGTCAGCCGTCCAGCTGTATCGAACAGCAGAACTACTTGCATGGACAGATTCTAGCGAAGGTAAAAATGTTTCTCCAGGGCATATTGCGCCATTTAAATCATCATCGACATTAAAATCGAATCCAGCATTTGAAATAACTTGAATAAAGACGGGATTACTAAATACAGTTCCGCAACTATTTATAGTTCTTACACGATAATAATAATTTTGAGCACCAAACAAGGGTATTGTTGGCGGTTGATAACTATCTGCATTAGCTCCTCCAATATTCGTCCATCCTCCTACGCCATCATCACTTCTTTGCCACTGATAAGTATATGTTCCAGATCCCCCTAGCTCAGCAAGGTTGTCAATATTTAATTTTGTAGGTCTCGCCAATAAGCATACCGCTTGATTGTCTGATATAATGGGTTCTTCTAAAGGTGGATTGACCGTAACCGTAGCAGTAGTTGTACTACTACAACCTTGTCTAGTGACTGTAATAATATATGTAACATCTTGTGGGATAGTCGTATTATTTTGGAGCGTATTCGTAATATTACCAGAACCAGTACCATTGCCTGGCCCTAATTCAGTTACATCAGGATTGTCAATCCGTGTCCAACTGTAAGCTGCTCCCAAAATACTAGTATTCGTTATGCTTAAAGCAATGGAGGCGGATGTATTATTACAAATTGTTTGGGTTAGTGGTGTAGCCACGATCAACGGTGTTGGCTTCACAAGAACACTTGCGGTGGTCTCTGTAGAGCAAGTTCCTGAAGTCGCTGTAATTGTAAAAATTGCCGTGAGGTTAATATTAGAAGGATTGTTGATCGTTCCAGAAATAGTGGATCCTGTACCATTGGTTAGTCCAGCAAGAACAGTACCATCAGTTCTTGTCCAGCTGTATGTAACACCTGATACAGTATTCGGATTAGAAATTACAATATCCGAAATTGGATCGCCACCACAAACTGCTTGCGTAGGCAGATTCACTGCAACAGTTGGCTTTGGATTAACCGTTACAGATACCGTAGTGGTTGAAGATGGACATCCATTGGCAGATGCTGTAATGGTAAATTCTGTTGTATGTGGTGTATTGGTGGTGTTGGTTAGCGCTCCTGTTATAGAAGTACCATTGCCATTGGGAATGCCTGTGATATTACTATCATTGGTTCGAGTCCATGAAAATGTGGTGCCCGTAACACCATTCGGATTAGTCAATAGTATTGGTGTAATCGTGTCATCTGAACAGATGGTTTGGGTTGTTGAACTTGCTGCTACCGTTGGTGTTGGGTTTACCGTTACACTTACTGTAAACGGTTCTGAATCACAGCCATACTCTGAGGTTGCAATTACAGTAAATATTGTGGTTTGTGCGGTGTTGGTTGTATTTGTAAGATTACCCGAGATGCTTGTTCCATTTCCAGAAGTGGCAATACTACCTCCAACAGAGAGATTGTCTCTTGTCCAACTATAGTCTATCGTTCCAGAAATACCTGTGGTTTCTGAAAAATTGATGGTTGAGATAGGCGAGTTAGCACAAATTGTTTGGGTTGCTGGTGACGCTGCACCTTCGGGTTTAGGATAAACCGTAACTATCAAAGTAAAGGTTGATGCCGAACATCCTGCTGTTGTTGCGGTAACACTATAAGAAGCGGTTTGTGCAATGTTGGTTGGATTGACCAATGTTTGATTAAAGTTAGTTTGTCCTGTTTCAACAGTTGCACCGGTAATCCCACCAGTTACTGATGGTAATCCCCAGGAATAGGAAGTTCCAGGAGGTACGATATTGCCACCGCCATTTGCTGGTGTAAAAATAGCTTCTTCTCCACTACAGACGTCAACAGAATAATTGTTAGGAATATAAGGCGTGATATTAACCGTTACTGGTAGGGTAGAAGAAACGCCAACACCACAGGCATTTGAGCCTTCCACGGTCACATTTCCTGAAGTCGACGCTATATTATAATTAACTACAATAGAATTGGTATTTGAAGCTCCAACAATGGTTGCAAGTGGCGGTAAAGTCCAGTTATAATCCGTTGCGTTCGCTATTGCAGGAACGGTATACGTGACGCCTGTTTCACCTTGACACACCGCTGCTGGTCCGGAAATAGTGCCTGCAGGATCTGGTAATGGGTTAACTGTCATGGTTCCGGTAATGGTGGCTGGCGTACAGCTGCTTCCTGAAGTGGTAACCGTATAATTAAAAGGACCTGCAACAGTTGGAGATCCACTGATGGTAAAAACACCAGAGGCATAACTTCCTGCAACCCCGGCTGGTAATCCAGTCGCAGAGGCATCGTCTGCGGCACCTCCAACAGTATACGTAATATTAGCAATCGGTGTAAGAATACAAAGAATTTGATTAGAGCTTGATGCAACAGAAGTTAAAGTAAGCGTTGGTTCAGCATCAACTTGGATAGTACCAGATAAATCTACCGTCCCACATGCGCCACCGGTTGTAGTTACAGTGAAATTAAAGGGACCTGATGATGTAGGAGTTCCACTAATTGTAAAAACTCCTGCGCTAAAGCTGCTATTCACACCCGCTGGCAAAGTACCAGATAGCGTGGCGCTGGTCGCACCACCACCAATGGCATAGGTTATTGGTGTGATAGGCGTATTGATACATAGGGTTTGGCTATCTGTTCCAGCCGCTGAAGATAAACTAATGGTAGGTGCTGTATTTACAGTAACTGGCAGTGTGACTGTATGATCGCCGCAAGTGTTTGAACCTGTGACGGTAACCGCATCCAAACCTACCGTGGCTGTTGGTGAATAACTAACCGTGATGCTGTTTGTAAGTGATCCAGAAATAATGGTAGCTCCAGTGGGTACCGTCCACAAATAACTGGTTTGATTAGACATTCCAGTAACGGTGTAAGTTTTAGTGTCGCCCTGACATGCGGTGGCATCACCAGAAATAAGACCGCCTGTTACAAGATTTTCTACGGTGATAGTTACGGATGCACAAGTCGTGGTGTTGCAAGTACCAGTATATCTTAGATAATAGGTTGTAGTAGCCAAAGGCGTAGGATTTATAGTATTACCAGATCCCAGAGATACTGATCCCACTCCTCCGCAATTACCCGAAAACCATTCAACCGTAGCGCCTGTTCCTAAACTTCCACCACTTCTAGTTAAAGTAATAGGGTTTCCAGCACAAATTGTTGTATTTCCACCAGAAACAGTAATACCTGTTGGTGCCGTGGATAATGAATTGATAGTTATGCTGCCACTGGTAGCAGTGCCTCCTGGCGTTGTTACCGTGATTGGACCACTAGTAGCAACTGGCACCACCGCTGTGATTTGAGTAGTGTTGACAACATTATAAGAAGTCGCATTGACACCATTAAATCTTACCGACGTAGCACCTGTAAAGTTGGTCCCTGTTAGTGTTACAGTTTCTCCCGAACAAACTGGGTAGGGTGTGTATGACGAAATTGTTGGTGTTAAAACAATAGTATAAGTAATAACTACACGACCGTTGGCACCGTTGCCGCCAGAACGATTTGAGAAAAAAGACGTTGTGCGGCCGCCGCCGCCGCCGCCGCCTATATTATTTCCACTACCGCCATTCCCATTATTATATCCTGCACCTCCATTTCCACCGCCAGGTCCTGCTCCATTGCCGCCTTTACCGCCAGGGCTTCCTCCCGCAATTCCGTTTTGGCCTGGTGTATTGGTTGTTCCACCCGTAGCAGTGCCGCCACTTCCGATACTTCCGTTATTGCCACCACCACCTTGACCACCATTGGCCGCCATATTTGTTCCTGAATTAGTATGTATAATTGTGCTATTGCCACCATTTGCTCCACTGCCATTATCTCCATTTGCGATACTTCCAACTGAATAGGTAATGGTCTGGCCTGGAGCAACTGTAAAAGTTCGTGTGGAGTATGCACCACCACCACCACCGGCACCACCCCTATTTCTTGTTGTTGAACCTCCTCCAGCGCCTCCAGCACCCCAGATTTGTACGGTTGCGGAAACCGCATTGGCAGGAGCAATACTAGAGCCAGAACCTGAAGTTTCATCGACATTTTGCCCATAAGAGGTCCCCATAAATAGTGTTAGCAATACCAATTGCAGAACGTTGGTGTAATGTTTTTTCATAATTATAGAATATTGTTAACACAAAAATCCATTTCAAGAGTTAGGTTCTTGAAATAGAAAAATTGAGAACTGCATATGTGCTGTTCAACGAGGGAGCATAAATATAGAAGGATGATAGTCTTGAATGAAAAAAAATCGTTGAAATGCTGTAATTAACTTTGAGTGTATGGGTAAATGTTAAACAGTTGTTAATTTATGAGTTTGTGATGTTATAAAGGATTGAATAGTAGATGGATGAAATTATTACTAATCGGATAGAAATTTTGTTGCTACCTTAAGATTTGACTTGACTATTCTTTAATCCATGAAATTTTTGGTTCATTTCGGCAAGTTTAGTAAATCATGATTTTATTCGTTCCCTTACATTGATTAAAAACGGTTTGGGGATGGGATCAGAAATATTAAACAAGGTGGACAGATTTTTACAAACCCTTACTTAATTTTGAGGATTTTATATAAAAACGGTTATTTTTGCACCTGAATTTTTTATGTAACCCCTTTTAAATGAACGAAGTGTTTTTGATTTCGTTTTTAAAGAACTCAGAATATTACTTAACTAACAATCAACGACATTATGAAAAAAATTACTTTAATAATAGTACTATTATTTGGCACCTTAGCGTTTGCCCAAGAAATTGATATAATTGACAGACCAATAGGGAGCACAACCTCGGTTATTTCTGCAGAAGGTGGTGATGGTACGGGCGTCTATGCTGCCGATAGTTTTACTGTAACTGAAGGGTTTGGATTGAATTCCATTACTTTTCATGGTTTTTTTAGCAATGGAACTGGGATAAGTTTTACCACTGCCTTCAACGTTATAATCTATGCAAATAATGAAGGCACTCCTGGATTTGGTTTTCAGCCACAAATAGCAGATGCCGGCGTTGTGGAGTTGAAAGGAATAGCTTCAGAAAATTACGCGATCACTGGGGAAGGTCAAAATCAATCCATTACAATTAATCTTTCAGGTGCAAATGGTGGTGAGTCTCCAACACTTGTTGCCGGAACTTATTGGATGGTTATTTATCCATCTGTAGTTGGTTCTCCTACTGATGAAGGAAGATGGAACTGGTACTTGTCTTCTTCTGAAGCACCATTTGAAGCGCTTTTAATTGACCCTCAAGATTTATTTCAAGCGGGTGCAACAGATTGGGCGAGCATTGGTGATTTAATCGGTGAACCTGCAAATTCTTTTGCTTGGACAATGAAAGGTTCGCCAGCCTTGGGCGTAAACGAAAATAAAATAACTGAAGTGTCTGTTTATCCAAATCCAGCTCATGATTTAATTTCTGTAAAAATGCCGGCTAATATTGAAGTAACCAATGTTTCTTTATATGATGTATTGGGGAAAACAATAAAAGTCGCTTTAAATAATCGTCAAATTAATGTATCGCATCTTTCCAAAGGGCTGTATATTATGATGCTCGAGACCAACGCTGGAACCATGACTAAGAAGATAATTATTGAATAAAAATTAAGTCGACTATAAATTTGAGCCAGATAGTTTTCACTAATCTGGCTTTTTTATTTCAAGTATGACACATCATTATTCAGAAATTGATAATGGCTTTTATATAATTTATGCTCATTGAGATTCATCTCCAACCATTTATCAATCACTAATTGTTAAGCTTTTATTTTAATAAATCATTTGTATTGTCCTCAGGATAAGCATCACCATCATGCTGTTCCATTTTAAGTTTCCTTAACATCTCATGTTAAGCTTAGGTTAAAGCGGCGCTACAATTTTGTGACGGCTTATTTTTTTGTTAAATTGAGGTAAATAATAATCAAAAACTATATGTCATGGAAAATTTAAATAAAAAGACAGTAGCCATATTAGCAACCAACGGATTTGAAGAAAGCGAATTGAAATCCCCAAAAGAAGCTTTAGAAAAAGCAGGCGCTCAGGTGCATATTGTTTCTGAAAAATCTGGAAAAATCAAGTCTTGGACCGATGGCAATTGGGGATCAGACTTTAAGGTGGATAAAACCTTGGACGACGTGAGTCAAAAGGACTATAACGCGTTAATGTTGCCAGGCGGGGTGATCAATCCTGATACCTTAAGACAGAACCCAAAAGCAGTAGCTTTTGTGAAATCATTTTTTGAAAACCATAAACTGGTCGGTGCCATCTGCCATGGACCTTGGTTACTGGCCGAAGCTGATGTTTTAAAAGATCGGAAAATGACATCTTACGGTTCTATTAAAACTGATATGATCAATGCCGGTGCCAAATGGGTAGATGAAGAAGTGGTGGTGGACGAAGGTTTGGTAACGAGTAGATCGCCAAAGGATTTACCTGCTTTTAATGCCAAATTGGTAGAAGAAGTTTATGAAGGGAAACATGAGGATCAGGTTGCATAAGATTTGAAATACGAACTCTAAAACTCTTATTATGGGAAAACAAAAAGATCATGGCCCAAGCATTAAAAATGATGCACGCTATGAAGCCTTAAGAGAAGAAGGTTACAGTAAAACAAAAGCAGCGCGGATTGCCAATACCAAAAATCCTGGTAAAAAAGGAGGAAAAGCAGAAGCTTATGAAGAACGCTCTAAAGCTGAACTGTATGAGCAAGCAAAAAACATTGGTATTAAAGGCAGAAGCAAAATGGACAAAAGTGAGTTGATTGATGCTCTTAGGCATAATTAACGTGAACCATTCCTAATTTTTAAAAACGTGAAGCACCAGAAATAGTGCTTCACGTTTTTTTTTGTTTATAAAATTTTAAACCCAAGCATAATGGTTTCCAGTTTTTCGAAATTGGCGTCATAATTGTCCCGGGTTGCCGTTAAATCAATCCATAGAAATGCTTTGGAGGTTTCCACAATGATATAACAACAGTTGTAAAAACTGTCTTCTGTTTTTAATTGTACTTTATAGGCTTTTCCAATGTTGGCAAATTCTGTCAAGTTCTTTTTGTAAAGCACTTTTTGATCGTTGGACCATTTAGGCGTATCTCCAGATCTGTAGCCCGTAATCACCCATTTTTCAAAGTTGTTCAAAGTTTTGAATTTGTCCTTTTCAAAAGATTTGATTAAAAGAGCACTTTGGGAATTGCCGATTTCAGGAAGCGTGCCTCCAAATAAATTAGCACTCGGCGTTTCTTTTATGGTCCACCATTTAGGAATGACCACACCGTAGCCATACGTGGAATCGGTGAAAATGATGTTGTCCTGTCCCGCTTGTTGTTTGGAAATGATGGTTGAACTATTAGTGTTGCGACTTGCATTTTTCTGAGCCCACCCCGTGTGTGGTAGTTGAATCAAAAGTATCAGAACTATTAAATATCTCATGGGCATTAGAAACTATTGTTAATGATTGGATCATATGATTGGAGTCTTATCCCAACATCATAACCTATAAACTCTAGCGTTATGACTTGCATCTTCTAAAATTTCTAATTCCAGATTATAGTCGTACTGCAAATCTTCGTGCAATTTTTCCACTATTTTCTTAATGGCTATAATTTGCCGATCGTAGAGGTTGGTGAGCGTAGTGTTTTTAAAAATGGATGGCTTAAAATCTTTGAGAATCGTACAAAAATAAAGAAGCAGTTCTACTTCCGTTTCCTTTTTTAGGGAATATCTGGCGTACTTTTTAATGTTTCGCAGAATTTTACGAATGCTTTTTTTTATATAAAAATAACTGTTGGTATTGATGGTTTCGAATTGTTCATCAATCTCGGCTTTAACCGTTTGGATATACCCAGATTCGTCATGGGATTCAAACAGTAGATAGGTGAGGAGTTCTTTGTTTTCCTTTTTAAACTTAGAAAGACGCAAGCAAAGCTCCAACAATTCTTCGGAGGAGCGATGCTTTAATTCTTTCTTTATGGTCACAACAGAAACGGCTTTCATTGCTGATTATTTTCCGCCATCCACTGAATATCTTCCCGGACCTACCATGGCAATAACTATAAATCCAATCAGATAGAGTAAGGCTTTTTCTTTAACACCAAACGGGTCATTAATATGGACCACAAAGGCAGCAACTGCCATAGTAGCGATAGCTGGAATAGCAGCAATTCGTGTTTTAAAACCAATAAGGACAAGGATAGGAGCCACTACTTCTCCAATAATTGCCATGATAAGAGAAACTGTGCCACCAACCCCTAAAGGATCTGCGAAACCGGAAGGGTTATCAAGAAGGATGTTAATTTTTGGAACTCCATGGGTTAAGAGCATTCCTGAAAAGCCGACTCTAAGGATGAGTAGGCCAAAATCGTTGATACTATTTTTCATTTTTTAAATAAAAGATTGGATTTGTTAGGGGGTAAATATAACGAAATCTAATTGTTAATAGCGATGTTTTTTCTGTTGGTTTTTGGAGTTTACGCAGAATTTATGGCGATTAATGGAATGCAGGTTTGCCTTATTGATCGGTTGGGTGACACTGAATGGATTGCTGTTTCTGATTTTTGGAGTTGGTTTAAGTCTTGGATGATGTAGTCAGTATGGTTTTGCACTTGGGCTCTTGAATTTTTTGACACGAATTTCATGGATTATTGCCCGTTAGTCGTTTGTTTGCGAGCTATTTAATGCGGATTGATTTATAGTTCATTTATGTGGAAATCTGCGAATTCTGCGGGATGATTTTGGGGTTTTTAGACACGAATTTCACGGATTATCACGAAGGATTTGTCGTTTGAAAATAAAGTCGGAATTATTCTAGGTTTATTGATTTCACGAATTATTGCTCGCTGGTTGTTTGTTTTCAAGCTATATAATGCGGATGGATTTGTATTTCATTTCAGCGGAAATCTGCGAATTCTGCGGGATGCTTTTGGGGGTTTTAGACACGAATTTCACGGATTTTCACTGAGGATTTTTCGTTTGAAAATAAAGTTGGAACTATTGTGTTTTTTTGATTTCACTAATTAGTGCCCGCTGGTTGTTTGTTTTCGGGCTATTTAATGCGGATTGATTTGTATTTCATTTCTGTGGAAATCTGCGAATTCTGCGGGATGATTTTGGGGTTTTTAGACACGAATTTCACGGATTTTCACTGAGGATTTGTCGTTTGAAAATAAAGTTGAAATTTTTACTAAATTTTTAGACTAAAATGTCCGCTATGTGTGATGTCTTCAGATAGCTTAAAAATATACCAGTAGTCATCAGGAGAAAGTAATTGACCATTGTAAGTTCCGTCCCATCCTTTAGATTGTAATGGATTAAAATAAAATAACAATTTGCCATAGCGGTCAAATATCTTTATAAGGTTATTGGAAGGCGTATTTGGATCTAGGCCTTTAATGTTCCAAAAGTCATTGATGCCATCGTTATTGGGTGTAAAGAACTTAGGAAACCCAATATTATAAAAAACCTTAGAAATAGTGGTGCACTGATAAACGTCACGTACAAATACAGTGTGGGTTCCGGGGGTTAGATTTGGAAATTGGTTGCTTGTTTGATAAGTCCCAAATTCATTGTCTATCGCAAATTCAAAACCTTCAATAGACGGGTTCAAAGTAATGGTCGCTGAATTAGCATCCACCGAAATGTTCTTAATAGAAGCAATTTCATTTTGAACAACAGTTAAGGTGATTGTAGTTTCACAAGAAAGAATAGGGTCTTTCACTTGAAGCTGATAAGTTCCTGCCTCATGCACTTCAATGCTGTTGGTGGTTTGACCTTCACCCCAAAGGTAGTTGTAGCTATCAATTTGGTAAGGCGCAACACCTGAATTAAGCACGATAGGAAAATCAGTTTGACAAACGGAAATCATTTGATTTTCTAAACCAGGAAATGGTTTGATTTTTAAATGTAATAGTCCACTTCCATAACAGATATCGTCACTTTGTGCTCTTATATAAAGCGTGGTGGCCGTAGACTGAAAATCATCAGGAATTGGCTTGATACCAATGGCAGCATTACTGAGCGTTTGATGAAATGAGACACTCACATTATTTGGTAAATTGAGGTCGGCAATAATTGTTTGCCGCGCCGTTTCCAGATTAAAGCTGGCATGGCCATTATTTTGTGGGTCACATCCAAACAATTCAAATGCACTTAACATAGTTGATTGCACTGTGGTGAGCTTTATTGTGGCCAGACTAAAGCATTTTGTTCCGGCTTTATACACTTTTGCAATGAGGATTTCTTGTTGGTACTTATTTCTATAAATTGGATCAAGAGACGTGCTAAGGTTTTCATCATTCAACGCATCGGCCTCAGTGTGGTAGTAATATACACTGATAGGAGCTGTTGTATGGTAGGTCAATGGACCATTGGCCAACTCTAAATTAAAAGTGGCGATGCCATCATTTGGATCTTGGTCAAAAGAGTCGCATTGCACCAACTCAAATGGGGTTGGAAGTACTGCGGGTGGTTCAGAAATAATAATTGTTTTTATAAATGGGTCGTTTGTAACGCCGTTCAACGTCAGCGAGAGGCTTACATTATAAGCCCCTGGTTGAGAAAATGTATGCTCAGGCGCTAGTGCTGTGGAGGTTTGCCCATCCCCAAAATCCCAAAACGCAGTGTCGTAGGGGTCTTCAGTGGTAATCGAAAATTCGGTAGTGTCACCTAAACAGGTGTTTTTATAATCAAAAGTAAACTTAAAAATAGACTGTATAAATGGCGGAAGACCAAGTTTGGATGCTTTACCACCAAGCTGTATGACATTGTGCCGGTAGTCGCTTGCAGCTCCAATTTCATTGGGTTTATTAATGACTGACAAGTGTGTGCCCTCTCCAAAAACCTTGTATCCCGCCCTGTAAATTTTCCCGTCTATGGCGAGTTGTAGTGCGCCTGCAACAAAATTGGACGTATGGATTGTTTTTTGAGTTGCTGAAACATTTAAAGTCTCTACGCCATATTGAAAAACATTACTGCTGATAAATATATCTTCAGTTGTAAAGTTGCCCGTGGTAATATAAAGCAATTTTGAATTTGGCGAAAATTCAACCCCATAGGGGTACGTCCCATTAATAATTTCCTTTTGGTTACTTACTGTCCCAGTGGTATTGTTAAAATCATAAAGTAAAACTTCTCCCGTGTTTTTGGAACCTGTATTTTTTCCTCCTAATGCGGTAGAGCTATGGGCAATGGCTATTTTTTTACCATTTGGTGAAACTTTAAGATACCCAATAGCACTAATGTTGGATCCTTTTTTATCCAATCGAGGATACACTGCATTTGACACCGTGGAAATTACAGGATTTAAATTGACCCCGTTGTCATCCACGTGAAACGCATAAAATTTATTTGTGAATTGTGTGATGACCCAGATAGAATTGCCATTACTATGGGTAACAGCGGTTATTTTTTCTGAAGTTTTATATTCATTCTCTATGGGATCATTGACGTTATAGGTAATCAGATGGGTGTTTTTCTTAGTGTCCACAATACCACCTAAGCCATTATCTAAGGTCATGTCAACTTCAGAGTAATTGATCCCGTTAATGGGTTTTCTCTGTGTTAAATAATAACTGGGCATATCCACGGTGAATATATAAAAGGCATCCCTGTTTCCTGGCTTCGGAATAATAAGTGCAGACATGGTACTAGAGCTGTGGCCCATTAAATTTGAGCCGTTGAGCATCCTCTGATGTTGACGGTTCCAAACCGTAGTACCGTCTGTATAAAAGAGCAAATTACCTTCGGGACTCGAAATGGTTGCACAGCCTTCATCCGTATTGAGTTGACTGTTTAAAAGAGGGCGCGGAGTGCCGCTATTAAAACTGAGCCCGGCAAATTCTCCAAAATACCAATTTGCCGATTCGTTTTGCGATACGGCCACAGTTCCAACTAATGTCATTAGAAGAACTAGGGAATATTTAAGAAGAATTTTAATGAAAATTTAATTTTGCAATAAATATACGTTTGTTGCAATAAAGTTCCCATAAAAAAAAGCTTTTATCTCAATTTAGGATACGCATCAGGATCTACCTCGTGCATCACGGTATAGACACTTTCAAAAATATCTTCGGTTGAAGGTTTTGAAAAATAGTCGCCATCAGTGCCATAGGCAGGTCGGTGTGGACGTGCGGCCAAAGTTTTTGGCTGACTGTCTAAATACTGATACGCATTCTGCTCGTTCAAAATCGCATTGAGAAGATAGGCGGATGCTCCTCCAGGAACATCTTCATCAATGACCATCATCCGGTTGGTTTTGGCAACACTTTTTACGATATCATGGTTGAGATCAAAAGGCAATAAAGACTGTACGTCAATGACTTCAGCATCAATACCAACCTGCAATAATTCTTTGGCGGCTTCTTGTACCAATCTAAGCGTAGAGCCGTAAGATACTAAGGTGATGTCCTTTCCGGTTTTAAGGGTTTCTACCACCCCAATAGGGGTTTTAAACTCTCCTAAATTAAGTGGTAATTTTTCTTTAAGACGGTAGCCATTTAAGCACTCTACAATTAAAGCGGGTTCATCACTTTCTAAAAGCGTATTATAAAAACCTGCAGCTTTGGTCATATTACGAGGTACTAACACATGTATTCCACGTATCAAATTCAAAACGCCTCCCAATTGCGATCCTGAATGCCAAATGCCTTCTAGTCGGTGGCCTCTAGTTCTTACAATTAATGGTGCTTTTTGTTTGCCTTGGGTTCTGTAATGCAAGGTGGCCAAGTCATCGCTCATAATTTGAAGCGCATAGAGGATATAATCTAAATACTGAATTTCAGCAATTGGGCGTAAACCACGCATGGCCATTCCAATCCCTTGACCTAAAATAGTGGCTTCACGGATTCCGACGTCAGAAACCCTAAGTTCGCCGTATTTTTCTTGTAAACCTTCTAAACCTTGATTGACATCACCAATGGTTCCGGCATCTTCACCAAAGATTAACGCATCAGGATGCTTGTTAAAAATGGCATCAAAATTATCACGAAGTACCAAACGCCCATCCACATCTTCTGCGGCTGAATCATAAGTGGGTAACACTTCTTTGATATGTAAGGCCGATTTTTTTGATTGGCTAAATAAATGTGAGCTGTATTTTGGCTGAATCCGGACCATATAGGCATCAATCCATTCCTTAGTATTCTCTTTTTCTGCAGAATTTTCGGAGATGACATAGCGCAAAGATTTTCTCACGGCAGAAGCAATGTCTTTTCGGATAGGCTCTGAAACATTGGATAATTCCGTGATCACCCGCTCAATAAATACCTTGTTGGTGCTCACATTCGCTAATTTGGTCAGAAGTTGAATAGCTTGTAACTGCTCTTCTTTAATTGGGTTTTGATAACTTTCCCATGCTGCTTTTTTACCTTCTCTGACTTTCTTTTTAATGTTTTTATCAAGAGTATCCAATTCCAATTCTGTAGAAATACTGTTGGCGATGATCCATTCGCGCATTTTACGGATACAATCATTATCTCCTTCCCATTCTAAACGCTCCCTGCTTTTGTAGCGCTCGTGAGAACCAGAGGTGGAATGCCCTTGGGGTTGGGTTAATTCTACAACGTGAATAAGTACAGGTACATGCTCTTCTCTCGCAATTTTTGACGCACGTTGATAGGTTTCTATTAATTCAACATAATCCCAGCCCTTAACTTTTAAGATTTCATAGCCTTTATTGTCGTTATCGCGTTGAAAACCTTTTAGGATCTCAGAAATACTTTCTTTGGTGGTTTGATGCTTTGCATGCACAGAAATGCCATATTCATCATCCCAAACACTAATGACCATCGGAACTTGCAATACCCCGGCTGCGTTGATGGTTTCAAAAAATAAGCCTTCGCTGGTACTCGCGTTTCCTATGGTACCCCAAGCGACTTCATTTCCTTTATTTGAAAATTTAGGGCTGTGTATGCCCTTCACATTTCGATATATTTTCGAGGCTTGCGCCAACCCTAAAAGTCGTGGCATTTGTCCTGCAGTAGGAGAGATGTCTGCACTTGAATTTTTTTGTTGTAACAGATTTTTCCATTCGCCTTTGTCATCCAAACTGTGGGTGCCAAAATGACCTCCCATTTGACGCCCTGCGGACATAGGATCGTGATTGATATCTGCATCTCCATATAAACCTGCAAAAAACTGCTGGATGGATAGTTGGCCAATAGCCATCATAAAAGTTTGGTCACGGTAATACCCAGAACGGAAATCGCCGTTTTGAAACACTTTGGCCCAAGCCAATTGCGGCACTTCTTTTCCGTCACCAAAAATTCCGAACTTGGCTTTTCCTGTCAGAACTTCGCGTCTGCCCAGCAAACTGCACTCTCTGCTGGTCATCGCAATTTTATAATCACTCAGAATCTCTGATTGAAATTCTTCAAAGGATATGTCCTTGGTCGTTTTTGGCGTCGTTTGCATAAGGTGATTTTTGGTTATTGCAAAAGTAGTCAAATCAGACGGGTTTTGCAATCGAAATAGTTAACCTAGGAGTGAATTAACGTTTAATTATCATCTCAAAAGCGGTTAAAAGACTGGAGGTCAAATGCTGATAATTAAGTTGTTAATGTGGGGTAATTATAAATTGCGGTTAATCTGGCTTAAGATCCTTAAAGACTATAAGATCGTGTTTGGCGAGCTATTAAAACGGTTATTCCGCCTAGAACAATCGAGATATATAACTTTTAATGCTGAAAACTTCAATAGAGCATCTATCAAAAAACACATATATGGATAGCCGGTTCATCAAAAAGGTTAAACAAGGCAAGGCGGGCTTGTTATGGGTATTAACTCAAACATCCCATAAATTGTAAATCTATGTGATGTTTTTAAAATTAATTGCGTCTTTTAAAAATGATTAATTTTCCAGCAAGGTCGAATTGAAAAGTTTCAAAATCCGTTTATATTCATCCGTCCAACTGCTTGGTTCTACAAAACCATGGTCTTCTGCCGGATAAACGGCCATTTCCCAATTGTCTTTGCCCAATTCAATTAAGCGTTGCGCCAATCTGACCACGTCTTGAAAATGGACATTCACATCTACCATCCCGTGAGCGATGAGCAGGTTGCCCTTTAAACCTTCTGCAAAATAGATGGGAGAAGAACGCTCGTATGCTATGGGGTCATTAAATGGTTCATTCAAAATATTGGACGTATAGCCGTGATTGTAGTGCGCCCAATCAGTAACCGATCGTAATGCTGCGCCAGAAGTAAAGGTGTCCGCTTCATTAAAAAGTGCCATCAAAGTGATGAATCCGCCATAACTTCCACCATAAATGCCAATTTTATCTTTGTCAACCCCGTAATTTTCCACTAAATAGTTGGCGCCATCTACTTGATCTGATAGATCCTTTCCACCCATATGGCGGTAAATTCCGGTACGCCAATCCCTTCCGTATCCTGCACTTCCTCGGTAATCGATATCGATCACGGTATAGCCCAAATCGGTCAGTAAATTATGGAACATATATTCTCTAAAGTAAGACGACCACCATTTATGGACGTTCTGTAAATACCCAGCGCCATGGACAAAAACAACCGCAGCATTATTTTTTACTGAGGCCTCAGGCACGTAAAGTCGCGCAGGAACTTGGGATCCATCTTCGGCTTTAAAAGTGATGAGTTGCGGCGCTCTCCAATTATAGCTTTTAAAAACATCAGATTGTCCTGAGGTCAATGGGGTGGCCTCAGTTTTGGCGGAATTCTTTTTATAATAAAGTTCCCAGGGCTGATTGCTGTAAGAATGAAGAATGGCAAGCGTTTTTTCGTCTGGAGATAGAGATACATTATTATTGCCGGTCATGCTGGTCAATTGTTCCATTTTCCCGCCCATTAAAGGCATTTTATAGAAATGTCTTTCGCCAGGACCGACCTCAGACGTTGTTAAATACCAGTTTTTCTGATCCTTGGAGATAAACGGATCAAAAACTTCAAAAGTTCCTGAAGTCAAGGCTTTTTTAGTGCCATTTGTAACATCTAAAAGATATAAATGTGAATATCCCGTAGCTTCAGATTGAAAGTAAATATGTTTATTGTCAGGCAACCAGCCTAATGTGCCACCACCCATAGACCAGCCAATACCAGGTCCAGCAATCCAAGCGTCATCACGTTGGCGGTCCAAATTGGTCAAATCGCCAGTGGTTAAATCCAATTTTGCAATCCAGCGGTCTTTATTGTCTTTTGAGCGTACGTTAACGATAGCATGTTGTCCATTGTCAGAGAAATAAGCCTGAGACACAATAAGGTCGCGTTCTTTTTCTTCCCATTCTTTATCCGGATAATCGTTTACATAGTCTGGTAAATCTTTAATCCCCGGAAGAGTATTCGTCGTAACTTGATACACCGTATCTTTTTCAAGATTGTAGATGGCCAATTCGACTTTTGTTTGGTCATCACCAACTTTAGAACGCGTATTCAAATCTTTAGTATAACTTGAAGCATCAATATAATTAGGAACGATGGTGGCATCACTTTTACCACGTTGGAAAAGCGTAAACGTTACATATTTGGCGTCTGGAGACACTTGTAGGTTGGAGACTTGGCTATCTCCGGAATAATAGGTGTAGGCTTCCTTTTCCTTGCGTTCTTCCCTTATTTTTTTATCCAATTCTTTTTGGTCTTCACGCTCTTTAACCACACTCAGCAATTTGAGATTTTCTGCTTCCAAAAGCGCCGCTTTCTCTGAGGGTTCTTTATCTTTCTTTTTAGAATCTTCACCAGACTTAATCTGGGTCAATTTTTTTAATATGCCTGTTTCTTGGGAGTAGAGGTAGGCATTAGCATTGGCTACAAAAGCAATTCCATCTTCATTGGCCAAAAAATTTGGGTTGCTGATATTCTCTGGAAATTGCAGTAATTCAGTTTCTTTTCCTGATTTGATATCAAAAATTATAAGTGTGTTTCCTTTGGAGTAAATCTTTTTGGTTTTTGATTTGTTAAAAGTTCCTCTGGCAAAATCAACCTCTTTTTCCTGAGTCCAACTTACTTTTTCTATTTTTTTAGGATTGGCCAATTGGATACGGTACAAGGAATCGGCCGGATCTTGGTCTAAGTTATAATTGAAATAAATGGCGCTGCTGTTCTGATCCCATTTTAAGTCTGAAGGAAATGTTCCCATCCATTTTGGGTCTTGCATTATTTTTTCGACAGAAAGCTCACTCTGCTGCGCGTAACTGTTAATGAAAAGAAATGAGAATAGGAGGCTAAAGAAAATGGATTTAGTCATGAATATTTTAATTAAGTATAGAATTTAAAATCGGTTTTTAATACAGGAATTGTGCACTGTTACAAACTTATCAAATTTCAATATATTATGAACTAAGACTTGGAATTAATTAAATTCGGAAAAAACTTAAACACAAAGGACGTCATTTGCCTTTGTAAAGAATGTATGGGGCTAGAGCTGTTTTCCATTTGAACAGCCTGCCTTTGCTTTGCTGCCGATGGGTAGGCGAGCGGGAAGACAATGCCGATTTCGATATCGATATCAGTTAAAACGCGATTCTCAGCCTCGTTGAAGCATCAATACCATTTCCGTCTAAAAAGTCCCAATAACGCTCGAGGATCTAAAGTGAATTTAATCCGGATCCGTTCGCTATAATTGGGTTCATCAACTTCCCATCCCAGATTGGAATAGATTGGAAAATAGAGTTCAAAATAATCCGTGACCAGATTGAGTCGAATTCCAGCGTCATAGACAAATTGTGGATCGATTCCTCTGTTTTTCACCAAGCCAATATCACCATACGCTTCAATATAACGCCAAATCGTAGTACTTACGTTGGCGGTAGTCATCCATTGATTGGCGAATGCAGGATCCAATTTCGATTTGAATCCCCCTTCCGCAATAATGATCTGCTGACTAAAAATACCTGAATCCTCGGAGCGCCCCAAATAGTTGTAATCAAACATATAATCAGTTGGACGGTCTAGGGCAAAACTAAAATAGTCGAAGTTTTGGTCGGTATTATTATATAGGAATGTCCCCGCAAAAAACCTAAAATTAAACTGTCTGTTTCCTTCTGTCAATTTGCGCCATTCATAATTCATCGCAATTTTCCCAAACTTTTTGGCCACTTGAAAATCATAATAAAATTGAGAAAAATCGATTAAGTGGGTATGTGCATTTACATATCTGACGTTAAAAACACTATAGTCTGGATCTGTCACCACCAATGAGGGGTTGTCTTTAATGGTTCTGGAAATATCCAAATACCGCAAATTGATAAAACTGGATTTATCAGATCGTAAATTGTTGTTATCTCTAAAGAAGAAGGAGATGCTCGGACTGATTTTGGTCACAAAGGCATTCTCTGCAAAAGAAGAGTAATTAGCGCTCATCCCATAAGAAACCCTGAATAGATTTTTATTCTCAATATGATGGGTATAGTAGGCTTGTGCGCTACCAGTTATGGTTTCGGAATTAAAAGCATATTTAGGACTCAATTTATAGCTAAAATTCTTCATTAACAGGGTTTTATTGTACACCTTGGCGCCTAAGGTAATCCCATCATAAATGTTGTTGTATTCTACCAAGGGCATAAAGAACACCTGATTATAATTTGGGTCTTCGATATCCTTAAACAACCGAAATTGTAAGGGTTTGTTATTGAAAAATTGGCCTTTTAGCGATTTCCAATTATCTCTGAGATTATATTCAGGAATGGAATTATCATAATTCAGGACCAGTTTAGTGGCATCCTTACGAGGGATGGTCACGCTTTTAGAGCCGTTGATATGTTCAATCCATGTTTTTGAGATGACAGAATCATTTTTTAATGAAAACAGCGAAACGGGCATGTCATTTTTTCGCTTATTCTTGATGGTAAAAGTTACAGAATCGTTGGTTTTTACAACATCCTTGATTCTGAAATCGATCTTTTTTCGGGTATTGATATAATCGTCAAAAAACCAGTCGACATCTTTGTCAGTTCTTGATTTTAGCAAGTTTTTAAAATCGGTAGAAGTCGTGGTTCTTAATTGAGAAGCTGCCAAATAGTCTTTTATAGTGCTTTCAACAACATCAGAATTGGTAAAATCATTCAAATACTTCAAGCCGATCCCTGCTTTATATTTACCTGCAATATTGGCGTTGAACTTCAAGAGCTCATCTTTTGACAAATTAAGAGCTTGATCTCTATTGGTGCGTGCCATCTGCATAAAGTAGAGGTTGTATTGCTCATTAAAACTAAGATCGGCCGCATGGAAAGAACGGATGCCCCAAAAATCGGCCAAGGTTCCCAAGAGCTTAAGGTCTGGATAATTTTCTTCGACGTATTTCATCAAATAATAGATCTGAATGGCATCTTTTAACCAATAATCTTTTCGAGAATCAACTAGAAGCGTGTTGTCCAAAAAGTTTTTGAGTGTTGTTTTTAAAAGCTTGAGTTCATACTGTAAGTTTCCTGGAAAGGGATTCAGGAATTTTGGCAATTGGTTCAAGCCATAGAGTGCATCTTTTTTATATTCTATATCAGTGACTAATAGATAGTCATGCGGATATTCTCCTAAATTTTTGGTTATAAATTGTGTGATTCTGTCGGTAATGAAAGCGCGGTCAACAGGCATGATATTGTCATTTTTTAAATTTGTAATGACCGTGAAATTGTCCGTCTGTACAAAATTAAATTTCGGAAACCGATTGACGTAAAGTTTGCTGTCCACGCGATCCTTTCCGTAATAATGGAAGATTTGTGTGCTATCTTTCTGGGTAATATCCTGAATGGCAAGCTCTGTATAAAGGCTGTAATTTTTTGGAACCTCTACATTTAAGCTAATATCCGCAGGCGGTACAAACAAATCATCTAAATTTTTATTGCTGTAATAATGCCATTCACCATCATAAACCGCAGGAGTGATGTACCAATATTTTAAATTGAACTCTTTGTCATCTGTAAAGCCGTAATCTGTAAATATATCATCCGGAAACTGTAATTTATAATTAAGGTGAATTTGATAATATTGATCTGGCAATAATGGCTGAGATAACTCAACTTCCACAACGTCTGGATGTTGTTTTAACCGTGTGTGTTTCTGTTCTTGATGGTTGATATCCGTTAGCGAGGTGATACTGGTGTAGCCGCGCATGGCATTGGTGGCAAAATGAAACGTTGTGCTATATTCTTCTGTAAACCTATCGGCCAAGGGAGTTCTCTTTGTTGAGAAACTGTTGTTCCAATCGTTAAAGTAAATTGTTTTTAAAGTATCAGATGTGTTGTTTTGGTAGCGAATAGTCTGGGCTATTTTCGCACTCTTACTCCCAACATTAAATTGCGCATCAATAGTGATTTGATTCTGTCCATAGATCAGGACTGAATAAAAAATCAGAAAACATAAAAGGATACGACTTTTCAAGGTGCTATGCTAAACTTATGGGTTTAAATAAGTGTTGGGCGTGATGCAATTTTTAATAGCAAGAATAAACTTCAGACAACATATATACCGAATTTTTGTGGGTTGTGGTTTTCTTACGGAGATGAATTTTGGAACATTACAGCTTTTTGAGCCTCTTGTTACAGTTTTTTAGAGTACATCTTTCAATAAGAATTGCGAAATGTACTCTAAATTGTGTTATTTACTTAACTCGTGCATCTTATGGAATTCCGTATAATCCATGGGTGTTTTAGAAATTGGGGCTTAACTCAAATTCTTTATAAAAATTGTTTAAGATTTCGATGACTTCATCAGGAGTATCCACAAGATGGATAAGGTCTAAATCCTTGTCGCTAATATTATTGAAAGAGTCCAGAAGTGTGGTTCTTACCCAATCCATTAGACCTCCCCAAAATTCCGTTCCCACTAAAATAATAGGGAATTCTTCAATTTTGTTGGTTTGGATTAACGTGATGGCCTCAAACAATTCGTCCAAGGTTCCAAATCCGCCCGGCATTACAACGAAGCCTTGGGAGTATTTTACAAACATGACTTTTCTAACAAAAAAGTAATCAAAATCCAAACTTTTATCAGAGTCGATATATGGATTGTCATGCTGCTCGAAAGGTAAATCGATATTTAGACCCACTGAAGTGCCACCTGCAATATGAGCTCCTTTATTTCCCGCTTCCATAATTCCCGGGCCACCACCAGTGATGACACCGTAACCATGTTCTACGATTTTTTTGGCAACCTCCTCGGCCAATTTATAATATTTATGATCAGGCTTGGTACGGGCGGAACCGAAAATGGAAACACAGGGACCAATTTTACTCAATTTTTCATAACCGTTGACAAATTCCCCCATTATTTTGAAAATGGCCCAAGAATCGTTTGTTTTTATTTCATTCCAAGCTTTACTATGTTTTTCTAATCTCATTCTATTTATATCTATATTTTATTGATTGTATGTGCTTCTAGTCTTCAGTTTTGATCTCAGTGTTCAATTTTTAATTTTAAAACGGCGTCTTCCAAGCTTCTTTTATCCCGTCCGCCGTCATTCGTCACCCCGAGATATTTCCCTATAAAGCACACAAATTTAATGGAAAATAAGATAAAATCTCCATACAAAGGGTTTTAAAACAATTTTGTTGAGGATTATAGAAATAACAAAGTTTGCCTATCTCGCCATTTTTGAAACTTCCATACCGTAGGTGAACCTTTTTAGAAATTACACCTTAGCAATCTCAATTAAAATGTCACCGTTGATGAAAAAAGAAAAAGGCAAATCAAAATTTGATTTGCCTTGCGTTAATTTACAAAATGTAAACTGTTTTTTTAATTTTCTTAAAGTGGTTTACGCCCAGAAATGATATTATAAAGGATAGCAATAACTGCGATCACTAAAAGAATATGTATTAGGCTGTTATCACCTAATCCTGACGCAACGCCTAAAAAGCCCAAAAGCCATATTACAATACAAATTACGGCAACAAGCCAAAGAATACCTCTCATAATAGTTAGTTTTAAAGTTATACCACTAAGATACTAAAGTTTCTAGTCCATAAAGGTGCTGATATCGATAAATTTTTAACATTATAGCTAATGATTTGTTTGTTATATAGCCAACAGCACAATTATTTTGAGAGTTCTAGCTCTTTTTTTAGAAATTGTGCGGTATAACTTTTTTTATGTTTTGCAACTTCTTCTGGCGTGCCTTCCACAATAACCTGCCCGCCACCTTTTCCGCCTTCATAGCCTATATCAATAATATAATCCATGGTTTTAATGACATCCATATTGTGCTCAATAATTAAGATGGTATTCCCTTTATTGACCAATTTATTCAAAACATTGAGTAATACCCGAATGTCTTCAAAATGTAGGCCTGTTGTAGGTTCGTCAAGAATGTAAAACGTGTTTCCAGTATCGCGTTTGCTTAATTCGGTCGCTAATTTAATACGTTGAGCCTCACCACCAGAAAGGGTCGTGCTTTGTTGGCCAAGCGTGATATAGCCCAGACCGACATCTTTGATAGTTTCTAATTTTTTGTGAATTTTAGGAATATGTTCGAAAAAATCGACACCTTCATTGATCGTCATATCCAAAACATCACTAATCGATTTGCCCTTATAACGAATTTCCAAAGTTTCCCTATTGAAACGTTTGCCTTGACAAGTTTCACATTCCACATAGACATCTGGAAGGAAGTTCATTTCAATGACCCGTAATCCACCACCTTGACAGGTTTCACAACGACCACCCTTGACATTAAAACTGAAACGCCCCGGTTTGTAGCCCCGGATCATTGCCTCTGGGATTTTAGCAAATAAACTGCGAATTTCGTCAAAAGTTTTGGTGTAGGTTGCAGGATTGCTTCGCGGTGTTCGACCAATTGGAGATTGGTTAATATCAATTACTTTATCAATATGTTCCAGACCCTTAATGCTCTTATAAGGCATTGGTTTCTTGACGCCATTAAAATAATAGGCATTGAGAATAGGGTAGAGGGTTTCGTTGATCAATGTTGACTTGCCACTTCCAGAAACACCAGTTACGCCGATCATTTTTCCTAATGGAAATTTTACCGAGACGTTCTTTAAATTGTTTCCTGTACAGCCTTTCAACTCGATAAACTTACCGTTGCCCTCTCGACGTTTTTTCGGGACTTCGATTTGTTTGGTTCCGTTAAGGTAATCTGCCGTTAAGGTGTGGTGGGTTTTTAATTCTTCAGGTGTTCCAACACTGATGATCTCTCCACCATATTTTCCTGCTTTTGGACCAATGTCAATCACATAATCGGCGCTTTCAATCATGTCTTTGTCGTGCTCTACAACAATAACAGAATTGCCAATATCACGAAGGGCGACCAATGATTTGATCAATTTCTCATTATCTCGTTGATGCAATCCAATACTTGGTTCATCCAAAATATAAAGGACGCCAACCAATTGTGATCCAATTTGAGTTGCGAGACGAATCCGCTGTGCTTCACCACCCGATAAGGATTTTGAACTTCGGTTAAGAGACAGATATTCCAAGCCAACATCTAATAGAAACTGTAATCTGGTTCTGATTTCCTTGATGATTTCTTCTGAAATTTTTAATTGTTTTTCAGAGATGTGAGACGTCAGATCAGCAAACCAATTGGCGAGATCAATAATGTCTTTATTGGCTAATTCGGCTATGTTTAGTCCATTGACTTTAAAGAAAAGCGATTCCTGACGTAAACGTGATCCGTTACAGGCGTCACATTCCACTTTGTCCATGTATTCTTTGGCCCATCGCTTTAAAGACGTGGTTTCAGCTGTCGTAAATTGGTTTTCGATAAAATTGGCAATTCCTTCAAAATCAATTTTATATTCGCGGGTCACCCCCAAGGTCTTGCTTTCTATAGAGAATTTTTCATTGCCGCCATATAAAATCATTTTTTTCGCCTCTTCAGGAATGTCTTTATAAGCATCTGTCAACTGAAAATTAAAGCGTTGGGCAATGGTTTCAAACTGCTTAAAAATCCAGCTGTTCTTATAAGGCCCATGAGGTGCCAACGCACCTGCTTTTATGGAAATACTTTCATCGGGAATAATTTTCTTGTCATTGACCTGATAGAGTTTTCCGATCCCATTACATTTTGGACAAGCTCCTTTTGGCGAATTGAATGAAAAGTTATTGGGTTCTGGATTGGGATAAGAAATTCCTGAAGTAGGACACATCAGACTTCTACTAAAGTAACGGGTTTCATTGGTGTCCTGATCTAAAATCATCAAAATATCTTCGCCATGATACATAGCCGTGTTGATGGTTTCCGTAAGTCGTTTTTCATTATCGATAGTGTTGTCAATTTTTAGACGGTCAATCACAATTTCGATATCGTGGTTTTTATAGCGGTCCAACTTCATGCCTTTGACCAAGTCTTTCACTTCGCCGTCCACTCGTACTTTTACGAACCCTTGTTTTGCGATTTGTTCAAATAATTCACGGTAATGTCCTTTTCGAGAGCGTATCACAGGCGCCAAAACATTAATGCGCTTGCCGTTAAAGCTTTCCATAATCAAACTTTTAATTTGATCATCGGTATAACTTACCATTTTTTCGCCAGTATTATAGCTGTAGGCATCACTTGCTCTAGCGTATAACAGACGCAAAAAATCATATATTTCTGTAATCGTTCCAACGGTGGAGCGTGGCGACTTACTTGTGGTTTTCTGTTCGATGGCGATGACGGGCGAGAGCCCATCAATTTTATCAACATCCGGGCGTTCCAAACCGCCCAAAAACTGACGGGCATAAGCCGAGAATGTTTCGATATAACGCCGTTGGCCTTCGGCATAAATAGTATCAAATGCCAGGGATGATTTGCCACTTCCTGAAAGCCCTGTAATGACTACAAGTTGCTCTCTAGGAATGGAAACATCTATATTTTTCAGGTTGTGGACACGTGCGCCTTGAACCTCAATAGTTTCTTCAAATTTACTCATATACATAGCAATCTTACCTGATTTACAGGTAAGTTTGCAAAGGTACAGATTATGCAGTAAAAAAGGAAGGAGTTGATATTTAGAGTTTTGTTAAATAATGTGGATTGGAAAATGAAGTGCCAGGAGCGGTTAAAGTGCTTGTCGGTCGAAAAAGAAGTCAGAACTTGCTTCAATATCTGAGTAATTTTTTTGAATACAAATGGCCTAAATTTTCATAAATGCATCTACTTTTTTGTGTTTTTGCAGATCAATTCAAATTTTTAAATTCTTTCGCCCAATTAATGAGGTTGTCAGCAGCGGGATCAAGATGGAGCTTTTCAATAATGTTTGTGCGGTGCTTCTGAATGGTTCTTGGAGATACACACAACATATCGCTAATTTCAGTAGAGTTATTGCCTTGAGCAATCAATTGAATAATTTTTCGTTCAGAAGGAGTTAGAAGGGTAAGTTTTTTGAGTTCATTTTCCACATCGATTTCTAATTCGGCCCCTAATGACCTACTATAATAAATGGTGCCATTCATGACTGTCGCAATGCAATGTTCAATTTCCTCAATACTGTCCTCTTTTAAAAGATATCCGTGAACACCCAGGGTTTTGGCTTGTGCTACAAAGTTCTTCTGTTTGTGATAGGTCATCACAATAAAACGTGTTTTTAAGTCTTGATTTTCAGTGCATTTTGCCATTACTTCAAAACCGTTTAGCAAAGGCATTTCAATATCTAAAAGCGCAATATCGGGTTTCAAGGCAAGAATGGTGCGGACCGCCTCTGTACCATTTTCAGCGGTACCAATAATTTGATATCCCACTTGCTCAAGCTCTTGTTTAAGACCTTTGAGCATGATTGGGTGATCTTCGGCAATAACAATAGTGATGCTAATTTTAGGGATGCTATTTTCCAAGAGCTGTAGGTTTTATCTTATGTAAAACTACATTTTTTATCTACGGTTAGTGGTATTATAAGCTAAATAATTCAACATTAATGCACTTGTTGCATCTCAATAGTTGCTTTTAATATGACTCAATTATAATTAACTTTTGACAATTTCAGGATTGCATTATTGATTATTTATTTTTTCTTAATAGAATGTAATTTCTGGTTATATATTCCTGACGGGAAGTTTTATAATAAGCTGGGTGCCCTTTCCTAAGCTTGATTCTATCTCTAACTGTGCTGAAATTATTTTACAACGCTCCATGAGAGATTTCATTCCTAAACTTTTAGAAGTGTTTACGGCATGGTTATAATCAAAGCCTTTGCCGTTATCCTTGATCGTCATAACAATCGTGTTGGATGTGTTTTCAATTCTTACAAATACGGCTTTGGCATCTGCGTGTTTTAGCACATTGTTCAAAGCCTCTTGAAGCATGCGATATAAATGCAAGGCTTTATCTTTGGAAATGAGTTGGTCTGTATTCTCCAATTCTAAGGTAAAAAAAACATCTGTTTTTTCATCCATTTCATTGACTAAATCCGAAATGGCCGCAGTAAACCCTAAACGTTCTAATGCTGCGGGATATAAACCTTGCGAGATGGTGCGAAGATTATCTAGCGTATCACTGGCTAAAGTTCCAAACAAGGGGTCTTCAATCGTTTTTAATTTTCGGGTCAAAAGCATGAGCTGTTGTCCAACGGAGTCATGCAATTCAAAAGCCAACCGGGTGCGCTCCTGCTCTTGGGTGTTGATGATATCTTGTGTAAACAGTTCCTGTTGTTTTTGCCGTCGTTTATTGTTGTTGTTCGATCGAACTATGGTCATAAATCCAAACAGTCCCAATAACCCCAAACCTCCAAAAAGCAACCACTGATTTTTTTGTTTGTTTTCGGAATCTAACAGCGCAATATTGCTGTTTTGATTTTGGATGGTTAAATCGCGTTTTTCTGTCTCATAAATCGTTTGATAATACGCTAGAACACGGGTTTTTTGAATACTGCCAATGGAGTCTTTAATTTTAGTATAATTTTTGAAGTGTGAAAAAGCTTGGTCATTATTTCCTATACGTTGGTAAACTTGTGATAGGAACAACTCCGCTTCTTGAATTTCTTCATATTGATCCCCACCAATTTTCAGATCGTAGAGTTTCAAGGCATACTTTAAAGCATTCTCATAGTCATTTTGGGCAAACGCCACTCTCATTTTAGCGTTTAAATAGTAATGAGCGTTTTGTCCTGTCATATTATCAACCTCCATCTCTAATTCCTTCAATAGGTTTTGGGCTTGATATAGGCTGTCATTTTCTGCCAACGCTGCTGTCAATCCTGCTTTTAATGCAGGTTCAAAATGCGCTTTGTTTTCTGAAGTTTGATTTTCTACCAATGCCAATTTCAGGTTTTTGATTCGGCTGTCCTGTAAATTAATTTTATTGTCATCCGCTGCGTTGTTATAATATACGAGTGCTAAATTTGGGAAGGAATTGGATATTTTAGCTAGTTTTATGAGTTCATTCCTTTCTTCTTTCGCTTCTTTAAAAAAACCATTTTTACTGTAGAGAATGGACATAGAATTTTTGGCGTTTAGCCACATTAAAGTGTCTTTCTTATTTTGAAAAAGAAGTGCAGCCTTTTGAAGTTCTATGGAAGCTTCACCAAATTTCCCATTATTTACATGAGCCATCGCTATGGAAAACTTAGAGAGTTCTATATATTTGGAATTGTATTTTTTAGCATAAACATAGGCGCTATCAAAAAGTTTTATGGCTTCTTCAAAATGTCTTGATTCATAATAAACATAAGCCGCTTCATAATAAAAATCATCCAGGATATTTGGTTTTGAAACCTTAGCTAAGAGCGGATAAGTGCTCTTGATTAAATTTTTGGCTTCTTTATAGTCATTTGTTTCATAATTGAGATAATTGATAAAATTGATGGCGTGTTTCATGGCCATATTTATCGAATCCATTTTCTGTGCGAATGAAATAGTAACTCGAAAAATAGAATCACTATTAAAGGTACTGTCGTATCTAATTGCGCCTGCCAAGCTATCCAAGAACTTTAAGCGCTCATTATCGGTAGCGTCTTTAACCGCGTTTTTCCAATTACTCTTGTTGTATTCTAAATCTTTGTCTTGTGATAGGGAAAGTACCGGAATGGTAAAGAGTAGGATTAAAATAGATAATCTCATAATGAATCGGTTTAGACAAAACTAATTTTTATAAAGCTAAAATGCGATGATTTCGACTTCTAATCGTCGGAATAAAATCAGGTTTTTAAAATATGAAAGCGAAATTGCAGTACTTATACCTGAAAAAATAAGAAGGGAATACCGACGGATTTATTATTATTGTAATTCAAACTATAAAACACAATTCATGCAATTATTAGGAATAAGTTCTAGAATTAATCACCCAGAATTTGGTAAAGGTGTGGTCACAAATGTTACATCAAAGCATTATTGGGTAACATTTATTGATAGTGGATTGGAAACAATAGACTTGGACAGCGACTTTGAAGTTATTGAAGCTGCGGAAGATGATGTGGATACCATTAGTTTCTATGAAGTGGAAAGCACATTGAAAGCCATTTTGAAAAAGTGGAGTGATGTGAGCGAAGTGGTCAACATCGGCGATAAATGGAAGGGCGGTAAACTTATCATGCAACCAGGAGATGCCAATTTAAAACCGACCGAAGTTCCTATAGATACATTTTTTCATAAAATTACCATGGTACGTGACCGTTTGCGGGTAATGGAGCAGAAAATCAATGGCAGTAAACTTGAGGAACAAGAAAAGATTGATTTGCAGCAATACATCACAAGAAGCTATGGAAGTTTAACGACTTTTAATGTGTTATTTAAGCTTAAGGATCATAATTTTGTGGGGCAGAAGGGATAGCTGGGAGTGTTCATTTTTCAGTCTTAAGTATTCAGGGTTTCCGTCTTCGCTAGGCTTTGGAAAGGCAGACAATTTCAGATGTTAGTTTTCTTTTTTTCTCGTTTTTTGTTTCGTGAGTTTTCATGGTTGAACTTGGATCTTCGATATTTGTCATTTCAAGGTTCTTGTCTATGACCGTTAATCAAAAATCATCTCGAAATTAAAGCCGTTTGGGGAATGGCATCAGCTGTCAGTTGCAGGTTTCAGTCACAGTTTAAATCTGTTTTTAGTGAGGTTTTATTTTTTAAAACAATTTTGTTTGTCGACTAAAAACATAAATTCAGAACTCTGAACTTATTCCCTTCCCAACAAATCCGTAATCTCAAATCCAAAGATCATAAACTTATGAAAAGTTGGTAATTGCGCGCCACTTTCAGCAATGGTCCAATCGCTCCAAGAGGCTTTCAGGCCGTTGATAGGTAAAATATCCACCCACATTTGGAAACTTGTTGGTTTTCCGGAAGCATCCAAATGCCACAAGTAGGAATCTCCTGGCGTCGTTCCGCCGGACGTGTAAGTCACTAAAAGAGCTTCCGTTCCATCTTCTAGAGTTACGATGCTGCGTTCCGTGCCAGCGTCAAAAACCTTATAGGGCGCCACCAACCAAAACGAATCATTGTTAAAGAAAGAGATGGCTTTTTCTATTAGCTTTTGAGAAGAAGGATCTTCAATTTTTTGTTTGTTTTGAAACGCTTCACTTTTGGATGTGTCGCTCAAATCGAGATTGATTTTATAAGCTTTCCAATAGACTTCACAAGTATTTTTGGCTTTGTTCCATTTATAATGATGCCGCTTATCGAAGGTCCATTCCAGATAGCTGGTGTTTTTATAAGCTTCATGATCGAGAGCATCTAGCATTTTAGTCGCTAATAATTCAGCTTGCTCACTTTTAATTCCAGTTGGTAAGTCCTCATTGTATTTAAGATATACAAAACCGAATAGGAGTAGCGAGGGAAGCGTAAAGAATACTATGATCCCAACAACAATTTTTAATATTTTTTTAGGTTTGGCCACTTGTTATGAGTTTAATTTGCGAAGTTAGGAATTGCACGCGAAGCTGCAAAGATGGCTACGGTAGAAATGAAGTAAATTACACATAAAGACAGACATTAAAAAAGATCATAAATCGACAGTTTTGCTGTATTATTCTGATGCGTAGATGAACTGTAATGTTGCTAATTTCTCTGCTGAAAATGTACGGAGCTCCTCAAAGAAAGATGTGAATTCGGTCTCAAATTCATCATAGAACTGCTTGAGTTCTTCGGTAGCTCTATTCATTCCTGAAATATTTTTAGTGCGGATGTTCATGCCGTTTAAAACTTTTTGGATGCCTTCAATGTTGGCGTAGTTCAATAACCAATTATCGTCAATCATGTAGGGCATCATTTTTTGAATCCGCAAAGGCAAAATTTCAAAATGCATTTTTAAGGAGCGATAAAAATCATCCGTATATATTTTTAAAGGGATATCAGAATACTGCGACCAGTTTTTAGCCAAAAAATGATCGTATAAAATATCTATAATCACGCCACTGTAGTGGCCGTAATTTTCATGTAGTCGTTTGGTGCTTAATCTCACGGTGGGATGAGCATCTGTAAAGGTGTCAATCTCCCGATGAAGAAGAATGCCCATTTGAATGTCAATAGGGTAACTTTTGTAACGTTTCCCTTTGATGCCATCTGCCATGAAATTGCCAATAGTGATTAATTCGTTGTCTCCTGAAAGATAAATGTGGGCTAAAAAATTCATTGGTGTAATTTACGAAATAGGTTTTTAGTTATACTAAAAGCGCATCACAAAATTCGGCAAGTTCTTGGTAAAGCTTTCAGTTTTTGAATTGTATATTTGCTATTCACTTTAAAACAGTTTTATGACACTCATTAAATCAATTTCAGGAATACGAGGTACAATTGGCGGTAAAGTTGGTGATAATTTAACCCCTATCGATGCGGTTAAGTTTGCAGCGGCTTACGGCGTATGGTTGAAGGATCAACGACATAAGGAAAATTACCGCGTTGTGGTTGGTCGTGATGCACGAATCTCTGGAGAAATGATCCAAAATTTAGTGATGAATACTCTAGTTGGTTTGGGCATTCATGTTATTGATCTCGGATTGTCAACAACCCCAACAGTAGAGATTGCCGTACCAATGGAGCACGCTGATGGTGGTATTATCTTAACGGCAAGCCATAACCCAAAACAGTGGAATGCCCTTAAACTGCTAAATTCTAACGGCGAATTTTTAAATGGAGCGGAAGGTGCAAAGATTTTAGAAATTGCTGAAAATGATCAAATGACGTTTTCAGAAGTAGACAATCTTGGTATAATTACAAAGAATGATGCCTATATTGACATTCATATTGATGAAGTCTTAAAGATGCCTTTAGTTAATAAGCAAGCTATTGCAAATGCCAAATTTAAAGTGGTTGTGGATGCAGTCAATTCTACAGGAGGGATTGCCATTCCGTTGCTATTGGAACGTTTGGGTGTGGAAACTGTGAAAATTCATTGTGAACCTAACGGCGATTTTCCACACAATCCAGAGCCGTTAAAAGAACATTTGACCGATTTATCAGCCCTTGTTGTGAAAGAACGTGCTCATTTAGGAGTTGCTGTAGATCCTGATGTGGACCGATTGGTTTTTATGGATGAAACCGGTGAGATATTTGGCGAAGAATACACGCTTGTTGCTTGTGCCGATTATGTTTTGAGTAAAACTGCTGGGAATACCGTGAGCAATATGAGTTCTACGCGTGCCTTGAAAGATGTTACTGAAAAACATGGAGGAAGTTATGAGGCCAGTGCCGTAGGAGAGGTAAATGTTGTAGAATTAATGAAAAAGACCAACGCTATTATTGGTGGCGAAGGAAATGGCGGCATTATTTATCCTGAATTGCATTATGGTCGTGATTCGCTTGTTGGGGTGGCTTTATTTTTAAGCTTATTGGCAGAAAGAGAAATGACCACAAGCGCTCTTAGAGCAACATATCCAAACTATTTTATGGGAAAGAAAAAGATAGAGTTGACTCCAGGTTTGGATGTGGATGCTATTTTGAAAGCGATGGAGGAACGCTACAAAAACGAAAAGTTAACGACGATTGACGGGGTGAAAGTAGATTTTAGTGAGAGTTGGGTTCATTTGCGAAAGAGTAATACCGAACCAATCATCAGGATTTATACCGAAGCGCCATCTCAAAATGAGGCAGATGCTCTTGGCGAAAAAATAATTTCCGAAATAAAGGCTATCGCGAACATTTAGTGTCTTTGCATGGAATACGAGGCGTAAGAATCTGACCCCGCAGATTATAGGAACAAATACGCATTAAGAATTGATTTTATCCCTATTATTACGGGATTAATACATGAGTTTAAAGCTATGATAACGACTGAAATATCCAATACAAAAACAACAGAACTAGAAAGATATTTTCAGCAGTTCAGAAAGCAAATCATTGGCATCGATCAAGAATTTATGACGCCATATGGAAAGCAGAAAATTGTTTATACGGATTGGACCGCTTCCGGACGATTATACAGACCTATTGAAGAAACTTTGATGAATGTATTTGGACCGTATGTGGCCAATACCCATACCGAGACTACCGTTTCAGGTACGGCCATGACTAAGGCGTATCATAAGGCAAAGTATATCATTAAAGATCATGTGAACAGTAATGATGATGATGTATTGATTTGTTGCGGTAGTGGCATGACAGAAGCCATCAATAAGTTTCAGCGGATTTTAGGATTGAAAGTACCTGAAAATCTACGAAAACATACGCTAGTTCCAGATGAAATGAAACCTGTGGTTTTTATCACACACATGGAACACCATTCTAATCAAACGTCGTGGTTGGAAACCATTGCAAAGGTTGAAGTCATTCCTCCGGGGGAAGACGGTTTGTTCTGCATGGAAAACTTTAAAGCACTTCTTGAAAAATATAACGATCGCCAAATTAAGATTGCTTCGGTAATCGGCGGATCAAATGTTACAGGGATTCAGACCCCTTATCATGACATTGCTAAAGTGATGCACCAAAACGGCGGTGTTTGTTTTGTTGATTTTGCGTGTTCGGCGCCTTATGTTGACATGGATATGCATCCAGAAGATGAAGAACAAGCGTTGGATGCCATTTTCTTTTCGCCTCACAAATTTATTGGAGGACCTGGAACTTCGGGGGTTTTAATTTTCAATAAGAAACTTTACAAAAACATGATTCCGGATAGTCCAGGAGGCGGAACCGTAAGTTGGACCAACCCTTGGGGAGAGCATAAATACATTGATAATATTGAAGATCGGGAAGATGGTGGAACTCCGGGATTTCTGCAAACTATAAAAACGGCTTTGGCCATAAAGCTAAAAGAGCAAATGGGCGTTGATAAAATGCTGGAGCGCGAGCATGAAATCATTGATTATATTTTCAATGAGCTCAACCCTGTTTCTAATATTAATATTTTGGCAGGCCAGCATCAAGACCGATTAGGAGTGATTTCTTTCTATATTGATGACCTGCATTATAATTTGGGCGTAAAACTTTTGAATGATCGCTTCGGAATCCAGACACGTGGAGGATGCAGTTGTGCAGGTACTTACGGTCATTTCTTGTTGCATGTTGATATTGAGACATCAAATAAATTGACTCATGAGATTTCATTGGGTGAATTGACCCGTAAGCCAGGTTGGATTCGTATGTCCATCCATCCTACAACAACTACTGAAGAAACGGTTTATGTTTGTGAAAGCTTAAAAGAACTTGCCAAACATCATAAGGAATGGGCAAAGGATTATAAATATATTCCTGCAACTAATGAGTTTGTGCACCATGCTGCCTTAGTGAAAGATAGGTTTGAGCTACCGCTTGATGAATGGTTTGAGTTGTAATTGATGCAATTGGAACGTGTATGGCCCTTGTATTCAATGATGTATTTTTAAAAAACGACTTCAGAAATCCTTCACAACCTTCTGTGTATCCGTGAGAGATTTTACTTTACTTACTGATATTTTTCAGGCACTTTATCTCTATGTTTCCACCGTCTGTGCGTCCATAGATAATATTGTGGTGCTTCGCGGATTTGTTTTTCAAGTTTCTTGGTGAAAATATCCGTTATTTCATAATCTGGAAAATCATTCGGATTTTGGGCAAGCAATTCAAAAGTGGTTTCGTAATAGCCGCGTTTAAGACGTTTCACTCTAAAAAACACAACCGACATGTCCAATCGCTTTGCCAACATTTCAGCTCCGGTATGAATAGGCACTTTGATGCCCATAAATTCATTCCAATGAAAAGCTCTGGATACTAAAGGAGTTTGGTCTGATACAAATCCGCTGATGGTCAAATCGCCCTTTACTTTTGATCTTTTCAAAGTAGGAACCGTTTCTTTGGTGGTAATTAAGGTGCTGTCCCATTTGGCACGAATTCCTTTTACCATATTATCAAAATATTTATTTCCCAAACGACTGTAAACCGCGTAACCTTTGTGGGTAACAAACTTTTGGAGGATAAAAATCCACTCCCAGCTCCCATAATGACCACACATTAAAATGATACTTCGGTTTTGCTTTTCAAGATCATTAAGGAGTTCCACATTTGCAAATTTAAAGCGCTTTCGCATCGATTTTTCAGAAATGGTCAGAGACTTTATAGCTTCCACCATCATATCACAAAAATGATGATAAAATTTCTGGGTGATATCGTTTATTTCAGACTCAGGTTTATCCGGAAAGACCAATCTTAGGTTGTCTTGAACTACTTTTTTTCTATAACCTAACAGATTGTAGATAATTATATAGATGCCATCAGAAAATGCGTAAAGTAGTCGAAACGGAAGTATGGAAATTAGCCAAATAAATGGATAAGCCAGGATGTAAACAAGAAATTGCATTTTTTAATATTAGATTTGCACGTGCAAAGATATGCTTTAAAATAAATAATATAAGTTTATGGGGAATTTAGATTTGGTCACCATTATTGTAATTGCGGCAAATGCCATCATTTCATTTAAAGGATTTAATGATATGGGTTTTTTTGAACGGTATAAATTTAATGTAGGCGGTATAAGACGTGGTGAAAAAATTAGGATATTCAGTTCCGGATTTTTGCATGTGGACACAATGCATCTTTTCTTTAATATGTTCACCTTGTATTTCTTTGCACCGGTGGTCATTTATCATTTAGGAACGCTTCATTTTTTGATAATTTATATTGCAAGTTTGATTTTAGGAAATTTACTATCGCTTTATTTTCATAAAGATGAATACCACTATAGTGCCGTAGGAGCAAGTGGCGCGGTAACGGGTGTGCTTTATGCAGCTATTTTATTACAACCTGATATGCAGTTGGGCTTGATGTTTATTCCTTTACCTATTCCTGCGTATGTATTTGGTATTTTGTACTTGTTATATTCCATCTATGGCATGAAAAAACAAATTGGGAATATTGGCCACGATGCCCATTTCGGGGGCGCAATTGCCGGGTATGTGGTGACCTTAATCCTCCTGCCATCGCTTTTTCAAACGGATCTCCTCATGGTTGGTTTGTTGGCCATCCCAATTGTGTTATTGTTTGTGATGCACAAAATGGGGAAATTATAACAAAAAATCTAAGCTTCTTTCCGTTCAATATTTTAGAATCGGTTTATGCTCAAATGAATTTGACATAGGTTAATTTAAAAGGTCATCAATTTTAGCATCCGATGCAGCGCCTCTCAGGCTTTTTGCTACCATAGTTGCTGATGCGTCTAAAATATAAGTTAAAGGAGTCGCTTTATAAGTAGGCCATTGCGTTTATCAGTTAACTTTTGAATTGGAGTGTTATAAAGTGTCATGCATCGTTAGATTTAGACCCTGAACTGGATGAGCCTACAAGCGTATCAGGATCTACGAAGACTGTAAACTCTTCATTTTCAATAATTTTAGGCAAGCTGCCATTTACATTATTGGTGGTTAAAAGTTATAGTTGGTGCCGCAATTTCACCTTTAAATGTGAATTTTTCCTCTATAATAATCGCTGAGTCTTAGATAGGTTCGCGCCTTTGACTGTCCACCATTTTTTAAATAGGCCCTTACGCCATTAACTACGCCTGGAGCTGTTCCGTTGATGACATAACTGTCTTTTTCTACTTTCGGTTCAGATTTACAAGAAGTTAATAGTAGGGACAATACAAAAATACCGAGCATTCTTTTCATTGCAATGTTTTTCATAGTTTTACAAATATGTTAGTTTATGTCAGATTTAAAGGTGAGGCTCCAAATTGCAAATCTCTAAGAAAATTGGCTTAATACCTGAAAGATGGCATTTTTACGATATTTTTGCAGGAAAATGATGCGTTATGATTGCTAATGATACTATTGTTGCCTTGGCCACAGCTTCAGGAAGTGGTGCGATTGCGGTGATACGACTTTCGGGAGAAGAAGCTGTTTCTATTGGTTCAAAATTTTTTAAATCTGTTTCTGGAAAATCTTTGTCAGAGCAAAAATCGCATACCGTACATTTGGGACATATTGTTGATGGACCTAGAGTTATTGATGAGGTTTTGGTGACGATTTTTAAGAATCCACATTCCTATACTGGTGAAAATGTGATTGAGATTTCCTGTCATGGAAGTCTTTATATCCAACAAGAAATCATTCAGTTATTTTTAAAGAACGGCTGTCGCATGGCAAATGCGGGAGAGTACACTCTAAGAGCGTTTTTAAACGGTAAAATAGATTTGAGTCAGGCTGAAGCCGTTGCAGACTTAATAGCGAGTGATAGCGAAGCATCCCATAAAATAGCCATGCAGCAAATGCGGGGAGGTTTTAGTAATGAAATCAAGCACTTGCGGGACGAATTGCTGAATTTTGCAAGTCTGATAGAACTCGAACTTGATTTTGCTGAAGAGGACGTCGAATTTGCCAATCGCGATGAGTTTTATAAATTGATTACTAGAATCATCAACGTTTTAAAACGATTAATCGATTCCTTTGCGGTAGGTAATGTCATCAAAAACGGTATTCCCGTTGCCATTGTTGGTGAGCCAAACGTTGGAAAATCCACCTTGTTAAATGCCTTACTCAATGAAGAGCGCGCCATCGTTTCTGAAATTGCGGGAACAACGAGAGACACGATTGAAGACGAAATGATGATAGGAGGGATGAGCTTCCGATTTATCGATACTGCTGGCATACGAGAGACCCAAGATGTTGTAGAAAGTATCGGCATCAAAAAAACCTTTGAAAAAATAGAGCAGGCACAAGTGGTGCTGTTTTTAGTTAGCAGTCTTCAGTTGAGCAAAGATCTAAGAACGGTTGAATCATTCACTGTAGAAATCGAAAAAATAAAGAATAGGTTCCCACAAAAACAATTATTGGTCGTTCTCAATAAAATTGATCAGATCTCAGATGTAGAATTGGCCAATTTAACGACACACCTCGCACCTCATACTTCACATCTTATTCCTATTTCTGCTAAAACTGGATTTGGAGTGGAGCAGCTGACGGACACCTTATTGAATCTCATTAACACTGGTGCGTTAAGAAACAACGAAACCATTGTCACTAACACTAGACATTACGATGCCCTCCTAAAAGCCTTTGAAGAAATTCAAAAAGTCAAATATGGACTGGATTCAGAACTTTCAGGCGATTTGTTGGCCATTGACATCCGCCAGGCTTTGTATCACTTTGGTGAGATTACGGGAGAGATAACCAACGATGACTTACTGGGGAATATTTTTGCTAATTTTTGTATCGGAAAGTAATTACATGCTCTCAAAAATGTACAAATAAAATATCCAATAATAATTTGAATTATCAAATCCATAAATATGCTCCATAGAAAAGAAATTTTTCTGCTATTATTTTTAACATTAGGGTCTCTAATCTTAACCGCCCAAGATTGTCAACCGCTCGATACCATGGCCGCCAAAAAAGAAATTGCGGATATTCCCGGCGAAACGATGGGGCAGAAACTCGAAAGTTTGCTTTTTTGGTCGCAAGATGAAAGGGAACGGCGCTTCCCAATGATGCACAACATTTTTCCGAGCCTTCCTATTCCAATCGGCAATCACAATGCTTCCTTGAAAGAACTTAAACACATAGCGCCAAAATGGGAAGACAAAAGAACACTGGCATCTTACATGAATGACAATCACGTAAAAGGGGTGATAGTCATAAAGAACAGTGAGATAAAAATGGAAAAATATGCCGATGGGATAAATCAAGAAACCCTATGGACTTCGTTCTCAGTAGCAAAATCTGTTTCTTCGATGTTGGTGGGCGTCGCTGTAAAAGATGGTGCCATAGAAGGTTTGGAGGATCCCTTGAGTAAATATATTGATGAATTTAAGGGTTATGATTACGGCGAAGTCACCGTGCGCCAGCTCTTGACCATGACCTCGGGAATTGCTTGGAACGAGGATTATGAAGATCCAAATTCTGATGTTGGGCAAATGTATAAGGCACCCTGTCAAGGTACCGAGTCTCATATATTAACCTATATGAAGCCATTGCAATTCGCACATAAGCCTGGAACGCACTGGAACTACAGCACTGGCGAAACCGATTTGGTGGGGATTTTGGTCCAAAAAGCTACCGGTTTAAGCCTAGCAGAATATCTCTCTGAAAAGATATGGAAACCTTATGGCATGGAGCATTGTGCGTACTGGCTGGCCGATGAATGCAGCAATTTGAATCTAGGCGGCAGTGGACTTTCAGCAAGTTTGAGGGATTTTGCACGCTTGGGCATGTTGATGTTGGACGGGGGTCAAATAGGCGATGAAAGCATTCTATCGGAGGAATGGTCAAAAGACGTCACGTCACTTTTAAATCAAACCAACGACCAGGGCGACGGCTATGGTTATTTGTGGTGGCGCTTTAAAGATGGAAGCTACGGCGCATTCGGAATTTTTGGCCAGATGGTTTATATCAATCCGCATAAAAATCTTGTCATTGCCCAAATTGCAGCCTGGCCTAAAGCGGGTTCTAAAGAGCTCACTCATGAACGGCAGGCTTTTATAAACGCCGTGCAGCGTGTCATTGATTAAAGCGAAACCAGCTATTACTTGTAGTAGGTTTAAAATAACGGGATTTTTTTGTTATACTCAATCCAAACAAATTTTCCAGGTCAGTTTTACGGTCTCTGGTATCGTTTAAGTTTCCTCGGTGCTACTAATTGCCGAAACGTCATCAACTACTGCTTACGGTTCAAATTGGTTCAATAGATAATTCGGGAAAAACGTCTAGCAAATTCTAATTTGTTCATCTTGCCTAAGCCTCTAAAAACTATCATGATATGGTCCTTTATTGGGCCAACTGTTAATTTTTGAAATATATTTATTTTCAATTCCACATATCGGAAAAAATCCTACATTTATTGAAAATTTACCAGGGTCTTATGAGAGCGAAATTTTACCTCCTTCTGCTTGTTTTTTGTACTATCTGCTTGTCTTGTGACACCGATGATGATGCCTCAACTCCAGAATCCGATTTTTATAAAGGGGCTGATGTTTCCGCTTCTGCTGCCGATTTAACCGGGATTTGGGCCATATTCAATGTGGGCTTTCAAGGTGATATTGCGGAAGTGCCTGTAGTTTATCCGGATTGCGGGAGGGATTTTCTCATTTTTTCAGAAAATGGGATCTATACGGAATATGCATATCAACACAGTGGCTGTGAGTATGTGTTGAATGGTTTGAACTGGACTTTGAACAAGGGCATTATCAATTTGTCTAACGAATTTGGTCAAAGCGATGAACTGGTAATTACCAAATTAAACGCTAACGAGCTCGTGTTCAAAATGATGCTTGATGTTGATGATGATGGTGCTTTAGATATGGTAAGCTTATTTTTAAAACCATATACGCCAAAGGAGATTGATATTGTGACGCCAACTTTTAGAAGAAATCAAGATGCAGCTTTTGATGAGCTCCTGAGTTTCTCTTGGCAGTCTTATGAAGGCTTTAATGATTTTGAGCGTTATGAAATTTATCGAAGTGCTGGCAGCAGTTGCAGCATGGCCAATGCCGAACTTATCGCCAGCATTAATGACCTCAATACAACTTTGTTTACCGATGTATCGCCTCCTGTTGACCCCTATTTGTGTTACTTCCTTAAAGTCTATACAAATCGCGGACTTCTGGGCCAGAGCTATGCTCAGAGCATAAATACTGAGAATATTCGGCCCCAATCCGTAACGCTTTATAAACCTGAAGTTTTAAATAACGTCATTCATTTCAGTTGGCAGGCTAGTACAGATCCTTACTTCTCGCATTATGAATTGGCCTTTTCAAATTATGGCGCAGGCTACGCTTCAGGACAACAGGAATATTCGGTTGTAACTATCAATGATCGAGAGATGACTACATATTTGGATGAGAATCCGCCGCGTCTTGAAAATCCATATTATGTGCTGTACGTACACAATATTTTTGGGAACCGCACGGCCTTTTTCAATTCGGAGGTCACTACATTTCAAGAGGTAACTTTTAAACGGCCAGAAATTTTAGGTCTATCTCAGGTAGATTCCTATGCCGTTGATCCTGAAAACACTGTTGTTTATCTCTACGGGAAGGAGGGGAGTTTGCGGAATAATAGTAACATCCACCGTTTTAATTACAGCACCAATCAAATGGAAGCCATTTCTAATTTTACATCAAACTACGGCACAAAAATTCCAATCAAGTACATTAATTCTGGTTATGGTGGAGAAATTATCTTAGAGCAAGGTTCTGATTTGGCAGTTTATGATGCTATGACACTAAAATACAAATACACTTTGGACTTAAAGTTACAGGGTGTGGATGATTTCTCGTATACGCCCTTAGGCTATTGGATTGTTGTGAATAGGAATAATGTTTACACTTATGTGCGCGATAATGCCAATATAGAACTGGTGGATACCAAGCCGCATTTTCCAAATCTTCAAAATGGTTACAATTACCAAGCCGTGGTCTTGAAAAACAATAAATTACTGGTGGGCCATTATAACGAGCCTACGAGTTATCTCTTAGCATTGGGTGCTAATGGAACTCTTAAACAAGAGCAAATAGTCGCCGTTCCCATTTTGGAAAATTGGTATCATGACTCCCAATATAATCCAAATGGAAACTACTTCATCAATTTCTCGGAAAATCGGCTTTATTCAACTGCCAAATTTAAGTTAATGGAAAGTTTTGAATCGCCGTATTTTCCATCGGGAACGAGCAAGGATGGGGCGCTGATTTTTGGTTCCAATAATGATCCAGAGTGGCAGATTACCCCAGAAAGTATTCATGCAAAGGAAGCGGTGGTTTATAATAGAATGACCAAAAAAGCCAATACAGTTACAACCATAGGTTACCCACACGTTATTTTTGAAAATGCTTTTGGGGAAATTATTTCAATTTCCAGCGGATTGAAAAAGGACAACATCCGCCAAAATATTAATGAAAAATCCGATCTGTTCATAGAGGTCCTTAAACTGCCATAAAGCGGAGTAGTTAGAAAATAGCTCATATGATTATCGATTCGACAACTTTAGAGAATTATTAGCGCAATTTAAATTTTGTGAACACAGTACCAAAGTAGTCTTGGGACTCAAAAATTTTCGGTACGTAATGAAGTCCGATGGAATGGCCCATCTTATTTGAGTAAAGAATTTTTTGATTTTGGACTGCTTACCAAATGGAGTAGGAGTGGTGAGATAGTTTGGGGCCAGGTATTTCTAATTTAATCGCGAAAGTTCATTAGTTTTAATTTTTAAATTATTAAAAAATTAAGACATGATTGATATAAGTGACCGTATTTTTCTCATATTGCTTCTTAAAAGAATCACTATAAGTATCGCGCAGAATACTATAATCAAAAAATAATTATGGCAGATTTCATTTCGAAAAATCTATGGATCGGATGTGTTTTTTTATTGATAAGCTCTTGTAAAACTGAAAACTCCAAAACTGAACATATAGCAGATTCTGATGCCCATGTTGTAAATGATAATTGGGATGATCATAAGTTTTCTATGTTTATCCATTGGGGCATCTACTCAATTCCTGCAGGTGTGTGGAACGGTCAGGAAATAACTGGCTACAGTGAGCAAATTAAAGGACATGCCAAAATCGCAACTGAAGATTATAGAAAATTAGCGTCTCAGTTTGATCCAACCCATTGGGATGCAGACAGTGTTGCTCTTTTAGCTAAAGAAGCAGGGATGAAATCTATTGTCCTCACGTCTAAGCATCATGACGGCTTTTGTCTGTTCGATTCTAAATACACAACTTTTGATATTGTTGATGCCACGCCGTATAAAAAAGATATCGTTAAAGAATTGGCGGAGGCCTCTAAACGCCACAATCTTAAATTTGGGGTGTATTTTTCTCTGATTGATTGGGATTATGAGGGAGCACTGCCTTTTGAATCTGTTGATAATTCGGATGCCATCCCAGATTTGCATCACCAATACAACTTGAATCAGATTGAAGAATTATTGACCAATTATGGTGACATCTCTGAAATTTGGTTTGATATGGGATCTCCAACTTACGATCAAAGTAAAGAAATGGCAGCATTGGTCAAAAAACTACAATCCAACTGCATGATCAGTGGGAGAATTTGGAACGACCAGGGCGATTTTGTGGTCATGGGCGACAATAAGCAACCGGATTTTAAAATGGGGGTGCCATGGCAAACACCTGCTTCTATGTTTAATGAAACTTGGAGTTACCGCTCTTGGCAGGAGCGCGGTAGCGTGGAGGATAAAGTGGCTGAGAAGATTAACGATTTACTCAAAGTTGTCAGTTCTGGAGGAAATTATTTGCTAAATATTGGACCAAAGGGAGATGGTACAGTAATTCCTTTTGAAAAACAGGTACTTGCTGGAATGGGAGAATGGCTAGAAAAAAATGGTGAATCGATTTATGGCTCACGAGGGACAACGATACAAGAGCAAGATTGGGGAGTGATTACCAACAAGCCTGGGAAATTGTATCTTCATGTTATCGAGTTTCCAGAGAACAATAAATTAAAAATTAAAGGTTTAGAATTAGAGGTCAAGAGCGCTTATCCACTATCCAACAGCTCTATGTCGTTAGAAAGTGAAATGACGGACACAGGTTATGAAATTGATTTGACCAATCAACTGACCAAAGATAAATTCGCTACGACCATTGTTCTTGAATATGAAAATGAACTTTTAATTACTCCAGCTCAGGTTATAGAAGCTAATGAAAACAAGGAGGTCATTCTGACTAAGGACAATGCCGAGAAGTACCACAGCTACAGCGGACATGATTACTATTCGACCAAAGCTACGGTCATTAAAATGAAATGGTATGTATCAAGTGATTCAAATGCGCCATTTCAAATAAAAGTGATACTTGCTTCTGACAAGAATAAAAAATTTAAACTCACCATAAACGATCAAGAGTATACGATTTCTACTTTAGGTTCAGATAACAATCGAGATGAAAACTTATACGAGTTGAAAATCCCTTCTGTAAAACTTAACACCGGAAAGATGAATGAAATTGAATTGAGTTTGGAAGATCAAAGCAATCCACATCTAGGACTTGCTCTAGATAGCTTAGAAATGATAATTAAAAAATAGACAGGATGTGTAGGTTTTAAAAGAGCGTTTGGACCTCGCCTCAAATTTCATCAACATACAATTCATTGAACTTACTTCTCATGTCAATGTTCCCGAGCATAATAATTTCAGCACCACGAGGTAAGATGGTAGCGGCTGATAACAAGGTTTTTACGTCGGAATTGTCCTTTAAGGCAATAACCGAGAGCCCGGTTTTTGCGCCAATATTAGATTCTCCGAGTGTTTTATCTATTAGCGACGGTGGAATTGGAGTGGTGAATAATCGAATACCTTCACCAAGGATGTTCAACTCCTGCCCTTTATGGATGGATAACACCGCTTCAGAGCCCAAAGTAGCATAACTCAAAACGAAATTAGCTCCAGCTCTATGGATGATGTCAATATTTCTCGCTTCTGTGATGCGGCTCACGATTCGCGCTTCTGTGTTCAATTTGCGGCAATAGGAAGCCAAATGGATATTCATGGCGTCATCATGGGTGGAAAGTAAAACAGAGGGAGCCTCCATAATTCCAGCTTTTTTTAGCAATTCATAATCCGAACCTTTTCCAACAAAAACCTTATGGCAAAACGGTTGTGCTTTCTTGCTCAACTCGGGATCTAAATCAATTAAATTAACTAAAACACCATTTTTGTGCAAGGATTGAGCGGCAGCCAACCCAACTTTTCCGCCTCCAATAATAACGACGGGATTAGGGTTGGGTACATAGTCAAAAAAGATGTCATCTATGCTGCTAAGCTGCTCTTTGTTTCCAATGATGACCAGCACGCTATCGTCGGTTAATTTTTCGTTTCCTGTGATCGGTTCTAATTTACCACGTTTCCATACTCCAATGATACTAATACCATATCTCTGTCGTAATCCCGTTTCACGGATGGTTTTTGTAATCAAAGAAGTATGGTGAATTGGTAACTCAGCGATCAACAGGTCTTCATATTGCCCAATGGGCTGTGATTTTGCATGTTTTGCATTTATTCTGTTGGCCAATTGTTCTCCTAACCATTTTTTAATAGGCAATACATGATTGGCACCGCTGAGTTGTTGGACGTCGATGGTTTCGTTATCGTCCGCCAATGCAACAATAGTGACCTCAGGAGCAAGGTTTCGAATGATGAGGATAATTTTTGTATTGACAATATCATCCCTATTGACCAAAACCAATTTGGCATCCTTGACCTTGGCACGTATAAACGTCTCTTCATTGTCAAATTCTCCAAAAATTACCGGTACTTCATCATCATAATTTTTAAGTGCTTGTTCTGGATCCTTTTGAATGACATAGTAAGGCGTTTGCTCATGTTTTAACCGTTCAGTAAAATCTCTTGCTATCACATCATACGAACAAATCAAGATATGATCTTTGGTGGTATTGGGCACACTTCGTGGCACCCTGTTTTTTCTTTTCGACTCTAAAAGGGGAACATAAAAGTGTCGTATAAAGGCGAACGGCAAAAAAATCAACAACATAAAAATACCAAAGAGCAAGACTAGGATACTGAAAAATCGACCTAGGTCGGACTCAAAGGTGATGTCGCCAAAACCCAAGGTACTCATGACGGTAAGCGTCCAATAAAAACCAGTTACCCATGAATGGTTTTGACCTTCAAGATTCATGATATAATGAAATAGGACGGAGAAAATGATCACCACAATAACCAAAATGCCTAAGTATTTTAATAAGATCTTGGAGTTTCTTTTGAAATCCCTATCGCTCAAATAAAATGCCAATTGGCTACCAATAAACTTCATAGTCTCTATTTTCTTATTTAAACTGTTCGTGGAAATTTTTAAAAGTAGGAGTAGGATATGGCAATGTGGAAAACAATTGTAGACTTGACATACGTACGGTCTTATGCCAATGACATTTGAATGTTATATAGTAGTTATATCCCAAACGGATTGTCAATAGTATGCGCAGGCTCGGTAAACCATCGTGGACCTTCTTCTGTCATGTAAATATGATCTTCTAAGCGTACACCAAATGTGTTAGGCACCACAATCATTGGTTCAATGCTAAAGGTCATCCCAGGTTGAAGTTTAATGTCATTACCTCTCAAAATAAACGGATGTTCGTGGATTTCAAGCCCTATGCCATGACCGGTCCTGTGTGGTAATCCCGGTAAATCATAATCCGGACCGAGTCCGTCTTTTTCCAATTGTACGCGGACCTGATCATCGATATGTCCACAAGTTTTTCCTATTTGTGCAGCATCAAAAGCGGCGAGTTGGGCGGCTTTTTCGTTCTCCCAAATTTTATTTTCCTTTTCTGTGGCATCTCCGTAGATATAAGTTCTGGTGATGTCTGAAAGATAACCTTCGTATTTACAGCCAGTATCAACTAAAACCATCTCATTTTCCTCTAATGGTTTTGGTGTTCTGACACCATGGGGAAAGCTAGAATCACGCCCAAAAAGGACAATACAAAAATATGAGCCTGATGCTATGCCCAGCTTTTGATGTGCGCTATGAATAAAGTCTTCTACTTCAGCGGTAGTAATTCTTGGTTTTAAAATACGCGCCGTTGCTTGATGGACCTGCATCGTCAAGTTCATCGGATATTGGATGTGTGCAATTTCTGCGTCGCTTTTTAGCATTCTGATATCTCTGATCAAAACTTCAGCACTGCTGATTTTAAACTTTTTGTGTTCCTGAAATCGCGAAACAAGTGTAAACGCTGTGCTATCATCAACGGCCAGGCGTGTGCCTTCTGATAGAACTTCAGCTATTTTTTGTACAGGACATTCATGTTCTTTCCACGGAATAATATCGCCTGGTATTCCGATAAAATCATTAAATGTACCGATCTCAAATTCTGGAACCACATAATGAAGGCTTCCATCTGCAAAAAGAATTGCACCGACGAGGCGTTCTGAAGGATTCCAACGTGTGTTGGTAAAATAATATAAGTTGGTGCCCGCATTGATATACAGGGCGTCCAAATTTTTTTCTTTCAAAGCAGCACAGGTTTTGTCAAGTCTGTTTTGGAATTCTTCCGTTTTAATGGGGGTTGGTTTAATGTTTGGTATATTTAATTTTGAAAGTTCTTCTTCTGGGGTACTTCCACCAATGCCGTAGACTCTGCTGCTATTCATTTTTCATTTTATTTTATGAAGTTATCCTTATTTTATTTGAAACGATTAAAAGCTGTCAAGCCTTTTGTATCTGCTGTTTTTATCGCAAATTAATCAGAAAATGCAAGTTCTAAAATTTTTAATTCATCTCCTAAAGAGATTCAAGTATATCTGTAAAGATACTGTTTTTAGCAGCTATTTAACTTAAAACTGGCTTCTCTAGATTTTGAATGTCCTATTGAAGTCATGAAAATTTTATTGGTTATTAAAATAACCTGATTCGAAAGTGTTATTCAATTCTAGTTTCGGTCTATGGCTTCTTTAAAAAAAATAAACTCGTTAAATTTCCAAATAGCTTTAAAAGGATTCAAAAACATAGGATAAATTTGATCAAGCTCATCGGTCAATGATGTGGATATGATACGAAAACCTGCAGAATTTCATCTAAATTTCTTGCCATAAGACAACTTACAATCGGAATTTTAAAATTAAATTGGACATAAACTTAAAGGTGAAATCTCAAATTAGATCGAGAAATGAAAAATATTCCAGACATCGTATCGAGAGAAGAATGGCTTAAACAAAGAAAAGACTTGCTTCAAGAGGAAAAGGAATTTGCGAAACAACTCGAGAAGATCAATACCAAACGTCGTCAATTGCCTATGGTGGAAATAAAAAAGGAATACATTTTTGAAGGACCGAATGGCAAAGAAAGTTTATTGGAGCTATTTAAAGGGTGCCATCAATTAATCGTACAACATTTTATGTTCGACCCAGATTGGGACGAAGGATGTAAGGGCTGTTCACTACAAACGGACAATATTGGCCATCTCGCACATTTACACGCTCGTCAGGTTGCATTTGTAATGGTGTCGAGAGCTCCTTTGGAAAAGTTGAACAAATTTAAGAATCGAATGGGGTGGGATTTTCCTTGGTATTCTTCTTATTACAATGACTTTAATTATGATTTTCAAGTGACAATAGATGCAACAAAAGGTTCTGATGTTTATAATTATGAGAAAATAGAAAAATTAGGAGAAAAATGGAAAAATTGGACAGGCGAACAGCCCGGAAATAGTGTCTTTTTCCGAATAGATAAGCGTATTTTCCATACTTATTCCACTTATGAAAGAGGTTGCGAATTACTTATTGGAACCTTGAATTATCTTGATCTCACACCATTTGGTAGACAAGAGAAGTGGGAACATCCTGATGGTCGTGGTCATGACCAACCTGGAAGTTGGTGGCAATTACACGATTCCTACAAAAATAAATGATTGTTATTTCTTAAGAAAACGCAAAAAAGTAAGTTGCCAAATCGTGATTGTTTGCTGTATCTAAATGAAAAATTCTACATATTCTAAAGCGTACCAAGCTCGGTTTTTACAAGTTATTTTTTCACAGTTAAGATTTGACTGAGATACGTGAAAGAGCTAAAATCGTTAGATTAAATTCAACGGATTGCGTTGATAAATTGAGCTTTCTTTACAACATATAACTATGAATTAAACCCTTTCATTGCTCCAAGAGTGGCCACCCACACGAGAACACAAGAAATAAATATACCTATGGTATTAGCCAAAAAGGCTTGCTTACGTTCCAAACCAAAAAGATAGCCAGCAATGGTGCCCGCGTATACCCCAGTTCCTGGAAGTGGGATCAATACAAAAATCATGAGGCCCCAAAAGCCGTATTTCCTTACATTGTCTCCAGCGCCTACTTTCGCACGTCTGGCTACAAATATTGCCGCCTTTTTATAGTAATACCATCTAATCAAATAACTATTGATAACATCCAAAAAAAAGGTCATTATCGGAAATACCATCATATTGGCCATAAAACAAAAAAGAAAGGCCAAATAGATATTAACACCGTTCAACAGCGCATATGTAATGCCCACTTTCGCTTCTCCCAAAGGTGAAATACTCCAAAGCATTGCAATCAACAAATCGGAAATCATTCTCTCGTAATTAGGTGCGCAAAAGTAACTCATTTTGAGAGTGTAATAATGAAGGCTTGTATTAATATTTAGCCAAAAGAATATTTTCCAAATCTGGATATCGGTTTGAAGTCTTACGATTAAAAAATTAGCGAAAATCCGTGAAGTCAGTGGGAAACAAAAACTCGATTAAAATAAATATATTATGCTAATTACGCTGATTAACACAGCATCAAAAGAGCTGGTAGCTATTCGTCACTACATAAAAAACGTATGATTAGTTATAACTATATGATGTTGTGATCAATCAAGTAATTAAATAAAAAACATCAGGTTAATTTTTTACTTGAACTTTAACCAGTATATCTCCAAATATTGATAGCGATGGATTGAAACGAGATTAGGATGATCTTTTTTCAACTGTTTTCTTTCGATACTCTTACTTCATAATCATAGGAAGTTTGATCTGTGATGGATAATCCAAAGAATGGTGCACCTTATTGTGAGCCACAACACCTTCTTTTTCGTCGTAGTTATTCCCGCCAGTATTCAAATTCCGACCAAAACGAGGAAAATTACTGCTCGATATTTCAATCCTGATACGATGGCCTTTTTTGAAGTAATTACTGGTGGACATCGGTGTCAAATCTACTTGATAGACCTTATCCTTCTCCATAAATACTTCCTTGTCATATCCATCACGATATCTGACGCGCTGTATAGTTTCATCCAAATTATAAGCGCTTCCATCAGGATATACATCAATCAACTTAATGGTAAAATCGGTATCTTTTGCGTCAGAAGACACATATAAGGTCGATTCAATAAAACCGGACACTTCAACACCTTCTTTTAAAACCTCTGTGGTGTAAACCAAAATGTCATTTCTGGTTTCCATTTGTTGTTGATCGAAAGCGCCGCCTTGAACCGCATTTCCTGTACAACAGACATTACCGCCATAAGAAGGAACGGGTGCCATAGGATCATAGGTAAAACTATCAGGATAATCAGATTCGGCTTTGGAACTGTTTAATTCGCCTCCTCCAAAAGAACTATTGGCATCACCTTTACTGTTTAAATAAAAGGTTGTTAATTCTGCTGTTTCCGGAGGCCAGGTTTCAGAGGCTTGCCACTTGTTGCTTCCCATAGTATAATACTGCACTCTTGGCGTTTTCTGCTTAAAATCGTTTTGATCTCCTTTCAGCCAGAGATCGAACCATGCGTAAATTTGCTCATCGTAGTTAAGTGTTGCATCGCCCACGTTGCGTTCACCAACGATTGTATTTTCAGTAGCTCGGGTATAACTGCAATGCAAGGTTGGGGCAATGACCAAATATTGATTATCCCTGATTTTAGGATCTTTGGAATTATTTCTTACATGATTAAATAAAGCAAGATTAGGTGTTATGGACACGTCGTACCAGGATGCGAACCAAAAACCCGGAACACCAATTTCCATGTTGTCATGATAAAGTCCGCCCTTAAACCAATCCGGATCATTCGGTTTACGAACGATCATTTTATCGAAAATGTCATGTTTCCCATTTATGTTTTTTAGGATGTCCTGAAGAGGTAAATGCTTAAGCGCCTTAGCCATATCTATTGGCGGATTTTTAGGATTTAAATCGTAAAACCTCGAAATCCTGATCAAATCTTCCTGAGTGGCCCCGGCCGGAATTCGAGGTTTGAATTTGTCTTGCTCTACACCGTATAACCAAGCAATGAACAACATCTGTTCAGCACCACCTCTGAACCAATTGCCTTGCTCGTTTATGTTGCCAACCCTGCCCACTCCGGCACCAAATCCTTGTGGGACCATTGCGGCGTATGACGGATGATCTAAGGCCGCAGCTGCCATTTGCCATTCTGCAGTAGAAGAGCAACCTAATGTTCCAATTTTACCGTTAGACCATGGCTGATCTTTCATCCATGTAAATGCATCGTAACCATCAGTTAAAGGAACTCCCAAAATATCCCATTCACCCTCAGAGAAATAGCGGCCACGTTCATTTTGTACCACATAAGCATAACCTTTTTTGACGGCTTCCAAAGCTTTTTTAGCGGTTCCCGTTCGTTGCTCACCATTGACCCAAGAATTAAAATTATAAGGTGTGCGCGAAAAAATAATGGGTACTTTTTTATTGGTTTTTGGGCGATAGATATCCGTGGCCAATCGGATGCCATCGCGCATAGGCATCATTATTTTTTGATCTACAATGGCAATTTCTTCCAGTTCTTGAAAGATGTCTTCTTGTGCTTGAAGATTGAAGCTGTTAACAAAAAAGCATACAAGTACAAAGGTGATTAAAATGCTGTGTTTTTTCATTTTAGAAGTGATTAATTGGTTGGTCATCATTGAGATTAGCGCTCTTAAGTAAGATCCGCTGCCCATCTTGAGCCGATTCATTAAAAATACAAAACTCATCTGTAAAATCGGTAAAAACTTTCCTGGTCATTAAAAAACTAAATTATCAGGTCTGTTCTTCTATCGCATTGGTTATAATAAAGGACTGAAAGATTTTTACAAAAATCCCATGGTTCCTGTGGAGATGGTTATCAGTTTTTTCAGTTTTATGAGAAGTGTACGCTTGGTTTAATCATTTTTGTTTGGAATTTGATCCATGGCGTGTTCCGCAATTGCTGTTATTGATAATGAAGGATTGACCCCAGGATTGGCGGAAATCATCGCACCATCTATAACAAACATATTTTGGTACCCAAAGATCTTATTGTTCTTATCAATAACGCCAGTGGTGTGATCTTTTTCCATAACAGCACCGCCTAAGATATGGGCTGTGGATGGTATTCCCGCCAAAGTTTCAAGAGCAAAGGAAGTGCTTACACCGTTAATGGCTTTTCGGTAGGCTTTTACGAGTTTAATAGATTCCGGAATAAAAGGTGTAGGAGCCAAGCCGGCGCTTACCGTTGAGGTCATTTGCCCAAAGGCATTGCGTTTAAATTTTAAAGTGCTGTCCAGTGTTTGCATAAAAAGTAGGACGACCGTATTTTTTGCCCAGCCGTTCACAAAATATATTTTAAAATAGTCGACGGGGTTTTTTAGGAATTTAATGAGTATTTTAAACAGACGTGAGATGACATTGGATCCAGTAACGTAAGGTCAATGTACCAGTTTCCATGCATTGGAGCCTTCACCATATCTGCAAATTTCGAGATGACTATTTTCATCGGTATCAAGAATACTGCCGATGGCGACACCTTTTGAGTAGTTTTTGCTTTTGTCGAGTCCAGTAACACTAACCAGGGTTTCATTGTTACTGCGGATATCTTCGCCCAACTTATCCGATAAATTGGGTAGTGATGATTTTTTAAGCTTGAGGAGTAATTTAACCGTACCCAAAACGCCACCGGAGAAAATGACGCCTTGCGCTTTTATCTTTTGGTGTTTTTTAAATAATTTGGTACTGCTTTTTAGGGACACTTCGTATCCCTGAGATCCATCGTTGGCGTTGATAGGTTGTACGTCTATAACTTCATTTTCGGCCAAAATCTCTGCACCATGTTTCTGAGCAAGGTAGAGGTAGTTTTTATCCAGCGTGTTTTTGGCATTATATCGGCAACCCGTCATACAAGCACCGCAAAAATTACATCCAGAGCGCTCTGGACCCTCACCATTAAAATAGGGGTCTTTTTGTGTTTGATTTGGTGTTCCAAAAAAAACGGCGACCCAAGTGGGGTCAAACCTCTCCGCAATGCCTAAATCTTCCGACACTTTTTTGAGTCCCAAATCGGCATCAAATAATTGTGGATTTTTCGTAGCACCAAGCATCCGTAAGGCTTCTTTATAATACGGCTTCAACTCATTTTCCCAATCGTTGAGATCTTTCCAGCTTCCCGATTTGAAAAAAGCAGTTTTCGGGGTAGGCAAGGTGTTGGCATAAACCAAAGAGCCGCCACCAACGCCAGTGCCTGAAATAATGGCAATATGTTTAAAAACGGAGAGTTTCATGATGCCAAAAAACCGTAAACTGGGCATCCATAACCATTTCTTGAAGTTCCAATTGGTTTTGGGGAAATCATTGGCGGCGTACCATTTACCTTTTTCGACTACTAAAACCTTATAGCCTTTTTTGGATAATCTTAAGGCACTCACCGAACCACCAAAACCACTCCCAACTATAATATAATCGTATGTCATATTATTCTCCCATAACGAATTTGTATTCGAGAGACAATGAGTCTCGATGACGAATTTAGTGAAATTAAATTGGCCTTTGGTAAATTATAATTTAACAAATTTTATTTTTTGTACGTTTAAAATCAGATGTCTTGTGAACTCAATTCTTCGAAAGAAAATATACAGGTTGGAACAAAAACCTCATTTGTCTTGAAAATAATATAGGATTATTGGTATATTTAGCTTGCCTTAAAAAACATAGATCAGTCTTAAAAAAATAAGGTTTCGTTCAAGCAGAGCTTTAACATAATTCTGAAAGCCTTTGGAAAAAGACCAGGAGGACAAAAAACTATCATCAACTCATTTCATTATATGACCATTAATCAACAATCAATTTCAGACTACCAAGCGCAACCAAGTCGCTATAAGGACATGCTGTACCGCCGTTGCGGTAAGAGCGGTATCCTATTACCAGCGATTTCTCTTGGATTATGGCATAATTTCGGGCACGCCGATGATTTTACAAACGCAAGAAACATAGTTAGGACTTCTTTTGATTGTGGCATTACCCATTTTGATTTAGCAAATAATTATGGTCCGCCTTATGGCGCCGCCGAAGAAACCTTCGGGAGAATCTTAAAAAAGGATTTTCAAAAGTATCGCGATGAGCTTTTGATTTCGAGTAAAGCGGGATGGGATATGTGGGATGGCCCTTATGGCGATTTGGGTTCTAAAAAGTATTTGATGGCGAGTCTCGATCAAAGTTTAAAGAGAATGGGATTGGACTATGTGGACATCTTTTACCATCACCGGCCAGACCCTGATACGCCATTGGAGGAAACTATGGGAGCATTGCATCAAATGGTACAACAAGGAAAAGCACTTTATGTGGGAGTTTCCAGTTATCCAGCCGATTTAACCCGGAAGGCAAGTGACATATTAGAACGGATGGGCACCAAATTATTGATTCATCAACCACGTTATAATATGATGGATCGTTGGGTTGAAGATGGCTTAATGGATGTGCTTGAATCTCAGGGAATAGGAGGAATAGCCTTTTCACCTTTAAGCCAAGGCATCTTAACTGACAAATATCTCAACGGAATTCCAGAAGACTCAAGAGCGGGAAGAGACAAAAGATATCTTAAACCAGAACAACTGACTGAAGACAGATTGGAGAAAGTGAAGGAGTTGAATAGTATCGCAAAAAAAAGAGATCAAAGTTTGGCGCAAATGGCGATTGCTTGGCTTTTAAAAGATGATCGTATTACTTCGGTTTTGGTGGGTGCCAGTAGCCCTGAACAAATGCAAGACAATGTGAAATCAATTGTTAATTTGGATTTTTCAAGAGAAGAGCTAGCGACGATTGATGATATCTTAAATTAAAAATCAGTACAATGCAGCAGCGTAAAAAATCAGTTTGAAATTCTGTGAATATTATTTTTAAAATAGTCCATGCTTTTAGATGTTATAGCGCACCAATGATATTAGGTTAGAATTCTTTAAATTTGCAGTCTAAACAAGGTCAATACTACTACTTGACCACAATGTAAGCCCTATTCAAAATAATGAGCAAGAACAAAGAAATTGCAAAACTCGAAAACAAACTTAAAGCCGATCTCAATAAATTTGAGTCTGCTAAAATAAAGTGTGGCATTATTGGGCGAAGTGGTGTTGGCAAATCATCTTTGATCAATGCCATTGTTGGTGAGCATATTGCCGAAGTAGGCGAAGTAGAAACCACCATGGAAGTTGGGAAGCCCATTGAACATCGCGGATTGAACTTTTATGATTTACCGGGTTGCTCCACCATCAATTTTCCGAAGGAGCGCTATCTTGAAGAGTTCAACATCAGCCATTTTGATTGTGTAATATTAGTGACTGCAGACCGCTTTTATGAAGACGATTTATACTTAATCGATGAGCTTTTAAAACTTAAAATGCCTGTTTTTGCGGTTCGGACAAAAATTGATTTTTCAATTGATCGTGGATTAAAACGGGATATATCCGAAGAAGAAACCTATAAAACAGTTTTGAATGATCTCGAAGAAAACCTTAGAGGCTACCGTCTCAATGGCATTTATTTGACCTCTGCCGATTATCCGCAAGAATATGATTTAGGCCAGCTTTTGGATGATGTTTACTCGAGCTTGGGAAAAATAAAACAACAACGGTTTGTTGCGGATATTAACATCACCAGCCAAAAAATATTATCAAAAAAAAAAGAACTCGCAAATAAAATTGTAGGCATTCATGCAGCGCTATCGGCAGTTAATGGCGTTAATCCTATTCCGGGATTGGACGTAGGTGTGGATATATCCGTATTGACAAGAATGGGAATCCATGTTAGGGATATTTACTGTTTGGGCGAAGAACAACAGCATTTTATTATGGAATTGTTGGATAAGAGTAACGCCAAGGTATTGACGGCCAAAGCTGTTCAGTTTAGTGTGAAGTACTTAGGGAAGGATGCGATTATACTTCTTTTAAAAAGAGCAGGAGCAACCGTTGCGGCAAAATCTGCTTCTAAGTACTTTCCTTTTATCGGTATCGCAATTTCGTCAACGGTTGGTTTTCTATTGACCTCATCTATCGGCAAAAATATGGTTTCGGATGCGGAAGTGATTGCGACCGAGAATTATAACGCCTTAAAATCACTCAAGATTAAAAGGGAATAATAACAATTAAGAAGTTGATTCTCTACAAGGTGCCATGTTCAGATTATTCATTACTCTTACGTCAATTTGAAACTCAATCTGCTCGGACGGACAGCTAAAAATTAGGTGCATTGAGCCTAGCATCTAAATATCTCCACACAAATTTCACGGATTTCTTTGAATGTCTTCAAGGATAGTTGTGAGAAAACACTTCGCTATCTATGACATGAATGCGCTGGCCTTTCAGTCCGTTGTAAGGTCGTTGAGCTAAAATTCAATCAAGTTGAAGTCCTTTCACTTCATTTTTTAATGACTATCATTGATGATTTCAAACCTAGATCAGATGCCATTTTTTAAAAATCCTATTTTGTAACAAAAATTAGATTTGAACTACTAACACTATTAAACCAACAACCTTCTAAACAAAAAAACTATGCTTTCAATCCAAAACCTGAATAAAACCTATCCTAACGGAGCCCAGGCTTTAAATAATGTCAACCTCAAAATTCAAAAAGGCATGTTCGGACTTTTAGGGCCTAACGGCGCAGGTAAATCAACCTTAATGCGCACCATTGCCACTTTGCAAATTGCCGATTCCGGTACTATTGAGTTTGATGGCATTGATGTGTTTAAACAGCCTGAGGAACTTAGAAAAGTTTTGGGGTATTTACCTCAGGATTTTGGGGTGTATCCTAAAGTGTCCGCAGAAATGATGCTGAACCATATTGCGAAGATCAAAGGAATCCATAGCAGTAATGACCGTAAAGCCTACGTGGCCGATCTTTTAAATCAGGTGAATCTTTACAAATTTAGAAAACGAAATTTAGGAGATTATTCAGGAGGAATGCGTCAGCGGTTCGGGATTGCTCAGGCCTTGATCGGAAATCCGAAGTTAATTATTGTGGACGAGCCAACCGCGGGGTTAGATCCATTGGAGCGCAACCGTTTTCATAACTTATTAAGTGAATTGGGAGAAGATGCGGTGGTGATTTTATCGACTCATATTGTGGATGATGTTGTTAATTTATGTACCAATATGGCTGTTTTTAATGACGGACAAATTGTGGTGCAAGGCCATCCACAAGAATTATCCAACTCATTGAATGACAAAATATACCGCAAACGCATCGAAAAGGAGGAAATTGAGAAATATCAATCGGAATACATGGTGCTTTCTACCTACTTACGAAGTGGAAACATGAATGTTAATATCTTTAGTGACGTGCATCCTGGAGACGGTTTTGAAGTGGTCAACAATAATTTGGAAGATTTCTATTTCTATAGTATTAACCAACCTCAAACCGTATAATCATGAAGGAGATTTTCTTATTTGAACTGAAATATCGGTTGAGACGGCCAGCTACCTACATCTACATGTTTTTGATGTTCCTAATCCCACTCTTAATGAGTGTTTTTGAAAGTTCAGTTACGGCTCAATATACCAATAGTCCAAATGCCGTTGTTGGCGTTTTGGGAGGAATGAGTGTCATCAGCCTGTTTTTTTATGCTGCTATTATGGGCGTTGCGGTGTATCGGGATGAGGAGCATAAAACAGCGCAAACGTATTTTACCTTTTCTGTTTCGGAAAAAAATTACATTCTCGGACGTTTCCTTGGCAGTTTTACCATTGTTACGGTAATGAATATTGGAGCAGTGATTGGGGCAATGATTGGCTTCAGTATAGGTGCGTTTTTAGAACGACCGGATTATGGCGTCTATATGTCTTTTAACTTCACCTCTTATTTGTTGCCATTTATTTACCTATTGACATTTAATGCGTTTTTTATTGGGAGTTTGTTCTTTTGTTTGATGACATTTTTCAAACGGATGTCAATTCTATATTTGGGAGGTATTGTCATACTCATTCTGACTATCGCAACCGGACAATTATTATCTGGCTTAGATACCGAATGGTTAAGTGTATATGTTGATCCGTTTGGTGAAGCAGCTCACGGATTTTTAACGAAGTATTGGACGGTTGACGAACTCAATCACAACCAATTAACACTTTCTGGTAAATTTGCAATCAACCGATTATTGTGGTTGGGCATGGCGTTCCTGATTTTCTTTTTCACTTTATTTAGATTTTCATACAAAGGATTTTTGTCCAGTTCAAAAAGAAAATCAACTAAAGAAAGCAAAGAAGACTATGTTCCTGCTTCTTTTATTCCAAACATCACCCAGGTTTTTAACTCCAAAGCCCGTCGGGAAAATCTATTTTCTTTAAGCAAGATTGAATTTCTTTCCATCATTAAAGAGACTGCTTTTGTCATTTTAATGGTGATGGGAGTTATCATGGCTGGATTTATTGCTTATATGTCCAATCAAACTTATGGAACCCCATCGCTGCCATTGACACGTTATATGGTGACACAGATTTCGGGAGGCATGATCTTGTTTTCTATCATTATTTTAATTATTTATTCGGGGGAGGCTGTACATAGAACGCGTCAGAATAAAACATTTGAGTTTTATGATGCCTTACCTGTGAGCAATATCACTTTATATCTTTCTAAAATCATTTCTCTAATTGGAATTTCGGTCGTGTTGACTTTGCTCAATGTGGTCGTAGGTATTTTGTATCAAACGTTCAATGGTTTTTTCAATTATGAGTTGGGTATGTACTTGACCTATAATTTTTCGAATGTTTTTCCCAATTATGTCATGACCGTTCTTTTAGCGTTTTTCATCCATGTGTTGGTCAATAATAAGTTTTTAGGACATTTCATTGTGATTCTTATTTATGTCGGGTTGCCAATTTTATTGGGATTGGCACTCAAAACGTCAAATCCGTTGGTGATTTTTGGAGCCACACCAGGTGGGTTTTTAAGTGATTTGAATGGCTTTGGACATTACTTGTATGGTAGGTTTTGGTTGAACCTGTATTGGATTTTATTAACCTGTATCTTGACAACAATAGGTATTGTTTTTTGGAATCGTGGTTTCTTTTCTTCTGCTAAAGAGCGCTTGCAAATAGCAAAGCAACGTTTTAGTGGGAAAACGCTAAGTTTAATGCTCTTTTTTATAGTGGCATTTGTGTCTGTAGGTGCCTACAGTTTTTATAATCTGAAAGTATTAAATCAATTGGAAGATGGTAACTACAGTCAAAAACTTAATGCAGATGCTGAAAAGAAGTATGGTAAATTTATTGATCAACCGCATGTTCAAATCACCGACCTCAAAGCGTTTATCGATATATTTCCAGAAGACCGGCGCGTAGAAGCCAAGGGCGAATTTAAGGTTGTTAATAATTATGAAGTCCCTATTGATACGCTGTTGATGGAAGTGAAATTCCCAATTGCAGATACAAAAATCACTAAAGTTGTTTATAATGGTGCTGAATTAAAACCGTTTCTATCGGACGAGGAATATCGACTGTTTCTCTACAAATTACCTATAAGTTTGCAGCCAAAAGAAACGGCATCTCTGGTGATTGAAACACAGGTGGATACGCACGGATTTTCAATGGATTCTGAAACTGCGATTTTGGAGAATGGAACATTTTTTAATGATGCAATCTTTCCTTCCTTTCATTATCAGCGCACCATAGTTGATAATGGCATTCGTAAAAAACATGGATTAGAGAAACTTGATTATTTATTATCGCCGCGAACCGATAGTTTGGCACTAAGAAAAAACTTGTTTAATGAGGATGCCGATTATCTAAGCTTTGAAGCCATAGTCAGTACTGCAAAAGGACAAACCGCTGTTGCTCCAGGAACGCTGACCAAGCAATGGGAAGAAAATGGAAGAAATTATTTTCAGTATAAAATGGAAGAAAAAACCGATTATTTCTTCAGTTTTGTTTCAGCGGCCTATGATATCGAAAGAGATAGTTGGACGGCCCCGAGCGGCAAAAAAGTAGCGATAGAAATTTATCATTCCCCTAAGCATAAAAGGAATCTGAACTATTTTATCAAAGGGGTTAAAATTGCGTTGGATTATAATTCTAAAAACTTCATGGAATATCCGTATTCAGTCATCCGAATAATAGAATTTCCGGCACATACAGTATTTGCACAGTCCTTTGCAACTTCTATTCCGTATTCTGAAGATTTTGGATTTGCTGCTGATTTTTCAAAAGCAGATAGTTATAATTATGCCTTTAGAGTGACGTCGCATGAGGTGGCTCACCAATGGTGGGGCCATATTGTGACCCCAAGCAAAACTAGCGGTGGTAATGTCATTTCAGAGACTTTGGCAGAATATGCCTCATTAATGACCATGAAACAGGAGTACGGTGAGAATGGAATTAAGTCATTCTTAAAAAACTCTTTGGATACTTATTTAGGGGGGCGTAAATTCAGTTTTAAGCCGGAGCGCACGTTGATGGACGTAGAAACTGGTAGTTATATTGTGTACGAAAAAGGCTCTATGATTATGTATGATTTACAGGATGTCATGGGCGAAGATGTGGTCAATAGAGGGTTAAGGAACTTTTTGGAAGAATTTAAATACAATAAGAAAGGGGTGTACGCAACTTCTGAAGATTTATATCAAGCGCTTTATGCAGTTACTCCTGACTCATTAAAATACAAAGTTGATGACGGCTTTAAAGAGATTGTGCTGTATGAAAATAGAGTGTTGACTGCCAAAACAAAAGCTTTGGATAACGGCAAATGGGAAACTACCTTTAAGGTCAATTCCAAAAAAATCTATTATGATGATAAGGGAAGAGAAGATCGGGTGGATAATAAGAAAAATCTAGTTGATATTGGCCTGTTTGGGGAAGATGTTGTGAATGAAGATGGAGTGACGATTAAGGATCCGTTGTATTTAGAATTGAAATGGTTGGCATCTGGGGATAATACCTTTGCGTTAATAACAGATAAAAAACCTTTGAAAGCGGGAATCGATCCTTATAATAAGTTGATTGACCGGAACTCTGACGATAACCTTAAAACCGTTGAAGAATAAACAAGATAAACATAAAAACATAAAAGCGAGGTAAATCCTCGCTTTTATGTTTTAGATACTGTGGGTAATAACTAAACGAGGTTTAGTCCCGCGTTTTTATATGCCTTGAGTTCAGGAGCTTTGGGCTCAAAATCGGTGACCACGGTGCCAATGTCATTGAAACCGCAGACGTCATAATTGAGAATTGAGTTTAATTTATTGTAAGTCGCAAGATAGACCGTATGTTGGGAAGCACTAATCATCGCTTTTTTGATCAGTGAAACCTCATATCCTTCATCAGTAATGCCTTGCTCAAGACTTAAGGCACTCACCCCTATAAAACAGAGATTTGCTCTTAGGTTTGATAAATATTGTATCACATCAATACCCGTCGTCACCATGGAGCTTCTGTGGATTTTGCCACCAATAAAGATGGTTTCAATTAAGGGATGCTCCGTTAATTGCATCGCAATAGGTAAACTATAAGTGTAAATGGTTGCTTTTAACTTTTTAGGCAATAATTTAGCAAGAATTAAATTGGTGGTTCCGCCACTCATTATAATAACCATGCCGTCCTCAAGTAGAGTGATCGCTTTAAGGGCAATTCGGACTTTGTTTTCTCTGTTGTATATAACGTCTTCATTATAATGATATAATTTTTGGATGGTAGAGATGGCGCCTCCATGCACTTTGGTTAGCAATCCCCGATCATCCAATTCTTTTATGTCCCTCCTGATAGTGTCTTCAGATACCTCAAGTTTTTCAGACAAAAAACTGGAATTAACTCTTCTATTGATGCTTACCTCATCAATTATTTTTTGCTGACGTTCTTTTTTTTTCATGAAAATTTTTTGTTTTTTCAAACTAATTTGAAATCATGTGCATAAAGCCTTCTAAATGTATGCAAAATATTGCATGTTTTGACATTCAATATTGCAAAATAGGATAAAATAGGATAAAATTTGATGCTGTCTATTTTGAAATTCTGCTAAAATATGAAATTATGAGTAGTTCTTTAAGGTTAATTTCAATGGATGTGACGATAGTTTTCCCTTGATATTTGTAGTTCTTTTACTTAGAAAGCTCTCGTTACGCGCTAGTATCAATAAAATTTGATCTTTTAAATTCTTTTACTCTTGGATAACATTGGATCTTTTTGGGCTTACGCTAAGTTTGGGCTCTATAATTCAATTTTGAATAGAGTCACATAAAAGTTGTTTCATAGTGACTTACAATAGCATAGAATCTGATTTTATGTTATACGGTTCAAGGCATCTTAATGAGTGTTTCATTACGAAATTGGAAGCTATTGTCTTGAGTATGGTATTTGATTCATGCTATTTAGAGTGTAATGTGTCCATAAGCATTTGCGTTAAGGTGTATTCTGAAAAAAAGCAAACCTTTGATTTGTATTACAGAATATAGAATTGGTCTCAATATTCAAATTTTGGGCTCAGTAAGATTTTGAATTAGAAAGAACATTAGAATTTGATGCTATGCAATTTGGCCGAGTGAGGCTTGTTCAAAATCATAGAATGATTTGCTGTAAAAAGCCAAATCAATAATTAAAACTGACCCTTTTGAGCAAAATAAATCAAATACCTAGGTAGTATTATGCTTAAATTGCAATAAACGTGCATAATTTTGCAAAAAACATGCGTGTTTTAGATTTTTTTACTATTTTTATTAAAAATTAACTAAATCTTAACTTTATGAAAAATTATTGTTGTCAATTAATTGCCATATTATTTTTGTTTGTTGTGCAAAGTTCTTTTGCGCAATCTGCATCAATATCTGGTGTGGTAACTGAAAAGGGAAGTGGCATGCCATTAATAGGTGTGAATGTTGTTGTTGAGGGAACGTCAAATGGAGCTGTCACAGATTTTGATGGAAATTATACCATTAAAAGCGCCAACGCATTACAGGGTAAAACTCTTGTTTTTAGCTTTGTTGGTTATAAGACCGTTACAATAGGTATTGAGAGTAATACTCAAGTGCTGAATGTTGGCATGGAAGAAGATGCTACAAGTTTAGATGAAGTCGTTGTAACGGCCTTAGGTATTAAGCGGGAGTCAAAAGCTTTGGGGTATTCATTGACCCAAGTGGATGGTGATGAGATTTCTCAGGTAAAGACTACGAGTGCGGTCAATTCATTGCAGGGTAGGGTAGCTGGTGTTAATGTTTCTACAAGTAGTGCCGGAGCAGCAGGTTCAAGCAGGGTTGTTATTAGAGGTGCCAGTTCGTTAACGGGCAACAATCAACCGCTCTATGTAGTTGACGGAATTCCGGTTATTAATAATACCAAAAGCTCTGTTGTAGGACCAACCAATGATGGAACAGGAGACGGGGGAGATGACATTTCTTCGATCAATCCAGATGATATAGAATCTATTTCTGTTTTAAAAGGAAGTTCTGCAGCGGCCTTATATGGTTCGTTGGCCTCTAACGGGGTTATCATGATAACTACAAAATCTGGAAAAGGAAAAAATAATCTGGGTATTGAATTTTCGAGTTCTTATACCTTTGATAAAGTCAACACGGATCTTCAAGATTTTCAAACAACCTATGGGCAAGGTGATAATGGTTTGAGACCTGGCTATGAGTTTGATGCCAATAATAATCCTGTTGAAATTGCAAATATGGCGAATGCCATTGATGATTCCTTTGTGAGCACATTACAGTCTTGGGGCGCTAAAATGGATGGCTCTATGGTCTATAATTGGGATGGTGTTAGGAGGCCCTATTCTTATAAAGGTAATAATTTGGATAAATTTTATGATACCGGTACGACAGCTGTAAATACACTCGCTTTGTCAAAGGGTGGTGATGGTTATAACTATCGATTTTCAATGTCAAATTTGGACAATGCTGATATTTTTCCGAATTCTACTTTAAACAGAAAATCTTTATCCTTAAATGCTTCTGCCAAGATTAATCCAAGGTTAACCTCTACTGTTAACGCCAAATATGTAATTGAAAAGGTACATAACCGGATCAATATTGGAGATACACCCGGAAATGCAAATACCGTGGCAAATGTACTGCCTAGTACTTTAGATATTAACGACTTAAAGCCGGGTTCAAATACGGAAGGTACGGAGCTTTTATTTCAGCCTAGCCAGTTTATTTCCAATCCATATTGGGCAGTAAACGATTTTAATAATGATGATAAAAAGAATCGATTAACAGCGTCTACCGTTCTGCGTTATGACATCACGGATTGGTTATATTTAACAGGACGAGCGGGAATAGACACTTATGATTTTGCTAGAAGAGCCGTCACGCCTTATGGAACAGCATACCGTCCAGGTGGAGAGATGAGTCAATCAAAATCCACGTATACTTCATTTGATGCCGATGTGATGTTGGGAATTGAGAAAGGCATTACCGATAAAATCTCTACGAATTCTATAATTGGAGCCAATACAAGGTCTTCAACTTTTGAGCAATTGAGCGCCCTTGGGAGAGGCTTTATCGTAATTGGTTTGGAGGACATAAATAATACAACTTTACCAGAGCCAGATAATGAGTATTTTAAAACAAAAACGAATTCACTTTATGGTTCCTTTGAAGTGGATTATGGAAAATTCTTTTACTTAACTTTTACGGGAAGAAATGATTGGTTCTCTACGCTTTCTTATCCTGGCAAAGAAACTCCAAACAATGATTTTTATTGGTCTTTAAGCGGAAGTTTGTTGCTTAGTGAGGCCTTTAATTTGCCAAACGCATTTAATTATTTAAAATTGAGAGGGAGTTATGCCCAAGTGGCGGGTGGTGCCCAAAATGCTTATGCGCTCAATTTGGATTATGCGGTTACAGGATCATTTCAAGGTCAATCTTTTGGCCAGTTAAATGGCAACTCCATCCCAAACCCTAATTTAGTACCATTCCAGAAAGATGAAGTAGAGGTTGGATTGGAAGGCCGTTTCTTTAATAACCGTTTGAATTTGGATGTGGCGTATTACCAAAATGAAACCACAAATGACATCGTTCGCGCAGCTGCCTCTCAGTCATCAGGGTTTACATCCTCCATATTGAACATTGGTGCCCTTCAAAACAAGGGTATTGAATTGTTGATAGGCGGTACTCCAATTCAAACAGATGATTTTTCATGGAATACCTCCTTCAACCTAGGATATAACGATAGTGAAATACTTCGTACGGATGAAGAGGATACTCCAATAAATGTTGATGGTAGTCAAACACGTTCTAGAACAGCAATCATCTCTCACATTGTTGGTGAACACTACGGGGTCATTTATGGCTCATCCTATAAAAGGGACGAATCAGGAACTATTATGTATGACATTAGTGGTGGTCTACCAAAACCTATTCAAGGCGAAAATAAGATATTAGGACAGGGAGTAGCACCTTATACGTTAGGATTCTCGAATTCTTTTAGATATAAAAATATAACCTTAGGGTTTTTAATCGATGCTAAATATGGTGGTAGTGTACATTCTGGTACTAACCGAGAGCTTTTATTAAGAGGCTTGCATAAAAAGACACTAGAAGGTCGTGAAAATGGTTTGGTAGTTTCTGGCATTGATGATGCTACAGGTAATCCTTTCACCGCAACTGTGGCTCCAGAAAATTTAAGAACCTATTATGGCGTTATTTTGGAGGAGAGTAGAGGAATTTCAGAAGAGGTTGTCTATAGCACTGATTTTATCAAATTTAGAGAATTAAGTCTTTCTTACAGTCTTCCAAACAAGATCTTAAAAGACCTTTTTATTAATGACTTAAGACTTTCATTAATTGCTAGAAACCTGTTCTTTATATCGAAAGATATTGATAACGTCGATCCTGAGGCCGCGCTGAACAACTTGAATTCCCAAGGAATTGAAAGATTTGGTATTCCATCAACCAAAAGCTATGGATTTTCTGTAAACGTTAAATTTTAAAAAAATTGAAAATGAAAAAAATACTAATATTACTAGCAATAGTTGTCATGTTTGGATCATGTGATGAAGGTTTTGAGGAACTTAACGTCAACCCCACTAAACCTACTCAATTAGATCCCTCAACTAAGTTGACATTTATCCAATTATATACAGGGGGCAGTAGTTATGTGGCTACGCTATTTTATAACGTGATTCATTTGATGCAAAATGTTCAGCATCTTAATAATACGTCCTATGTGTCCTTTCTATATAAAGAAGGAAATACCCATCAGTTATTTGAAGAGCAATTTTCAAATACAGTTAAAAATATTGTGGACTTAGAGGCACAACTGCAAACGAGCACAAGCCCAACTGCGCCAACAGATTTGGCAATTGCAAAAGTTCAAAGGGTCCTTATCTTCAGTAGGCTTACTGATGCTTACGGAGATATCCCTTATAATGAAGCAGGTAAAGGCTTTCTGGAAGGCGTCAGGTTTCCAAAATATGACAAACAAAGTGAGATCTATCAAAATATGTTGGAGACCTTAGAAAGTTCTGCAGCAGCACTAGGCAATGGAGCGGTTAGCTCTTATGGCTCAGCCGATTTGTTATTTGCAGGAGATACTGATAAATGGAGAAAATTTGCCAACTCTTTGATGTTGCGCCTAGCTATGAGAATGGTAAATGTTGATGAGGCCGCAGCTAAAACTTGGGCAACCAAGGCCATTGCAGGTGGTGTTATGGAGAGCAACGCGGATATTGCTTTTATACTATATGAAGACTCTGCTAACGATGGTGGTCCTAATGTTAACCCACTTACAAAAAGCTTTACCTCTAGAACGCCTACACAAATAAAAATATCCAAAACACTTATGGATTATATGAAAGATAGAAATGATCCTAGGGTTTCAGTTCTATTTTCAACGGTGGATGGAGACACAGACTTTGCGCTTCAATCTGGTCAAGACATCAATGTATCTACAAGAGGTACAGCAAATTCAAAACCAAATATTAATATTTTTGGAGGTTCTGGAAACATTGTTTACGATGCTCCTTTATTCTTTCAAACTTACGCTGAAGTAGAATTTATGCTTGCCGAGGCGGCGGAACGTTGGGGACTTGCAGGTGGTAATGTAGAGACCCACTATAATGCAGGCGTAACTGCAGCTATGCAGTACCTTTCTTTATATGGACATGGCGTAGCCATTACGACGGATCAAATTGATACCTATTTGGCAGCGAATCCTTTTGTGCCTGCTCAGGCATTGAAAATGATTAACGAGCAATATTGGGTCGCTACTTTTGGAAATGGCTTAGAAACATTTTCAAATTGGAAAAGATCAGGATATCCTATTCTGGTGCCTGCAAATGTAGCCGATTTACTCACAGATGGTCAAATTCCAAGACGCTTACCGTACCCTGGTTCTGAAAAGTTAAATAATCCAGAAATGCTAGAGGCAGGAATTCAACAACAAGGAGGCGATGACCTTTTGACAAGAATGTGGTGGGATAAAAATTAAATCAAAATAGATGGGATGAATAATTGAGGTGAGGGAATTAAAATTTCACAACATTTAATGCCCTCACCTCTTTATTTATTAATGGTATTTAGAAAATGATTTCGATATTTTGAAAAAAGTAAGTTCAGGTCTTGATGTTTTGGTAGCTGATGGCAATCTTCAAAAGAAATTCCGTGGAAATGTTGCCTTATTGGCCCATAATGCCTCAGTTGATTCTAGTTTGGTTCATGCTTCTTTGAGATTTAAGGAGTTTTTTGGCTCGAGGTTCGTGAAATTGTTTGGACCTCAGCACGGCTTTGCCACCGATGCTCAGGACAATATGATTGAAACTGATCATGTTGTCCATCCGTATTTTAATATTCCCGTGTATTCTTTATACTCTGAAATCCGAGTGCCTACAGATAAAATGCTCGAAGGAATTGACCATCTGTTTGTTGATTTGCAGGATGTTGGCTGCCGGATGTATACTTACATTTATACTCTGACCTTGCTATTGGAAAAATGTAGCAATAGAACTATTGAAATTATAGTTCTGGATAGACCCAATCCTTTAAACGGTGTGGATTTGGAAGGAAATATATTAGATCTTCATTTTGAATCGTTCATAGGCAGGCATCCTATTCCTGTACGTCATGGTATGACCATTGGTGAAGTTGCCTTGATGCACCAAAAATATTGGGCTAAAGAGAGCACTAATTTGAAGATCATAAAAATGCAGAATTGGGAACGCCAGATGTATTTTGGAGATACTGGGTTGCATTGGCTTTTGCCATCACCAAATTTGGGAAGGCCAGAGAGTGCTCTAACTTTTCCTGCCATCGTTCTTTTTGAAGGCACGTCCTTAAATGAGGGAAGGGGGACAACGCAAGCCTTAGAAATTTTAGGCCACCCAAAAATTGAATCTTTCTCATTTTTTAATGATCATTTAGGTGCTAAAATAAAGGCCTCTGCCTTAGAAGGTTTTGTTTTAAGACCAATCACTTTTATTCCTACCTTTCATAAACAGATGGATCAAGTTTGTGGTGGCTTGCAGCTTCATGTTACTGATCGGTCCAAATACAAACCTTGGCGCACTGGTCAATTCCTGTTAAGAGAAATCTATCATTATTTGGGTGATCAATTTAAATGGTTACATCCTCCATACGAGTATAATTACACACAACAACCAATTGATATTATTAACGGAACGGATAAATTAAGACATTGGGTCACCCAAAATGGATCCATAGAAGAATTGGATGATTTTGAGAACTTAAAAAATTATAAGTTACAGCTAGAAGCCATTAAGATCTATTAAAGTATTTTTGGCGATTATTATTTTTAACGCTTAAAGAGCGCAGACGTTTCCCGAGAATTTAACCAACCAAATTAACCTATCAAAAATATAAACCGAACACACCAATGAGCCCAACTTTAATTTTAATAATCATAGCCTGCTATTTTGGACTATTGATGTTGATATCCCACATCGTCTCCAAAAATTCAAGCGACGAATCGTATTATACTGGAGATAGAAAATCACCATGGCAAATTGTTGCGTTTGGGATGATTGGTGCCGTTCTGTCAGGGGTCACTTTTGTGTCGATCCCGGGGATGGTAGGAAATAACTATTTTTATTATTTGCAGTTTGTCTTTGGGAATGTAGTAGGGTATGTTTTTATCACCTATGTTCTGGTTCCGATTTATTACGATTTGAAATTAGTATCCATATATACGTACTTAGAAACACGTTTTGGGATGAAGACTTATAAGACGGGCTCCATGTTCTTTCTTATTTCACAGTCCTTTGGTGCCGCTCTACGTTTGATGCTTGCCGCAAAAATTTTACAGTATGCTGTTTTTGATGCCTTTAACATCCCATTTTTTGTTACGGTCATCTTCATATTGGTACTTATCTGGTTATATACCAATAAATCCGGAATCAAAACCATCGTTTGGACCGATACTTTACAAACCTTCTTTTTGCTCTTAGCGGTTGGGGTTTCCATTTACGTTGTCAAAACTTCTTTAAATATGACGGTTTCGGAAACTATTACTTCTGTCACAAATCACGACTACTTTAAAGTCTTCGACTGGGATTTCAAATCTGGAAACAATTTTTATAAACAATTTATTTCAGGAGTGTTAATTGCTGTGGCCATGGTGGGGCTAGATCAAAATATGATGCAAAAAACATTGACCTGCAAAACCAAAAAGGAAGCACAAAAAAACATCCTCACGTTCAGCATATTTTTAGCAGTTACCCAATTTTTATTTTTAGGTCTGGGTGTGCTTTTATATTTATATGCGGACAAATTTGGGATTCAATTGGAAATTGAAAACGGAAGTTTTATCAATACGGATAATTTATTCCCGATGCTTTCCTTGAACCATTTTGGGATTATTGCTGGAGTCAGTTTTATTTTAGGAATTACAGCGGCTTCTTTTTCTAGTGCTGATTCCGCAATAACCGCGCTGACAACCTCATTCACACATGATTTTTTGAATATCAAAGCGAAGTCTTCAAAGAAAAAAATTCAACTTAAAAATCGGACGTTATTTGGCTTCTCTGCCTTCATTTTCTTAATCATTATGTTGTTTTCAGAAAGTAAGGGAGACGTCATTTCAACTATCTTTAAAGTGGCAGGATATACCTATGGTCCATTATTGGGCTTATATTTATTGGGCATTTTTACTAAAGTGAAAGTTTACGATAGTGCTGTGCCCTATATCTGTATAGCCATGCCATTGGTCACCTATTTTTTAAATTATTTCTTTATCAATTGGTATAACTTTGATTTTGGTTTCATGAACATTTTTGTCAATGCCCTACTTACTATAATATGCTTGTTACTTGTGAAGAAGCCCTTAAAAACTGAAAATTTATCATAATAGCTAATTAAATTTTAAATCCTATGGAACATAAATTGACCACCGAACAAGCGTCGGATTATAATGATTTAGAAAAGATGGACACCTGTGAGTTGCTCCTAAATATGAACACAGAGGACAAAACGGTACCTAAAGCGCTTGAAAAAGCTATCCCCCAAATACAAAAATTAGTCGATGCTGTGTATTCCAAAATGAAAGATGGCGGACGACTATTTTATATAGGAGCTGGTACCAGTGGCCGTTTAGGAGTTTTGGATGCCTCAGAATGTCCCCCAACTTATGGCGTTCCCGATACGCTGGTTATCGGCATTATTGCTGGAGGCGATGGTGCGCTTCGGAAAGCAGTGGAAAATGCCGAAGATAATACCGAGCTTGCTTGGGAGGATCTAAAAAAACACAACATTACCTCAGACGATGTGCTAATTGGGATTGCCGCTTCCGGCACCACACCCTACGTGATAGGTGGCGTGAAAACGGCGCGTCAGCATGGTATTATTACAGGGTGCATTACCTGTAATGAAAAGTCACCCTTAGCTCTTGAAGTTGATCATCCCATAGAATTGGTGGTTGGCCCTGAGTTTGTAACGGGAAGCACAAGAATGAAAGCAGGAACTGCTCAAAAACTAGCCTTAAATATGATTTCTACCACGGTAATGATCAAGCTAGGAAGGGTACGTGGCAACAAAATGGTGGATATGCAACTTTCAAATAAGAAACTGGTTACAAGGGGCGTTCAAATGATCATGAATGAAACCCACGTGGATGAAACAACGGCTAAAGCGCTTTTGAACGAACATAAAAGCATCAGAAAAGCTATTGACACTTATAATTCAAATAAAAAATGAAAAAGATTTTACCACTAGTTCTTTTGGCAACGTTGACCTTGGCTTCTTGTGCCAAAATCCCTGCCAAACGGACCATTGAAATCGACCATAAAACCCAATGGGTAGACAGTGTTTACAATTCCATGTCGCTAAAGGAAAAGGTGGGCCAGTTATTTATGGTCAGTGCCTATTCCAACAGAAGTGAATCTCATACGGATTCTATTCAACAATTGATAAATGACTATCATATTGGCGGACTTATATTCTTTCAGGGAGGTCCGATGCGTCAAGCAAAACAAACCAATCATTACCAATCCATTTCTAAAGTACCCTTGTTTATAGGAGTTGATGGTGAATGGGGGTTGAATATGCGGTTAGATAGCACCTCAAGATATCCGTATAATATGACTTTGGGTGCGATTTCCAATAATGACATCGTTAAAAAAATTGGCGAACAAATAGGGAAGGATTGCAACCGAATGGGCATCCACATCAATTTTGCGCCGGTGGTGGATATCAACACAAATTCAAAAAACCCTGTAATTGGCGTACGCTCTTTTGGTGAGGATAAAGTGAATGTCACTGAAAAAGCATGGGCGTTTACTGATGGTATGCAGAGCACTGGCGTTCTTGCTTGTGCCAAGCACTTTCCGGGACATGGTGATACCGATACCGATTCGCACAAAACACTCCCAACAGTTTCTTTTTCAAAAGAAAGGATAAATGAAATAGAGCTTTATCCATATAAAGAATTGTTTAAAAAAGGTATTGCAGGGGTCATGGTCGCCCATTTAAATGTGCCCAGTTTAGAAAGCCAAGAAGGGTTGCCATCTTCGCTATCCTACAAAATAGTATCGGAGCTGTTAAAGGATCAATTGAATTATGACGGTCTTATTTTTACGGATGCTTTAAATATGAAAGGTGCAGCCGATTACGGAGAACCTGGAGATATTGATTTGGCCGCATTTAAAGCTGGAAATGATGTGCTACTTTTTACGGTAGACGCTCCCAAAGCTATTTTAAAAATTATGGAAGCGCATGATCAAGAAAGTATCTCTGAAGCCCGATTGGCCCATTCTGTAAAAAAAATACTTGGAGCAAAATTTGACGCAGGGTTAAATAATTATGCACCCATTAAAATGGAAGGTTTGGTAAACGATTTGAATCAAGATATAAATGTTGAATTATATGCTGCCGCCATTGAAAATGCGATAACGCTTATTAAAAATGAAAATCAGATGTTGCCATTAAAAACGAGCGCAAAAGACACTATCGCCTTCTTAAAGTTGGGAGATGCTTCTGCTGATCAATTTTTGACAGAATTAAAATCTAGAGCTCATGTCATTGATATTTCAAGTCTTTCAGCGAAACTAACACTAGAAAAACTTTCAGAATACGACAAAATTTTTATCAGTCACCATCGTGAAAATAGCAGAATTACGAGTGCCATTTCCGATGAAGATAGACATCTGATTGAAAGTATTTCAAAAAATCACAAAACCATCTTGACCGTATTTGCAAGTCAATATAGTTTAAAGGAAACAGATTTAAAAGATGTTGAAAGTGTATTGGTTGCTTACGAAAATTCAGAGGTAGCAAATCGAATTACGGCGGATATTATTTTTGGAGCAGCTGATGCGAAAGGGACCTTGCCGGCATCAATAACAAACGATTTTTCAGTTAATACGGGTATCAAAACGTCGAAATAACCCAATAGTAATTCATATTAAAACAGATAACTATGAAAAGAATTCTACACATAAAGATCATCATTTTATTTGTCTTTATGACCATTCAAACCATGCTAGCACAGGAGGTAATTCTGGAAGGCCCACACCAAATGCAAAAAAAAGAATTTGGTAGGCTTACAGCAGATGTCATACAAGAAGATGCACGCAAAAATGCCGAAAACATCAATGGTTTAAATGCTCTAAGAGTACCTACTATGAATAAAAAGGTATTTGGTTTTTTACCGTATTGGGAGCAGAGTTCAGGTGCTCATAGCAATATCCGCTACGATTTGTTGACCCATTTGGCATGTTTTGATTTTTTGGTTCAATTGGACGCTTCAATAAAACCACCTGTAGGATGGCCGTGGACAGCAGAAATTAATGCCGCTCATGCACAAGGCGTTAAGGTAATTATGACGGTCGTAAATTTTGGTGGTTCTGATGGTGCGGATGCTGTTGTGTGGGAATTGATTACAAATCCAACTAAGAAAGCCCAATTTTTCGCCAATGTCAAGAATTTAATTCAAACCTATAATTTAGATGGGGTGAATATTGATTTTGAAGGAATGGCCTCTGCGCATAGGGGTGCAGAATTGAATAATTTTTTGGCTGATCTCACTACTTTTATTCATGCCGAACTTCCGGGAAAAGAGGTGTCTTTTGATGGACCGGCCGTGAATTGGGGTGGATGGATTATTGAAGATTTGGTGGCTAGTGTTGATTACGTTGTTATTATGGCTTACGACTATACTTCTGCAAACGGAGCCAATTCCGGCCCCATAGCACCCTTGACACATCATACCTCATGGAAACGTTTTGTTAAACGTACCATAGAAACAGGCACCTATGCCGTGCCAACTGCAAATACTCCTGAAAAATTGATAATGGCAGTACCTTATTACGGACAGCATTGGAAAACAGCTACTAACGTTTCTGAATCAGCAACCATCTCCCATGTATCTTCAACTCGCTATAGAAATACAGTAACGGAAGCAGACAACCACGGTGGTTTTATATGGAATTCAGACTTTGAATATCCTTGGTATCGATGGAATGATGGAACTAACTGGAACCAAGTGTGGACCGATAACGAACAGAGTATCTCTAAAAAGTTCGACTTGGCAATTGCCAACAATCTAGGCGGCGTAGGGATGTGGGCATTAAATTATGATGGCGGTCGTCCAGAACTTTGGGATTTGATCAATACTAAGTTTGGTGAAACTGCTTCTGTTGGTGATGTGAATTTGATGCAAATTAAAATTCATCCCAATCCTACAGTAGATTATGTGTTTATATCAAATATTAACGCCGTGAACTTTACTAAAATGGAACTCTTCAATATTTTGGGCGCTTCTGTTTTAATAGTGACCTCTAATTTTGAAAGTATAAACATGACAAGTTTTGAAAATGGCTTATATTTTTTAGAAATTGAGGATATTAGAGGTGAAAAGGCCACATTTAAAATATTGAAGTCCAATTAAAAATCGAAAATTATGAAATATCTATTTTTATCTTTTATTTGCCTATTAGCTTGTAATGATACTACTAAAAAAGATCAAGCTAAAGAGGAGAGCAGAGGCACCCCTGATGTGAATAACTCAGCAATCGTAACAGGTGCCAATCAAACAGACGTCTACCTTAAGCTTTTAGAGGGTAAAAATGTGGGTGTTGTTGCCAACCAAACTAGCGTCATTTTTAAAGATGCCAACAAAGAGCAGCATACTCATCTTGTTGATTCATTATTGGCAATGAATGTTGAGGTGACTAAAGTATTTGCGCCTGAACATGGATTTAGAGGCGTTGCAGATGCGGGTGAACATATAGAAGACGGTGTTGATGAAAAAACAGGCTTACCTATATTATCACTTTATGGGGATAACAGAAAACCACCTGCCGCGTTTTTAAAAGATATTGACGTCATGCTTTTTGATATTCAAGATGTTGGCGTTCGTTTTTACACCTACATCTCAACCTTGCATTATGTGATGGAGATTTCCGCCGAACTTAACGTGCCAATAATTATTTTAGACCGGCCAAATCCTAACGGACATTATATTGATGGCCCTATTCTGGAAAGTGACGTTAAAAGTTTTGTGGGTATGCACCCCGTGCCTATTGTATATGGCATGACCATTGGCGAATATGGAAAGATGATTAATGGCGAAAAATGGTTGGAAAATGGTCTGCATTGTGATCTTACCGTAGTGCCACTTAAAAATTATAGCTACGCTTCTGAATATGATTTGCCTATAAAACCATCGCCAAACCTTCCAAATGCAACCGCCATTAATTTATATCCGAGCGTTTGCTTTTTTGAAGGCACAACAGTAAGCTGTGGACGTGGTACCGAAATGCAATTTCAGGTATTTGGAGCGCCATTTTTGCCAGAAGACACATTCAAATTCAGTTTTACCCCTGAACCAAATTTTGGTGCAAAAACACCAATGCATCAAGGAGAGCTGTGTCACGGGCTAGATTTAAGAAGTGTTGAACCTCTTAATGAAGTGCGATTGGATTGGGTCATTGAAGCCTACAATGGTTCCGATAAAAAGACCTTTTTTAATGATTTTTTCAAAAAACTTGCGGGCACCACAAAGTTGCAACAGCAGATAGAAGAGGGGATGTCTGGGGAGGAAATAAAAGAAACCTGGAAACCTGGATTGGAAGCTTTTAGGAAAACAAGAAGTAAATACTTAATGTACAATTAATTGGGGGATAGGATTCAGTCCAATGAATTCTTTAAGAACCAAAGTTTTTAAAGGTGAAGATTTATTCGCATTTTGAATGCTTTTGCTTGAGCAAAATTAGGCTCTATTATAGTTGTCATTTTTTCCAAAACAAAATATAGAAACGGATGAAAAAAGCACTTTTATTTTTTAGTCTTTTAGTGGTACTCTCAGCTGCCAAGCCCATAGATACGGACTCTAAAGAAAACGCGGTTATTAGGATCAATCAATTGGGCTATACACCAAATTCTATAAAGGTTGCCGTATTTGGCGCTCTTGAGAAGGCCACGATTGATTCTTTTGCGCTCCATGATGCCGTTACGAACCAGGTGGTATTCAGCTCAAAAACATTAGAAGCAAAAGGTGCTTATGGTCCATTCCAATCATCATACCGTTTGAACTTTAGTAAATTTAGTGCGCCTGGGAAATACTATATTCTTGCCAAAGGCGTGAAATCTCCCGAATTCCGAATCAATGCAGATGTTTATGATCATACTGCCGATTTTTTAATGGAATATATGCGGCAGCAGCGTTGTGGCTATAATCCGTATTTAACCGCTTCCTGTCATTTGGATGATGGCTATATTCTCTATAATCCTGAGAAGAAAGGAGAGCGTATGGATGCGACCGGTGGATGGCACGATGCTTCCGATTATTTGCAATATACCGCCACTTCGGCCAATGCGGTTTTTCAATTGCTTTTTGCTTACCGTGATCATCCGGAAGCGTTTGATGATGCTTATGACGCTAAAGGATTGCCAGGTCCGAATGGCATTCCCGATGTTATAGATGAAGCAAAATTTGGCATGGATTGGCTCAAAAGAATGAATCCTTCCACTACAGAATATTATAACCAGATTGCTGATGACCGCGATCATTCGGGATACCGATTACCCAATAAGGACTCAGTTGTTTATGATCCAAATCAGAAGGGACGTCCCGTCTATCTGGCAAGTGGTGAAAAACAAGGGATATTAAAATACAAAAACAGATCTACTGGAGCGGCATCCACAGCAGGGAAATTTGCTTCAGCCTTTGCAATCGGTGCGAAGGTATTGGCCGAATTTTATCCTGAATATTCTGAAGACCTTACAAAGCGTGCTGAAGATGCCTATAAATATGGCGAACTACATCCCGGAGTAAGTCAGACAGCACCCGGTCGTTCTCCATATTTCTATGAAGAAGACAATTGGGTTGACGACATGGAGCTGGCGGCGAGCAGTCTTTATAAACTGACAGGAAACGAAGGTTACAGGAAAAGTGCTTTAAAATATGCTTCTGAAGAGAAGGTTACACCTTGGATTGGGCGAGATACAATTTTACACTATCAGTATTATCCTTTCTTAAATGCGGGCCATCATGAATTGGCATCAGCCATGCCATCCGAAGAAAAAAGGGAAGTAACTGCTTATTACCAAACAGGATTGGAGCTTCTGCATGAACGTGGCAAGGAAAATCCTTTTTATATCGGAATTCCTTTTGTTTGGTGTTCAAATAACTTTGTAACCGCTGCGGTCACCCAGAGCAAGTTATATCATAATCTAACTGGTGATGACACGTTTCTAGAAATGGAAGCGGCACTCCGCGATTGGCTTTTTGGATGTAATATTTGGGGAACCTCCATGATTGTGGGGTTACCTGATTTTGGAGACACCCCAATAGATCCACATTCTTCTTTAACACATTTGGAAGGTTATCCCGTAAATGGTGGTTTGATTGATGGACCGGTCTATGGATCAATTGCCAATAGTTTGATAGGGGTTGAACTTCATAATCCCGATGAATACGCGCGTTTTCAATCGGACTTAGTAGTCTATCAAGATGATGTAGGAAGTTATGCTACAAACGAGCCTACAATGGACGGTACCGCGTCATTGGTCTATTACCTGTCTTCTCTTGAAAGTGAAAGTTGGAAAACAGGCCATCAAAAGAAGCGGTATCGCTATGATAATAGTGGCGCGATTGTTCGAGGCGACAGCTCGGAAAGGAAAATTAGCCTGTTGTTTTCAGCGCATGAGTATGCCGATGGCGCCTCGGAAATATTGCGTATTCTCGAAAAGCACGGAATCAAAGCGTCCTTCTTTCTAACGGGTGATTTTTACAGGAATCAAAATTTTAAATCGTTCGTAGAAAGCGCAAAAAATCAAGGTCATTATTTAGGGGCCCATTCTGATAAGCATTTGCTTTATAATGATTGGACAAAGGAAAAAAAGCGTTTGGTTTCCCAAGAAGAATTTAAACATGATCTCAACGCCAATTATTCAGAAATGGAAAAATTTGGCATTCAGAAAGGCGATGCACCCTATTTTTTACCGCCTTACGAATGGCATGACAATATCATTACCCAATGGGCAGATCAAATACAACTTACCACCATCAATTATAGTCCAGGTACCTTGTCCCATGCAGATTATACGATTCCTGAGCTGAAGAACTACAGAAGTGCCGAAGCGATCATGGCGTCTATTTTGTCATTGGAGGAAACGGAAGGTTTGAATGGATTTATGTTGCTTTCACATTTGGGTACTCATCCCGATCGTACCGATAAGTTCTACTCCAAGTTGGACAATCTTATTTTAATCTTAAAAGAACGTGGGTATCAATTTGAAAGCTTGAAAGATATTTTGGATTTAAAAGGGCGGGTAACCAACTAACTGAATAAGGGCTTTTCAGTGTTGGGTGATGATTTTTAGTTCAAAAGCGTGAGGTTTCTGGTAATCCAAAATATTTAATTCCAATATTTTCAAAAGGAAGTATGATGTCTTATAAATAAATGGACTGCTGGAATGCTATAAAGTCATTTGCAATCTTATAATTTCGGAAGGTGCGCCATCATTGTCAGTAACCACAACAAGATTTGTCTCTGTTTCTGAAATCTGCTTCTCGATGGTAACCGATTCTATTTTTAAAGGAAAGCCAGGGCAGGGGATTTGTTGCGCTGATAGGTAATTGGTAATCTCACCGTTTTCAAAGCCTATAACGCCAATAAAACTGCCTAAAATAGGTCCGTCATCATAGGCGTTGGGAGAATCTTCTACCGACGCGGTGAAAATGAGATAGGGTTGATCCTTAGTTGTGGTTGCGCCTGAGAAACCCGCTTCCAGACCATTTATTTTCGGCAAGGAAACCAGGTTGGTCTTAATAATTGGAAAGTGTGTGCCAGTAGTGCAATACGTCATAAAATCGTTGTAAGAAAAGCTGAAGATAATATTCCTTCCTCTATTAAAAAGATAGAGCAGGCCGTCCTTAATGGCTAGGGCTTCAATATTCAGTTCAAAACCTTTCATTAACTCCAATGCTCTCATTTGATCATAGAATGGAGTCATGTTATAGGTGGTATAGGTAGAAGTTTCCCCGATTTTTAATAACACGCAACTATCGCGTTCTGGCGACTTGGAACCAGATCCAAAGATGAGGATCTCGGTATCGTTAATCATTTCCATGGCCTCAAAATCCGGTTTGTCAATTTTAGGAATAACGTCTTCCACTGGTTTTTTGGAAGCATATATTGATGTCTTTGAAAGCAGCTCAAAATTGGAATTTAGTTGAAATAAATAGGGGGAATTATCGCCAACCGCGTAAAACTTTTCGTTCGATATCACAATTCCCGAAGCACTTGGTACGTTATCCAAAACTTGCCAGCTCAATATTTTAATCTCTAGTTCCGTTCGTTGCAAGACGTTAATTTTTAAATTGTAATTTAAACCTCAAAATTAACGATTAGTTTGGCTATGAAACACTAAATTATGGATGATTTATAAACCAATATATATCTGCTTAATTATTATGACCATCATAATGGTTTTCCTTATCAAGAAAATCTGGAGATAAAAAATATTTCCTAATATAATAAAGCTTATTCTATTCGTGGCACCACTAAAAATGGAATAATAGAATGAAATCCTAATTTTCTAATAACCGGCTCCTTAATAAAGTCTTCTAGAAAGCTATGTTCATAATTGACCATGGTAACAATGTTAATGGTCTTTTGTTCAATGAAATTGAGGATTGCATGCTCTTTTGTACCCTTATCTGGAACAAAATGGAAACTGTGCGGATGTGCTTCTAAATAAACTTTCAAAGCCTCTCGATTGGTTTCCTGAATTTCTGAAAGTCCGTCTTTACCAGTAATATGGAGGACTTCAATTTTTGATTTATGCAAGTCAGCTAATTTTAGGATTGGCAGTAACTCCTCATCATAAATTCTATTCAAATCAGTAGGGAAAGCAATGTGTTGCGGCTTTACAAATTCGAAGGTATTCGGCACTAATAATATTGGACAAAGCCATATTTTATTAATGACTGAAACGGTATTGCTTCCAAGTAGAAATTCTTTAGCTCCAGTAGCGCCTTTAGTCCCCATCACCACCAAATTAATGTGATGCTTTTTAATGGCATATTTTATGGAATCTATTAAAAGCTCATCACTAAATAGGGTTTGAAATTCATGATCAGTATTTATAGTTTCCAATTTGGCACGTTCTTGTAGAGCTGTCAACTGCGCTTTTGAATCGTCTTTAAGTTTATCTATATAACTTGGGGAAATATAAGTTCTTGATCCCGTGTTTACAAAAGTCCAGGCGTGTGAAAAGTAAAATGTAGCGGCCTGATTGGCATAAAGTTTTATGGCGTAAAGTGCAGCGCTCCATGCGTTTTCTGAAAAATCTGTGGGTATTAAAACGTGATGTCTCATGTGGTCTTGATTTTAAAGCTCTAAGGCAAAGCTAAAGATTTTGAATGAACTCCTAAATGATTTATATCAGCCTCATGTATTTATTGCTGCTGGATCCAAAATTAATAGGTTTCCACAAGCTTAACACGGGCAGAATATATAATCCAGAACAAAGACGGAATTATTCTAATAAAAAACCCTGAAGGAATCAGGGTTAGAATTTTTTCTTATTATGTCACATACTTATTAAAAAAGGAAGTCTTCCGTGACGAGACTTTAATGGTTTTTCGTTTTTTAGGGAATTAGTTTTCTCTAAAAACAACCTTCAGCTTTAAGTGGATAGCCCCTATTCTTTACGAGGAATAACCATAAATGGAATGGAAGACTTAAAGCCCATTTTTTTAATAACAGGTTCATTGATCATATTTTCAATAAAACTGTGTTCGTAATTAATCATTGTGAGGATATCAATGTTATGCTCCTTTACAAAGTTGGTGATGGCATCTGCTTTTTTAGGTTGATTTGGCATCCAATTAAATGTATGTGGATAATCTTCCAAATATGTTTTGAGCATCTCCACATTTGAACTTTGAGTTTCAGAGAGATCATCCTTCCCGTTTATATGAAGAATTTCAATTGTGGAATTGTGTAAATCAGACAATTGTTTTATGTGCGTAAGTTCTTCACCATAGAATCTATTAAAGTCAGTTGGAAAAACAATCTGCTTTGGAGTTATATATTCAAAATTATTGGGAATTAACATCAATGGACATTTTCGGATTTTATTAATGACCGTTACAGTATTGGACCCCAAAATGAGTTTCTTGGCTCCTGTAGCGCCTTTGGTACCCATAACGATGAGATTTATTTTGTGCTTTTTAAAGGCAATCTGTATAGAATCAGTCAAAGACCCCTCACTATATATGGATTTGAAGTCATGTTCAGGATTAGTGCTTTCTTTTTTAGCGCGATTTTTCACTTCAGTCAATTGCTTTTTTGACGCGTCTTTGATCGGGTCTATATAGCTTGGCGAAATGTAGGTTCGAGACCCTGTATTTAAAAACGTCCAGGCATGTGAGAAGTAAAATGTACATGGTACATCGGCATACAACTTCAAAGCGTAAAGCGCTGCGCTCCATGCATTATCTGAAAAATCTGTTGGAATTAAAATGTGGTGTCTCATGCTGTTTTATCATTTATGCCTTAGCAAAAAATTGAGGTTTATAATATAAGGTGCAAAGTTACGGGTTTACTTCATCATATCCCATGATTAATATCAGCAAAAGCACAGCATTGACCATTAGTGTAATTGTCTGTAAATCTGCCCTAAAATTGCCTTCAATTTATCATTTTATAATTTGGTTTTTCCATTTAATAAGCATCTAAAATATAGTTTTTTTTTTTATTTATACTACTTTCATTGATATGCAAGCTGGATTAAAGGAAAATACTTCAGCAAAAGGCCATGTAATTGCTTGTATTTTTAGGTAAGCCGAAGGAAATATTTCCTAATTTAAGGTCGGAATTTTCTAAAAACGATGTCATTATGAAAATTAATAAAAAATTACTCGCTCTTTTTTCTTCTTTCGGAATTTTTTAGTGGTGTAAAGTTATTATTCTTCTAGCCCAATTAGCTCACTATAGTTGTGTGCTTCAGACACGATGGGGAAATCTTAAAGTCCTTCTACAAAACATTTCGAAGGATTGTCTGGACCATCTCATGAAAAGCTACGCCACTTTGCTTGGCGTAAACAATAGTTATTATTATGCTCAAAGTAAGCCAGATCCGTCAGAAGTAGATTTTGCGAGTGACAAAAAATTGAAAAGACAATTGCAGGTGTCATGATAAAAATGACCAATGAAGTTAATGCCAGCTATTTTCAGCCCCACTTTCCCGATGCTAAGCCACATCAGGTTCAAGTGGTCAGTTTCGAGATGTGCCACCTACAGACCGCCAATCCTGAAAAGTATTTATCTAAATATGTGAGATGTACAAAACTTATGATCCGGATCAAGATAATAGAAAATAGAAGTTATTGCGAGAAGGTAGAAAATAATTAAAGCTCGTTTCTTATTCGTGAAGTTGTCTTTCTGATGGTATTTGTTTTTAGTTTATGATGAGTATGTTTTGGTGGTTTTACTCTAACATAAATCCATACATCGTAATTTCTTGATAGTAGGATGCTCAAGAAAACGGTTTGATTTTCCCAAAGAAATTATAAAAATGATCGTAATAGTTATAAACTAACGTTAAGATGCCCATTTTAATTGGTAGAAAATCTCGTTGGAATTAAGTTTGATAAAATTTTAAAAAAATATTATGTTCAAAATATCAAAAATCAAGAGTTTATTTTTAGTTGCATGTCTTATTGGATCGGTGTCTCTTTTCGCTCAGGAGAAAGATATTTCCGAAAAGGAATTGGGTCACTTTGCTGATGCCTATTTAAAGGTGCAAATGCAAAATCAAGAAGCCCAAAAGGAAATGATGGCCATCATAGAAAAAGAAGGTTTGAAAGTGGAACGTTTTAGCGAAATTCAAGAAGCTTCAATGGATGCGAATAAAACGTTGGATGCTACGGAAGATGAAAAGAGCAAACATGCAAAAGCTATTGCCAAAATGGAAGCAATGCAACCAGCATTGGAGAAAAAGGCCGTTGAGAATATAGAGTCTGCAGGAATTACTATTGAGCGCTACCAATCCATGTCGGCAAGCATACAAAAAGAAAAAGCGCTGCAACAACGCTTGCAAGCCCTTCTAGTGGAAAGAAGTGGAAATTAATCTCAAATTTGAGGATTTAAATGGGATATAAAAGGGAGCTGTTTTAGCTTCCTTTTTTTTGTTTGATGTACTTTTGTAGCTCCATAATTATTCTAATTTGGGGATTATGCAAAATTTAATTAATAATCGATTGAAATGAATGATTTTTCATTTAATAAGGAAGACTATTAAAACGAATAGCCCTTGATGCGAAAGTTTCTGTTAATTTTGAATGTTTGAAGTCAATTCACCGTGCGCAGCACATTTCCATTCCTTTCGAAAACTTTGACATTTGTCTAGGAAGAAGCATCCACCTTGATCCCAAATCCATATTTCAGAAATTGATTGGGCATAAACGTGGAGGCTATTGTTTTGAATTAAACGGTTTGCTGTTATTGGCACTTAAAGCCTTCGGATTTGAAGCACGCCCTTTATTGGGAAGGGTTCACGTCTCTGGAGCGCCAACCGGAAGATCGCATCAAGCGACTTTAGTGACCATTGAAGACAAAAGTTGGTTGGTTGATGTAGGATTTGGGGCGGAATCACCACGTGTTCCTGTACCACTCGTTTATAACCAACCCGTTACCTTCGAGAATCAAATCTATAGATTGATAGATAGTGAGTTGTTTGGTTATATGCTTCAAAGTAAGCAAGATGGGCAATGGAAGAACTTATATAGTTTTGATTTAAGTCATGTATTTGAAATTGATATTACATTTGGCAATCATTATACGTCATCTCACCCAGATTCTTTTTTTATCAACGCCAGAATAGCAGCGCTTCCGGTAAAAAACGGGATGCTCACTTTATTCAATGAAAAGTTTAAAAAGGTAATTAATGGAAAAGAAGAAGTAATCCTGCTGAAGGATGATGCCTCTTATCTGTCCTTCGTTGAGAACGAATTTGGGATAAAAATTGATGCAGAATATGGAGGTTTGAAACCATTGTCATAAACGAACTGGCTGTTATGTAGCAAAACTAATGATAGGTTTGTCGAGGTCTTTCGTTTTTTTCAACTTGCTTTAACATTATTAAACCGTAAAACTTACACAATCTAACGCCAATCAGATAGTTTTACAATCGTACCAAAATTAACTTCTAAATTTTTGATGCAATTTATACAAATGCAGCCCGCTGAAAAGGCTGATTTAAAAAGCTATTGTACTTTGTAGGGTTGGTTAGCTTAGGCCTTATTTTAAACTTTAATAAATATTTTTTTGCGGTACATCACATAGCCTAAGCCTACATAAAATGAGACCACCACAAGGGCATATAATAAAGATGAGAATTTAGCGCTGAAAAAGTCGTGAATAAAAAGATTTTGATAAAGCCAGGAATGAATACTATGCTGCTCATCAACTTTTAGGAGAGACATGGTTTTGGAAATAAAGCTTGATAGGAAGTAGATAGTAATAGCATTCATCCCCACATACTTAAAGACGTTTCCAAAACGATAGTGTTTGATGTCCTTCAAGTAATAAATAATAGCGAGAATAAGAGTGCCCCAGCCACTGGTGACCAAAACAAAACTACTGCTCCAAATAGCCTTGTTCAACGGAAAAACCAAACTGAACATATAGCCTGAAATCAGAAGGCCAAGGGCAGCAAAAAATAAATATTTAACATGCTTGAGCCCGTCCAAAAGTCTCCCGATTAAGATTCCTGAAATACATGAAATAACAGCTGTTATTGTGCTAAGGACACCTTCAGGATCATAGTCAGGTTGCCACATATGCTTGCCCAAAACCTTCAAATCAATATAGTTTGCCCAATTATTTGGAGCTCTATCAAAAGTTGGCGACATGCCGTTTGGCAAGGGTACAAACCCTAAAAACAACCAGTAACCAAGCAATGTGACGTGCGAAATAATTGCTAAGTTTTTCCAGTTGAAATTCAAATATAAAAGCGCAGAAATGAAAAAGACAATCCCAATTCTTTGAAGGACACCAGGAAATCGTAAGGATTCAAAATCAACAATAAAAGGAAAATAAGGCAAGAACAACCTTAAGAACATTCCTAAACCTATGAGCTTTAAACTTCGGACGGCAATTTTTTTATAGGTAGCAGAAGCGTTTGGTTTGTTTTTATATGAGAAGTAAATGGAGATGCCCACAATAAACAAAAAGAATGGAAATATTAAATCGGTAGGGGTGAGGCCATGCCATTGCGCATGAAGTAATGGTGCATAAACGCTCCCCCAGCTGCCGGGAGTGTTTACCAAAATCATGGCGATGATAGTAAATCCTCTTAAAATATCAACAGATTCTATTCTTTGTTTCATGGTATAATCAGTTTTTCGCTCCTTATTTTTTTATTCTTAGCATTAAATAATTCCAAAACTTAGAAAAAGTTTATTAATTATCAGTATCGTCATTAATATTAAAAATACGCTCCTTCGCTTGTTTGGAGTAATTGCGCCCTATAGGTATTTTTCTATCGGAAATTTCTACGGTATTCCCTTCAAGTGCATTGATTTTATTAATTGAAACGGTATAAGAGCGGTGGATGCGCATAAAATTGGATTGAGGTAATTCTTCTGTGATTGCGGAGAGCGATTTGTGAACCACGTAATCACCCAACACTGTGATCACTTTAATATAATCTTTAAGGCTTTCTATATAGAGTATGTCGTTGAGATTTGTTTTGACCAGTTTTTTATTGACTTTTAAAAAAAGATGTGGTTCTTGCTGAAAACTGGTTTCGGCCTTTGGATTATTGAGATTCATATGTTGGTAAACCTTATTGATGGTTTTTAAAAACCGATTGAATGGAATAGGCTTGACCAAATAGTCCAAAATATTAAGTTCAAAACTTTTTACCGCGTATTCGCGATAGGCAGTCGTGATCACAATTAATGGCTTGTAGCTCAGGTTTTCAATAAATGCAAATCCTGTAAGCTGTGGCATGTTGATGTCCAAGAAAATCAGATCTATCTTTTCCTGTTCCAAAATCCGATAGGCATTTAACGGATTGGTAAACGTTTCAACCACTTCAACATGATTAAAATCCTTCAAATGCGTTTCGATCACAGAGATGGCCAACGGTTCATCGTCAATAATAATACATTTTACTTTCATGGCTTCTTTCTCGTTTTTATTGGTGTAACGAACTTTTTGAACATTTATCAGTGTGCATTAGCTATTCTGCTTACATCCTATTTATACAGGGATTTTTAAAAATAAGGTATAAGTGTCATTCTCTACTTTAGATTCCAGAATAAAATTAGTTGAAAACAATAAGTTCAAACGTCGTTTCGCATTTTCGAGTCCAATCCCGCTGCTCTCATCTTTGGTTGCGCTTGGATTGAAATTGTTGATGAATATCACTTCCAGATACCCTTTACTGGAAACATTAAAACTCATCCTTATCTTTAAACGGTCATTATCCTTCATCCCATGTTTAAAACAATTTTCGGCAAAGGAAAGTAATAATAGCGGAGGTACCTCAACATCCTCAATATCTCCGGTAATATCCATTTCAGCATCCACACGGTCCTCAAACCGAAGGCGCTCAATATCAATAAAATTGTTGATATGGGTAATTTCTTCCAATAAACTCGCCTTCGAACTTTTGACTTCATAAAGAATATATTGCATCATGTCAGACAATTTGATCACCAATCGGGGCGCGTTATCAGATTTGCTTAAGGTAAGGGCATACAGATTATTTAAAGTATTAAAGAAAAAATGGGGTTGTATTTGGGTGCGCAAATATTTGAGCTCCGTACTCATTTGAAGTTGTGCCAAGTCTTCATTCCTTCTTTTTTCTATAGACCAATCAATAACCAGTTTTATGGCGGTGACAAATGCAATCACGTACAATTCACCAAGAACCACCACTATAATGTGGTTTAATTGCATAAACTTACCAGATTCACTTGCCTCTGGCCAGATGTTTTTTGTGACCAAAAAATAGATAAGTCCGGTTCTGATGAGATAGATAAAACCCAGCATCACAACCAAAGAAGCAATATAGGTCCAATATTTTTTTCGCAAAATATATTTGGGAATCAGATAATAGATATTGATATAAACAGAAATTATGTGGATTGGAAATTCAACTAAATTAGAATGAAGTGAATACCAATAGTCATCAAAATAACTTCCCCATCTTACCATGTTAAAAAGAAAGTAAACCAACCAGAACATCACGTGATATCGGATGGGAATGGTATCGCCTATGTTTTTTTTGAATAATGAAATGATTCTTGGATTTAGAGTTGTGTTTTTAAGAAAGCCATATTGTGATGTCGCAATTTTAAGGATATATTCACTAATTAACAATTAAATTGCTGAATCTTTATTCTGCAAATTTTCTTGTCGAGTTTTTCATGTCGTTGGTGTGTAAATTCGTGTCGTATAGATAAATTCTTTTAAAATCTTCATATAATTAAATAGATTGGCAGAACTAAATAATCGAAATAATCAAATTATGAAACAAAATTTAAGATCATTTTTCTTGTTTTCTTTTTTATTATTGACTGTGCCAATGGTATTTGCACAGGAAAAAGAAATTAAGGGAACCGTTACATCCAAAGCAGAAGGGATTCCGCTTCCTGGAGTTAATGTGTCAATTCAGGGCACCGCTACTGGTACCCAAACCAATTTTGATGGTGAGTATATCGTCACTGCAAAACCTGGCGATGTTTTAAACTTCTCTTATATAGGGATGACGAGTGTACAAATAACAGTTGGAGAATCTTCTACTGTTAATGTACAATTGGCAGAGGATGCTGAGCAATTGGGCGAAGTGGTCATTACTGCTTTAGGGATTAAAAGAGAAAAGAAAGCCTTGACCTATTCCGCACAGGAAGTGGGTGGTGATGAGCTTACCAGAGTAAAACAAACCAACCCTATCAATAGTTTGTCTGGGAAATCTGCCGGAGTTACCATTACCAAGAGTTCATCAGGATTGGGTGGTGCTGCGAAAGTGGTGCTTAGAGGAAATTCTTCTACCACCAACAATGATCCTTTATACGTAGTGGATGGTATCCCAATGTTAAACAACGGAAATGGGTCTAATGGTAACGAACCGGGAACAGATATTTTTGGTAGCCAAACAGGAAACCGTGATGGCGGTGATATTTTATCTTTAATCAATCCGGATGATATTGAAAGCATGACCGTATTGAAAGGTGCGTCTGCATCAGCATTATATGGTAGCCAAGGTGCTAATGGAGTGATCTTGATCACTACCAAAAAAGGGAAGGATGGTGTTTTGACCGTGAATTTCAATTCTAGTTTTACGGCAGATAATGTAATTTCATTACCTGAATTACAATCAGAATACCAAAGTCTTTCCGTAGGACAGGCAATTGCTGAAAATGGAAATGTGGCTGATCCTTATTCATGGGGAGCAAAAACAAGTGGATTGAACAACGATGCCAAGAGCTTTTTTAACACAGGGTTCACGTCTATTAACTCGATGTCTCTAACGGCAGGAACACAGAAATCACAAACCTATTTTTCTTATGCAAACACAATTGGTGAAGGGGTTATTCCTGATAACCGATTGAACAGAAACAATGTTACCTTAAGACAAACGGGGAAGTTTTTAAATGATAAAATTGACGTTTCTGCTAGTGTTAATCTTTCTGACCAACGCATCTGGAACCGTCCAACAAATGGACTTTATTCCAATCCACTTACAGGCTTGTATTTACATCCTGTAGGAATTGATAGAGCCATTTATCAAAATAAATATGAATATTTTAATATGGCACTCAATCAAATGGATCAATATGAAGCTTCTGGATTTTCAGAAAATATTGAGCAAAACCCATATTGGTTAATTAACCGTAGTCCAAGTAAAGATGTGGTACAACGTGCTTATGCTAACGTGTCTGTAAAGTATCAAATAACTGAGGCCTTTTCATTGCAATCTAGAGGAAGTTTTGATAAATCTTTCTTTACGTTTGACAAAAGACAGTATGCGGGAACAGATCCTGTTAACTCTGGTAACAATGGGCGTTACACTTTAGAGAAAACTGAAAACACCCAACAATATGTTGATTTGATTGCAAACTACTCTAAAGATTTTTCAGAAGATTTTTCTTTTACCGGAATTTTAGGAACGAGCTTAACAAAATACCAATTAGGTGACCAAGTGTTTTTAGATTCTGGTCGTGATGTTGATGGTCTTATCTATCCGAATGTATTTAATATTGCAAATTTTGAGACAACCAATAATATCAGACAGTCAGTTTCAAATAGAGAAGTACAAGCATTATTTGCCTCTGTAAATTTCGGCTTTAAAAACAGATTGTTCTTAGATGTGACAGGACGTACTGACTGGTCTTCAACTTTGGTAAACACCAACTCTCAATCGTTCTTTTATCCATCTGTAGGTTTAACGGGTGTATTATCAGAAATGATAGCAATGCCTGAGTCGATTTCGTTTGCAAAACTGAGAGCATCTTATGCTGAAGTAGGTAAAGATATCCCTGTTTATGCAACAATTCCTCTTAACGGAATTAATTCAACAAACACAGGAATCGGAACGGCTCCATTTGCACCAATTGAAGGGGAGACCCTAGAACCAGAACGTCAAAAATCTTTCGAAATAGGAACGGAGTGGCGTTTCTTCGGAAACCGTTTAGGTTTTGATTTCACATACTATGACACCAAAACCGTGAACCAAATTTTCTACATTCAAGCAGAGCCAAATCCTAATGGATATTCTCAAAACATTGTAAATGCTGGTGAAATCTCAAATAAAGGTTTTGAAATTGTATTGAATGCAAAACCAGTGTTAACCGATAAGGTGACTTGGAACACGGCCTTTAATTTTGCACTAAATTCAAACAAAGTGGTTTCAGTACATCCATCTTTGCAGGATGGTGAAGCCATCATTACGGCACGCGGTGTCAACGGTTATGAGTATTCATTAATTGAAGGTGAAGATTTTGGTAGTATTAAGGCCAGAACTTTGGTAAGAGATGAAAATGGCACCCCGATGATCAATTCTTCAGGTACTTTGATGGCTACAGGATTTGAAACCGTAGCGCATGCACAACCGGATTTTACTTTAGGATGGAACAATACTGTTGCTTTCGGAAACTTTACGGTAAACGTACTGGTTGATGGTAAATTTGGTGGTGATGTTTTAAGTGTAACTGAAGCGATCAACGACAAATACGGAGTATCACAAAATACTGCAAATGCGAGAAACACTAATGGAGGCATGGTTGATGTGGTTAATGAATCTGGAGTGGCGTCGCAACTGAGCGCGAAAGAATATTTCAATGCTGTTGGTGGACGTGATGGGATGTTAGGCGAATATGTTTATGATGCCACTAACGTGAGTTTAAGAGAATTGTCTATTGGATATAGAATGGAACTTAAAAACAAATTCATTGACAATGTAAATCTATCGCTTATCGCAAACAATTTATTCTTCTTTTACAAAGATGCACCATTTGACCCGAATGTGGCCGCAAGTACAGGCTTAGGCTTACAAGGCGTGGATATCTACAACCAACCATCAACAAGAAGTATAGGGTTTAACCTTAACGTAAATTTCTAAGAAAATGAAGACACATATTTTAAAATATACCATAGCATCTTTAGCGGCTTTAAGCTTGACCAATTGTACTAAAGATTTTGAAGATATCAACACCAATCCCTATGGGATTTCCCAAGAAAGTTTGGAGCAACAGAACAACCATATTGGTTCCAGATTTGCACCGCTCTTTTCTAACGTGATCCGGGCGGAACCAGCTTGGAATTATCAGTTGCAACAAAACCTAAATGCCGACGTTTTTTCAGGATACATGGCTTCTGCAACTCCATTTGCTGGGAACATAAACAATCAAACCTACAGTTTGGTGGACGGCTGGAATGGCTTTATTTGGGCTGATGCCTATGATGCCAATGACGGTAATGGGGTAATGCCTTACGCTCGGGAAATTTTTCAGCAAGTAGAACTTTCGGGCGATGAAAATGGTGAAAAGTTTGTGTATTTGGCAAATATTATCCGTGTGAATGCCATGCACCGTATTTCTGATGTATTCGGTCCCATCCGTTACTCAAAATACAATAGTTACGATACGACAGGTCAATATGATTCTCAAGAGGAGGCCTACACCGCTTTCTTTGCAGATTTGGACGAAGCCATTGATGGGTTGGAGCCGTATATAGGTGATGCGCAATTTGTAGCCTTCGACCAATCTAATTTTGGTGGTGATATTGCAAAATGGCGTACCTATGCCAACTCTTTAAGATTGCGTTTAGCCATCAGGGTTTCAAAAGTGAACCCTACTTTGGCCAAAACCCAAGGGGAAAAAGCATTGGCAAGTAACGCTGGTTTGCTTGAATCTCAAAACATGACGGTTGATATGGGCGGATTCGTTCACCCTATTCTTACAATAAGCACAGTTTGGGGAGATATCAGCATGAGTGCCGAAATGGAATCAATTCTAAAAGGGTTTAATGATGGTAGAATAGGAGCGTTTTTCAATGCGCCTTCAGACCCTGCACTCGGAGACTATAAAGGCATCCGTCAAGGGATTGAGATCGATTCCAAAGCGCAATATGGAAGCCACTCCAGCGTTGGGAAAGTCGTTGAAGGGTCTTCAAAAATATGGATGACTTCAGCAGAAATTTATTTTCTTAAAGCAGAAGCGGCGCTTCGTGGTTGGACAGGTGCAGGTGATGCGCAGTCCAATTATGAAAACGGTGTAAAAGCATCTTTCGCGCAATTTGGTGTAGGTGGTGTTGAGGCCTATTTGGCTGATGGCACGAGTACGCCTAATGATTTTGTGGATGCACTTAACCCAGCAAACAACTATGCTTACCCAAGCAATGTCACTATTGCATTTAACAGTGCGGGTACAAACGAAGAGAAATTGGAGCAAATCATCACTCAAAAATGGATTGCCATGTTCCCTGATGGACAAGAAGCTTGGAGTGAATTTAGACGCACAGGCTACCCAAGAGTGTTCCCAGTGGTGGTTAATAATAGTGGTGGTGCAATTGATACCAATGTTCAAATACGACGTATCAATTTTGTGGATAACGAAAAGAATACCAATGGCGCTAATGTTACAACTGCTGTAGGTTATTTAAACGGCCCTGATAATGGCGGAACACGACTATGGTGGGACACAGGTGCTGGAAATTTTTAATCAATGAGTGTTTAATTTGATGTTTAGTTGAGCAAACGGGAAATTCAGTTTTCTCGTTTGCTTTAATTATTATGACAGGACCAATTGGGCTCTTATCATCCAAATCTTGGCCTAAAATCAATCAAAATTGCTTTTCCAAAATTATATCCAATGAACAAAATCATACTATTTCTTTTGCTTTTCGGCATTTCAAATGAACAGATCATTTCTCAGAGCAAGGTCTCAGAAACATTTAATTTGATGCCTTGGCCAAAAGACATTAAAGAAAATTATGGAAAGTTTGTTATTGATAGCGACATAAGCATTTCAATTCATCCCGAAACCAACGGACGTGTCCACAATGCAGCAATCAATTTTTTAAGACGGTTAACCACGCGCACAGGCGTATTTTTGAACGAAGGATTTCCTGTTTCCAACAAGAAAGGATCGATCCAAATTAATTTTCAAAACGTATCCCAGTTGAGCATTGAAACGGACGAATCCTATACTTTGGAGATTAAAGATGCCGATATTTCAATTACTGCCAAAACCGATGTTGGGGCGATAAGAGGTTTAGAAACCCTATTGCAACTCACTCAAAACACGTCAAATGACTATTTTTTTCCAGGGGTAACGATCAATGATGCACCACGGTTTGTATGGCGGGGACTGATGATTGATGTCTCAAGGCATTTTCAACCTGTTGGTGTTTTAAAACGAAATTTAGAAGCGATGGCTGCCGTAAAAATGAACGTGTTTCATTGGCATTTAACAGATGACCAAGGGTGGCGTGTAGAATCGAATGTGTTTCCTAAACTTCACGAAGAGGCTTCTGACGGATTATATTATACACAGGAACAAATTAAAGATGTGGTAGCTTATGCCAATAATTTGGGCATCCGGGTGATTCCTGAATTTGATGTTCCTGGGCATGCTACAGCTATTTTAACCGCTTACCCTGAGTTGGGAAGCAAAGATGGCTATAGGTACAGCATTGAACGCTTTTCTGGTGTCTTCGATCCTACTTTAAATCCGACAAAAGATATGACTTACGAGTTTTTAGCACGGTTATTTGCTGAAATGACCCCGCTGTTTCCTGATGCGTATTTCCATATTGGAGGCGATGAGAACGAAGGCAAGCATTGGGATGAAAACAAAGATATTCAAGCATTCAAAAAACAGCATCACTTAAAAACAAACCACGACTTGCAGACTTATTTTAATATCAAGCTCGAAAAAATTCTAAATAATTTAGGTAAAAAAATGATGGGTTGGGATGAAATTATGACCCCTAATATGCCCACTACAACCGTCATACATTCCTGGCGAGGTAAAAATGAGGGTCTTGAAGAAGGTGGGTCTTTGATTGCTGCCGCAAAAAAAGGCTATCAAACGGTATTGTCAAATGGCTATTATATTGACAGAATGGAGCCGGTTGAAAATCACTATGCTGTAGATCCTATTGGGGATGTGAAATTAACAGAATTAGAACGTGCGCGCATTTTGGGAGGTGAAGCAACCATGTGGAGTGAATTGGTAACGCCATTGACCATCGACTCCAGAATATGGCCAAGAACTGCCGCCATAGCGGAACGTTTTTGGTCTCCAAAAGCCGTTAAGGATGTGGTCAACATGAAAAAACGCATGAAACACGTCTCTTTCACTTTAGAAGAATTAGGACTTACCCATATTAAAAATAGAGCTGTTATTCTAAGAAGCATGACCAACAATCAGGATATTGCATCCCTGGTTACCTTATCCAAAATTTGTGAGCCTTTAAAAATATATGCGCGCAACGAAGGTGGCGTAGAATATAAAACATTTTCTCCATTTACATTATTTGCAGAAGCTTGCGTTGTAGACGCTGAAGATGGCGCTTCTTTTAATTCTGCTGTAAATAATTATATTAAGGATGCAAATAGTGAAACTACCAATCTGGTGCTATCCTACCTTAAGACTTGGGCTAAAAATCATGATCGTTTTGAAGCCTTAGAAAAAAATCCAAAAATTAATCCTCTAGAAAAATTATCGGAAAATCTCTCTGCAACTGCCGTTTTATTAGAAAGTGCCGTTGAAAACAAATCTTTTTCGAAAGCAGATGCCATTAAAGTAAAAGCGTCACTATATGTTTTAAGTCAGCCTTTTGTAGATGTAGAAGTTGTGATTCTAGAGGGCTTAAAAGCGTTAACCACTCATTTTGAATCCCTTTATAAATTGAATTAGTAGCTTTGTCAACGAAATGCCTACAAGTCTTTAGTGTAGGCATCGTTGACATTAAATTGTAATTTATGATATTTGTTTTAGGTGGTTCCAAATTCAAATTACCAAGTACTTCATCGCAATCTTCCTAAGCTTTCACTTTAATAAAACCGGTATTGATCTCCAAGTAAGTGATGTTAATTAGAGGTATATATTCTTTTAAAGTTCGTTTTTAATTCGCATTGACATAGTAATTAATTGTCTGGTGATCGGGAAACAAATCTATGTTTTCTGTTGTATTACTTCAGTGTCTATAAGTGTTATAGCCACGAATACACACTGAATTATGTGTTTTCTGCAATTTTTAATGGTTATTTCATGAATCAGGTGTTCGGTTTAACCGAATCAAACTATGGCATGCCCAACTCATAGTGTATTACCTGAAGATTTCCTCGAAATCTAACCCATCTTCCACTAAATGTGAGATTTGACCAAGTCATTTTAAATTTAAAAGAAAAACTATGGATTCTATTTAGTCTTGTTCTAAATAAGCCTTAAATTTGCACCAAATTTTAAAAATCAAATTCTATGAAGAAATTAATTGTATTGAGTGCCCTTATTTTTGGATTGGTGTTTTATTCTTGTTCTAGTGATGACGATAATGGCGCAGGAGACACTGTCAGCTTAGTAGGCGAATGGCGATTGACCAATGTCGATTTTATTTCCATGACCGAAGGCGGAAGACCAGCAAGTGATGCTTGTGTAGTTGAACTGGTTACCGGTTACGAATTCCGTGCAGATTCAAAATTCTATTTTATTTTAGGTGATTCCGATAGGCCATTGTTTGATCCGTATGCACAGGATTACTGGACTTGGGAAGGTGATGCCGAAGACTTTGAGATTGTACAAACAAATCCGATGAGTCCTCCCTATAATTTTGGTTTAAACCCTACCAATATCAAAACGCAAAAGGTAGACGGTAATGTCACAATGACCTTTCAATCAAAAATGGGAAATGGGTCTGAAGCCAATTTTACGCTTGTAAAAGGAGCTATTGACAAAAGTAAAACACCTGTATTGACCGACGCGAATGGTGCACCATTTTATTGCGGATTTTTTGATCCTAAATAAATAATTAATAGCAAGCCCAACTTTTGGGTTAAATATCTGTTTGGGTGCATCCTTAAGTCATCTTTGTGATTTTGAGATGAGAGGGATGTGCCTGATGCAGACCAAATAATTAGGAGCTCTAAAAAGCTCCCCCTTTCTATGCTAAGGAATTTTTCAACCTTCTTGTTTTTAGTGTTTTCTCTATGTGCCATGGCGCAAACTACAGGGACGCTACGAGGAAAACTAATCAATACACTTGATGACCAAATTGAAAACGTTGAGATTCGTTTGGTTGAAACCAACGCTCGTACGCTAACCAATAAAGCAGGAGAATTTAGTTTTATGAATCTTCCTTCAGGTTTCTATAATGTTTATCCAGTATATGATGGTTTTCAGTTTCCGATTGAAAATGTACAGGTCAATGCAGGGGATATTCAGGAAATAACGCTTCGTATTGAAATGATGACTTATAATCTAGATGAAGTGAAGCTACAAACGCTAAGCATCAGTGAGAAATTAAAGAGCAGTGCGATTAAGGCAAATATCATTTCAGTGGAAGCCAATACGAGACGTGCTAGTTCTGTGGAGGATTTGGTCGATAAAAGTCCAGGAGTGAAAATACGAAACGTTGGAGGGCTCGGATCAGCGAGCAATATCATTGTTGGCGGGTTTTCCGGGAATGCGGTCAAGTTTTTATATGATGATATCCCAATTGATTATTTAGGTTCTAATTTCGGACTTACCAAAGTGCCTACCAATGCCATCAGTCGCGTTGAAATTTACAAGGGTGTCCTGCCTACAAAAATCGGTGTGGATGCTTTGGGCAGTGCAATCAATATTGTTCCCAAATCCAGTAAAAGGACTTCAGGAACGGTATCTTATGAAACCGGTTCATATAACACGCATATCGCTACAGCCAATGCCAATATAAAATTAAATGAGCATGTTTTTCTTGGGGTCAATAGCTTTTACAATTATTCTAAAAACAATTATAAAGTAGATAATTTGCCTTATAAGGATCCTAATAGCGGTCAGGTAGCTTACATCAGAGAACGCTTGTTCCATAATGCGTTTAATCAGCATTCCTTAGAGTTTTCCTTAGAAGCGCGACAGTTGTCATGGGCAGAATCGATTGAGTTGAAAGTGAATTCGTACGGTTTGAAAAGAGATATTCAAAACGACCCGTTTTCCAGAGCCAGACCTTTTGGAGAGGTCTACAGGCAGGAACGCGGCAATTTTATTCCTTCCTTAAAATACAAAAACCACTTTTTCGAGAACAAATTGAGCGTCAACCAGTTTTTGGTCTTTAGCAAAATCGATTTTGAAATTTTTGACCAAGCGAAGAATGTTTATTATGATTGGAAAGGCGTGGCCCACCCCACAAATTCATCTTCTGAAATGGGTAATATGCTCCTTCAAAACGGCTATTTGCATAATAATTTTGAGCAATTCACCTCCCGTACCCATCTTAATTATTTGATCTCTAATTATTTTCAAATAGAAAACAATACCGTTTATAGTAATTATAACCGAACGTCAAATACGGGAGAACAGGACCTTAATAATACCAATTATAATAAGCTCATCACCAATTTTGCCTTAAATGCCCAGTTTTTTGATCGGAAATTGGAATCCAATACACAAATGAAGTATCTCTATGGAAATTTTGCGGGTCGTTATGATGCTTCAGACAATCCCTTAGAGGAAAATATTGTAGATAAGGAAGTGGTCAATACAGGTTTGAGCTTTTCACAGGCCTTAAAATATAATATCAATGAGAAAAGCTATGTTCGGATATCTTATGAAAACACGTTTAGATTGCCAGAACAGCAGGAATTATTTGGCGACAACAATTTTATTGTAGCCAATTATGAATTAACGCCCGAGGAGAGTAAAAATCTAAATTTGGGATATACCTATGCCGCTACCAAATTCGGTTTTGAAATTAATACCTATTATCGTGATACCCAGAATCTGATTCGTTTAAAGGATTTGAACCAATATCAAGCCATTCATCTCAACCTTGATAATGTAAAAGGCTTAGGCGTAGAGCTGCAGGCCAATTATGAACCCGTTGATGACCTACAACTGTCGGGGAATTTAACCTGGAATGATTTTCGATTACAATCATCAAAAGATAAATATTTAAACAATCAGCATTTCAAAGATGCCCGAATTGCCAATATGCCGTTTTATTATGGAAATATTAGTGCCTCTTACAATGTTAAAGAATTGTTGAAGCTTTCCACTGATTTATCATTTTTTTGGGACTATTCGTATGTGCATCAATATTATCTCGATTATATAGAAAAACAATTTGAGCCTGATGGTTTCTTAGGCCTCTTCGGAACCTCTAAAATTAATACTAGCCGAGTGATCCCAAACCAACATACCCATAATATTGGGTTTATATATGTTCGGGACTTTTCAAAACAAAGTGTATCTTTTAGTGCAGAACTTAAAAATGCCTTTGATGAGGATATTTTTAATGAATTCAAGATGCAAAGTCCTGGCAGACATTTTAGAATGAAAATAACCTATAGTTTTTAAGTGTATGAAATTTTCAGTTATATGTAAAATTTTTGTTGGTTTATTAGGATTAATATTCTTGGCTTGTGAAGTGAACAACTTAGATGACGAGAATAAAAATCCGAAGACGGAATATTCCTCATTTAATTATGTGCTAGCCACAGAAGATGCTTCTACGGCGGATATTACTCGGTTTTTTAGCTTTAATTTGGAAGATTTGGATGCTCAAAAATCTTATGATTTGATTCAAGAAAATCAAACTTTTGTAAATTCAGATCCGTCAACGTCCTCTGGACATCAGTTTTTTAGAAATTATGTCTTTAGCATGGCTAAGGACAAAAGAGGCTATTCGTCCACACCAGGACTCTTTAGGCTAACGCTCAACACTTCAGATCAAGTATTTATTGACAGCGAAATCTATATAGGGAAGGGCACTCTTTTTCCATCACGAAAATTGGCTTTGGTAAATGATAATTTGGGTTTTTATTATAACGAGGACAACGGCGGTCAGACCATCCAAGCCTTTAATCCGTTAACCATGCAATTGGGAGCCGCATTGGACTTGCGTCCTTATATTAAAGCGTTTCGCCCCGATGTTGAGTTTGAGGATGCTTATGGGAATAACTTGGTGAGAACGGGATCTTTGGTGTTGGACTTTAAAGAGGATAAACTGTATGTGAGCGTCGTGTTTTTGGAGGAAGCCAATTTTAACCTAATTTCTGAAGAGGAGGAGAATTTCTATTTGGCCGTTATAGATATTCCGAGTTTTAGTTTTGAAAAAATCATTCAATATCATGGCGCCAAAACGGTGGGCTTTTTTGTGTCAGAAAATAATCCTACGACTAAGGACGAAGCTGGAAATCTTTATTTTTGCTCTTGGGGTTGGAATCAGTTTAATGAACATAATCCTTCAAAAATATTTAGAATCAAGGCGGGAGAAACCGAATTTGATACTAACTGGGAGATTGATATTGAGTCATTGTTCGGAGAGGGCAGAATTGCTCAGTCCATCATGTCTTTTAATAATAAATTGTATTTGCACATCTCGGACAATCCTTACTTATTTGAATCTAGTGAGGAGGTCGAAACCAGAAATGGCTTAAAACTCTCCTATTACGAATTTGATACGGCTACTCCTGAAAGTTATACCAAATTAAACGTACCAACTTCCAATCCTTCTTCACGGATGAACGTCTTTAATATTGTGGACGACCGACTTTTTATGGCGGTCCCCAACGCTATTACTCCAAATTCCAACGGGGTTTATTCCATAGATCGGCAAGGTGGTCTTCAAATGGAAATGACGATCTCTAACAAATATAGACCGACGCGATTTTATAAATTGGAGAAGTAGAGGGCTCGTCTTGATGATGTACTGAATTATTCCTAATGAAAATCAGCTCGGCATTCAAAATCCTGAATTTAGGGTGTTGCCGTTTGAGAATTGGATCAACAATGGATTCCTATTATTAAAATCAAGTGTTAAGTTATGACATGACACTTAACTTTCATGTGGAATATATAGACCAGTCACAGTTGTTTTTTAACTTATGCGGATTGCATAGGGCTTAAGCCAAAGGTTCAAAAACAATTTCGGTTCATGGGCTACATTAATTTCCTTTAATCCGTGTCCATAAATCGCCCATTAGTTTTTTACCGTCACGTGGACTTTTTTCCTGCTCTACCAATTGGACCTTGCCATCGGCGTCTGCTAAAATTTCATATTGAAACACAAAATTTTGTGCGCCTTTATTCATACTTAACAAACCAAATCTCAGATCGTTGAAAAGCAGCTGGTCCTCCGTCTTATGAATAGTATACCATCCTTTCGAAATGGTGACCATTCGTTTTATTTTTTCAGCGTTAGCAAGATCACCTAAAAGATTATGATTTTTTTTATAAACATCAAAAGTGATGGGTTGACTATCAAAAAAGGAATAATAACCTAACAAATACGCATCTTCAGTTTCTATGTTCGCACTCCACAAAATAGTAGTAAGAGGTGCGGGCCGTGTATCTATTTGCTTGTAAACAATATTTTGATCTTTTAATGCGGATTCAAACTTTGAAAAAGCCATCCATTTTAAAAACAGGGTCAGTACTAAATAGGAACTGCTGATAATTAATCCTGTATTATTGAAAAGTCGTCTTTTACGAGAAGTTTTTTCCTGAAACATTGTCAAGATCAGGAATATCAAAAATGGAATCGTGTAAAGTGGGTCGATGACAAAAATCGATTTAAACGCAAGTCTTGTATCTAAAGGCCAAAATAACTGTGTGCCCCAAGTTGTAAAGGCATCTAATAGGGGATGGGTAACAAATCCCCAAAAGAACAACCAAGCCCAGCCTTTAAAATCCTTATAACGTTCATATCGGGATACCAACCAACCGCAGAGAGGCGCAAAAATCAAAGAAAATAAAATGGAATGCGAAAAGCCTCGATGTATTTCCAATGTAGTAACGGTGTCTGTAAATAAGGCCGCAAAGACATCCAAGTCCGGAATAGTACCCGCAATAGCGCCATATAACATCGCTTTATTGCCGACTTTTTTACCTAAGACAGCTTCGCCTACCGCAGCTCCTAATATAATTTGTGTGAGTGAATCCATAAAGTTGTGCAAAAGTAAGTGAAATAATATATTAAACCATCTCCGTCATGAAGTTGCTGGACAGGTTCTAAAAATTTTGATTTGAATTTCTGACCTCAAGCAATTTCGTTGAAAAAAACAATTCTTAGAAGTGCCATCTTTATTAGTAGTAACAAGGGTCTGAAATTGAAGTTATCCATATAAAGAAACTAGGTTTCAATGATTTGTGTCATTTTAGAATTAAATAATGGAAAAAATCGACAAAACGCTTGTTTTTTTCGTTTAATTACATAAATTTGCGTTAACAACCCCTAAACTAACATTTATGAAAACTAAACTTACTCTTTTTAGTTTTGTTTTTTTACTAATAACAAGCTTTGGATTTGCACAAAAAGAAGCCCAGAGTATTATCAGTGGAAAAGTATCCATAGCAAAGTATCATGATCGTGCTGAATTAGATCAATTGCCAAAAGGAGATCTTCTCACCTTATATAACGAACGGATTGAAGTTATTGTTAAAATTTTACCGAATATTGCTTTTGCTACAAAACCAGGAGTTACAATGACCTCTTTGGGAATTCCTGATACAAAGGACAACAGAAAAGCATTAGAAGAAAACATTAAGGCAGCCAATACTTATTTTGAAAGTACCATGTCGTTTCAGGATAAAGTGTTGCCTTATTCGGATAAATCGAATTTAATTTCTGCGATTTTATTTTATGAAGAGACTTTAAAATCTCTTCATACCTACAGCGAGTTTAATAAATATTAAGCTGTGCTGCCTTTTAGAAAATAAATGCAAATTTAATTTCTGAAACATTATTGTAATCTGCTATTACTAAAATCCCAGGGTCGAGACTGGGATTTTTCATTGATTCACGTTTTCTCAAACACTCTAATTCGGATGATTTTAAAGGATCTTTTTAAAAGAACCCCGGTAGTTTCATATCAGTGCTTTCCTTATTTTAATTGTATTGTAAGAAATAACTTATAATTTAAAAAAATATAATGTATTTCATCGACTTTATTTGTATTTCATAGGATTTAATTCTATGTTTGAGTCAAATTAAGAAATCCTAGATCTATCACTAATTAATCTACCTATGAAAACTATTACTCAAACCCTGTGTTTGTTTCTTTTAATTGTTGGCAGCAGTTTTGCACAACAAGAAAAAGGAATAATCGGCAAAAGCAATTGGCTAACCAATTGGACTGAATTTAGACCTAACCTTATTGAGCAAGGGGAGCCTACTCAAATCTTGAGCGGCAATATAACGCAAGACACCAAATTGACAAAGAGAGATACCTACCTCTTGTTGGGCAGTGTTTTTGTAACGGATAGCACAACACTTACTATTGAGCCAGGCACTGTAATTATTGGTGACTTCAAAACTAACGGCTCTCTCATTATCACTAAAGGATCTAAAATAATGGCGGAAGGTTTAGAAACAGATCCTATTATATTTACTTCAAACCGTAGTGTTAAGAAGGAAGGCGATTGGGGAGGCATTTTTCTGCTAGGAGATGCACCCATCAATAAATTTGGTAATGGATCTTCCGTAAACTTAGGATTACGTCCATCTTCATTTGAGAATATCACTTATGGTGGAGCAAATGTTGAAAGTAATTCAGGTGTGATGAAGTATGTGAGAATTGAATTTGCAGGAAAACGGACTAAGGAATACGGCTATTTTAGCGCACTCACTTTGGCTGGGGTTGGAAACAAAACCGTCATTGAGAATATTATGGTAAGTTATGCTGATGGAAATTCTGTGAATGTTTTGGGAGGGGAAGTTAAATTAGAAAAAATGGTTTCTTTTAGAACCAAGAGTAATGACTACGAATTCAACTTTGGAACCCAAACCCACATTAGAAATTCCTTAGCAATTAGATCACCTTATGTCTCTGGGTCAGATGGTTCAAGATGTATGTTCATATCATCGTACGATAAAAAAGAAGAAGTTGATTTTAGTAAGAAATCGACATTTGTGAAAGCAGAAAACTTAACGTTGATCAATGTGAGCGATAATCTAGCGTCAGACATTAGTGTTGGTTTGGTGAAGGAAGCCTTATATATTTCTGAAAATGCATCTTTGGATATCAGTAAGAGTGTGATTTCTGGATTTAACCCAGCTGTGGTGATTGACAATAAAGTGAAGATTAATGCTAAGAACCTAGAAAACATCCTGTTCAGTGATATGTACTTCAACAATTGTAAAGGCAATATTTTTACAGAAAACGACAGCAATAATGCTGATTTAGAAAACTGGTATGGCAATCGCGCATTTTTTAATGTGTATTCAAAAGGTTCTGATGCTGAAACTTTTATCGATGTAAAAAACACCAAACGACCAGACTTTAGACTTCGTATCAACAAAATTATAGCCTCAAATGACCGAGATATTGAGGATTAATTAACAAGCTCTTGCAATTAAGGATGGCCCCAAATCTTTACGCGCTTATCATTTTAAAAACTTGTCAGGTTTCTGGCGAGTTTTCCTGATAGATTATCGTGGTATTAAATATTAGTAGGCAATCTTTCTGCACAAAGCAATAAGGATCAGTTATATAGACAATTACTAATAAACTTTGAATGCGTAAAACTACTACTCTAAAAAAATCTTTTTTTATCCTTGGTGCTTTTATCCTTCTATTATCTGGAGAAATGAGCGCTCAGATTGTCATTGCCAAACCTAATCTAGGGTTTAGTCGTGCATGCGCGAGTTCTTCTTTTAATAAGTATGATGTCAGTTTTGTATTCTCTCCAGAAACTGAACTTAGCGCAACCAATACCTTTATTATTGAAATGTCTGATGCTAACGGAAGTTTTTCAGACGCTACCGTTGTGTTTACTTCCCAACCAGGTGAAATTATGACATCTCCTGCCACTCTGAGTTTTGCTTTGCCTGAAACCACTGCAGGAGAAGGGTATAAGCTGAGAGTGAAAAGTACCGCTCCAGCGGCAAAAAGTTCAGACTCTAATAAGTTTGCCGCCTACTATAAACTTCAGGACAGCGGATTTACCATCAATAATTTTGTGCCTACCGGTGCCTATTGTGCTGGGGGCAGTTATTTATTGACTATAGATAATCCAGGAAACGGATCTAATGATTCGCCTTTAAAATATCCGTCACTTACTTTCAAATGGTATAAGCAAACCAGTCCTACCACCTCAGTGTTTGTAGGAATAGGATCAAGTTTATCTGTAAGTCAACCAGGCATTTATTTTGTAAAAACAGATTATGGGACCTGTACTTCAGGTTCGTTTTCAAATCGCGTTACGATAAGTGAGGTATCATCTGGAGGAGCCGATGCGACTATTGTGTCCAGTTTAGGAAGCCCATTTTGTCCCGCAGATGGACAAACCACGTTAAGTACAATTGCCGGTGTGAGTTACCAATGGTACAAAGATGGAACTGCCATTGAAAATGCTACAGGACAACAGTATCAAACGGATGAATCAGGAACCTTTTCGGTTCAGGTGGATTTAGGAGGTTGTACGACCTCAGGCTCTATAGATATAGAAAGCAAAGGTTTTGAAAGTAGTATAAACGTTGATGAAGAGAATATGATGGCATCGGACGAAACCTTAGAGGTTATTGTGACTACCAATGCCGTCAATCCTGAATTTCAATGGTATTTAAATGAAGCTCTTATTTCTGACGCCCAAAGTGCCTCCTATCAGGCAACGGCATTTGGTGATTATAAGGTGATTGTGACTCAACCACTAGGTTGTGTCGTTTCTCAGGAATTTATTTTTTCAATTAGCGAAACCTTCGATCCCTTTCCAGATGTTGCCAAAATCCCAAACCTCATTAGTCCAAACGGCGATGGCATCAATGATACTTGGGTCATTCCTACAAAATATGTGAGTGGCACTAATACCGAAGTGATCATCATGACCAATCAAGGGAAGGTAGTTTTACAAACTAAAGATTATCTCAACAATTGGCCCGAACATCAGTTGGAACTACATAGTATCAATCAAGTGTTTTATTACATTATCAACACCCCAAATCAAGAAACCAAAAAAGGTTCTATTACAGTAGTTAAATAAGATGAAACAACCGTTCCTACATATCACTCAGAGCAAAAGAAGTCTCAAAGGAATGTTCCATATGTTCATTAGAAAAGGTATGTGGCATAGCCAAATAAAAACTGTATTTATAATCTTAGTCTGTTTTTTATATTCTGTACAGATGTCCTATTCACAAGAGGACGATGGTGTAGTTTCATTGGCGCTACCTGTAAGAAACTCTTTGAAATTCAACAGGTTCGCCATCAATCCAACTTTTAGTTTTGTTAGGGAACAGAATAGATATGTGAGCGTTTATAATAAGCGGGAATGGGTTCAATTTGATGATGCTCCTCAAACCTATTTGGCCGGCTATTCGGGTAGGTTTGCTGAAAACATTGGCGCAGGGGTAAGCCTGTTTCAACAAAATTATGGGGTGCTTACTACTTTTGGAGGTGTTTTAAACTTTGCCTATAATTCACGATTGAATCGGGATAGCAATTTGACTTTTGGTATGAATTTAGGAGTCTATAAAAGCGGACTCAATACAGGCAAAGTTGTGACTAACTTTACTGATCCTTCTTTAGATAATATACCGTCAAACCTACTGCTTACCGTAAATCCAGGAATTAACTATGGCACTAGGTTTTTAGATTTTGGTTTATCAATCAACAATTTGGTACTCTATAATATTCAATCTTCTGAACTCCTTCAGGACGACCTACGACAAACCATACAGGCTCATGTCATGTACACCGGCTATATGTATACCTCTGGTTTTTTTGATGAAGCCAAGTTTTCAGGTCTATTAAAAACCGAAGTTGGAAAAGAGGATACTTCAGTTTCAGGAATTGCCATGTTAACAGTTCCAAAGGGTATATGGGCACAAGTAGGTTATAATACACTCTACGGCGCATCTGCAGGTATTGGTTTAAACATTACGTCCCAAATCGCCATCGAATACAATTATGAAAAGGCCATGGGAGGTCTTGCTAATTTTGGATCGTCTCATGAATTGACCTTAGCTTTTAAAATCAATAAGAGAAGTGATTATAATTATAGGGATGAGGAGGATGTAAATGCGCTTTTCTCCACTGAGAACAAACGCGTTTTAGCATCAAATCAACCACGTATGGATCCTGAAACCAGAGCAGAATTAATGGCAGAAGCCCAGGCCAGAAGAAATGAAATAAGAGAAAGAGCACAAGCTAAAGCAGCAACGCGTGCCGAGTTAGCGGCAGAGGCTAGAGTAGAACAAGCGCGTAAAACTGAGGCTAAGCTTGCAATAGAAAACCAAAAGAAACAAGAGGAAAAAGACCGTATCAGTGCAGCTTCCTTGTTAAGTGCAGAGACAGCGGCAAAAGCTAAAGCAGAACAAGAGGCACGGTTGAAATTGGCAGCGCAAGAAAAAGCTGAAGCTGATGAAAAAGCGCGAATAGAAAGACAATCTGAAATAGTAGCCGCTTCTAAATTAAAGGAAGAGCAAGAATCAAAACGAAGATTGGCACTACAGGAAAAAGCCAAAGCAGATGCCAAAGCGCAAGCAGAAGCACAGGCTTTATTATTGGCAGAAGCAAAAGCGAAGGCTGATCAAGCAGCAAAAGAAAAATTAATTGCGCAAGAGAAAGCCAAAGCAGACGCTAAAGCGCAAGCAGAAGCACAGGCTTTATTAATGGCAGAAGCAAAAGCTAAGGCTGATCAGGCAGCAACGGAAAAATTAATTGCGCAAGAGAAAGCGAAATCAGACGCCAAAGCGCAAGCAGAAGCACAGGCTTTATTATTGGCAGAAACAAAAGCAAAAGCAGACCAAGAGGCTAAAGAAAAATTAGCTGCTCAGGTGAAAATGACCCCGGATGCAACTCCTGCGTTAATGCCAGAAGCAACGGCTCAAGAAGAAGCACAGAATCAAAAATCTGATAAGTTGTTGGAAGAGAAATCGGCTCGTTTACCATCAGCAGCCACAGCTGTAGTATTGGCAGATACGAAAAAGGATACGGAAGCGAGAGCTGAAAAATTAGCGGAAGAAAAAGCATTGGAAAATGCAACCGATGCCAATGCAGTTTCTATGAAATCACTTTCAGATTTGACCAAAACATCGAAAAATGCCCAAGATGAATTGTTGGCAAGATTTAGTGATGCCGTGGCCAGTAGAGATCAAGATCTTAAGGATTTAAAACAAGAAAACGACTTGAGCGATCAAGGCATATACCGCGCCCCAAAAGCATTCAAAAGTATCTCCGAGGAAAATAATAAAATGCAAGCCATTCGTGCAGAACTGGATGATGTCATAGAGAAAAACACGAAGCGCATTAGTGATTTTGAAAACTTGTATAAGGAGCGTCAAAAAATTCCTACATTTAAAAATGATGAGGTCAGTTTATATTATAAAGAGACGATTGAAAAATTAAAAGCAGAGCAATTAAGGGCCATACAGACCAGAACCCAATTGAATACAACCTTAAATGAAATTATTGAAGCTACAGAATTTGAAAGAAAACGACGAATCAAACGGGCCGCTTATACTAATGAAGAAGATAGATATACCCAAGACAGATCTGCACTAAAACTTATTAAAGAACGCACGGTATTGAGTCCAGTCGCTTTAAAGTCTGATGATTTCGATTTTGGTGAAGAGCAGAGCAGTAACATTCAAATTCTTAAAAACATCAAAAATGTTCAAAACGGATATTATGCAGTTATCGCGGTGCACACGGATGTCGCAAAACGCGATGCGTTTTTAACCAAAGCCGTGGCATCTGGACTATCCAATATCGATTTCTTTTATGACGTGAGCACGAGCAAATATTTCATTTACTATAAAAAAATGGATAGTATTGAAGCCGCTAGTGAGGTCATGGAAAGTAAAGGTAACCAGCCTTATAATACCAAAATAGCAATCATTAAAATAGAAAACTAACCAACTAAATACCCATTCGTTTTTAACAATGCCCCTTGGAGGAAACGAAAAACATAAATCTACCAAAATCATGAAAAAACCTACTTTTTCTAGAATTGCCCTTATTGCATTTTTGCTATTTATGGGTCTAGAATCCATGGCACAAAACCTTGTTCCATTCGTGCCTCGCTATGATGAAGCCATTAAAGGCGATATGCTCTTAATAGGAAATAATAACCTTAGTGTTCACCGATCAAACTCTTACAACGGGAACACTAATAATGAGCACCGCGACAACAGAGATAAGATGGTTTATGTGGATATTGATAATGACAGCAGTACTTTTAACTCGAGCAGTGCCAGTTTGGATGTGCCAAGTAATACGAATTGTTATCAAGTAGTATATGCGGCATTATATTGGACGGCGGTTGTAAAAGGAGACAGCCCAATGTCTGATATTAAATTTAAGACCCCAGAAAGCGGTAGTTATATTGATATTACTGGAGAACAGATATATTATCAAAATTCTTCAAACAATAGAAATTCCAATGCCTATGTGTATTATAAAAATGTAACAGATATTATTTCTGGTTTAAGTAACGCTGACGGCACATATACGGTTGCAAATATCTCATCGACGACATCTGCCACAATGAACTCAGGACGGAACACAGAAGGCTTGTCTGCCGGATGGTCTTTATTTGTGATCTATGAGGATCCGTTATTGCCTAGTAAGTACATTACCTCTTTTGACGGGTTCACAAAAATAAATAATACGGGACCTGTTGCGGACAGAGAGCAAAGCTTTGACATCGTCGGATTCCGTACGATACCTGTAGGACCAGTGCGCGCAAAATACGCATTTAGTGCTTTGGAAGGAGATAAGAGTTGGGCAGGGGATTATTTAGAAATAAATGGCACAAAAATTAGTGCTACCACTGCGGGCGGAAATACCATACGGCCAAGTGATAACTTTTTTAATAGCTCGGTTTCCATTATTGATCCCAATACCAATTCACCCATCCCATTTACGGATAGAAATCCTGCAAGTTCCAATACCTTAGGATTTGATGCAGGAATTATCAACATTCCCAATGCGGGAAATAGCATAATTGGGAATGGCGACACTTCTGCCACCATTAAGCTGGGAACAAATACAGATATTTACTATTTCTACTTTAGTGCATTTGCCATTGAAATTATTGCTCCTAAAATTGTCCTCACTAAAATTGTCGAAGATTTATCTGGTAACAATATTGGCGGAGAATTGGTCAATTTAGGAGATGAATTAAATTACGTGATCGGATTTCAGAACGTAGGGAATGATGATGCCAAAGAATTAATAATTAGGGATATTCTTCCTCAAAACGTAGTGTTTAATTATCCGGAGGATATGGGCGTGCTTCCTAACGGGGTTACCGTACAAAGCTATAACCCAGCCACAAGAGAACTTATTTTCAAAGTTGATGAATCCGTTGTGGAAATTGGCGATCCTAAAGATTATATCCGCTTTAAAGTTACCGTTGTAAAAACCTGTAGTCTATTAAATGATGCCTGTTCAAACATTATTAGCAATCAGGCTTTTTCCAGATATAAGGGTACAGATAATCCAAACTTTACCATTACAGATGATCCAAGTTTTAGTTCAAATACGGGCTGTTTATTAACGCCTGGAGCAACCAATTTTTTAGCAGACGTCAACTGTAATTTCGAAGAAGAAGTGATTTTGTGTGGTAAAAGTGTGACCTTAACTGCAGGCAATGGTTATGATGCTTACTCATGGTCCACCAGCCCAACGGGTTCCCCGGTAATTGGGACAAGCCAATCTATAACTGTCAAAAATATTGGCACGTACTATGTCCATAATACGGCTATTGCACCATGCCAGTCTATAGATCAAACCTTTAAAGTGGTCACTTATGGTGAAAATTCAGTAAATCCTCTTATTCCATTTGCCGATGATGTGGACATCTGTCCAAACGACGGAAAGCAATTGCCAAATTTCTTTTTATGTGGCGCCAATGATATCCGTGCTATAGAAACCAACATTACAGATACATCTTCCATTATTTGGGAAAAATTAGATGAATCAAGCTGCTTCGGAGCCGTTTTAGATGATTGTGCAAATGAAGATCCTTCTTGTAAATGGAACCAAGTGGGTACAGGTGCCAATTATAACATCAACCTTGCCGGACAATATCGTATTACATTAAATTATGAGGGAGGGTGTTTTAGTCAATATTATTTCAATGTCTATTCAAACATTTTAGTACCTACAGCAACTTCAAAAGATATAGTTTGTGGCATACCAGGCGAAATTGTAGTAGGTGGGGTGCCAAACGGGTACGAATATAGTATTGATGGTACAAACTATCAAAATAGCAATGTGTTTTCAATTGCAGCGTCTGGCGTATATAGTGTGTATGTAAAACGAATTGGTGTTGATTCAAGTCCATGTATTTTTTCAGTGGCCGACATTCAAATAAGAGAACGTAATTTTACTGGCACGGCGGTTGTGAGCCAACCGCTTTGTCATGGTGAAAAGGGAAGTGTAAAACTTGCCGCCAATGATGGACGACCACAATATTTTTATTCCCTTTCCAAAGGTACCACGAAATTACATGAGGTTGGTCCAATCAAGGAAAGCGATTATTCATTTAAGAATTTAAATCCAGGATCTTATACAGCAACTATTGCAACAGAAGACGGCTGTTCTGAAACTGTAAATTTTGAAATCATCAATCCAGCCTTACTAACCGCAACCGCCGCCATCACGGCACCCTTGTCTTGTGATGACGGAGAAATCACCGTGTATCCTGTTGGTGGGGTTGCACCTTATTACTACTTTGTAAACGGGGCAACGGAATTTCAATCCACACCGGAAATTACAGTCTCAACTGCAGGAACCTATAAGATTAGAGTTGTTGATGCTAACAACTGTAGCACTGAGGTGTCTATAAAAATTGATGCTACGCCTGTTCCAACTTACATCGTAGATCATTATGATGTATTATGTTACAATTCAAAGACTGGGGAAATCCGTTTTAATGTTACCAACGGAAATGGTTATAGTATCGCTTATACTATTGATAATGGTAATACTTATACCAGCAATCCAACATTTTCAAATCTTGATGCAGGTTCTTATTTAGCGGGTGTTAAATATACCATGGCTGGGAAGGAATGTTTTAGTGAGATTCAACCTATTGAAATCACCCAGGCAGACACCGCTTTAACTGCCTCAGCGGGAGTTTCTGAACTAGCAGGTTGTGGTCCATCTGGAGCCGGTAAGGTGCGGATTACCAATCCTCAGGGAGGAACGCCTCCATATCAATACAGTTTTGATAATCAAGGCACTTGGGTAAGTTCTAATGAAGCTTTTGTTGCACCGGGTACTTATACCTTATATATAAAGGATGTTAATGGCTGTATTTATTCGATGCCAGGCATTATTTTGGAAAATGAGCCAGTAGCACCTATTATTGGTGTTGCTGAACCTGACTTTAATTGTGATGGGACGGCTACGGCAACGGTTACTGTAACCAACCCTGAAACAGCGTCTTTTAGTTATACCTATTTGTTGAATGGTGTAGAAAATACCAATACAACAGACCCTAAAATCTTTTTAGAGGTACCAGATGGAGAACATATTATCAGTGTACGGTATAATTTAGAATCGGTACCAACCTATAGTAATTTGTTGTATGAAACCTTTGGCTATGGCGAGGATACCACTTCTCCAGGAATAAACACACAGTATTACTGCTTTGAAAGACAAGTTGTAGAAACACAATGTAATGGAAACCCTGCTATAAATGATGGTGATTACTCAGTGACCTCGAGGGTTATGCATCCATTTGGAACATGGCTCCAGCCTGGTGATCATACTCCACAAACCGTCCCTCCTACACCAAAAGGAAGAAGTTTAGTGGTTAATGTTGGTGATAAGATTCCTGTTACAGCAGTTCTTTATGAAAAAGAGATTAACGACATCATCCCTAACCAACCTATTATTGTAGATTTTTATGCGATCAACCTGATCAAATCGCAACATAATATCTATGATCCTAATTTATTAGTGGCATTGGTTGATGCTTCAGGAAAAGAGATTTCTTCATTTCCAACAGGAGATATTCCAAAAAGTGAAAAATGGGAAAACTATGTGACAACTTTAAATCCTGGTAACAATACCAGTTTGAAGTTTATTCTAAGATCCAACGTCCAACAAGTTAATGGTAATGATGTGGCGATTGATGATATCAGAGTGTACCAATTGCCCAAAATTTGCGTCACTCAGATTGACTTTCCATTTATAGTAGAACCTGAGAAAGCTTTTAAGGCATCAATTTTAAATTTTACAAATGCGACGTGCTTTGATGCGAATGATGGAACCATTACAATTGCTGCACAAAATTTTGACCTCACGAAAGGATTTCAATATTCGTTGGATGGCAGCACTTGGGAAACAGCAATGACATCACCCGCTATCATTAAAGGGTTAGATGCCGGAGATTATACTATTCAAGTACGATATGAAGATGCATTGGATACTTGTGATTTTACACTGAATCAAAAACTTACAGAACCATCAGTTTTGGAAGTGACCGCTACTAAAATAGATGCCACCTGTTTAATAGGGGGGACTATTAAAGCTAAAGCTACAGGAGGAACGCCTGCTTACAAGTACGAATTGTTGGATGCTGCTGGTTTGACATTGGTACAAAACTTCCCAGGTAATGGTATTTTAAATAATATTCCTGCGGGCGATTATACCGTTAGAGCTACAGATGCTAACGGATGTAATGACACATTCCTAGTTAAACTAGAAGAAGTTGCAGCACCAACAGCAACCATGGCAACCACATCTGATTTTTGTTATGATGCCACTAATGGTGCTACAATTAAAGTGACCGCAGCAGATGGGAAAGCACCATATGAGTACCGTATTAATGGTGGTACATTCCAGAAAAATGATACATTTTCTAACTTGATTCCTGGCAATTATATCATTGTTGTTAGAGATTCCAATGGATGTACATTGATTTTACCTGAAGAGATTATTGCACCACAAGTAAAGTTCAGCACGGTGCTTACTAAAGATTTAGATTGTACGGCATCGTCCGATGCTGTTGTTACTGGAACAATTTCTGGAGGTTATGCGCCTTATACTTATGCCGTTTCTATGGATGGAGGAGTGAATTACACCGATATGGGTGCAACAGGAACCCCTTTTTCTTATCCGGTTGCATCAGCTGGAGCATACCAATTTAGAATTACTGATGCTAAAGGATGTACTGCAACTTCAGGAGTCACCACGGTTGATCCAATTTCGCCACCTGCATTTACGGCAACACCAACTAACATCCTTTGCTTTGGCGATGATAATGGATCCATAAAAGTGGTGATTGATAAAACAGTTGGCACATCACCTTTCCTGATAAATGTCAAAAACGGCACTACAAATTATGGCACACAAACTTCTGGTTTACCTGCAGGAACTTATACCGTAACGGTTACGGATGCTAAATCTTGTAATACAACTGAAACAGTAACTATTGCGCAACCAGGAGCGATTGATTTTGATTTAACCAAAGTTGATATAACGTGTAATAATCCGGGAGGCTCCAGTTTAGGATCTATCACTATAGAAAACGTTTCTGGAGGAGAAGGACCATTTACTTATTATATCACTAATAACTTTGGTGATATTATTTCGGGAAGTCCTTATACGGCTACTTCAAATGAGAACTACAAATTTGACATTATCAATTATGGCATCTATACCGTAACTATTATTGACAAAAATGGCTGTGAGTTATCTAAACAAGAAACAATAGCGTCTCCTCCTTCAGATTTGGAGATTACTATTGACACTGCAACTATTGACTGTGCCACTGACGGTACGGCAACAGTAAAAGCTATATCTGCCATAGGAAGTGGTAATTATGAGTTTGGTATTTTGGAATTTAATACACCACCATATACTAATAACTATTCTGCACCAGATAATCCTGGAGGCACTATAAAAACATTTACTAATTTGGTCCCAGGTGTTACTTACACTTTTGTTGTTCACGATCTTACAACACAATGTTATTATGTGAAATCAGCAGATTCACCTATTCCAACCGCTTCCTTATTAGAGTCATCTATAGCTCCAATTAATGTGACCTGTAAAGGTGCCGCAGATGGACAAGTCAAATTTGAGATTAGCAAATTTGACAGTACCACAACTTCTGTGGATTACCAAATTTTTACGGCGTATAATAATGTGTCGTTAGGCGCTGCAGTAACTGAAACAGTTAACGGAACTTCTTTAACTATTACTGCACCAACAACCTTAGCACCTGGATACTATTATATTGTCTTTACCGAAAATGGATCAGGATTATTTGATGGTTGTAGATCAGCATCTGATATTTTTGAAATTACCGAGTCTTCGGTAGATTTGACCGTAACTGCAGAAATAGTAAATAACGCCAACTGTAATCCACAATCTGGTGTGATCAGTGCCGTTGCATATGGGGGAACGTCACCTTATCTCTTCCAAATTAACACATCGACCACGGCACCTGATGTCACAGACGCACTTTGGAATTCAGCAAATACATTTAATGTTGCACCTGGTGTTTATTACGTACATGTGATGGATGCTTATGGCTGCGTTCAAACTATTCCAGCCGGATTGGATTTAATAGAAGATCCAACACCTGTGGTTGCTGCTTCTGTGACGAATCAATGCGATACGGTAGAAGGCAACTTTTCAATTGATGTGAGCTTAACAACTGAAGGGATTGCACCTTACAGTTTCAGCATTAATGGAGGAGCTTTTCAAACCAGAACAGCACCATTTACTATTGATAACTTAGCATCTGGAATACATACTATTGAAGTAAAAGATGCTAATGGATGTGGGAGTGAGGTCAGTGTCACTATTGATGCTCCTTTAGGAATTACTCCAACGGTAAGTGGCATTGTATCCTGTAGCGATGATGATGGAAAAATTATTGTTTCGGCCTTTGGTGGTACTGCACCTTATAACTATAGTATCAATTCTAGTGCGCCAAGTATTTCTTTATCTGGAAATGAGTTCTCTGGAGTACCTTCAGGAACTTATATAGTTGCCATTGAAGATTCAAGAGGCTGTACTGCCCCAGCTGAGATTACCTTAGAATCTGCAACACCAGTGGATTTTACGTTAACCCCAACCGATGTGACTTGTTATACCGGTACTGATGGTATGATTACAGTCAACCTACCAGCAAGTAATGACAACCCAATTTACACTTACGAAATTATAGCAGGACCATCTACTGTGGCTGCTCAAAGTTCCAATGTATTTACAGGTTTGATAGCGGGAACTTATACTGTTCAGGGGAATTCTGGTAGAGGCTGTTCAAATACTGAAACCATAGTAGTAAATCAAGTAGACCTCATTGTGGTTACTGCTCAAGCTGTGGTAGATTATGAATGTACTACCGGAACCAATGCCACTAACTTTGCGAGCATTTCCGTCAATACGGTAACGGGAGGTTCTGGAACATATACAAAGTATGAGTTTATTAAAGGAGGTGTCACCGTTCAAGCTGGCTCTGAAAATGTCTATACTGAAACCGATTTAACCGGTGGTTCTTATACTATCAATGTGTATGACAATAATGGATGTGTAGGCACAACAACAGCGGTGATAAAACCATTCATTAGTTTAGATAACTTAAATGTCACAATAGACACAGCGATTACCTGCGCAAATGATGAGGATATTACCGTTTCAGTCAACAGTACTGGAGGTATACCAACCAGTTTACAGTTTGTCCTTGAGGATATTGCAGGAGTTTTACCTAGTCAAGTTAATACAACTGGACTATTTACAGGCCTACTGATTGGCAATTATAAAATCACAGTTACCAATTTAGATACCGGATGTACTTTGCAGACCGTTCATTATGTAAACGAGCCGAATACTTTTGATTTGGCTGTGGATACCGTGGTCGATGTCACATGTTTTAGTGCCTCTGATGGTAGTGCGACGGTTTCAATTATTGACCGCGTTCCAACTCCAATCGACCAAGCGGGAGCTTTTAGTTATACCGTGGTTGATATGGTAGGTAATCAAGTTACATTAGGAACATCACCAAATGCAGGACCGATCACTATTACTGGATTGGCTTCAGGAACCTATACCATTACAGCAGGTTTAACGAATACCCCATTCTGTACCGTTGCTAAAAACTTCACTATTACTGCACCAACAGCGGCTTTAGATATGAGTACGACCCATACGGAAATTACCTGTGTGAGTGGTAATAATGATGGTTCTATTTCTGCAACAGCAACAGGAGGTTGGCCAGGAGGATATGAGTTTGAGTTGTCCGGCGCAAGCATAACGACCATTCCTTATTCTTCAAACAGTGTATTCTCCAACTTATCTGAAGGAACGTATACTGTAAGCGTAAGAGACAGTAGAGGTTGTGTCGCTACTGAAATGGTTGTATTAACGAACCCATTGCCAATTATATTTACGGCGAGTGCAGATACGAGCTTATTGAGTTGTTTTGAAGATAGGGATGCTACGATTACCGCAACTTTGCCAACAGGTGGCCAAGGCAGTAATTATTCATATACCTTGAATACCATTTTGCCAACAGTAAGTTCCTCAGGTCCACAGGCATCACCGGTTTTCTCCGGATTGGGAGCAGGTACTTATTTCATAACTGTTACTGATGGTTATAATTGTAGTGCTACTTCTGTTGATATCGTGATTTCCCAACCAAATCCGATAGCAGCAAACCTGGTCGCGACAACAACGCCAACTTGTAACGTAAATGCTACGCTTACGCTTAGTGCTACAGGAGGAACAGGTCCTTATGAATATAGTACAAGCGATACGTTTGCGAACAGCATTTCTTTTCCAAGGTCAACAACTTTTTCTGTACCTGCTGGAACTTACAGATATTACGTAAGAGATGCTAACGGATGTGTGGCAGTGGTAAGCAACGATATCAAAATTGAAGAAGTTCCTGAATTGGAAATTATTCTAACAGGAACAAATCTTGATATCAATTGTTTTGGCGATAATAATGGAGCTATTGTAGCTACGGCGCAGGGCGGTTTGGGCAATTATTTATATGCTTTATTAGATGCTTCAAAGAATCCAATTGCAGGTGTTGCACCTAATACTACTGGTGTATTTACTCAACTTAACGCAGATGTTTTTTATGTGGCTGTGGTTAGTGGTGATTGTGCTAAAACCTCAGAAAAGATTGAAATTTCGCAACCCTTGGCACCATTAAATGCAAATCCTATAATTTCAAATGTGAGCTGTTATGGAGCAAATGATGGTTCTATTGAAGTTACTGCATCAGGTGGTACAGGGATTATTAAATATGCTATTTCTCCGCAATTGAATCAGTTTTTTGATTCTAATGTATTTCAGAATTTGACCGCAGGTTTTTATGATATCATCGTTCAAGATGCATTGGGATGTTATGTCAACCTTAAGGTTGAAGTTGTTGAACCAAAGCCGTTAATTGTTGGTCTTGTGCCATTATCGAGCGTTCCAGAGATATGTGAAGGTGACACGGACGGTGAATTTAGTATTGACGTTTCTGGGGGAACAGTACCTTATAGTGTGAGTTTAGACAATTATGATGGCCCTTACACAACAGGAGTTGCAACCCAAACACAATTCACTTTTACAGGATTGAAAGGTGGCGATCATAAGGTGTTCGTTCGTGATAGCCAAGGTTGTGAGTCTGAGTGGGATATCACTTTTCCAGAATCTGTGAAAATTGCGCCTGCTGTAGAAGTTGAATACCTATGTGAGAACAATACACCTGGCAACAGAGTTGTTGTAGTCGTTGATGAAAGTATAACGGATTTGTCTGAATTGGATTATTCGTTAAATGGTGGAGCCTATCAATCAAGTAATGTGTTTGAAAATGTAATTACAGGATCAGGACATTATATTGATGTTAGACATACAAATGGTTGTATCCAAAGAACGTCAGTTTTTGATATTGCTCATGTCGATCCGTTAATGCTTGGAATTGATGATGGAGGATTGAATGAAATTTTAGCTGTGGCTACCGGCGGCACTGGAGATTACCAATTCTCTTTGAACGGTGAAGATTATGGAAGTACAAGTTCTTTCATCATAAGCCAATCGGGTACTTATACAGTGACTGTTACAGATAGCAGTGGCTGTGTGGCAACTGTTTCACGATACTTTGAATTTATAGATATCTGTATTCCAAATTATTTCACTCCTAACGGCGATAATAATCAAGATACCTGGGCTCCTGGATGCGCAGTCAATTATCCAAACATGGAGTTCAAAATATTTGACCGTTACGGTCGTGAAGTTGGAACCTATCGCCAAGGACAATCGTGGGATGGAAAATATAATGAAAGAGAGCTTCCAACAGGGGATTATTGGTATATCGTTAAATTGAACGATGGAAAAGATGATCGGGATTTTGTAGGACACTTTACGTTATACAGGTAATAGCAACTCATGAAGATGAGGTTTAAAATTAAAACTATTCAGATGAAAAAATATATCTTATATACGCTCTTTTTAGTAATGGCTTACGGTTATGGACAAGAGTTGCACTTACCTGTTTTTACCCAATATCTTGCGGATAATAACTTTGTGATTTCGCCTACCTATGCAGGTATCGGTGATAACTTTAGAATCAGAGCTAATGGGTTGACCCAATGGGTTGGAATTAAGGGAGCTCCGGATAATCAATCGTTATATGCTGATTTTAGAATCGCGGATCAATCTGGTGTTGGTTTAACTTTATACAATGATAAAAATGGAAACACCCGCCAAAAGGGAGCGAAGTTCTCATTTGCCCACCATTTGACCTTAGATTATTATTCAAAACAGTATCTATCTTTTGGAATATCCTATAACATTAATAGCTTTAGAATTGACATTGAAAACTTTCAACCAAACTATGATAACCCTGTTATTGATCCTTATGTTACCGATGACAGAGCAACCAATAACAATAACTTTGATGCTGGCGTCCTCTACAGAAACAAAGGCTTTTACTTTAGCTTTAATGCCAATAATATTTTGACCAAGGATCTTGAGGATTTTATTGGTGCTGAACCCAATCTTCTCTTAAATTATCAAATTTATTCAGGTTTGGTTATACCAAGTAAAAACAATAAGAACATCGAGTTTGAACCTTCCGTATATTATCAAATGTTTAGTAGTGACAAACGCTCCAGTACTGACATCAACTTTAAATACCGTCAGTTTACTGGTACCAACGATTCAAATGATTATTTTTGGGCAGGACTTTCCTATCGTTTTCTCAACGATCAATTTTTAAAACCCTTAAATATAGGCCCAATGGCAGGAATAATGAAGTCTAAGTTCTATTTTGCCTATTCCTACCAAGTGACAACCAACGCTATGGCAGGTTATAACTCGGGAACGCATATGATTACCATTGGGATTGATTTCTTACAGGGAGTGAGCAATTGTCCATGTACAGAAGGTGCGGTTCGAAGATGATTTTTTTTCTAAGTTTTTAATTTTTCTTTTAGAACAAGAATTATGAAACATCTAAATACATCCATAAAAAATCCTCAATAGTTATTGCGCTACTGAGGATTTTAATTTTATAAAAATTTTTCCATTGTAATATTCCTTGTTTTAAATTTCGTTTGAATCCTTCATTTCCATTACATTTATGGGTTATAACTCACAGAATTATATTTCATGGTAATGAAATTCAAAATGCCGTCAACCCATTCTATCCACCTCTGGATTGCGCTTTGTTGTATGCTATTTACAAATATTTCAAACGCTCAATATTCCCCATATTTTCAAAATTATGACTTGTCGCAATATAATGCTGGCAACCAAAATTGGGGGATTTCTAAAGCGCATGATGGCCGTCTCTATGTGGCTAACAATAAAGGGTTGTTGGAGTTTGATGGGTTTAAGTGGTCCTTGCATCCACTTCCGAATAAAACAACCTTACGTTCAGTACTAGCGGTCGATAACCGTATCTACATAGGCTCCTATGAGGAATTTGGGTATTGGGAACGCAATAAATTTGGTCTTTTAATGTATGCCTCATTAAGTGAAGGCCTAAAGCATGAAGAGTTTTCAAACGAGGAATTTTGGCAGATAATAAGTATGGAAGATGCCATCATTTTCAGGTCGTTTCTAAATGTTTATAGTTACAAAAACGGGGAAATTGAAAAAATTAAACCTCCTTCAACGGTACTTTCTTGCACTGCTATTGATGGCAAATTATATATTTCTACTTTAAAAGATGGAATTTTTATTTTAAAAGATGGTCAATTGGAATCCTTTATTGATCATAGAGATTTAGTGGATGCCAAAATAATCTCCATCACTAAAAAAAGCGATCATTTTTTTATTACAACCTCTTTAAGGGGCAATTTTATATATAAGAATGGTGTTTTGAGTCCTTTTGATTCAGCGATAAATCCAATCCTAAAAGAACAGCAGCTCAATACATTTTCGGAGATGGCCAATGGCAACAAGATTTTTGGGACTATAAAAAATGGAATTTATGTTACCGATGCTCAAGGCAAAATGCTTTTTCACATTCACAAAGAAAACGGACTCATCAATAATACGGTGCTATCGCAATATGTTGATGATAACGATCAACTTTGGTTAGGTCTTGACAATGGATTGGCATCCGCTGATCTAAAAAGTCCATACTTATTTTATAATGATATTTCTGGTAACCTAGGTGCCGTTTATGATGTGATTCAATATAACAACACTGTTTATATTGGCAGTAATACAGGGCTGTACTATTTAGATGCCCATAATATCTTGCAATTTATAGAAGGCTCCCAAGGTCAGGTTTGGGATTTAAAAGAAATTGAAGGTGATCTCTTTTGTGGACATAATAATGGCACTTATCTCGTAAAAAACAAACAATTAGAATTGATTTCTCCACACACAGGAGGGTGGGTGATAAAAAAAGTGAGTGGAGCTTCGAAAACCTACATTCAGGGCACCTATGCCGGCCTTGTCAAGTTCAAAAAGGAATCTACAGGATGGACTATAAAGCATTTAGGCCAAACTACAATGCCCAGTCGCTTTCTGGTTTTCGAAGATGCCTATACCGCTTGGGTGGCCCATGCCTATAAAGGTTTGCATAAAGTAACCTTTGATAGTATTTATGATTCCATACTTGAAGTCCGTAATTATGAAAACAAAGGGCTTTGGTCTCCTTACAATGTCCGCGTATATGACCTTAAAAATGACATCTCTATAAAAACCAATGAGGGCTGGCAAAAGTATGAACCTTTGTTGGATACTATTGTTCCGTATCCGTTATTGAATAAAAGTTTTGGAAAAAACGCATATATCATTTCTGAAAATGACATTCTTCCTTTAGCTGTTAAAAACAGAAACCTCATCAGTTTCAAAACCTTTCCGGACGATGGTTCTAAAGCATCATTGAGCGACAAATATTTCAAAACCCGCCTAATAGTGGGGTACGAAAATATCTCAAAACTTAAAGATTCCCTACGCGTCTTGAATTTAAACAATGGCTTTATGTTATTTAGCAACACCATAAACTCTGAGTCCAGTTTATTATACGAACCCTATTTTGAAAGCATCCTGATAAATAACAAGCGTATGGCGCTCGATTCCGTTGAGACTATTGAGCTGCAAAATGATTTTCAGGCTTTTACAGTGGCCTTGACATCGCCTAAATCAAAGGATCACTTTTTTGAATATGCGGTAGCCTCAACGGATACTTCCCGTTGGTACAAAATTGAAAATGATAAATTAAAGCTTTCAAATATAAATTATGGCGATTACGAATTCCTTTTTAGAACGTCTAATCATTTAGGAGATTCATCCCCGAATCGCAGTTTGAGGGTGACGGTACTGCCACCATGGTACAAATCGGCTCAAGGTTATGTGATATATGCTATCTTATTGGTAATAACACTCATCTTATTTTACATACTTCATCGGAAAAAGATCAGAAAAGAACAAAGATTTTTACAACTGAAGTTTGAAGAAGAGCAACGAGAAGTTCTTAAGGAAAAAGCGGCCGAAAATGAGAGACACATAGTTGAACTGAAAAATGAGTCATTAAAAAACGAAGTCAAGTTAAAAAGCAAACAATTGGCCAATACAGCGATGGCTTTAGTGAAAAAGAATGAGACCCTTTTAGAGCTTAAAAATGAAATCTTATTGCATAAAAATTCTTTTGAAAATTACTTTTCATATAAGAATCTCATTAAGAAAATTGACTCCTCCATCAGTCATAAAGATGAATGGAAAGTGTTTGAATACAATTTTAATCAAGTGCATGAAGAGTTTTTCAAGGAGTTGAAAAGCAAACATCCCAAGCTTAATGCAAAAGATTTAAGGGTGTGCGCCTACATCAAAATGAATTTATCTACTAAAGAGATTGCACCATTATTAAATATCTCCTTAAGAGGCGTGGAGACCCAAAGATATCGGTTAAAGGGTAAGTTAAAGTTGGATTCTGATCAATCTTTAACAGATTATTTGATAAATTTCAAATAAAACCACTTCCAAAAACAACTTTTTATACTTTTTTATACGTCAATACTACGTCAATTTAAGTTTACGTTAACGATTTCGGTGTTTATTTAGTAACTTAAGGCTACGTCATTATTGAAATTTAAGCTTTTTTTAACGTTGACGTATTTAAAATGTAAAGCAATTCTTAGTCATCCCTCAAATTCATTATATATTTCGAATAACTAACACAATAAATTTATTTTATATGAAAGCAAGACTAATTTTATTCTTATTTTTTCTTTTCAGTTGCTTTGTTGCCCATGCTCAGGAATCGACTGTTACAGGAACAGTAACGAGTGCAGAAGACAATTTTCCTGTTCCAGGTGTTAATGTCTTGATAAAGGGAACAACAAGAGGAGCAAGTACTGATTTTGATGGTAATTTTTCCATAAAAGTGAATAAAGGTGAAGTCGTAGAATTTTCATCTTTGGGCTTTAGGACGGTTTCTATAACCATAAATACGCAAACCACGCTTAATGTAGCTTTAGAGGCTGACGTAGAAGCGTTGGGCGAAATTGTAGTTGTTGGCTATGGAACACAACGAAAGGTTGATTTAACAGGAGCGATTACGACTGTGAAAGCAGAAGATATTGAGAAAACACCCAATAGTAACGTCATGCAGTCCTTGCAAGGTAAAGTTCCAGGGGTGCAAATTGTCAGTAATGGGGAGCCTGGAGCTTCTCCAAAGGTGAGGATTCGTGGCGTTAATTCCTATTCTGCAGGAGGTGGTCCATTATATGTTGTAGATGGCATGTGGTATGACACGATTGATTTTTTGGACAGTAGTATGATTGAATCTGTTTCTGTCTTGAAAGACGTTTCTTCAGTAGCCATATTTGGCCAAAAGGGGGTAAACGGTGTTATTATTATTGAGACTAAAGGCGGGAATTTTGAACAGCGACCAACCATTACCTATAATGGATATACCGGAGTTCAAAATGCCAGAAATGTCGTGAAGATGGCCAATGCAGAGCAGTTCACTACGATGGCTTACGAATCTGGATCAGCGCCTGATATTGAATTTGTAGAAAATGCAATAGCGCGGTTTGGACGAAGCAGAATCAATCCAAATTTGCCAGATGTCAATACAGATTGGTATAGGGAAATTTTAAGACCTGCAACCATTACAAGTCATAGTATTGGTGTGACAGGCGGTGGTGAGTCAGCTACTTATGGTGTCAGTACAAACTACTTTTCTCAAGATGGTATTTTGGATATGAAGAATGAATATGAACGTTTTAATATCCAATCAAACGTAGATGTTAAAATAACCGACCGATTGAGAATGGGTGCCAATTCAATTTTCAGTAACGCCACGCGCTATAGTCCTGAAAACGGGTCTTGGTTCCAAGCATATTTTGCCGTGCCAATCTTACCAGTTTACGATTATGTTAATCCTGATGCGGTAACTACCCCTTATTCTGATGCTACCTTATTGGGGTACCGAAGTACTCAGAATCCTTTTCCAACCATGCGCTATAATGAGAATCAATTAAAAGTCAGAAAAGTTCTGACCAGTATTTACGCTGAATTTGACATTATTCCAGAGAAACTGAAATTTAAAACGTCTTACTACCACGACTATTCCACAATTTCCGAACGTCAAGTACACTTACCTTATTTTATATCTCCAAATTCGAACAGAGAACAACAAGACACTTCTATCAATCGTGAAGAAAAGAAATATTCAAATCAAATATGGGATAATACATTGACCTTTAAAGAGCAATTTGGCAACCATAATTTAACTCTTTTGGCAGGATCATCTTACAGGGATGAACAAGAAGATAAACTGGCCGCAACGGGTACTGATATTCAGGGTATTGGTTTTGAGAGTTCATGGTATTTAGATTTTGCAGACCCTTCTAAGTTTAATGATAAAGTGAGTGGTATTGGAGACCGCTTTTATTCCTTGGCTTATTTTGGGCGATTGGAATATGGCTTCAATGATAGATATTTATTGAATGCTACCGTTAGGGCTGAGGGAGATGCTAAATTTCCAAAAGAAATCTGGAAAACTACGGCCCAATTTGGTGCCGGATGGGTTATTTCAGAAGAAAGTTTCATGGAAAATAGTGATGTTTTTAATTTTCTGAAATTGCGCGGGAGTTGGGGTGAATTACCCAATGGTGCTTTAGGTGGAAGTGCGGGTACACGTACTGTAAGTCAAGTTACACTTGCCATTCAAGATATGTTGACCAATGGAATTATAAGTACCAATAGTTTTTCTGACCTAAAAAGAGAGATTCTAGAAGAAACTAACATAGGTATTAGTGCACGCATGTTTCAGAATAAATTGACCTTGGAAGCCGATTATTATATCCGTGACACAAAAGATTTGGTAGTGCCAGTAACCCAGAGAATTACGAGTCAGGTAGTTCTTAAAAACGCGGGTGAAATGAGAAACGAAGGTATTGAGCTTAGTGCCAATTGGAACCAAAGTGTATCTGATAATTGGAGTTTTAGTGTGGGTGGAAATTTTGGTACCAACAAGAATACAATCACCAAAATAGACAGTGATCAAGGCTATTTTGATACAGGATCTGCGGAATTCCGTCAGAGACTTATCGTGGGAGAGCCTATTAATTCTTTCTTTGGTTTAGAGGTTGGAGGCGTTTACCAAAATGCTGGAGATGTAGCGGCCGACCCGATTGCAGTAAGTAATAACATTGTTCCTGGAGATCTTAAATATGTGGATCAAAACGGAGATGGTGTGATTGATGATGAAGATAGAGTCGTGCTTGGATCCTACTTGCCTACCATAACTTATGGTGGTAATCTTCAAGTTTCATATAAAAACTTTGATTTATCTGTGGCGGTATCCGGCCAATCAGGTAGTAGTATCTTGAATAGAAAAAGAGGAGAGGTAATCTATACCAATGACACTAATATTGATGCAGATTATGCTATCAACAGATGGCATGGCGAAGGCACGAGCAACTCCTATCCTTCATCTGCGGGAAGAAGAAAGGGGTGGAATCAAAAATTGAGTACGTTCTTTGTTGAAGATGGTGCGTACTTTAGGATCCAAAACATCCAATTGGCTTATACCATTCCTTCAGGCTCTCTTTTAGGAAAAAGAGCTCCGGAAACAAAAATCACCTTTACAGCCGACCGTCCTTTTACCTTCTTTAAATATAACGGATTTAATCCAGAGGTTGAGAACGGTGTAGATCGTCAAACATATCCAATACCAGCAATTTATACGGTTGGGATAAATATAAAAATCTAAAAAATGCACATTATGAAAAATTTAAAATTAGTTATAAAACCGCTGGTGTTTCTAATGGTAGTCAGCTTGCTGTTAACGGCGTGTAGTGAAAAATTAGAAGAGAATGATGGCCAATTGGCAACGGATGATTTGGATTTTACCAATATGTCTGATATGATTTTGCCGGTATATGGTGCTTATTCCGTGACTTATTCAAGAGGCTGGGAAGATCCGTTGTTGCTAGGCGTAAGGGGAGATGATGTTAATGCAGGGGGCTTGGGAGATCAACCTTTATTTGCAGAAACTGATCTTTATAATTATGACAACGGTTTTTGGATGTTCAATCAAGTATGGACCAACTTTTACAAAGATTTGGCTGATATTATAAATTCTATGGAACTTATAGAACGCTATAAAGAATTTGCTGCAGGTAAGGACATTGCAAGAGCTGATCAATATATTGCTGAAACAAAAGTTTTGAGTGCTTATCAACACTTAAATATGACCAAATTATGGGGTAGTATCTTTATTATCACAACTACTGATTTTGACGCTGAGACTAATAACGGTGTTGATAGTAAAATGGAGGTCTTGCAATATGTATCTGATTTAATGGATGAAGCCATTCCTTTCTTGCCCGACGGACGACCAAATGAGCGTACGGATATTCCGGGTGGGGTTACAAAATATACCGCTTTGGCACTAAAAGCTATGGCTCATTTAGAGATGGAGGATTACCAAGGCGTAGCGGATGCAACGGGACAAATTATCAAATCGGGGAAGTTTAGTTTATATCCTGATTTTTATGAATTATTTAAAAAACCGGGCGAATTGAGCAATGAGAATTTATTCGAATTACAATTTTCAGATTACAACCAATCTTCCGGTGCAGCTAACAATCACGAATACGGGCCTTTTGGACCGTCAAGTTGGTCACCAGTAGTTACAACGGCTTCAGGTGGATGGGGTTTTTACGAGCCTAGTAAGAAGTTTATAAAGTTTATGTTGGATAGGGGAGAAAAGGTCAGATTGGTGACCAGCGTCAACTTTACGCCCGACGGAATCACTCAAATTACAGACGATCCTAATTATGCAACTTTACCGAGTTTTATTTCGAATGTTACCCCATCAGGAGATATCTATAACAACTACGCACGTGCTAAATATGGCAGTGGGAAACACTACTTGCCTTCAACGCAGTTAACAGAAGGACGTAATGGATATGGTTCAGGAAAGAACTTTATTATCACGCGTTATTCCGAAATTTTGTTAATGTATGCAGAAGCGCTCACTAGAGGTGCTTCCGGAACTGTAATGACAGCGGATCAAGCGGTGAATACGGTAAGAGCTAGAGCAAATATGCCAGCACTTTCTGGAGTCACAAGTGACCAAGTTATGGATGAAAAACTTGCAGAATTGGCAATGGAATGGGGAATTCGTTATTTCGATATGATTCGTCTGAATAAGTATGACGAATTAAGTTATGAGGGCAGAACCTTTACAGCAGATAAAGAATTGTTGCCCTACCCTCAAGCGCAACTTGATTTATTGCCTTTGGAAACTAATTAGCAGGAAAATAATCTTTAAAAAAGCATAAAAATGAAAAACTTTAATAAATCTATTCTAGGATTATTTGCCTTAATGTTCATGGTGTCGTGTTACGAAGGTATTGATCCCATTTCAGAAGTTGATCCAGGACCTGACGCAGGGGCACCTATGATTACGATAATGCGCCCGGCCAATGGACTTGAAATACAAGTGCCAGAAGTCATAACTTCCACAACCATTCAATTTAAAGTGGAGGATGATATTGAGTTGGGAACCATTTCAGTAATGCTCGATGGTGTTGAAATAGCGTCTTATGATCAATTTGTGGATTATCGAATTGCAAATGAACAATTTGTATATGATAATATCACAACTGGTGACCATATCCTGACAATTTCTGCAACAGATTTGGTAGGAAATGTGTCAACAACAAGCTCTAATTTTACGAAATCACCTCCTTATACACCTCAATTTGCTGGAGAGCAATTTTATATGCCGTTTGATGGCGACTTTACAGAACTTGTAAGTGTCATGGCCGCGGAAGAGGTTGGAAGTCCAGGTTTTGGAGGCAGTGCGTATGCCGGCTCTAATTCTTATAAAGCAGGAACTGATAGTTACATAAGCTTTCCAACAAATGGATTGACATTAGGAGACAATTTCAGCGGGGCGTTTTGGTATAAAGTCGATGCAACACCTGACCGTGCAGGAATTTTGACTTTAGGGGCAAATGCCGATGATCGCAATCAAGGAATGCGATTGTTTAGAGAAGGCAGTGCGGAAAATCAACGAATTAAATTAAATGTTGGTACCGGAAGTGGCGATAGCTGGAATGATGGTGGAGAAATAAACGTTGCCGCAGGAGAATGGGTACATGTCGCCTTTACAATTTCAGCAACCGAAACTAAAATTTATCTCAATGGAATGGAAGTGAATACAGGTACGCTGAGTGCACCAATAGATTGGACAGGAGTTACTCAGATGGACATTGGGGCAGGTGGTCCAACTTTTAGCTATTGGAACCATAAATCTGATTCGAGCTTAATGGATGAATTGCGTTTGTTTGATATTACCTTAACTCAAAACGAGATTACGAGCATGATTGCACAAGGCAGTCAAAAAATGCATGTGAATTTTAATGGGAGTTATACTGACAATGTGAGGGATATTGAGGGCACCATAGTGGGGTCACCAGGGTTTACTACAGAGGCTTATGCTGGTTCTAATGCGTATAAAGGTGCTGAAGATTCTTATATAACTTTTCCAACATCTGGCTTATTGGGTGATCAGTTCAGTGCGTCGTTTTGGTATAATCTTAATGCTACCCCTGATCGCGCCGGGATTTTAGTCGTGGGTCCACCAGATACAGAAAACCCCAATTTTCCAAATGTCCAAAACAATCGTAAAAGTGGATTCCGTTTCTTCCGGGAAGGCGGACCTAGCAATCAGGTTTTCAAGCTCAACGTAGGCAACGGCACTGCAGATTCATGGTTTGATGGTGGCGCAGCCGCTACGATTGATCCTACTGCCAATAATGGCTGGATTCATCTGGCTTTTACAATTTCTTCTACAGAATGTGTGGTCTATATTAATGGTGAAATTGCAAAACAAGGTGAATTCACAGGGGTAGATTGGACAGGTTGCGACCTGCTTTCAGTGATGTCTGGAGCGCCTCGTTTTACTGAATGGGGTCACAAATCTGATCAAAGTGCAATGGATGAACTGAGAATTTTTGATAAAGCACTTTCGCAAACAGAAATAAAAGCGCTTATGTTCTAAGAAACAAGAATGTCTTTGAGACGTTTATAGCTATTTTTTCGAGTTTACCTTTTTCTATTTTGGCTGCATTCTGGAAACGGAGTGCAGCTAAAATATTAATGAAACCGATATTCCAAAAACGAAAGACGCATTTGGATATGCTGGTGGAATTAATCCCTCTTTTTAGCGGGATCTAAATACCTGTCTACTGCGTGCAGACAAACCTTAAAAGTTGGTATCACAACGCTTTTATATGAACATTCTTTAATTGACTATTTATGAATAGATATTTTACCAAACTCGTGCTGATTTGGATGGCATTTGGGTTGTTGTTTTGCAGCTGTAATTACACAGATAAAATACAAAAGCCTGAAGTTAAGTCTCAGGATTCTGAAGGCATATTTGCTGATGATGTTTTGCTGGACACCATCCAAAAACAAACCTTCAATTATTTTTGGGAGGGAGCTGAACTCAATTCAGGTTTGGCAAGGGAGCGTCTCCACATGGACGATGTATATCCCACAAGTCCTAAAAACACGGTGACCACAGGCGGTTCCGGATTTGGATTTATGGCACTTTTGGTGGGAATTAAAAGAGGCTATATTTCGAGGGAAGAAGGTTTGGACCGATTTATGAAGATGGTGGACTTTCTTGAAAAAGCCGATCGCTTCCACGGTGCCTGGCCCCATTGGCTCAATGGCGAAACGGGAAAAGTCGTGCCTTTTAGCAAAAAAGATACCGGTGCCGATTTGGTGGAAACGGCATTTTTGATCCAAGGCATGTTAACCGTTAAGGAATACTTTAAAAACGGTAACGAAAGGGAACAGCAACTTGCCAACAAAATAGACCAACTCTGGAGAGAGGTGGAGTGGGACTGGTACACTAAAGGCGAAAACGTCCTCTATTGGCATTGGTCTCCCACCGATAACTGGGACATGGATTTTCCGGTGGGCGGTTATAATGAATGCCTGATTATGTACATTCTCGCGGCAGCCTCCCCAACCCATCCCATAACTAAAGAAGTTTATGACCAAGGCTGGGCGTTGAACGGTAAAATCGTTTCAAAGGACTCTTTGTACGGAATTCCTTTGGTGCTCAATTATTACGAAAATGACGAGGCCGATGTGGGGCCGTTGTTCTGGGCACATTATTCCTATCTGGGCCTAAATCCCAACGGATTGAAAGATCAGTACGCCGATTATTGGCAATTGGTGCAAAACCAGGCCAAGATACACCATGCCTATGCCGTGGATAATCCTATGGATTTTAAAGGCTATGGGGATAGTTTATGGGGAATGACCTCCAGTTATTCCATAAAAGGCTACGCTGGCCACAGGCCTGGCCGCGATTTGGGAGTGATTTCGCCTACCGCCGCTTTATCCTCCTTTCCCTATACGCCTGAAGAAAGTTTGAAAATGCTCCACTATTTATACAAGGAACAAGACTCCCTAATTGGTAAATACGGTCCTTATGATGCGTTCAGTTTGGATAAAAATTGGTCGGTGCCACGTTATTTGGCCATTGATCAGGGGCCCATTCCTATAATGATTGAAAACTATCGATCAGGAATGCTTTGGGATTTGTTTATGCAAAATGAAGATGTGCAAAAGGGCTTGGACAAACTTGGGTTTACTTATAAGAAGTAACATATAGTTGGATGCAAAAACAATAATGATCCAAATAATAAAAACGATGAAAAACATATACATTTTATTCCTGATAGCCACGGTCACTTTTTCCTGTTCAAAAAGTTCCTCTTCTGAGCCTTTTGATCCGGATCCCGTTGATGATGGCCCAGTAGGTATTGAGCCGTTGACCGATGTGGAAATGATGGATTTGGTGCAACGCGAAACCTTTAAATATTTTTGGGATTTTGCCGAGCCCACTTCCAAAGCGGCACGGGAACGCTATATTCCCAGCAACCCGTCCCAAGACCAGCATGTGGTCACCTCCGGTGGTACTGGGTTCGGGATGATGGCTATGGTGGTAGGTATTGAAAGAGGCTATGTCACTAGGGCGGAAGCGGTGGCAAGATTACAGACACTTCTAAGCTTTTTGGAAAAAGCTGACCGTTTTCACGGCGCCTGGTCCCATTGGCTTAACGGCAGCAATGGCAGTGTCATTCCCTTTAGTGAAAAGGACAACGGGGGCGATTTGGTGGAAACCTCCTTTGTGGTGCAGGGACTGATCTGTATCAAGGAATATTTCAAAAACGGAACTGCGGAAGAGAAGCAGCTGGCCGATAAGGCCGATGCGCTTTGGAAAGGGGTTGAGTGGGATTGGTACACGCAAAATGAAAAGGTGCTGTACTGGCATTGGAGCCCCGATAATGCCTTTGACATCAACTTAAAGATCCAAGGGTATAACGAATGTTTGGTCACCTATGTGTTGGCCGCGTCCGCCCCAGAACATAGCATTTCCAAGGAAGTGTACACCCAAGGTTGGGCAGGCAATGGAACTATTGTGTCCTCAAATGTGCAGTACGGGTTGCCATTGGTATTAAAACATGCAGGTTCGCCGCAGTTTGGTGGCCCGTTATTTTTTAGCCACTATTCGTTTTTGGGTTTGAACCCCACAAACTTGGTGGATCAATATGCGAATTATAAAGAGCTGGTCACCAACCATGCAAAAATCAACTATCAATATGCCGTCCAAAACCCTAAAAAATTTGAGGCTTACGGACCCGATTGCTGGGGATTGACCGCCAGTTATTCCAGGAATACAGATGGGACCTTGGGCTACTCGGCTCACAGTCCGGTTAATGATAAAGGTGTTATTTCGCCAACTGCAGCCATCAGCTCCATCCCTTACACCCCTACGGAATCGTTGCGGGCCATGCATTATTTCTATCAGAAGAAAGATAAATTACTGGGTAAGGCAGGATTTTATGATGCTTTTAGTCCTGAACATGATTTTTGGGTGGCAGAGGCCTATTTGGCCATTGATCAAGGTCCCCAAATCGTTATGATCGAAAACTATAGAACCGGGCTGCTCTGGAACTTGTTTATGCAGAATGAAGACGTGCGCAAAGGGCTCACCAAACTCGGATTTACCTATTAAAAATCAAACATGAAAAAATTGGAGCAATCAAATTTCTAACGCTATGAGGTCAACTTTCAAACTTATTTTAATCACCGTGGGCATGGTTTTTTTGAATTTCATCCCTTTAGGCGCACAAATTCAAGAGTCCTATACCAAAGAGCACTATGTCCTGGCAAAGGATACTTTGAAGTATAGACTATTATTGCCCCATAATTTTGATGCTAAAAAGCAATATCCATTAATCCTGTTTTTGCACGGGGCGGGCGAAAGGGGAAGTGACAACACCAAACAGCTCATCCACGGCAGTGAACTGTTTTATAAAATTGGGGAGTCGCACCCTGCCATAGTGCTTTTTCCACAATGCCCGGCAAATGACTATTGGGCCAACGCAACGGTCGATAGGAGCACCAAACCGCTTTCCTTGTCGTTTCCATTGGAAAGCAGCCCAACCAAAGCCCTGACCTTGGTGATGGGTTTGGTTGAGACCATGATGACCAAGCCTTATGTCAATAAAGATCAGGTGTATGTGGGCGGACTTTCTATGGGAGGAATGGGGACTTTCGAAATTCTTTACAGGAAACCCGATGTTTTTGCGGCAGCCTTCGCCATCTGTGGGGCTGGAAATCCTGAAGCTACAGAAACTTATGCCAAAACCATTCCCATGTGGATTTTCCATGGAGCCAAAGATGATGTGGTCGCTCCACAGGAATCTGTGAACATGGTTTCCGGAATTTTAAAACATGGGGGAACGCCCAATTTCTCACTTTTCGCCAAGGACAATCATAACAGTTGGGATTCGGCATTTGCTAAACCTGAACTGATCCCTTGGCTATTTTCTAACTCAAAATCTAAATAATGAAATTACAACCCATCAACACCGTACTTTTTAGCACAGTTATCTTCTGTTTGTCATTCTGCAGTTCCTATCGGGCGCAGGCGCAAGTGAAATCCCAAAAAACGATTGAACAGAACGTAGATTCAATTCTTAAACTGATGACTCTGGACGAAAAATTGGGCCAGCTCAATTTGCCATCTTCGGGAGATATCACTACCGGGCAGGCCAAAAGTTCCAACATCGCCAAAAAAATTGAAGAAGGCAAGGTAGGAGGGCTTTTCAACATCAAAACTGTTGAGCGGATCCGCGACGTCCAAAAAGTGGCCATGGAAAAAAGCCGATTGAAAATTCCGTTATTGTTTGGGATGGACGTTATTCACGGTTATGAAACCACCTTCCCAATTCCGTTGGGATTATCCAGTTCGTGGGATATGCCAATGATTCAGGAAACCGCGCGCATTGCGGCCATTGAAGCCAGTGCCGATGGGATCAACTGGACGTTTTCGCCCATGGTCGATGTATCCCGTGATGCCCGTTGGGGTCGCGTTTCGGAAGGATCAGGCGAAGATGTCTATTTGGGAAGCCAGATTGCCATAGCCATGGTCAAAGGATATCAAGGTACAGATTTGACCGATAACAAAACCATCATGGCCTGTGTCAAGCATTTCGCTTTGTACGGTGCCCCAGAAGCCGGTCGCGATTACAATACGGTGGATATGAGCCGGATCAAAATGTACAATGACTATTTACCACCTTACAAAGCAGCCGTCGATGCTGGGGTGGGCTCCGTAATGGCGTCTTTTAACGAAATTGATGGCATTCCTGCTACTGGCAATAAATGGTTGATGACCGACTTGTTAAGAACCGATTGGGGCTTTGATGGTTTTGTGGTCACCGATTATACGGGCATCAACGAAATGGTGGATCACGGCATGGGCGATCTGCAGGCGGTATCGGCCATGGCGCTCAATGCTGGGATTGATATGGATATGGTGGGTGAAGGCCTGTTGACCACCTTGGAAAAATCGTATAATGAAGGTAAGGTTTCCATGGCAACCATTGATACTGCCGTGAAAAGGATGCTCACTGCCAAATATCAGTTGGGCCTGTTTGACGATCCTTATAAATATTGTGATGTGGAAAGAGCGAAAACGGAAATCTTCACGGGTGAACACCGTGCCTTTGCCCGGAAAGTATCCGCAGAATCCATGGTATTGTTAAAAAACGACCATCAGACCTTACCCTTAAAAAAATCGGGAACCATTGCGCTGATCGGGCCTTTGGCAAATAATGCCGTAAATATGGCCGGTACCTGGAGTGTGGCCACAAAACAGAAAAACTCCAATCCGTTGTTGGAAGGTTTAAAGACCGTGATAGGCGATAAAGCAAAAATTTTATACGCCAAAGGCAGTAACCTTGCTGCCGATTTGGAGTTTGAAAAACGGGCTACCATGTTCGGGAAGGAGATTCCGCGTGACGGGCGTACCGACAAACAATTATTGGACGAAGCTTTGGAGATGGCCTCAAAATCGGATGTGATCATTGCCGCTTTGGGCGAGTCGGCAGAGATGAGCGGCGAAAGTAGCAGCCGTACCAATCTGGATATTCCCCAAATTCAAAAGGACTTGTTGCAAGCGCTTTTAAAAACAGGCAAACCTGTCGTTTTGGTGATGTTTACAGGGCGTCCCTTGACCATTGAGGAAGAGGTGGAAACGGTTCCGGCCATTTTAAACGTTTGGTTTCCTGGCAGTGAAGCAGGTTTGGCAATTTCCGATGTCTTGTTTGGCGATGTGAATCCTTCCGGCAAATTAACGGCGACTTTTCCACGTAATGTGGGACAGATCCCCATTTATTACAACCATAAAAATACGGGACGTCCCTTGAAGAATACCGAAGGCACGTTTGAGAAATTCCGTTCCAATTATTTGGACGTCCGCAATGAGCCTTTATTCCCTTTTGGATATGGGTTGAGCTACACCACATTTGAGTATTCCAATCTAAAATTAAGTACTAACCAAATTGCCATGGATGGTACTATTGATGTTTCCGTGGAGGTTAAGAATTCAGGAAATTATGACGGGAAGGAAGTCGTTCAGCTGTACATCAGGGATTTGGTGGGTTCAGTGACGCGTCCGGTCAAGGAATTGAAAGGCTTCAAGAAAGTAAACATCAAAAAGGGAGAAACCAAGACCATACGTTTTAAGATCACCGTGGAGGACTTAAAATTCTATAACTCCAATTTGGATTTTGTAGCGGAACCGGGACAGTTTGAAGTGTTTGTAGGTACCAATTCCGATACCAGCATGAAGGCTGGATTTGAAGTGAAAAATTAAGCTTAATAAAAAGACCTCACAGGTTTCCTCCTTCGGCGGACAGGTCCAACCTGTGAGGTCTATTAAACGTGTAAAACAATCGCTTGCGTGCTGTACATCATCATTGTTCAGGCAGAACAAAAAGGTCTAAGAAAGAAATTAATTAGGATCCCGTAAATCAATTAATAGCAAAATGAAGCCACATCCAGCAAGGTATATAATAAATTTAGTGATCGCCTGTGGTGTGGCTTTTTCCTGTCAATTAAGCGCCCAAAAAAACATTATAAATTCCGGTTGGCAATTTACCTTGGATTCTACCAAAACCAATTGGCAAACGGTCACTATTCCGCACACTTGGAACCAAGACGATGCTTTTGATGATGAACCCGGTTATTTTAGGGGCGTAGGTTTTTATCAAAAACAAGTCTATGTGGGTGCCGAGAGGAATGACTTGATTCATTATCTCCGTTTTAAAGGTGTCAACCAAGATGCCAATGTCTATGTGAATGGCCATTTTGTGGGCAATCATAAAGGAGGTTATACGGCCTTTAATTTTAATATTACGGAGTTCTTGAAGTTTGGGTCTTACAACCTCATTGAAGTAGAGGTTGACAATTCGTATAATGCGAATATCCCACCCTTGGACATCGACTTTACGATATATGGAGGTATTTATAGAGATGTGGAATGGATTGCAGTACCAAAGCAACATCTCACCTTAAATGATTTTGCATCCGAAGGGTTTTATGTGGATTACCCCCATGTTTCCAAAGAAAAGGCCAGTGTTGAAGTGTCGGTTTTATTGGATAATTTTGATGTAACATCAGCATCTAATCAACTCGAAATCAGTATTTCAGATGACGATGGAAAAATCATTCAAACTGAAACTGAAAATATTAAAATCAACGCCAAGACCAGCGAAAAACTCAAGATACAATTTCCCGATATCCATAATCCAAACTTATGGTCGCCCGAACATCCCTATCTCTATCAGTTGCAAATTGTGTTAAAAGATAAGAATGGAACTATTTTAGATGAAAAGTCATCACCTATCGCGTTTCGATGGGTCACTGTCGATCCAAATGATGGCTTGTTCCTTAACGGAGAACCTTACAAAATAATTGGAGTTAACCGGCATCAGGATTATGAGGGCTATGGAAGTGCTGTACCACTGCAGCTTCAGGAAAAGGACATTCATTTGATAAAAAACATGGGTGCCAATGTGATCCGGTTTGCCCATTATCCACAAGCTCAGGAACTCTATAGATTATGTGACGAACTAGGGCTTCTGGTGTGGTCGGAAATCCCGATTGTCAACAAAGTGACCAACACGCGCGAGTTTTTTGAGACCAGTCTGAACATGCAGGAGGAACATCTCAAACAATACTATAATTTTCCTTCGGTGGTGATGTTTGGGTATATGAATGAGATTTTTCTAAGATTGGTTTTCGACAATACATCAACCCACCAGGAAAAGGAAGACGCTAAAATTTATACCTATGAGCTCGCAAAACAGTTGGAGGAGTTCACCAGAAAAATGGCGCCCAACCGATTGACCGTAATGGCCTTGCATTTCAATGAAGTCTATAACGATACTAAAATAGCCGATTTGTCCATGCTGATTGGTTGGAATCTTTATTTTGGCTGGTATAACGGCACCATTCCTGATTTGGGCCTGTTTTTGGATGACCAACACCAACGTTTCCCCAACCGTTCCATAATGATCTCAGAATATGGGCCCGGTGCCGATGTCAATATATCGAGTACAACCCCCAAAAAGTACGACTATACCCAAGAGTATCAATTGATCCTCCATAAAAGTTATTACGAACAAGTCATGGCGCGCGACTTTGTTGTCGGCATGACCGCTTGGAATTTTGCCGATTTTGGGTCAGAATTTCGTGGCGAAACCATTCCGCATGTCAATCAAAAAGGATTGGTGCAATACAATCGGGAGCCAAAGGATGTATATTATTGGTACAAAGCTGTTTTGAACACTAAGGAACCTCTTCTACACATTGCTTTAAATGCAGAACATCCTTTGAATTTAATTAATGAAGACAAGCGAACCGTATCGATTTTTTCAAATGAAACGAAGGCGGAAGTTTTTTTGAATGGCGAATTGATTGATACCGTTACTTTCAGTGACGGACTGGCTACCGTGGATATTCCGTTTATAAATGATGAAAATGAATTGACAGTGACCTCAGGTTCACAAGAGGAGACCAAAACAGTTCAAGTGTTCAAATCTGATAACTTGAAAACAGCGCATTTCAAAAGACTTGGCATCAACATCGGATCCCATTTCAGCTTTTATGACAAAGAAAACAATGTGACCTTTGTTTCCGATAGAACCTATTCTGAAAATCTTTATGGTCATAGCGATGGAACGCCATACAACATTACGAAAGACAAAAATCAAGGCATTCCCAACAATATCAAAAACACAGAAAAAGAAGGTGTTTTTCAAACGATGCTTGAAGGCTGTACAACATACAAAGTCGATGTTCCTAATGGGCAATATCAAATCACTTTATATTTCGTAGAGCCGCAAATAAAAAGTAACATTGAGATCGTTTTTAATTTAGCCGCCGAAAATGAATTATCCCACCATAACCCAAAAAAACAACGCGTTTTTGAGGTGTCATTAAACGGTATCGTGATTGAAAATCATTTAGATATGGCAAATACAGTTCCAGATAAATATGGTGTCACCCTGATTAGTGTCGTTAACCTTAGAAATGACGAAGGTTTAAGCGTCAACCTCAAACCCATTGAAGGGAAAACGGTCTTTAGTGGCGTTTTAATTGAAAAGAAAGATTAAGAAATGAATAACATAACCTTTTACCTATTCCTACTGAGTTTCAGTTTTGGATTCTCCCAAGCAAAGCCCATTACTTATACGTACGCTATTAAAGGCCTGGACACTCTAAAAATGGACGTCTATTCGCCCAAAAAGATAAAAAAAAATGATTCCGTTCCTGTCTTATTATGGATGCATGGCGGTGGATTTGTAGGCGGGAGTAGGAATTATCCAAGTGAAGTACAGCTAGGAGAATTTGCAGCTGAAAACGGATATTTGGGTATTTCCATATCTTATCGTCTCACGCGAAAGGGTCAGCCGTCGGGTTTTGGTTGTGATTGTCCAAAAGCTGATAAACTGTTGACATTTAAGAATGCCGCCATCGATTTTCTTGATGCTGCCAAATTCATTTATGAGAACAAGGATGTACTGGGTGCTGATACCACCAAGATTATTGCTGGCGGCAGTAGTGCCGGGGCAGAAGGCATGCTCAATGCTGTTTATATGCGTGAATATTTTATAGACGATTTAAAAAAATATGAGAAGGTTAAGTTTGCAGGTGTCTTTTCGTTAGCAGGAGCCATGGTTAATTCTGATTATATTACAAAAACCAACGCGCTGCCTTCAGTGTTTTTCCATGGTACTGCCGATAATTTGGTGCCCTTTGGTAGTGCCGCCCATCATTTTTGCAAACCAGAAAGGAAAGGCTATATTATGTTGGATGGATCATCAACAATAGTAGATCGATTGTTGGAATTAGAAATGCCCTATTATTTTAATAAAGTAATTGGAGGCAAACATGAGTTATCAAATATCCCTTTTAAACAATTGGGGGAAGTCTTTGATTTTTTTGATAAAACCATTTTTAAAAGAGAAGTGATACAAACCGTTAAACTAATTAGGAATCCATGAAGACGTTAACATACTACGTATTGATTGTTATTGCTTTTCTATCGTGCAAAACCAAACCAGCACATGAAATCAAAGTTGAATCTCCACAACGGCCAAACATTATCTATATCATGGCAGATGATCACGCCACCCAGGCCATTAGTGCTTACGGTCATCCCATCAGCAAATTGGCACCTACACCCAATATTGATCGTATTGCCACAGAAGGTGCTATTTTTAGAAACAATTTCTGTACCAATTCCATCTGTGGACCAAGTAGAGCCGTGATTCTTACTGGTAAGCACAGCCACATCAACGGGTTCAGGATGAACGGCAACCGTTTTGACGGCGATCAGCCTACGTTTCCTAAAATGTTACAAAAAGCCGGCTATAACACAGCCTTGATTGGAAAATGGCATCTGCATGGCAATCCGCAAGGGTTTGATCATTGGAATATTCTGACCGACCAAGGCAATTACTACAATCCAGATTTTATCGCCATAAATCAAATAACCCAAAAGATCGATACCACCAGAATTGAAGGTTACGCTACAGATATTATTACTGAAGATGCTATAAAATATTTAGATAAAGTAAAAGACGGGAAACAACCCTTTCTGCTAATGGTACAGCACAAAGCGCCGCATCGCAATTGGATGCCGGCCTTGCGTCATTTAAACAAATATGACGATGTGAAGTTTCCATTGCCCGATACGTATTTTACCGATCATGAAGGTTCCATCGCTTCAAAGGAGCAATACCAGACCATTTACCGGGACATGTATGAAGGTCATGACTTAAAAATGACCGTGGCCAAAGGCAGTGATGAGCTGGCCCATAATCCGTGGAAAACAGATTTTGACCGAATGACCACAGCGCAACGTGCCACTTGGGACCAGGCCTACCGGCCAAAAAATGACGCCATGCACGATGCCCATTACAACGAAAAAAAACTGGATATGTGGAAGGCACAGCGGTACCTACAGGATTACTTGGCAACCATAGCCTCAGTGGACGAAGGGGTTGGAAAAATTTTGGATTATTTAAAAGCCAACGGAATGGAAAAAAACACCATTGTTATTTATACGACCGATCAAGGCTTTTATTTGGGTGAAAAAGGCTGGTTTGACAAACGCTTTATGTACGAAGAATCCTTGGCCATGCCGATGGTGATGAGATATCCGGCAGAAATTGCTCCGGGCACTAAAGTGACGGCATTGACCCAAAACCTCGATTTTGCGGAAACCTTCCTTGATTTTGCGCAAGCTGATATCCCGGAAGATATGCAGGGGAAATCCTTAAGACCTCTCGTAACAAAAAAGACCAACGATGACGATTTCCGGGATGCCATTTACTACCATTATTATGATTTCCCCGCGTTCCACATGGTCAAAAAAATGTATGGGATACGCACCAAACGCTATAAATTGATCCATGTGTACGATGATATTGATCAATGGGAACTCTACGATTTGAAGACCGATCCAAAAGAATTGGACAATCTCATTGATGTGGCGTCTTATGATGGGGTTGAGAAAGAATTGCGGGTTACACTTGTAGAATTACAAAAACAGTATAAGGTAACCACAAAAGAATTTGAAAAGGCAAGTCCAGAGGCCATCCAACGGAGCTATAAAAATTTTGAACGTTTGAGAGGACAACCCATGGAAGCCTACAAACACTAAAACTATTTGATTATGATTAATTCACTTAAAATGCTGGGTATATGCTTTTCTCTAGTCTTGCTCATAGGCTTTAAGGAAAGCGCTGAAGATAATGGAACATCGGAGGAAGATCAATCGAAGACTACCGTCGAAAACAGCAAAAACAACTTTACGACCTATTGTAATCCCATCGATATTGACTATTCCTATATGTCGCATTACCGGGCCAATAACAATGTGTCCTACCGGTCAGGGGCAGATCCGGCCGTGGTGAACTTTAACGGCCGCTTTTATATGTTCGTGACCCGCTCCCACGGCTATTGGGCTTCAGACGATATGAGCAACTGGAAAATCATCAAACCACAAAGTTGGTATTTTAACGGCTCCAATGCGCCCGCAGCCGCAGTGAAGGACGGAAAGATTATTATTTTGGGAGATCCATCGGGGAGAGGTGCGGTCATTGAAACCGACAATCCTGAATTGGGCGATTGGAAAACCAACTATGCCGTCATCAACATGCCACACGACACACAGGATCCCGATCTTTTTGTGGATGATGATGGCAAAGTGTATCTCTACGAAGAATCGTCAAACAAATGGCCAATTCGCGGTATCGAATTGGATGCCGACAACTATTATGTTCCCTTGGGCGAACAGGTGGATCTGTTCAACCTCAATCCGGAGAAACACGGGTGGGAACGTTTTGGACAGGACCATAAATCTGATTTAAAACCTTTTATTGAAGGGCCTTGGATGGTAAAACACAATGGGACCTATTACCTCGAATACGGCGCTCCCGGAACCCAATGGAACGTGTATGCTGATGGGGTGTACACCAGTAAAAATCCGCTGGGCCCCTTTGAATATGCACCCTATAATCCTATTTCCTATAAACCGGGAGGCTTTTTGAAAGGCTCTGGCCACGGCAGTACGGTCAAGGACAATAATGGCAATTACTGGCATTATTCCACTATGGCCATTTCCGTAAACTTCAAGTTTGAACGTCGTCTAGGCATGTATCCCGCAGGGTTTGAAGAAAACGGCCAGATGTACGTCAATACCGCTTATGGTGATTATCCGCATTTCCTTCCCGACACCAAAGTGGAAAACCATAAGCAACGTTTCACGGGCTGGATGTTATTGTCCTATAACAAACCCGTAAAGACCAATTCGCCCTTGGTGGAAAAGGAGCTCAACGTCGTGGATGAAAGCGAAGAAGGCTATATGCAGGAGCAGATCAAGGATTTTAATATCGACAAGATCAATGACGAAGAGATCCGTAGCTATTGGGTTTCCGAGAGCAACAACGATTCCATCTATATTGAGATGGACCTGTTGAAACCGATGGATGTGAGCGCTCTTCAGATCAACTTCCAGGATTTTAACAGTGAGATTTTTGGACGGCCGGAGGGCATCAAACAGCAATTCGTCATTGAGTCGTCTTTAGATGGAAAAGAATGGGAAGTTGTTGTGGATTATTCAAAAAACTCAAAAGATATTCCCCATGCCTATATTCAATTAAAAAATGCTGTTGAAGCGCGTTATATCCGCTATAATCATGTGTTTTGCACCAATAAGTATTTGGCCATCTCTGAGTTGCGAATTTTCGGAAAAGGAAAAGAAGCCAAGCCGCAAACCCCTTCCAATTTTAAAGTTACCAGACAACAGGATAGACGCAACGCCAACCTCACTTGGGATGAGGTCAACGACGCCACAGGTTACGTTATTTATTGGGGGATAGAAAAAGATAAGCTCAACCTAAATGCCATGATGTACGACCATCCAGATTATGAATTACGCGCGTTAACTACGGATCAATCGTATTATTTGCAGGTGGAAACGTTTAATGAAAATGGGATTTCAGAGCGAAGTGAGATTGTATTTATAGAATAGCTTCTCTTAAATCTGTTTAAAGGAAATTAAGGGTATGAAAAAGGAGGATATTTCAGGTTACGCGTGAGACTTCGGTAGATGATCCGTTGTATAAATTTCCGAGGAAGAATATTCTGAAAACTGAAAACCTTTGCATTATAGTTTGGAATTTGTAATTTCCACCTATATTAAATGTTACACCGTGCAAAGTCTCAATTTTGAAAGTTAAATCAATCATCTTATACATCCAACTCTTGTTTTCAACAGTGTTGATTGCGCAAGAGTTGCCTCCCATTACTACTTACCAACCGCAGCAATATGGTGCTGAAAACCAAAATTGGAGTATTTCCCAATCGGATGAGCACTATATTTATGTTGCAAACAATAAAGGACTTCTTGAATTTAATGGGGCGGAATGGCAATTGTATCCTACGCCAAACCAATCCGTTTTGCGTTCGGTAAAGGTAATTGATGACCTGATCTATACAGGATGTTATATGAACTTCGGGTATTGGAAACGCAATGCATTTGGAAGCTTGGACTATACGTCAATCTCTGATGAACTGGAAATACCGCTTATTGAAGACGAGCAGTTTTGGAACATCCTGTCCATGGATCACTATATTCTCTTTCAGTCCTTAAATAGAATTTATATCTACAATTTAGACGATCAAAGTTATAAAATAATTGCTGCTCAGAGTACGATTACTAAAATTTTCAGAGTGGACGATACTGTGTATTATCAAGTCTTTGGAGAAGGTATTTATAAAATTGAAAGTGGTCAATCGGTGTTATGGATTGACAATGTGGTTTTTTTAACCAATGTTATCGTCAATATGTTTAGTCATAATGGCGATTTATTGATTGAAACGCAAGAACAGGGGTTTTATAAATGGAATGATGGACGTCTCTATGATTGGGATATACCTGCCAAAAAAATGATCGACAACTTGAGCGTGTACAATAGTATAATGCTTAAAAATGGTGATTTTATATTAGGAACTATCTCCAATGGCATGATTTACTTGACCCACTCTGGAGAGATTTCTTATACCATTGATCAGGCAGATGGGCTTTCTAACAATACGGTGCTGGGTCTGTTTGAGGACAACAACAATAATATTTGGTTGGCTTTGGATAATGGCATCAACATCATCAACATAAAATCGGCATTAAGTATCTATAATGATAAAAATGGTGATTTAGGTACGGTTTATACCTCGACACTTTATGATGGGAATTTATATTTAGGTACTAATCAAGGACTTTTTTATAAAGCCATCGATTCCGCCGATCGTTTCAAATTTATTCAGGGTACCAAAGGGCAGGTGTGGAGTTTGAATAAAATTGGGGACACCCTCTTTTGCGGTCATAATTTAGGAACTTTTGTAATTAAAGGTGATCAGGCACAATTGATAGCATCCATTCCAGGAACTTGGGATGTACAATCTTTTCTAGACAATGACAATCTAGTTATTCAAGGTAATTATAGTGGGCTACATTTCCTACATCGACAAAATGGACAATGGACCTATAAAAATAAATTGGAAGGCTTCAATATTTCTTCTAAGTATTTTGCTGTTGTAGATTCGCTGAGATTCTTAGTAAGCCATGAATATAAAGGTGTTTTTGAAATTTCAATAAATGAAGATTGGACTCAAGTACAATCGGTTATAAAAGATACGTCTGTAGAGAAAGGTTTTGGTTCAAGTTTGATCACCTATTTGGATGACGTTTTATACGCCTATGAGAAGGGCGTATTTGTATACGACAAACAGCAGCGACAATTTGAAAAAGATAGTGTGTTGAGTAGTATTTTTACATTAGGAGCATATACCTCCGGTAAACTGATTTCAGATACCCAGCATGATAGACTTTGGGGTTTCTCAGATAAAAATATCTCCTATGTGTATCCGGGTAAATTCAGTGCGAAACCTATTATATCAAGAATTCCTCTCACAAAGTCCTTAAGAAAGGACATGACTGGTTATGAAACCATTTCTTATCTATCAGATGGCAATTATCTCTTTGGGACATCGTCAGGTTATATTATTATAGACCTCAATAAGATAGATCTTAAATCTTATGATATTGCCATCAACTCCATATCTAATTATGCCATCAATGGCGAGGCATTTTCTGTGGATATGACCAAATTCTCCAATTTTGGTAATAATGAAAACAATCTTCAATTTACCTATAGTGTGGCCGAGTTTTATAAGTATTTACAAGCAGAATATCAGTATAAACTCGTTGGGTATTATGACGAATGGAGTTCGTGGTCTTCTGAGTCCTCGGTATTGTTTAAAAATTTACCCTATGGTCAATATGCTTTCAAGGTACGTTCAAAGGTGGGAAATAACCTTTCCAATAATGAAGCTATTTATAAATTTGAAATTGCTAAGCCCTGGTATCTTTCTAATTTAATGCTGATTCAATATTTATTAGGTTTTATCACTTTGGTGGTTATGGTCCATTCCTTATATAGACGTTATTATAAAAAGCAAAGAGAAAAATTGATGTTGAAAAATAAACGCGACTTGGAATTAAAGGAACTTGAGATAGAGCAACAATTGATGCAACTCAAAAACGAAAAGCTTGTTCTTGATATAGACAACAAAAACAGGGAATTGGCAATTTCTACCATGAGCCTGATTAAGAAGAATGAGTTTTTGAATCAAATCAAGGAAGAATTAAAAAACACCGAAAATCAGAAAAGTGTAAAGCCGGTCATCAAGATTATTGACAAAAATATAAATACTACAGACGATTGGACGTTTTTTCAAGAAGCTTTCAACAATGCCGATAAAGATTTCTTTAAAAAGGTAAAGAGCAAACACCCCAAATTAACCCCTGATGATCTTAAACTCTGTGCTTATCTCCGGTTGAATCTTTCTTCTAAGGAGATTGCACCTTTGTTAAATATTTCCCATAGAAGTGTGGAGGTGAAGAGGTATAGATTACGGAAAAAGATGGATTTGCCCCATGAAACGAGCTTAACAAATTATATCTTGGAATTGTAGAGGTACTACACCTTTATAAATCACCCATACATTACCACAACATGACCTCTTCTTCACTATAGCTGTTACGATATCGTGATAAATTTTAAAAACTGCGTAATTAGCGAATCTGTGGGGCTAATTTTGGTTATATCGCAATTAAAATGACAATTTTATGTCATGTATATTCATTGTTGTGGTGACTTTTATTTTTTTAATAATTGAATTGTCTAAGTTTATACAATAAAGTTTTAAACTATGATAACAAAATTTCTCTCATTTTTAATTCTCCTTTCTACAACCTTGGCAATTGGTCAAACAATCAATGTTAAAGGAACTGTAAAGGATTCAGAAAGCGGCCAACCTCTTATAGGAGTAAATGTCATTGTTAAGAATACCTCAAAAGGTGCTTCTACTGATTTTGATGGTAACTTTAGCATAGATGCTGTTGGCATAAATTCGGTATTGGTGTTCTCTTATGTAGGTTTTCAAAATCAAGAAGTAAAGGTTTTTAATGATCAACCCATGACCATTGTATTAAAAGAAGACGCAGAAGCCCTTGGTGAAATTGTAGTCATTGGCTACGGAACGCAAAAAGTTACGGATGTTTCTGGTGCTATTTCGACGGTGAAGTCGGAAACAATTGAAAACTTAAAACCGTTAAGAGTTGAAGAAGCTCTTCAGGGCAATGCTTCAGGTGTTGCGGTGGTGCAAGGAGGCGCTCCAGGAAGTAAGCCCACAGTATTAATACGGGGTATTCCGTCATTTACTGGTACTGATCCGGTTGTTATTATTGATGGAGTTCCTCAAACCCTTGATGACTTAAATTCGATTAACTCTGCAGACATTCAATCTATAAACATTTTAAAAGACGCAGCGTCAACGGCTATTTATGGTGTTAAAGGAGGGAATGGTGTAATTGTGGTAACCACTAAGGGTGGTAGAAGCAATGAAAAGACAGAGTTTTCATTTAATACTTACACAGGTATTCAATCTGTAGATAGAAAAATAGGGCTATTAAATGCTTCAGAGTACGCTACTATAATTAATGAAGGTAGTGCAGTATCTGGAGGGAATTTAATATTTTCAGATCTTTCTACTTTAGGAGTTGGTACAGATTGGCAAGATGAAATTTTTAAAGATGCTCCGGTAACATCATATACCCTCTCTGCTCGCGGTGGATCAGATAAAGTAGGTTATTTTTTATCCACGGGTTATTTAAGGCAAGGGGGTATAGTGGGCGGTATGGATAAATCCAATTTTAATAGATTGAATGTCACGGCCAACATTGATTTCCAATTAACATCTATAGAGGTCAGTATCTAAATACATATCTTTATTGTCAGTAAACATATAATATTATGGATATTTTTAAAGGTCAAAATCTTCTAGAGTTCTCTGATCGGTTCAAAACCGATGAAGATTGCAAGAAATACTTAGCTTCAATTAAATCAAATATGGGCTACAAATGCTTGAGATGTAATCATACTGCCTGCCAAGTTCGCAAGGATTTTGCAAGACAGTGCAATATCTGCGGACATATTGAATCTACCACGGCCAATACGCTTTTCCACAAGGTTAAATTTGGAGTTCGCAAAGCATTTTTTATTTGTTTTGAAATGGCTTCATCAACCAAGAGCCTATCTGCACGCTATATGGGT
>NZ_KE383968.1:0-205041 GCF_000423005.1 Gelidibacter mesophilus DSM 14095
TGAGTCGTCCTGAATAAAGGCTACATAATTTTAAACATTATGTACAAAAATGACAAAGTAATTAGACGTTACAGCGAACCTTTCAAATTAAAAATTTTAGCAGAACTTACAATCGGAAAACACACCAAGAGTGAATTATGCAAACTCTATTCTATTGCACCTACAACAGTGAATGTGTGGATTAAAAAGTACAATCGTAAAGACTTAATGAATACCAGAGTAAAAGTGGAAACAAAAGACGAAATATCTAGAATTAAAGCACTTCAAAAGGAAATTGAACAGCTTAAAAAATTGCTTCTTAAAAAGGATCTGGATGCTATGGTAGAAGAATCCTATCTAGAAGTTGCTGCAGAAGATCTTGGTTATAAATCTATTGCTGAACTAAAAAAAAAGTTAAGTATAAAGCCTTAATCAAAGCTAAAGAAAAATCTAAGGGATTTGCTTCTTTAACAACTATAAATCATTGCTTTGGACTTAAACGTGATGCTTATTACAAGCATAAAAAAAGAGCTGATAAACGTTTAAAACTAGAGCAACAGATTATTGATATAGTTAAAAAAAGACGCAAATCCCTTCCTAGAGAAGGTGTGCGTAAACTCGATAAATCATTGAAAGACGATTTTGAAAAAGCTAACTTAAAAGTCGGTAGAGATACTTTATTTAATGTCCTTAGAAAATATAATATGCTTACACTTAGAAAGAAAACTAGTGCTAGAACAACCAATTCTTATCATCGATTTTATAAGTATAGTAACATTATTAAAGACTTAAAAGTTACTAGAGCTAACCAAGTTTGGGTATCTGATATTACATATATTAGAACAGTAAAAGGCTTTTGTTACTTGGCTTTGATAACAGATATGTATTCTAGGAAAATAGTGGGTTATGACCTAAGTGATAGCCTGGAACTAAAAGGATGCGTGAGAGCACTTAATAAAGCCATAAATCAAGCTAAAAATATTAGCGGACTCATACATCATTCAGATAGAGGAATACAATACTGTAGTAATGTGTATACACAAATACTAAAAAGGAAAAAGATAGATATTAGCATGACTGAAGAAAATCATTGTTACGAAAATGCCATGGCAGAACGGGTAAATGGCATCCTGAAAGATGAGTTTTACCTAGACCAGACCTTTACTGACGTGCAACACGCTAAAAGAGCTGCAAAAAGTGCAATTAATTTATACAATGAAATAAGATTACATTTATCTTTAGATTATAAAACACCGAATATGGTATATCAATTATCAGCTTAATTCAATTTTAACCTGTAGCCATATTTCAGGACAAGACATTTTGACCAAGCATTATCGAAGAATAAATTGACCTTATTTTATGTCACTTTCAAAATAAGATGTAACATTTTTTGATTTCCGCATCTAAAGGGAAATCAAAACTTAAAAACAATGAAAAATCTTATTTTATTATTCATCTCATTCGTATTTTCTTTATCAATTTACGCAAAAAATGAAAGTCAACCTATCAGTGTAGAAGTTACAGGAAAAGGTAAGCCTATCGTATTAATTCCGGGCTTTACAGTTCCTGGAAATGTTTGGAATCCACTAGTAAAGAAACTTGAAAAGAATTACGAATGCCATATAGTAACTTTAGCTGGTTTTGGAGGAATAGAACCAATAGAATTCCCTTGGTTACCTAAAGTCAACGAGTCTCTAAAAAAATATGTCTTAAAAAATGATTTACAAAATGCTACCATAATTGGACACAGTTTGGGCGGTACGATTGCCACTTGGCTTGCTGCACAAAATGATTTAAAACTTTCTAAAATCATACTAATTGATGCGCTTCCTGCTTCTGGTGCATTAATGATTCCCGATTTTGACCCTGAAAACCTAGCTTATGACAGCCCATATAACAATCAACAATTAGCAATGGATGATATAACTTTTGAGCAAACTGCCACAGCAATGTCGAAAGGAATGAGCACCAAAGAATCCGAACAAGAAAGAATTAAAAACTGGATGCTAGAATCTGACCGAAAAACATATGTTTATGGATATACCGATTATCTTAAATTAGACCTCAGAGAAGATTTAAAAAACATTTCGATTCCTGTTACTATAATTGCAGCTACAAAGCCTTACGGTACAGAAATGGTTAAACAAACCTATAAAAGTCAATATGCAAATTTAAAAGACTACAAGTTTATTATAGCCGAAGATAGTGCCCATTTTATAATGTTAGACAAACCTGATTGGTTTTTAGAACAAATACAAATGATTTTATCATCTAAAGTATGATTACAGAACAGGAATTTACGAACTTTTATAATTCATATGCTTCTAAAGTCCATAGGTTATGTTTAGGCTATGCATCAGGCAATATTGAACTTGCCAATGAATGGCTTCAAGAGACCTTTATAAAGGTTTGGACACATAGAAATTCATTTAAAGGAAAGTCTTCTATTGACACTTGGATTTATAGAATTGCAGTAAATATATGTTTAGGTGATTTACGTAAATCTAGAAAAAGCATCACTATAAACGAAGACTTAGTGTCAAATAGTGACAATGATGAAAACAAACACGATGATGAAAAAAATATCAAAAAAATTTATCACTGTATTGACCAACTTAACGCGCAAAATAGAGCATTAATATTATTAGAACTAGAGAACATACCACAAGCTACTATTGCAGATACTGTTGGTTTAGCACACGGAACATTACGAACACGTTTGAGTCGTATTCGAAAATCACTTTTAAAATGTATCAAAAATGGAAAATGACAACTTAAATAAATTATGGGAGATGCAAGCTAATGATAGCTCAAACTTTAATCCCAAAGAAATAATTACAAAAGCAAAGAAACAACGCAACGGACAATATATGAGTATCACTGTTATGTCCTTAGCAGTGATTATAGTAACTATCTATGCTTTTTATTATGCATTCAATCAATGGAATACCTTTAATCTAGGTCTAATTCTTATGATTTCAAGTCTTACATTCCGAATTGTCTTGGAGTTTCATTCGTTATATCGCAAAGAAAAGCAACTCATTTCGATGACTCAAAAATCTTACCTCGCCTATCTGAAAAAGTATTACAAAACCCGCCAAATTATAAATTATATTATTACACCAATCTGTATAACAGTTTACATATTTGGATTTTATTTGCTGTTGCCTTATTTTAAGGAGTACTTTTCCCAATCATTTTATAATTACATTGTAATTTCAGGTATTCTTTCTCTTATTGTTGTTATTGCTATTATAATTAACAGCACTTTCAAAGAACAACGCTTTTTAAAACAATTGCATAAATAATAAAAAATATCAATTAGAGTAAAAAAACGTTGCACAATAACTAAGGATTCGGCTCGCCGATAGGCCAGAGCTGAATCCTGTGTTGACGAATCCGGTTGATTTGCCGTCTATGGGTAAAACGTTAAGTTAAGGGAAGGATTTTTGGAGGTTACGCTGGTATTCGTGTGGTCAAGAAGCATAGAAGTCGATTATTTTATAACATTTTCCGTGGCTTTTTAGTGGTTTCAATTTACGATATGTGGTTTTTATCGTTTAATTTTTAAAGTCAAGACATAGCGCAGCCCGTCCGCATATGCAGAATAATTTTTAGTTGCTCCTATTCAATTTTCTATCTTTTAGCAAAACACGCCAATTCTCGGGAGGCCCACGATCATTGAACAGCAGAATCGTATGCAGTCTCCCTTTTTTACAGACAGGACATCGACGGTGTAAAAGCGGCTGTATTGTACTGACAGCTTCTTTTTTTACCTTAGCCAGCTCTGCCTGTAGTTTTGGTAATTTCTCCTTTTTCCAGCTGCTGCTCAACATACCATAATGCCGTATCCTGGTAAATCCCTTGGGTAAAATATGCAGGGAAAAACGTTTGATAAATTCTACACTCGATACCGTTAAATTGACTTTCTTGCCTGCACGACGGTAATCCTTGGCTGTAAAGGTTATACTTCTGTTTTTACGATCGACATCCGTAATCCGATGGTTGCTGATCGCTATTTTATGGGTATATCTGCCCAGGTATTCAATGACATATTTTGGACTTCTAAAAGGTTGTTTGGCATAGACCACCCACTTTTTACGGAACACTTCATTGTAAATTTTCTGAGGGATCTTTAAGCCACTCCTTCTAAGCTCTGCGATATATTTTGCCCTGAACACTTGGCTCATTGATTTTACATTGAACAAGTAGTTGCCTTTATTCTTTACAGTTTTCCATTGTCCCGATTGGCTCTGACCACCGCCTGGCACAATGCAGTGCAGGTGTGGGTGCAGACTCATGTTCTGGCCCCAGGTATGCAGCACCGCAATCATCCCCATCCTGCCACCGAGATGCTTGGGATTGTCACCAAATTGCTGCAGGGTCTGCCAGGCAGCCCTGAACAGACTGCCGTACAGGATTTTGCCGTGGCTCAGGGCATAGCTGTTAAACTCGCTTGGAAGTGTAAACACGACATGAAAGTAGGGGACGTCCAATAGCTCGTTCTCCCGTGCCCTGATCCACTCTTCTCGCTTGTGTCCCTGACAGGTTGGGCAATGCCTGTTCCTGCAACTGTTGTAACTGATGTGGAGCCCGTGGCAACAATCGCATTTATCAATATGCCCGCCCATGGCCTTGGTCCGGCACCTCTTTATGGTCTGCAGGGCACGGTAATGCCAGGAGGTCAGGCTCAAGTTTTTGAGCTGTAGCTGTTCCATTTCTAAAATGTCAGCGACCGTATGTTTGGGGCGCATTACCCGTAGAGCCTGTCCAGTGGGGAAAACTTGGAACCACTGGGCAGATTGGCCACATGCAGATAGGTCAGGGTCATCTCGATATGCGCATGGCCCAAAAGTTCCTTTAGGCTGACAATATCAACCCCATATTCCAACAAATGGGTGGCAAAGGTGTGCCGCAAGGTGTGGGCCGTAATCTTTTTGGAACTACCGATTTTACTGCGGTTTTCCTTGATCACCCAACGGATGCCATTGGTGGTCAGCCCACGCGACTCCCCGTCTTTGGTGACCTGACTGTTGAAAAGATAACACTGCGGATTTTCCGTGTTGATATACGTCTTTAGTCCTCTGACCAAATATGCGCTCAAGGGAACATAACGGTCGATCTTACCTTTTTTCTTGGGAACAAAGACCGTTCTTCGATCAAAGTCGATGTCTGCCAACTTGAGGTTGCACAGTTCGTAGCTGCGAAGGCCACAGCCATAGAGCATCCCAATAATCAAACGGTGCTTAAGATACTTCGGCGCTTTTAAAAGACGCTTCATTTCTTCCTGGCTTAGAACAATCGGCAGTTTCAAGTCCCGTTTGATCTGGGGCAAAGCCACGCGCTTGGCCTCCATGCCCATGACTTTGTAGTCGGCCCTGAGCCCAAAAATGGTGTGCTTGAAGAAACTTTCGGAAGGGGTTTTGTGGAGTTTTTGGCAATGGTACAGATACGCCTCAATATTTTCAACCGAGAGCGTTTCCGGGCTTTGTTTGTAGTGCAAAGCGAGGTGGGCCAGGCACCGGAGATAATTGTTCAGGGTGCTTTTGGCCTTGCCATTGATGGAAAAGCTCTGCTCCAATCTGTTCTGGAGTGTGCGGAAGCCTGCTACTTCCTCAAAAGCGCGCTGGGCAATGGTTCTACTTTTTTTTAAACATGATATTAGATTTAAAATTTAGCTACAAATTAATAAATCTATTACATTTACGGTAGGGACATCCAATCTGAACTGTTCAGGCGGGCTTCCGACCGGTAGGGAGGATTCGTTCAACACAGTATAAAAAAATTGCTGGTTTTAGCTAATCCAAAGTTAGTTGCTCGTTTGCTAACTTCTGATTTTCCTTCGGAAAATCCTCACACACAAACACGCAACTTTCCTTATACGAAACGTTAGCCACCAGCTGAAAAACCGAGCTAAATATGGCACTTAGAGAATTAAAAAAGGAATTAAACCAAATGGACAAAACTGAAATCATTAAGTTGATTTTGGAGATGTATAAAAAAATTCCTGATGCTAAAAATTACTTAGATATTTTCACAACAGGCGATATTCAAAAGCTGACAGAAAAATATAAAAGAGAAGTTGAAAGATATATTTATCCAAATGGGAGGAATATGGATTTACGTGAAACTGAGGCGCGAAAAATAATTCGCACAGTTCGCAAAATGAATATTACAGAACTAAATGTCGAACTGGAATTACATTATGTAAGTTGTTGTTTAGAAATTATTGAAGATTTTGGATATTGGGATGAAAACTATTATTTAGCAATGGGAAAAATGTTTGACAATGCGTTAAACGGAATAAATGAAATGGGAATTCAAGAAAAGTATCTCGAGCGAATAAAAAATCTATCTCATAAAGCGAGTGAATTCGGAATAGAACTTGAATATTAGAACGAGTAAAGCCAGTGGCTAACAAAGTACTGTGGTATATGATGTGGTGTCCGAATTGCCAAAAGAGACATCGCTCAAGATTTTCTGATGTTTCAATAACAGGAAAGTATTACTCTCTTAAAAGATTTAAGGTGTGCGAAAATGATGAATTTAATAAGCTATTAAGGGAATGGAAAAAATATTCAAAGTCAGAGAACATTGATATTTATGGTAATGAAAAGACTGGTAAAAGTATAGTGACAAATAATGATTAGATAAAGTACGACGGCACAATAGTGTGCATAAGCAATGGCTTGTCCTCGCCTATTTGGAAAATCCTACGAATTTTCCACTGGTTCGGTCAATGTGTAGTATTTTAGATATTTGTCATCGCGACTATTCAAGTAATGTGTTGAAAAGTAAGTGAAATGTATCAGTTTTCAACTAAGGTGCTTCAAGGGTTCCAAATCGCAATTAGAAATCTGCTTTAAGAGCCTAGTGAGAGAACATTGCTGATGACTCCATTTTTTTGCTCTTTCCCTTTGCTACTCTCCGCTCATGAATTTCTCTACATGCATTAATTGACCTTGAAACGTTCACTCCAATATCAATTTCAGTTTTTCCATATCCTGGCTTACCTTTTTTTCAACTACTTGTGCATAGATTTGGGTTGTTGCCAATTTCGTATGACCTAATAATTTAGATACTGTCTCAATCGGGACTCCATTACTTAAGGTAACAGTCGTAGCAAAAGTATGTCGCGCCATGTGAAAGGTAAGATTCTTTTTAATGCCACAGAGATCTGCAATTTCCTTAAGATAGCTGTTCAGTTTTTGATTGGACAGTTTGGGTAAAAGATTATCCGTCCCACAAGTTCTTATATGCTCACTGTATTTATCGATTAAATATCCAGCCTTTGCTAATAACGGGATTTTAAAAGGAGTGCCAGTCTTTATCCTCTTAGCCATTATCCAAGGATTACCATCTATTCCACTTATAATGTTTTTACTTGTCAATGCTATGATATCACTATAGGATATACCCGTGTAGCAACTGAAAACAAATAAATCTCGAACAACAACCAGACGTTCAATTGAGGAATTTAAATCTTCAACAGCTTGTAGTTCTGTCTTTGTAAGGAAACCTCTTTCTTTCTTCTCAATCTTTATTTTAAAATTGACAAATGGGTCTCTATCAATCCATTCCATTCTATAAGCAAGAGTCACCATTCTACGCAAACGTTTAATGTGCTTCATTGCTGTATTGTTTCCAATTTTGGGTTGTCCAATCTTTGGGATGTAGGAACGAAGAAAATTCTCAAAACCTATAATAAAGCCATAATCAAGGTCTGAAAGAGGCAAGTCAGTTAACTTATATTCATCAGAAATATACAATAACATATACTGTTGGCTAGTTTTATATTGGCCTCTCGTATTTATGTGCAGTTTGTGCTGCATCTTATTATTATAATAATCAATAAGACCTCGAAATGTAAAGTGCTTCTTATCCTCTCCCAGAAATTTAGCCTTAATCATTTGAGAGGTAAAGGGTTTCTCTGCTGTTTTTAGTTCTTCATAAATCCGATAGATTTTTGATTGCACTTCATTCAAATATAAATTTAAAATACGCGAATCCTTATCTTTCCCTTTTGCTCTTTGAGACTTTTCATCCCAAGTAGAAACATTGATTTTCTTTTTAAGACTTATGTTGACACGTTTACCGTTTGAAGTAATACGCACGTAAATGTTTGCTTTGTCATTTACGGCGCGTTTACCGTATGCCCAAAACAGTACTGAAAATGTTGAAGAAGTTCTCATAGTTGTCGTCTTTAATGGTTAAACATTGTATAGACGAAAGTCAAATCAACTAAGCGTAGGATTAAGATACATCATTCTGTCAACATAATTCACGAGAATCAAAGATGTTGACGATTTGTGACCTTTCAGAATCAAATAGAACCAAATTATATGATTTCCTAAAAAGCATAAAACCCCGTAAATCATAAGATTTACAGGGTTTTGAAGGCTTTTGATAACCTCTTCCGCGGTCTGGACGGGACTCGAACCCGCGACCTCCGCCGTGACAGGGCGGCATTCTAACCAGCTGAACTACCAGACCGTTGCGTTAATGCGAGTGCAAATATACACTGCATTTTCAATATCGCAAACATTTTGCGATGATTTTTAAAAAAAAATTGATTATTTAAACTTCCCACGCGCTACCATGTATGTTGTCAGGATCTTATCAAAATCCTTAGTAATGTCTGCCTCCACATATTTAATTTGATATTGGCCACATTTAAGTCGTAACTCATCAAAGTAACTACCTACAGCCGCTTCATAAGCTTCCTTTATCGTTTCGGGGTACAAATTAATGTACGCACCTGTTTCAACATCTACAAAACGTTTGGGCGTATTATCAAAATCGAAAGTCAGTTCCTTATCTTTATCAAACACATGAAACAAAACTACTTCGTGCTTTTTATGCTTTAAATGACGGAGTGCCTCAAATAGTTTTGCTTGGTCCGTTGTGGTTTGAAACATGTCCGTAAAAAAGAAAACTAAAGACCGTCTTTTTATTTTCTCCGCTATTTGGTGCAGATACGTATAGGTTTCTGTTTGCTTATTGACGGGTTTTGAAACTACGGTTTTGTTCAATTCACTCAATAGCATTTGATGGTGGCGCTCACTACCTTTTTCGGGCGCATAATAATCATAAGCATCACTATAAATACTCATGCCTACGGCGTCACGCTGCTTTTTAAGAATATGCATTAAACTGGCTGAAGCCAATGCGGAAAAGGCTATTTTGTTCAGGTTATTGATGGAAAACGCCTTCATTTCGGGATAATGCATGGAGCTACTGTTATCAATAATCAGATGGCAACGCAAGTTGGTTTCCTCATCATACCTTTTGGTAAACAGCTTGTCTGTTTTAGCGTATAAATTCCAATCAATATGCTTTGTACTTTCCCCTTGATTATAAATTTTATGCTCAGCGAACTCGGCAGAAAATCCGTGAAACGGACTCTTGTGCATCCCAGCAATAAAACCCTCAACCACTTGTTTGGCGAGGAGCTCGAGGTTTTTAAAACCTCCTGTTTTATTGAGTTCTGTTTGTAAATCCATGATCCCTTCCTAACCTCCCCGAAGGGGAGGAAGGCTTGATTATTAATTAAATATTTTTTATTAGTATTAATAGAATGCTCTTTCTGCTTTCGGGATTTCGAGAATTCTTATCTCTCTCCAGACAAAAACATTCATGAAACCTTAATTCTAAAGTTGCATATTTTCTCACCAATGTGGTAATTACATCAATGAGAATTCCACCATTGGGGGGAAAGGAACCTTCAATTCCCTCTTATGGGGTTAGGAGCTTACCTTATCCACAATTCCATAAGCAATAGATTCGTCAGCTCCCATCCAATGGTCGCGGTTAAAATCTTTCATTACTTTTTCAATACTTTGTCCACAATTTTCTGCCAACAATCTTGCGCTTAATTCTTTCGTTTTCAAAATTTCCTGCGCAGTAATTTCAATATCACTCGCTCGTCCTCTTGCGCCACCACTCGGTTGATGAATCATCACACGGGCATGGGGTTGGATAAAACGCTTTCCTTTTTCTCCTGCTGACAATAAAATTGAGCCCATTGAGGCTGCAAAACCCGTACAAATGGTTGAAACCTCGCTCTTTAAGGATTTCATGCAGTCATAAATAGCAAATCCTGCGGTGACATACCCCCCCGGACTGTTAATGTATAAATGGATATCCTTGGTATCAATAGCGTCCAAATACATCAATCGGTCAATCACATGTTTTGCGGATTTGTCATCCACTTGACCCCAAAGAAATACTTTACGCTCTTCTATCAATTTGCGATCAATCGCATCTTGTATTTTTATTTTATCACTCATTTTCTAAATTTTTAACTAAAATAAAAAAAGGTTTACCATTACAGCAAACCTTTCATCATTTTATCTGATTATTCTATGTTTTTAAACCACAGACAACACATCACCCTATTACCCGATATTTCTTTAGGCGCTAAAGCATGGCTGTTTACTCTAATTAATGACTATAAAAGCGCATCAATAGCGTCAGTATAAGCATTTTTAGGAGCTACACCAACCTGTCTTCCAACAACCTCTCCGTTTTGGAATACTAATACTGTTGGAATGTTACGCACACCATATTTGGCAGCAAAATCCTGATTTGCATCAACATCTACTTTTCCAACTACAGCTTTACCTTCGTACTCATCGCTTATTTGGTCAATGATCGGTCCAACCATTCTACATGGTCCGCACCAAGCGGCCCAAAAGTCTACTACTACAGGTTTATCGCTTTTCAAAACCATTTCCTCAAAGTTTGCATCTGTTATTTCTAATGCCATATTTTCTATACTTTAATTGTTCTACTTCAGTTCAATGCACAAAATTAGTCAAAATATTCACTAATCCTTACACGCTTAACATTTGTTTTGGTTATCGTAGGATGTGCGATGGTTATGACGCATTTTTGGGCGCATAAACCGGGCTTTCCGTTATATCTTTTTATAGTGTTGGCTTTCGCTGCGCTTAGCCCACACCATAAAAAGGATGTCACTGCAATCCCTTGCGCAAATTTTCGCATTTTAACATCAATTTTTATAAGCCTCCAAAAAACATCGCAATACTTTGTCATGAAACACTGAAAACCTATGATTTTGGTCTTCTCAACTGTGACGCCTTCGTTAATTCAACTTAAAATAAACATCCTGATTTGACAATTCGTCCAGGAGTTCTTGCGAAATTCTCACTTTTTGTTTTCTACTCGGCATGTGTAATTTCATTTTTGCTTCATTATCATAAACTAAAAAGTTCAAGGCATGGTTTCCTTCGTGCATTCTCAATATATCATCAAGCGCTTTAATTTTATTCGCTTTCAAGTCTTTTATCTCCAACTGAATGGATAACTTCTTGGCGTAGGTGTCCATCACATCATGCAATAGCTGAAAACTTGTAAACTGCAATCTCGGTTCACTTTTCTTGCCTGTATCTTTGTTAGTCCAACCTTCCTTTACATACACCTTAACATATACAAAAGAACTTCTTACCAAAAAGTGTCTAAATCTTAAGTACTCTTCGCCGAAAATGCGGAACTCAAAACTATCCGTATAATCTTCAATGGTAAACATGGCCCACCCTTTACCCTGTTTGCTCACACGGTGCTCCACATTAGTGACCACGCCACCAAAGGTCATTTCGCGGTTAACATAAGGCTCCAGGTTTACAAAATGGGCTAAAGTAGCATTACAAAAAGTTTTCATTTCTACTCTAAAATCGTCCAACGGGTGACCAGAAATATAAATGCCCACAACTTCCCTTTCTTGGGCCAATTTCTCCATAGTACCCCATTCTTCACAAGGAGGCACTAATGGCTCTGCTATTTGAACATCACTGGCATCACCGAATAAACTCACCTGTGCTGAATTTTCGTTTTCTTGATGCTTACTACCATATTTAATAGCTTTCTCCAAAAAGGTAATTCCATCGCCTTCATCCTGAAAATATTGCGCACGGTGTGTGTCGCCAAAACAATCAAATCCACCCGCCAAAGCTAAGTTTTCAAAAGCTTTTTTATTCGCCGCTCTCAAATCGATGCGCTTTGCTAAATCAAAAATAGATTTGTATTGTCCATCCTTATTACGGTGCTCCACAATAGTCATTACCGCACCATGGCCAACACCTTTAATGGCACCCATTCCAAACCGTACCGCATAATCCTTGTTTACAGAAAACTTATAATAAGACTCATTCACATCTGGCCCAAGTACATTCAATTTCATGCGCTTGCATTCTTCCATGAAAAACGTGACCTGCTTGATGTCGTTCATATTATTACTCAAAACCGCAGCCATATATTCTGCCGGGTAATGTGCCTTTAAATATGCCGTTTGATAAGCAATCCAAGCATAACAGGTAGAATGTGATTTATTAAAGGCATAACTCGCAAAGGCTTCCCAATCTTTCCAGATCTTTTCCAGTTTTTTAGCATCATGCCCGTTTGCAGCGGCTTGGGTAACAAACTGTGGTTTCATCTTATCCAATACGGCAATTTGCTTTTTCCCCATCGCTTTACGCAGCACATCGGCTTCACCTTTGGTAAAACCTGCCAATTTTTGTGAAAGCAACATCACCTGCTCTTGGTACACCGTAATTCCGTAAGTCTCCTTTAAATATTCTTCCATGGCCGGAAGGTCATAATCAATCTCTTCATCGCCGTGTTTACGCCTGGTAAAACTTGGAATATATTCCATTGGCCCCGGACGGTACAAAGCATTCATGGCAATTAAATCTTCAAAAACCGTAGGCTTTAATTCTTTAAGATGTTTTTGCATCCCAGGCGATTCATACTGAAATACGCCAACGGTTTCTCCTTTTTGGAAGAGCTCGTAAGTCAATTGGTCGTCTAATGGAAATGTATCCGGATCAAGTAATATATCGTGTTTGGCTTTCACGATTTTAACGGTATCCTTAATTAAGGTCAGGGTTTTTAATCCCAAGAAATCCATTTTCAGCAAACCTGCATCCTCTACAACCGAGTTGTCAAATTGAGTAACATACAAATTCGAATCCTTAGCGATTGAGACCGGTACGAATTTGGTAATATCATCTGGTGTAATAATCACCCCACAGGCATGAATTCCCGTATTCCTAACCGAACCTTCAAGAATTCTTGCCAATTTAAGTGTTTCAGATTCTAGCCCGGAACCATCGGCAATATTGAGCAGCTCATTTACTTTTTCTAAATCCTCAGATCTAAACGCTTTGCTCAACTGCTTCTCGTCATAACCAAAGATTTTGCTCAATTTAGACATGGTTGGAATCAACTTCGCAATCCTATCGGCATCAAAAAGTGGCAAATCCAAGACCCTTGCTGTATCTCGAATGGATGATTTGGCAGCCATTGTACCATAAGTAATAATCTGCGCCACCTGATTGCTCCCATATTTCTTGATCACATAGTCCATGACCCGGCTTCGACCTTCATCATCAAAATCGATATCAATATCTGGCATACTGATACGGTCCGGATTCAGGAAACGCTCAAAAAGCAAATTATACTTTAAGGGATCAATATTGGTAATTTTCAAACAATAAGCAACCACAGATCCGGCAGCAGATCCACGACCTGGCCCCACGGAAACATCCATATTCCGCGCTTCTCTAATAAAGTCTTCAACAATCAGGAAATATCCAGGATATCCGGTGTTCTCAATAACACTCAACTCAAAATCGATACGTTCTTTAATCTCGTCCGTAAGTTCAGCGTAGCGTCTTTTAGCCCCTTCGTAGGTTATATGACGTAAATAGGCATTTTCTCCGCGTTTGCCTTTATCCTTTAAATCGTCTTCATGTTTAAACTCATCAGGAATTCCGAAGGCAGGCAATAAAACATCTCTTGCCAATTCAAAGGCTTCAATTTTGTCAACCACATCCTGAATATTGAAAATGGCTTCGGGAATGTCTTTAAAAAGTTTTTTCATCTCTTCGCCCGACTTGAAATAATATTCCTGGTTAGGCAAACCGTAGCGGTAACCTCGGCCACGACCTATTGGGGTTGCCTGCTTTTCTCCATCTTTAACACACAATAGAATATCGTGCGCATTGGCATCTTCCTTCTTGGAATAATAGGTATTATTGGTGGCCACCAGTTTGATATCGTGCTTTTTGGCAAAGTCAATCAGGACAGGGTTTACCCGGTTTTCATCTTCCTGATTGTGCCGCATTAACTCAATATAAAGATCGTCTCCAAAAGTCTCTTTCCACCAGATCAAAGCCTCCTCCGCCTGGTTTTCACCCACATTCAAAATCTTGCTAGGAATTTCTCCATAGAGATTTCCGGTCAATACAATAAGATCTTCTTTGTATTGTTCAATCAGTTTTTTATCAATTCTAGGCAAATAGTAAAATCCGTTCACAAAGGCGTGCGAGGATAATTTTGCCAAATTATGATAGCCGTTTTTATTCTTCGCCAAAAACACAACTTGGTACCCGTTATCTTTTCTACTTTTATCCAAATGATCTTCGCATACAAAAAACTCACACCCTAAAATAGGTTTGATTAGTTTTCCTGTAGGCACTTCACCGCGTTCTTCTGCTGCCTTATTCTTAGCTTCAACACCTTTATTATGATTGCCGACTGCTTTTACAAAGTGAAAGGCACCCATCATATTGGCATGGTCGGTAAGTGCCACCGCAGACATATTTTGCTCGGCCGCTACCGCCACCAAACTAGGAACACTAATGGTAGACTGTAAAACAGAAAATTGAGAGTGGTTGTGCAAATGAACAAACTCAACATCTTTAAGTTCTTTAATATTTTGGGCAATCTCCGTTTTTGAAGGCTCATCAGAGGCTTGCAGCGCTTCAATCTGTCGTTTTATTTTTGCGCTTTCTGCCTTAAGATTAATGTGCTTTAACCCAATCAGCTGAATCGTCTCAGGATTTGCTTCTTTAAAATCCTCAAAATATTCAGAAGAAACCTCCAACTGTTCCTTGGTAAATTCTTCGCGTCTTATCAATTCTAAAAAACAACGTGTCGTCGCCTCAACATCGGCAGTCGCATTATGTGCTTCCGAAAAAGGCACATTAAAAAGAAACTCATGCAATTCAGTCAAAGTGGGTAATTTGAACCTCCCGTAGCGTCCCCCAGGAAGTTGACACAAACCAGCGGTATGTTCTGTACAGGTATCCAAAACAGGAAGTTCCTGTAAACTATTGGTAACGTTTTCACGATGGAATTCCGCACCCATAATGTTGAGATCAAAACCAACATTCTGACCTACCACAAATTTAGTTTTTGCTAATGCCGCATTGAATTTTTCCAAAACTTCAGCCAATGGCACACCTTGTTGCTGGGCCAAATCCGTGGAAATTCCGTGAATTTTTTCAGCATCATAAGGAATATTAAAACCGTCAGGTTTTACCAAATAATCCTGATGCTCAATACAAACTCCCATATCATCGTGTAATTGCCATGCAATTTGGATGCATCTTGGCCAATTCTCAGTATCGGTAATGGGTGCATCCCAACGTTTTGGCAGTCCTGTTGTTTCGGTATCGAATATTAAGTACATAAAAATCCACTCTTAATCTCCCCAAGCGGGAGAAACTGTTATAAATTAGTTGCTGTCTTTTACTTCCCTGAAAAATCCTCATTTAAAAGTGAGTGATGGCTTTAATCGCCACAAATACACTAATGTTTGATCTTAAAATGGCTGGAATTACTAGGCTTTTTCTCAAAAAGAAAAGTTTATAAAATTACATATAATAAACGCCTTTCTAAAAGGAAAATTATAAAAAATAGAAAACACTTTTGAAACCCTAATACCACAGCTTGATAGAGAATATATCCTATAAATTTGATGAAACTTATAAAGACTTCTACCAATGCCCAACATCTAAATACCTGAAAAATATTAGTGGTTCAAAACTGTGATAAAGTTTCGCAATTCCTGAGTTTAAATAAGTGCATGATTTCTCAGGTGGTTAAGCCGTATTTAAGAAACTTTAATCACTTCAACTTAAAATGGAGTAAATTATCATAATTTAGACGTCCTAAAACTTTAGTCGTATGAAAATTCATTTCCCCTTAATATTTCTTACTGTACTTTGCTTTTTAAACTGTGAGCAAAAAACAACCACTCTATATGTCGGCACTTATACGGATGGTGATAGCGAAGGCATTTATCAATTTCAATTTAATTCTGAAACTGGTGCGTTAACCAACAAACAATTGGCTACAATATCTGAAAACCCTTCGTTTATCACCTACTCTCCTGATAAAAAATACCTTTATGCGGTGAACGAAACTGACAACGGGGCAGTATCTGCTTTTAAAGTGGCGTCCGATGACGCGTTATCTTTTATAAATAAAGCTTCTACCCATGGCGCAAACCCTTGTCATGTTGCACTTAACGAAAACGGAAACAAAGCTGTCGTTTCAAATTATACTGGTGGAAATTTTGCTTTATATACGGTTAAAAATGATGGCACTTTAACCGAAGCATTTCAGATCCTGGACCAAACCACCGACAGTATGGTCTCGCACGCACATTCTGCGCAATTTTATAACGACGAGCTATACACTTCGAATTTGGGACGCAACGCTGTCTTTAATTATCGATTATCAAACAATACTTATGAATTGATAGCGCCTTCAATTGTTGAAATAGACGACAACTCTGGTCCTCGCCATTTTTCACTGACGAAAGACGGGAAGTTTATTTACATTATTAATGAACTTTCGAGTACAATTACCGCTGCAAGAAAAATAGAAAACGGTTTTGAACGTATTGAAACGGTTTCAACTTTAGATCCCAATTTTAAAGGCGAAAGTTATTGTGCAGATATTCACCTCTCTGAAGATGAGCAATTTTTATACGGCTCCAACCGTGGCGAAAATTCCATTGTTGTTTTTAAAAGAGATGCAACTTCAGGAGCGCTCAACAGAATTCAGAACATTCAAGTTAATGGCGATTGGCCTCGAAATTTCACTCTAGACCCTACAGGCAAATTTATATTAGTAGCCAATCAAAAAAGTAATAATATAGCCGTTTTTAAAGTGGACAAAACCAATGGAGAACTTCGCTTTTTACATGAGGTAGAATTGCCATCACCAGTATGTTTATTATTCTAACCAAATACTATAGCTAAAAAAGAGCCTCTTGCACCTAGTAAAAATAAAGGTCACGAACCTGCTCAATTAACTAAGTATATCCGTTATAAAAAGTTCTATATAAAAACGCAGCCCAAAAAGACGGCGTGATAAATTATTCAGTGAGCTTTTTATCTAATTTCACGGGCACTTTATAAATGACCCCATCGTTAAAACCTATAGAATTCAGACCATCTTCAGTAAAAGCTAAAAAATTAAAATCGCCAGATATCGTGTTGTCTTCTATTTTCGTGATGGTCACTTTTCCATTTCCAAAAGATAGACTATTTTCTTGTTCTGGAATATTTCTTGTGGAATATAATACATTGTCAGCATCTCTAAAATCAATACTTGAAGCACTTTTGTTAGACAGATTAAAGGCTCCTTCCTCCATGGACGATAATGTAATAGTCATTTTCTCACTATTGTCGCCCGCTTTAATTGTTAATTGATTGTTTTCTTTAAGAACGGCACCATAATAACTTGCGCGCCATAGTTCGTAATTTTTATTTCCCTGAAGTGCAGGCGTGTTGAACTGCACCTCGTCACTACATCCATAAAAGGTAGCCATTGTAATTAAAATTGCGACAATTTTCTTCATTTCATCAAATTTAAATAACTAATTAAAAACAAAATAGTAATCCTTTCGCAACTAAAATGACAAGAGATTTAATCAATTATCCATGCCAAGAACTAATTGCATACCACTTTCCTCTTTTTTAATGGATACAAATTTCAACTATTAGAGGCAATAAATGGGCACAGTTCATTTATAATTCATATAAAACAATCTCATTATTTTAAGTTACCTTCCATAACCGACCTAAACAGACCTGCAATCTTGAATTTTAGACAATTGCGAGTAATTGTCACAGTAATTAATTTACTATAAAATATTTGATAATAAAAAAATATTTGTAGTATCTTTGCGCCCGCCTGAATGATATAAATTGTTTATGTCGGGCAGGGACTTATTAATAATAGAGGTCGCGAACCTCACTAATTAATTTTTTATGTCAGTTAAAATTAGATTACAAAGACGCGGAAAAAAAGGGAAACCTTATTTCTGGATTGTTGCAGCTGATGCACGATCAAAAAGAGATGGTAAATACTTAGAGAAAATAGGTGCTTACAATCCAACTACAAATCCAGCAACTATTGAATTAGATGTTGATTTGGCTGTGCAATGGTTACAGGATGGCGCACAACCTACAGATACGGCAAGAGCAATTTTGTCTTATAAGGGTGCCATGTTGAAAAATCATCTTGCAGGTGGTGTTAGAAAAGGTGCTTTAACAGAAGAGCAAGCAGAAACTAAATTTGCTGCTTGGTTAGATGAAAAAGCAGGTAAAGTTGACGCTAAGAAAGAAGGTTTAGCAAAAGCTGGTGCAGATGCTAAAGCAAAAGCTCTAGAAGCTGAAAAAGAAGTAAATGCTAAGCGTGAAGCGGATGCTGCACAGGTTATTGCCGATGCAGAAGCTGCTGAGGCTGCTGCAAATGCTCCTGCTGAAGATGCTGCTACTGAAGAGGCTCCTGCTGAAGATGCTGAAACAAAAACAGAAGAATAAAGAATTTATTTTTTATACTTTTAAACTCCGATATGACCTATCGGAGTTTTTTTTGTGAAATAGCATTATTTTTAAATAAAAAGAATTTGGTATTGAACAAATCCCGCTTTATGCGGGATCTCACAAATAGTTTTTCAAATTCCTTCTTTCTATTAACATGGATCTTATTACATTAGTTAAGTTAAAGTTTAAAGAAATCACAAATCAATGCAAAAAAAAGACTGTTTCTACGTTGGTAAAATTGTAAAGAAATACAGTTTTAAAGGTGAATTATTAATAAAATTGGATGCGGACGAGCCAGAAATTTACGAAGACATGGACTCCGTTTTTGTAGATCTTCGTAATAATTTAGTGCCTTTTTTTATAGAATCTTCACAATTACACAAATCAGAATTGCTACGAGTCAAATTTGAAGATGTAGATACTGAACAGGATGCTGATGCCCTTTTAAAATGTGATCTTTATCTTCCTTTGGAATTTCTTCCTAAGCTTGAGGATGATAAATTTTATTTCCACGAAATTATCGGATTTACAATTGAAGACGTTAATTTCGGAAAAGTTGGTGTTGTGAAATCCATTAACGACTCTACAGCCCAAGCGCTTTTTGAAATTGATCGTGACGGGATTGAAATTTTAATTCCGATGCACGATGCTTTTATCAAGAACGTAGATAAAAAGAATAAGACAATTTTGGTAGAGACGCCGGAAGGGTTGATTGATCTTTATCTTTAAGCTCATCCTAAACTCTTCCCAAAGGGAAGGACTTCCACTGCCATGAACAAACCCTTCAAATTCAAACAATTTACAATTAACCAAGACCGATGTGCCATGAAAATTGGCACAGATTCAGTGTTGCTTGGTTCTTGGACGTCTTTAGATACAAATCCAGATGCTATCTTAGATATTGGCGCCGGCACTGGTGTTTTGTCTTTAATGTTAGCCCAACGCAGCGGTGCAGAGCTTATTGATGCCATTGAAATTGACGATGCGGCCTATGAACAATGTGTGGATAATTTTGAACAGTCCCCTTGGGGAGATCGATTGTTTTGCTATCATGCGTCTTTAGAAGAATTTGTTGATGAGATTGAAGAAAAGTACGATCTAATTATTTCCAACCCACCCTTTTATTCAGACACTTTTAAAAGCAGCGATGAGCAACGCGATTTGGCGCGCTTTGTTGATGCCATGCCATTCAGACAGCTTATTGAAAGTGTATCGAAATTATTGTCCCCACAAGGCATTTTTTCTGTTGTCATTCCGTATTCCGAAGAAAAAGACTTTATCGTATTGGCTTCAAAAGAACATCTTTTTCCAAACCGGATTTTAAGAGTTAAAGGGACGATTCATTCCGAAATCAAACGCAGTCTACTAACGTTTTCATTTCAGGAAACCGCTATAAACCCTAAGGAACTTATCATTGAAACCGCTCGACATGACTACACTGATGCCTATATTAATTTGACCAAAGATTTCTATCTCAAAATGTAGTTTTAAATTGTTCCCTGAAATCGATTTCGTTACTTTTGCATTGAACCCCGAGCTTGCAGGACTGATTCCTAAGCTTATGGAAGGGGAAAGTCAAACATTAAATCAAAAAGCATGAAGCCAGATTTGTTCCAAGCACCAGATTATTATAATATAGACGAGTTACTTAATGACGAGCACCGTCTTGTACGCGATGCGGCAAGAGAATGGGTAAAGCGCGAAGTCTCGCCTATAATTGAAGAATATGCCCAAAAAGCAGAGTTCCCTAAACAAATCATCGATGGACTTGCTGAAATAGGGGCTTTCGGACCCTATATTCCCGCTGAATATGGAGGCGCTGGTCTTGATCAGATTTCTTATGGTTTAATTATGCAGGAAATTGAACGTGGCGATTCTGGCGTTAGAAGCACGGCTTCGGTGCAATCGTCGTTAGTCATGTATCCAATTTGGAAATACGGCAACGAAGAACAACGCAAAAAATACCTTCCAAAACTCGCCAGCGGCGAATGGATGGGAAGTTTCGGACTAACAGAGCCCGACCACGGTAGCAACCCAGCAGGCATGACCACCAATTTTAAGGATAAGGGGGACCACTACCTTTTAAATGGGGCCAAAATGTGGATTTCAAATGCGCCTTTTTGCCAAATAGCAGTGGTTTGGGCCAAGAATGAAGAAGGACGTATTCACGGTTTGATTGTTGAACGAGGTATGGAAGGTTTTTCAACGCCTGAGACCCACAACAAATGGTCTTTGAGAGCCTCTTCAACAGGAGAGCTTATTTTTGATAATGTTAAAGTTCCCAAAGAAAATTTATTGCCAAATAAATCGGGATTGGGTGCTCCACTCGGTTGTTTGGACTCTGCTCGCTACGGCATTGCTTGGGGCGCCATTGGCGCTGCCATGGATTGCTATGACACTGCTTTACGCTACAGTAAAGAACGTATGCAATTTGGTAAACCGATTGGACAGTTTCAGTTGCAACAAAAGAAATTGGCAGAAATGATTACTGAAATCACCAAAGCGCAGTTGTTGGCATGGCGACTTGGCGTTATGCGTGAAAATGGAACCGCAACCTCAGCGCAGATATCAATGGCCAAACGTAATAATGTGGACATGGCCATTACAATCGCTCGTGATGCACGTCAAATGTTAGGTGGAATGGGCATTACTGGCGAGTACAGCATTATGCGCCACTCCATGAACCTTGAAAGTGTGATCACTTATGAAGGCACACATGACATCCACTTATTAATTACAGGATTGGACATTACTGGTCTCAACGCTTTTAAATAGACACTAAGTGGCCTTTAATTATTTCACTCGGACAATAGAGGAGTTAGGAAAATATGGTCATTCCTTCCGAATAGAAAAAGCGAGCTACAAAAGCTCGCTTTTTTGTTGTTTTAACTGAAAGAAGACGCTCGGATTTATGAAGTTTCAAAGAACCAGCAACCTGCTCATTCGATATGCCAAACGATTTCAGTAAAATCATCTTGAAAACCTGAACCTAATGGGATGTCTTTTGCTTGACGCTAACGGAGAATACATTTAGAAGAAAAATAACCAATCAAAGCAGTATATTAGAGCCTTCTCAGGAATTTTATTAAGACTCCGGCGCCAATTCCACTTCCAATCCTTCCAAAGCATGGGTGATATGAATTTGACACCCTAATCGTGAATTATCTTTGACATAAAACGCTTCAGATAACATGGCTTCTTCATCATCCTGCATTTCTGGAAGCTCTGTATCGCTCACCACATAACATTGACAAGAGGCGCACATGGCCATTCCTCCACAGGTACCAATAGTTCCTTCCGGAGCAAGCTCATAGCTTCTAACCACCTCCATTAAGTTCATGGCCATATCAGTAGGCGCCAAAACCTCATGGGTAACTCCTTCTCTATCTGTGATTCTAATTTTTACGTCTTGTTCCATGAAGTCATCTTTAATTCTAATGCCTATATATATTATGCCTCCAGGGCCTTAAAAACCTTACAGGAGGTTTTGGAAACCTTTAAGAATAATCCTGTCCACCCAAGAATTGCCAATACTACTTGCTACTGCTTTCTTTCTTCTGTTGAATGCCTACAATTTAATCTATTGCTTTTACAACTTGTTTTGGCGCTTCTTTTCTTGATCCGTCAAAACCATCAACCCCGCTAACAGTGGTATATTTTAAAACATAGCGCTTTCCAGGATTGATAATCTGATACGCTGCTTGACACATGAGCGTTGCTTCATGGAAACCACAAAGTATCAACTTCAATTTTCCGGGATAGGTGTTCACATCGCCAATGGCGAAAATACCAGGAATATTCGTCTGATAATCTAAAGCATTGTTCACCACTATTGCATTCTTTTCAATTTCAAGACCCCATTTTGCAATTGGCCCGAGCTTAGGAGATAATCCAAACAAGGGAATAAAATGGTCGCACTCAATTTCAAATTCCTTCTCAATATTATGGGATTGGGTAACCACTACAGCGTCTACCTTATGATCGCCCACCACATTGATTACCTCGGCTGGTGTCACCAAAGTTATTTTTCCTTGATCTTTTAATTCCTGAACTTTGTCCACAGAATCCAAAGCACCTCTAAATTCATTACGTCTATGGATCAAAGTAACTTCTGAAGCAATATCGGAAAGAAAAATACTCCAATCCAATGCTGAATCGCCTCCACCCGAAATGACCACACGTTTATTCCTATAGATTTCTGGGTCTTTTATAAAATACTCCACCCCTTTATCTTCAAAGTAGCCAATATTGGCAATCAAAGGCTTACGAGGCTCAAAACTCCCCAAACCACCCGCAATAGCGACGACTGGCGCTTGATGTTTTGTACCTTTATTTGTAGTGACAATAAAACTTCCGTCCTCTTGTTTTTCAATTGTTTCCGCTCGCTCGCCTAAAGTAAATCCAGGTTCAAACTGCTTGCATTGCTCCAAAAGATTGGTGGTTAAATCGCCTGCTAATATTTCAGGAAAGCCAGGGATATCGTAGATGGGTTTTTTTGGATAAAGCTCCGTACATTGTCCTCCTGGCTGTGGTAAAGCATCAATAAGATGGCATTTCATTTTCAATAATCCGGCTTCAAAAACAGCAAAAAGTCCTGTTGGTCCTGCACCGATAATCAGTATATCTGTTTTAATCATATAAATAGTCTCAACCTGTCTTATGGCAAGGAGAGTGTTTTTTAAATTATTTCAACTTATTTTAATACACAAAAATCCGAATAATAAAATCTAATTTTTATGATATTTGTCAGCTGCGTGACCGACGTACTCTATTGGTCGCTTTCATAAAAATGAGAGAAATGAGCAATTCCAATAGCCATTCGGATTGCGGTCAAACCTTAATCTGGCTTAACATTAATAACCTCTTCAATTTGAGGCGCATATTTTTTAATGGTCATTTCAACCCCAGACTTTAATGTCATTTGATTGACTGAACATCCCACACAAGCCCCCTCTAGCTGCACCTTGACCAATTTGTCGTCTTCAATGGACAATAGGGCAATGTCGCCACCATCACTCTGAAGGAACGGACGGATCTCGTCAAGTGCTTTTTCAACATTTAATCTAAGTTCTTCACTGGTCATATTACTTGTTTTAAGATATTCTCGATACCACCGCTTTCAGTGCACCATTTTTATTTTTTAACCGCTGAACATCCAGCCATGGTTGTGATTTTTATTGCTTCAGTTGGTGGTAAATCATCATTACGTCTGACCACCTCTTGAACTACATTTTGTGTCAGTTTCTCAAAAGCATGTTCCAATGGTGTTCCAGTCTGCATTGCGGCAGGACGGCCTATATCTCCTGCTTCGCGAATGCTTTGAACTAAAGGAATTTCGCCTAAAAACGGCACTTTCAAATCCTCAGCCAAATGTTTGGCGCCCTCTTGCCCAAAAATATAATATTTATTTTCCGGCAATTCAGCAGGGGTAAAATAGGCCATGTTTTCAATAATTCCCAATACTGGAACATTGATGCTGTCCTGTTGGAACATTGCTACTCCTTTTTGGGCATCAGCTAAAGCTACCTTTTGTGGCGTACTCACAATAACAGCACCAGTAATTGGTAAGGATTGCATGATACTTAAATGGATATCTCCAGTTCCTGGAGGCAAATCAATAAGCAGAAAATCCAATTCACCCCAATGGGCGTCAAAAATCATTTGATTTAAAGCTTTTGCCGCCATTGGTCCACGCCAAACCACAGCTTGACCTGGTTGTGTAAAAAACCCAATGGATAATACCTTAACGCCATAACTTTCTATGGGTCTCATTTTAGACTTTCCGTCCACGTTGACGGTTGTTGGCCGTTCTGCTTCTACATCAAACATGATGGGAATAGAAGGTCCATAAATATCAGCATCAAGAATACCTACTTTAAAACCCATTTTGGATAAAGTGATGGCCAAGTTAGCGGTAACCGTAGATTTTCCTACACCACCCTTACCAGAAGCTACGGCAACAATGTTCTGAATTCCAGGAATTGCTTTACCTTTGATCGTATTGGTCACAGGTTTTGCTGGCGCGTCCACTTTTACATTGACTGTAATTTTTGCTTTTTCATAGACTTTATCATGAATGGTTTTCATGATTTCTACTTCAGTTTTCTTTTTGGCCTGAAGTGTCGGATTATTTATGGTAATATCGACGATCACTTCGTCCGCAAAAGTGACAACATTCTTTACGGCACCACTTTCTACCATATTTTGTCCTTCGCCCGGAGCAGAAATACTTTCTAAGGCTTTAAGGATATCTTGTTTATGTAATTTCATTGTTTTGAGATACTAAAAGAAAAAGAACAAAGATGGCTGAATGAATCCATCAGTATTATTATTTTCTTGTTTTTATTAAGAATCATTCTAAAGTGCAAATATAAATAATATAGCTGGAAGAAGGAAGCTGGAAGCATGAAGTTTTTAATGATAGGATTGAACTGGTCTATCACTAGTTTTTGTGGCATTTGAAGAGCTCAGAAATCAATAAATAACATATCCCACTATTAAATTGCTATTGAGAAAACACAGCAATAATCTGAAATATGGCAAGGCAACTTTAGGTTGGGAATTTTAGAGTTCCTGAATAGGATCCCAAAACAATTTATCGAAATTTTGAACTTGGTTGTCCTTTACCTCAACCCCTTCACTTTCCAATAATTGTTGCATTAAGTTGGTGCCTTCAAAATGATGTTTTCCAGTAAGCAAGCCTTTTCTATTGACCACACGATGGGCAGGAACCTCAGATTTAATGGAACCATTCAAGGCATAACCTACCATTCTTGCACTTCGCGCTGCGCCTAGATAATTCGCAATAGCGCCATAATTGGTGACACGCCCATAAGGAATTTTCTTTACGACCACGTATACCTTTTCAAAAAAGTTAAGCGTTTCAGGTTTCATAACTCTGCCAAGATATTTACTAAAGTGACGATTGCTATAACCCCTGTAATGGTACCAATAATATAATTCATGTTCTTTTGAGAAGTCAGGTTTTTGTTCTTGATTTTATCAAAAAAGAAAATATACATATATAACATCACAAAAGTACCAGTCACTGCTCCTGAGACATACGTCACAATCATGGTATTATTAAACTCCAAATAGCCAAAAGAAGCCAAAGTAGTAGCCATATAAGCTTGATACGGAATGGGAAAAACATTGATTGCCGACAGGAACATGCCGTGAAAAAAACGACTGTGTTTACTTCTTGATTCCGGTTCGACTTCTGTTTTGGAAGTAGCTTTAGCGATGAGTAGATAATAGACCGTAATCAACACAAAAATAACAAATGCCACTCGTTGTAAAATCTCAACCACATCAGGGTGATTGCTCAAATATCTAGCAAACATGGCTGCAATATAAGTCTGTAGAAAAACAACAACGCATACACCAATGGAAAACATAATTCCTCTTACATGGCCTTCTTTTAAACTTATTTTTGCGGCAGTCATATTTAACAGGCCTGGAGGAATAACACCCACGAGTGCGATCACCATTCCAACAAAAAATATGACAGTAATATTCAAGTTTATTTGATTTTAAAACGAATATAAGTAATTGCTTTGCCTTTTTCTAAATACTGTCCTTCATAATACGTCTGAATTTCTGTTACTTCAGCAGGACTTCCTTCTTGCTTATAGACATTATGGTTGGCGTAAAGTACTTCATGCCCAGCGCCATGAAGCAAGCCCAAGGTGTAACCATGCATGAACTCACTATCTGTTTTTAAATGCATAATGCCCTCTGGCTTAAGAATGGATTTGTAGCGTTCCAAAAAATCAGCATTGGTCATACGGTGCTTGGTACGCTTGTATTTTATTTGCGGATCTGGGAACGTAATCCAAATTTCGTCTACTTCATCTTGACCAAAAGCATGGTCAATCAGCTCAATCTGGGTTCTTAAAAATGCAACGTTAGAAGTGCCCTCTTCAACCGCAGTTTTTGCACCTCTCCAAAAGCGCGCGCCCTTGATATCTACGCCTATGAAATTTTTATTAGGATAGCGTTCTGCCAATCCAAGCGTGTATTCACCTTTTCCACAGCCCAGTTCCAATACCAAAGGATTTTCGTTCTTAAAAACAGTGGTGTTCCAAAGTCCTTTTAACTCAAAATCGCCGGTGACCAGCTTATCCCGAGTTGGCTGATATACATTTGAAAAGGTTTCATTTTCCTTAAATCTTTTGAGTTTATTTTTGCTTCCCACGTTGTATTGTTTCTAATTTATGGTTTGAGTCTGGCCAAATGGGCTTGACTTTTAAGAATTTGCAAAATTAAGGAAATATATGGAAGCTATTAAATTCTTACCTTTGAATATCAGCAGATTTTTTAATGTGCTGCTGATTCGCGTGAGGGGTTGCAGCGGCATCCTTTTTTGCCCTATAATTGACCAAAAAATGGTACTCTTATAAATGACAAAAAAAGATATAGCGAAAAACCCGACCCAAAGGGGCACGCCCAAAAAATTATGACTAAAAGAATCCTTATTGCGCCTTTAAACTGGGGTTTGGGTCATGCCACACGTTGTATCCCGATTATTAAGGCTTTATTACAAAACAACTACACCCCAACCATTGCAAGTGACGGGGACGCACTTTTACTGTTGGCCAAAGAATTTCCAGACTTGGAGGCGCTGGAATTACCATCTTATAACATCCGATACCCCAAGAAGGGAGCGTTGCTAAAACTTAAGCTTCTCAACGATGCACCTCACATCCTGAAAGCAATTGGCGAAGAACAAAAAGCGGTCAGAACGCTTATAAAAACACAGCGTATTGATGGGATTATTTCCGACAGCAGGTTTGGCGCTTACCATGAGACTCTGCCTTCAGTTTTTATCACCCATCAATTAAAGGTTCTAAGTGGCAATACGACGTGGTTCAGCACAAAAATCCATGAAAATACCATCAGACGATTTGATGAATGTTGGATTCCTGACAGTTTTGGGCAGCCCAATTTAAGTGGCGAAATGGGACATATTGACAATTCAAGGTTAAACCTTAAATATATTGGGCCGTTAAGCAGATTTCACAAAATTCTTATGGATCCAATCTATGACGTGATGATTTTATTATCTGGCCCCGAGCCACAACGCGAAATTTTAGAAAAAAAACTATTAGAGCAATTTAAAAGCTTTAAAGGCAAGGTGCTTTTTGTTAGAGGTGTTATGGAGAAAGAACAGACGGTTCATACCTCTAAAAATCTCACTATCTACAATTTTATGGCCACTAATTTATTAGAAAAGTCCCTAAATGAAAGTCGGTTAATTGTGGCACGTTCTGGGTATACCACCCTGATGGATTTGGCTAAATTAGGAAAAAAGGCATTTTTCATTCCCACACCTGGACAATTTGAGCAGGAGTATTTGGCAAGAAAAATGGAAGCAGATCAAGCGGCACCATTTTGTAGACAAGATGATTTTACCTTAGAGCAACTCAAAAGAATTGAGGAGTTCAAAGGTTTAGAGACCTTTCACTACAACCATGACTTTAAGAGCTTATTTCACCTTTTCGAGGGTAAATGAGAATTCACTGCCCACACTCAATTCACTTTCGATGTATATCTTTTCGTCGTGCGCTTCAATAATATGTTTGACAATGGATAGGCCAAGTCCTGACCCTCCTTCTTTACGGGAACCACTTTTATCGATGCGATAAAAGCGCTCAAAAAGCCGCGGAAAATTGGCTTTGGCGATGCCTTCTCCGTTATCTGTGACCCGCACAATGACTTTGTTTTTTATTAGATTTTCGATACTGATCTCAGTCGTCCCCTTAATACGTCCGTATTTTATGGAATTGACCACCAGATTGGTCAATACTTGCCGGATGCGCTCCTTATCCGCTTTGACCATTATTGGATTTGGATAGTCCATATCAAAGGTTAGAGTAATTTTTTTCTTTGCGGATTTCATTTCTAGGAGATCAAACACGCTGTCCACCACTTCTACAATATCAAAGGGCTCAATATTTAAGCTCAGATCACCAACCTCCAATTTGGTAATCATGTCCAAATCCTGAACGATATAAATTAAACGTTCCACGCCCTTATTTGCACGCTCAAGATATTTTTCCCTAATATTTTCGTCGTTCATCGCCCCATCCAATAAGGTCAAAATATAGCCTTGAACGGTAAACAAAGGCGTTTTCAATTCGTGTGAAATATTACCCAAGAACTCTTTTCGGTATTCCTCTCTTATTAAAAGAGCTTCAATCTCAAGTTTTTTATCCTTAGCGAATTTATCGATTTCCTGAGTTAAAGTAGCCATATCAGTGGTAATGGGCTGTTTGCGAAGGGATGCCGACTCCAACAATGTCAAATCGTCATATATTTTTTTAACACGCTTATAAATAAAGCGCTCCACACGATATTGGATTATTAAAAAAGAAATGGCATAAGACACCGTAAGGAAACCTAAGATTGCCCAAATATTAAAAGTAGTGTTGAGAAGAGAGAATAAAGTAATCAACACGGTTAAAACCAAAGTAATATACACTGAGGTTTTCGTAGCAAATTTGTAAGATTTTTTTATTTTATTTTGCATCAGTCAACAAACTTGTAACCTACACCCTTGACAGTTTTAAAGCAATCGTCGCCAATCTTTTCTCGTAATTTCCTAATATGGACATCAATGGTACGCCCTCCAACTACAACTTCATTGCCCCAAACTTTATCTAAAATCTCATCACGTTTAAACACCTTATTAGGAGTGGTTGCCAATAAATATAACAGTTCAAACTCCTTTCTTGGCAAAACAATTTCAATGCCATTATTAAGAACTTTATACTCTTCTCTATTAATGATCAGGTCGCCAATTTCGAGGACAGCTTCCGAAGTTTCCTCTTTTTTCAAACGTCTTAGTAGCGCTTTCACCTTACTGGTCAAGACTTTTGGTTTGATGGGTTTTGTAATATAATCATCGGCACCGGCATCAAATCCAGCCATTTGGGAGTAATCCTCCCCTCTTGCCGTTAAAAACGTAATAATGGTATTAGAAAGATCAGGAATCTTACGTATTTGTTCGCAAGCTTCAATACCATCCATTCCAGGCATCATGACATCTAAAATAATAAGTTGCGGATGCTCCTTCTTGGCCTTTTTAATAGCTTTTATTCCATTTTCCGCAGTGATAATCTGATACCCTTCTGCTGAAAGATTGTAACCAATAATCTCCAATATATCTGGCTCATCATCAACTAATAGAATTTTGATATCCTTTTTCTTCATTAGGTGTTTTTCAAAATATTATACTGTAAAGATAGGGTTATTACCAAATAGTTAAAGGGAACTTGGCATTGATAACATTAAAATAACCTTGGGAAAATACTCTTTTAACCTTTTGTCGAAAATTTGATTTGTTTAACATACTTTTGGTACGAGATTTGCAATAATTCATTATCTTTATTAAAATGCTTTTATTTGATGAAAAACTACTTTTATATTCTTTTTTTTATAATCGGTATGGGTTGTGGCGCAACGAGTTATGCACAAATTGATCCTTCTAAGACATCTGCAGCTGAAGGCATTGTTGATCTCTCCATTTATCCAAATCCTGTAAGTAATGGTAAAATCTATATTACCACCAAAGAGAACTTGACCAAAGATGTTGAAATTTATGATGTTCTGGGCAAAAAGATTCTTGCCACCTCTCTCTTTGGTAAAGAATTGAACATTTCAAAATTGACTTCAGGCATTTATATTTTAAAGATAAAGGAAGGCAGCAATTCTGCCACGAGAAAATTAGTTGTCAAGTAATTCCTATCTCAATTCTCAATCCCATAGTTTTAAAGGATATACCTCTAAAAATAAAGATATGCAATTTCATATATTATAGTAACATCATTTAATTAATGATTGAATTAATTAATGATTGAATAAATCATTATTTCGGAAATTATCCAAAAGCGCCATCTATATAAGATAACGCTTTTTTTATTTTCTATATTTTTGTGATATGGTTGCAATGGACACAATTTTCAACATTCAAACACAGGCCGAATTTGAAAAGGCAAGCTTGGAGGTATTCAAATTTCAATTTGAGAACAATCAGATTTACCGTTCGTTTTGTGATTTACTTTACACCCATCCAAGTGACGTTAAATGCATTGCAGATATACCATTTCTTCCCATTCAGTTCTTTAAATCACATGCTGTTTTAAGCACTACCGATCCAGTCCAACAATTATTTACTAGTTCAGGAACTACGGGTGCCCTCACCAGTAAACATCAAGTCACGGATATAAAAATTTACGAAGAAAGTTTTAGACGGGCATTTATCCATTTTTATGGTGCTATTGAAGATTATGTTGTTTTAGCTCTTTTACCTTCCTATTTAGAACGTGAAGGCTCTTCATTAATTTATATGGTGGAAGATTTGATCCAGCAATCGCATTACCAGGAAAGCGGATTTTATCTCCATAATCTTTTCGAATTAAAAGATGTTCTGACCGCATTGGATACCGAAGGCCGTAAAGTGCTGCTCATTGGTGTGTCATTTGCGCTCTTGGATTTAGTGGAATTACATCAATTTCATCTTAAAAACACCATCATTATGGAAACTGGCGGCATGAAAGGCAGACGTAAGGAATTGGTTAGAGAGGAACTTCATGACCAACTAAAACACGGTTTTGGAGTCAGCAGTATTCATAGTGAATATGGCATGACCGAACTATTGAGTCAGGCCTATTCAAACGGGAATGGTGTCTTTGAATGCCCTAGCTGGATGCAAATTCTAACCAGAGACACCGAAGATGCATTGACCATCCTTCCACACTACAAAACAGGAGGCATTAATGTGATTGATTTAGCCAATATTAATTCCTGTGCATTTATTGCCACCCAAGATTTAGGGAAAACGTTAACCAATAATCGTTTTGAAATCATTGGCCGCTTTGACAATTCTGATATCAGAGGCTGTAATCTCATGGTATTATAAAACTGTGTTAAAGTCTACAATCTCCGTAATCTAACTGGATGTTATTCGACTAAAGCAATGTATAATAAAGCTGACTTTTTGGGAAACCAAAAAAAAAAGTATTCTATAATTGAAAAAGAGAAATTTTTAAGTTGATTGGTTGGTTTTTTAGCGCCTGGGCGAAGTTTACTTCCTCAGGCGTTTTTTTAATGAAGCAGTAATTTTTCATAGTTGCTTTGTAATAATATAAAAATTACGTAGCTAAACTAATCCTCCCAACAGCGGGTCTTCATCTGAAAACATCTTCACTTAAAAAGTCAATAAAGAAAGTGCAGTTTTGAAAGACCCAATAATTAAGACTTGATGAATGACCTCGTCTGTTTGATTCATTACTGAAGTAGCCCTCACTCCACCTTGAAAATGAGGCGATCTTATAGTCATTTCAAAATTTCGAAATGTCTTTCAACGAATAACATCCTTTTCCTAAAATCGAATAGAGGAATGAATTCCTAAGTGTTAAACTGTATCACCAATACCTAATAATATAGAGCCTCTGTCTTTAAATTCAGGAAACGCTGGGTGGCAATAAAGGTACTGACCCAAGTAATAAGAATTCCCAACAAGAAAACGGCAACAAACAAACCACCAATGAGAATAGGGTTGGAAAGCAATTGGAGTTCCACAAAAGTTTGGTTGAGATAATAGAGCACAATGCCCATGCCTATCAAGGCTATAATCGCGCCAATGATTCCCAATTGCACACTTTTAAACACAAAAGGTCTGCGGATAAAGGTTTTGGTGGCGCCCACCATTTGCATCGTTTTAATAATGAATCTTTTGGAATAAACTGCCAATCTGATAGAACTATTAATCAGTAATACGGCAATCAGGGTAAATACACCGCTAATAACGAGTACCCAAAACGTAATTTTCTTAACGTTGTCGTGCATCAATTCCACCAAATCGCTGTCGTAACGAATTTCTTCGATAAATTTTTTATTGGATAATTCTTCGGTAATTTCATTTAGCGTTTCAGTAGTTACATAATCGGCTTTCAAATGCACATCTATAGAGTTTTGTAGTGGATTATAACCGACAAAGTCCATGAAATCCTCACCTGTTTCTGCTTTCATTGATTCGGCCGCCGCTTCCTTGGAAACATATTGGGTGCTTTTGGTATATTCTGCCATGGCCAGACTTTTCTCAAGCTGATTGGCCTCAACTTCCTTTGCAGAGTCATTCAAATAAATGGTCACTACCACCTGTTCTTTAAAGTGGTCCGCCACCTTTTTAGCATTTAAGACCAAAAGACCTAAGCAGCCCAATAAAAAAAGGACCAATGCAATACTGATAACCACAGAAAAATAGGACGAAATTAACTTCCGTTTCTGATACCTGTCAAAAGATGAACTCATACAATTTTAGTTGAAGTTGTAAAAATATGAAAGAAATCTATTCTCTTAGGGTTTACAACGTTTAAATTTCAATAGTGTTATAATAAGTTTAAATTTGCGATCTGAATAATGCTCAACAAGACGCTACATGGCAAAGTTTTTATCTCCATACTAGCGTCCCGTCAATTCCGTTTTGGGATAGAGCAATGATATTAAGTTTTATGTACTACAATTTCAACGAGATAGAAAAAAAATGGCAAGACTATTGGGCTAAAAATCAAACGTTTAAAGCCAAAAACAATAGTGATCTGCCAAAATATTATGTTTTAGACATGTTTCCTTACCCAAGTGGTGCCGGACTTCATGTGGGCCACCCATTAGGATATATTGCAAGTGACATTTATACGCGTTACAAACGTCACAAAGGTTTTAACGTCTTGCATCCTCAAGGTTATGACAGTTTTGGATTGCCTGCGGAACAATATGCCATTCAAACAGGACAACATCCAGCAGTCACTACTGAAGAAAACATTACAACCTATCGCCGTCAGTTAGACCAGATTGGGTTTTCATTTGATTGGAGCCGGGAAGTTCGGACTTCTGATCCGTCATATTACAAATGGACGCAATGGATTTTCATCCAACTGTATGACTCTTGGTATAACAATACTTCTAATAAAGCCGAAGGAATCGATACGTTGATTGCCATTTTTACTTCTGTAGGAAACGCTAAAGTGGATGCAGTTTGTGATGATCATACGGAAACTTTTACTGCATCAGAATGGAACGCCTTCTCTTCAAAAAAACAACAAGAAATTCTTTTAAAATATAGACTCACCTATTTGGCCGAAACTGAAGTCAATTGGTGTCCGGCTTTAGGCACTGTTTTGGCGAATGATGAGATTATTAATGGCGTTTCAGAACGTGGCGGCCATCCGGTAGTCAGAAAAAAAATGACGCAATGGAGCATGCGGATTTCTGCCTATGCAGAGCGCCTATTGCAAGGCCTGAATGACATTGATTGGACAGAGTCGTTAAAGGAAAGCCAGCGTAACTGGATTGGGAAATCGATTGGTGCGGAAGTCAAATTCAGAGTTCAGAATTCAGAGTTCAAAATACCTGTATTTACGACTCGTCCCGACACTATTTTTGGAGTTTCTTTTATGACACTTGCGCCAGAACACGATTTAGTTTCGCAAATAACCACTGACGCTCAAAAACCAGAAGTCGAAGCCTATATAAAAGCCACTGCAAAACGTAGCGAGCGCGACCGCATGTCTGATGTAAAGACCATCACTGGTGCATTTACAGGTACTTATGCGGAACATCCTTTTACAAAAGAGCCCATTCCTGTTTGGATTGGCGATTATGTATTGGCAGGTTATGGTACCGGCGCAGTAATGTCTGTCCCTTGTGGTGATCAGCGGGATTATGATTTCGCAAAACACTTCAACATTCCGATTCCTAATATTTTTGAAGGCATTGATATTTCTGAAGAAGCCTATGCCTCAAAAGACAATGTTGTCATTACAAATTCTGATTTCTTAAACGGATTGCCCTATAAAGAAGCCTCCAAAAAAGCCATTTCTGAACTTGAAAAATTAAATCAAGGTCAAGGTAAAACAAACTATCGCTTACGTGATGCTGTTTTCTCACGTCAACGGTATTGGGGTGAACCTTTCCCAGTGTATTATGTAAACGGTATGCCACAAATGATTGACAAAGTGCATTTGCCGATCCGTTTGCCAGAAGTAGAAAAATATTTACCAACCGAAACCGGCGAGCCGCCTTTAGGACGCGCCGATGTTTGGGCTTGGGACGTAGAACAGTGTTCAGTAGTCAGTAATCAGTTGATTGATCATAAAACTGTGTTTCCTCTCGAATTAAACACTATGCCAGGTTGGGCAGGAAGTTCGTGGTATTTCTTCAGATATATGGACGCTCAAAATAATGACGCATTTGCCAGTGAAGAAGCTTTAGCATATTGGAAAGACGTCGATTTATATATTGGAGGCAGTGAACATGCTACAGGTCATTTACTTTACTCACGTTTTTGGGTAAAATTTTTGAAAGATAGAGGTTTTGTAGGTATTGAAGAACCTTTTAAAAAGCTGATCAATCAGGGGATGATTTTGGGGACGAGTGCTATTGCACATAGAGTTGTAGCAACAGGTTATTTTAATGAAACAAAAGAAGTTAGCACATTTCATACTGATTTTTTTGTTTCAGAAAAATATTCTCAACTAATTCTATCTAGTTCTGAAATCGCAAAAAAAATCAAACAACAAATTAAAGAGTATTATCTCGTTGATAAAAAAATAGAAAATTTTTCAAAGCCATTCTTTATAGGAATTTCGCCGCTTCATGTCAAAGTTCAATATATAAACTCTTCTGATGAATTGGATATAGAAGGATTGAAAAACGATAAAGAATTTGGTGAAGACTACAAAGACGCCATTTTCATAGGTGAAAGTGGGAAAGTTCTCTCCTCAGGAGAGGATTTAGGAGAGGTCTTTAAAGTTTCTCGCGAAGTCGAAAAAATGTCAAAATCCAAATATAACGTCGTCAACCCTGATGCCATTTGTGGACAATATGGTGCAGACAGTCTTCGTATGTACGAAATGTTCCTAGGGCCATTAGAACAAGCAAAACCATGGAATACCGCAGGAATTTCAGGCGTTAACGGGTTTCTTAAAAAACTATGGAAATTATACCACCAAGGGGAGAATGGCAGTTTTTACGTCAACAGTGCCACGCCTTCGGAGGGGTTAGGGGAGGAATTAAAAACCCTTCACAAAACCATTAAAAAAGTTGAAGAAGATATTGAAAGCTTCTCCTTCAACACCTCCGTTTCCACGTTTATGATTGCAGTGAATGAATTGACAGCTCTAAAATGTGATCATAGGGACATTTTAGAGCCGTTGCTGATTTTATTATCCCCTTATGCCCCGCATATTGCCGAAGAATTATGGCATCAGATGGGTCATGACAACTCGATATCAACAGCAGCTTTCCCAGTATTTGATGCCAAGCATTTGGTAGAAAGCAGTAAAAACTATCCAATTTCCTTTAATGGAAAAATGAAGTTCACTTTAGAATTACCTATGGATATGAGTAAAGAGGATATTGAAAAGACGGTGATGGCACATGAGAAAACAATCGCACAACTTGATGGCCGTACACCTAAAAAAGTCATTATTGTTCCAGGAAAAATTGTAAATATTGTAGGCTAAACTTTATCAAAAAGAATTGGCTCCATTTATTGTTTTATATGTTTAAAAAAATGCGGCCCTATCTGTCGAATGGTCAATGCGCTGGCTTATAACATGCTCTTTTAGGGAGATAGTATTAAAAAACTGACAAAATTACCTAACAATTAATTGGCGTACTTTTTGTTATCTTTAGTTCAAATTTAAAATAAGAATACACATGGGAGGAATAGGTATGGGCTATTGGATTTTAATTGGCGGGATTGCCCTGGTAAGCTGGCTGGTAAGCAATCAATTAAAACAAAAGTTTAAAAAATACTCGCAAGTCCATTTAAGAAATGGCATGAGCGGAAAAGAAATTGCTGAGAAAATGTTGGCCGATAATGGCATTACTGATGTAGAAGTCATTTCCGTAAAAGGACAATTGACTGACCATTACAACCCAGCAAATAAGACGGTTAATTTAAGTGAATCAGTTTACGAACAACGTAACGCGGCTGCGGCTGCCGTTGCTGCCCACGAATGTGGCCATGCCGTACAACATGCACAAGCTTATAGCGCATTAAAACTGCGTTCAGCCTTAGTGCCTGTAGTGAGTGTAACTTCAGGAATGTCACAATGGTTAGTCATTGGAGGATTGATTCTTGGTGCCGCTGCTGGTGCAGGATTTGGCTACTATATTGCAGTTGCTGGATTGGTTTTTATGAGTTTTGCAACCCTGTTTAGCTTCATTACCTTGCCAGTGGAATATGATGCCAGTAACAGGGCATTAGCATGGTTAAAAGGAAAGAATATGCTGACTCCAGAAGAATATAAAGGCTCAGAGGACGCACTTAAATGGGCCGCCAGAACTTATTTGGTTGCTGCCATTGGTGCTTTGGCTTCTTTGCTTTATTGGGCAATGCAAGTCTTTGGCGGAAGAGATTAATTTTACATAATTATAATATCGATAGACCGGACGCAAACTTTTGTCGTTCGGTTTGTTTTTTTCTCTATTTTTATCTCCTAATTAAATTTAACAGATCTATGGAACAACAACCTACTGAAAGTCCTTTTAATAGTTTTGACGCAAAACTATTGGTGCACAGCTCTGATGCAGAGCGCGTCGATTTTTATAAAAAAACCTACGCACACGTTGCTGGCGGCGTCTTGGTTTTTATTATTTTCGAATACTTATTATTGCAAAGTGAGACCATCGTCAGTTTTGCGTTGTCAATGACTGAGGGCTACAAATGGCTGCTCATGTTGGGGGGCTTTATGTTTATTACCAGTTATGCTGAGAGAATGACTATGAAATCGCCTGATAAGAACAAACAGTATTTAGCCTTCGGCCTCTATATTTTGGCACAGGCATTTATTTTTGTGCCACTAATTTATATTGCGGCCTATTATATGGATTCAGGGGCGGAGATCTTAAATCAAGCCGCTATTGTCACTTTAGGGTTATTTACAGGTTTATCTGCCGTAGTATTTTTAAGCAAAAAGGATTTTTCTTTTCTTAAAACCGGATTGACCGTTGGATTTTTTATAGCCATCGGATTGATTATTGCTGGCACATTATTCGGATTTAATCTTGGACTCTGGTTTTCTGTGGGCATGTGTCTTTTGGCTGGTGGTTCAATTTTATACCAAACTTCCAATTTGGTGAACAAATATTCAACGGATGACTATATTCCGGCCGCCTTAGGACTTTTTGCATCCTTAATGCTATTGTTCTGGTATGTGCTTCAGATATTTATGTCGAGAGATTAAATTCATCAAATTATCAACAAAAAAGCTTCTGAAAATTCAGAAGCTTTTTTGTTGGTGAATACCTCTAATAGTTCGGTTTAACCCTTTACTGTAAGTGCATTGACCGAAGACTAAAGACTGCCAACTGAAGACTGTTGACTAAATTTGAATCTGTCTATCAATCTGTTGATTTAAGGATATAAAAGTTTCCGTTCGTGACACACCCGAAATGGATTGAATTTCCTTGTTGAGCAAATGCATTAAATGCTCATTGTCCTTACATAATATTTTTATCAAAATACTCCAGTTCCCCGTAGTATAATGGCATTCCAAAACTTCAGGAATTTTTTGAAGTTGCTTCACGGCCTCGGGGTTGCTCATGGCCTTATCCAAATAAATACCTACAAAAGCCATGGTGGTATACCCAAGCACCTTGGGATTGATCACAAACTTTGATCCCGATATCAAACCCGATTTTTCCAACTTTCTTAAACGTTGGTGTATCGCAGCGCCTGAAATCCCCACTTTTCTCGCGATTTCCAGAATAGGCGTTCTGGCATCAGCCATTAATGCACGCAGTATCTTTTTGTCGATACCATCAATTTGAATATTTTGATTGACTATTTTCATGTGCACTTCCCCGGGAACGGGAATCTCATTGCTTTAAATACTAATTTTAAACGTCCAACTTCAATCCTCTAGCTTCCAACTTCTAGCTTCCAGTTTTTTCACAAATTCAAGGGATTATATCCCAAATAAGGCATTTCCTTTTCAGTAAACTTGATATCAAATTCTTCTAATTCATCCAAAATAGGGCCATAGACCTCTTTATTGATAGGAATCTGAACCCCTGGAGTTACAATTTTTTCATTCAAAATAGCTAATGTTGCCATCGCTACGGGCAAACCAACGGTTTTTGCCATGGCAGTATAGGTCTGATCTTCACCAATAGTTACCATAGTAGAGTCTATTTGATGCATCTCACCATCCAATTCATAACCAAACTTATGGTACATAACCAGCATGTCCTTGTCATGGTCTGCTAACATCCAACTATCCATCAATATTTTCTGGAGAATTTCGGCTGGTGTCGCTTTTTTAAGGCCTACCATCTTATCCCGATTGAATAGATCAAGTTCTTCAAGCTTTTCCCAAACAATATCATCCTGATCAATTTTGAGCGACAATCTGAATTTGAGCTCTACAGAATCGGTATGGCTATAAGGTAAAAAAGCATTTACAAAATCGCGGTAACTCATGTTTTCACTATCATCAATAGTATAACTATCATCGGTCATTCCCAATTGTACAAAGATGTTCCAAGCGCGGCTAAACCCCACTCTACGCATCGTGCCCCGATATAGGGTTTTAATATGGTCCAAACCGTAAACACTCTGATACTTCAAAGAGTCTCTATTAGCATAAGCTTCAAAGCGTCCGAACCCATCCACATCTAAAAACTCAGTCCTTCTGAATAACCGATGGTATGGGATGTATTTATAATTGCCTTCCTGAATAAATTTTGCGGCGCTCCCTTGACCTGCCACTACCACATTTCTAGGGTTCCAGGTGAATTTATAATTCCACAAATTATTATCGCTTTCTGGAGCTACCAAACCGCCAGCAAAAGATTCAAAAAGCACCATTTTACCCCCTTTTGCCCTAATACTATCAATCACTTTCATGGCACTCATATGATCAATACCTGGGTCTACACCAATCTCGTTCATAAATACCAAACCTTTATTTTTGGCGGCAGTATCAAGATCTTCCATTTCCTTACTTACATAGGATGCCGTCACCATATTTTTACCAAACGTGATACAGTCCTTTGCCACTTCTATATGATATCTCGCCGGGAGCATGGATACGACAATATCAGCATTTTCAATGGCGTTTTTACGAGACTGTTTGTTGAAAACATCTAAGGTAATCGCTTGTCCGTTTTCGTGATCATTGATGAGTTTATGGGCATTTCTGATATCAATATCACCAACAATAATGTGTAAATCTTCTTCCGTTGATTTATCCAATAAATATTTAATAAGGTAAGATGAAGATTTTCCTGAACCTATGACTAAAATCTTTCGCATAATGGGAATTGTTGAGTAGTTTTGTTGTTGTAAAACACGAAATTACTAAATAACTCTCGGTTAGTGAAGCCAAAAAACATAAATATATGAGTAGAACAATTTTGATCACGGCAGCCATTTTAGGCATTATCGCTATTGGACTTGGTGCTTTTGGTGCACATGGCTTAAAGCAGTTGATTTCTGTTGAGGCACAGCAAATTTTTGAAACAGGAGTCAGGTATCAAATGTATCATGCACTAATGTTATTATTTATTGGTGGCACGTCGCTTCTCACTGAAAAATCAAAGAAGTCCATTTTTGTCTTAACGCTGGTTGGTGTTTTATTTTTTTCAGGCTCCATATACGGATTGGCAACTATGGAAATCAGTGGCATTAACTTCAAAAGTATCGGCTTTATAACCCCTATTGGAGGTTTGTTACTCATTACCGCTTGGGCTGTGATGTTCATAAACTTTTTTAACCAAAAACGGGATAATTAACGAAAATAGGTGCCCACTTTAAAATAATGTTTAATTTTGCACAACAAACAACACACTATTATTATGGCCAATAACACCCAACCTACGAAATCGATTTCGTTAGATGAGTACGGTATTAAAAATGCCGAAGTACATTACCAACTATCTCCAGAAAAGCTTCATGATATTGCAATTGCCGCTGGGCAAGGCGTTGAAGCATCTTCTGGTGCTCTGGCAGTTAACACTGGAGAATTTACAGGACGCTCGCCATTGGACAGATTTATTGTTAAAGATGATGTTACCAAAGACCGTGTTTGGTGGGGAAATGTGAACATTGCGTTTGATCCCAACGATTTTCAAAAACTCTATGAGAAAGTGACCGACTATCTTTCTGGAAAGAAAGTTTATGTTCGGGATAGCTTTGCATGTGCAGATGAAAATTACAAGCTGAATATTAGAGTAATCACTGAATATTCTTGGAGCAATCAATTTGCCAACAATATGTTTTTGCGACCAACCGAAAAAGAATTAGAAAATTTCACTCCAGAATGGACGATTGTCAATGCCCCTGGTTTTATGGCAGATCCTAAAGTGGATAAAACACGCCAACATAACTTTGCTATTTTAGATTTCACCAGAAAAATAGCACTTATTGGAGGAACTGGATATACTGGAGAAATTAAAAAAGGAATTTTTTCTGCTTTGAACTTTATCCTTCCAGTTTTCAAGAACACCTTACCCATGCATTGTAGCGCAAACATCGGAAAAGACGATGACACGGCTATTTTCTTTGGGCTTTCAGGCACTGGAAAGACCACCTTATCAGCTGATCCGGACAGACGGTTAATTGGAGATGATGAACATGGCTGGACAGAAGAAAACACCGTATTTAATTTTGAAGGCGGATGTTATGCTAAAGTAATCAACCTTTGTCAAGAAAACGAACCAGATATTTTTAAGGCGATTAAAAAAGGTGCCATCTTAGAAAATGTCATTTTAGGTAAAGATGGCAATGTTGATTTTGATGATATTTCCATCACCCAAAACACACGCGTGAGCTATCCTATTGATCATATTGACAATATTGCAGTGCCTTCTATAGGTAAAAACCCCAAGAACATTTTCTTTTTAACCGCAGATGCTTTTGGTGTTTTGCCTCCAATTTCAAAATTGACACCGGCACAGGCGGCTTATCACTTTATTTCTGGCTATACTGCAAAAGTTGCCGGAACTGAAGCTGGCATTGTAGAACCTACACCAAACTTTTCTGCATGTTTTGGAGCGCCATTTATGCCTTTGCATCCTGCAAAATATGCCGAAATGTTGAGCACAAAAATGAAAGAGACCGGCGTTAACGTTTGGTTGGTGAATACGGGTTGGACAGGTGGTCCTTACGGTGTTGGAACACGAATGAAATTAAAATATACAAGAGCAATGATCAATGCCGTATTAAATGGCGATTTAGGTCTTTATGACTATGACCATTACCATATTCACTCTGTATTTGGAGTAGCACAGCCAAGATCTTGTCCTGGGGTACCTTCTGAAGTATTAAGCCCAAGAACGACTTGGAACGATGATGAAGCTTATTATACCACTGCCTTTAAATTGACAAATGCATTCAGAGAAAACTTCAAGAAATTTGAAAGCATTGCCAGTGAAGAAATCAGACGGGGTGGACCGCAGCGTTATGCATTTTAATTAAAATTCATATAATAAAAAAAAAGGCGATTCAAAAATTTGAATCGCCTTTTTTATTTATTCGAGAGTAAAGATTTTATTTTCCCTTATTCACTTTTTCAATATACTTTTCCAAGGCCATGGTCATGGATGGAGTATCTGGAGTTGGAGCCAAAATATCCACTCTCAAGCCGTGCTCTTCAACAGCCTTTGACGTTGTACTTCCAAAAACCGCAATTCTAGTCTTGTTCTGCTTAAAGTCTGGAAAATTATGAAATAACGATTCAATTCCCGACGGACTGAAAAATACTAAAATGTCATAAAACACATCGGCAAGATCAGATAGATCGCTGATTACCGTTCTATAAAAAACCGCTTCCTTCCAATTAATATTTAATGAATTAAGAAGTTCAGGAACCTCATCCTTCAACTTATCAGTTGTTGGCAATAAGAAATTTTCATCCTTATATTTTTTGATCAAAGGTATTAAATCTTCAAAATTCCGCTTTCCAACATAAATCTTCCGTTTTCTATACACCACATATTTTTGCAGATAGAAGGCCACTGCTTCACTCTGGCAAAAATATTTCAAAGTATCTGGCACTTTAAAACGCATTTCATCTGCCACTCTGAAAAAATGATCTACTGAGTTTCTGCTTGTTAAAATAATAGCCGTGAATGTATTTAAATCAACTTTTTGTTGTCTTACATCTTTGGCAGCAACACCTTCAACATGGATAAATGGACGAAAGTCAATTTTTACTTTTTGTTTTTCCTGGAGATCAAAGTAAGGCGAATTTTCGATTTTAGGTTCGGGTTGAGACACTAAAATTGTTTTCACTTTCATAGGCTTTGGATAGTTTTATGCTTTATATTCGACGATTAATTTATATAAAATTAGATAAGGCCCAATTTCAAGTGCGCAAAGATACAAAATAAAATAGAATATGTTGTTTGTCAAAGTCTTTTGGTGAATTTTAAAGGAAGTCATAAAACCCATAAGATTAATTAAGGCCATCACTAAAACTACTGCTAAAAGAATAGGTTTTGAAGGGTTTATGGTGTAGAGTAAGAGCGCATTAATCATCAAAAGCACAAATCCACTAAAATTTTTATAACTGGTTTTTTGAAACAGATAAGAATCAATTATTTTGTCAATTTCAAATAAGCTCCCCACTAGGCGCTCTACTAAAATCTTTATGAGTGATAAGGCCGTAATGCCTAAAATAAATTTCAAAAATATATCCAGTTCAAAAGTTTGGGTGGGTACTAAAGTAAGGTAAGCAAGATAAGAGAAAATAGAAAATGAGATGACCAAGTTAAAGAAAAGCAGGGCATCGAAAAAATCAATAAATTTTTGATCTTTTGTATAGATTTTCAAATACTTAGAGTTGCCCAAAACACCTATGAAATCAAGAAAGCGATTGGTAAACAAAACTTTAGCAATAGTTATGAAAACCAATCCTAAAACCATGAAGATGGTAAACCATTCATAAGATATAATCTCTCTCATCATGCCGCTAAATTATAAAGAAAATTTAATCTCTCCATTTCAATAAATTTAATCTTTCAAAAAAACTTACTTTTGCTAAAATTTTTACCAATGAAAGATGCTATTGTCATCATTCCAACCTACAATGAAATTGAAAACATTGAAGCGATTATCATTGCGGTTTTTGCCCAGGATAAAGCGTTTGATGTGCTTGTAGTTGATGACAACTCACCAGATTTAACGGCTGAAAAAGTAAAATCATTACAAACTGAGTTTCCTGAGCGTTTATTTTTACTCCAACGACAGAACAAAACGGGTTTGGGCACGGCCTATATTGACGGATTTAAATGGAGTATTGAAAAGAATTATCAGTATATTTTTGAAATGGACGCTGATTTCTCCCACAATCCTGACGATTTGATTAAACTTTATCAGGCCTGTGCCAAGGAAGATGCTGACGTTGCCATTGGTTCACGATATATAACAGGTGTTAATGTAGTCAATTGGCCAATGAACAGAATACTTTTATCGTATTTTGCTTCAAAATATGTACGTTTTATTACGCGTATGACTATTCAGGATACCACCGCAGGGTTTGTATGTTACAAAAAGAAAGTACTAGAGACCATAGACCTAGACGCCATTAAATTTGTTGGCTATGCGTTTCAAATAGAAATGAAATTTAAAGTCCATCTTGCAGGCTTTAAAATTGTTGAGGTTCCGGTGATCTTTACGGATAGAGCAAAAGGAAAATCAAAAATGAGCGGAGGTATTATTTCTGAAGCTATTTTTGGAGTTATTAATATGAAGTTAAAAAGCCTATTTGGCAAATAATATGAAACGAGCATGCCAAAAAATTTTCCTTCCGTGGGAATAATTACGTGCGAACAGCATGCGCCCGTTAAAAAACAATAAAAATAAACACATGAAAGCAAAAACGGTACTTATTAAAAATGCCAAAATTGTTAACGAAGGACAGATTTTTGAAGGTGATATTTTAATAGAAGGCGAATTCATCAAGGATATTTCAGAATCTATCAGTGCTAAAACTGCGGATGTGATGATTGTTGATGTGGAAGGCGCTTACGTATTCCCTGGAGTGATTGATGATCAGGTGCATTTTAGAGAACCTGGGTTGACCCATAAAGCAACTATAGAATCAGAGTCTAAGGCAGCAGTTGCAGGTGGCATCACTTCATTTATTGAGATGCCAAATACGGTTCCGCAAACCACTACTATTGAAAAGCTTGAGGAAAAATTCAAGATTGCGGCAAGTAGCTCTTATGCCAATTACTCGTTTATGTTTGGTGGCACCAATACCAATCTCGATGAGATCTTAAAGGTTGACGCCAAAAATGTTGCGGGCCTAAAGCTGTTTTTAGGATCATCAACGGGAGATATGTTGGTTGATAACACTGAGGTTTTGGAAAACATCTTCAAAAGTACAGATTTGTTGATTTCTGTACATTGTGAGGATGAAGCCACCATCAAACAAAATCTTGAAGCACATATTGAAAAATACGGAAATGATATCCCAATGGAATGTCATCCCATAATAAGGAGTGAAGAAGCATGTTATATCTCATCTTCAAAAGCTATAGAACTAGCTAAGAAAACAGGAGCGCGATTACATATTTTTCATGTATCCACTGGAAAGGAAACCAAACTATTCACGAATAAAATTCCGCTTAAAGACAAAAAAATCACGGCTGAAGTGTGCATTCATCACTTATGGTTCAGCGATGAAGACTATAAGAAAAAAGGCACTTTAATCAAGTGGAATCCTGCGGTAAAGACAGCCAACGACCGAGATGAACTTTGGAAAGCACTTTTAGATGATCGCATTGATGTCATCGCCACTGACCATGCTCCACATACCTTAAAAGAAAAACAAAACGTATATACTGATGCCCCTTCAGGTGGCCCTCTCGTTCAACACGCTTTAGTGGCTATGATTGAAGCATATCATAAGGAAAAAATAAGCTTAGAGAAAATAGCCGAAAAAATGTGTCATAATCCGGCCATATTATTTCAGATAGAAAAACGTGGATTTATTAGACCAGGCTACTATGCGGATTTGGCCATCGTGGACATCAATAGTCCATGGACGGTAAAAAAAGAGAACATTCTATACAAATGCGGATGGTCTCCGTTTGAGAACGTTTTATTTAAATCGCGAATCACCCATACTTTTGTGAATGGTGCTTTAGTGTATAAAAATTTCAAGTTTTTAAACGTTAAAGCAGGAAAACGATTAACTTTTGACAGATGAAACATTTTTTCTACATCCTTATTCTGATTTCTTTTGTGGGCTGCAACAGTGTTGATAGACCTACGAAACCAGAAAACTTAATTACGAAGGCCAAAATGTCAGACATTATGTATGATTTATATATCCTTAATGCAGCCAAGGGTGTAAATCGAAAACTGCTGGAACTCAATGGCATTATGCCTGTAGATTATATTTATAAAAAACATGGCATCGACAGTCTGCAATTTGCTCAAAGCAATACATATTATGCATATGACACCGAGACCTACTCTGCCCTTATAGACAAAACAGAAGCAAGGCTTCAAAAAGAAAAAGATGTTTATGAGAAGTTAAACAATGAAGACCAAAAAAAAAGTGATGCTGAAAAGGCGGCCAATAAGAAGAAAGCAAAAGATTCACTAAAAGTGTTTGAAGAGAGTCAACCCAATTAAGAATCCTTCTTCAAATCTTCCAAAAATAACTGACAAGTTTCCTGTATGGAAGTTGCCATCGGTTTAAATTCAAAATCCAGAGTGTTTATCAATTTGGAGGCATCAAATTTCGTGATGCTTTTGGCGCTTTTTGTCATCTGTTTTGATAGTCGCCTGCGTTTGCCCGTAAGCATTTGGGACACCCAATCCAATCGCCAGCCAATGGCTAATATAAATGGTGTTGCTTCTTTTGAGGCTGGTTTTATTCCTAATGCAGACGTGGTTAGTTCCTGAAATTTTTTAAACGATAAATTTTCTGAGACCACAATAAACCGTTCATTTTTAATAGCGCTCTGCATCAATAACACTAGAGCGTCCACGACGTCAGTCACATCAACATAACCGGTAACCCCATGCGTATAATAGGGCATGCCTTTGTATATTTTCTTAATCAGGCTACTGCTGCCACCGCTGTTCCAAAATCCTGGTCCAATAATTATTCCAGGATTTATAATTACGGCATCCACACCTTCTTGAGTACCTCGCCAAACTTCAATTTCCGCTCCATATTTGGTTATGGCATACACGCTATTGTCATCTTCTTGATTCCAATTGGTGTCTTCAACAATTAATTCTTGTGGATTTTGATGATGGCCTATCGTCGCAATTGAGCTAACGTAAGCCAGTTTTTTTATGCGATGCGATACGCATAAATTGACCACATTGGCCGTGCCTTCAATATTAATCTTTCGTAATTGGTGGTATTTGTCAGGTTCAAAACTTACAAAAGCGGCACAATGGTACACATGATCTACATTTTTGAAAGCGACAACCAATGATGGCACGTCTGTAATATCAGCTTCAATCCATTCAATTTTTTGATAAAGCGCTTCAGCATCTGCGGTATAATAAGAAAAGACCTTTTTTACCAACTCCAATTTGTGTGCTCTTCTGTAAATTGCTCTAACGGAAGTGTTGGTTTGCAACAACTTGTAAAGCAAATGTGAACCTACCAATCCTGTACCTCCAGTAACTAATATCATAGCACTAAAATAAAGAATTAATCGATATTAATTCCTAATTCTTCTTTGATGTTTATCTTTGCAGAAAATTTATAAAATTAACTTTAAGCTCATGACGAACGCATTTGTAGAAGATTTACGTTGGAGAGGAATGGTACATGATATCATGCCCGGAACAGAAGAACAACTCAGTAAAGAAATGACCAGTGCTTATATTGGTTTTGATCCTACCTCTGATTCGTTGCATATTGGAAGCTTAGTTCCCATTATTCTATTGGTACACCTCGAAAAAGTTGGGCACAAACCTTATGCTCTGGTGGGTGGCGCTACTGGCATGATTGGTGATCCTTCAGGAAAAAGTGATGAGCGTAATTTACTTGACGAGGCTGCATTGGCCAAAAATGTAGCTGGAATTAAATCAGTGTTATCTCGATTTTTGGATTTCAATTCAACTGCTAAAAATGCGCCCGTTTTAGTAAACAACTATGACTGGATGAAGGATTTCTCCTTTATCGAATTTGCAAGAGATGTTGGTAAACGTATTACGGTTAATTATATGATGTCAAAAGACTCCGTTAAAAAACGTTTTTCTGGCGAAGAAGGCAACGTTGGCATGTCTTTTACTGAATTTACCTACCAACTGATTCAAGGCTACGATTTTTATCATCTGCACAAGCATCACAATATTCTTTTACAAATGGGAGGCAGTGACCAATGGGGTAACATTACCACAGGAACAGAGTTGGTAAGACGTATGAATGTTGGCGAAGAAGCAAAGGCTTACGCCATGACCTGTCCATTGATAACCAAAGCGGATGGCTCCAAATTTGGCAAAAGCGAAGGTGGCAATATCTGGTTAGATGCCGATAAAACTTCAGTTTATAAATTCTACCAATTTTGGCTGAATACCAGCGATGATGATGCCGATAGATATATCAAAATATTTACGTTCTTAGATAGAACAACCATTGAGAAGCTGATTGCCGAACATAAGGAAGCACCTCACTTGAGACTTTTACAAAAACGATTGGCTGAAGAAGTGACTACATTTGTACATTCCAAAGAAGATTTTGAAAATGCCGAACGTGCCTCAAATATTTTATTTAGCCACACTTTTAAACAAGATATAAGAACCCTGGATGAAGCCATGTTTCTGGAAGTTTTTGAAGGTGTGCCCTTAGCAGAACTTTCTAAGTCTGAATTTGATGAAGGTATAGACATGATTGCCGCACTCGCCGCAAAAACAAATTTTTTGAATTCCAACGGCGAAGCGCGTCGCGCCTTAAAAGAGAACTCAATTTCTGTAAATAAGGAAAAAGTTGCTGAGGACTATCTTTTAAGTGCGGAAGACCTCATCAATGGCAAATACATCATTCTTAATAAAGGAAAGAAAAACACATATATCATAAAAGTAAACGCATAATATCCTTTTTTGGCTTTGGCGGTTGATTTCATCAACTTGTCTAAAGATTATATTATTATGGATAGAGGCCATCTAACATTAAGATAGCCTCTATTTTTTTTATAGATGTTTGATGGCCTATTTAAGGGTTTGAAGAGTTGATTAACCCCTATAGTGATGAGAAAGAATTATAATTAATAAAAACAGTCTTTTGACCAACTGCTTAACTTCCAATTTCATGGCGTAAAACTTTCAAAAAGCTTAGCAATTTCGAAGTTTTGAGATACAATTAACGAAAAGATTTAAATAAAACCGTTAATTTGCAGCCTATTACTATTACAATCGTCATGGGAGAAAAAAAACGCAAAGAAAGGGCTAATAACAATTTTATTTTCGGCAAAAAAAATTACACGTTCATGCTCATCGGTTTGGGTATTATTGCATTGGGGTTCATCCTAATGTCTGGTGGCGGGAGTGATGACCCGAATGTTTTCAATCCAGAAATTTTTAATTGGAGACGCATCCATTTGGCGCCCACTTTGGTGTTAATTGGCTTTGGATTTCAAGTCTATGCTATTTTGTTGAATCCAGACAAAAGAAAAAATTCTTAATATTAAACTTCCATATTATAATCCTTACCCTTTTAATTTTATTTACATCTGGGTATTGAAATTAGATAATTGACCTCCTTATGAATTTAATTGACGCCATTATTTTAGCCATTATTGAAGGCCTGACAGAGTATTTACCGGTTTCTTCAACGGGTCATATGATCATCGCCTCTTCATTTATGGGTATTGCTACTGATGATTTTACAAAATTATTTACCATTGTTATCCAACTGGGGGCCATTTTAGCAGTTGTAGCACTCTACTGGAAACGCTTTTTTCAAAGTTTGGATTTTTACTTTAAACTATTGGTTGCCCTGCTTCCGGCGGTCATTTTAGGGTTGCTTTTAAGCGATATTATTGATGATTTATTAGAAAGCCCTGTGACGGTTGCGATTTCATTAATTATAGGTGGTTTTATTTTATTGAAAGTTGACGAATGGTTTAAGTCTAATGAAGTTTATGACGAGGCCAATCCTGACGCCCATACTAAAATCAGTTATGCAACCGCTTTAAAGATTGGATTCTTTCAATGTTTGGCAATGATTCCTGGCACCTCTCGAAGTGGCGCTTCCATTGTTGGTGGGATGACTCAAAAACTGAATCGCAAAACGGCGGCAGAATTTTCATTTTTTCTTGCAGTACCTACCATGTTTGGTGCAACAGCAAAAAAAACCTACGATTATTTTAAAGCAGGATTTGAATTGAGCAGTGATCAAGTAAACTATCTGATCATAGGAAATATTATTGCATTTATTGTCGCATTTATTGCCATTAAATCCTTTATAGAATATTTAAGCAAGCATGGCTTTAAGCTTTTTGGTTACTACAGAATTGTTTTAGGCGTAGCACTATTAGTGATTCATTATTTTATTTACAGTCTAACAACCATCTAATGCTCTCAACCGACGATTATCTTTCTGGCCAAGTCTTATTGATCGACAAACCCTTGCATTGGACCTCATTTCAAGTGGTCAACAAATTGCGATGGGAAATACGTCGCGCCTTTAATATCAAAAAAATAAAAGTTGGACACGCCGGAACATTAGATCCTTTAGCAACAGGTTTATTGGTCATCTGCACCGGTAAAATGACCAAAAACATTGATAGTTTTCAAGCACAGATCAAAGAATATACGGGTACGTTTGTTTTAGGAAGTTCTACGCCATCTTATGATTTAGAAACCGAGATTGATCACACCTATCCTACCGAACATTTAACAGAAGCATTAATCCGGAATACTACCGATCAGTTCATTGGTGAGATTTTGCAATTTCCACCGGTATTTTCTGCACTTAAAAAAGATGGCAAGCGTCTGTATGAATTTGCACGCGCCGGTGAAGAAGTTGAAATCCCTTCACGTCAAGTCCATATTTCGGAATTTGAAATCACAAAAATCAACAATTTAGAAGTTGATTTCAGGGTAATATGCAGCAAAGGAACCTACATCCGTTCTTTAGCACATGATTTCGGAAAAGCGCTTAATTCTGGAGCTCATTTATCGGCTTTAAGACGGACCAAAATAGGCGATTTTGATGTTGAGAATGCCGTAAGCGTTGAAGAGTTTATTAAAGCGCTTCCTACGGAATAGTTTTTGATAAAATTAAAGTACCTAGTACTGCTTTATGAAATCGATTGTACTAAGTTGTTTGTTGTGTGGTACATTATTTAACCTATCAGCACAAGATGCCATAAAAACTAACGGCCTATTCTATAAGATTTCCTTGGGGGCTACGCTGACCAATAATGAAGACTATACTATAGGCAATGATGAAGGCCATACATTTATTGATTTGAATGGCGTCTTTATCAACAACTCATTGGGTTATCAGTTTGACCACCGTACAAGCATAGATCTCAATGTTGAATATGATCATTATTTGCGACAAGCTTTTAATTTTTTACCGGTTCATTTAGGTTTTAATTATAATATACTAGATTTTGATGACGTTCTTTTCATAAGGGCTGGATATGGTAAACTTATAGATGCTGGGAAAAATTTTGAAAATGGCACCATGTATAAATTAGGAGTTGGCTACAGGACCTTTGATGATAACTTTAGGAATTCGTGGCTGATAGGTTTTGATTTCAACAGAAAACGCTTTGGTTATAAACAAGAGGAAAAGCTTTCAAGCCTTTCTATCTTTTTTGAATTTATGGTGTTTTAATCTTTTTTGCTTAATTTGACTTATATAATCATGCCTATGGCATTGTAAATCTTTTAAAAATTACATTTTTGGAAATCATTGAAAAACATAAAGCTTTAATCATCACCATTTTAATAAGCAGCACCTTAGTGCTTGCTATGTTTGCGCTCGGGATTAAAAAGCAAACTGAGGTGATGGCTGAAAGTTACTATGAGCTCCCACCACCTCTTACCCCTGAAGAACAGCAACTGCTTGAAGAATTGGCCATGAACGATCCTAATGTTGCAGAAACCAATAAAGCCTTCAATTCAACGAATGAGTTTAAAGAGATGATGAGGAATTTCAAATCAGTGAACTCGAATGATTTTGACAAGAATGCCAAACAAACAGAAACTGAGGACATTGAAACCCCTGAAGAAGTTACGGATGGAGAGAACACACCTGCAACAGAAGATTATTCCATTAATGAAAATGAATTATCGTCCTATAGTAAAATAAAGGATGTCATTGCGATGCGTTCTGCCGAAAAGCGTCAATCGTCCAAATCAAACGGTAATAATTCCACCAACAATTTAGCCAACAATTCTGCTTTGAATACCAATAGTAGTGTGTCTTATAGTTTGGTCAACAGAAAGGACAAACATTTACCACCTCCGGTATATCTTTGTGAAGAAAGTGGAAAAATTGTGATTAATATTACCGTAGATAGTTCAGGAGAAGTCACAGATGCGTATCTCAATTCTTCATCCACTTCAAAAAATGCCTGTTTGATAGAAAGTGCACTCCAGTATGCCAATGAGGCACGCTTTAGTCCTGACGCTTCTAAAACCAAGCAGATTGGCTCTATTACCTACTTTTTTAAAGGGAAATATTAGATTGGCTAGACAGTCAAAAGATCAAACGATCCACTTTGGCTTTAAGTTTTTAAGAACGTTCTAAAAGTGTTATTAAATCTCCAATCGTGTGTTGCCCTTTATCTTTATTATACCAACCTTGTAAAATTTCTTTAAATTCTTCTGTAATCGTGCCATGTTCAGCAAGATAATCTTTAACCAATTGCGTAGCAGCAGCAGGTCTCGGACCAAAAGTGTTCAGTACTTTTTGAGAGGCATTGTCCAGCATAATCAACTTAGGAATTGATTTTCCACCATTAGTCAAGAAGTGTTGCATAAGTGCATCGTTATCATCACGCAATACCAATTTCAAAGTGATATTTTCATTAAACTCTGCCACTTTATTGATCACTGGAATGACATGGGCAGCATCGCCACACCAGCTTTCCGTAAGAACCAACCAAGTGACATCTCCTTTAAATGCGGCTATTTTATTTTGAGCCTCCTCAGAAACTTTAATGGTCTTGTCCCAACGTTTCATGCGCTGCTCATTCAAAAGTGTATAAGCAACCATAGCAACGCTTTGATCCAACCCTGTTGTAGATTGAGTTTTCACCAATTCATCCATTAACATTCTGTAGTCCTGATAAGACATACTTTTGTTCAAGCTTTCGTTCAATATGTTGGCCAATTCGATTTGTGTGGTAGTTTCCATGACTATAATTTTTTGCAAATTTAGCCCATTTTTATGTGATATTGGGTAACAGATGTTACATTAGTAGTTCAAACACAAATATCTTATACAATGGATAAACAGAGATGTGGCTGGTGCGCGGGAGATCAACTTTATATAACGTATCACGATAAAGAATGGGGTGTTCCGGTAAAAGATGACGCCACACTATTTGAGTTTTTGGTTTTGGAAACCTTCCAGGCGGGATTGAGCTGGATTACCATTTTAAGGAAGCGGGAAAATTTCAGATCAGCTTTTGATCAGTTTGACTACAAGAAAATCGCATTATATGATCAAGATAAAACTGACCATCTCCTTCAGGATGCCGGCATTGTCAGAAACAAACTGAAAGTTTATGCCACGGTTTGCAACGCACAAGCCTTTATAAAGGTTCAAAAGGAATTTGGATCTTTCTCAAAATATATTTGGGGATTTGTAGATGATAAACCAATCACAAATAAAGTCGAAAACTACAAAGAAGCACCCCCAACTACCGTGGAAAGTGATGCGATTAGTAAAGATTTGAAAAAACGAGGCTTTAAATTCGTAGGATCCACAGTTATGTACGCCTATATGCAAGCCGTGGGAATGGTGAATGACCATGAAGTAAATTGTTTTAGGTATGGGGAGATAAATAATCCTAAACATGATTTTTGATTAACAATTAACAAAAGCTGTCAAATGGTTAGAATTAGATAAACTTCAAATTTGATTTTGGAATTTTTAAACTAATGCGCTCTCAAATATTCCAAAAACTTACTTCGTTCTATCTCTTCAGCACCTAAACTGGCAAAATGATGTGTGTAAACCTGGCAATCAATAAGTTTGTAGTTCATATTTTGGATAAAAGTGATGAAGGCCACTTTACTTGCATTACTTACTTTAGCAAACATACTCTCACCGCAAAACACACCATTGCCCATATCTAGGCCATATAAACCACCAACCAAATCACCAGCTTGCCATACCTCAACAGACATCGCATACCCTAAGTAATGAAGTTTGGTATAGGCTTTAATCATTTCATTGGTAATCCATGTACCAGCTTGCCCTGATCTTTTAACAGTTGAACATTCTGAAATCACTGTTTCGAAATCACTATTGATGGTGACCGTGAAATCTTTATTTCGAAGTGTTTTAGCCATACTTTTTGAGACTTTCAACCGCTCAGGAAATAGAACAAATCTCGGATCTGGAGACCACCACAAAATCAAATCCTCGTCATCATTAAACCAGGGAAAAACTCCAGTTTTATAAGCCAAAAGCAATCGCTCCACTGACAAATCGCCACCAATTGCCAACAACCCATCTGGGTCGGCTTCAATGGGATTGGGAAACTCAAGTTTATCGGTCAGAAATATCATAAAAGCATTTAATATATAATAAAATATTACAAAAAAGCCTCAATGTTGATAGCATTGAGGCTTTTTATAAGATTTCCGCTATAAACATTTAGACAAGCTCAATGTTCTAAAGAAGAAAAATTCTATTGACTTAAAACGGTAAATCGTCGTGATCTTCTTCGTTTAAATCGTTTGCTGGTTGAAAGGCTTCTGCTGGAGCTACAGGAGGCATCCCTGGAGCTGAACCTTCTTGCAAACTCTCAATACGCCATCCTTGGATAGAGTTAAAATATTTAGTTTCACCTTGTGGGTTTACCCATTCTCTTCCTCTCAAATTGATGCTCACCTTTACATTTTGACCAACTTGATAATTGTTCAACAAATCGGTCTTGTCCTGTACGAACTCAACCATAATATGCTGAGGATACTGCTCTTCTGTAGTCACTACCACCTCTCTTTTTCTGAACCCATTACTTCCAAAAGTTTGAGTTTCTCCTACCATTTTGATTTTTCCTTGTACTTCCATTTGACTAATTTTTAGTGTTCTCTATTATTTAATACTATTTTTCTCTAAATTTAAGACAGTAACAACTTCCATGCACTGTCAATATCGCCATAACTTAAGTAATTTCTGGCCATTTTATGTTTTTCACGATGACTCATTTCAGTAATGTCTGCATGATGTTCTCCAATGGTCTTTGCAAAATCAGCAATAGCCGCGGTTGTTGGCAACGCTTCAATATTACCTAACATCCCGAGATCACTGCCTGTAAAGATCATACTGTTTTTAACCGCATCTGGCATAGCGTCTACACCAATCCCACGTGTTCTTAAAGGTTTTGGCACCTCAAAGAAACCATTTTTTGCTCGGCTGTAATAATCGCCACCTGCTCTGGCTACCAAATCCAGCTTTTCTTGAATGATAATTTGATCGTCATCCAAAACTTCTTCTGTGATATGGATTTTTACCACTTCACAAATCACCAAATTTCCAGCACCACCCTCTGTTCCCAATTTAATAATTTCGTTGACCTTACACTCTATTTGAACTGGAGACTCTGCAACCCTAAACGGTTTGACAAGATCTGATTTTAACATGGTCAAACCAGCTTTTTCAAATTCATTAACATCTTTGTCGTACTCTGTACTACTTAAAGACGCTTGGTGCACCAAATCATAATTAACAACATTTATTACTACTTCTTTAGTGGCTTCCACATTATTCAAGGTGTGCTTTACGCTGTTGTCACGCACACGTCTTGCCGGTGAAAAAACGAGTATTGGCGGATTTGCACTAAACACATTAAAAAAACTAAAAGGTGATAAATTTGGATTACCATCAGTATCCATAGTACTCGCAAAAGCAATGGGACGTGGCGCCACTGCACTTAGCAAATATCCATGTAATTTGCCCGTAGACAGGTCTTTAGGCTCAAAACTTACCATCTTAAAAATTTGTTAGATGCAAATGTAAACATATTGTTATACCTATAAAAATGAATTAGAGCAAGAATCAAACAATAATATCAACATAACAGCATTAGTTAAGTAGTGCTAATAAATTATAGCAAAAAAGATTTCCTATTTGCTGATTTCTTTAAGTATATTTAAAATTACAAATGTATTGATGCCTTACGCTATGAACCGAAATATTTTACGGTGGATCATTATTGCTTCTTCTTTTATTATTATCTCTTTAATTTTATGGAATACATACATCTTCTTTCAGAATTTCAAAGCAGAAGAGCGCATCAAAATGCAAAATTGGTCATTTGCCCAATCTGAACTATTAAAATCTGATGCTGATGAGAATGTGGAGCTTACCCTTAAAATTTTAGAAAGCAACCACACGACACCCATGATAGCCATTACTAAAGATGGCAGTTTAGGCACCTTTAAAAATATTGATAAAAAGAAAGTCAGTAATCCTATCTCAGTCAAAAACCTCATGGCTAAATTCGAGAGCGAAAACAGGCCCATTGAAGTATATTATGACAAGGAAATTTATTATACCATTTATTACGGTAATTCTCCCTTGATCAATAAGCTCAAATATTACCCTTTAGCTTTGCTTCTCATTATCGTACTTTTTGCTGCTGTGGTTTATTTTTTCTATCGCAGTTCAAAAATTGCAGCACAAAACAAACTTTGGACGGGCATGGCCAAAGAAACTGCCCATCAAATTGGCACGCCGCTATCCTCTTTGATAGGTTGGACAGAAATCTTACGTTCTGAAGATGTCGATCGCTCCTATCTTTTGGAAATTGAAAAAGACATTACGCGTTTGCAGACCATCACAGATCGTTTTAGTAAAATTGGATCCATGCCAACCCTTAAAAGAGTTGATATTGTTCAAGAAACTATCGATTCCTACGAATATCTAAAAGCGCGTTCCAGCAAATTGATAGGCTTTACCATTGAAGCTCCAGAACATCCCATTTATGTCGATTTAAACCAACAACTCTACAGCTGGACGATTGAAAATATCGTGAAAAATGCCATTGATGCCATGAAAGGCAAAGGCAACCTAAAAGTGAGCATCATAGAGAGTGACAAAGAGGTTAAAATTACCGTGAAAGATTCCGGCAAGGGGCTTCCAAAAAGTTTATTCACTAAAATTTTCGAACCTGGTTTTACCAGCAAAAAAAGAGGTTGGGGATTGGGACTTTCACTCGCCAAACGTATTGTAGAAGATTACCACAAAGGTAAAATAAAAGTACTCCATTCAGAAATAGACAAAGGCACTACCATGCAAATTTCACTAAAATTAATTCCGTAAATTTGAAGCATGGAAGAAAGGTTTTTCACTTTAAGTGAGGTCGAATTAAATAATAACTGTCCCGAATGCTTTTCGAGGCAAGGATTAAAACTGACTTTTAAACAACGGTTTATTGACAATTTTTTCTATAAAGCCATCACTGCAGAAACTGCGCACTCCTTATTTTGTGACGTATGCAAAACCAAAATCTTCCCCATCCGATGGACTGAAGACATAGAAAGAGTTTTTAAATACCAACAACGCGCTTCACCACCAAGGCCTGCCTCCTTTAAATTAAAAACACAAGGGTGGATGCTTATTGGAATTTTAATAACACTAGTTCTATTTTCTATGTTATTTGTTTTCGATGTGTTTTAAGAAATAAAATTACATTCGGTCTGAAATCCGTTTTGCAATAGCCTCAAATTCTTCCTTTTTTAATTTCACTTTGCTCGTAAATCGGATATCGTCCATCGTATGTAAAGGAATCAGATGCACATGTACATGAGGTACTTCCAACCCAACAACCGCCATTCCTACGCGTAAGCAAGGTACCGCCTTTTTTAAGGCGATGCCAACACTTCTTGAAAACTCCATCAATCCTGTGTAGGTGGTTTCATCCAAATCAAAAAGCTCATCCACTTCAATTTTGGGAATACAGAGCGTATGCCCTTGAGTATTGGGATTCACATCCAAAAAGGCTAAAAAATTCTTTGTTTCTGCAACTTTGTAACATGGAATTTCACCATTAACTATCTTCGTAAATATAGAGGCCATCTGAATATTGTATTTATTAGTTGATTTAACGCTTCTAAATATAAAAAGAAAATTCCTGTTAGAACGGGTCTTAACAGGAATGTTATTTTTGTAAACGTCTTCCACTGCATTTTCTGCGGTTAAGCAAATACAGATAAAAGATTATCTCGAAATCTCTATAATATCAAACTTCAAAACCCCATTAGGCACTTGAATATCGGCCACCTCACCTACTGACTTACCTAAAAGCCCTTTTCCAATAGGCGAATTGACTGAAATTTTTCCTGAAGCCAAATCTGCTTCACGATCCGCCACCAAGGTATACGTCACTTCCATGCCATTGGTTTGGTTTCTAATTTTCACTTTAGAAAGCACCAACGCCTTAGAACTGTCCAATTGCGATTCATCAATTAATCGCGCGCTTGACAACATTTCTTCAAGTTTTGATATTTTCATTTCCAACATGCCTTGCGCCTCTTTGGCAGCATCATATTCGGCATTTTCACTCAAATCACCCTTATCTCTTGCCTCACCAATGGCACGGGAAGCATTTGGGCGCTCTACGTCCTTTAAATGATTGAGTTCTTCCCTCAAGTTTTTCAACCCTTCAGCAGTGTAATAAGATACTTTACTCATAATTCGTTCGTTTTACTGTATATAAAATATGCTGAAACCCCTTTGTGGAGAACAGCATAAAAAAAATCCCGCTAGCACGAGATATCAAACAAATATACAAAATATTTACTTCAACTTTGAGATTGTTGTAAATTGCGTCACAATTTTATACCAAATGAAATACTTTTTTTTATTTATAAGCCTAATTTTCTTAACGGCCTGCAGTAAAAACGCTACCGATGAAAATTGCAAATTTTTAGTCAATGCAGCGGTAAATGTCTCCATCAATATGAACTTACCTGAATATAGTCAATTACAATTTACCAGCAACTCGGTTTACATCGCAAATGCAGGAAATCAAGGTGTTATTGTAACCAATGTGGGGAGTAGTTTTCGCGCTTGGGACGCGGCAGACCCTAACCATGAACAAAGACCTTGTTCCCGACTTGCAATTAATGGCGTCAACGCTGTATGTGGTTGCGATGACGCCAATAAATATAGTTTATTCACAGGAGGCCCTGTTGGGGTTCAATTATCCTGTGGACTCAAAGAATATCGTGTCTCCGTTTCAGGAAACTCACTGCTAATTACCAACTAGAGTTTTAAAGTAGCCCCAATCAGAAAATTAGTGGTAGCCTGTGGAAAATACCCGGCACCTTCAATAGTTGTCACTTGATCAGGATCCGTCCAATTGTCATCATAAGTGTAATAAAAACCATTGGAAACATATTTTTTATTAAAAATATTGTTCACCAAACCTGAAAATAAAATCGATTTTATTATTGGCTTTTTCTGGGATTCTCCCCGAGATTTTAAAATCCATTCGTAGGTCAGGTTAAGATCATTAATGAAGTACGCGTCCAGTTTCGATCTTTCCGAATCAGAATTCCCCATAAACTGTTCTCCCACGTATTTGCTCGATAAACTGATTTGGAAATAATCTTTAGGCTGATAAACCAAGGCATTTGATGCCACAATTTCTGGAGAAAATGAAATATTTGTCTTTCCTAAGTCCACCAATATACCATCGCGTTCAATAACCGTTTCTTTTGTTTTATTTGAACTAAAAGTCACACTGGGTTGGAGGCGCCATTGTGACGATAATTTCACTGCTGCCTCAATTTCCAAGCCTAAACGATAACTATCACCATTATTGGTTCGGATTGGATTTCCGGTATCGTCAATTTCTCCTGTCAATACCAACTGTTCATTATAGGCCATATAATAGAGATTGGTATTAATTCGAAATGCCTCAGCATCATGTCTCCAACCTAATTCATAGTCATTCAACTGCTCTGGTTTGACATCGGTATTATTTTGGAAATCCTTCCGGCTTGGTTCTCGATTGGCTCTGGCATACGAAAAATACAACGCATTGGCTGGATTAAATTGCAAGGTCAATCCCATTTTTGGATTAAAGAAATTATAGGTTTCATCAATCTCCATAAGTTCCTGATCAGAATTGGTTCCTGTGGTTTTATAGCCAACGTTTCGATATTGTAAATCGCCATAAAAACTCCATTGCTCATCAATACGATAAGTGGCTTTCGTAAACATACTCGCATCAGTCTTTTTTCCATTTCCTTCGTAATAGCGATGTCCTTTAGGCGAGTTTCCGGCATATTGTGCCCAAATGACTTCACCAAAATGATCACCATCATAGGTGCTAAACGAGGTTCCAAAAGCGAGGTTCAAGCTTTCATTTTTATAAGAGGCATTCGCGTTAATGACGTAAAAATCATTATCCAACCAACGACGACGCACCAAATCACTACGCGTGATACTTTCGCCACCCAATTCAATAGTTTCCATACCATATTGAACTAATTTTTGGTCTTCTTTATATTGTTCAAAAAAACCTGAACCTTGCGTGTAATTTAATCCGAGCGTGGTGGACCAATTATCGTTTATGCGCTCATTCCAATGCAGTTGGTAATGATCTTGACTATAATCATCAATTTCGTTATCATAAAATTGAATGTTTCCATCCGCATCGGTGTACATTCCTGCCGTATTAAATGTTCGATCATTTTCTAAAAGATCTAAATCTTCCAAGCCATTCCAAGCTTGATACGTAATTTCTTTGCCTCCAAAAATAACCGCTTTTATCAATCGGTTGGTATCAACATAAGCGCCTTGCAAAAAATAAGATTTAAGATCAGAAGAGGCACGATCAATATAACCATCAGATTTTATGTTTGACAATCGGCCTGAAACTTCGAAGTGATTGTTTAAACGTCCGGTACTGAATTTAAGCGTGTGCTTGTGGGTGTTGTAACTTCCAAAACTATTGGCAATTTCCGCACTTGCATCATTGGAGATCCCTTCACTAAGCACATTAATACTCGCGCCAAATGCACCTGAGCCATTGGTAGAAGTTCCTACTCCGCGTTGTAATTGCATACTTTCTGTTGAAGAGGCAAAATCACTCAGATTCACCCAAAACGTGCCCATGGATTCTGCATCGTTGTAAGGGATACCATTGATGGTAATGTTGGTGGACTGGGCATTAATTCCGCGCACCCTAATTCCGGTATACCCAACGCCTGCTCCCGCATCTGTAGTGGTTACCACCGAGGGCAAAAAGTTAAGAAGCATAGGAATGTCTTGTCCAAGATTTCGCTTTTCCAATTCTTCCTTTGTGATGTTCGAGTGTGTTATTGGCGAACTTGAGCCTACACGCACCGCGTTCACCAACACCTCATCTAAGATTTCTGTAGTTTCATTAATGACGAGATCCAACACAAAATCTGCATTAAGATCAATCGTTTTTAGGATAGGTTGTGCAGTAAGGTAACGGAATTCAATGCTGTGTTTTCCTTTAGGCAAATCCAAAGTATAGTATCCGTTCAGATCTGTTTGCGTCCAGGATGTACTTGACTTTACATGAATACTGACGCCTGCAAGCGGTTCTGCATTTTGTTGGGTCACACGGCCAGAGACCTGATAGTTTTGGGCCAAACTCGTGACGCTAAACCCTAACATAACAAAAGAAAAAATAAAATTTAAAGCCGGTTTGAATCGGTGCTTAGCCGATAGGTTTGTGAATAAAGATTTCATTCGAATAAATAAGTTTAGACGAATAAAAAGAGGTAATTATTCTTTGTTAAAAATTAAATTATTAATTAAGCTTTAAAATTTAGCGGTATCTTTTTTAAGATTTTTGCCGGCAACCGTTAAATATGTCTTGTAGACACACTTTAAAACTTAGATCCCTAAACAGCATTATCTGTTCTAGGTTCAATGGGTATGATCTCAGCCGAATGAATTGTAGATTTTTGAATTTCGATTTTTGATTTTTGAACTTACTGTTCAGCAATCTTTAATCTTCAATCATCAATCTCTAATCTATTAAGCACCCCTTTTTTGAGAACGGTGCAAAGATAGGAATGAATTAAGAATTAAAAAGTAAGAATGACTATTTATTTAATCAATAGCATTGAATGTAATAAATACCTTATAGAACAATCTCTCGCAGAGGCACAAAGGCGCTGAGGAAAGCCAAGAATAGAGGTTCTGATTTAGAGACTTATCACTGAAAAATAATGAACGAAGACTGAAAACTGAGGACTGCAGACTGTAGACTGGCTGCCGTCCGAAGCTTTTACGAAGGCGGGAATACTGCCAACTATAAAAAACTACTCCAATTCTGGTGGTTTCCGATTGGCCTTCTTGTCGGAGGTTTTACGCTTTGCCTTGAGCCGTTTTCTAATCACTGAACGAGGTGTTTTTGTGGGGATTCGCACTTTGGGGATGATTAATCCGTCTTTGATGAGTTCAAAAAACCGATTGATCACGAGTTCTATATTTTTATGTTGGCTTCGACTTTCTTCACATTGAAGCAAGAGGACATTTCCTTTGGTGAGTCGGCTACTAAGGTTTTTCTTTAATAACTCCTTTTCATCATCCAATAACCCAGTTGAAGCCTCCAAATCAAAAGACAACTCCACTTTTGAGGCCACTTTATTGACATTCTGACCACCAGCACCTGAGCTCCTGACGGCTTTAAATTGCAACTCTGATTGAAGAAAGTCTTTGTTCATAAAAATAATTTAGAAACAGATTTCAAGGATTAAAAAACAAAAAGTCAGAATATTAAATGCCACCTTGAAAAAATTAAAGAAGTCTTTTTTTTAAAAAATGATGAATTTAATCACTTCTAACTTATTGTGATACTCTAATTATTGCTTGCGCGGCGCACTTGTAAAAACATATTGACTGCCAACTGAAGGCTGAACACCACCCACAAAACCTCACTCTATCTGATGTGTCGGTTTTAACAAATCAGTGACAGTTTTTACTGGATTAAAAGTAATCAATGGTACTTCAACAAAAATAGTATTCCAATTGGCCATACTTCCGTTCCAAAGACCAGGCAATTCTAAAGCCATTAAATCTTTTCCAGCACTCGTTTTCTTGGTGATAAAAGCAGTTTTAGGATCTACAAATGCTTGTAAGTCAAAAACTTCTCCTTTAAAGTTTTTGATGCCACATACCAAATCAACAGGATTAAAGTGTGTCGCGTTTTTTAGGATTTCGTTTTGTTTTTTATTTTCTTTATCAATCTGTGCCGACTCCACAATTTGAAGTGATATTTGTCCAGTTTCTCCCTTAACCCAAAAAGGGCCACCACCAGGTTCGCCTTCATTTTTCACCATCCCACAAATACGGATGGGCCTATTCAAGATATCAAATAAATATTCTATTTGATATTTTGTTGAATATTTCTGAAATTCACTACTGATGACCACATTCAATTTGTGCTCTAGAAATTCAGAAATAGTGATAATATCCTGTTCTGAAACTTCTCCATTTTTAAGTTGCTTCAAATGCTCAAAGACCTCATGCTGAATCTCAAGCAGCATGCCCGCCAACACTTTCTTATATTTTGCGACCTCATCTTCATATTTATAGACCACTACATTATCAATATTCTTTATAAAAATTACATCGGCGTCCATTTGGTTCAAATTCTCTAACAGCGCCCCGTGTCCTGAGGGTCTAAACGTTAATTGACTATCGTCTGCCCGGAAAAGTTCGTTTTCGGGAGTGACCGCAATAGTATCGGTGGTTTCCTTTTGATAAGAAAAAGAAATATTGAATTTGGTATTTGTTTTATGTTCTACAATGTCCTGAATACGTGAAAACTCATCATCAAACATGTCTTTATAAACTTCTGAGATTGTAAAATGCAGATACGCCGTATTATTTGAGGATGCATATAGCGCTGCTTCAAATAAATGCTCCTCAAAAGCCGTAGCCAAATGATCTTTATATTCATGAAATGGCAGTAGTCCTTTTGGATAAAAACCATAATTCATTTTGTCGTCATCCATCATTGTTTTCACAAATAGTAATTTTTGTCTATCATTAGAATATGAGGCATAATCAGGATAGAATACTTTTACTCGCTCAAGAACCTTTTCGTAAAACGGTAACTTTTCGATACCTACAAAAAACAAAGATAAATCAGCATCTTTATGTTTATTGACAAATGAGTTGATAGTTTCATTTTCAGGAATGTATTCATCAATAAAACGAAACAAAGTTTTAAACATGCGTGTGGCGGCACCAGAAGCCGGAACAAATTTCGCTATGGTTACTGCATTTCTTTTGGTATCAAAATAATTGATATAATGCGCTTTTGATTCTTCAGAACTCTTTACAATACCATTGTTTATGGTGGCCGCCTTACTCAAATTCACAAATGGCACACCCGTTTCAAAAAGTTCAAGTTGCGATTGGATCTGAGCGAAGGTCAACCCTTTATTTTCAATTTGCTGAATATCGTTTTTTGTAAAATTCACACTTTTATTTTTATAAGTTCATCAATATGGTCTACAGCCAGCTTAAATCGCTCCTCAATAGATCCTTTCAATAAAATGTAGGGTTTGTTATAGGTCGTTAAGGCACTTTTAAAAGCGTTAAACATGGTTTCCCGCTCATTTGGTTTGTCTCTTAAATTATCAGCTTTCCACGGAATGTCAATATAAGTCAAAAAGTACAACTCGTAGGTGTTTTCAATAGCATATTTTTCCAAAACGGGATCACAGAATCCATCATAATAGAATTCTGAATAAACTTTAGTCTCTAATAAATCCGTATCACAAATAAGCACTTGATTTGCTTTTGGCGCCATTTTATTTTCGAGTCGCATTTGACCTTCAGCAATTGGCAGTGCGTTTTCTTTAGTCAGCAATTGATTGCTTCGCAATTTTGCCTCAGCAAAAATACGGGAATATTCAGGAACAAAAACAGTATGATAATGTGTGGCCAATTGTTTAGCAAGCGTACTTTTTCCGGTTGACTCCGGCCCAAACAAGACCACTTTTATGCAATCTGCGAGGTCTTGTTTAAGCTTTTCTTCCATGCGATATATCCATAAATTGCTATAAAGGTAAATCCAAAATATTGTATGCTTGTAAAGGTAAATCCTTTATAGAAATAAAGTGGAATAGAAATCAAATCTCCTACAATCCAATAAATCCAATTCTCAACCTTACGTCTTGCCATGAGCCACATACCAACAAAAAATATGGCTGTGGTAATTGTATCAACATAAGCCACCCAACTGGTCCATTTGTCAAAGGTTTTATAGACGGTAAAAACGAAGCCCAATGTTGCAATAAAAATAACGACGCTCATTTTATTCTCCCAAGATGTCGTTTTTGAAATTGGAGTAACATGAGTGTTATCAACTTTTCTAGTCCAAATATACCAACCATATACACTCATGATGAAGTAGTATGCATTGATCATCATATCCCCTAAAAGCTCCCATTTCAATAACAGATAAACAAAAATACCCGTACTGATCATTCCTGTTGGAAACACCCAAATGTTATTTTCCTTAGAGCTATAGACAGAAAGGAACCCAAAGATGACTGCCACAATTTCTAAAATAATGTCAATGGTGTCATAACCTGAATACTGACCGAAAAGAAAATCAAAAATGTGGCTCATAATCGTGTCTATCGGATTTGACAATTTTCATATAGAGCAAACCGCGCTCAATCAATGAAAACGCTTCTTTTATTTCTGCAGTCAATAGTTGCATGACAGCATCATAATCGCCATAGACTTGAGTACTCAAAGGGTTTTCTAAAACCGTAAGGCCTGAGGCTCTCAATTTTTTTATAAAATGAATGATGCTTGGTTCATAGTCATCATGCAAAGGTGTAAAGGTTAATTCTACTGATATTTTCATAATATTTTCTGCGAAAGCAGGAATCTCTATTTAGTTAAACTTATATTTTTTTACTTTGGAAGCAAGGCATCTGATTTTGCTTTTTTTAGTTCATCAAAGAATCGTTCATCTTCTTCAAATGCGGTTCCAATAACCACAATATCTGCTCCAGAAGCATAGGCGCTATCAAGTTGTTTGTTTGATTTAATGCCACCACCAACAATCAAAGGAATTTGCAATTCATTTTTTACGGATCGAATTATCTCTGCATTGATTGGCTCCATGGCGCCACTTCCCGCTTCAAGGTAAACGCACTTCATCCCTAAAAGCTCAGAGGCCTTTGCCGTATCTATGATCTCTTGGATGTTCTCCCTTCTTAAAGGCTGGGTTTTTGTAACGCGTTCCACCGCTGTCTCCTTACCATTCTCGATTAACAAATAACCTATTGGAATGATTTCAAGCTGCATCGTTCTTAAAACTGAAACTGCTTCAACCTGTTTCCCAATTAGATAATCAGGATTTCTGCCCGATATGAGGGACAAAAAAAGCAAACCATCAGCATGAGAGGATAACTGTGACACATCACCTGGAAATATAAGAACAGGCAGTGTTGTCAATTGTTTTATTTTTTGGATTAAGAGGCCTGTTTGATGAACTTCAACGGTGCTGCCACCTACGAAAATGTGCGTTGCTTTTGAAGCATTTAATTTTAACATAAATCCAGATACATTTTCAGATGCCATTTTATCTGGATCAATAAGCACTGCGAGGAGTTTTTCTCCTAGCGAAATAGCACTTAAAATGTCTTGATATAAATTGTTCTTTTTGGCCACAAATATTCTTCTCCTAATTAATTTTTATCATCTCTATTATAACTACAAGACATTGCTTAATAATTAATGCCCAATTGTTAAAAAACTCTGAACTCACAACTGATAACTCATTACTCAAAAACATACGCACATGTAAACCCTTCAAACTCAAAAAAATGACTCGTATATCTGTATTTTTTATCGTTATAATCAATCCACGCTACCGTATCCTCATCGGTCATCATAAATGGAATCACTAAAAAGTGCTTTCTGAACAGCATGCCAGGCGTTGCAAACAATTTGTACAAAGATTCTTTGACGCACCATATCACAATGAGTTTATTCACGTAATCATCCGCAGTTTTATCTAGATAATCAAACTCATAACCTATAAATTTATGAGCTATTACTGCTACTTTTTCGCGTTGTTTCTCAATGTCGATACCTACGTCACGATCGCTCACAATAATTCCAGAGAAAGTAAATGAATGGGTAATAGAAATATGTTTACCATCCTTTAAATGAGGTTTTCCGTTTTCGTCGTAAAACAGATCGTGATCCGTATATCCAAACTCTGCCAAGAGATGCCTCACACTTAAAAATCCGCGTCGGTGGAGTTCGCTTTTCATCCCCAGCACTCGCGTCATAGAAACCTCCGTCAAGGTAATGGACTGCAAAAGAGTCTCGTAGGATTCGGATATTTTCCAGATTTTAACAGTAGTTTGTGAATTTGGAGCAATGGTTTTATATAAAGGCATTTATCTTTCTCGAAGTTATTAATTATCTTTGCAGTCGCAAAACAAACTATAGAAACAAATATACAATTATGTAATACTTTAAACAACCTCGGAAGTTTATAATAAAAACAAAAAGTACAGGATTGTATAAGAGCTGTAGAAAACAATAAAAAAACAATATATGAACACGAAAACATTGCCTTACGTACCTTATAAAGTCAAAGACATTTCACTTGCGGCTTGGGGAAGAAAAGAAATAGAGTTAGCCGAAGCTGAAATGCCTGGTTTAATGAGCCTTCGCGACGAATTCGGAAGCTCCCAACCACTTAAAGGTGCGCGTATTGCTGGGTGTTTACACATGACCATTCAAACAGCCGTATTGATTGAAACTTTAAAAGCCCTTGGTGCGGAAGTCACTTGGAGTTCTTGTAATATTTTCTCTACTCAAGACCAGGCTGCTGCTGCTATGGCTGACGCCGGAATTCCGGTATATGCATGGAAAGGAATGAACGAAGAAGAATTCAATTGGTGTATTGAGCAAACCTTGTTTTTTGGTGAAGACAGAAAGCCCTTAAATATGATCTTGGACGATGGTGGTGATTTGACCAACATGGTATTTGATAAATATCCAGAATTAATGGCTGGTATCAACGGGCTTTCTGAAGAAACGACTACAGGTGTCCACAGACTTTATGAACGTATGAAAAACGGCACCTTATCAATGCCTGCAATCAACGTAAACGATTCTGTAACAAAATCAAAATTTGATAATAAATACGGCTGTCGTGAAAGTGCAGTTGACGCTGTACGTCGTGCAACCGATTTAATGTTGGCTGGAAAACGCGTTGTTGTTTGTGGCTATGGTGATGTTGGCAAAGGAACTGCTGCCTCTTTTAAGGGTGCTGGAAGTATTGTTACGGTTACGGAAATTGATCCAATTTGTGCATTACAAGCGGCTATGGATGGTTTTGAAGTGAAAAAACTGGAGACAGTTGTTGCCAATGCTGATATTGTAATTACAACTACAGGAAACAAAGACATCGTTCAGGGGAAACACTTTAAAATGATGAAGGATAAAACGGTTGTTTGTAATATTGGACACTTTGACAACGAAATTGAAATGTCTTGGTTGAACAAAAATTTTGGGGATACTAAGGTTGAAATCAAACCACAAGTTGATAAATATACTGTAAATGGAAATGACATCATCATTTTGGCTGAAGGTCGTTTGGTAAACTTAGGCTGTGCTACTGGACATCCAAGTTTTGTAATGAGCAACTCTTTTACCAACCAAACGTTGGCACAACTTGAATTGTGGACCAACAGAGATGCTTACAAAAATGAAGTGTATATGTTGCCTAAACATTTAGATGAAAAAGTGGCTAAATTACATTTGGCAAAAATTGGTGTAGAATTGACTGAATTACGTGACGAGCAAGCTGAATATATTGGCGTTGCGGTTGAAGGCCCTTACAAACCAGAATACTATAGGTACTAAAATTCGAAAATCATAAATTCCAAATCCCAAGCCGCAAGGTTTGGGATTTTTTTATTTTTGTCCTTTTGAAAATCTTTCATCACCAATAACACCTCCTCAAACTTTTGTTAAACCTCTAAGCTTTTTTCTATTTCAACTAGAAATTTTATAATTTAGAGCGTCTCATGACTTATGATAAACCCAATATAATCGTTCCAAGATTTAATGAAGCGTCAGGTTTCTACACTACCAAAAAACGCTCAAGAATGATGAGCAAGATCCGTGGCAAGAACACAAAACCTGAGCTTTTGTTTAGAAAGGCCTTGTGGCATAAAAACGTCCGCTACCGGGTAGACAGCAGACAAGTGCCTGGAAAGCCAGATATCTCGATCAAAAAATACAACCTCGCTATTTTTATTGATGGCGAGTTTTGGCATGGCTATAATTGGGACGAACGAAAGAATAGCATAAAAAGCAATCGCAAATTCTGGCTTCCTAAGATTGAACGCAATATGCAACGAGACAGACAAGTCAATCAAGAACTATTTGAAAAAGGCTATACCGTTTTCCGATTTTGGTCCAAAGAAATCTTGAATGATTTGGATCGCTGTATTAATGATGTCCTAATGTTTATAGCCACTGGAGAAAACACATAAGACGAACTCATTTCAAAAGAAAACCCCTTCATAATTAAATAAAAGGGTTTGGTTCTTAATTTTCAATCTTACTATCTTTTGGCTTTTGCCTTCTTAACTTTCTTCGTTTGCTTGTTTCCCGGTTTTGGACGTACCAAGCTCATCTCATCAATCAAATGTTGTGCCCCAGCATATTTATCAATAATGAAAAGTATGTAGCGCGCATCAACCATAATGTTTCTACAAATTTCGGGATCATAATAGATATCACTCATAGTACCTTCCCACACACGGTCAAAGTTCAACCCTACCAAGTTACCGTGGGCATCAATAGCTGGACTCCCTGAGTTTCCTCCGGTGGTGTGATTGGTACCCAAAAAGCACACGGGCACCTTACCAGTGGCATCGGTATATTGTCCGTAATCTTTTTTAGCGTACAACTCCTGTAATTTTTCAGGCACATCAAATTCATAATCCCCTGGAATGTATTTCTCCATCACGCCATCCAAATAGGTCAAAGGTTCGTAATAAACAGCATCCCTTGGCTCATATCCTTTTACTTTACCATAAGTAACCCGTAAGGTACCATTCGCATCCGGAAAATAACGTTGTTCTGGCAATACCTCCATTAATGCGGTCATATACTGTTGTTCAAGACTATTAATCTGAGGATTCAACTCTTGAAATTTAGGCTCTACTTCTGTATAAAATGCAATTATAAATGGTTTTATATATTGGTAAGCGGCATCATTATTTAATTTCTGCAACACTTCACTTGAATTGCCTTCCAACACTTTTAAAGCACCGTCCAAATTCGTAAATGCTGTTTTTTCATAAATGGAACTATCTACATGATCAGTATACAATGGCATTACCGCTTCAAAAACCTCTTTATCCACCGTGGCATTATAGTTTTTATAAACGCCTTTCATCCTGCCAATATTGGCATCTCTTTGTTTTTCAAAAGCAGCTTCACTATGGGCGGCAGCGCCTTCAAGCTGAGCCAGATTAAAGAGCATAGGGGTAATTTCGTTCGTTCTTAAAAAGACTTCCATAAAACCGGTACGCTTCACGTTTACGGCTTCAATTTCATGATATAAGCGCTCGAGTTCCGGTAAGATTTTTCCGTATTTATTTTCCAGTCCTTTTGCCTTTAATTGTTTTGTAAATTCAGCTTCTTGTGCTTTTTTTATGCCGATGGCACCACTTTTTTCAATCCCTAAATTTTCACCTTGCCATTTTTTCCAAGCATTTGCAATTCGTGCTTGTTTGGAGGCATATTGGATTCTGATTTGATCATCCGTTTTCATATGGGCGTCAATCACTTTTAATGCGGCATCCCTGATGGCAATTGCTGTGGGATTAATTTTTTCAACCGTTTGTGCAATCGCTACTGCTGGCAGGTATTCATCGGTAGTCCCAGGAAAACCAAAGACCATCGTAAAATCATCTTCGCTAACACCATCTAAAGATACAGGTAAAAAGTGTCTGGGCTTAAAGGGGACGTTATCTTTAGAATATTCTGCGGGACGGTTATTTTTATCGGCATAAATCCTAAACAACGAAAAATCGCCCGTATGACGTGGCCAAACCCAGTTGTCAGTATCACTACCAAACTTTCCTATACTTGAAGGTGGTGCACCTACCAATCGGACATCACTATAGCGCTCTGTAATAAACAGAAAATATTGGTTGCCTTTATAGAAGGCTTTGATCTTCGTATCCTGCCAATCTTCTTTTTTCGCGGCTTTTTCAATAGCGGTACTGTTACTACCTCTTTTTGATTGTTGTTCTCTATCAGACATATCAGAAGTAACACCATTCAAAACTTGTTGGGTGACATCCTCTATCCTAACAATAAATTCGACAAATAAACTCTTATTAGGTAATTCTTCACTAAGGTTCATTGCCCAAAACCCGTCTTTCAAATAATCGTTCTCCAAAGATGAATGTGATTGGATTTGACTAAATCCACAATGATGATTGGTTAGAATCAGACCTTTTGACGAGATTACCTCTGAGGTACATCCGCCATTGAAATGCCCGATAGCATCCTTTAAACTGGAATTGTTGACATCATAAATATCCTTCGCGGATAGTTTACTGCCAAGACTTTGCATTTCGTCTTCGTTCATGCCTTGCAATAAGGAAGGAATCCACATTCCTCCTTGCTGAGCAGATACTTGAAATGCAATAAAAAGAAATAAAATTCTGAAAATTCTCATATCTGATATCGTTTTTAAAAAAGACTTCAAAGATAAGAAAGCCACCCCTAAGATTAAACAATTTAATCATGAATTGTCTTCATTGACTAGAATACTATAGCTAGAATCTTAAATGATATCATTAGTTTTATTTGTTTATATTAAGTTCAATACAACTAAAGCACGAAATCATGCAACACCATTCAAAACTCCCCAATGTGGGCACCACAATTTTCACGGTCATGAGCAGTTTGGCACAAAAACATAGCGCTCTTAATTTATCACAAGGGTTTCCGAACTTTAAAAGTGACCAGAAATTAATTGATTTGGTCACCAACGCCATGAACTCTGGCTTCAATCAATATGCGCCCATGCAAGGGAATTTAGAATTGCGCCTGGCCATTGCTCATAAATTCGAGGCCCTCTATCATACGTCTTACCATCCGGATTCAGAAATAACCGTTACCGCAGGTGCTACTCAGGCCATTTTTACCATTATTTCTACATTTGTAAAACCAATGGATGAAGTCATCCTATTCAGACCCGCTTATGACTGTTATGAACCTGCAATAGCATTAAACGGCGGAAAAACAATTTCTGTGCAATTGGAAGCGCCGCTCTATAAGGTTGTCTGGAAAGAAGTATCAAAAAAAATCACTTCAAAAACAAAAATGGTCATCATCAATACGCCACAAAACCAAAGCGGTACCATCTTTTCTGAAGATGATATGCTCCAATTACAAGAATTATTAAAAGGCACTGATATTATTTTGCTCAGCGATGAAGTTTACGAACATATTATTTTTGATGCTGAAAAACACTACAGTGCCTGTTTGTTTCCCGATCTCAAATCACGAAGTTTTATTGTGGCCTCTTTCGGAAAAACCTTTCACAATACCGGTTGGAAACTAGGCTATTGTTGCGCCCCGAAAGAGTTAATGGTAGAGTTTCAAAAAATTCATCAATTTAATGTCTTCTGCGTGAATCATCCAACGCAAAAAGCTTTAGCCGACTATCTAAAGGAACCCAATCACTATAAGGAACTGTCAACCTTTTATCAGCGCAAACGCGACTTATTTTTGAGCTTAATTAAAGAATCCCGATTTAAATTCACCCCGGCACAAGGCACCTATTTTCAGATATTGGACTATTCAAACATCACCATAGAGAATGATGTTGATTTTGCCAAACGCCTGACCATTGCTCATAAAATAGCAGCCATCCCCCTTTCAGTTTTTAACACTGATAATTTGGACAATAAAGTCCTAAGATTCTGTTTTGCAAAAACCGATGACACCCTAAGGCAAGCCGCTGATATTTTAAATACCATTTGAAGCAATAAACCCCTATAGAACGCAAGTCTTAAGGTGTTAAAAATTCTCTATTGATCTTGGAAATGACTACTTTTATACCGTAAAATAAGACACCAAAACACTGACTTTTAAAAGAGTTCATGTGATTTAGAAACTAAAAAAATAATGCTATGAAAACCTGGATAATTATATTTTTTTTAAGCTTTGGATATATGGTGCATGCCCAACACATCGTTAGCGAAGGTGTAGCTTATGAAGTAAAAGGAAAATCCATCTTTAAAGGAGGTATTGATATCACGCACACCCTTGACAAAGGGAAGAAAGATAATATTTTCAAAACCCACAAGAACCAAAAAAAGGTCACCAAAAGAGCAGAAAAAGCGAAAAAAAAGCAAGACAAAGCCCATAAGAAAGCTGCAAAGGATTTAAAAAAGAAACAAAAAGCACAGCGCAAATATCTTAAAGCCACAAAAAGATTACAACAAGATGAAGCAAAGTTTAAAAGACTTAAAGAAAGAGGACATCTTTCTCCGAACGCTGAGGAAAAATGGCTTGAGAAATTGGACAGCTCTAAAAAGAATGTAGAAAAAATAAGAAAAAAATTATAGTCTCAAAATGTCTGAAACCTTAAATATCGCCCTATTACAAACCGAGTTAATTTGGGAAAATGCTGAACAAAACAGGACGCATCTTTCTAGGAAGCTTGCTACCCTAGTTGACCCCGTAGATATTATTGTATTGCCAGAAATGTTTACTTCAGGATTCACAATGAATCCCTCTCAGGTTTTTGAAACAATGCAGGGTGAAACGATCTCGTGGCTAATAAACTTAGCGGCAGAAAAAAACGCGGCAATTACCGGAAGCTTGGTCATCAAAGAAAACCGTAATTATTACAACCGTATGGTTTTTGTGCATCCAAACGGAAGGTTGGAACATTATGACAAGCGCCACACTTTTACTTTAGCAGGTGAAGACAAAGTCTATACGGCAGGTACTAAAAAAATTACAGTCGATTATAAAGGTTGGAAAATCTGTCCTTTAATATGCTATGATCTCCGCTTTCCTGTATGGGCAAGAAACACTGAAGCTTATGACGTACTTATTTATGTGGCCAATTGGCCATCTGTGCGCATGGTGGCTTGGGATACCTTATTAAAGGCGCGAGCCATTGAAAACATGAGTTATTGCGTGGGAGTCAATAGAGTTGGAACAGATGCCAATAATCACGAGTATTCGGGACATTCTGCGGTATACGATGTTCTGGGAGAGCGCATAGACTCCATTCCATTTGCCAAAGAAGCCTTTGAAATTGTAAGTCTTAAAAAAGATGCGCTCTCACATTACAGATCCAAACTCAATTTTCTATCAGATCGGGACCAGTTTTCAATAATGTAAACTCCTCAACCAAATCCCATCCCGTTCTTGCTTCGATAGGTTTTGAATAATAACTTATCCGCTCAGGTTGAATTTTTTTAAGATAATTCCCTGAGTCCCATTTACGGTTCCCATTGGTGTCATAAACAACCCTAAGATAGTATGTTGCTGGGTTGATATGTCTAAAATCAAACACACGAGGTGCCTCTGCAAATTGCTCGTAGATAACCTTCCCTTTATTGTCGGTTAATTGGATGATCAAAGGATAAACAGCGTCTATCAATCTGACACGGACATCGGACAGCTCAGAAAGCTTTTTGGTCTTCACCGCATATTGCAAAGTATCATTCACATTCCCAAAAAAGCCGGTTATTGCCTCTGGCAACAGTTGAATTCTATACGTATTGGCTTCACTTCTATCAAATTTAAAACTATAAACATTTTTGAGCGAATCAAATTCTGCTTTAAAATTAATAGTTAATGAATCTTTATCGATGATTGATATTTTATTCTCATCCAATTTGTCAAAAGGAACATTGCCTTCAATTAAGAAATCTTGATCAAAATTAATACTTCCAGATATAGGTGCTTTAATTAGAAGAGAATCCACCTTCAAATCCCGAAAGCGATGTTTGAGAGTATCAATATGAGATTTGTTTTTCACTACAAAATAAGTGGTATCCATTTCTACGGCTGGTTTGTACCAATAGTATAAAGTGTCCCTTTGGGCATCCTTTATGATCCGATGTTCAAAACCCTCAGGGATATCTCCCATCATTTCAATGGTTGCTGCTTTTGGATCACCTCTATATCCAAATTGGATTTTCTGTTTGGCAACCTGAGTGGGACGTTCCATTTTAAAATCGGCAATTTCTTTAAAGAGTTTTATCTCGTAAAAAGAATCTGTAGGCACGGTAATCTCTCTGTCATAAAACCCAATTTTATCAGATTTTTGCTGATACGTATAGTTGCCATTCCCATCTTTTAACGCTACCAAGCGATATTTACCTGCCTTAATATTATCAATGCTAAACGCACTGACACTATCCAGCGTATTAGTTACGTATTTTGGTCGTTTTTTAAACACAACAGAATCTGAATAGGTTGAGTCTACTTCGTACAACATAACGGTCACAAAGGTTTCTGGTTCGCGTTTCTCCGCATCAAGAATGGCACCTTTAATTGAAAGAGAATCAATATAAGAACCCGTAGAAAGCACATATTTATAATAGGCGTATGGGTTTTCCTCATTATTATCAACAATACTTTGACCAAAATTAAATGAGTAGGTTGTATTGGGCTGTAAGGTATCATTAATTTTTATGGTGATGTACTTGCTCGCACTACCCATAGGAATGATGTCTGGAGTAGGATCCATAGGCGGCGAAATAATAAGCTGCTTTTGAACATTTTTTATTTTGATATACTCATCAAAATAAATCTTGATCTCATTACCTTTAAAATTAGTTGAAAAATTTTCTGGGGTGGAATATCTTATTATAGGAGGTTCGATATCCTTTTCTCCTCCGGAAGGCGTGCCTCTATTGGCACAATTGACAAGCATACCAAGTAATCCAATAAAAAGGAATAGTTTATAATAGGTTTTAAACATTACCACGCATAAATTTTAGCAAATTAACGACATATTTAATTGAAACGAAAAAATTACTCCGCAATTGCCATGGTAGCTACACTTATTGTGACACCTTCAATTTTCAATAAGGCATTTGCACATGTCTCAATTGTTGCACCTGTGGTGATGATATCGTCCACCAAAAGAATATGCTTCCCTTTTAAGCTATCATATTCAGTGACTAAAAATAAGGTATCATCATTAATCCAACGCTTAATTCGATCTTTAAAAACTTGGGTTTTTGTTGATTTGACCTTTTGTAAAATGACCGAGTTATAATCGCATTTTAGAGCAGCAGCCAGTTCCTTTCCAAATTTATCCACTTGGTTGTAACCACGCTGCCTTAGTCGTTTTGAATGAAGCGGAACAGGAATAACCACATCAACAGTTCTAAATTCGACATACTTATTCAGTTCCTGACCAAACCATTGGCCCAAAAACACACCTACCTCTTCATGTCCCTTATATTTTAGATTATGAATGAGGTGTTGGACGAGTCCTTTTTTTGAAAACCACAACAAGGTTGAAGCATATCTTAAATGCACACGTCCATACAATATTTTAGAGACTTCATTATCGGTAATACTTCCAAAATTAGTCAAAGGCAATTCATGTCTGCAAACTGTACATACATAAACCTCATTGTGTTCCAATAAGTTGTCGCACGACAGGCAAACCTTCGGGAAAAACAAGTTTAACAAATTTTTTATCATTTTATCGATTAAAAACAGTTATAACAAACATAATATATAAGTTCGCAAGATTGATTAAATAATCCCTATTTCCCTTAATAATTAATAATGATAGTTAACCCTCAATTTTTTAACTACAGAATAATTATTGGTTCACTGATTGTTAGCATTGCTGTTTTAGGTGTTGTTGGTTTTAATACTTACCAATCAAATAAAGCAGAGCAACATTTTTTGGAGCAAGAGAAAAAACTTGTAGAAAGCGAATTATCTCAAATGATTCTAAGATATGATGAATTAAACCAATCTGGTGACATCCTATCTGCCCAACTTGACAGCGCTAAAAAAAACACCTCTTTAGCTCTAGATCAATTAAGACTGATGGAAAGTGATTTTTCTGTATTCACACGTTTTAAATCAGAACTTGCTGTAATTAAATCTAAAAACAATGCTCTTTTTGAAACCGTAGATTCAATCAATACGTCGAACGAACATTTGCAAAAAGACAATCGTCTGGCCTACATTGAATTAGACAGGCAAAAAGAGATCAACAATTCGCTCTTAAAGATAAACGCATCCTTAAAGCGCAACCTTGAAGAAGGGGCGCTATTAACTGCGAACTCCTTTAATGCCAAAGCCTATAAGTCAGGCAACAACGCAGCAACCACCAAAGCCTCACATGCCAACAGGATTGACGTCTGCTTTACATTGGCAGAAAATGTGCTGGCAGAAAAAGGAAGAAAAGATATTTATATTCAAATTTTAAACCCTCTCAACAACGTCATAGCGAATAAGGGTGCGGTTGAATTTGGCAAATTCTTACTGCTCTACAGTGATCGACAAGTTATTAATTACAACAACAAAGTTGTGGACGTTTGTACCACTGTACGGGCGGATAGTAGAGATCAACCTTTCGCAAAAGGCACCTATTATGTTTCTGTTTTTCATAACGAAAGGAAACTTGGGAGTACGCAAATTGAATTAAACTAACCACATAAAATATATTTATGTAAACCGTTCCTTTAATTGGTACGGTTTTCTATTTTTGCAGCATGATAAATCAGGACGATCAATTTAAGAAAGTAGTATCTCACGCCAAGGAATACGGTTATGTATTTCAGAGTAGTGAAATATACGATGGCCTAAGTGCAGTATATGACTATGCACAAAATGGGGCTGAATTAAAGAAAAACATACGTGACTACTGGTGGAAAGCCATGGTACAGATGAATGAAAACATTGTGGGTATTGACTCCTCAATTTTCATGCATCCAACTATTTGGAAAGCTTCAGGACACGTTGATGCATTTAACGATCCGTTAATTGACAACAAGGATTCAAAAAAACGCTACCGTGCAGATGTGCTGATAGAGGACTATTGCGCCAAGATTGAAGGCAAAATTGACAAGGAGGTCGGTAAGGCAGAAAAACGTTTTGGTGAGGCTTTCAATAAAGAAGAATTTATAACCACCAACCCAAGAGTTGTTGGCTACTATGATACTATAAAAACCGTTCTATCGCGAATGGCAAAATCTTTGGAATCCGAAGATTTAGCTGATGTGAAAGCGCTGATTGAAGAATTGGAAATTGCTGATCCGTTGACAGGAAGTAGAAATTGGACCGAAGTCAAACAATTCAACTTGATGTTTGGCACCAAATTAGGAGCTTCAGCAGAAAGTGCGATGGACCTCTACCTGCGTCCAGAAACGGCACAAGGTATTTTTGTAAATTTCCTCAACGTTCAAAAAACAGGGCGTATGAAAATTCCGTTTGGTATTGCCCAAACCGGAAAAGCTTTTAGAAATGAGATTGTTGCCAGACAATTCATTTTTAGAATGCGTGAATTTGAACAAATGGAAATGCAGTTTTTTATTAAACCAGGTACCCAAAAAGAATGGTTTGATTATTGGAAAGACATGCGCATGAAATGGCATTTATCGTTAGGTTTAGGGCCTGAAAACTATAGATTCCATGATCATGAAAAGCTGGCCCACTACGCAGATGCGGCAACGGATATCGAATTCAAATTCCCATTTGGATTCAAAGAGTTGGAAGGCATCCATTCCCGAACAGATTTCGATTTAAAACAACACGAAGAGTTCTCAGGTAAAAAACTTCAGTTTTTTGACCACGAACAGAATGAGAGCTATACGCCTTATGTTTTGGAGACTTCAATTGGTTTAGACCGAATGTTTTTGGCAGTATTCTCAAATGCATTGGTTGAGGAAGAATTGGAAAATAATACCACAAGAACCGTTTTAAAATTGCCTGCAGTATTGGCACCTGTTAAGGCCGCTATTTTACCATTGGTAAAAAAAGATGGCCTACCAGAAATTGCACGTCAAATCATGGACGAGCTTAAATGGGATTTCAATGTGGATTATGATGAAAAAGATGCCGTAGGAAGACGCTATAGAAGACAGGATGCCAATGGCACGCCGTTTTGTATTACAGTTGACCACGATACTTTGGAGGACAATATGGTGACGATCCGTCACAGAGATACTATGGAGCAATCACGAGTTAAAATAGAAGACTTACGCGATATCATCAAACAAGAAGTTGATGCAAAAGCGTGGTTGATGAAAATGTAACAAATTTCTGCCCAGACAGAATCCAAAAAACCAAAAGTCAAATCCCAAATTCCAATAACGCATCTTTGGAATTTGGGATTTTGGCTTTGGAATCTTGCTAGAATCTATAGCCTAGGTTAAAACCAAATTTCCCAACGATGGGGGAGTAATCGTGATATTCTGATTTGTTGTTATTGAATAGATTTCTTCCAATACCACCACTGACTTCAAATACAAAACCACCTTTAGTGAACCATTTTCCACCTAGACCAAAACCTAAAGCAAAATCAGTAACATCTTTATGATAGTAATTATAATTTCCATCTTGAGAATTACTATAATACTCACGTTCCATGGAATTTAACATCCCAAAACCTTCCAGGAAAAATCCTGCTGCGTATTTTTGACCAAAGAATATTCGGTAGTAAGGAGAGACGTAATAATTTATAGAAGTATCGAAATTCTCATCATCAAAAGGAATGAACAATGAAACTCCTGCCGAAGAATTTTCTGTAATATTTCGCTCATAACTGGGCTCAAACACTCCAAACAGCAGCAATACAGAATTCAATTTAACTTCATTTTTTCCAACATTATTGCTGGTGATACTATCGTTTTGAGCTTGTGAACCCATCATAGCAAAAAGCAATAAAAATGCAAAGGCACAATTTTTCATAAGTAGTGATTTTAAAATGTTCGGGCTGAATATTTATGTGATACAATAGTATATTAAAAGTTGTTTCAAAACAATTTTATTATTCAGGAATAGCTAATAGCTTTCCTTATTTTTTCTCATTGTAAGCCAATAATCGCAATGCATTTAACACCACAACTAATGTGGAACCTTCATGAAAAACTACCGCTAATCCAATTCCAGTTAAACCTAAAATAGTAGCAGGCACCAATAAGGCAACCACACCCATACTGATCCAAATATTTTGAGTGATGATCCGTTTAGATGCTCTACTCAGCCCAATGGCAAAGGGCAACATCTCAATTTTATCTGACATCAAAGCGACATCCGCAGTTTCTAGCGCCACATCACTTCCTGCAGCGCCCATTGCCACACTTACGGTGCTATACGCCATGGCAGGGGCATCGTTAACTCCATCGCCAACCATAGCAATTTTACCATCACGTTGCATGAGTTCTTTAATGGCCTCCACTTTATCTTCTGGCAATAAATTGCCTTTGGCTTCGGTCAATCCAATCTGTTTGGCTATCGCATCTCCCACATTTTGATGATCACCAGTAAGCATTACCATCCGTTTAATGCCAATACTCTTTAGCCTTTTTAAAGTCTCCACAGCAGTTGTTCTTGGAACATCCATCACACTGATCAATCCAACAACAGAAGTCCCATGTGCCACCAACATGGCAGTATGTCCTTCCCGCAATAGACCTTCCATCTTTGAACGCAGTTCAGGAGCAATGGTTAAACCTTCATCAGATATCAATTTTTCATTTCCTATAAAAACCGTTTTATTCTGATATGTTGCACTAATACCTTTACCCTGAATCGCATTGACGTTTGAAGCTACATTTTCATGGACTAAATTATATTGAGATTCCACATCTTTCACAATGGCTCTTGCCAAAGGATGATTGCTCAAACTTTCTACTTCCAAAACAAGTCGTGCCAAAGCCTCTTTAGAGTAATTTTGAAACGGAATCATGTTGGTCAATTTGGGCTTACCTTCGGTTAAAGTACCAGTTTTATCAAATGCAATAGTTCTTATGGATCCTAAATCTTCCAGCGCTTTTCCGCCTTTAATCAATACACCCTTTTGTGCCGCTCTAGCAATCCCACTTAAAACTGCACTAGGTGTAGAAATCGCCAAGGCACACGGACTCGCTGCCACCAATACGGTTATGGCACGGTATAAACTATCTTCAAAAGGCTCATTGACCACCAAATATGCAAAACACAAAATAATGACGACCAAAATAACTATAGGCACATACCACTTTTCAAATTTTTTGGTCATGCGTTGTGTAGGCGATTTTTGTGTTTCCACCTCACTTACCATCTTGATCAATCGAGCGACGGTAGAATCTTTACTCAATTTTAGAACCAATACTTCAATACTACCATCGCCATTAATGGTTCCGGTATAAACAACATGCGCTGAATCTATAGCATTAAATTTGGGAAGGTTGTCAGTAGAAGCAATGGCTGTTTTATCAATAGGCATGCTTTCTCCCGTAATTGGAGCCTGATCAATGGCACTGTTTCCTTTGATGATGACACCATCTGCCGCAATTTTTGAATTTGGTCTTACGACAATAATATCATTGATCTTCAAAGCTTCTACTCCAACTTCTTCAACCTTGCCGTTTTTTTTAATTAATGCTGCTTTAGGCGTTAAATCTCCTAAAGCTTCAATGGATTTTTTAGCCTTAATCATGGCATAGTTTTCTAAAGCATGCCCTAAACTAAACAGGAACAACAATAGAGCGCCTTCTGCCCAACTTCCAATATAAGCCGCCCCAATAGCAGCTGCAATCATCAAAAAATCAATTTCAAAGCCACCAACCTTAATTTTTTCAAAGGCTTCAATAGTGATATAATACCCACCAAAGCCATAAGAAAAAAAGAATGGAATTAAATAAAACCATACCGATTGAGTGTCAGCGCCTAAAATTTTAATGAGGAATCCTATGAGAAGGAAAACGCCACTGAGCAATGAGAAATATAATTCCGTACGTTGACCAAAAATACCATTATGATCGTGAGCGTGGTCATGCGCTTCGTTATGTTGTTGTTTCATAAATAACTTTTAATGTGAATGTCCGCCACCTTCTATATCATTTAGCAACATGTAGGTGCCATTTACCACAATTTTTTTATTCTCTAAAGATACTGTGTTTAATACTTCAACAAAGTCCTCGGTTTGTAAACCTATCTCTAATTTTACTTTTGTAAACTGATATGCATTGGCACTCTCACTATCCAAAACCAAAGCATAATAATCGTCCTCAACCTGAATAACAGCCGATTTAGGCAAAGCAGTTCCTTTTGAAGAGCCAACGACAATCTCCGCTTCGGCAAACATGCCAACAATAAATGCCGTATGTTCATTTTCAATATGACCGTGGACTACAACCCGTCTGCTTGATGGATCAATACTTGTCCCTACCAAATGAACTTTTGCCTTATAAATACTATCTGAGGCTTCTGGAATTCTAAAATTAATGGCTTGATCTTTCTTTACTTTGAGAATGTCCTTTTCAAACACTGATAGCTCCAAATGGATGTGATGGGTATCAATAATCTCTAAAATAATATCTGCGGGAGAAACATAAGTGCCATTACTTACATTAACCTTAGTTACATAGCCATCAATCGGGGCATACAGATTAATGGTAGAGGTAATGGTCCCATTTTCTACAGATGTAGGATTAATGTTGATCATTTGTAATTTCTTCTTTAATCCATTATAATGCGCCAAGCTGCTCTTATAACTACTTTCTGCCTTTAAAAAGTTTTTTTGTGACGTAATATTTTCATCATACAAGGTTGTTTGACGAGTGAATTCAGATTTCAGGAAATTCAACTGTTCAGAAATTTCTAAATACTGCTGCTGAATCTCAACATAATCCGTACTCTCCAAAGTTACTAAAAACTGTCCTTTTTTAACTTCATCCCCAATTAATAATGGGTTACTGGTAACATAACCTCCCACAAAGGTACTTACATTCGACTGGTTTTGAGTGGGCACTTCAATTATTCCACTCGCTTTGATCACAGAGTTAAAATCATGTTCAGAAAAGCTACCCAATTCCATGTTCTCACCATCAAACTGCGCTTTAGTAATTACAAGTTGGTCAGTTTCTTCGTGACTCTCTTCGGTTTGTTCTTCGTTTTTCTCATTTCCACAGCTCATTAAAAATATGGAAAGACATAAGATATATAGTTGTTTCATTAATCTAAAATTAAATAATTGATGACAATAATTGTTTGATTGTAAGCATTGAGATTATCAAGATAGTTTATTTCAATTTCCTTTGAAGTCTCAATACTTTGAATGTATTGGAAAAAATCAATTTCCCCTTCCTTAAGCGTGCGTTCTGCAGTTTTTATAATTTCCTCTGAAAGGTGTTTGCCCTGGGTTTCATAATAGGTAATCTCCTCATTATACTGCTGAAGCTTAGCCATCAAGCTTTCTTGCTCTGCAAACCATTTTGACTGGTAGTCCTGTTGTCTTTCTTCAACAATATCCTGTGCGATTTTGGACGCTTTTATTTTAGACGCATTTCCTCCAAACAACAGAGGAATCTTAAGACCTAATTGGTAGCCCACAAAATTTTTACTAATGCCTTCATTGAGGCCATGCAGAAATTCGACACTTATATCAGGCAATAAGCTTTGTTTCTCCTGTTGCATTTTAGCTTCATAAAAGTCTTTGGATTCTTCAAAATAAAGCAATCCTGCGTTTTCATTTATCGAGGCTGGCTGGATCAATAACTTTTCCAGAGGTTCTTTCTGAATGATGATATCTTCTACCTGCACAATTTTTTTCAAATGTGCTCTATACATGAGCTCCTCTTGTAGGGTTTGTTTATAGAGCGTTTCCGATTGTTTTTGTTTAGATTGTGCCGTGATCATTTCTAAATAATTGGTCTCTCCCAATTCAAAACGCCGTTTCGCAGATTGGGCAAAATTTTGGTACAAACTATCTAAAAAGCGATAGGATTCCGCCTTCCTTTGAGCATAACTCAAATTGTAATATGCTGCATAAACTTCCTTTTTCAAATTTTGGAGTCCGATTTTATATACTGACTCTTGCAATCCCACCTGCGCCTTATTCACTTTTTTATTAGCAAAATAAACGGTTGGAAACTTAAAGTCCTGGGCGATCCCTAAAACCTTTAAAGGCTCAATCTCGTTGGCATTATTTTCATACTCATAATAAACGGAAGTTTTGTCAAAATTAAACGCACTGCCTATTAAAGCATCAGCTTCGTCTATTTCTAATAAGGACGCCTTTAATCCGGAATTATTCTCAATCGCCAAATTAATAACCTCATCTACAGACATCGGTTTTTCCTGGGCACTCATAGTGCATGTCAACATGAAAAAAATTAATGTTACGAGTCCTGTTTTATTTATCTTCATTTCTTTTTTCTTTTCTATCCAAGCGTATAGCACAGGCAATACCACTAATGTCAAAATGGTTGCACTGATGAGTCCACCAATAACCACAGTGGCTAAAGGACGTTGCACTTCCGCACCCGCATTGGTTGAGATGGCCATAGGCAAAAACCCTAAAGCCGCGGCTGAAGCCGTTAATAAAACTGGTCTTAAGCGCTCTTGGGTGCCTCGTTTAATTCGTTCTTGGATATTGGAAATACCTTGGCTTTTTAGTTCCTTAAAATGCTCTATCAAAACAATGCCGTTTAGTACTGCAATACCGAAAAGCGCAATAAAACCAACACTTGCCGAAATACTAAATGGCAAATCTCTCATCCATAAAAACAGAATCCCGCCCACAGCCGATAACGGAATTGCCGAGTAGATCAATAAGGCATCTTTAACAGAATGGAATGCGAAATACAGCAAGATAAAGATCAGCACCAACGCTACGGGAACGGCAATCATTAAGCGTGCTTTTGCACTTTGCAAATTCTCAAATTGTCCTCCGTAAGTTATACTGTATCCCGCCGAGAGTTTTACATTGTCTTGAATAATGTTTTGAACTTCATCAACCACCGATTGCAAATCCCGATTCCTAACATTGACGCCAACCACAATCCGCCGTTGGGTATCATCTCGAGATATTTGTGCTGGCCCCATAGTGTAACTGATATCTGCCAATTCACTCAATGGAATCTTTCCGCCATTTGGTGTATCTACATACAAACTCTGGAGACTTTCAATGTTTTTTCGTTTCGATTCTTGGAGCCTGATTATCAGGTCAAATCTTTTTTCCCCTTCGAAAACGCTACCCACCGTTCTGCCCGCAAAACCGGCAGAGATCAATTCGTTTAAATCTGAAATATTGAGCCCGTAGCGTGCAATTTTAGCACGGTTGAAGTTGACAGTCATTTGAGGCAAGCCTGCTACTTTTTCCACTATAATATCAGAGGCGCCCTCTACATTTTGAATCAACGACTTGATTTCATCTGCTTTACTTGCCAAAACAGATAGGTCTTCGCCAAAAATCTTAATCGCCAAATCAGCTCTCACTCCCGTAATCAATTCATTAAAACGCATTTCTATAGGTTGTGTAAATTCCACTTCCATTCCTGGGATGACATGCAGGGCTTCTTTAAATTTATCGGCCAATTCATTTTTTGAACTGGCAGATGTCCATTCTTTTTTTGGTTTTAACTTAATGATGACATCACTTTCTTCCATTGACATTGGATCTGTGGGTACTTCTGCAGCTCCAATACGGGTCACCACCTGTTCCACCTCTGGAAAATTATCCAATAATATTTGTTCAATTTTCGTGGTGATTTCTATGGTTTTACTCAAAGATGTTCCGGTTTTTAAAACAGGCTGGATCACAAAATCGCCCTCATCAAGCGTCGGAACAAACTCACCTCCCATGCGGCTAAAAATCCACCCACTCAAAATCAATAATACTACTGAGGTTCCAATGACAATTCGTGTATTTAGCAATGCCCAATTGATTATTGGACGGTAGTGTCGGTTTAAAAATCGCATTAACCGTACAGAAATATTGGAGTCCTTTGGTTTAACTGCTTTTAAAAACATGGAGGACGCCACCGGAACGTAGGTGAGACAAAAGATCATTGCCCCAATTAAAGCAAAACTAAAAGTCATGGCCATCGGTTTGAACATCTTCCCTTCTACACCACTTAAAGAGAGTATTGGAATAAACACAATCAAAATAATGAGTTGCCCAAAAATGGCTGAATTCATCATTTTTGACGCACTTTTTAAAGTGATCTGATCAATTTCAGATTGCTGATCAATCTTTGAGAGCGACTTTATCTTGGCACTTTGGGTGGTAATTTGAAAAGCAATGAATTCGACAATGATGACCGAGCCATCAATGATAATCCCAAAATCGATGGCACCCAGGCTCATCAAATTGGCATCCACACCAAACACATTCATCATTGAAATGGCAAACAGTAAACTCAACGGAATAACTGAAGCAACAACCAAACCTGAACGCCAGTTCCCCAATAATAAAACCACCACAAAAATCACGATCAAAGACCCCAAAATTAGATTCTCTGCCACGGTGAACGTGGTTTTATCTATGAGTTCCGTTCGTTCTAAAAAAGCATTAATATAAACTCCTTCTGGCAAGGTTTGCTCTATGGACGCTACGCGCTCCTTAACTGCTTCAATGATTTTCTTGGAGTCTCCGTCCTTAATCATCATAATTTGACCAAGTACTTTCTCGCCTTCCCCATTTCCGGTAATCGCTCCAAAACGCGTGGCATGTCCAAAGCCTACTTTAGCAATATCCTTTACATAGATAGGCACACCATCATTTTTTACAACGATATTTTCAATATCCTGAAGAGAAGTCACCAAACCTTCACCACGAATAAAAAAAGCTTGATTGGTCTTTTCAATATAGCCACCACCAGCAACACTGTTGTTTTTCTCAAGCGCCTCATAAATTTCCGAAATGGAAATATTCATGGCATTCAATTGTTGGGGATTGATGGCCACTTCATATTGTTTTAAAAAGCCGCCCCAAGTATTGACCTCCACCACACCAGGGATTCCTGATAACTGTCGTTTTACAATCCAATCTTGGATGGTACGTAATTCTGTAATAGTATATTGATCTTCATAACCTGGTTTTACATCGAGGATATACTGATAGATTTCACCCAAACCAGTGGTAATGGGACCCATTTCTGGCGTTCCAAAGTCTTCCGGAATCTTTTCTGAAGCCGATTTAATCTTTTCAGCAATTAATTGCCGGGGCAAATAGGTGCCCATCGCATCTTCAAACACAATGGTCACTACCGAAAGTCCAAATTTTGAAGTTGAACGAATTTCAATAACACCCGGTAAATTGGCCATTTCCAACTCAATGGGATAAGTGATAAATTGCTCCACATCTTGTGTGGACAGGTTGCGTGATGTGGTGATCACCTGCACTTGGTTATTGGTGATATCCGGAACGGCACCAATGGGGATTCTGGTTAAGGAGTAAATTCCAAAACCAATCACAAATCCCATAAATAAGAGAATAATAAGTTTATTCCTTAAACTGAATTTTATAATATGTTCTAACATAATTCATACGTAAAGTGTTGTAAGCCATTGAAAACAGCTTATTAAAAAAACTTAGACTAAAATTGAATTATGCAGATTTTGGTGGTTGAAACACTGAAGGTTTCTCAAATAAGGAAATCGATTCTTTATAATGAAAATTAAGAGGTATTTCAATAAAGGCGTCGGAAGAGTTTATAAACTCAATACTGTGAAGTGTAAACGAGGTGTTTAAATGACAACAACTTTGATGCTCATGTTTAAAAGGTAAATTCTCATGCTCTGAGTGATCACTTTCGTGCTGCACAGAAGCTTCACCGTAATGTTCAGAAAGGAAGTCAAAAAAAGAATCGCCGTAGGTTTCCTGATGATAAGATGCATGGTCCATAAGCGCACTGAATTTTGATGCATCTTCAAAGCTGATGTTCAGACTTTGAAAAAGAATCAAGACCGTATAAAATATGGCGACTAATTTTGACATGCTTCTGGCAAATTTACAAAAAAAATATAAGCTTAAAGCTAACATATATCAGCTTTTAAAAATAGGCCTTTAACTGAATGGTTCCTGTATGAATGGTTTTAGAAGTTTCTGTTTTCCGTCCAAAGTAATTCAGATTGAGATCTAAAAAAGCAGTCAATTTCCGTTGTGCCAATAAGGTCCATGTAAAGTTTTTACCCGGTTGTAAACCTTCCAACATTTGGTACGATACAGGCGTGTTGGCATTACCTTCAAAGGTATTGTCAAAAAAATTGACCTCCCCGGTAAGTGCGATTTTTTGAGCTTTGTTATAGGTGAACGATGCACCAAAATTATTTTGAAGCAAGGTCTCCATATTACCAATGGTATTACCCTTGGAGGTATATTGGTAAAACACATCAAAACGTGCATTCTCATTGAACAAATACGAGAGTTTAGGTTGTAGACGTGTTTCGTTAATCTTATAATTACGGGTTGCAAAATTTTCACTCAAACTTTCATTTTCTTCTAAACTCGACTTTAAATTAAGGAGCCAACTTTCTGCAAACTTGTGATTAAAATTGAGTTGATGACTTTTTAGTTTACTCTCTTGAAAACCGATAGACAATAAGGTTCTGGCGGCATTGGACAAGAACGTATAGGAGGTTGTGAAATGTTGTTTTCCCCTATTAAAAAACAGAACATTTCTAACACTTTTATTTAATGCCAATTGATTGTCGTTATCATCTGCAAACGGATTTAAATCAAAGGACCCTTCTTCCCTTTTTATTTTTCTATCAACTAAATATGAGGTTTGATTGTAAAAATGCGACCAGAATTTGCGGGATTTATGTTCACTTACTGCCCATCGTTGTGGGTTGATGGTCACCGTTTGACTCAATCGGTTTTGATGCGTTTTGACATATACCTGATTGGGTAGCAACACTCTTATATAGGCTCCTTGATCTTGAAATTGGGCAATTTCAAACTCATTCAGCTCCTGAATACCATTGTTGTTGTAGTCAATCCAAGTATAAGCACCTTGCCCTGGCTCCACTTTAACATAGGTAAAATCCTGTTGGGGCAGACTTCCGGCATTTGTCTCAAATACCGTGTTCCACAACACAATTTGCTCAAATAACTGTTTGTTAAAGGTGACTCTTGAATTTAAGGATTGCTCATCTTCAATGGTTTTGTCTACTGATTTTAGTGTGCGATAATTGATATAAACTCCTAAATCAGTAGTGGCATTCTGGATGATTTTCGATTTGATATAATAGGTATTGGAACTGCTTACCTTTTCAACAGAATTCATCCGTAAACTATCATTAACACGGTGCTTATACCCTACTTCCGCAAAAACCTTGGTGCTATCTCCAATCCCATAAAACATTTCAGCCGATTTAAAACGTTGACTCAATGTGGTAAGTTGATTGGTTAGGACTTCGCGCTGCTCATTATCTTCAGCAGCCAATTTTGCACCTACCCATTGGGTGTTGAAATTATAGGTAAACCTATTGAAAGTTCGTAAAAATGTCGATTCAGCCCTATCACTTTCACTATTTAAAATACTGGAGTTTGTAAATAGTTGCCAGTTTCCAAATCTTAAACTCGCAAAAGCACTATGCCTATTGCCATTAAAATTTTCTGAATAATTGAGATGTTCAAATTTATAACTTGCCACACCTTTTTTTGAATGGAATAGATCGAGACCAGCAGTCAGTAAATTTTGATTTCCGAGAGGCATTCCCAAATTCCAGTCCCGATTGAACTCAGCATAATACAAACGCTGAATGGATTTAAAATCCTGTTGAACCATATCAGCATCCAGAATTGCAGATAGATTCCAAAGACTATCATTTTTTATAACGTCTTGCCGCACACGAAGTTTCCCAGCGAATCCATCATTATCATCATCATCCAAATTAGAAAACAGATTCATATCATTTTTGCTGCCCGCGGCTTCAAAATAAATATCTGTGCGCTCTGAAGGTCTATAGCTTCCATTAACCACAGCCACTTGTAATTTAGTAGGCGCAATCAATTGAACAATCGCCGCGTAATTTCCCTGAGGCACTCCTGATACTGGAGAGACATACTCATATATATTAGAAACAGCGCTGCTACTTACCAATACATAATTCCCTCGATTATCACCGACCAATCGAAATTTTACACTGTATAAATCATCTTCAGGATTGCTTGAAAACACATAAGCCTCTGCGCCATCAATAAGTTCTTTGCGATAGAGAATCCGGTTTTCATTAAAAGGCTCAGGCACTCCTGAAGGTGCTACCATTAAAGATTGATCATCACCGGCATTGGCCAAAATTTGAACTTGGTCAGGTGATAAGTTTTGCTGTAAGGGTTGGTTTTTGGAATCCACTTCAGAATAGACCGAAGCACCGATTTTAAACTTCTCCGTTTCAAGACTTCCACCGCCAAACACTGTAAACCGAGAAAAATTACGTTCACTAAATTGATAATCTACGGTAATTCGCATTTCAGAAGTGATAGGAAACGTCGCGTTGAAAATAATTTCACCGGCGTTATAATCAATAATGTAATCTTGATTTTCCCCTCGTTTTATAGGAGTTCCATTGACATAAACCGTTTCACTGCCTGAAATCACCAGAACGTACAATTCATTATTGGGGCCTCTTAATTTGTAAGGACCTTGATTGCCTTCCTGCGCTGTAAATTGGCTTGTGGTAAATTGTCCTCTGACCAAGGCTCCGGCAGCAAATAAGTTAGTTTGGGAACTGTCGTTGTCCAAATTGACATCTATATTCAAACCTTGAACGCGTTTTGTAAAACTGGCAAAATAAGAATCGGTATTTTGCAAATCGATGTCGCCTGCCCTAATGCGCCAATTCTCGCTAAACAATTCAATAAATACCTGATCAAACTCATCCAAACGCTGGGAATAGCCACTTTCCTGCAACGGAATATTGGCATCTTGAATGGAGGCTCGCAAGGATACTTTATCACTGAGTTTTCCTGAAATTTGAAGGTCTAATTCACTATTCAAAACCGAATTCTGATTGTTACCAATAGTCACCCCTCTAGAAATACTTCCCGAAGTGGTCAATCCTTCAAAAGGCGTAAAGTTTTTGGTCAAAGTGGATTGCTGCATCTTGTATAGTTGCTGCATATTATCCGTGTTTTCTACGATAATCTTATCGTCGAGCTGATAGTATTTCCGAGTGATATAGTTGGGATATCTGAGATAATTGATAATTACCGAATCCGTTGGGACAGGTTTTCTGAACGTCAAAATTGCTTTAGAAAAATCCACGTTGTAGTAGGACGTGTCAATACTAATGCCATTTTTCGTTTTCAGGTTGAATTGACTGGAATTAATACTTACTGAATCAATTTGGATTACCTCCTTAACCGCCATTTTCTTTGTCTTATAATTGGAAGCTGGTTCCTGTGCATACACACAACAACACATCAAAAAGAACGTAAGAAAAATAATGATTTTCATCTATTACATTAACTGCTAAAGACCGAAAATATTTTATCGTTAAAATGCCTTTAAAATTATCGCATAAAAGTACAGTATTATTTAAGTTTGCATCAAAATCAGTACAAAGTATCAAGTACAAAGTATTAAGATTTCAGTGCTTAAATTAAATCTTTGTATTTAATACTAATATCATAATTCTATTTCAATGAAAATTATCTCGTACAACGTCAATGGCATTCGCGCAGCACTCAACAAAGGCTTTATGGATTGGTTAAAAAGCGCTAATCCAGATATCATTTGTCTCCAAGAAATAAAGGCTATGGAAGAGCAATTGGACGTTTCTGTTTTTGAAGAGGCGGGTTATCCTTACCCTTATTGGTTCAGTGCGCAAAAAAAAGGCTATAGCGGCGTGGCGATACTTTGCAAAGCCCAACCCAACCATGTTGAATATGGGACAGGAATTGCTTCAATGGACTTCGAAGGACGCAATTTGAGAGTAGATTATGATAACGTTTCCATTATGAGTTTGTATCTACCATCAGGAACTAACGATTTACGTTTGCAACATAAATTTGATTATATGGATATGTTCCAGGTTTATATTAATGAACTTAAGACGAAAATTCCAAATCTCATTATTTTAGGAGATTACAATATTTGTCATGAAGAGATAGATATTCATAACCCTAAAGGACTTTCAAACGTTTCTGGATTTTTACCTGTAGAGCGCACATGGATCGGAAACTTTATGACTAACGGATTTATAGATTCTTTCAGACATTTTAATAAAGAACCCGATAATTATACGTGGTGGAGTTACAGAGCAAATTCGAGAGCAAGAAACAAAGGTTGGCGACTGGATTATGCCTTAGTGAGCACACCTTTACAAGAAAAACTGAAACGTAGCGTTATCCTATCGGATGCTGTGCACAGTGATCATTGTCCGATTTTGCTAGAAATTCAGGATTGATGATGGATAACGAACAACCGAGAACTAAAAACCTTAACAATAAACACCTATAAACATGATTAAAAAATTGTCCCTAATTGCCTTAACGCTTGTATTGACAACCTCTTGCGTTTCTAAAAAAATCTATACAGACTTAGAGAGCAAATACGCTACTTTGAGAAAAGAGAATCGAAAAATTTCTGACGAAAATGCTGATCTTAAGAAAGAATTACTCCTAGCTCAAAACAGATTATCACAATTACAAAGAGATTATGACGACATTACCACCAAACGTCATCAACTTCAAAAAGATTATGATCTTACCAGCACCAATCTAAAAAATCTACAAGAGTCTTACCAAGCTTTAGAGAAAAATAGTTCTTCGGCCATTGCTGAAAACGCAAAAAAGAACAGGGAATTATTAGCACAATTAGAAGCGAAAGAACAGGCACTAGCTGCGGAGAATTCTCGTTTGCAAAAACTAAAACAAGACATGGAGTCAAGGTCACAACGCATTGCAGAACTTGAAAGTGTGATAGCTTCCAAAGACGCCGCCATGAATAAGCTAAAAGATGCCATTTCAAAAGCTCTGACCAATTTTGAAGGCAAAGGTCTGACCGTTGAACAGCGTGATGGAAAAGTATATGTCTCGATGGAAAATAAATTATTGTTCCAATCTGGCAGTTGGGCCGTAGGTGCCAATGGAAAACAGGCCGTCAAACAATTAGGAAGCGTTCTGGCTGAAAATCCGGACATTGCCATTTTGATTGAAGGGCATACTGACAGCGATCCATACAACGGCACAGGTCAATTGAGCAGCAATTGGGATTTATCAACCAAAAGAGCAACAGCCATCGTTGAAATCTTAAAAGAAAATTCACGCATCAACCCTGAAAATCTGACCGCGGCAGGACGCAGCGAATATGCACCAATAGCAAGTAATGACACCAATGAGGGGAAAGCGAAAAACAGACGCATTGAAGTTATTTTAACTCCTAAATTGGATGAGATTTCTCGTTTATTGAATGATTAATTGACCTTAGATCTGTCAAGTTTATCTAACCAGACAGGTCTTTAATTGCTAAAATTGAATAGAACCTAAACAAAATCCCCGCCTGCGCAGGGAATAAGATGAAATATACCACACTTCCACATACCGATATAAAGGTTAGTAAATTATGTTTGGGCACCATGACCTGGGGCATCCAAAACACACAAGATGAAGGCTTTGAACAAATGGATTACGCGTTAGATCAAGGCATTAATTTCTTTGATACGGCAGAACTTTATCCGGTGCCATCAGATCCTAAAACTTATGCCGATACTGAACGTATTATTGGCAATTGGTTCGAGAAAACAGGCCATAGAGACAAAGTTATATTGGCCTCTAAAATAGCTGGAACAGGAGACTATACAGCCCATATTAGAACCACTGGGTTTAGTACAGAGGCATTAAATGATGCCGTTAACCAGAGTTTGAAACGTCTAAAAACGGATTATATTGATTTATACCAATTGCACTGGCCAGAAAGGAATACCAATACTTTGGGGCAACGTGATTATAAACATGAAGAAGAACAATGGCAGGATAATTTTAATGAAATCCTCCACACGTTTGACGGCATAATCAAATCTGGCAAAATTAGGCACATTGGCATTTCCAACGAAAAAGGATGGGGAACCATGCGCTTTTTGGAAGAATCCAAATGGTACAATTTGCCACGGATGCTGACCATACAAAATGCGTATTCCTTAATCAATCGGATTTTTGAAGGCGATATGGCCGAAATTGCTTTAAGAGAAAATATAGGACTTTTGGCCTATTCGCCCTTGGCATGTGGTGTTTTATCTGGAAAATATATTAAAGGCGAAGACACAAAAAACTCAAGATTAAATCGTTTTACAAGGTTTGCGAGATATAGCAGTGAACAATGCACAGCAGCTGCTAAACGTTACCTTGAAATTGCAGAACAATACGATCTATCATTTGCACAAATGTCATTGGCTTTTGTCTCCCAACAGCCTTTTGTGACCAGTAATATTATTGGTGCAACCAATTTAAACCAGCTTAAGGAAAATATTGGCAGCATCCATTTAAACTTAAGTAAAGAAGTTTTGGACGCTATTGAAGAAGTCCATAGAGAGATTCCAAATCCATCGGCATAACACTACTATTGGATTAAAATAGAAAAAGCGGATCTCTCACGATCCGCTTTTTTATTGCAATAAGCTTTACGCACCTATTCCGGCTGCGCTTCCACCATTCTTTCGTAAGTAAAAGTCACTTTTACTGGTTTCACTGAACCACTTACGTCACGAAAATTTAAGGTAGACTCATAAGTGAAAACATTTTCAACAGCTCCCATATCAATCACGATATTTTGAGAAGCACAGTTAGCAACAAAGGTCAAGGTATTTCCTGTTAAACCCCAAGTGCCTGTTAAGGAATCCTTATTATCACAATCTGCAGACGAAGAGCCTTGTTTCAAAGAATAATTTCTGTTAGCCATAAAATCATATATTAAATCTCGTTCACAGGCACTATATTGAGCGTAAATGTCCTCACTAGGATTATCGATATTATCATCCGTAATGTCAACCGCTTTATCTGCTTCCATCCCAACAAATACCCAAGTGCCCGCAAATGCAGTTTCATCAGCACTCAATTCGCCTACCAAAGGTTCTGGGCATGTGAAACCGTCATCAGTATTACAACTGACCATAAAAAGGGCACCAAACACCATTAGAGATTTAGTAATCAAATTTAATTTTTTCATTTTTATTATAGTTTTTAAAGTTCATTTATAAGATGTGTAATTCCCCAAAAGGTTGCTTCTAAAACGTAATAATCTTTATTTAATTATATAAATATGATATTAAAATCAGAGCACCTCTGAATACCAGGGCACTACAACCTCGTTAAACCCACAGAATTTTTAAGCTTTAAATTATTTATCTAAAAGAAACAAGAAACTCAGAACACGGTTTTTTTTACATTAAAAAAACCCCTTACTTCCAAAGAAATAAGGGGTTTCATAATTAATTGATTTTGTCTCCATTTTTATCAAAAAAATGGTATTCAAGATATGTGTAAGCATCTCTGGGTAAAACCTTTACCCATTTTTTATGTTCTAAAAACCATTTTGACCGTAAGGAAGGGAATCCCTTAGTCAAAAAAGCCGCTATAAAAGGATGTGTGTTTAGGGTCACCTTTTTGTAGTCTTTTTTGAAAATCCGTTCCATGTCCTGCTGGATGCGCTGAACCACCTTAATTGGCGCTTCAATCTCCTCACCGCTGACATTTGGGTTTTCCTCTTTTGTTTCAATATTCCTTTCTGGGCGCACGCGTTGTCTGGTAATTTGGATCAGACCGAATTTGCTAGGAGGTAATATCTTATGCTTTGCTTTATCATCTTTCATTTCGTCACGAAGATGATTATAAAGTTTTTTTCGATTCTCTGCATTGGACATATCAATAAAATCGACCACAATAATGCCTCCCATGTCGCGCAAACGCAACTGTCGGGCTATTTCAGTAGCTGAAATTAAGTTGACTTCTAGAGCAGTGTCCTCTTGATTTTTTTCTTTGTTGGATCGATTGCCACTGTTCACATCAATCACATGGAGTGCTTCGGTGTGTTCTATCACAATATACGCACCTTTCGCCATAGAGACTGTACGTCCGAAAGAAGTTTTTATTTGCCTTTCAATACCATGCTTTTCAAAAATGGGCACGCCATTCTGATAATGTTTCACAATTGATTCCTTTTTTGGTGCTATAAGATGCACGTAATCTTTGATTTGCATATACAATTCTTCATCATCCACAACAATACTCGAGAATGAGTCATTAAAAATATCCCTCAAAATGGAGGATGCTTTGTTCATTTCTCCAAGCACCTTACTTGGGTGATGTGCTTTGTTGAGTTTCTTGCACATTGCTGTCCAACGGCCCAACAAGTTTTGCAAATCGGTGTCTAACTCGGCTACTTTTTTCCCTTCAGCAACAGTCCGGACAATAACGCCAAAACCTTTAGGCGTAATGCTTTTTACCAATCGTTTTAAACGATCTTTCTCTTCCTTTGATTCTATTTTTTGAGAAATAGAAATCCGATCAGAGAATGGTACCAAAACAATATACCTTCCGGCTATGGACAACTCGCTACTAATGCGAGGTCCTTTTGTTGAAATAGGTTCTTTTACAATTTGGACCAAGAGGGATTGATTTGATTTTAAAGCGTCAGCAATACTGCCGTTTTTATCAATATCTTTTTCAAATTGAAAGTTTTTGAGTAGAAAATCTGTGTGTTTCCCTGTGCTTACACGTTTTACGAATTTTAAAAGTGAAGGTAATTTTGGGCCTAAATCATGATAGTGCAAAAATGCATCTTTCTCATAACCTACATTCACAAATGCAGCATTTAACCCAGGAACAGCTTTACGGATTTTGGCGATAAACACATCACCAACCGCAAAGTTGTTATCCTCTTCATCTTTATGTAATTCAATAAGTTTTCCATCTTTTAATAAGGCAAAATCAACAAAATTTGAACTCGAACGAATAATTAATTCTTTATCCATGTTGTTAATTTAAATCCGTTGTGATAGACATCAAAACAGATGGATTATACTAAATTTTTTGACACAGGATTCCCGATAGTCTATCGGGAAAATTCCAGTAAACTCAAGTGAACCGCAACCAGCGGGTCTGCTTAAATTTTATATCAAAGAACGTTACTGTAAAAACCGAAAAAGTAGTTAAAAACTACTTTTTCAATTTATTTCTTTTTGTGACGGTTAGCGCGTCTACGTTTTTTACGCTTATGCGTCGCTACCTTATGTCTTTTTCTTTTTTTACCACTTGGCATAAATCAAGTCTTTTTTTAGATTAATATTTCCTTTAAATGTTTTACTGTACTACTTCAACATTAGACTTTACGCCTTCTACAAATACTTTTGCAGGTTTAAATGCTGGAATGTTGTGTGCTGGTATTTTGATTGTTGTGTTTTTAGAGATATTTCTACCTGTTTTTTCAGCTCTTGTTTTAACAATAAAACTTCCAAAACCTCTTAAATACACGTTATCTCCACTCTCTAAAGATGTTTTAACTTCCTCCATAAACGTTTCAACGGTTGCTTGGACATCTCCTTTTTCAATTCCTAATCGCTCAGAAATTTTCGCTACTATATCAGCTTTTGTCATTGTTATTAATTTTAGGGTTTATCTATTAATTATAAGGGATGCAAATATATGCATTTTAATTTCAATATTTCAAGCCTAATTAATTAAAATTTAAGGTTGTAAAGCTTTATTTTTGGCGAGATTTATAAAAAAACATGAATTTTAATAAGACCTTAAGTGTTTGGTATTCAGAACATAAACGCGACATGCCTTGGAGAAACACCAAGAACCCCTATTATATATGGTTATCGGAAATAATCCTGCAACAGACACAAATAGCGCAAGGGCAACCATATTACGAAGCATTTGTTAGTAAATATCCAACAATTTTTGACCTCGCAAATGCTGAGGAAAATGACATTTTAAAACTTTGGCAAGGACTAGGGTACTATTCTAGAGCTCGAAATTTACATTTTACGGCCAAATATGTCGTTAATGAACTCAATGGAATCTTTCCAAACACCTACAGCGAACTTTTAAAATTAAAAGGTGTTGGTGATTATACCGCTAGTGCCATAGCATCCATTTGTTTTAATGAACCTACGGCAGTTGTAGACGGAAATGTCTATAGAGTACTCTCTCGATATTTTGGAATTGACACCCCCATAAACTCCACTAAAGGCATTAAGGAATTTAAAACACTTGCGGCCTCGTTGATGGACCATGATAACCCATCAAAGTATAACCAAGCCATAATGGAGTTTGGCGCCATACAATGCAAGCCAAAAAACCCCTATTGCGCTACTTGTCCATTAAATGAAAGTTGTGTGGCACTTCAAAAGAACCTCATTGATGAGTTGCCAGTTAAATTAAAAAAGACAAAGGTTAGTATAAAATATTTCAATTTCTTGGTCCTTCTATCTTCGGATAAAAAAACCGTTTTTCAGAAAAGAACACAAAAAGGGATTTGGCAAAACTTGTATCAATTTCCATTATTAGAGACAGACCATAAATTAAAGATAGCCGATTTTAAAAAGCATCCTTATATAACCTCCTATTTTAAAGGACTGCCTTTTGAATATAGTTTATATAATAATAAAGACATTGTGCACAAACTATCGCATCAACATTTACACACAAAATTTTGGATTGTTGAGATTGATCAGCTTCCAAAAAACGGAATTCCTATCGCAAATTTAAGACAGTACCCTACCTCAATCTTGATCAGTAATTTTATTGACGCGTTTTTTTGAAGCCTAAGAAATCTTAGACGTTCTTAATGAACCCAGCTCAATTTATCATCACATCTAGTCAAATAGCAAAGTCCATGCTTGTAATAATAATCGCGTAATTATTAACTTTTTTGAATTTACTTAGGAAAGAATGACCACAAAATAACGATTAATTAAAACTGATAAACATAAAAGAGAATAAATAAAAAATCACATTTTATTATTACTTTTAAGAAAGTCGATGCAAATGGTTAATTTTGCATATAAATTAAAAGAAATTATGTCTGGAACTTTAAATAAAGTTATGTTAATTGGTCATTTGGGAGAAGACGTAAAAATGCATTATTTTGATAAGACAAATTGTGTTGGGCGCTTCTCATTGGCCACTAATGAGACCTATACAAGTAAACAAACCAATGAGCGTATTACTAATACGGAGTGGCATAATATTGTGGTTCGAAATAAAGCCGCTGAAATTTGTGAGAAATATTTAAGCAAAGGCGATAAAGTTTATATTGAAGGCCGCATCAAAACCAGAAAATGGACTGATGATAAGGGTATTGATCGGTATTCAACTGAAATTCAATGTACAGATTTCACATTTTTAACCACCAAAAGTGAAAGTCAGGAAAATGCTTCCAACCAAGAACAATCCTCAACGAACCCCAATCCAAATTCTGCTGGACCCGAGCAGAATGAAGGTGTATAATTTTAAAAGAAGTCTAACTAATTCCCATGCTATTGGACCCTGAACCCACGCTATTTTTAATCCTTCAGTCTCCGGACACCTTCTTAATCATAGGGGTTGTTTTATTATTTATTTTGCTAGCTTGCTCCGCCCTCATATCGGGTGCAGAAGTTGCGCTTTTCTCTTTAACCCGTTCTGACATTGACAATGGCATCGCTGAAAAGTCGGCTGCTTTCCAAATTATTTCTAAACTTCTCGAGCGTCCAAAAAAATTACTGGCGACCATTCTGGTAGCAAATAACTTCATTAATATTGCTACGGTCTTACTATTTGCCAGCATTAGCAAAATTATTTTTGAAGGACGCCATATGATTTTTACGGTGTTTAATTTCCAGTTAAACCTCGCCTTTATTGTTGATGTTGTGGTCGCCACATTTCTTATTTTGCTTTTTGGAGAAATCATCCCTAAAATCTATGCAAGTAGAAACCGAATAAAGTTTGCCGTTTTTATGGCGCAGCCCTTAAAGGTTTTAGATGTGATATTTTCGCCTATTAGTTTGCCCATGCGTTCCATCACTATTGGCATTCATAATAAATTGGGAAAACAGAAATCAAATATTAGCGTGGACCAATTGTCTCAAGCTTTGGAATTAACGGGAGAAAACGAAACCACTATGGAAGAGCAAAAACTTCTACAAGGAATTGTTTCTTTCGGAAACACAGATACAAAACAGGTTATGCGACCTCGTATTGATATTTTTGCCTTGAATAAAGAGCTTAAATATTCGGAAATTATTCAAGAAATTATTAAAAATGGCTATTCAAGAATTCCTGTTTACAATGAAACTATTGACAATGTTGTAGGTATTTTATACGTAAAAGATCTTCTTCCTTATATTGATCGTAAACAGTTTGACTGGACCGCCTTATTGCGCGATCCATTTTTTGTTCCAGAAAACAAAAAGTTGGATGATTTAATGGCTGAGTTTCAAGAGAAAAAAGTCCATTTAGCAGTAGTGGTTGATGAATATGGCGGCACATCGGGCATCGTTTCTTTAGAGGATGTTATTGAAGAGATTGTGGGTGATATTAGTGATGAGTTTGATGATGACGATTTGATCTTTACCAAAATTGATGATTACAACTATTCATTTGATGGCAAAACGCCCTTAAAGGATTTTTATAAAATTGTAAATCTTGATGACGACTCTGATTTCGAAAACAATAAAGGGGAGGCCGAAACCCTTGCCGGATTTGTTCTTGAACTTTCCGGGATCTTTCCAAGAAGAAACAGTAAAATAAATTTCAAAAATTACGTTTTTACTATTGAAACCTTGGACAAAAAGCGCATCAAACAGCTGAAATTTACCATTTTACAATGATAAAATTTAAAATATTTGCCCTTATCTTAACTGTTTCGCTTTGTTTTTCATGCGGCGAAGATCCGGTTCCCAAACCGAAAGGTTTTTTGCGATTGGATTATCCGAAAGCGGAATACACAGAAGCAGAAATTGATTTGCCTTTTACCTTTGAAAAAAACATACTTGCACAACGGGTTAGAAATGTCAAGATAGACTCTAAAAATCGTTCTTATGGTATTAATATTGATTATCCATCTTTAAAAGGAACGATATACCTAACCTATATTAAGGTTACCGAAGACAATCTCATTCCACTGATTAGGGATTCACAAAACCTCACACAGGAACACACTCAAAAAGCAGATGCTATTGAGGGCGATTTTTATGAAAACAAAGATCATAATGTGTATGGCATGTTCTATGAAATTGGAGGTAATGCCGCTTCACAATCGCAATTTTATGTGACAGACAGTGTCAACCATTTTTTAAACGGATCATTATATTTTTACGCGAAGCCTAATTATGATTCCATTTTACCAGCTGCCGATTATTTAAAAAAAGACATTAAGCACATTATGGAAACCTTAAAATGGAAATAAGCAACTTCTACTTTTGTAAATTACAATTATCCTTATATTTGCTAAACTTTTCAACACAGCACATGAAACAAATATGCTCACAATAAAAAAATCCAATGGTACGATTAATGGCGAGCAGCATGTAACCTTTGAAAACAATATGTATGAACACATGAAATACAAAAGAATCCTCCTCAAGTTATCCGGCGAAGCATTAATGGGAGATCGTCAATATGGAATAGATCCGAAGCGATTGGCAGAATACGCAGAAGATATTAAATCTATCATAGAACAAAATGTTGAAGTTGCCATCGTTATTGGTGGAGGAAATATTTTTAGAGGGGTTGCAGGGGCAAGTCATGGTATGGATCGCGTACAAGGTGACCATATGGGCATGTTGGCAACAGTTATTAATGGGTTGGCTTTGCAGAGTGCTTTAGAAGATGCTGGTATTCCAACACGTTTGCAGTCTGCAGTACATATCAATCAAGTGGCAGAGCCTTTTATAAGACGAAAAGCTATGCGTCATTTAGAAAAAGGCCGCGTGGTCATTTTTGGTGGTGGCACAGGAAACCCTTATTTCACTACGGATTCAGCAGCTGTTTTAAGAGCTATTGAAATAGAAGCAGACGTTATTTTGAAAGGTACCCGCGTAGACGGTATTTACAACACCGATCCTGAAAAGGATAGATCTGCGACAAAGTTTGACCATATTACTTTTGAAGACGTATTGCGCAAAGGTCTAAAAGTTATGGATACCACGGCATTTACGCTGAGTCAAGAAAATGAATTGCCAATTATTGTTTTTGACATGAACAAAAAAGGGAATTTATTAAAAGTGGTTTTAGGAGAGAAGATTGGAACCAAAGTGAATCTATAATTCAAAAACCATTAGCTCATTTTTTAAGTTGTTTTAAAAATTAAAATTTTTAGTGATGAACGAAGACATTACATTTATATTGGACAGTACAAAAGAAGCAATGGACATGGCCATAAAGCATCTTGAGAAGCAATTTTCGAACATTAGAGCAGGTAAAGCAAGCCCTGCAATGTTGGGCAATGTCATGGTCAACTATTATGGCTCACAAACGCCATTAACCCAAGTAGCCAATGTGAACACTCCAGATGGCAGAACAATTTCTGTGCAACCCTGGGAAAAGAAAATGCTTCAAGAAATTGAAAAAGGAATACAAATTGCAAACTTGGGCTTCAATCCAATGAATAATGGCGACCTGATCATTATCAATGTTCCACCATTGACTGAAGAGCGGAGACGTGACTTGGCAAAACAAGCCAAAGCTGAATCAGAAGATGCAAAGATTGGGGTGCGTAGTGCCAGAAAAGATGCCAATAATGAAATTAAAAAATTAGAAGATGTTTCTGAAGATCTTCAAAAAAATGCCGAATTGGAAGTACAACAATTAACTGACAAATACGTTAAAAGGATTGATGAAGCTCTGGACTTAAAAGAAAAGGAGATCATGACAGTATAACTTAAAGCGACTTGCAAGTCGCTTTTTTTAGCCTTGACTTTAATTTTATCCCTCAATCTTCGTATGGAAAAACAGTGTGCCTTGCTTTTTTTTGTCATTTGTATTTGGTCAGCACAGTCACAAATTTCTACTATAACAAAGGATACTTTAACTATTGAACAACAAGATTCAATTAAAAAAAATAAATTCTTTAAGCAAATAGGCAATGGTTTTTTTCCAACACCATATGTAGACATTGACTTAAGGTATTTGATAAAGTACAACCAATATGAAGGTATCAGAACGGGTTTGGGAGGAAGAACCAATGAGAACCTGTCTGATAAATACCGAATCAATGGCTATATCGTTTATGGGTTTAAGGACCATACTTTCAAATACAATATGACAGGCGGTGCCAGACTTTCAAAGGCATCGGATACATGGATCAATCTTTCTTATAATGACGACTTGCAAGAAACCGGAAGCTCGACTTATTTAACAGATAAGCGATTCTTTTCATTTTTTGAACCACGATTATTAAACATTGATCTCTTTCACCATCACATTACCAAAGCTATTTCTCTAGAACACAAAATTACTCCCTATTTGTTATCTGAGACACAACTTTCCAGGAGCAATATCACCACCACTTATAAGTATACTTTTTTTGTTGATGATACTGCTTATAAAGAGTTCCGGATGAGTATTGCAAAAGTATCCCTTCAATGGAACCCTTTTAATACTTTTGAGAACATGGGTGACCTAGAAGTTGAAAAAGAAGGATTTCCAAACTTCACCCTTCAGATGTCACAGAGTTTTAAAAACGTCATAGGCGGCGATTTTAATTTTTTTAAGGCCGATTTTAGAACGTTCTACAAACTGACCCATAGTCCTGTTGGCAACTCCTATACAGAAGCCACGCTGGCTAGTGGAATTGCTTTAGGAAAAACTCCTTTAACCCATTTATACCATACTTACCCGAATAATCTAGATAAGCAAACCATCTTACAGCGATTTTCTGTGGCGGGCAACAATAGTTTTGAGACCATGTTCTTTAACGAGTTTTTTTCGGATAAATTTGTAACCCTCCAACTTAAACATGCCCTCAAGCCTTTTAATATTTCTAAGCGCATGCAACCACAAATGGTCTTTATTTCGCGTTTCGCATTAGGAGATATGAACCATACAGAACGGCACCAAGAGATTGAATTTGACAGACTCAACAAAGGCTATTATGAAGCTGGCCTTGAGTTAAATAAAATACTTTTCGGGTTTGGACTGAGTTTTGCGTATCGCTATGGCGCTTATCACCTTCCTGAATTTGAAGATAATGTAGCAGTCAAATTCACTTTTAATATTACCTTATAAAAAACAAACAAATCTTTTGTTTTCTCTACCTTTGCCACAGTAAAATATGCTATTTTGAAACTGTTTACAAAAAATTTCTGGGAAGTTGTTGCGGGATTGATGCTGCGTAACAGAATCGCCATCCTTATTGTCATTGCGTTAACCACTATTTTCCTAAGCACACAATGGAAATACATGCGCTTTGCGTTCACCGAAGCAAATTTACTTCCGGACGATAATGAAGTCAATATTACTTACAACGAATTCTTAAAGATTTTTGGTGAAGAAGGCAATCTTGTAGTCCTAGGTATCAAAGACCCCTCCTTATTTACCGTTGAAAAATTTAATGCCTGGAACCGACTTTCTGAGAGCTTTAAACATTATGATGAAGTTGAAACGGTTCTTTCTATAAAGGATTTACAGAAGCTTGTCAAAAATACTGAACAGCAAAAGTTTGATTTAGAACCTTTCATAAAAGACTCCTTAACCTCCCTATCAGAAATTGACAGCCTGCAGCAACAGCTCTTCCAGCAATATCCTTTTTATGACAACTTTCTTTTCAACAAAGAAACCAGGACAATAAGAACGGCTATTTATCTCAAAAAAGATATTGTCAACACCGCCGCAAGAAAAGATTTTATCATCGATATCCTCGAAACTAAAGTCAAAAATTTTGAAGATGATTATGATTTAGATGTCAGGGTTTCTGGGATGCCCTATATAAGAACGCTTAATTCAAAAAATATTTCGGATGAAATAAGCCTGTTTATTGGTGCAGCGCTCCTTGTCACTTCTTTTATTTTCTTTTTATTTTTTAGATCGTTTAGAGCAACATTAATTTCATTGGTTGTCGTTTCATTTGGGGTCATGTGGACCTTTGGTATCATTGGTTTGTTAGGCTATGAAATAACCGTATTGACGGCTCTAATTCCGCCACTGATTATCGTTATAGGAATTCCTAACTGTATTTTCCTAATCAATAAATACCAAAACGAGGTCAAACTCCATGGCAATAAAGTAAAATCCTTGCATCGTGTCATCACTAAGATTGGAAACGCCACCTTAATGACCAATGTAACCACAGCTTCAGGTTTTGCAACGTTCATGTTCACCCAAAGCACGCTGTTAAAGGAATTTGGTGTCGTGGCTTCATTAAGCATCATTTCTATTTTTATTCTATCCCTGCTAATTATTCCAATTCTCTATAGCTTCTTACCTTATCCTAAAGAACGCCATCTCAACCATCTTAACAGACGTTGGACGACCGCATTTGTAAATTGGATGGCACGTATGGTCAAAGAACGACGTATCGCCATATATAGTACTGCCATTGGACTTCTCATTGTGAGCCTAATAGGAATTTTCCAAATAAAAATTTCTGGTAGCCTTATTGAAGACATGCCAAAAAATACTGAATTCTTTAGGGATATTAAGTTTTTTGAAAGTGAATTTGATGGTATCATGCCTTTGGAGATTATGGTGGATACCAAACGAAAAAAAGGCGTTATGAAGTTGAGCACGCTCAAACGCATGGACCAATTGGAAGATCTTATCATAGAAACACCTCAATTATCGCGTCCTATTTCTGTGGTAAGTTTAGTAAAGTATTCCAAACAGGCCTATTATAATGGCAACCCAAAATACTATCAGCTGCCCACAAGTCAAGAAAATAGTTTTATACTGTCTTACGCTAAAAATTCTAGTACTGAAGCTGATCTTTTAAAGAGTTTTGTAGACAGTACGGGTAGATATGCACGGATTACCACTTTTATGAAGGATATTGGGACGGATAAAATGGAGCGTATTGAAGAAAACCTTCAAACGGAAATCAATAAACTGTTTCCTGCTGAAAACTACAACGTCATCATGACCGGTAAAGCGCTGGTGTTTCAAAAAGGAACGGAATATCTCGTGAAGAATCTAGCCATTTCCCTATCGCTTGCCATTTTGTTGATCGCCTTATTTATGGCCTATATGTTCAGGTCTTTTAGGATGATTGTGGTTTCATTAATTCCTAACCTCCTGCCCTTATTAATTACCGCAGGCTTGATGGGTTATCTAGGTGTTCCTATAAAGCCTTCTACAATTTTGGTGTTTAGTATTGCTTTTGGCATTTCAGTAGATGATACCATTCACTTTTTGGCAAAATACCGCCAAGAGTTACAAGCGAATAACTGGAAGATCAAAAAATCAGTCTATGGAGCATTGCGCGAAACTGGCGTAAGTATGTTCTACACCTCCATTGTCTTGTTCTTTGGGTTTTCTGTGTTTACGCTTTCCAGCTTTGGAGGGACGGTTGCTCTTGGTGCTTTGGTATCTGCTACCTTACTATTTGCAATGCTATCCAATTTATTATTGTTGCCATCCTTACTTTTATCCTTAGAAAAAAGTATTGCCAACAAAGAAACACTCAAAGAACCTACAATTAATATTATTCCTGAGGATGATGACGATGATGACACAAAGGGGTAAGTTTCACTAAAAAATTCCAATCACGACCAAATACAATTTGAAATTTGAGTTTTAGAATTTCACTATTTGGTGCCTAAAACGCTATAGGCTTTATTATCTTTGCATTCTTAAATTTATTACCATGACATCAAAAACTGTTGCAGAATTATTAAAATCCGATTTTAAATCGCAGGATATTGACATTAAGGGTTGGGTCAGAACCTTTAGAGCGAATCGTTTTATAGCTTTAAATGATGGCTCCTCGCTCCAAAATATACAGTGTGTTGTTGATTTTGAAAACACTGACGAAAAAACATTAAAACGTATTACCACCGGTGCAGCAGTCCATATAAAAGGTCAGTTGATCGAAAGTCAAGGGAAGGGACAGTCTGTGGAGATTAAAGTAGATAATATCGTTATTTTGGGTGATTCTGATCCTGAAACTTTCCCTATCCAACCTAAGAAACATTCATTTGAATTTTTACGTGAAAACGCACATTTACGCACCAGAACCAATACGTTTAGTGCTGTCATGCGTTTGCGTTCTACCTTATCATTTGCCATTCATAAATATTTCAATGATAATGGATTCTATTATATGCACACGCCAATCATCACCGGAAGTGATGCTGAAGGGGCAGGTGAAATGTTCCGTGTAAGCGCATTAGACCCTAAAAATCCACCATTAACAGAAGATGGAAAAGTAGATTACAAAGAAGATTTCTTCGGAAAGGAAACCAACTTAACCGTTTCTGGGCAATTGGAAGCTGAAGCCTACGCTATGTCATTAGGCAAAGTCTATACATTTGGTCCAACGTTTAGAGCTGAAAACTCGAACACCTCACGTCATTTAGCAGAGTTCTGGATGATTGAACCTGAAGTTGCCTTTATGGATTTGGCCGGAAATATGGATTTGGCAGAAGATTTCTTGAAATCTGTTTTGAAATATGTTTTAGAGCACAATCGAGAAGACTTAGAGTTTTTGGAGCAACGCTTATTGGACGAAGACAAAACAAAACCGCAGGCAGAGCGTTCCGCAATGACCTTAATTGATAAATTGAAATTTGTTATTGATAACAATTTCAAACGTGTTAGCTATACAGAGGCCATCGATATTTTAAAGGATTCAAAACCTAATAAAAAGAAACAATTCAAATATATCATTGAAGAATGGGGCGCGGATCTCCAAAGTGAGCACGAACGCTTTTTAGTGGAGAAACACTTTAAATGTCCCGTAATTTTATTTGATTATCCAGCCAATATTAAGGCATTTTATATGCGTTTGAATGAAGATGGAAAAACCGTTCGCGCTATGGATATCTTATTTCCAGGCATTGGTGAAATGGTGGGAGGTTCTCAGCGTGAAGAGCGTTTGGAGGTCCTAAAAGAGAAAATGAAAGCTCTAGACATTGACGAAGAAGAATTGTGGTGGTATTTAGAATTGCGCAAATACGGTACCGCAGTGCATTCTGGTTTTGGGCTTGGGTTTGAACGTTTGGTGATGTTTGCTACAGGAATGGGCAACATTAGAGATGTGATCCCTTTTCCGAGAACACCTCAAAATGCCGACTTTTAAATTGAAAATAAAGAGAAAAGTCTTTTGACTTTAAAGGGTACAGATTGCAAGTTCTGAAAACGTAAATATTTCACAAAACAATCTACATTTATTACTTATGTAGATTGTTTTTTCTATTTTTAGTGTTAATCCATTTATACGCATGCTTAAACAGTTTTTACAGTTCAAATTATCACAAAAGTTGTCGCCGCAACAGATTCAGTTGATGAAGCTGATCCAGTTGCCCACGCAAGCATTTGAACAACGTTTAAAGCAGGAAATGGAAGAGAATCCCGCCTTGGAAACAGGCAAGGAAGCTGATGAGTTTGACGACAACTTTGATGAATTTGACAACAGTCAGGATGATTATGAAGACAATGAACAAATTGGAGAAGACATCAATGTTGATGAATATTTGAGTGATGATGATATTCCAGATTATAGGACCCAAGTCAGTAATTATAGTGCAGATGACGAAGATAGGGACATTCCTTTTGCTGCCGGAACATCATTTACGCAGTATTTAACCGCGCAACTCAACACCTTCAGATTGAGCGATGATGAACGGGATATTGCTGAATTCCTGGTGGGAAGTGTTGATGAAAGCGGTTATATCAGACGTTCTTTATCAGATATTACTGATGACTTGGCTTTTACCCAAAACGTCTTTACGGACGAAGAATCTATAGAAAAGGTGCTTCACGTTGTGCATCAATTGGACCCTGCAGGCGTTGGAGCGCGCCATCTACAAGAGTGCTTGAGCATTCAATTACATCGTAAAGAAAAGAATCCTGACGTAGAGTTGGCCATTGAAATAATAGATAATGCCTTTGATCAATTTACCAAAAAACATTATAAGAAGTTAATCCAAAAATTTGATATCAGCGAGTTGCAACTCAAAGATGCCATTGACGAAATTGAACGTTTAAATCCTAAGCCAGGTGGCTCTTATTCGGGTAATAACCGTATTGTAGAACATATTGTTCCTGATTTTGCCATAAAGATTGTAGATGGTGAGCTAGAACTTACCCTAAATGGTAGAAATGCCCCAGAATTGCACGTCTCAAGAGAATACAGCAATATGATGAAAGGCTATAAAGAGGCCAAAGACAAGTCTAAGTCGCAAAAGGATGCGGTCATGTTCATCAAACAAAAATTGGATGCTGCAAAATGGTTTATTGAAGCCATCAAACAAAGACAACAGACACTATTTGTCACCATGAGTGCTATAATGCATTATCAGAAAGAATACTTTTTAACTGGTGACGAGCGCAAGTTAAAACCAATGATTTTAAAGGATATAGCCGATGAAATTGAAATGGACGTTTCAACGGTATCTCGCGTAGCGAACAGCAAATATGTGGACACACCCTACGGCACCAAGTTAATTAAGGAATTTTTCTCTGAATCCATGACTAATGATCAGGGCGAAGAAGTTTCCACACGAGAAATAAAAAAGATCCTCGAAACCGTAATTGAAGAAGAAAATAAACGCAAACCATTAACCGATGAGAAATTGGCGTCAATTTTGTTGGAAAAGGGCTATCCCATTGCACGACGCACCATTGCAAAATATAGGGAACAGTTGGACATTCCTGTAGCGCGTTTACGAAAAAAAATATGATTCACTATCTTTTAAAAAGTATCTCCTATATTTTTCATCCTTTGATCATGCCCATGCTTGGGGTGATCTTCTATTTTTCAAAAACACCCCGGTTTATTCCTGAACCAGTAATGAAAGCCAAAGTGTTTTCAATTACAATCTTGACCATCATTTTGCCCATCCTTCTATACTTCTTGTTAAAGACTATCAAAAGAGTGGAATCACTTGAATTAAAAACCACCAAAGAGCGTGTCATTCCATTACTTTTAAGCGCATTGATTATGGTGTTGATCTTAAAGAGAGTATTACCTTATGATGAAATTCCTGAATTATATTATTTCTATTTAGGCATCCTCTTTTCTACATTAGCCTGTTTGGTGTTAGCTTTTCTAAAATTCAAGGCAAGTATTCACATGATTGGTAGTGCAGGTTTTTTTATGTTTGCCGTGGCATTGAGTATTCATTTCAAGATCAATATTAATGGTACAATCGCTCTAATGTGTATAATCATTGGTGCCATTGCCACTTCAAGACTACACCTAAAGGCTCATAGAAGCTCAGAATTACTTATAGGTTTTTTTGTGGGTCTTCTACCGCAGTTAATACTATTGAACTACTGGTTGTAGCCTTCAGTCTCCAAACGTGCAACAAGAACTCTCAATTTACATGATGGCGGACATTTAGAACCGCTTACGACTATAGAATATAAAAAATCAGTCCAAGTCGAATCGTATTCATATCAAGGGACTGTCCATCAAGTTTTGCTGAATCTTTAAAAATGGAGTTTAACCCATAATACACATTAAAATTCCATGTGGAATACCCTGCACTTAAGGTGAGACCATATTGTAATTTATTAAAATCTTCAATACCGCCAAGTTTGATTGCATCAATATTGCTCTTGAGTTTGGAGGAGTTATAAAAAACGTAACCAATATTCAACCCTGTATAAACACGCCAAAACTTATAATCTCTAGCTGTAGAGGTACGCCATCTATATTGCAGAGGAACTTCAACTAAATAAGTTGTAAACTTATTCCTTTTGATCGTTATTTCACTTTCATCAATAATTTGATAGGTATAATTTTGGTCTGAATCTTGGTTGATGAGCATATTTTGATTGTAAGAATTTATAGAAACTCCTAGCCCTACTCCAACGGCCTTATTTCTACGCACATTGATGGGCATATCCCTGATGACCCCAAAATGAATGCCACTTGAGAATCCGCTCTGTTTGATCTCCTTAGGCTTATTACCCAATAAATCATAGGTTAGTGAAAAATAAAATTGATCTTCCCGATACTTATGGTCCACAAAGGTGGTATCCATAGGTTGTTGTGCAAACAACACTGAAGTAATACAAGAGAACCAGACGATAAACAAAAATGTTTTCATCTTGCAAATATAATTGATAATGGTGCGACTTTGAATATTGACCATAAAAAAAGCATCCCATTTTACAAGGATGCTTTATAGACTATTTAACTAATAAACTATTTCTTCACATTTCCAGAAATATCACCTTTTTTGGTGGTATAGTTTATTTTTAATGCATTTTCTTTTCTAAGTTCTTGCTTCACGTCACTTACCAGTCCCATGTTAGCTTTTTCATCCACTTTAAGGGCAACCGTTAAAAAAGGAACTAATTCCTCTCTTTTTGAGGCTCTCTCTGCGGCAATAAAAGATTTAATATCTGCTAATTCTGCAAACTTGTCATTCAGTTGGATTCGCGATTCATTACCATATTTACTTTGAAAAGCCTCTTGGGGTTTTCCAATATAGATATACATGATCAAATCTTTTTTATCGAGTTTCTCAACCTGATCAGCAAATGGTAATTTGTTTTCAATCTTCAATGTCGTCTCACGCATTGTAGTTGCCACCATAAAAAAGAACAATAGCATAAATACAATGTCAGGTAATGACGCTGTTGATATTGCCGGTAAATCTCCTGACTTCTTTTTATTAAATTTGGCCATATTGATGTTTTTCTAAATTATTATTGAACTTCTGACAGTTTCTGAGGATATTCAATTTTGATCTTCTCGATTTTCTCTTTAAGATTTTCTTTGTTTCCTACCCAATTGACATCGCTATAGTTGGCTTCCATTTCCTTTAAAGTTTTACCGTAAAGATCCATAGCTCTTCTATCTCTCAACTGATTGTATGCCGCTACCAATTCATTCTGAACAGAGATGTAAGTACCATACTTGGTCTCTCTCTCATTTTTCAATGAAATGATGGCCTTATCAGGATGGTCAGATGACGCCGGATCCTTTTTACCATTACAGTAATCACATTTATTACCTTGGCTGTCAACCCCACCGCCATTATCCAAAAACTCAACGGCTGCCTTTCTTAAATCTTTAAGTTCCATTAACTCATCCTCAACCATAAGCTGATCTTTTCCGTTAATAAGTACAGTAAAGATATTCTTCTCTCTAATGATAGGTGGTTCTACCTTTTCATCGTCTATTGGAGGTAATCTTCTGTTTAAACCTGTATCCGTTTCAATGGTAGTTGTTACCAAGAAAAAGATAAGAAGTAAGAATGCAATATCAGCCATGGATCCTGCATTAACTTCGGGTGCTGATCTTTTTGCCATAATTACTTAGTTATTTTTTTGATTCCTGATAATAACATTGCTACTGCTGCACCTACGATTAGAATATAAAATGCAACTAAACCTGCACCTACCATGTGCGCCTCACCTTCTGTAGCAGGGGCTCCATTATAGAGATAATCCCCAGCATCAGAACCGCTAGATGCCACATAGGATATAACTAATACAGCTGCAAAGGCTCCTACCCCAATTAACGTACTTTTCAAAGATCCTGTATTCGTAAACAAGTTTTGCAATACGAAAATGAGAACAAGAAGTATGGTCAATCCAAAGATAAAGTAAGTTACATAAAGCATTGGATCAAGGATGGCACTGTCGCCATCCGCAGCCGCCGATTGAATTGCGGTATCACCTTTAGAGATAACCATCACTAAAAAGATAATGCCTGCAAGACCCAAGAGCGCTGCTACTATTTTTAATATTTTGTGTAAATTCATAGTTTTCTTTAATTGATCGGTTTATCTTTTGTATCTCACGAGCATATCCATCAAAGTGATAGATGCATCTTCCATGTCATTTACAATACTATCAATCTTAGCGATGATGTAGTTGTAAAATACTTGAAGAATAATAGCTACAATAAGACCAAAAACCGTTGTCAAAAGTGCTACTTTAATACCACCAGCAACAAGTGACGGTTGCATATCTCCAGCAGCCTCAATTTTATCAAAGGCCTGGATCATACCAATTACCGTACCCATAAACCCAAGCATTGGGGCTAAGGCGATAAACAATGAAATCCAAGATACATTTTTCTCTAATTGACCCATTTGAACACCACCATAAGCAATAACAGCTTTTTCAGCAGCATCTAAATCTTCATCAGCTCTATCTAAACCTTGGTAATAGATAGAAGCAACAGGTCCTTTTGTATTTCTACAAACTTCCTTAGCAGCTTCAATACCACCAGATTGTAAAGCATCTTCTACATTTTGAACTAATTTCTTAGTGTTTGTAGTTGATAAATTTAAAAAGATAATTCTCTCAATGGCGATCGCTAGTCCTAAGATCAAACAAAGCAATACAATACCCATAAAGCCAGGGCCACCTTCAATAAAACGTTTCTTTAATTCTTGATGAAACCCAAGTTCTTCTTCTCCAGCCTGAGCCGAAGTGTCATCTTGTGTTACTGTTGCAACAGTTGTAGTTGCCATTGATGCTGTAGCCGCATAGTTATTTGCACTTACAGTTCCGAAAGCCATGATTCCTGCGATGGCTAGGATAGAAAATAGTCTTTTCATTGTTCTGATCTTAATTTTATTAGTTAAAGTGTTAAAGATATAAAAAAATTGCAATTAAAAAATAAAAATACGGTAGAGTCTAAGAGATTTCCTGTTGACTTATATCTTTTAACTCACCATGACATTACAATTTAATTTGATTAAAAAGGGTTTTTCCCAATTAAAAGAAACCCTCATAATTCAAATTAAATTGCAGAGAGGAAGGGATTCGAACCCTCGATACCCTTTTGGAGTATACACGCTTTCCAGGCGTGCGCCTTCGACCGCTCGGCCACCTCTCTAAAACTTAAAGCTCAATTGCTTTGCCAAATAACGAAAAAAAATATTGGTGCAAAAAATTTTATACGTTAATTTTAAGACATTTCTCCTCTTAAAGAGGTTTCAAATATGGTTTTGAACGTTTTAGAGGAAATTTTTTCTCCCAACATATACATTAATTTTGTCACTGCAGCTTCCGTTGTGATGTCTTTTCCTGAAATTACACCTATATTTTTGAGTTGGGAGCTCGTTTCATACTGCCCCATAATGACACTTCCTCCCGAACATTGGGTCACATTGATGACCGGAATACCATTTTTTATAGTCTTTTTAAGAAGCTCAATAAACCAAGTATCAGTGGTTGTATTTCCTGCACCATAAGTTTCTAAAATTATACCTTTAATATGAGGGGAAGAAAACATACACTCCATTACGGGTTTTGAAATCCCTGGAAAAATTTTAATCAAGGCTATGTTATTTTCAAATTTTTTATGAACGACGAGCTTTTTGCGTGAATTTGGCTTGAATAGATGCTCTTTGGACACCTTTAAATGCACACCTGATTCCGCTAAATCGGGGTAATTCATGGATTCAAAGGCTTCAAAATGCTCTGCATTGAGTTTTGTTGTTCTATTGCCCCGATAAAGTTTATATTCAAAATAAAGACCTACTTCCTTAATTACCGGCTTACCATGATAATGTAAGGACGCCATTTGGATGGAAGTGATTAGGTTTTCTTTAGCATCGGTGCGCAAATCGCCAATAGGCAATTGAGACCCTGTGAAGATGACCGGTTTTGTCAAATTTTCCAACATAAAACTCAAGGCTGACGCCGAATAACTCATCGTATCACTACCATGCAATACCACAAACCCATCAAAATTATCATAATTTTCCTCAATAATTTCAGCAATTTGAATCCAATATTGTGGATTCATATTAGAGGAGTCAATAGGAACTTCAAAAGAAATAGTCTGGATTTGGCAATCCAACAGCTTTAATTCTGGAATTTGCTTTAACAAGTTGCTAAAATCGAAAGCTTTTAAAGCACCCGTATCAGCATGCTTGATCATCCCAATGGTACCTCCAGTGTATATCAATAAGATGTTAAGTTTTGGAAAGGACATAGTTAGACTTTAAAAATAGCTTTAGAGTTTTCAGTTGTAATTTCGGCAATTTCTTGGTGAGATTGTCCGTAAAGCTCCGATAGCTTATCTAGTACTTTTACAATGTAAGCACTTTCATTCCGTTTCCCCCTAAACGGTGCAGGCGCCAAATAGGGAGCATCCGTTTCCAAGACAATATGCTTTAAATCAATTTCATTCAAGAATTTATCAATTCCACCGTTTTTAAAAGTTACCACGCCCCCAATGCCTAACTTCATATTGAATGAGATGGCACGTTTTGCCTGCTCTAAATTACCCGTAAAACAATGAAAAATACCAAACAACTCTTCTGATTTCTCCGTTTCTAAAACTTCAAAGATTTCATCAAATGCCTCTCTACAATGAATTACAATAGGAAGTTGATAATGTTTTGCAAGCCTTATTTGATGTCTGAAAGCCTCTTTTTGAATTTCTAAAGTACTTTGGTCCCAGTATAAATCAACACCTATTTCTCCAATGGCCACAAATTTTCTTTCTGAAAGGAGCTTCTCAACATGCTTTAACTCTTCCTTATAGTTTTCTTTTACGGACGTAGGATGTAGGCCAGTCATCAAATAAACATAATCCGGGAAATCAGATTCCAATTGAAGCATGGCTTCAGTATAGGAGGAATCAATGGCAGGAATAAAAAAACGGGTGATATTAGCTTCAACAGCGCGTTCTATCATTGCTTTCCGGTCTTCATTAAAGGCCTCACTATATAAATGGGTATGGGTATCTGTTATAGTCATCGTGCAAAAGTATGAGTTCTTTTGTAAATAATCCTTATCAACGACTAGAGTCTTAAAATGATAACGCTTAAAATTATCAGTTTAATAATTCTCTTTCTTCTAAAGCTTTTAATCTTTTCGGAAGATTTATAATACTAACACCAGAAACATCATTGCCACACTATGACAGGTTTTGGCTAAAGAACTATATAAATTAAATTCATCCTTGATTCAAAAAAGTCATTCAACTTTGAAGTTCATTTTATTTTTAAACTTTCGAAGCAATGGACTTTTTAGCAACTTCTTGGGATAGATACCCTAATAATTGTCCTATTTTTAGGGTTCAGAAAACAAACAGCTAATGATTGGAAAAACAGATAAAAGCAGTGCCACGTTGAAGGACTTTCTTTTGGAGAAAGGATATATCAAAGTCAAACTTAAATTGACCAAAACAAATCATTTTGAAATTAAAGCGACCATAAACGGTATTAAAGGCCTATTTATCTTAGACACAGGCGCTTCTAATTCATGCGTAGGTTTTGAAGGTGTTGAAACCTTTAAATTAACAGCAAAAGATTCTGAAGTCAAAGCTGCCGGAGCTGGAGCTACAGATATGCAAACCCAGATTTCCAAAAAAAACAAACTAAAGATAGGAAAATGGAAAAAAGATAAAGTAGCGTTAATTCTTTTTAATTTATCACATGTAAATACCGCCCTTTTAAGCTACAATTCCGAGCCTGTGGATGGCATTATTGGGGCTGATATCTTGACAAAAGCAAAAGCCGTTATAGATTATGATAAAAACTATGTGTATTTAAAATTGTAATTCCAGCATTTTAAGATATAATAGCTATCTTTAAAACCCCTAAGAAACCTAATTAATAGCTCATGCATGCCTCTATAATTATAGCCGACGATCATCCGCTTATCCTTAAAGGTCTCACCGATTTTTTAAACGAAAAAGAATATAATCTTGTGGGATCTGCTGTAAATGGCAAGGAAGCCTTTGAGCTGATTGCGTCTAAAAAACCGGACATTGCCATTCTAGATATACAAATGCCCTTTTTATCAGGTCTTGAAGTGGCAAGAAAATGTAGAGATCTAGAGCTGCCTACCAAAATCATCCTGATCACTTTTGAAAAAGACGAAACCATATATAAGGAGGCCAAGACCATAGGAATTTATGGCTATGTTCTTAAAGAATTTGCCTTGGCTGAAATTGAAAACTGTATTGCTGCCGTCTTCAAAGGCAAATCCTATTTTAGTCCAGAGTTGATTGAGTTTTTAGAAATTGCTGAACCACCTGAAGAATGGGAATTGCTCACGCCTACTGAAAAGGAAATCTTAAAACTTATTGCTAAAAATAATACGGGTGTTGAAATAGGGCATATTCTTAATGTATCTCCTCGTACAGTTGAGAAACACAAAAGCAATATTATTAAAAAAATAGATCTCTCCCATAAACAAAACAGCTTGTTGATTTGGGTCAAGGAAAATCAAGATTGTTTTTTGTAATCTTCATAGAACACCTGAATATCAGAGCTCAATACCATTTAAAGAGCATATCCTCTATGCTCCCCAGTTAAAAATACGTAAAGTTACGTATTGTTTCGCGTGACTTAATTGACGATATTTACACTGCTATTAATCAACAATCCAAGTATTTAGCTCTGGGTTAATAGTAATCCAGAGCTTTATACTTTGGATTTTAAAAAAATCACTATGAAATCCAAAGTCGGTTTATTAAATACAATGTTTATAATTGTATTAATTTTGACCTCAATTCTTATCATATCAATGAACATTCTTATTATCTGCTAGTCAGCTTATTCCTTTAACAAGCAAAAAAGCGCCGTCTAAAACCCTAGATGGCGCTTTTTTATAGTATAAAACGGCCGTATTCATTGAAAAATACGTAAAGTTACGTATTGTATGACACCTCGTAATTTTGCATCTTTGTTATGCTATTAATTCTTAGGGGAATTATTTTTAAGAAAAACTTTGGATCGTCAATGATTCAGGGTTTTTCTGTTTAGCATCATTTCTACACGCTTTTAGTTCGTTTTGAGCATTTTTTGAGCAATTTATAGTCCTATAACGAAATATACGTAAAGTTACGTATTGTTTGCCGTTACAATATTGCTGAAATTTACAGTGCTATAAATCACCATGCCAGTGTCGATAAATATGAAGTCTTTATAACGATATCCTATATCACTCTAATTTTTAAAACCCTTATGAAAACCATGAAATGGAACTTCAAAAACAGCAATCAATTATTGATCATCGGATTAATTTTAAGTGCTGTATTGATCATCACCGCTAATATTCTTGTAAATTTACCCTAGCTATCGAATTGTCACAAAAAAAAGCAACTTAACAATGTAAGTTGCTTTTTTATAATGTCATTACTCTCTTGACTATAGCTCCAATGCTCTCTTAACGTCATTATCCATTAATAATTCTGTAGGGTTTTCTAAAGCTTCTTTAATCGCTACTAAAAAGCCGACACTTTCTTTTCCATCAATAATTCTGTGGTCATAAGAAACAGCTAAGTACATAATTGGTCTGATCTCAACATGACCATCTATTGCTACAGGACGCTCCACAATATTATGCATTCCTAAAATTGCACTTTGTGGCGGATTGATAATTGGTGTAGATAACATACTTCCAAAAACACCTCCATTAGAAATGGTAAATGTTCCTCCGGTCATTTCATCTACAGTAATTTGTCCGTCACGTGCTCTAATAGCCAATCGTTTCACTTCAGATTCAACACCTCTAAAGGTTAAGTTCTCTGCATTTCTAATTACCGGAACCATTAAACCTTTCGGTCCAGACACCGCAATACTGATGTCACAAAAATCATAACTGATCATTTCCTGACCATCAATCATTGAATTTACTGCAGGATATTCCTTTAACGCTCTAACTGCAGCCAAGGTAAAGAAACTCATAAAGCCCAATCCAACGCCATGTTTATTTTTGAAATCTTCTTTGTACTCTCCACGCAACTTGAAAATTGCGGACATATCCACCTCATTAAAGGTTGTTAGCATTGCCGTTTCGTTTTTGGCATTCACCAATCGCTCTGCAACTTTACGTCTCAACATCGACAATCTTGAACGTGATTCTCCACGTCGTCCTCCAGTTGGTGTTCCCATTGAAGGCACTGCTTTTACAGCATCATCTTTGGTAATTCGACCATCTTTTCCTGTGCCACTAACATCAGAAGCTGACATATTTTTTTCTGCCAATACTTTTTTAGCTGCAGGACTAGCGACTCCAGTGGCATATGTTTTTGAGGCAGGTTTTGGGGTGTCTTTCGAATCTTCCTTTGTAGGTGCTTCCTTTTGTTCCTTGGCAAGCTCTTTTTCAACATTTTTATCGCCTGAGCCTTCATCGCCTTTGCTTTCAGAGGTCTTGCTGTCTGATGACTCTGAGCCGCTACCAGCTGGTTTCTCAGCAGCTGTATCAATTAAACATACCACTTCACCAACAGCGACAGCATCACCTTCTTCTGCTTTTAATGTAATAATTCCGCTTGCCTCCGCAGGAAGCTCTAAAGTGGCCTTGTCACTATCTACTTCAGCAATAGCCTGATCTTTTTCTACATAATCGCCATCTGCAACTAACCATGCTGCAATTTCTACCTCTGTAATGGACTCTCCTGGTGAAGGAACTTTCATTTCTAAAATCATAGTTCTTATTGTTTTTGTAACCTTTTGGTTTGCGTTGTTGAACTCCTACAAAGCAGGAATTTTTATAATTTATTTCAATTTATCTTCTGTCGGAATTTTTAGCGACGTCATAGAACGTCCTAAGTATATCCCAGTTACTATCTCTGATTGTTTTTTGTCTTATCAAAAACATAATCAATGACTTCTTTATGACGACGTTTAGAACGTGTTGAACTTCCTGCTGCTGGCGCACCATAAGCGCGACGTGAAGCAATCCTAAATGATTTGGACTCCTCAAAATGCATCATCAAAAAGCTGTAAGCTCCCATGTTACGAGGCTCTTCTTGTGCCCAAACCACATCATCAGCATGTTCGTATTTCTTTAAAATCTCTCGCATTCCTTTAGTTGGTAACGGAAACAGCTGTTCTATTCTTACCAAGGCAACATCGTCTCTCTGTTCATTTTCTCTTACCTCTAATAAATCATAATAAAATTTACCCGTTAAGAACACTAAGGTTTTAACTTTTTCGACCTTTGCTTTTTCATCATCTATAATTGTTTGAAAACTTCCGTTTGCAAATTCGTCCACCGACGATACAACCAACGGATGACGCAACAAGCTTTTAGGTGTAAACACAATTAATGGTTTCCTAAAATTTGCTTTCATCTGCCTTCTTAACAAATGGTAAAAGTTTGCTGGTGTTGTACAGTCTGCAACGTACATATTATCACTCGCACATAATTGCAAATAACGCTCCATACGCGCTGAAGAATGCTCCGCACCTTGGCCCTCATAACCATGAGGCAATAGCATGACCAATCCATTTTGAATTTTCCATTTATCTTCAGCTGCCGAAATATATTGATCGAGCATTATTTGGGCACCATTACTAAAATCTCCAAATTGAGCTTCCCAGATAGTTAGCGTTTTAGGACTTGCCATAGCATATCCATAGTCAAAACCAACAACACCATATTCTGAAAGCAATGAATTATAAATATAAAATTCTCCTTGCTTTTCATTGATGTGATTTAAAAGTATGATCTCTTCTTCGCTATCTTCAACCTTAACCACAGCGTGGCGATGTGAAAACGTACCACGTTCAACATCTTGCCCTGACATTCTTACGTCATGCCCTTCTTCTAATAAAGTGCCATATGCCAAGTGCTCTGCCATTGCCCAATCCAATTTGTTTTCATCAAACATGGTTTGTCTGGATTGAACAAGACGTTCTATTTTACGTATAAATTTTTTATCTTTTGGTAACGTTGAAATGACCTTAGCTATCCTAGCAAGCTTTTCTTCAGACACCGTCGTGTCCACCGTTTCCATCATTTTATTTTCATCGGCATGCTCATAACCAGTCCATTCTCCCTGCATAAAAGCTGTAATGATTGTTTTTTCTTCCTTGCGGGAATCTTCCAATTCTTCTTCTAAGGAAGCTTTATAGCTTTCTTCAAGATTTTTAACAAAGTCTTTATCAACGACACCCTCCTTTATAAGCTTATCAGCATAAATGTCTCGTGGATTCTCATGCTTGGCAATGGCTTTATATAGTTTTGGTTGTGTAAATCTAGGTTCATCACCTTCATTATGTCCATATTTACGATATCCTAAAAGATCTATAAACACGTCGCGTTTAAAGGTCATTCTAAAATCTAAGGCAAACAACATGGCATGAACAACCGCTTCAGCATCATCCGCATTAACGTGCAACACAGGTGATAACGTTACTTTAGCAACATCCGTACAGTAGGTACTAGAACGTGCATCGAGATAGTTTGTGGTAAAACCAATCTGATTGTTGATCACAATGTGAATGGTTCCACTGGTTTTATAGCCATCCAAATTCACCATTTGAATCACCTCATAAACTAAACCTTGACCAGCAATTGCCGCATCTCCATGAACGATGATAGGCAGAACTTGAGATGGGTTATCTGCGTATTTATCGTCTTGCTTTGCTCTTGCAATTCCTTCAACCACTGCACCTACAGTCTCTAAATGTGACGGGTTGGGTGCGATATTTAAGTTTATTTTTTTACCTTCTTTAGATTCTCTATCACTCGTCCAGCCTAAGTGATATTTGACGTCACCGTCAAAAATTTCCTGTTCGTAATCCTTCCCATCAAATTCACTGAAGATATCCTTAGCCGATTTTCCGAAAATATTAATTAACGTACTTAAACGACCACGATGTGCCATTCCCATGACAAATTCTTTAACACCAACTTCCGCAGCACTTTCAATAAGCGCATCAAGAGCAGGAATTAAAGATTCCCCTCCCTCAAGTGAAAAACGTTTTTGCCCAACATATTTTGTATGTAAAAAACTTTCAAAAGAAACCGCTTGATTAAGTTTGTTAAGGATATGCTTTTTTTCATCAGCAGAAAAACTAGGTTGATTGTCACTGACATTCAGTTTTTTCTGAATCCATTCTATTTCTTTAGGGCTTCTGATATACATGTACTCCAACCCAATGGAGGAACAATAGATCTTTTCGAGATGATTGATAATGCTCTCTAGACTTTGTGGTCCAATTCCTAAAATTTCTCCGGCAGAAAAAACTGTTTTAAGATCTTCTTTAAGAAGTCCGAAGTTCTCAATAGCTAAGGTTGGCTCGTATTTTCGTCGTTCCCTAACAGGATTGGTTTTTGTAAATAAATGACCTCTATTTCTATAGCCATCAATCAATCGCACCACATTGAATTCCTTTTGCATATGCGCAGGAATTTCTGGTGAAATACAGACCGCCCCATCATCATAGACTGGGTCACTGTTTTCAGAGCCGAAGTCAAAACCTTGGAAGAAAGCCCTCCAACTTGGTTCAACTGTATCCGGATTATGTAAATATTGGTCGTATAATTCAGCAAAGTGAGCTGAGTGAGCAGCGTTTAAAAAGGAATATTTATCCATCATTTTTTTGTAAAACGTTCAGATGTTTTCAAATTTTAGTCAAAAATACAACTTTTACTAAAATAAGAATTGCTTTTAGTATATTTATATGATATAACTGTATCAATAAACAAAATACTAATTTTATGAGATTCCTATTAAATAAAACCTTAATAGTTTGCTTTCTAAGCATATCATTTTCATTCAGCGCAGTGGCGCAATTGGCATCGTCACAAACATCGCCTGATTTTTGGAGTCATGTTCGCTTTGGTGGAGGAATTGGTTTGAGTTTTGGAGACGGTTTTTTTAGTGGAACTCTTGCACCAAGTGCTATTTATGAATTTAACCCTCAATTTGCTTTAGGCGTTGGGATCAATGGCACTTATAACACGCAAAAAGACATCTATAAATCAACGGTTATAGGTGGGAGTTTGATAGGATTGTTCAATCCGATTCCGGAAATTCAATTATCAGCAGAATTTGAAGAACTTAATGTCAGCCGTAAATGGGATGACAGATTAAGGTACGCCAATGAAAACTATTGGTATCCCGCTCTCTTTTTAGGCGCCGGTTTTAGAACTCATAATGTGGCTATTGGCGTGAGATACGATGTATTATACGATAAGAAAAAAAGCATTTACGCCGATGCTTGGGCACCTTTTATCAGAGTTTATTTCTAGCAACCTTTCTATCATAGTTGTTAAGAGCATTCATCCAAAAAGTGGGTGTTGATTCCACAACGTACACCCAAAATAAAACTCTATTCCTGGAGATGGTTTCAAGAAGAAAATGTACTCCTGTAATACACCTTTTGCCATTCCCGTTTTAAGATTAGAAACGTGACGTTTTCTGACAACAATAAAACATCATTACCATCCATTTCCTTAATTTTCGTCTCAGAAACATCAATAATGTAGAGCAGGTTAAGATAGTCCATGAATTTTTCCTGAATAAGTCGAAATATTTCTTGGTGCAACAGTAATTTCAAACTGGTTGGCAGGATTTCATCATCAAACTCCAAATTAACGTTGGCCAATGCCAAATCTTTATTGAGTTGATGAATGAGTTTTGTATAAAGATTCAGATGCTGAGCTTCATTCACTAAATCGTCAAAAGTTTTTAGATCTTTCATTGCACTTTATACCCTTCTATTCATTAAATCATGGCCAAATTCTTTAAGAGCGTCTTTTTTGTTTTCAGGAATAGAAAGTTCATCAAGCACCTTAAAGGCCAGTTTTGTATAATTTTCAATTTCGTTACGAGTGGTATCCGCCGCCCCACTAGATTGAAAGATCTGTCTTACGGTTTCAATTTTATCGGAAGCATCCGTTGGATTGATTCCAAACAAATGTTGTAGTTGTAACTTGTCATCTTCATCGGAAAACTCAACTGCTTTGATGTATAAAAATGTTTTCTTGTTTTCAATAATATCGCCACCTACTTGCTTTCCAAAGGTTTCCGGATCTCCAAAAGCGTCCAAATAATCATCCTGAAGTTGAAAGGCTATGCCCAACAATCTTCCAAATTCATAAATATGATCTTGATCCTCTTTTGCTGCTGATGCTACAATAGCCCCCATTTTCATGGCTGCACCCACTAATACCGCAGTTTTGAATTCGATCATTTTGAGATATTCCTCCACCTGAACATCATCCCTAGTTTCAAAATCCATATCATATTGCTGTCCTTCACATACTTGTAACGCAGTTTTACTGAAGAGTTTTGCTAAATCCTGAAAAGTAGAGGCCTCATACTGTTCAAAAAGCTGATAGGCCATAATAAGCATAGCATCTCCTGACAAAATTCCTGTATTGATATCCCATTTTTCGTGCACAGTTGGTTTTCCGCGACGCAATGGCGCGGCATCCATAATATCATCATGGATTAAAGAGAAATTATGAAAAATCTCAACACTTAAAGCGGCATTGAGTGCATGCTCATAATCGTCGTTGAAAGCTTCAGCAGTCATTAAGGTTAAAATGGGTCTTAGACGTTTACCTCCCAAGCCCAAAATATATAATATCGGATCGTATAGTGAGTTAGGTTCTTTTGATTGCACTTTCTCCTTTAGATAAGCGATAAATGCACGGTGATAAAATGGAATATTTTGCATGAAGCAAAAATAAAGGAAATCGGCTCAGAAAAGCAATATTAAAATTATATTAAACTTTGGAAACTTTATTTGTTTTTAAAGTTTCCTATCGTATTTTTGCGCCCTATTATGAGAGAAAAGATTATACATAGAGCTACGGAATTGTTCCTGACACTTGGTTTCAAAAGCGTTACTATGGATGATATTGCCAATGAATTGGGCATTTCAAAGAAAACCATCTACGTGCATTTCGAAAATAAAACCAAATTGGTCGAGTCCACAACCTTAGAAATGTTTGCACTCATTTCACACGGTATTGACGGTATATGCCAACTGCAAAAAGATCCTATTGAAGAAATTTACGATATCAAACAGCTTGTATTGGAACATTTAAAGGATGAGAAATCATCTCCTTACCATCAATTACAAAAATATTATCCTAAGATTTTTAACTCTTTACGATCCAAACAATTTGGTTTGATGGATGCTTGTGTAGTGAATAATTTAAAACGCGGCATAGCGCTCGGACTTTATAGAGATACCATCGAAATTGCATTTATCTCCAAAATTTATTTCGCCTCTATAATGTCATTAAAAGACAAACAGTTATTTCCGTTAAAAGTCTTTTCCATGGCCTCCTTAATGAACTATTATATCGAATACCACGTCAGGGGTATTTGCACACCAAAAGGCTTGAAAGTACTTTCAAAAATCATCAACAATCAAATACAACCCAATGACAAATAAGTTTCATATACTTTTATTAATCCTGTTTCCTTTCATCATGTTCTCACAAGAGGCACCTACAGCATTCAGCTTGCAGGAAGCTATTGATTTCGCACTTGAAAATAACCGACAATCCATTAATGCTGAACGCGACATTGAAGCTGCTGAGGCCCAAAAATGGGAAACAACGGCCACTGGATTGCCGCAATTGAATGCAGGGGTTGACTATCAAAACTTCTTGAAACAACAAGTTCAAGTGATTCCGGCGGAATTTTTTGGCGGTAACCCCGGCGAGTTTGCTGAAGTTATTTTTGGCACCAAACAAAACATCAATGCCACCGCCACCTTAACCCAAAAGATTTTTGATGGCTCCTATATTGTAGGTTTACAATCCGCCAAAGTGTTTTTGGAAATTTCAAAGAATGCCAAAACCAAAACAGATTTGGAAGTCAGAAAAGCGGTCATCAACGCCTACGGCAACGTATTGGTGGCTGATGAGAGCATTGTGATATTAGATCGTAATTTAGAAGTGCTACAACAAAACCTCAACGAAACCATCAAGATCTTTGAAAATGGACTGGCAGAGGAAGAGAGCGTTGAGCAATTACAAATTACACTTGCAGGTATTGAAAGCAATTTGAACAACATGACCCGATTGAAAACCATGGCTTACCAAATGCTCAATATGACACTTGGTCTGGACATTAATCGTCCGATAAGGCTAACTGATGATTTGCAAGAACTAACTGAACAATACATTTCTATTGGATTATTACAAACCGAAGCTGATATCGAAAACACGATTGACTATCAAATTGCAGAAAATGACAAAACCTCCAAAGAGCTCATGCTTAAGTTAGAAAAAAGCAAGAGCTTACCAACCTTGGATGCGTTCATCAACGGTGGTTATTCCGCATTTCGCGATGATTTCAGCTTTACACAAAAAAATCAAGAATGGTATGGGTCCTCTCTTTTTGGTGTTAGTTTAAATATTCCAATTTTTAGTTCCGGAATGCGAAGCGCTTCTTCGCAACGTGCGAGAATTAATGTTGAAAAAGCAGAAACAGATCTGCTAGAAACAGAACAAAATATCGAATTGGAAATTTCTAACGCCAAAAGCGAATATCAATTTGCAATTGAAGAATACGATAATAAGAAGCGAAATTTGAGATTGGCAGAGCGTATTGAAGCCAAAAACCAAACAAAATTCTTTGAAGGAATTTCATCAAGTTTTGACTTGCGTCAGGCACAAACGCAGCTTTATACAGCTCAACAAGATTTTTTACAATCCATGGTAGATGTCATAAAGGCTAAAGCTGAATTGGAAACTGCTTTGAATGTAATCACTAACTAAATATAAATAACCGCAAGGACGCAAAGAAAGTCGCAAAGTTCGCAATTATATCGGGGAATGATTTGCAAAAATTAAAACAAACAAGAACCTGTTTAACAAAATGATAAATGAATTTTAATTTCTAAAACTCTTTGCGACCTTCGCGAAAAAATCTTTGCGAACATTGCGTTTTAAAAAAAATAAAATACTAATAGATATGGTCTTCAATTTATAATAGAAATCATGACAGAAAACGAAATTTCTAAAATAGTGTTTGACTGTGCTATAAAAATCCATAGAGCCCTAGGACCAGGTCTTTTCAAAAGTGCTTATGAAGCCTGCATGTTTCATGAGTTAAAAAAAACCGGGGTTCTTGTTGAAAAACAAAGAGCAATACCTCTTATTTATGAAGATGTTAAACTGGAAGTAGGTTATAGGGTAGATATCATCACTGAAAACAAAGTTATCTTAGAAATTAAATCAGTTGATACTTTGAACGATGTCCATATTGCTCAAGTATTAACCTATTTAAAACTATCAGATTTAAATTAGGCATGCTTCTTAATTTTAACGTCGCACTGATTAAAAACGGAATAAAAAGAATCTCAAATAATTGATAATAAAAACAACACTTTTTTCAGCTTAGGCTCCATATTACAATTAAACCAATTAATTATGAAATACATACTCACCATTTTAACCATTAGCATTCTTATCACTTCTTGTGGTGACGGCCAAAAAAACACGGTTGAAAGTGCATTAAAAAGCAACAACCTGGAAACCATCAGAAAAAAAAGAGCAGAATTGGTGGATGATCAACAAGTTATTCATGATAAAATCAAGAGGCTTGACGAGAAAATATCGGTTTTGGATACCACTAAAAACATTCCGTTGATTACCACATTTAAAGCCCAAACAAAAGAATTCAACCATGTGTTGGAGCTTCAAGGTAGTGTTACCACAAAAAATTTAATGGTCTTAAAACCTGAATACAATGGTATTCTTACCAATGTTTATGTAAAGAAAGGTCAAAAAGTAAGTCAAGGTCAAATCTTGGGTAAAATTGACGATGGTGGGCTAAGCCAACAATTGGCCCAGCAACAAATTCAAACCAATCTCGCACAAACCACCTTTGAGCGTCAAAAGCGTTTATGGGATCAAAAAATTGGTAGTGAGATCCAGTTTCTACAAGCAAAATCCACTTATGAAGGGCAGGCAGAAGCCGTTAACCAACTCCAGCAACAAATAGAAAAAACAATTATTAAAGCACCCTTTTCTGGAACTATTGATGACGTCATCACGGAACAAGGCAATGTTGTAGCTGCGGGACAAACCCAATTAATGCGCATTGTGAATTTAGAGAATATGTATATTGAAACTGAAGTTCCTGAGCGCTATGTCAACAGTATTACTGCTGGCAAAAATGTAGAAGTCAATTTTCCGGTTCTTGGCAAGACCATAGATGCCAAAGTGCGTCAAACCAGTAGCGTCATCAATTCATCCAACAGAACGTTTAAAGCAGAAGTTGACATCCCAAATAAGGATCAGTCTATTAAGCCAAATTTAACTGCACGACTTAAAATTAACGATTACACCAATGAAAATGCATTATTGATTCCACAAAGTATCATTTCTGAAAACGCTGAGGGCGAACAATATGTATATGTTGTAAAAGATAAGAACAGCAAAGGACAAGGCACCGCTTCACGGGTGATTATTAAAACCGGAAGAACCCAAGGTGACGATATTGAAGTGCTGGAAGGCATTGAAAATGATGCCGAATTGATTCAGGAAGGCGCAAGAAGTGTGAAAGACGGGCAAACCGTAGAAGTGCTAATACTAGACAACCAACAGAATGACTAAGAAGAAAAAGCAAGTGGAAAAAGAATTTGGCTTGTCTTCATGGGCCATAAACAATAAGACGACAATGTATGTTCTTATTGCCGTGATTTTTTATTTGGGAATTGCTGCGTTTTTTAATATGCCTCGAGAAAGTTTTCCTGAGGTTAATGAAACTAAAATTTATGTCAGTTCCATTTTTCCAGGAAATACTGCGGAAGACATTGAGAAACTTATTACAGATCCGCTTGAAGACAAATTAAAAACGGTCAGTAATGTAGTGGATATCACGTCTACCTCCCAGGAAGATTTTTCTATGGTGATTGTAGAATTTGACGAGAACATTACTGTTGAACAGGCCAAACAAAAGGTAAAAGACGAGATAGATAGTGAAACCTCTAGTGAAGATTGGCCAACTTTTAATGAGGCCAAAGTAGAACCTAACGTTTTTGAGTTGAGCCTTTCCGAAGAGATGCCTATTCTGAATATTAATATTTCAGGAGATTACACGGTTGAAAAACTTAAGGAATTTGCCGAATATCTTCAGGATGAAATTGAAGACATCCAGGAAATTAAAAAAGCAGACATTCGCGGTGCCCAGGAAAAGGAAGTAGAAGTTGCGGTGGATATCTATAAAATGATGGCTTCACAAGTTAACTTTAATGATATTATTGGAGCGATTAAAAACGGCAACGTTACCATGTCTGCCGGCAATTTAATTGCGAGTGGGCAACGACGAACCATTCGTATTTTAGGCGAGATTGATTCCCCTAAAGAATTGGAGAATTTTGTGGTAAAATCAGAAGATGGCAATGCTATTTATCTAAAGGATGTGGCCACGGTTACCTTTAAAGAAGAAGACAAAACAACATTTGCCCGAGAATTCGGCGATCCCGTTGTGATGTTGGATGTTAAAAAGCGTGCAGGAAAAAACATGGTGGCTGCCGTAGAACAGATTACCGCAATCGTTGAAAAAACGAAAGCAGACGTATTTCCTCAAGATCTTATTGTCACCATAGCAAATGATCAATCGTCAGTAACTATCGGTCAGGTAGATGATTTGGTCAATAATATTATTTTTGGAGTCATCCTGGTGGTCACCGTCCTCATGTTCTTCTTAGGCTTTAAAAATGCCATTTTCGTTGGGTTTGCCATTCCAATGTCCATGTTCATGTCTCTTATGATCCTGAATTTAATGGGCCAGAGTTTAAATACGATGGTCCTCTTCGGATTAATCATGGGACTCGGAATGTTGGTGGATAACGGGATTGTGGTAGTTGAAAACGTCTATCGTTTGATGGACGAAGAAGGTATGAGTCGTGTTGAAGCGGCCAAAAAAGGAATTGGTGAAATTGTCTTCCCCATTATTATTTCCACCGCAACTACGGTGGCAGCATTTATTCCTTTAGGCCTATGGCCGGGAATCATGGGAGAGTTTATGATGATTCTGCCAATTACGCTATCAGTAGTTCTAGGCTCCTCATTATTTGTCGCCATATTTTTCAACTCCGTATTGGTGTCTCAGTTTATGAGTATTGAGGACAAAAATATGCCGCTCAAACGGATTATTATTACGACAAGCGTCATGGCTATTCTAGGTCTGATCGTGTTTTTTACCGCAGGCGACTATCGGGCGCTAGGAACGCTCATGATATTCACGGCTATCATGTTGTGGGTGTATCGTTTCTTCTTAAGAAAATGGGCCAATAGCTTCCAAAACAACACGTTGGTTAAACTTGAGAATTGGTATGAACGTCAGCTACGGAAGTCACTGTCCGGCAAAATGCCGTATATTTTAACAGTAGGCACTTTTGCATTGCTCATCTTGGCTTTTGTTGGGTTTGGAGCCTCATTAGGCACACAACGTACAAAAGTGGAATTTTTCCCGGACAATAAACCGAATCAAATCATAGTCTATATTGAATATCCGCAAGGGACCGCCATTGAAAAAACCAATGCGATTACCAAACAGATTGAAAAACGGGTCTATAATGTGATTAATGACAAACAATATAAAGAAGACGATTATAATTTTTTAGTGGAAAGTGCTGTTTCACAAGTTGGTGAAGGTGCAGGAGATCCTCGAAACGACATGGGGTCGGCTGCTGAAATGCCGCATAAAGCAAAAATAACGGCATCCATGCGCGAGTATAAATTCCGAAATGGTGCGGACAGTGAATTGCTGCGTCAAAAAGTCCAGCAAGCCTTGGTTGGCATTTATCCTGGGGTACTTATTTCAGTAGAGAAAGATGCCAACGGGCCGCCGGTAGGATCACCGATCAATATTGAAATTGAAGGTGACGATTACAACGAATTGATTGTTACCGCAGAAAATATGCGTGAGTTTATAAACTCTAAAAACGTAGCTGGGATTGATGAGCTTAAAATTGACGTAAATAAAGACAAGCCAACCATGCGTGTGACGGTGGATCGTGAAAAGGCAGGAGAGCTAGGTGTGAGTGCTTCCCAAGTAGGTCAGCAATTGCGTAATTCTATTTTTGGTGCCAAGGCGGGTATTTATAAAGAAGATGGAGATGATTTTGATATTTACGTGCGCTTTAATGAAGAGAATCGGTATAATACCAGCGCCTTATTTAATCAAAACATTACGTTTAGAGATAATAAGGGACAGATAAAGAACATCCCATTAACAACGCTTATTAAATACGAAAACAATTCTGGATTTAGTGCCATTAAACACAAAGGCACTAACCGTGTGGTAACCGTTTATTCTGCGTTATCTCCGGGGTATACTGATGCGGGTGCAATTGTGACGCAAATTCAAAATGAAATGAAGAGTTTTGAAGGCCTGCCAGAAAACATAAAAATTGATTATACCGGCCAGATCGAAGAACAGGAAAAGCAAATGACTTTCTTGGTTGGCGCTTTTGCCACGGGACTAGGACTGATTTTCTTTATTTTGATATTTCAATTTAACTCCATTTCAAAACCTGCCATTATCATGTTGGCTATATTTTTAAGTTTTATTGGTGTGTTTGGAGGTATTGTAATAACGGGCAGTGCCTTTGTAATCATGATGACCATGGTAGGAATTATTTCTTTGGCCGGAATTGTGGTCAACAATGGCGTGGTGCTCTTAGATTATGCCGAATTGCTCATTGAACGAAAGAAGTATGAGCTCGATCTTGAAAAATCTGATTATTTAGAAACAGACGATCTTTTTGAAAGTATCGTTAAGGCAGGAAAAGCAAGATTACGTCCTGTTTTGTTAACCGCTATTACCACCATTCTAGGTTTGGTACCTTTGGCAATTGGTCTGAATATTAATTTCTTTTCACTATTTAGAGAATTTGATGCGGATATTTATGTGGGTGGAGACAACGTCGTGTTTTGGGGTCCATTGGCATGGACGGTTATTTACGGATTGATCATTGCAACATTTCTGACATTAATAGTGGTTCCTATTTTATTTTTCTTGGTCACAAAATTCAAAATGTGGTTGCGTGTCAAACTGAAATCAGTTAACAAAGATTTAGATCAAGAATTGGCTGAATAATCTTGAATGTTCAGTACTGAAAGGCTAAATGACATTGTTATTTAGCCTTTTTTCATCCAATGATTAGCGATTAACTATGATTTGTTAAAACATTTGTGGACATACAAACAGATCATTAGCAGGTTTAGTATTAGCACAACACCTTCGCACAACTTAAGACGCATTTAGAAGTGGCTGAGCTTATAATGCCAGACCTTCCGATAGATCGAAACCTAAAGACTCTGTAACGGTCAACCGTTAATCGAAAAATCGGTTATCTTGGTACTACCATCACATCTTATTTACGAGCATGTTAAGGTGAGCAACGCGTTATGAAAATCCATGTCGAAAATGGTTGAAAGCCATAAAGAAAATGCATTAAAGCAATAGCTTAGACCATCCATTTAAGTTGGGATTGAACCCTCATTTTGGGACTGATAAGAAAAACACTCTTAATTGACGGTATGTCTACTAAGAGTGTTTTTTATGAAATTAAAAATAATCCGAAGTTCTTACTTCTTATGTTTATCCGGAAAAGGTATCGGTTTTACAGAACTGTCATGTGCGAGATGATATTCTTCCAATAAATTCATGGTTGCTGTCAACAAATCTTTGGTTTCCAACAAAATAGTAAAGTAAAGTGTCGTGTTTTTAGGACTGGATTCTTCCGTACGTGTACGTTCCACTTGTTTCTGAATTTTATCAGTCACCAAGCTTATAATCTCTTTTTTCCTTCCTAGAATAATGCCTATTTCTTCAAAAGAGTGCGATTCAAAAGCATTCCTAGTATTGTTGAACAAGCGCTCAAAGCGCTCATCTACCTCTTTAAGCTCTTTTATTTGACTGAACTTTAATTTTTTGTGGTTATTATGAATGTGTTTATGGCTCACCTTAGAAATGTATTCCAATGATTGGGTCATGTCCTGTAAATACCCTAAAATATTAATATAAAAATTACTGGCACCCACACTTGAATCATCCAAATTCTTGATGAAATAGAAGATATTGTCACGCAATTCATCCACCTCGTCTGAAAGTTTCTTCACCTGCTTTTTATTCTTCTTTAATAACGAAAGATCCTGTAAAGCAAGGCCGTTTATGGCATTGGTATAAATCTTATTCCCACGCTTAACAACGTTGGCAATGTTTTTAGCACTCTCATGTATGACGCCTTGTACAGAGCTACTTTCAGTTTTGCTCAAACGATCTTCGGCTTTGGTCTCTTTCAGTTTTTCATTATGCGCAATAGAGCTTTTGATAAGCAATCCAAAAGCCACCAACAATAAAATCGGGAACATGATCTTAATGTTCAGATTAAGTAAATACGCCACTAACGCAGCCGCAAAAAACGCACTGAAAGCAGTAAAGAACCAACCTCCTATCACATTTAACACCCCTGCCACTCTATACACGGCACTCTCCGCTCCCCAAGCTCTATCTGCAAGCGAAGAACCCATGGCCACCATAAACGTAACGTATGTTGTGGATAAGGGCAGTTGGTAAGATGTTGCAATAGCAATCAATACAGCAGCAACCATAAGGTTAACCGCAGCTCTAACCAAATCAAATGAAGGCAATTCGTGTACTTTATCTTTGGAAAGTTTGATTACAGGCGCCTCAAACTGTTTGTCAATTTTATCTTCCAACGATTTTGGTAATATATATGAGGAGACTTGCGATACTCCCATGGCCATTCTCACAAAGGTTCTAGACAGAAAGTTGGGTTGAAAACGTTCTTTCGTTTCTCCCTGACTTGACAAATCGATGGACGTTTGGACCACACCTTTAGCCTTTGAGGAAAACCAAAGTGTTACCACCATGACTAAACCTGCAATGAGCAACAAGAGTGTGGGCGTAGTCGCTTTTTCACTCAAACTAGCCATTGAAAACTCCGAAGCTGATAATCCCAAGGTATTGATTTCTGGATTTGTAAAATCTGAATACGCCTGGAAAGCGCCCATAGACGGTCCAATAAAGTTAACCAAATCATTCCCAGCAAAGGCTAATGCCAGAGCAAAAGTCCCTACTAAAATGACAACCTTATAAATATTGGAATTAAAAAAAGCAATCAGAACATAAGATAATGCAAGCCAAAAAACAAGGCTTATGGACACGATATAAACGGCTTGGTGCTCTAAAAAGTCATTTACTGTTTCTCCATTAATGATATCAAAGGTTTGATTGGCTAAACTGGTCCCCCCAATACCTTTGATAAAAATAAAATACGTGATGGAAGTCAGAGCGATACCTCCAAATACGGCACCCACCCAATTGGCTTTTCGTTCAAAATCATAAGAGAGAAACAACCGTGCCACCCACTGCACAAAGGCTCCAATAGAAAATGCAATAACGACGGACAGTAAGATTCCGAAAATAATTTCTGATACTTTTTCGGTATTAATATAGTCGAAGACCTCTATAAATCCGCCCCCATTTTGACTGATTTTAATTAAGGTCATTGCTACAGAGGCTCCAAGCAACTCAAACACAATGGAAACTGTTGTGGATGTAGGCAATCCTATAGAATTGAAAAAATCTAGGAGTAAAATATCAGTGAGCATCACCGCCATGAAGATAATCATAATCTCGCTAAACATAAATTGTTCAGGATTGAAGATTCCTTTTCTGGCAATCTCCATCATTCCACTCGAAAACATAGCCCCAATTCCGATCCCAAGGCTGGCCACAATCATTAGAGTTCTAAAAGAAACCGCCTTGGAACCCATTGCAGAATTCAAAAAATTTACTGCATCATTGCTCACTCCAACTACCAAATCAGCAACTGCCAATATGGCTAAGGCAATAATCATGTATAAGTAAAAATTGTCCATAATTTAGTTTAAAATCGTTTGCAAATATCCTGACAGTTTTTTAATGGGATGTTACCTAATTGTTATTATTTAAAAGTGAATTGCAAATTGCAATTGCCACAATAAAAAGTCATTTTGAATTTCTAGATCTAAATAACTTACATCCGTTTGCACTTTTAATTTATGTCCCAAAATATATTTAGAAACGCCCAGTGTGTATTGGTTAAGAGGATTATTGCCTGTGACAACCTTATCAAACCCTATATTGGTATATCTTCCAGAAACTTCCCAATGGTTTTCAAACATATACCCTGACTGAAGATTAACACCATTGCCCACCTGCACCACATCACCGGTAAGAGTACCGTCTGAATTCTTAGCTAAAGGATCTGCCGCCGTTCTATTGGCATATTCAGCCATAAAAGAAAATCCTTGATATTTGAACATCGCATCAATAAATAACGTTGAAATATCAGTTTCATAAAAACCTATATCATTCAACATATATGCGCCTCTATTGCTTAGGTTCTTAACCGCCTTATTGTTATAATCATAGGTAACACCTAACGCCAGTTTAGGCGTATTTTCTCTGTAGATATCTCCTCCTATATAATCTCCTCCCTTCTTTGTAAAATCCCCAAAAGGAAGGAGCACTAGCCGGGTGGTATACTGAAAGCCACCAACATTACCAGACGTAATATTGCGTCCTTCACCTTGAGATATGGCAAAGGCTTCCTTAACTACAAACTTTTTAGAAAGATTAAAATGATGTCTGAATTGAACGCCAAGATCTCTGCCGACATTATAAGTAGCATTTAAAAGTGAGCGATCTACCAATTGAAGATTTCCGGAGGACACCAGCTGCTCCCTGTTTCCTGGAAGTTTAGTTTGCCCGAACCAAAACTCAAAGTCTTTATAAAAATTCCACTTCATCACCGCATCCAAAATATAACGTGGGGCGTTGGAGGTATAAATTGAGCCCCCAGAAATATCTCTGTTGGCAAGACCTATGGCTATTTTATAAGTTAACTTGGGTGAGTAGGCAAAACCATCGAGTTTTATTCGTGCTCTTCTGATCAAAAAATTAGATTCGAAATCCGAGAATCTATCCTCCTGTTCTTGCGATTCTGAAAACACCTGGAATTGTATTTGCATTCCGACTTTCATAGACCACGTACTATCCTTTCCTTTGAGATTCAAAATCCCATTTCCAAATTTGGGCGCATCAACTTCTTGGGCATTGGAATTAAAAAAAGCAAGAAAAAGCACCACCAGAAGCGTTAATTGAAGTTTCATAGATTAGTATGAGTTCCTAGAATTGTAAATAACCAACTCTAATGTTAATTTAATGTTTCGTAAATGTTAAGTTTTTAGAAAAATGGTGTAAAAAGACCAGGGCTTAACAGGATAATAACAATTCCAACCATAAAAACGGTTTTTATGAATACAAAATGTCAACTTAATCTATTGACCATTAAAAGTATTCATGGTGATATTTACACCTGCAGTCCCAAAGGATTTAATGAGTTCTACCGACTTATCCAAACGTTCAGACAATTTAGAATCTTCTTCTGCCGTCCATTCTCCTAAAACATAATCCACTTGTCTCCCCTGACTAAAAGCGTCACTAATACCAAACCTAAAACGATTGTAATTGGTTGTTTGCAGTTTATCCTGGGTGTCCTTAAGTCCGTTATGGCCACCCGCACTTCCTTTTGTTTTCAAACGAATGGTTCCGAATGGCAAATTCAGATCATCGGTAATCACCAACAGGTTTTCAAGAGGCACATTTTCTTTGTTTAGCCAATACTGGATGGCTTTTCCACTTAAATTCATATAGGTATTGGGTTTTAACAAAATGAACTGTCGTCCTTTAAATTTATAAACGGTGAGGTCTCCCAGTTTTTGGGTTTCAAAACTTAAACCTTCCATTTTGGCCAAATGATCCAATATTTTGAAGCCAATATTATGGCGGGTATTGGCATAATCACTACCGATATTGCCTAAACCTACGATGAGATATTTTTTCATGACGTTTTCTTCAACAGGTGTTTTGGTTTTTGATGATTTAAAAATATGGTGTAAAAAACTTAGCATTTCAGTTCAAATTCTATTTGTGCTGGTGAAAAATAATCTTTTTTGCGAAAATGCCTGAAGAATTCACACAAACAATTATTAACTAGGCATCCTCAGGTCTGTAAACCTGAAATTAAATACCGAAGTCAAAAACAGTTGCCAACGTTAGTGATTGAGATCCTGCCAAAAGGCGGGATGAGTTTAACCAGAATATTCCAATGCGCCTTCGGCTATTGGAATATGGGTTTCACTAAAAAAAAAAGCATCCTGAATAAACAGAATGCTTTTAAATATATTGCAAGGCAAGATTTACTCTTGAGTTTCAGTTGCTTCTGCACCTTCTGCAGCAGCTTCTGCTCCTTCTTCAAGTTCGTCTTCCTCTTCGGCTTCAAACTCAGCAACACTTGCTCTAGAACGTCTAACTTGACAAATTACAGTATTGTCTGGGTGTAAGAAAGTAAAATCCGGATTTGGCAATTCAGTAATATACATTTTATTCCCAATCTTTAAAGGCGTAATATCAACCTCAATAAAATCTGGCAAGTTTGATGGAATTGCTTTTACTTTAAGGTGACGCTGGTTTTTACGTAAAACACCACCGTTCAATACCCCTTTGGAAGATCCGATATAACGAACAGGGATTTCCATGGTAATTTCTTTATCGTCAAATAACTGATAGAAATCTATGTGTAAGATTCTGTCAGTTACTGGGTGAAATTGGATGTCTTGCATGATAGCATTAAGCGACGTTCCATCTTCTAAGGCAATCACAACTGTATGCGCATTTGGCGTATAAACCAGTTTAGAGAAAGCCAATTCAGGTGCTGAGAAATGCATTGCTTTGTCTCCTCCGTATAATACGCAAGGAACCTGACCAGCATTACGTAAGGCTTTTGTTACTTTCTTGCCCACGCTTTCTCTTTGAGATCCGTTGATTGTAATTGATTTCATTTAAAATTTATTTATTAATTATTACTATTATTTATTAGTTGAGGTTGAGCCTGTCAAAACCTACATTAGAAATTTAGAGCTAATTGATTTGTTATAGTGTACATTATGCATCACTCCCGCAAATAAATCGGCACAACTGATCACTCTAATTTTATCACTTTTTTGTTTTAGCGGAATTGAATCGGTTACGATCAACTCTTCCAATTTTGAATTCTCCAAGCGCTCATAGGCGTTACCAGATAATATAGGATGTGTGCAAATTGCTCTCACGCTCAATGCTCCACGCTCTATCATTAAATCAGCGGCTGCAGTCAAGGTGCCAGCGGTATCTACCATATCATCCACTAAGACCACGTTTTTTCCAGTAACATCACCAATCAGCTCCATATGCGAAATCACATTGGCCTTTTCGCGTTGTTTATAACAAATTACCACATCACTTTCCAAAGCTTTAGAATAGGCATAAGCTCTTTTTGAACCGCCCATATCTGGGGAAGCAATCGTCAAGTTATCTAAATTTAAGCTTCTTAAATAAGGCAAAAACACTGTGGAGGCAAATAAATGATCCACCGGTTTTTCAAAAAAGCCTTGAATTTGATCCGCATGTAAATCCATAGTGATAATGCGGGTTGCCCCGGCTGCTTCCAACATTTTCGCTACCAGTTTGGCAGCTATTGGCACTCTCGGTTTATCTTTTCTATCTTGCCTAGCCCAACCAAAATAAGGTAAAACCGCCGTAATATGTCTTGCTGATGCGCGCTTTGCGGCATCAATCATCAATAACATTTCCATCAGGTTTTGAGGCCCAGGATGCGTTGATCCTATTATAAAAACTCGCGTTCCTCTTATAGATTCCTCATAAGATGGTTGAAACTCTCCATCACTATATGTTGATGTAATCACTTTCCCTAATGGCGCACCATAGGTAGCTGCAATTTTTTCTGCAAGTTCTGTGCTCTGTGAACAAGCAAAAATTTTAGCTTCTGTAACAAAGTTAGGCATTTGGAATTGAGTGTTTTATAACGAATTAATCCTCGTTTTGTTTAACAGGCTGCAAATTTAAGAATTTATTTGGACAGAAAAAGTATAAAAGAAGGATATTTTAGTTGTTAGTAGAAAAATATTTTATAATTTTGCAGTCGATTTAATAGCATTTCGATGTTCTTAAATTATATTTACCAAATAATTGCTCAAGTGGTGGAATTGGTAGACACGTTGGATTCAAAATCCAATGTCGCGAGACGTGCGGGTTCGATTCCCGCCTTGAGTACAAAAGGCTTCAACAGAAATGTTGGAGTCTTTTTTTATTTGCGGGTACCGCATAGACACAACATTCTTCTTTTTTTGTAGAGTGAAAACTTACAATCCGTAAAATTTCGTGCAGATAATTTGCGGTTAAAGTACGATGTTGATCATAAAACGCTTCAATTTCGTTTCAAGACTGCTTTAAAGTTCGTCATATCCTTTAAAATCCGGACTTACGATACGTTTCCATTCGGGATGTTTTTTAATGTACGCAAACACATACTGACAAAAAGGAAGTAAAAGAGTGCTGTTCTCGTCAAGATAATGTAAAGTTTTCTCCACCACAGCGCTTGCGGCACCTTTTCCTTTAAGCTCAGGATCCGTTTCGGTATGGATCAAGGCAATTTTATCGCCAGGTGCTTTATAATCGATGAAGGCATAATGGCCGTCAACCTCGATTTCGAATCGCTTCTTATCTTCGTTTTTAACTAATGGGATGTCATTATAATCTATTTTCATAACTTTTTTTTAAATGTTATCTATAATTGCTTTAAAAGTGCAGGGCGACGTAAGATTTTAAAAATGATGTGACCTTATTTGGTGTTTACTCAGATAAGTCCTTTAAACTCCCCTGACAATTTCATGAAATTTAATTAAAAAAAATGGGATTGACGTCTAAAACAACCAATCCCAATCATCTCTATTTCGAATTTACAATTATTGTTTAATAAACTGAAGATCAATTACAAATTGAATCGTATCACTCACTACAATACTTCCTGCTTCTGTAACTGCACTCCAAGTAAGCCCAAAATCTTTTCGGTTGATTTTTCCTGTAATTTCAAAACCAGCTTTGGTCTGTTCATAAGGATCTACCGCAGTACCATTAAAATCTGTATTTAAAGTAATTTCTTTAGTGACATCTTTGATGGTTAAATCTCCAACCAACTTGTTGCCATCGAATGATGTCGATTTAAACGTCAATTCAGGATATTTTTCTGCATTGAAAAAATCTTCTGACTTTAAATGCGTATCTCTATCTTCATTTTTCGTATTGATAGAATCCACCTTTGCAGTAAAGTCGAATTTTGCATTCTTGAAATCATCATTTTCCGTTTCAGCCGTGGCATCAAATTCTTCAAATGCTCCTTTTACGGTTGAAATCATCATGTGCTTTACTTTAAATCCTACTTCCGAGTGAGATTCGTCTACTTTCCATTTCGTTGCCATATCTATAATATTTTAAATTGTTATAATTGTTAAAATTTGAATTTTATTGTTTTACCATATCTTCTGCATACTGCACACCAATACCGTAGGTGCCTCCAAAACGTTTTATTAAACTCATAACATCATCGTACGTTTCTTTATTGGCCCAATCCCGTTGTATCTCTAACAAGTACTGCATTGAAGTTATCGGTCTGATACCGGCTTGTATCAATCTCTGTATGGCCGTTTCGTGTACTTCCTTGGTCATATCACAACAAGAATCCTTGATCACATAAACTTCATAACCTTCATTAAATGCCGATAGTGCCGGTAGTGCCAAACAAACACTTGTCCAACTCCCTGACATTACAATTTTTTTCTTGTCTTTTCCAGTTACTGCTTTATGCGTTTTGTCATCTTCCCAAGCATTCAATGTTGTGCTATTGATGTATTCATCTTGATTTGGAAAAACCTCAAGTATTTCTGGAAACACAGGACCCGTAAATGTATCCCTGGCAATGGTTGTCACCACCGTAGGAATGTTAAAAATTTTAGAAGCGCCGCAAACAAGACCTATGTTGTTTCTCAACTCCATAAGGTTGTGACTATGGTTTCCAAAAGCCATCTGACTTTCTTGATTAATTATAAATAATATATGAATGTCTCTACTTATCAGTTCTGGGCTAATTCTTTTATTATTTTACACTCTTTTCAATTTTGTGTCATTTCTGACGGTCGACAATTAACGATATTAGTTAGTGTTTGATTGATGCATTAACATTAATAATTAGTTCATTTGCATGGGCACCTCCATTAAAAGCACGCGGGCATCCTCTGTGGCTTTAACGGTAAAGCTGTCTGTATCCCAAACGCCCATTCCATCTCTTTTTGAAAGTTTTTCTCCATTCAGTTCAACTTCTCCTTCAAGGATAAAGACATAGACGCCATTTCCTTTTTTGTTGATGTTGTACTCATCTTCATTGCCTTTTGAGAATTTTCCAATATGGAACCAGGCATCTTGATGCACCCATACACCTTGGTCATTTTCATTAGGAGAAAGTACTTGATAGAATGCGTTTTCCTTTGCTATATCCTTTAGTGAAATTTGGTCATAACGTGGCTTGACGTTTCGTTTGTTTGGAATAACCCAAATTTGCAGAAATTTTACAGGCTTATCTGGATTGTTATTGTACTCTGAATGCATCACCCCAGTACCAGCGCTCATAACTTGAATATCGCCTTCTCTGATAATGGTCTTGTTGCCCATATTATCTTCATGCTTTAAATCGCCTTCCAATGGGATGGAAACAATTTCCATATCTTGATGCGGATGTGAGCCAAAACCTCTGCTTTCTGAAACGGTATCGTCATTTAACACTCTCAATACGCCAAAGTTCATGCGCTCAGGATTGTGATAATTGGCAAAACTGAACGTGTGTTTTGAATGTAGCCACCCGTGATTGGCATCACCTCGTGTGTCTGCTCTGTGAATTATTGTGTTCATAGTTTTTAGTTCTTTATTGGTAGATAATTTTAACCTACCCTATTAATAATTTATAAATTTTTCAGGTTTTCTTTATTTCAATTTGCAAGGTCAGAAACTCCAATGAGTGTTGTCACTGAAAAATTATTTAGAGTCTTCCCGCATTCTTTTTAAGGCTTTGGTCCAACTTTGTAATTTTTCCAGCATTACATGTGCTGATTTCTCTAAAGGTTCATTTGCTTCAAAAACCTCATCTTCATTAATAAATTGAGTAAAGAAAGGGATGTTTACAGCTTGTGGCAATGGCATCATTCCTAAAGTAGTGATGGTTAACTTTAATTCTTGAATGGCTCTCGTTCCTCCTGATACACCACCATAACTCACAAAGCCCACGGGTTTTTCCTGCCATTCTTCAAACAAATAATCCATCGCGTTTTTTAGGGTAGCCGGAGGACCATAATTGTATTCCGGTGTCACGAATACATAAGCATCGGCTTCATCAATCGCTTTACTCCATTTTCTGGTATGTTCTTTAGTATATTGACGCAATCGTGGATGATTTGGCTCGTCCATTAAAGGCAAGTCTATTTCTTTTAAATCCAATAGTTCCACTTCAAAATCGGCATGTTGCTTTACAATTTTCAAAAACCAATCTGCAACGATTGGGCCTTTCCGTGAGGGTCTCGTGCTACCGATGATCACTTTCAGTTTATATTTCATCTTTTCTTTATTTTATTTATTTTTTGGTTAATATCAACTAAGGCGTTGTTCATCAATCTTCCAAATAGCCGAATTTTCCAATGTTAAAATCATTGAAGGCTTCCATCAATTCCGCTCTGGTATTCATTACAAATGGGCCTTGTGCGGCAATGGGCTCATTAATCGGTTCGCCACTTAAAATCAAAACTAAAGCATCATCCACGGCTTCTATATTAAATTTTTCGCCATCGTTTGACATAAGTGCCAAATGATCTGTAGGTACTTTTTCTGTGCCATTAATGATGATATTTCCTTCCAACACCAAAAGTGCCGTATTGTACTCTGCCGATATTTGAAAATCTGCTTTCCCGCCTTTTTTCAGCCTCGCATTGAATAAATGCACTGGCGTAAAGGTTGATGCAGAGCCTTGGACGCCGTTGTATTCTCCAGCAATTACCTCAATTGTTCCTTCATGGTTTGGCAATTCATGGCGCTTGATATCTTTACTTTTTATAGCCTGATACTTGGGAGTGGTTTTTTTATATTTTGCAGGAAGATTCACCCAAAGTTGTACCATCTGAAAATCACCACCCTTTTTACTCCATTCTTCCTCATGATATTCTTTATGCAAAATGCCATTGGCAGCGGTCATCCATTGCACATCGCCTTCGCCAATAACGCCACCACCGCCACTACTGTCGTGATGGGCCACCCTGCCTTTATAAGCAATTGTTACGGTCTCAAAACCTTTATGTGGATGTACACCCACGCCTTTTGGCTTATCGGAAGGTGGAAAATTGTAGGTGGAATTATAGTCCAGCATTAAAAACGGACTCATCCGTTGCATATCCAATCTAAATCCACTTGGGATAAAATTATGTACCCTAAAACCATCACCTACAAAATGAGGCGCTCTAGGGCTTGCTACTAGTTCTACTGTCCTTGTTTTCATTTGTCAATAATTTGATTTGAAACAAAGTTACGTTATCACATCATCCTGTGCATTGATGTATGATAAGAAGTTATAGAAAGCGTAATGGACTGAAATTAGTGGTTATCAGACCTTTTGATACTCTATTTTTTGAAATTTTTACGCGCCAAATCTTTACGAACCCTACTTAAACTTTCTGGGGTAATTCCCAAATAAGAGGCTACCATGGTTAGAGGAACGCGCAATAGGATATCGGGGTACATTTCAATAAATTCGAGATATCTTCTTTCAGCACTGGCACTTAACAACAAATTAATTCGATTCTGTAAATGTCTGATGTGGTTGTGGAGAAGTCTGTCATTAAAAGTAGTGAAAGAAGGGATTTTTTCTGAAAGCAGCTGTATGAAATTTTCATCAATCAGAACCACTTCACTGTCCTCAAGAGCTTGAATATAGTAGCGTGAAGGACTATCAAAATAGACACTTTCTCTATCGGTTACAAACCAGTTTTCTGGTGCAAAGGAAATGGTGTGCTCTTTACCATTATCATCTATCGAATATTGTCTTAGGAGTCCTTTCTCCACAAAAAACGTATGCTTGCAATAGTCGTTTTCACTCAATAGAAAGTCATTCTTTTTAATTTCCTTGAGGATGCAAGTATCGAATAATGTCGAAATAGAATCACTTTCAATGTGGAGTTTTGAACTTAAATAGTCTACTATTCTGAGATGTTGCATAAGGAATGAAAAGTTATGGCAATTTTAATCCATCAAATTTACGTTTTTAAATTGAAGTTATCTGGTTGGATTTCTCCGCGTTTCCTCTTCTTCTCAATGATCACGGTTTTTATGGACGATTTTTAAAACCCACCAAAAGGTTCATTCTTTTTAGCGATGACGCCTGCCTACTCCCTATAAAAATCGACTTGCAACACCTCTACTTTTCTCGATACAAAGCGCATCCAATAATTGAGGGATGACAATGGTCATAGCATTTGATTTGATGAAGCTTTACCTTTATCCTACTTTTAAAAATCATGGATCTTATGACAGAAATACAGATTGCACACAGCGTTACACCTAAACATATCAGAGAAATTGCGGCAAAATTGGCAATTCCTGAAGATAAGTTGGAATACTATGGAAACGACAAAGCAAAACTTCCGTTAGACCTCATTGATGAAGAAAAAGTAAAAGCCAACACACTTATATTAGTAACCGCAATTACGCCTACCCAACCGGGGGAAGGCAAAACCACGACTTCCATTGGTTTGGTTGATGCTCTCAATATTTTAAATAAGAAAGCGGTTGCAGTGATTAGAGAACCAAGTTTAGGCCCAGTATTCGGCATTAAGGGTGGTGCAGCAGGGGGTGGATGGAGCCAAGTTATTCCTATGGTGGATATTAATCTGCATTTTACAGGAGATTTTCATGCCATCGAAAAAGCCAATAATCTCCTTTCTGCGCTTATAGAAAATAACATTCAAAGTAAATCGCGACGGCTTGGTATTGATCCAAGAACGGTAGTTTGGAAACGGTGCATGGATATGAATGATCGCGCCTTGAGAAATATTGTATCGGCACTTGGCGGAAAAGCGGGTGGCGTTCCCAGAGAAACCGGGTTTAATATTACTGCAGCTTCTGAGATTATGGCCATCTTGTGCCTGGCCTCAGACTTAGAAGATCTTAAAAAAAGATGCGGAAATATCTATCTGGCCGATACTTGGGAAGGCAAACCTGTTTTTGCCAAGGATTTAAATGCCGAAGGTGCTATGGCGGTGCTCTTAAAAGACGCCATAAAACCGAATCTCGTTCAAACCTTAGAAGGCAGTCCGGCAATTATCCACGGCGGACCTTTTGCCAATATTGCCCAAGGCACCAATTCTATTGTAGCCACAAAAATGGGAATGACCTTAAGTGATTATACCATCACCGAAGCTGGGTTCGGATCTGATTTAGGTGCGGAAAAATTCATGAATATTAAGTGTCGAGCGGCTGGCATCTCTCCTAAGACTGCGGTTTTAGTTGCTACAATTAGAGCATTAAAATACCATGGTGGCAAATCGTTAAGAGAGATTACTCAAGAAGATCTGGAAGCGCTTAAAAACGGTCTTCCTAATTTGGAACGCCATATCGCCAGTTTGAAAAGCTTTGGAATACCCATTGTAGTTTCCATAAATGCCTTTAAATCTGATACAGAGGCTGAAATAAAAATAGTGCAAGACCATTGTGAAAAATTAGGGATTCCCGTGGCATTAAGCTATGGGTGGGCAAAAGGCGGCAAAGGTTGTTTGGATCTCGCTGAAAAAGTCATAAAGTCGGCAAACTCTAGTACCAACCAATTTCACCCTACTTACAATCTCGATGACACGATACCTACCAAAATGAAGAATATCACCCAAACTGTTTATGGTGGAGATCATGTTATTTTGAGTGATTTGGCAAAACTTCAATTACGTAAATACGAAGCCATGGGTTTTGCAAATCTGCCAGTCTGTATGGCTAAAACGGAGAAGAGTTTTACTGATGATCAGAAACGATTGGGGCGTCCAGTAAAATTCGATATCCATATTAGAGAGTTTGAAATCGCTACAGGCGCTGGTTTTATCATTCCGATTGCGGGTAATATGCTGGGTATGCCTGGCTTACCTGCTATCCCTGCCGCAGAGAAGATCACTATTGACAAAGATGGCACTATTGAAGGTTTATTTTAAGAGGATCAACTGGATAGTTTAAGCACTGGAATGGTTGACTCCCGTCGCATCCATCATAAATTATTAATCTAAGCTTGGAAACTAATGAGCGTCAAAATTCAATCTGGAAATTTAACTTTCTAAAAATTCATTAAAACATTATTTAGTCTATCTAAAATTGAGATCAATCCATTCAAACATTTCTCTATAGACAGTTTCTCTCACGGATTTCTGTGAAAGAACTAAATCGTGCATGCCATTTTCAATTTCACAATTGGTGATATTACCATTGAGCTGATTGGCATAATAGGCGATGTGTTTGACATTCAAAACCGCATCTCCTTTCATAAAGCGCTCTGACCATTTTTTATCATTGACCGATTGACTGCTGTATAAAACCAAAGTCGGAACATCTAGCGTCAGCTTGTTTTGTATGCTTTTATGAGCTGTGCGAATGGCATTGATAAAACTCAGAGTCACTTTTGGAATATCATGAGGTTTCCAATTTAGTAAGTAATTCCATTCACCATATTTCTGACGATGGAGGCTGTAACCATATAGCTTTGAAAAGCCACCCGAGATTAGGAGGTTAGGCAGAAATCTGCTTAAAAACGACAGAAGAGGCACGCCAAGATTTCTTTCAATGCCATTAAGGTTAAACTCATAAAATGGACTGTTACATATCAAGCCATGGAATAAAGTACTCCTTAAATTCCTGCCAGCATAATTGGTTAGAATGAGTCCACCGGTGGAATGCCCCATTAAAAGAACTTCCATATTATTTTCGGATTTAATGATTTGTAAAGCCTCGTTGATTTCTTCATCATACTCCAGAAGTGAATGCACGTTATTCATTTTCTGATGCGCCAACAAGGAACGGCCATATTTTCTTAAATCCAAGGCATAAAAATTATAAGCGGCGCCGTTAAAGCGTTGGGCCATTTGGTCTTGAAAAAAATAATCGTTAAAACCATGCACATATAGAACAGCTTTAACGGATGGTATTTCGGATTTCTTGCGAACCAATGTGGCTATGACCTCACCTTCATAATCGTCAGCATAGTTGAGCCTCCGTTGCTGAAATCCATCACCAAGTAAGTCTCTTTCATAATCCCCATCGCTATATATCATTGCTCTTAACTTTTCTTAATATTCATAAATTTAAAAATTGGTTGTGGAGCATTGCTCATTCACAATACTATTTTTTCCATCTCAATGGTTTTCCAATAGTCATTTCCAACTTTGACATAGTTAATTGATTTATCTGTTCGGGAAAATCCAACTTTTTCATAACACTTAATTACGCCGCCATTCCAAGAATAACCATTTAGAATAATTCTTTCGTTTTTAAGATTTTTAAACCCAAATTCGGTAAGTTTCTTAATCAATTTGGTTCCGATACCTTTCCCTAGTACCGTTTTTTCTCCGATTAAAATTCGCGCTAATTTTGCATCTTTATTGTTTTTCTTTAAAATGCTTATTTCCGCTATTCCAATACATCGTTTTTCTTCATTTACCACCTTAAATACCGTTCGGTTCGCATTAGATAAATAAATTTCGACTTGTCTTTTGTCGACAGGAAATGTAAAAATAGTCCCAGCAAAGTGGATTAATTCCGCATCATTTGAATCCATTTTTTGAGATACGTCCAATCTTTTATTTTAAAAGGCTCTAATTCTATCACGATTTCTATTAGTTTGCTGTCAGCTTATTTTATGGAGAACTGAAGAGTCAAGTAAGAAAACAGTTGGGTCCGCACGCCTCTAAAATACTAAAAATTGGCCAAGCTCAAAAAAGACCATAGGATTTAAAAATCAGCAAATATCGGAACAATTATATTTTGACAATTCCGAATACAACCGCTTAAAACATTTCAAGATCCTTCCCTTATCGGCTAAACACCCACTAAAATTCTCATAAGATTGACAATAAAATTTGTAAATTATCCCAAATTTCAACTTACAATTTACATTTATGAAAACAATTCTGTTGAGTACTATGGCATTCTTCTTGTCATGCCATCTTTTTCTAACCGCCCAAGAAACCGATAAAAACCTTGAAAAAGGCTTGGCAGAACTCGTAAAAACCTTTGAAGGAGATGTTGGGATTTATGTTTATAATCTCAAAACCGACAAAGAAGCCGCAATCAATGCAGATACCATTTTCCCAACCGCAAGTATCGTAAAAGTCCCCATTTTGATTGAAGTGTTCAACCAAATCAAAGTGGGGAAATTGCGTTATAATGATACCTTGGTTTATGATGCCAAAAGAAAATATGGAGGCTCGGGCTTAATGCAGTTTTATAAGGATAGTACGGTTACGGACCTCCGTACATTGACCTCATTGATGATTACAGTAAGCGATAACACGACCTCACTTTGGTGCCAAGAACTTGTAGGTGGAGGATTAGCCATCAATAAAACCATGGCAGATTTAGGCTTGACGCATACCAGAGTCAACAGCCGAACGGAAGGGAGAACCAAAGATTGGGAAATCTACGGTTGGGGCCAAACCACACCACGCGAAATGGCATCATTGCTGATAAAAATGAGAAAAAGGACGTTGGTTGATGAAACTTCGAGTGATGAAATGTACCGTCTCATGACCAATTCCTTCTATACGGATTATTCGCTTTCTCAAATTCCACCCTACGTACAAACCGCTGCCAAACAAGGCATGGTCAATAAGTCACGATCGGAATTGGTCATGGTCAATGCGCCACACGGCGATTATGTTTTTTATATTGCTTCCAAAAACAACACCGACGAATCTTGGGGTTTTGATAATAAGGCTTGGCAATTACAGCGCACAATTTCCGCCTATTTATGGCATTATTTCGAACCAGAGTCTGAATGGAAGCCAGCATCAGGATTTACGGATTTAGTAAAAGGACTGAGATATTGACTCTATCTAGTTTCTGTACAAGATGAAATCTAATAGGTTTAACCTGGCCTTTTATCCTTTTAAAAAAAATTAACGATGATTTTTAGAGTATTAGTTTTATTACTATTTATGGCCTGTAACAATTTATTCGCACAAGACATGGTATTACCCTCTTATTACGTCGCGGATCCACAGCTGTCACAACAGCTAGAAACCATGGTTAAGGATTTAGGTTTGGACAGGGATTTTGAAGTTGGTGAGGATGGGATTGAACAAATTTCTTTGGCGGTCATTGATCTGAACGGAGAAACTCCAAGATTAAGCGGTGTCAATTACGATAACTTCATTTATCCGGCCTCCATTTACAAAATCTATGTCGCTGCTGAAATCCTCCGCCAGATAGCCATAGACAGCCTAAATCTTGATGATTCGTATAGGGTACAATCTCCGAACGATGTTGATAAAACCAAGGAAATCGAAAATGACCCGAGAGCTTTATTACAGCATGGCGATAGCGTCACGGTCAACTACCTGCTAGACCTGATGATCACCCGAAGTGACAATACTGCCTCAAATTGCCTGATTGATATTGCTCAGCGTCCTAAAATCAACAACCTGATGCACCGGTATCATTGGCAGGGCAGCGAGGTCACAAGAAAGTTTTTAAGTCGAAAATTTGAAGACTCTAATTATAAGGAAGCTGAAGGCACAATGACCTGCGCGTTACACGCTGCCGATTTCATGTATAAGGTTCAAACGAATCAGTTGGTCAATCCTTGGGTAAGCATGCAAATGAAGACCTTATTGGGCAGGCAATTGGACAAAAGCAAATTGGCTGCCGGAATGCCAGAAAACGTGATGTATTATCACAAAACCGGATGGTGGTCCTATTGGACAAACGATGTGGGGATTGTTGACGATGGCCAAACAAAATATATAATAGCCTGTTTCTTGCCTCTTGAGGAAGAACTGGCACTACCAAAGATGAAAGAGCTATCCAAACGTATTTACGATTTGATGAAAGAACGCCATTAGCCTTTCCAATGATCCATTTCCCAATAATATATCATTAGGCTTAAAAAACAAAAAAGACTTTAAAAATTGGTGCGCTATTTTCATTTATATCACCTAAAACCTAAAGGTAAATTTAATCTATCAGCGCTTTAAGTCTGTCAACCGCCTGTTCAGCAGTAATATCTCTCTGCGGCGAACCAAACATTTCGTAGCCCACCATAAATTTCTTTACCGTGGCACTTCTCAATAATGGTGGATAAAAACTCATATGCCAATGCCAATGGTCATTGGCTTCTCCATTTGTTGGCGCTTGATGGATCCCACTCGAATAAGGAAATGAGGTCTGAAATAACGCATCATAAGCTTTCGTTATTTTAGAAATGGCATCGGCAAAGGCCATACTTTCAGCCTCAGAGAGCGCAGTGATGTCTCTGTAGTTTTGTTTTGGCACAATCATAGTTTCAAAAGGCCATACCGCCCAAAATGGCGTAAGCACTACAAAGTCATCATTTTGATAAATGATGCGCTCATTGGCTTCCAACTCTTGCTTTAGGTAATCACCCAGAAGACTGCTGTTATTTTCTTCAAAATAGACCTGTTGGTGCTTATCTTTCTTTTCTACTTCATTGGGTAATGTGGACTGGCTCCAAATCTGGCCATGTGGATGCGGATTGCTACACCCCATAACCGCTCCTTTGTTTTCAAAAATCTGAACATAATTAATACGTTCATTTGAACCTAAAGCACGATATTCGTTTTGCCACGCTTTGACGACCTTATTAATATCTACAACATTCATATCCGCCAAGCTTTTTGAGTGATCTGGGCTAAAGCATATCACCTTACAAATGCCTTGTTCACTTTCCGCTTTAAACAAGCCATCGTTAACAGAAAATGTTGGCGATGTGGTTTGCAACGCGGCAAAATCATTCGTGAAAACGAAAACATCTTTATAATCAGGGTTTTTTTCGCCGTTGATGCGCGTATTCCCGGCACATAAATAACAGCTTGGGTCATGTGCAGGACGTTGGGCATTAGATATGGCTTCATTCTGTCCTTGCCACGGACGTTTGGCTCTGTGCGGAGACACCAACACCCATTCGCCAGTAAGAATATTATAGCGTTTATGTGAATACTCCTGTAAATTATGGTCCATAATAGATTTGTTATTTAATTATCACTTTACAATATGAGTGCCCGCAGAGAGCATGACTTCATAAATGGAGCAGGCTGTTCCAAATTCATTCTTAAATCGTTTTGATACGTCTGTCTTAAATGCTTCTGCTTTACTTTTTAATACCAAATTTATGGTACAGCCCCCAAAGCCGCCGCCCATCATTCGGGCCCCAACTACGTCCGGACTCTCTTGCGCTTGTTCCACCAAAAAATCGAGTTCGGCACAACTCACTTTATATTGATTGCTCAACCCATCATGGGATTGAAAAAGCAAGGCTCCCAAAGTTTCTACATCATCCTTTTCTATTGCTTTCGCAAATTCCTTGACCCGATTATTTTCTTCAATAATATATAATGCCTTTTGATAATCCGCATCTGTGATCTCTGCTTTGATGCTATCTAAATCTGCTTTTGAGGCATCTCTTAATGCGACAATACCAAGACGTTTCGATACATTTTCACATACGTCACGACGGTCGTTATAAGCCGACTCGGATAAGTCATGTTTCACATTGGTATTAATGAGCATAATCTCATAATCCTTAAAATCTATTTTATAAGGTTTTGAGGTGACCGTTCTGCAATCTAAAAGCAAAGCGCTGTCTTCTATACCAAACATACTGGCATACTGGTCCATAATGCCACATTTTACACCGGCATAATGGTGTTCCGCTTTTTGGGACACTAAGATCATTTCTTCTTTAGATAAACCGAGATGGAACAGTTCATTTAATCCAAAAACAAAGCTGTTCTCTAGTGCTGCCGATGAAGACATACCCGCACCACCCGGAATATTTCCCGCAAAAACAGCATTGAAATTTTTAGGTTTTTTTCCAAGAATTTGTAATTCTGCAACCACACCCAAGATATAATTGCGCCATTCGCCCATTTTTATCGGCGCTATGCCTACAATATCAAACTCATGCAATTCCTCCTTATTTAAAGCAAAAACCTTACTGGTTGGAGCATCACTTTTTTGAATGGCCAAGGCAATGCCCATATTGATAGCTGCCGGAAACACAAAACCTTCATTATAATCCGTATGCTCTCCTATCAAATTGATTCTCCCTGGGGAAAATACCATAAGAGGCTCTGTTTTAAATTGGGCCTTAAAGCTGTCTTTAACTTCTGTTATAAGTTTCTTATTCATAATAATTACGCAAAATAGATATAAACACCAACGACAATCAAGCAAATAGCAATGCCAGCTTGTTTCACATATTTCCAAGGGGTGATATCCACTTGATTGGTGTACTGTTGCACAAAAGGTACTTCTCTTGGTTTTATTTTTCCGATGATCAACATGATGATGATGTTCAGTACGAACAAAATTGCCATGATATCCAAAAAGTGAGGATAGGCTTGCGCTTTTATCAATTCTAGAGCAGAAACGTCCGTGATTCCAGATGCCGCTGCACTTTCAAGTGCATTATCAATAAAATAGTCCTTAAGGAAGAATTGACTCAGGCAATACAACAAACACCCAGATATCAACCCTACTTTAGCAGCAACCGCAGGCACCCGTTTGGTGGTGTATCCAACCACTATTATCGTTAAAATTGGGATGCTATAAATACCGTTAATTTCTTGTAGATAATCAAATAAACTGCCCGCATTTGCAATAAGTGGCGCAATAAACATAGCGGCTATGGCCAATACAACTCCAAATGTTTTACCGTATTTAACGACGGTCTTTTCATCAGCCTCTTTATTGATATGTTGCTTGTAAACGTCAATTCCAAATAAGGTTACTGAACTATTCAACACGCTATTAAACGAACTTAAAATAGCGCCAAACAATACAGCGGCGAAAAAACCAACCCATGCTGACGGCAATACCTTTTTAACTAACATCGGATAGGCGCTATCGGCATTATCCAAACCTCCTTGGAAGATGTGAAAGGCAATTAGCCCTGGCAACACCACAATGATTGGTCCCAATATTTTTATAAATCCAGCCAACAACAATCCCTTTTGACCTTCCTTCAAATTTTTTGCCCCAAGTGCTCTCTGAATAATTTGTTGGTTGGTCCCCCAATAAAACAAATTCACCAACATCATACCCGTAAAAATGGTGTAGAATGGTACGGGATCCGTAGGGCCACCCATCGATTTAAATTTATCGGGATTTTCAGTGACCAATATTGAAAGACCGTCCAACAGATTGCCATCACCAATCATCATCAAACCAAAAATAGGAATCAAAAGTCCCCCAATCAACAATCCAATGGCATTGATGGAATCTGATACGGCAACCGCTTTCAACCCCCCAAATACGGCATAGATAGAACCAATAACACCAATTCCCCATACACAGATCCATATCGATTCCGTATGAGTGACCCCCAACAATTCCGGTACATCGAACATGCCGCTGATAGCAAGAGATCCGGAGTATAAAATAACCGGGAGCAACACCACCACATACCCAGAAAGAAATAAAATAGAGGTCAATGTTTTGGTAGTAACGTCAAAACGTTCGGCTAGGAAACCGGGAACGGTAGTCAGTCCTCCTTTTAAATATCTTGGCAGTAAGAAAATGGCGGTAACTACCATGGCAACCGCTGCTAAAGTTTCCCAAACCATTACAGACAATCCACTTTGATAGGCAGATCCATTGAGTCCTACAATCTGTTCTGTAGATAAATTAGTGAGTAATAATGAGCCTGCAATGACACCTGCCGTTAAACTACGTCCCCCTAAGAAATAACCATCTGAAGAGCCTTCATCTGTTTTTCGGGTTTTTAAATAGGAGATTACAGCGACAAGGACCGTAAACCCAATAAAGGTTAATATTTGCATAATTAATTGATTAGTTGGTTCATTTGTATTTTATCTGTTAACTTTTCAAAAGTAATATTCCATAGCACACTATAGCTAGAATTAGGCTGTAATATTTGCAAACCTATCTTATTATTGAAACTGTCTGTAGCTCCGGTCATGGGCTCGATAGCAATTACATTTGAGGCTTTAGGTGTATAAAGCTGTAAGTAGTTGTCATTGGAACTACTTGTCATAGTAAGATGGTACCCTGGGGTATAAAACTGGAATGTATTGTTTTGAAGTTGATATCCGTCATCTAATGTTACATTTTTCAGTTGAAATGGCATTTTCACATCAAAAGGAGCGGTTCCGGAAACAATGTGTTGTGCGTCGCATAAATACTTCGTAGCGCTTTCAAAACTAAGAGCACTTTCATCTAAATTTTTACTGGCAAAATATGGGTGCCAACCTAGAGTAAACGGGAAGGTCTTATGGCCTTTATTGATAATTTCAACCGCTAAGCTCAGGGTTTCATCAGTCAAGATATAGATTAATAAAATATGAAATTGAAAGGGAAAGCCTTTACAACCTTCATGTTTGTATTGTAAAGTGACAGAACCTGAACTGACCGAAAGTGAGCTATCCACACAATCAAATGGCTTATCGTAAACCAGTCCGTGAAGTGCGTTATTTTTGTCCACTTCATTGCAATTTAAAACATAGCTGTGGCCGTCAAACGTGTATTTACCATCCCTAACTCTGTTCGCAAATGGAAACAAAATGGACGATGCATAATTGTCTTTATAGGTTGAAGGGTCAAAATCTGCCAACACTCGGGTTTTTTTAAACATGAGGTCACTGAGTCGGCCACCTTGATTAAGACAGAGTGTCGCCTTAGAGCTATTGTCAGGATTGCTAATTTCTATAAATTGTAGGTCTTTTACCTCCTTTTGGGTTAGTGTGTACAACTATTTATAATGATTTTCTGATTATTAATCGGTTAGGGTTTTCAACTTGAGCGAACTCCTTATTCAAGATCATTTGCGCCAAGCGTTGGCCCATTAAATTGAAATCGGTGGAGATGGTTGTGATGCCATCTTCAACGATTTCTTTTAATAAAGTGTCATTATAGGAAATGATGCCAATATCTTTTGCAATGGACAGCTGCTGCTCTTTAATGCGTTTTATTATTCGTATTAGATTCTTATCGTCTAAGATAATATAAAGTTCGCCATGGCGCAATTCTCTATTCATAAGGTTGTCAATAATTTCATGATCTATACGGTGATGCGCACAAAACAAGAGAAAACCATCTTTAATACCTTGCGGTTGACGAGCAGCCGGAAACAATAAAACTAATTTTTTATAGGCATTGATTTGCTCTAGCGCTGCTTCAAGGCCTTTATAAATGTCCTTTTTAAAATTTTGAAATACAGAAGGATAATTCTTAAGTTCTGGATGTGTCTGATCTAAAATATAGACATTTTCGGCCGGCAATCGCTCTATGGTTTGCGCGGTATTATTGAGATTGGCAGGCATAATAACATAGGCACTGTAATCGCCCACGTTATCGTTGATCAATCTGTTGAACATGTCATTGTTAAAGTGATGAAAGAAAATATCCACTTGTATGTTATCACCCAAACTGGTCAGGAATGAGTTGTACAAATCTTCTTTAAAAGAATTGAATTCGTCAAACAGCAAGAATATTTTTTGACTAATATCTACCTCTTCACTATTGACATAATAGCCTTTCCCAACGATAGAATGAATGATGCCACGTGTTTTCAGCTCGTTAAAAGCAGTAAGAACCGTATCTCTTGAGAGCGAATTTTGGTTTTTAATACTGTTCAAAGAAGGGAGTTTGTCCCCCTTTTTTAAAGTACCGGTCACAATAGCCTCTTCAATAGAAGCAACAATTTGTTTGTACTTAGGGATGCCTGACTTTTCTTTAACAGTGACAATTCTCATAGAACAAATTTAGAAAAATTTAACATATAAACAAACTGGTAGGTACTGGTAGTTATTTTCAAAAAGAAACAATTATATTTGTGAGTTCAGTTTTAGGTTTAGAAATAGATTGAAAAAATTATCTAGAAAGTGAAAGCTACCGATGTCGAGGTTTAAAAACCTTGGTTGTTGAAGTTTAATATACGAGTCAAAATAAAATAGTTATGATACAAACAAGAACCACATTAGCCGAGATGTCTAAAGCCTTGAATCTATCTATCTCTACAGTTTCAAAATCGCTTTCTGGTAGTCCTGAAATTAGTTTACCAACCCAAACACGAGTTCGTGATTTTGCAAAATCCTGCAACTACATTCCTAATAATTTTGCTTCAGGCTTAAGAAAAGGCTACACCAATACTATTGGCTTGGTCATCCCGAATATTCTAAATTCTTTTTACGCCAAAGTATTGGCCGGCATTGAAAATCATTTGGACCAGAACAATTACAAACTCATTACCTCTATTTCCAACGAATCCATCGACAAAGAATCAAAAAGCTTAAACAAAATGGCAGGTGGCTATGTTGACGGTCTTATTATGTGTGTCTCGAAAGAAACGGAACTCACAAACACTTACGATCATATTAAGGCACTCACTGGTAGAGGTACGCCCTTAGTATTATTTGATAGAATATGTGAAATGATTGATTGTGACAAAGTGATTATTGATGATTATAAATCGGCTTATGAAACAACCGATTATCTTATAAAGCACAAAGGGCTTAAAAACATTGTAATGACCTCTCTCATTAATGGCTTACATCACGGAAAATTGAGAGCCGAAGGGTTTAAAGACGCTCTAAAAACGAACCATCTAAGTACTGAAAATAAAATTATAGTTGCGGATACTCCAGAAGCACTAAAGATCAAGCTTACCGCTTTTTTAGAAAATGATACTACCGTTGATGGCGTTTTTGGTCTTAACGAACAGGCTATTGTTCAAACCATACAAGTCACCAACGTATTAAAATCCTATTCTAAGCATCAAGATATTGTTATTGCTGGATTTTGCAATCATTATCAGGCAAATTACCATCCCGATCTGATAATTGTTGAGCAAAATGCAGAGACTATTGGTGCTGCTGCGGCAAAACTGATTATTAAACGAATTAAAAGCAAAGAAATGCAACCGTTTTACACAAAAATGATTGCTACTGAATTGGTTTAACAATCCGTTTAGAAAATCTCAAAATAACCCAAAAGGATGCATTGGATTTTTAATATGCATTCCTTTATACCTATTTTCTATCGCAACTACCAAGACCTATTTTTTAGGTCAAACCTTAATATATTGACCACCGAATCTTTAAGTTACGAAAAAAAATATCCTTCATTTTTAAAATGAAACGTCTCTACATCCATCAATTTTTTACTTCAGCGCATATATATGACAAGGCATTCAGCATCTACGTCAGTTTAAATGCGTCAGGATTTAATGCATGAGAGCATTTTTTTAATTGTAAATTTAAGGCATGATTTAGATGGCTGAGCTGTGATTAATAGCATCAGGCAATTCATTGAATATTTAAAAATATAATTTCAAAAACAAGACTTATGAAAACACTACGTAAAGCTTTAATAGTTTGTATCGTAACAGGTACAGGCTATTTTACCCAAGCTCAAGAGAATATTACTGTTGACGATTCGCAAAAATTCTACTTTCGGGTCAGTGCCGGTTATAGTTTTGAATCTGGCAAAACCGAATTTAATAACGCCGATCCCAACGAACTCACCGGCATTAAGCAATCTACAGACGTTACAGTAAATGCCGATGGATCTTCTGTAAATGTCAAATCACTTAACGGAACTGTCGGCGCCGGCGTAAAAGCCAATGTGACTGCTGGCTATATGTTCAATCCATATATTGGTGCAGAATTGGGCGTGAGTTACTTTCATGGCGACAAAACTTTAATCGGACGCTTAAGAAGTCCACAGGTTGCTTCTGAAGAAAACACGTATTTAAGAGGTTTTGACGTTGCTCCAGGAATCTTCTTGACCCCAAATTTCAAAACTGTAAATCCTTATGCCCGTATTGGATTAATTGTTCCAATTGCAGGTCATCTTACTATTGAAACTATTGCAAGACAAACCAATGCCGGAGGCCCTGGCACTGATATTATGGTGGAAGCCAAAAGTGAAGTTAAAGCCAAATTTAGTGTGGGATATTTTGGCGCCATTGGTCTCAACTATCCTATTAGTGACAATTTGAGCATTTTTGGAGAGGTTGAAATCAAGAATTTAAGTATTAAAAGTAAATCGGCAGAAATCGTTGAATATTCTACCACTGCTATCACCAATGGACAATCGCAATTGGTACCTGGTCAACAATTGGCAGATCTTCCTGTTTATGAAAAGCAATTTGAGTTTAGTGATGATTACAATCAAAGTACCACAACCCCACCCAACCAGAATGCACCTAGAGAGATTCCAACACAATTTGTAAATGCAAGCGGTACGGGAATCAATGTTGGGGTTAGGTTTACACTATAATTAGAGCTCATGAAAACACTAAAAACATATTTTTTATACCTTGGACTGCTATTTTCAAGCACCTTGATGGTTCAATCACAAAACATAGAAGGCCAATGGAAAACGGTAGATGATGAAACTGGAAAGACGCGATCTATTGTTGAATTGTATAAGGATAATGGAAAAATCTACGGAAAGATTGTCAAACTATTGAATCCTGAAGATAAAGGAAAGTTATGCATAAAATGTACTGGCGAGGACTATAATCAACCAATTGAAGGATTAGTGATTGCTAAAGGTTTGACAAAAGAAAAAGGCGACAATGCCTACGAAGGAGGCACTATTTTTGACCCACAAAAAGGAAAGGAATATAAATGTAAGATGTGGATTGATAATGACGCCCCAAACACGTTGAACGTTCGCGGGTATGTTGGATTTTTCTACAGAACCCAAAAATGGTATCGCGTAACGGATTAAAACCCTAATAGAAGATGAAAATTGAAAAGCACTTAATTTATTTTAAGTGCTTTTTTTATCTCTTAGAAGATTGAAATTATTGAAGTTGCAAAGTTTGGGTCGCGGAAGACTGCAACAACAGTTTTCTCAAAATCCCCTGAATTTCTGTAGTTTCTTTCTGCGGAATAAGAAAAGCTTCCAAATCCTCCGCATTTAAAATCTGTTCTGATTTCTCTATAAAGCCATAACCAAGATAAAGTCCGTTTTTTATGAGTACAAAAGCTTCTTCTTCCAAGTGGCGGCCTTTTTCTTTTAAAACGACATTTTGGTTGGAGTTGGCCATATAATCAATCGCTAAACTCACGCGTTCATTATAATCAATAATAGATTCTTCATCTTTACAAACACCTTTGCAATTGGCTAATTTGTAATGCGAGCAGGTCCAGACATTTTCCTGCAAATGGCAATATTTTGGACAGAGTTCAAATTGTTCGCACACCTGCTCTAAAAAAAGTCTGCAATCGCGAATGCTATGCAAAATTTGCAACGGATTTGGTGTTGCCTTCAGCGTATTCCAAGCCAAATGCTGAATGCCTTGCCTATCTTCATAACTGAAAACGGCATACGGTTTTGGCACACGTTTGGCCGCTTGGTTGTAAATGGGAAAGTGATGTTTTATGGCCGCATCCTCCATCAACCGCGCCACAAGATCACTTCCTGAAAGTTCAAAATCGATATGGGTGGTTTCTCTACAAAGGTTCAGTTCCTTTTCTTTTTTATCATAGAAATGTCCTAAAACACGTTTTTTTAAATTGAGTGCTTTCCCTACATAAATAATTTTCCCCTTTTTATTTTTGAAATAATAAATCCCCGCACCATTTGGAATCCCTTCAAAAATTGCGCTAGGCAAATGCGAGGGCAAAGTCGCTTCTTTAGAACCTTTTTTCAGAAAGTCGGCAAAAACCGTATCTGATTTTTCATGAGCCAATAATTTTTCAAATAAGGTGACGGTCGCTTCCGCATCGCCTCGTGCCCGATGTCTGTCAACCAAAGTAATATCTAAGGAATTGCATAATTTCCCTAAACTATACGATCGAAATCCAGGAAATAAAACGCGCGATAATCTGATTGTACAAAGTTTTCGACGTCTGAAATCGGTGTCAATCTTCTTGAACTCATTACGGATCACGTTGTAATCAAAATTGACATTATGGGCCACAAAGATACTGTCTTCAGTAATGGACAAGATATTCTCTGAAATCTCTGCAAAGGTAGGTGCATCAGCAACCATGGCGTTATCAATACCGGTTAGTGCCGTTATATAATCGGGAATTAACGCTTGCGGATTTACTAAGGATGTGAATTCAGCCAGAACTTTTTCGCCATCATGTTTAAAAATGGAAATTTCCGTGATTTCATTGCCACGTCCAGTGGTCTCCACATCAATAATGGTATAGGTCGTTTTTGCTTTTCCCATTATGCCATTTTTTGAACGGCTTCCAATTCCACCTTTAATTCTTGGAACATGGCCATAATACTACTCATTTTCAACTCCTTTTCATCATATTCCTGAGTATTGATGCAACAGGTAAATTCCCACAACTCCAACACATTCTCAACAGGAACCTCATAAGGCTGATAGGTCTTATTATCGCTGCTCAATAACAAGGTTTGCTTCTGGTCTATCAAATTATAAAGACGCTTATAAACCAGACCATCATCTTTGGTCAGCACAATATAAGTGCGTCCGTTTTTCACATCTTGAATATCTTCCACAAATTTGGCCACCACAAAGGCCCCGTCTTTTACCGGCAACATGGAATCGCCTTTGATAGGAAAAGCCCGATGGGTTCCCGTTGGAAGAAAAGGTAATTTGATTTTTTGGAGCTGTTCAATATATTCCGGATCATCATAACCGGAAAGATATCCTGCAGATGCTTTTGCAGGAACAATCTCAATGAGATCCTCATTGTCTTCATTGACGGTGATGGGAAACAGGACGCGTTTACTACCAATATCGATAAAGGAAGTATCCTTGGCTTTGCGCAAATCATTTTTGACTAAAATATCAATGGGGATTTTAAAATAATTGGATAAATCAATCAGCCGATCGATGGGTGGTTCTGAACGCCCCTCTTCATAAGACCCCACGATGGATCGCGACCAACCCAACTCATCGGCAAAACGCTCTTGGGAAAGCTGTTTCAGCGACCTTAAATGTTTGATGTTTATTTGTATGTATTTCATGATTTTCTGCTAAGCTTGGTTATTGACAAAAAGAGGCTAATAATCTTATAAAAGTTTGTAAATCTATTTTCAAAAATCCTTAAACGGAAGACTCAACTCAAAGACATTATTCGGATTTTGATAGCTATTGAAGATCCTTAAAATATAGATATGATCTCCTTCCACTCTATAAATGATCTTAAAACTCCATTTGGTCACAAACCGAATGTTTTCTGAATTATAAACAGGCTCCATCGGGTATTTATAAGGATCATTTTCCAAACTATCACAAAGTTTGGAAAATGTTTTTAAAACCAACAGCGCATTTTGCGGTTTTCTTTGGACCATGAGTTCTATCTTCTCACGAAGATCCTCAACGGCTTTAGAGTGCCAACTTATTATCATCTGCAATAGGTTTTAAAACATCAAAAGTTGTCTTTAGAGAAGCTTCTTTAGTGTCAATCTCAACATTCAACGCATTTAAATCTTCAATATAATCATGTTCAGAAATTGGAAGTCCGTTCACATCATAAGCAAAGACATTCTCCTTATCCAAGAGGTCTTTAACCTTCTCCAATACCTGTCTATTCGAAAGGCCCAAAATACGTTGTGCCACAGCGATTTTTAAAATTTCTGTTTCCATAATTAACGAAATTAAATTTCTCTTTCAATCTTCCGGCATGAATCTTAAGTCATCGGTCTCAATCATCTTGATTCTTGATTCTTAAACTTACTACAAATATAAGCAAGACTTACTACATATAATAGTTAATTTTGAAAAATAATAAATTCAATACCTCATGTATCTCAACTGCCACACCTATTACAGTCTTCGCTACGGCACTATCAAGCCCGAGCAATTGCTCGCTATTGCTTCAGAAAATGGCTTACAGACTCTGGCGTTGACAGATATTAATAGTACATCAGCATGTTTGGACTTTGTGAGATTGTCATCAAAATACAAAATAAAACCAGTATTGGGTGTCGATTTTAGAAATGGGGCCCAACAACGGTTTATTCTTATTGCCAAAGACAATAACGGATTCAAAAACATTAATCATTACCTCTCCGAATTCCTGCACAATTCTGAATTGGAAATCCCTGAAATGGCTCCAGAACTACAAGATGTTTTTGTAATCTACCCATATATCCATAAAAAAACATACCAACTTAAAGATCACGAATTCTTAGGCATCAAACCCCAGGATCTTAACCATCTCAAATTCTCAAAATGGAATTCCCTACGGCATAAATTGGTCGTATTACAGACCGTTTCTTTTCAGAATAAGAAAGATTTTAATACCCACCGCTTATTGCGTGCCATTGACAACAATACCTTATTGAGCAAACTTTCAAAAAGCGAACAAGGTTTGGAAACGGACAAAATGTTGCCCTATCAGGAATTGTGTGCTACTTATAATGAATTTCCTGAACTGCTGGAAAACACTTCGACCATTCTTGAAAAATGTAGTATTGATTTTGATTTTTCACAAGAAAATCCAAACAACCAACACTCTTACACTCATAATGAAGCATTAGATTTAAGGTTACTTAGAAAACTCACTTATGACGGATTGCATTACCGTTATAAAAAACCCGGCGAACGCATCTTTACCCGTATTGAAAAAGAGCTCTCCATCATTGAACAAAAAGGCTTTGTCTCCTATTTTTTGATCAATTGGAAGATTCTCAAATACGCCCGGAGCAAGAATTACTTTTACGTGGGCCGTGGCAGTGGCGCCAATAGCATTGTGGCGTATTTACTCAGAATTACAGATGTGGACCCGGTGGAACTCGACCTATACTTTGAACGTTTTATCAACGTTTTTAGGCAGAACCCGCCCGATTTTGATCTTGATTTTTCATGGCGCGATCGCGATGATATTACAGATTTCATCTTTTCAAAATTCACGAATACCGCTTTAATCGCCGTCTATAACACTTTTAAATTCAAAGCCTCCGTTAGGGAGTTGGGGAAAGTCTTTGGCCTTCCAAAAGCAGAAATGGACCTGCTCACTAAAGGCAAATATAACGTTCAGCACTTGGATAAACTGTCTCAACTCGTGATCAAATACAGCACTTATATTCAAGGCTTTCCCAACTATTTAGGCATTCATGCAGGCGGAATTTTAATTGCCGAAAAGCCCATCCATTATTATGGGGCCACTTTTATGCCGCCAAAAGGGTATGCCACCACACAATTTGATATGGTTGTAGCTGAAGATATTGGCCTCTATAAATTTGATATCTTGAGTCAGCGCGGACTCGGAAAAATTAAGGAAGCTACCGAAATTGTTGCTTATAACCATCCTGAAAAACCGCTCATTGACATCCACGACATCAAACGCTTCAAACAAGATTTGCGCATTAAACATTTGCTCAAAAACGCCAAAGCTATCGGCTGTTTTTATGTAGAATCTCCTGCAATGCGTATGCTCATGCGGAAATTACAGGTCGATAATTATTTGGGCTTGGTGGCTGCCAGTTCTGTAATCCGTCCTGGCGTTGCTAAAAGTGGGATGATGCGCGAATATATTTTGCGGTATCGCGATCCTGAACGTCGTAAGGATGCTCCAAAAGTATTGCTCGACATCATGCCAGAAACTTATGGCGTGATGGTGTATCAGGAAGACGTGATCAAGGTGGCGCACTATTTTGGCGGACTCACTTTAGGAGAGGCCGATATGCTACGACGTGGGATGTCTGGAAAATTCCGATCGCGGGATGAATTCATGAAAGTAAAACAACAATTTTTTGATAATTGCAAAAAAGCAGGAAAACCAGATGAATTGGTAGCAGACATTTGGCGACAGATTGAAAGTTTTGCAGGCTATGCCTTTGCCAAAGGCCATTCTGCATCCTATGCTGTGGAAAGCTACCAGAGTTTATTTTTGAAAGCTTACTTCCCATTGGAATATATGGTGGCCACAATCAATAATTTTGGCGGTTTCTATAGCACAGAACTCTATGTTCAGGAAGCGCGAATGGATGGCGGAACTATAGAGGCACCGTGCGTCAACACCAGTTTTACACAAACGATCATTCATGGGAGAACAATTTACCTCGGATTTATGCTCCTGCAATCTTTTGAATCAAAAACCATCAAACGCATCGTGAAAGAACGCAATGCACAGGGTAACTTTTTGAGTTTGGACGATTTTATTGAACGGGTGCCCATTTCCATAGAACAGATTTCAATATTGATAAAAATAAATGCCTTCAGATTTACTGGCAACAACAAACGCGAACTGCTTTGGGAAGCCCACTTAAAAATCAATAAACATGCCGTTCAGGAACCTGTCTTTACGTTATTTAAAGCCGAACGTATCCACTATAAAACGCCTGAATTGCCAAGTACTGCTTTGGAAAACGCCTTTGATGAAATTGAACTGTTGGGCTTTCCTCTCTGCAATCCGTTTTACCTGTTGGAAAAACGTTCTGTAAATCCGTTACGGGCAAAACATTTAGCTCCCTTGGAAGGAAAGACCGTTACCATTGAAGGGTATCTCATTACCGCCAAAAATACCAAAACCACGAATGGGAAAATCATGCATTTTGGAAATTTCTTGGATCGCGATGGTGATTTTGTGGACACGGTACACTTTCCGCCTGTAGCCGCCAGATATCCTTTTAGAGGGAAAGGTATTTATAGCATCACAGGAAAGGTGGTGATTGAATTTGATTGCGTCACTATTGAAGTGAGCCATATGGAACGATTAGCGGTTATTGAGGATCCGAGGTATAGTACAAGCCCATCTCCTAAATCCCCTTCCCCAAGGAAAGGGGACTTCAGTGGCGGCTTGGTGCGAAAATCGAAGTTGAAGTTGACATCAGAGGTATTGTCATGAATTTTTATTGCTACCAAGGATTCTCTCTAAAATTATCGAGATGCTAAAATGGATGGTTATATTAAACAGAACTAATATGAGGCAAGTCTTTGGGCATCAAGCTCCCTTGATGGGAATAAAGTATCAATTTTCAAACACGTCCAAATCAAATCTTATATCTTATGTCTATCCTCTTTGTTTTTCCTGCCCACCCCCTACCATCTACCCCCTACCCTCTATCCTCTAAACCCCCTTTATAACACATGACCTCCCAACGCAACATAGTACACATGGATCTCGACACTTTTTTCGTGTCTTGCGAGCGCCTGCTCGATAGTCGCTTGATTGGGAAACCCGTACTTATTGGTGGCACCAGCGATAGAGGCGTTGTGGCTTCTTGTAGTTATGAAGCACGAACCTTTGGGATTCATTCCGCTATGCCTATGCGCATGGCAAAACAGCTCTGCCCAGAAGCCATCATTCTTCGTGGAGATGCCGGCACGTACACCAAATTTTCACAAAATGTGACAGACGTCATCAAAGACACCGTGCCCCTATATGAGAAATCATCCATTGACGAGTTTTATATCGATCTGACGGGCATGGACAAGTTTTTTGGCTGTCACAAATTGGCTTCAGAATTGCGCCAACGCATCATGCGCGAAACGGGACTGCCCATTTCCTTTGGCTTGTCGCTCAACAAAACTGTTTCCAAAATTGCTACAGGAGAGGCAAAACCCAATAACGAAATCCAAATTCTTTCAGGGAACGAAAAACCATTTTTAGCACCTTTGTCCGTTAAGAAAATCCCGATGGTGGGCGATGTGACTTACAAATCTCTGTGCGACTTGGGCATCAAACAAATTAAAACTGTTCAAGAAATGCCTATGGAGCTCATGTATAAAGTGCTCGGTAAAAACGGCCTCGGCATTTGGAATAAGGCCAACGGTATTGACCCTTCACCAGTGATTCAATATCAAGAACGAAAATCCATTTCTACCGAGCGTACTTTCAATAAAGACACCACAGATATGGCAAAACTGAAAGGGATTGTTATTGCTATGGCCGAGAATTTGGCTTATCAGCTACGTCGCGGCAATAAACTAACGGCATGTGTGACTTTCAAGATCCGTTATTCTGATTTTCAGACTTACACGCAACAGCAGCGTATTCCGTATAGCGCCATGGATCATAATATCATTCCCGTCGTGTTGGATTTATTTGAAAAGCTTTATAAAAGACGGCTTTTAGTACGGCTGATCGGTGTTAAGTTCAGTCATTTGGTAGAAGGCGGACATCAGGTCAATTTATTTGACGACGACACGAAATTTCTTCATTTAAGCGAAGCGATTGACAAAATGCGCGAACGCTATGGCGACAGAGCGGTTATTAGTGCCGCTGGCATGGAAGCGCGCTCCATCGGCCGGTGGAATCCGTTTAATGGAGAACCACCACCACTGTTGCCGCATCGAAAGTTTTAGGCTCTGGGTTTCTTGTTTCTTGTTTCTTGTTTAAGATTAAAAAAAGTCGTCATTAATCTCAAGCGTTCCTAAGTTTTCTACCAAGGTCGAAATGAACTGTAAGTCTCATAAGACTCTAATTTCGAGATTTATTCGGGCAATCGTTTTTCAAAATATATTTTGCAGCTACTCCCATTCCTCGTACCTTTGATGCTACCCAAATAACAAACTTATGCTCGACAATTTTTGGTTTAACGTAAAGTACGGCATGAACCATGTTTTGGACATCCAAGCCTACGATCATGTCCTGTTTTTATTGGTTCTTACGGTTCCTTATATGTTTAAGGATTGGAAACGCATTCTACTTTTAGTTACCATGTTTACGTTAGGTCATACCATCAGTTTAGTATTGGCCGTTTACGGAATTGTTAGCGTCAATGCCAGTTTAGTCGAATTTTTGATTCCAATAACCATTTTGATTGTAGCCTTATACAACGTGTTTACCGCGGGAAAGAAAGCTCCAAGTGAGAAAATTGGAATTCTATTTTTATCGACATTATTTTTCGGCTTAATTCACGGATTGGGTTTTGCTGGAGAATTCAGAATGTTTGTGGGCAGAGCCGAAAATAAATTATTGCCTCTCATTGAGTTTGCCTTAGGAATAGAGTTAGCACAAATAATCATTGTATTTGTGGTCCTGTTTTTAGGCTTTTTATGTCAGACCATTTTCAGGTTTTCAAGACGGGACTGGATTGTGGTTCTTTCCGCTGTTGTTGTAGGATTGGTAATCCCGATGCTCTTAAACAATCCGTTATTTACCTAATGCCAAAAGGTTTACCTAAAACTTTAACTCTAAATTGTAAAAATTAAAATACGAAGCTTTTAAATTCGTTGTAGGTTTGCAACAGAGAATAATCAGTGGCACTAGGGCAGCCAAATAAAAAATAAATTAATGCCAAAGAAAAAACAATTACGTTACGACAAAGCGTATTTAAGAATAGCTAAAGAATGGGGCAAGCTCTCCCATTGCAAACGCAAGCAGGTTGGCGCCCTCATTGTTAAAGATCGGATGATTATTTCTGACGGTTATAATGGCACTCCTACAGGTTTTGAAAATTACTGCGAAGATGATGAGGGATATACCAAATGGTACGTGCTTCACGCTGAAGCCAACGCCATATTAAAAGTGGCAGCCTCAACGCAATCCTGTAAAGGCGCCACCTTATATATTACCTTATCACCTTGTAAGGAATGCAGTAAATTGATCCATCAAGCTGGCATCATTCGTGTTGTGTATAAAGAAGGCTACAAAGATGATTCAGGGCTCGAATTTTTGACGAAAGCCGGTATCGAATTACAACATATTGAAGATTTAAATGCATAATGGCTTTTAATAAAAAATATATTCCATTAATTATTGGTGTTGCCATTGCAGCTGGCGTCCTTATTGGCGGAAAACTCAATTTCACCGATACGTCTGACCGTCTCTTCACTTCAAACAGTAAAAAGGACAAGCTCAACCGGTTAATTGATTATATAGATTATGAGTATGTAGATGATGTCAATACTGATAGCATTGTGGATGTTACGGTCAATGGAATTTTAGACAAACTCGATCCGCATTCCACCTACATTCCTAAAAACGAGCTACAACGGGTTACTGAAAACATGAAAGGTGATTTTGTAGGCATAGGCGTGAGTTTCTATACCTACAAAGATACTATTGCTGTGATCAGACCTCTTGAAGGAGGCCCAAGTGAAAACGCAGGGATTAAAAGTGGGGATCGGATTATCATGGCCGATAACGATTCTATTTTTGGACGTGATTGGAGTAATGAAGACATTATTAAGAAACTTAAAGGCGATAAAAACACCAAGATAAAATTGAAAGTTTTCCGAAAAGGGGAAGAAAATTTACTTGATTTTACCATAAAACGCGCAAACATTCCTATCAATAGTGTGGATGCAGCTTATATGCTTACCAACGAATTGGCCTATATTAAAATCAATAGGTTTGCGGAGTCCACATATAAAGAATTCAAAAAAGCACTGGATGCTATGCAAGACAAAGGTGCTACCAAATTGGTATTGGACCTGAGAAATAATCCTGGAGGTTTTCTGGCAATTGCCGAACAGATTGTCGATGAATTTTTGGAAAATGGAAAATTGATTCTCTATACAAAGAACAAATCTGGACGCGTTGAAAAAAGCTTCGCTACCCGTAAAGGCGATTTTGAAGAGGGCGAAGTGTTTATTTTGATCAATGAAAATTCAGCTTCAGCAAGTGAAATTGTTGCCGGCGCATTGCAAGACAATGATAAAGGGACGATAGTTGGTCGCAGAAGTTATGGAAAAGGCTTGGTACAACGTGAAATGGCATTGGGTGACGGTAGCGCCGTACGTTTAACCGTCTCTAGATATTATACTCCAACAGGACGCTCCATACAACGTCCTTATGAAAATGGCCATAACGAAGAATACTACAATGATTATTACAAACGTCGAAGCAGTGGCGAATTTAACGATGACGTCAATATTGAAGTGGCAGACTCCTTAAAGTTTACGACGCCTAAAGGAAAAATTGTCTATGGTGGCGGAGGGATTATTCCTGATATTTTCGTGCCTTTGGACACCAGTATTCAGAATGAAACTTTAAATTTCATTAGACATAGCGGACTTATTAATTACTTTGTTTTTGAAGAGCTGGATAAAGATCGGAAAAATTACAAAGATATTTCCAGACAGGATTTCATCTCTGATTTTGAAGTCGATGACGAGGTTGTCATGCGCTTTCAGGACTATTTGAATTCAAGAGGAGGCACCAGAGTAACTTTTGTGGCCTATAATAAGGAAATGAAACAGCTTATCAAGGCTGCCTTAGCCGATCAGCTTTATGGCTCAAACACTTCTGAGGAAATATTAAACGCTTCGGATGAGATGGTACAAGAAGTCATCAAGCTGAGCATCGAGCAATAGAGCCACTTTCTATTAATCTTGTTTATGAACTATTTGCATTTTTAACTGGAAATCATCCTTACAGCTAGCCACTCTAAACACCGGTATTCTGCGTTTCGTCTTTAGTTTTTATCGTGCACGTGGCTGTGCTTTCCATCATTCCAAAGAGTCAACACATCAGTTGCCACTTGGGCGCCACTACCACAGGCAATAGCAAACTGACTTCTCCATCCCGCCAGAGTTCCTGCAACGTAAAGTCCATCTTCTATTTTATGATCTTCATTTTTTAACCAAATACGTTCCTTTTCAGCAACCGTTTTTGGGTGTGGCTCAATATATGACTCGAGACCTTCAATGGTGATAAGGTTGGTATATCCTACAGCAATAACAGCAATTTTTGTGTGGTAGGTCTTTTTAGTGGTGGTAACTGTAAAACCCTCAGAAGATTTTGATATGGATTTTACTTTTTCATTCTCAATCTGTTCTACATGTGGATATAAAGTATCGAGTTGTTCTTTACCTTGTATCAAGATATCTGAACCGAGAGTTCCTGGCGCTAAACCCAAAACATTATTGAACAAAGCGGTTTGCAAATGTGACGTTCTTTGGTGAGCGATCAAACCAATACGCTTGTTTTCAGCAAACGATTTTGTTTTTGCCGAGCCCAATACCAATGCACACGACATTCCAGCAGCGCCAGCACCAACAATTAAAACGTCATACATTGCGCTTCTCCTTAGAAAGTTTCTCTATGCGTTTTGAAATTCTTAGAATCTGCAAGAGAACAATCGCACAAAGAGATAAAAGTATAGTAATCAACCCTACAATACTTTCTCCACCAAATAGATTATTGAAATTAAGTTTTGTCACATTAAAACCAATGAGCCCCAATGCGATAACCGTTAAAATTATAGATAAAATTTTCATAAAAGATGATTATTAAATTAAGACATCTCAAACAAGGTCTTGATATTTGCTGCAAATAATTTCACTGCAATGGCTAATAAAATAACACCAAATATTTTACGGATGATATTGATACCACTTGGTCCCAAAAACCGCTCAATTCTTGCTGAGGTCTTTAACACCACAAAGATAACAACAACATTTAACAAAACCGCAACAATGATATTTTCTACAGAATATTCAGCTCGTAAAGACAGCAATGTTGTTAAACTTCCAGGACCTGCAATCAATGGGAACGCCAATGGAAATACCGTTGCGGTCATATTGCCGCTCTCTTCATTCTTGTACAACGTAATTCCAAGCGTCATTTCCAAAGAAATAAAGAATAGAATAAAAGCACCTGCCACCGCAAAAGAGTTGATATCAATTCCAATTAGAGACAAAATGTTTTGACCTATAAATAGAAAAATAATAAGGATGACACCAGCAATAAGAGAAGCCTTACCACTTTCAATATGTCCGAATTTTTTACGTAAATCGATAACTATTGGTATGTTACCAATAATATCAATGACCGCAAAAAGAATCATAAACGCCGTGAATATTTCTTTAAAATCAAATTGCATACTTCTAAGCTTTTAATTTTTTTGCAAAAGTAGATTATTAATACTGATTCTTAATGCAAAATAACTATAAATTTTAGCTACTTTTGCTTCCCATTTTTGCACTAAAAAGAACTCATTTTTAAGCCAATACATTATGTTTCAATTAGGAAAAACTATTGTTTCAGAAGACATCATCGAAAAGGATTTTGTATGCAATCTATCTGCATGCAAAGGTGCTTGTTGTATTGACGGCGACGCCGGTGCGCCTTTAGAATTGGCTGAGACCAAAATCATGCAGGACATCTATCCTAAGGTCAAACCTTTTATGCGTCAATCGGGAATTGAGGCGGTTGAGGCGCAAGGCACTTTTATCACTACGGAAGATGGCGAATTTGAAACGCCGTTAATTGATGGGGCAGATTGCGCCTATGTGTTCTTTGACAAAAAAGGAACAGCCCTTTGCGCTATTGAAGAGGCTCATAACCAAGGTGAAATTGATTGGAAGAAACCGGTTTCATGTCATTTATACCCCATCCGCGTTAAAGAATACTCTGAATTCTCAGCAATCAATTATCATAAATGGGAAATTTGTGATGATGCCTGTACTTTAGGCAAAGAGCTTCAAGTACCCGTATATAAATTTGTAAAGCAGGCCCTTATCAGAAAATTTGGCGAAGATTGGTATATGGAATTGGAGAAAGTGGCCGAAAATCATCGTTAGTTGATATCTTTTTACAGAAATTCATACTTATTACTACCATACTTTCAGGATAGTTCAAACCGTTAATATCTCATCGGATCTTCATCGAGAACACTATTTATGATGCTTTAAGAAAAAACTATGTAGGTGTTTTGAAGTAGTAAGCGACTCACCCAAAACGGCAATTCACGCATTGAAATAGCTGTTACACAAAATCACTATTGAGAATACCCGCTCATAACGCTACTTTTGATAAAATTTAAATATTGCTTTTATGAAGACAGTTATTAGCATCTTAATAGTCACAATCTCTTTCTCCTCTACGTTATCGGCTCAAATAACAGCAACCATAGTTTTTGAAAATCATAGTGACAAAACCACCATTTCTGGTGTTTTCTATAGTTCAGCAACCAATCAAAGTGTGCCAATTCATTCCTTGGAAAATATTAGTATTGATCTTCCCGAAAATGGATCTTATAATTTTCAATTTTATTCAGAGGACGTTCGTGCATTTATCCCTAACCCTGTTAAGATAACCCATCGGAAAAGCACTGTAATCATTAAATTGGAAAATAAACCTGAACGTGTTGATTTGAGCAGCATTCCAAATTCTTTTTTGATAAAAAACATCTCTGATTTCTCAAGAGAACAAATTGAAGAAGCCATTACCCAGAACACCATAAACTTTATATGTCATGGTTTGGTTTCATTAAACTCTGAAAGTGTTCAATCTTTTAAAAATGAATTTGGCGTTGGGTTTATTAGCCAAAATTGTGTTATTGATCCCGTTTCGTTTAAAATAGCAATGGCCAATAACAAAAGAATTGAAACGTATTTGAACTTAAAATATGGAAAAGGATGGAAAAACAAACTTCCGATGCTTCCTTTCGGAATGCAGGGCACTTGAAATCCAAAATGAAAGCTCGAGCTAACACCTTAAACAAATTCATTCTTCACGAGAAACCTTTAATTTATAAGACTCAATGCTACAATGGCACATATGCACACTAGGTCATTTATAACTAAAAATCATGCTGTCTTTAAATTGTTCGCACTTGTTGGAATATGCACAATAACTTTGGTACCCAAAGACTTCCCATCAGCATCGTACATATCTTCAATGTCCATTTTATAATCTGTAGTAAAACGTTTGGAAAAGTTAGCCAACCGCGCTTTAGTAATAGCCAAGCCAACTGATTTTCTTTTCAAGACTCTGCCGTGATTTATTTCTTCAGAAGCTTTTCTTCCTATACCATTATCTGTAATTGAAACATTTATAAAATCATTATCTACCTTATATACTCTCAATTCAATTTGTTTATTATCTTTTTTAGATGACAGTCCGTGCCATAAGGCATTTTCAAGAAAAGGCTGTAAAATAAGAGACGGCACTTTAATGATGGATGTATTAATCCCAGGTTCAACATGTACCGTGAAACTGATTTCATTGGAAAATCTAATATTTTCAATGTTCATGTAAAGTTGCATCGTATCCAATTCATCTTCTAAAGAAATTTCCTTTTCGGTTGAGGCAATCAATATTTTCCTGATAAATTTTGAAAACTTGTTCAAATAATAAACTGCATTTTCTTTTTCATTATTGATAATATAGAGTTTGATAGAATTTAAAGAGTTAAATATGAAATGTGGATTCATCTGACTTCTCAGCATATCTTGCTCGAGGGTGATGATCTGCTTTTCATGACTCAACTGTCTATTCCTATTTATGGCAATCATAATACCGGCAATAATTGCCAAAACCAAAAGAGCTGCCCAAAAAATGGTTTGATTGCGTTGGAGCTTTGATTTCACCAATTCATTCTCACTGGCCAATTGTATAATTTGGTTGTTTTTGGCCTCATTCTCATATTGTATGATGATATCACTCACATATTGCATATTACGCTCAGTGAAAATGGTGTTTTCAAGCTCAACCGCTTTCTCATAATGATTTAATGCTGCTTCATAATCTTTATTTTTCTTATATAAATCAGCCAAACGTTTATGGGCATCAACGGTCGATGTTTTTAAGCCATAGGTCCCAGAAACGTCCAATCCTTTCTTAAGATTAATTTCTGCCAAACTATCCATTCCTAACTTTTGTTGTACCCAGCCCAAATTGATATAAGCATAAGAAATATAATATTGATCCCCCAATCGAAGTGCTTTTTTCAAGCCTTCTTCAATGATCGTTTTAGCTTCCTTATATTTTTTTTGTTTGATATAAACCTGTCCAATACTATTGTAACAAATGACCCGGCCAACTTCTGAATCAATCTGTTCGTTATAATCCAAAGAACGCTTATAGTTTACTAATGCCAAATCGAGAAGTCCTTTGGCCTCATCAGCGTAGCCCAGATTATGATAGTTGATGGCCAAGCCCAGTCTATTTCCAGTTTGATTTTCAATAACTAATGACTTTTCAAATTGCTCAATGGCCAAATCATATTGTTTTAAAGTCAAATAAACATTTCCCATGCTGTTTTGGGATACGGCAATACTCGCCTTTAATTCTGGCGTTGTTATTTCAGCCGAATTGGCGAGATCCAAAGCTTCTTTATGATAATCAAGAGCTGGTTTAATGAAATCCATCCGTCTGTAAACCACACCAATCATATTGAGACTAATAACTTCCAACTCTATATTATGAGCTTCCTGAGCTAATTTTTGTGCCTTTTTATGCATCTCTAAGGCGGTTTCGTAAAAAGATCTATTTCTATAAATTTCACCCAACTTATTAAAAGCATAACTTTCAACCTCTAAGGCATGGGCTTTTGATGCTCTGTTTGCCAAGCTTTTCAAAACCAAACTGTCATTTCTAAACCCTGAAAATAGCTCATCAATTGCCGCGTATTCTTTAGGCCATGAATTATTCATATGTTGTAAGATACTTTCAAAATCACTCGGCTTTTCATTTTGGGCCTGAAGAGAAACCACAGCACCAAAAAGCAACATGCCGGTAAGAAAAGGCATAACATATCCTTTAATAAATGCTATATGTTTTAGGGAAACTTGCTGCATGTCTTATAACTTTTCTAGAAAGTCTGATTTTCTTTGTCTTGCTACCGGTATTTTATGATTAGACTCTAAAATAACATAGCCTTCATTTTTTATAAATTCTTTAATTTTTTTTAAGTTGATAATGTAGGAATTGTGTATCCTGAAAAATTGATTTACAGGTAAAACGCCATTCATTTCTTTCAACTTCTTGGTCAAAACAATGTTTTGGCCATTCTCCACCACAATCGTACTATAATTTCCATCGGATTCCACATATAAGATTTCATCCGCATCTAAAAAAATGAGTTTACCATCGGTGTTTATAGTAATCTTTTTCTGATCAAATTTTGAATTAAAATTGAGCAATACCTCTTCAATTTTAGAAGAAGCAACCATTTTAGAACTGTACTTTTTGATTTTTTTTATAGTTTCTTCCAAATCATCGGAGTCAATTGGCTTCAACAAATAATCTATGGCATCATTCTTTAAAGCTTTTATTGCAAATTCATTATAGGCTGTGGTAATTACCACAGCAAAATCTTTGTTGGAAAGCTTTTCCAAGAACTGAAATCCATCCATGGTGGGCATTTGAATATCCAAAAACAAACAGTCCAACAGGTTATTATCTAAATAATCAATAGCCTCTTCAGGACTGGTGAATGTTTTGATAACCTGAATGTCGTCACTAAAATTTGAAAGTTCCCAAGTGAGACTTTGAATAGCCTTTGGCTCATCGTCAACTATTACAGCTTTTATCATAGATTAAATATAATAATATTAGTCTTGGCTTTGATGCAAAAATGTATGGTTAGCATTATTTCCTGTATAATATGCATATTATAACAATTAATACAATTTATCCACTTCATTTATATTGCGTAACAAATAACAATTACCAACTATACAGTTTTTCATACCAACTATACAAAAGTCTATAAATTTGAAGGTAAAATTATCGACATTTGACAAAGGGATTTATTTAATTACCTAATAAGAAGTGATCGTGGGGATTCACTTTTAGATTAAATGCTATTAATCAATAGAAGTCAGGGGTCAAACCCTGACTTTTTTAATAGACATTTATCTTTTATAACGCTATTTTCTAATAATAATTTCAGTTAGTTTAGTTAATTATTGTTTAAAAAAGGAACGTCAAAAGACGTTCCTTTTAAATTTTCATAAACCTTGTACTCTCTTAAATTATTAGGGTCTAAATGAAGATGAGTCACTACTCTGAAGACGATTAATTTGGCTTCAGGTTATTAAAAATTAAAGCTTCACTTTTTATATTTTTATTCTTGAACGAGAACCCTATATTTGGAAGCTTTAATTGTTTTTAATATGAGGTCCCAAAATATTATAATTACTGAAAGCATGTTGGCCAGCAATGGCAAGCGTTTCATCAATTATCTTATAGATTTAATCCCACAATATGCAATCAGTTTTGGTATAGGGTACGCCTCTGTTTACCTGGCAGAGTACATCGGTTATTATGGGCTTAGCGATTTTTTGTTAGACATCTCTTTTGCTGAAGAATTGCTCTTCAATTATGTGCTACTCATATTTTACTATGTCCTTTTTGAAAGCCTCACTTCTAAATCTTTGGGAAAATATGCTACTAATACAAAAGTGATCTTGCAGAATGGACAGGAACCTACCCCGAAGGATATTCTTATCAGAAGTTTTTGCAGATTAATCCCTTTTGATGCTTTATCCTTTTTAGGAACCAAGGGTAAAGGTTGGCATGATTCCATTTCAAAAACTTATGTCGTCGATAGTGAAGCCTTTGAAGCCGCTAAGCTATTAGCCAATGAACTCGATCAAATAGGCCATTTATCTTAATAAACATCCTAATTATCAGATATGGGCAAAACCCAACAATTGTTTTCCCTTTTTATTTGATACTCATATAACTTGCTTAAATTTGCACTTCAATTTTTCATACTATGTACAGAAGTCACAACTGTGGTGAGTTAAGAGCATCACATATCGATAAAGAAGTTACACTTTCAGGGTGGGTACAAAAGAGTCGCGACAAAGGATTCGTGCTTTGGGTCGATCTACGCGACCGTTACGGCATTACGCAGCTTGTATTTGATGATGAGCGCAGTTCAAAATCACTGATGGAACAAGCACAAAGCCTAGGCCGGGAGTTTGTTATTCAAGCCAAAGGCACCGTTATTGAACGCGCTTCAAAAAACGCGAATATTCCAACAGGTGATATCGAAGTTTTAGTTTCAGAATTGACCATTTTAAATTCTGCACTTCTTCCGCCTTTTACCATTGAAGACAATACCGATGGTGGGGAAGAATTACGAATGAAATACCGCTACTTGGATATCCGCAGAAATCCTGTGAAAAACAGTTTGATTTTTAGGGCCAAAGTCGCACAAGAAGTTCGCAACTATTTATCAAATGAAGGTTTTATAGAAGTTGAAACACCGTATTTAATCAAATCAACGCCAGAAGGCGCTCGTGATTTTGTGGTACCAAGCCGTATGAATGAAGGCCAATTTTATGCGCTTCCGCAGAGCCCACAAACCTTCAAACAACTCTTGATGGTTGGGGGCATGGACAAATATTTCCAAATTGTAAAATGCTTCAGGGATGAGGATTTACGTGCAGACAGACAACCTGAATTCACACAAATTGACTGCGAAATGGCATTTGTGGAGCAAGAAGACATTTTAGATGCTTTTGAAGGCTTGACACGTCATTTATTGAGAGAAGTTAATGGCGTGGACATCGAAAAATTCCCACGTATGACTTATGATGAAGCCATGGCGAAATACGGAAACGATAAACCGGACATTCGCTTCGGGATGGAGTTTGGAGACTTAAATACGGCAACACAGCATAAGGATTTTGGCGTATTCAACAGTGCAGAATTGGTCATCGGTATTGCAGTTCCTGGCGGGAATACCTATACACGTAAAGAAATTGACCAATTAATTGATTGGGTAAAGCGTCCGCAAATTGGTGCTTTGGGCATGATTTACGCACGTTATAATGACGATGGCACATTTAAATCGTCAGTGGATAAATTTTATGATCAAGAAGATTTAGCGAAATGGGCAGAAATAACAGGTGCCAAACCTGGAGATCTTATTTGTGTGCTCTCAGGAGATGCGCATAAAGTTAGACCGCAACTAAGCGCCTTACGTATGGAACTGGCCACACGTATGGGCTTGCGAAATCCGAAAGAATTTGCGCCCTTATGGGTAGTTGATTTCCCATTATTGGAATGGGATGAAGATACGGAACGTTTTCACGCTATGCATCACCCGTTCACGGCTCCAAAACCAGGGCAATTGGAACTTTTAAAAACCGATCCGGGCGCAGTAAAAGCCAATGCCTATGACTTGGTCTTGAACGGCAACGAAATTGGCGGTGGATCCATTAGGATTCACGACAAGAAAACCCAAGCCTTAATGTTTGATTATTTAGGGTTTACGCCTGAAGAGGCCACTGCTCAATTTGGGTTTTTAATGGATGCCTTCCAATATGGGGCACCACCGCACGGTGGATTGGCCTTTGGCTTGGACCGATTAGTGGCAATTCTGGGCGGCCAGGAAACCATTCGCGATTTTATTGCATTCCCAAAAAACAATTCTGGGCGTGATGTTATGATTGATGCACCTGCGCCAATTGATGATAAACAACTTGACGAACTGAGCTTAAAGCTTAATATAAAATCCAAATAATTCGAGTCCTGCATTGCGCAGGACTTTTTGTATAAAAGATGCCAAAACAGAAGTCATTAAAGCGGTTTTTAATATTGAGATATAAATATATTTCTCAAAAAAACTTTGTTTATGTACTCTGTATCCTTGTTGGTCTAGTGGTCGGATTGGCATCAGTAGTTTTAAAAAACATCACCTTTGCCATACAAAAAGGGCTGGAACTGGGGATCATTATTTCCCACAACCAACTTTACTTTGTTTTACCGATAATTGGTCTCCTTTTAGTATATCTGTTTAAAAAATACTTGGTACGAAAAGAGTTGATACCATCTGTTCCTCCAGTTTTAAAACGCGCTATCCCCTCTTTGTTATATTCTTTATTGCGGCAAAAAGGACTCCTTTCCTATAAACTTATATACCATCCGTTAATAATGGCGCCGCTAACCGTTGGGTTTGGTGGATCAGTAGGATTATTAGGACCGGCAATAACATCAGGCTCCGCTTTAAGTTCCAATTTAAGCAGATTGTTGAGGGTGGATAGAAAAACCAGAACCCTTCTTATTGCTTGTGCTACCGCCGGCGCGATGGCGTCTATGTTTAAATCGCCCATTGCAGGAATTGTCTTTGCAATTGAAGTGTTCAGTCTCGATTTAACATTCGCATCCTTATTGCCATTACTAATTTCTTCTATTTGCTCGATTTTAACCTCCTACTTTTTTTTGGGAGATGAAGTATTATTCGACTTTACGGTTTCAGATACGTTTACTATTGAAGACACCCCTTTCTATATTATTTTAGGAATTGGAACAGGGATTGCATCATTATATTTCACAAAGATATACTTCGCTATTTATGCTTTTTTTGACCGATTCAAAACGCGCTTTGTAAAATTACTTGTTGGCGGTTTGGCCATAGGAATTATGCTTTATTTTATTCCGCCACTTTATGGGGAAGGCTTAAGTTTTACCAGAGATTTGTTTAGTGGCGATTATTTGCACGCCTTGGGTTCCAACCCATTTGACAACTATTTGGATAATGTTTGGGTAGTCATTGTGCTGCTTCTCGGATTTTCACTTTTTAAAGTCATCGCCATGACCACCACCTTTGCAGCGGGCGGTGTAGGAGGAATTATTGTTCCTACCATGGTAATGGGGAGTGCGCTGGGAAATGTTATCGCTAAAATATTAAATAATTTAGGCCTCGGGTTTCATGTTTCTGAAGCCAATTTCACTTTGGTAGGAATGGCAGGATTAATTGCCGGCGTCATTCATGCACCTTTGACCGCCATCTTTTTGATTGCTGAAATTACAGGTGGCTATGCTCTATTCTTACCTCTAATGATTACGGTGGCCATTTCATATATGATTACTAAAAACTACATGGAACATACTATTTATACCCGTGAGTTGGCAGAAAGAGGAGATCTCCTAACCCATGATAGAGACAAAAACGTATTAACCTTAATGCGGCTAGAAACCGTAATTGAAAGAAACTTTATCCAATTAAACCCAACCATGACTTTTGGAGAAATGCTTCATAAAGGGGTCTCCAAATCAACACGAAATTTGTTTCCGGTAACGGATTCTGAGAATCGCTTTTTGGGGGTTATACTATTGGATGATATCCGGGAATTACTGTTTGATCAGAAATTATATGACAGCACTTTTGTTTCAGATTATATATACAATCCTCCAGATTTGATTATTTTTGAAGAAGATAACATGCAAACCGTTATGGATAAGTTTCAAAGCTCGGGCGCCTGGAACCTTCCTGTAATAAAGAATGGAAAGTATGATGGTTTTGTATCAAAATCTAAACTATTGACTGCATATAGAAGTCAACTGATTAACTTTAACAAATAATGAAATACTTTATAATTATTTTAACCATAGCCAGTTTAGGCAGTATTGCAGGAGGTTTTATTTTTGACACTGACTATTCCCAAAAAATGATTGGGTTTGGAGTCGTTGGCTTATTTCTCTTTGTATTTCCGTTATTTGCCTATTACCGATGGAAAGACAAAGATTTTAGGGATTATATGCTCACCAAGGAAAATCTTGATAAGATGCGCGAAAATGAAAAACATAAGTTTTAATTTAGATTTCGTTTTTCAATAAAGAAGCGTTTTAACAGCTGCGCTGACTCCTCCGCCAAAATCCCACCAATCATCACCGTCTTAGGATGCAGCTTGGTTTTTAATGCGATACAGCCTCTCTCATGATCTCTTGCGCCGTAAACAATTTTACTTATTTGACTCCAGTATAAGGCGCCAGCACACATTTGACAAGGCTCTAAAGTCACATACAGCGTACAGTTCACCAGATATTTTCCTCCTAAAAAATTGGAAGCTGCAGTAATAGCCTGCATCTCAGCATGAGCTGTCACATCAGTAAGAAGCTCGGTTAAATTATGAGCTCTAGCAATAATTCTATTGTCAATCACAATTAAAGCACCCACAGGAATTTCTCCTCTATCAAAAGCATATTCAGCTTCCTGCAAAGCTTTTCTCATAAAATAATCGTCATCAAAAGGGTTTTCCACGAGCCAATCTTCAAAGGTTAAAAATCAAAAATACAATTTCAAATGCTACATTTGTAGTCTGATGAAAAAATTATTAGACCATATCCATTCGCCTTCAGATTTAAGAGTCTTAAATCAAGAGGACCTACCACAACTTGCCAAAGAATTACGCGAATTTATTGTGGATATTGTGGCCACCAAAGAAGGTCATTTAGGAGCTAGCCTAGGAGTAATTGAACTGACCATCGCCCTTCATTATGTCTTTCAAACCCCTTTAGACTTGTTGGTTTGGGATGTGGGCCATCAGGCATACGGACACAAAATATTGACCGGAAGAAAAGAAATTTTTGATACCAACAGACAACTGCATGGCATTAGTGGTTTTCCAAAAAGAGATGAAAGCGATTATGACACATTTGGTGTAGGCCACTCCTCCACCTCTATTTCTGCGGCACTAGGCATGGCCATCGCCTCACAGTTAAAAGGTGAAGACCGGCATCATGTCGCTATTATTGGTGATGCCTCCATCGCCAGCGGAATGGCATTTGAAGGCCTTAATCACGCTGGGGTCACAGATGCCAATTTACTGGTCATACTTAATGACAACGCTATTGGCATTGACCCAAGTGTAGGTGCTTTAAAACAATATTTGACCAATGTCAAAAAAGGGACTGAAAAACAAGACAATATTTTTGAAGCCCTTAATTTCAATTATTCCGGACCTATTGACGGACACGATTTAGATGCTCTAATTTCTGAATTAAACCGAATGAAAACCGTCAAGGGCCCTAAGTTTTTACACGTGATTACCACCAAAGGAAAAGGCCTGAAACAAGCTGAAGAAAATCAGGTCACCTATCATGCACCCGGAAAATTTGATTCTATCACTGGAGAATTGATTAAGAAGTCAGCGTCTTCACTTACAAAATTTCAGGATGTTTTTGGAGTGACCATAGTTGAGTTGGCTGAACAAAACCCAAAGATTGTAGGCATCACACCTGCAATGCCAACAGGAAGTTCTCTAAAATTTATGATGGACCTAATGCCAGATCGCGCTTTTGACGTTGGTATTGCAGAGCAGCATGCCGTAACACTTTCCGCAGGTATGGCCACCCAAGGGATGGTCGTTTTTTGTAATATTTATTCTACATTTTTGCAACGGGCTTATGACCAAGTGATCCATGATGTGGCGCTACAGAATTTACCAGTTGTTTTTTGTTTGGATCGTGCAGGCCTGGTTGGCGAAGATGGCGCAACCCATCATGGCGTTTTTGATTTGGCGTATTTAAGATGCATTCCAAACCTCATCATTTGTGCACCCCGTGATGAGATTGAACTGCGTAACATCATGTACACCGCCCAATTGGGACTTGAACACCCCATAGCTATAAGGTATCCTCGCGGGTATGGCGTGATTGCAAATTGGAAGTTACCTTTTAAAAAATTGGAAATTGGCAAAGGTGAAATGCTCAAGCAAGGAACAAAAATTGCCATTCTAAGTGTCGGATTTATGGCCGAAAACGCGAAAGAAGCGATATTAAAAGTAGATCCTAAATATGAAATTGCGCATTATGATATGCGGTTTATTAAACCTTTGGACGAACCACTGTTACACTCCATTTTCAAGTCATTTAAGTATCTCATTACTATGGAAGACGGCACTATTACGGGGGGATTTGGAACAGCAATTTTAGAATTTGCCGCACAACATTACTATCATATCCCTATAAAAACAGTGGGCGTTCCTGATAATTTCATAGAACACGGCAGTGTTTCACAATTGCAGGTATTAGCGCAGATGGATGCGACCTATATCGTCAAATGCATTGAATACGCTTTACTCGTTATCGAGTCCAACTAAATCTGCCTGCTGTGGGGCAGTATCAATATTTACCTGAATTGGGGAATCGTTCGTCTTTGAAAGGTCATTTATCACCAATAAAAAAGACACCGTTATAAACAGAATGGCTAAGGCACCAAGGATATTTTTTTTCATAATTTGGGAGTTCGGAGTTACCCAAATATACAAAAATATCGACAAGATGTAATCTTTTTACGATAAAAGACACTTAAAAATGTGTCCCCTGTAGTTTTTTATGAGTAGAAATTGCCTTACTGTCAGAAAACTTAGCGACGTAATTACAGATGCCCAATAAACTGTGATAGAGGTTTTCCTGATTCAAATCTAAAGTTTTCGGGAAAATTTTAAGGATCAGCTTATGGTAACTACTCAATGTGCCTTCATGATGATTGACGATGGTGTCTGTAAAAACCTCTAAAATACCATCAATAATTTTGTAACCTGCTATTTCTTTATTGATGACCTCTTCCGATTGATAAACCTTTTCAACACTCAGTTTAATGATATCCTTAATCTGCGCTTGATACTTCGAAACATCCAATAAAGCTTTATCGAATTGACCTTTTAGAATAGCATCTTCATGCGTCATAAACAAATCGACAGCTTCATTGATCAAAGTACTGATGGCGAGTGCTCGCAAATAACTGATCCGATCTTCTGTATTGGACAACGCATGATAATTATTAGTATTTATTGTGTTTCTTACTAATTTTATAAGATATTCAAGTGCATATTCTTCATTAATCAGTCCCAAGTTAATACCATCCTCAAAGTCGATGATCGTATAACAAATATCATCCGCAGCTTCTACAAGATACGCCAAGGGATGTCTGGAATAACTGATATCTTGATTGCCAGTTCGATCTATCAGTCCAAGTTCATTGGCAACATCCACAAATGCCTCTTTTTCACTTTGAAAAAACCCATATTTTTTATCAGCAATATGTGAACTTGGCTTTTTTGGTAAGGATTCCTTCGGGTATTTCATAAAGGCCCCAAGCGTTGCATAGCTTAAACGCAGTCCACCTAATCTTCCTACTCGACTTTCAGTCAATATTTTAAACCCATTGGCATTCCCTTCAAAAGCACATAAATCCTGATATTCCTTTTCGGTCAGATGTGCTTTAAACTTTTTGCCTGAGCCGTTCCTAAAAAATTCGCCAATAGCTTTCTCACCAGAATGTCCAAAAGGTGGATTCCCAATATCATGAGATAAGGCCGCTGCGGCAACAATAGCTCCAAAATCATTGGCTTGGTACCCATGAATGCTTTGAAGATGTGGATATTTTGCCAATACTTCTTGGCCTACGCGTCTTCCAAGGCTTCTACCCACCACACTTACTTCCAAACTGTGGGTTAAACGGGTGTGCACAAAATCAGTATTTGACAATGGAATGACCTGAGTTTTGTCTTGAAGACTTCTAAATTCAGAAGAAAAAATGATCCGATCATAGTCTACTTCAAAACCCAAACGGGTTTCATCCTGTTCCTTTCTGATCCGTTTATGCGAATCGCCAAATCGTTTCAATGATAATAATTGCTCCCAGTTCATAGTAAGGTTTTATGCGTCCGCAAGATACATTTTTCAATGTTAAATTAAGAAGTCCATTTTGCAATAATTTACATACCGCTAACATTTACCTAACTTTTTTGTGACCTAGGTTTCATCTTAAGTTAACCTCGCTCTTGCACATCATGACTTTCTTTGCGGTGACTTTTATAACCAACATATGAAGACTATTTTAATTGCATTACCATTTCTTTTCACCACTATATTGAGTGCGCAATCCAAGGCATCCATTGCCGGAAAACTGATTGACAAAGAATATAACAATGAGCCTCTAGCCTTTGGAAACGTGCTCATTAAAGGCACCACGATTGGAACGACATCAGATATGGATGGCACCTACGTTTTCGATAACTTAAATGAAGGACAGTACACATTAATATACAGTTATGTAGGCTATGAAACAAAGGAGTTGGAGGTTGCGGTTGCAGCAGGAAAAGTTGTGAGCATCAACGTGGATATGGTTGCCGACGCCGCAGCTTTAGACGAAGTTTTAATTACTACTACCACTCGAAAAGAAAGCGAAATAGCCTTACTCCTGACCCAAAGAAAAGCCATTGAAATCAAGCAAAATATCGGCATTGAGGAATTATCGAGAAAAGGTGTGAGTGATGTGGCAGCTGCTGTCACCAAGACTACCGGTGTTTCAAAACAAGTAGGGTCAAACACTATTTATGTACGTGGTCTTGGCGATCGTTACAATTCAACTTCCATTAATGGTCTTCCGGTGACTTCGAATGATCCTGAAAAGAAAAACATTGATCTTGATATTTTCTCAACAGATATCGTCGAATTTATATCAATTGATAAAGTCTATAGTTCCAATATTTCTGGAGACTTTGCTGGTGGAAACGTTGATATCACTTCCATAAACTATAAAGGAAAAGGCATGTTCGAATTTTCCTTGGGCTCCACCATAGGAACTAATGCCGTTCAAAAATTCAACAATTTCCAATTACAGGAGGGTCCTAAAAAATCCGGTTTCTCTTCTTATGGTGTTCCCAACGATCCTCTTAATGGCTATAATTTTGAAAACAGCTTGGCACCAGTAAAAGAAAAACCTTTAGGTGGCAAGATTGGGTTAAAAGCAGGAAAATCTTTTGAAATTGGAGCAGAGGGTAGCCTTAACTTATTTGCAACGGCTGGTTTTGATAATGGTTTTGGATATCGTGAAGGCATTAACCAAAGTGTCAGTGCGCAGGGTGCTAAATTAAAATCCTTCCATCAAGAGCGCTTTTCTTATCACACCAATACCACGGGTATGTTTAATGCAAATTATCGCATCAACGCTAAGCATAAACTAGCTTATAACTTTTTAATGGTGAACTCTTCCAATCAAATGAGAGACACTTATGAAGGGTTTATACGGGACATCGCTGAAGATGATAACGGACTGATACAACGCAGCACCTACATTCAAAATACCTTATTTATCCATCAATTGTTAGGAAACCATCAATTGTCTGATCAATTCGATTTTGATTGGGCTGCTTCTTACAATAAAGTGGAAGGCGATATGCCAGATAGAACGCAAAACACTTTGAAGTATGTGGATGAGGCCAATGGGTATGTTTTTGCGCAAAACACAATTACAGATAACCACAGGTATTATCAAAACTTGATTGAAGATGAGCTGGCCGCCAACCTCTCCGTTAGTTATAAACTGAATGAAGATGCGAATGGTAATTCTAAAGGAAAAGTAATCTTAGGCTATAATGGCCGATTGAAAAAACGTGATTTTGAAGCCATTCAATTTAATTTCAGAATTTCTGGCCCTCAGCTCAACACGACAGTTGATCCTGACAATCTAGACCTGTTTTTAAATCAACAAAATTTCGAAAATGGTCTCTTTAATATTGAATCGTTCGCTGGTTTAACCCCTCAAACGTATGATGGCGAACAAACCATTCACGCAGGTTTTGCCAGCCTACACTACAAGTTTACCGATAGATTGAGCGCGATAACGGGCATACGATTCGAAAAAGTAGAACAGACCGTTTCCTGGAGAACGCAGTTGGATGCCTCAGGGAAAAGTAACACGTTTAATAGGAATGAATTTTTACCAAGTATCATCTTAAAATATGAACTAGACGACACCCAAAATTTACGCCTAGGCGCAAGTAAAACCTATACCCTACCACAATTTAAAGAAAGGGCCCTATTTATTTATGAAGATGTTACAGAGGTCAAAGTGGGTAACCCAGATCTCTATCCCTCACAAAACTATAACTTAGATTTAAAATGGGAAATGTTTCCTAAAAACTCAGAACTTTTATCAGTCACTGCTTTTGGAAAATATATTTTAGACCCAATAAACGAAATCACCTTAGCCTCTTCTACCAATGATATTTCATTTATAAACACAGGCGACACAGGCTACGTTTATGGCGCTGAGATTGAATTTAGAAAAGACATTTTCAACTTTAACGAAGCACAATCCAATAAACTTTCGGCAGGATTTAATGCTTCTTATATGCAAACGCATCAAGACCTGGATTCTGAAAAGGTAAGAGAGGAAACCAACTACAACACCAATCTTACAAATGACACTTCAAGCTTTACCGGAGCTTCAGATTTTTTATTGAACGCAGATTTGACCTACTTCAAAGATCTTGGTAATTCCGCTAACATGATGGCTACGTTGGCCTATTCTTATACTTCTGAAAGTCTTTATGCTTTAGGGGTAGAAACTAAGGGCAACTTGGTTGACAAGGGTATAGGCTCATTGGATTTCATACTGAAAACCGACATAAATAAAAATTTCGCCATTGATCTTACCGTGTTCAACATGCTTAATCCTGCTATAGAAAGGTTTCAGGAAAATGCGACAGAAAACATAACAGTCTTGTCTTACAAACGCGGTGCTTTTTTCAAACTGGGATTGCGCTACCAATTATAAAACTCAATTATTAGAAATTTTAAACCAAAACAATTAAAAAGTAAACACTATGCAAAAATCAATTTCAAAATTTTTAGGAACAGCACTTTTATTCGCTTTAATATTTACAACCTCATGTTCCAGTGATGATGACAGTCCATCTAATGGTGATGACGGAACAGCATTTGTACTAGAGCGAGATAATCTTAAAGGAGAAATCACTAAAGGCGAGGTCATTTTAGAATCCGGAACCTATAAACTAACAGGACAACTACTGGTAAATGCTGGTGCAAAACTGACCATCAAAAGCGGTGTTAAAATTGAAGCAACTTCTGTGGCCAGTGAGGATTTTGCTGCGGTAAGATATATTGCCGTTGCACAAGACGGAAAAATTGATGTTCAGGGCACCTCATCCAATCCTGTAGTCATGACAGCTACCACTCAATCTCCTGGAGCTTGGGGCGGACTTGTATTATGTGGAAAGGCTCCGATTAATAAAGGTATTACAGCTTCTGCAGAAGTCTCAGATTTAACGTATGGCGGTGGAGATGCGAACGATAGCTCAGGATCCATTAAGTATTTAAGAATAGAATATTCAGGATTTGCCTATAACTCAGAAAAAGAATTTAACGGTCTTTCACTATTTGGTGTTGGAAATGGAACAACTATAGAATATGTTCAGTCTTACGAGGGTTCAGATGATGGTTTTGAATTTTTCGGAGGCACAGCGATCGCAAAATATTTGGTAGTAAATAATAGTTCCGAACAAGTTGGTGATGATTTATTCGACTGGACTGAAGGATGGTCAGGAACTGGCGAAAACTGGTATGGCATCAGAAAAAATGCTGGGAATAGAGGCATTGAGGCTGATAATAATTCAAATAATCATTTGGCCACCCCTATTTCCAACCCTACTATTAAAAATCTCACCTTAGTTGGCTTAGGAGCTGCCGACACCAGTTCAGAAACACAAGCCATTAAATTAAGAGTGGGCACAAAAGCGCAATTTGATAATGTGGTATTAAGCAATTGGAAAACAGGCTTTGACATTCAACATGACGAGAGCGTAGGCTATGTAACTGAAGGTTCTTTGGCTGCTACAAACGTTAAGTTTGATAAGGTCTCCACTTTAACTGTTGGAAAAAATACAGCAGGCGAAGCGGTTGATGTGTCTGGCGTGTACAGTATAAATGAAAATGCAACAGGTGCTGGTAACGGTATTGCTAAGCCTAGTTGGGCCAATGACTGGACCGTTGGTCTATAATAAACTGCATAATAATGGTACCATTTGAGTGAAGTCTATCATTTGCAGGAGACCTTTTCAATATTTGAAAGGGTCTTTTTTATGGAATATAAGCAATGGAACTACATAAATAAAGCCGTCTCAATTTAATTATTGAGACGGCCCTTTTAGTACTTTGGAACCATTAGTTGACCAAAACCCTCTTGGTAACTGTTCTCAATCCATCAGAAATATGGATCAAGTACATTCCCGACTGCGCCTTATCCAATTGGATTACTTCTCTGAAATTAGTTGTGCTATCAAAACGATTTTCAAGAATCTTACGTCCTCTGATATCATAAATTGCGACCTTAATATCTTCGGACGAATGGGATTTTAGCTTTACCGTAAATTCACCACTGTTTGGATTTGGAAAAATTGCGAAGCCTTCAAAACTGTTTTCTTCTATAGATAATGGTTTTGCAAGACAGAGTTCTAAGGTAAATTCATCAATACTTCCGCCATCCAAATCGCGCGTATCAGTAACCTCAAGCGTCCAAGTTCCTGCCGACTTTTCGTTATACATGGTTGACAAATCCCCTTCAGGCGAATAAGTTCCTGTAAAAGGAGCAAAAGCTTTAATAATAGAGGTTGATGCTTCTTGATCAAAAATGGTATTGGTATAATTTTCATCAAATAAATCGCCATTATTTTCGCTCAATACTACTCGAGTTCCTGTTGGGCTTATTAAAACCAATTTTAAATCTGCAACCCAAGTATGGGAAATGTTAACCTTTACATTGATATCAACTACTTGCAAATCATCAGTAACAGGTATGACAGATTTAGAAACTTGGTTGATTACTTCTGTGATAACAACTGGCGTATCAATTGATGTATAGCTATTGCATGAAGACTCATATGTAGAGAAAGAACTCACTGCAGAAGCGGCAGCAGTAGCACATTGACTTGAACCCGTTACTCTCCAATAATACACCGTTGCCTCGTCTAAAGAGGTCATATAAGAATTGGTAGCAACGTTAGCAGACGCCACAACATTTGAAAAAGTGCTTGTGGTTGAAACCTCTACAAAATAGTTTTGGGTATTCACATTCTCCTTCCAAGTCAAAACCACATTGGGAGAAAGTCCATCGGCACCATTTGCAGGCAAGTCTGTGGTTATTGGGGATAAGGTGTTACTGAAAACATTCAACGTAACTAAGGAAGATATTTTCAGAGTCCCTGAGGTTCCGGTGGCTGTAATTTCATATGCTCCAGGAGCAACATTACCCATCCCAGAAATGGTCATGGTAACTGGTGTGCCGTTACTACTTGCGGAAGCTGGACTAAACGTTGCTGAAGCGCCTGCAGGCAAATTTGTAGCTGAAAAACGTGCACTTTGATTATAGCCTTGATAGCTATTGTAAATAAAATTATATACCGCAGCGTTAGGTTTACAAACTGTAGCGGAAGATGTCGAAAAATTCAAAAGATACTTAACGCTTATAATTTTGAAATCTGAGGTATTCACATTATAAAATATATTTCCAGCACCTTCAATTAGAATCCTTGCTTTATTCGTTACAGTACCATCAGGAACAGTTATGTCATGAGATCCATCATTAGGAATATTAGATGCCAATATAATAGGAAAAGTTGCACCTCCATCCAATGACAATTTAATATTTACTTTTGTTGTGTTAATTGGCGCCACATCAGTATTGGCAACATCCCAAGAGATGGTTTTATAGGCCCCAATTTCCCAAGTAACCGCTGAGGTTTGGGATGTTACTTTAAACGGACCAGCGCCAGCAATGGTCGTTGCAGTCATATTATCAACAGCTGTTTGCCCGCCCCGTGCATCATTATCCCTAACCGTTAAAACAAAATTATGAGTCCTTCCTACAGATGCCAATTTTTCCCATGTTGTAGAAGTGCCTCCATTAGACAATACCTCTTCAAATCTTGGGATATATCTTACTGGGTTTGATGTGCCTTGAAAAGAACGCACCATCGGGCCAAACTCATTTGTTTCTTTTGGCGTACCGGTTGGTCCTAAATCAAATTGTTCCCAAGTATAGGTATGCGTATTGGTACCATTAGTGTCTGTAGATGCTCCAGTCAATTTATAAGGCGTTGAAATTGGGATATTATAGGATGCTCCAGCCTCCGCAGTAGGCGCCGAATTTCCGGTAGAGATCAAAGTACCACAGGTACTTTCACCTACAGTAATATTCCGCCATATTTGCCGTAAGCTTGCCTGATGAAAGTAATCACTACTTTTATTTTGAACATTTTGAGGAGAACAAATACCGGCGTAACTTAAAATCGTGGAACCACTGCCCGGTTCATAAGCTGTAGATGCTGTTCTAGTATCCAATCCACAATTACTCGCTGAACCATTAAATGTATGCGTTGCACCAAACTGATGGCCTATTTCATGGGCTACAAAATCTACAGCAAATGCATCCCCTAAGGGGCTTGGCAAACCAGTGGTGCCACCACCTTTATTAGTACCACACACACTGCGTAAATAAGCAGAACCTCCAGACCCTGTTGTAAATGTATGCCCAATATCATAACTGGTTTCACCAATCTTCCCATTGATAAGTGCGGTAATTCCAGAAACGCCTTCACCGTTAGAAAAAATACTATTACCTGTTGTTGAAATCAAACGATCATTATTGGCAACCAAAGTCATTCTTATAGACAATTCTCTGTCATAAATTCCATTCACCCTAGTCATTGTTGTATTAATTGCAGCTAAAGCTGACGCTACAGTGCCGCCGTGAAAATTGGTATACTCAATACTCGTACCTACTGCCAATCTGAACGTACGTCGTGTACCATCATTCGCGTTTCTAGAAGCAATCAAATCAGTATTCAAATCGATTTGACTTTGTAGGCCATCATCGACAAAACCGCATTCAAATAAATTTTGTGTTACAGGAACACTCTGTCTTGAAAAGGCCTCATAAGCACCATCATTGGAATAAGGATTGATAAACTCCGTCTCCTTATCCATTGACATTTTCATGGAGTGCAACCCATTGGGAGAGATACTGAAATACACAACTGCTGAGGCGTTTTTGTACCCATAACCAACATAAGAACGAATTTTTGGAAATTTCGCTTGAAGCTCTGGGTCCATCACCGCATATTCCATAATTCTATAAACCTCCATTGAGCCATCCGAATTTGGAAAATCAAGAAGCGTATTGGACAAGATTCCTGAATCTCTTAACGGAACATTTTTTAAACTAGATCTTAGAATTGCCATATCCAATTGATAATAAGATGCATCAACAGGTCTGGTTTTTTGGGATATTATTTTTTCTTGAGAAATACTGCTTTTTGTAGTCTTAGTCCAGGGAGATGTTCTTTTTTGACCATAAGTCATTGAAAAAGTAAAGATTACTATTAAAAACAAACTTGACTTAAAGTATTTATTCATCATAGACTATATCATTTATATTTGTTTACTATTATCTTTAGTGCCGTGAAAGTTACATTCAAATTAAACCAATTACAAAAATAAAACATTAATGTCTATAAGGATAAGCACACTGGCTATTGTTCTAACAACGTTAATCTTAGTGAGCTCTTGTAAAACCAAACCTCATCAAACATCCTCTTTTGATAAGTTGCCCGAAAAAGGAAAACCGTGCCCTGATAACGGCGAGTGTCACTTCAGCAGCACCCCAAACCAGTCCATTATCCTTAAAAAAGATGAGTTTGGAATAGGTTATGCTCAGTTTTCAAAAAGCGATAATACGCTTTTAAAATTTGAATATCAACGCAATGCGCCTCTTAATACCCTTGACCGACAGTATATTGAACGTATTTATTTTGAACTTCCCAACCCACCAAAACCACTGTTATTACAAAATCGAGATCTTGTAAAAATCAATCTCCTGTTTGAACGGGTATGTTTTTGCAAAGGACACACCGGATTTTATAAAATCAGTGAGGGTGTGCTCTCCTTAAAACCTCTGACAAACAATCGCTACCATTTACAACTTCGTTTTAAAACTGCGGAAGTGCCTCAAATTATTACTGAAATCGATAAAATTTTCAGCTTATAAAAACTCCTATTTTAGACTTCTTTCAAATTACAGCTAACCAAGTTTCAATTCATGACTACTAATTTTTTTTAAACCCTTAAATGGTTATTTTTACAAAAAAATAACTTGAAGGTACTTACCGCATCCGACCATTCTATTCCACAGACCCCATCAGTGGTGACTATTGGCACCTTTGATGGCGTTCATATTGGACATCAAAAAATTATCAAAAAACTGATAAAAAAGGCATCTGACAAAAACTTGATCTCCATTGTGCTTACCTTTTTTCCGCATCCTCGCATGGTTTTGCAACAAAATTCAGATATCAAACTTCTGAATACCATCGCTGAACGCAAGGAAATTTTATCAGCATCAGGATTGGACTATATCTACGTAAAAGAATTCACCAAGGTTTTTGCCGATCTTTCTGCCCGTGATTTTGTAAAATCTATTTTAGTGGACAAGCTACACGTCAAACACGTTATTATTGGTTATGACCATCAATTTGGCAAAGATAGAAGTGCCAATATTGATGATCTCAGAAGGTTTGGATCTGAGTTTGGGTTTGAAGTTGAAGAAATCTTAGTGCAAGACATAGAAGATGTTGCCGTGAGTTCTACAAAAATAAGAACGGCGCTCAATTCTGGGGATATTAAGACCGCAAAAGCATTTTTAGGATATGACTATTATATCAACGGAAGTGTGGTAAGAGGTAAAGGTTTTGGCAAGAAAATGGAATTTCCAACGGCAAATATCAGCGTTGATGAAGCTTATAAACTGATTCCTAAAAATGGTGTTTACGCGGTATCTTCCACTTACCAAGGCAAAACCATTTATGGAATGATGAATATAGGTATCAATCCAACCTTTGACGACAAAAAGAAAACCATTGAAGCCCATTTTTTCGATTTTAATAAGGATCTCTATGGTCAGCATTTAAGAATTACTTTCTTGGACAGACTGAGAGATGAGCAAAAATTTAAATCGGTTGATGCTTTAATTGCACAACTGAGACAGGACCAAATAAAAGCTAAACAGATTATTGCAGCGCTTCATGCATAAAATTCTCTTTAAACATATAGACAATAGTGCCCTCATTGTATTCAGGATTATTTTCGGGTTTCTTATTTTTATGGAAAGTGCGGGCGCTATTTATACGGGTTGGATCAGGCGTACCCTTATAGAACCTCGAGAAACATTCTCATTTATTGGGTTTGAATGGCTACAACCTTTGCCCGGCAATGGCATGTATATCTATTATGCAGTCATGGCGCTTTGTGGGTTTTTCGTAATGATTGGCTATAAGTACAGATGGAGTATGCTCACTTTTACCTTACTTTGGACGGGTACCTATTTAATGCAAAAATCGTCCTACAACAATCATTATTACCTGTTGGCTTTATTGAGTGCCATTATGGTGTTTCAGCCCGCACATAAATACCTCTCTGCAGATGCACGGTTGCATCCTAAAATAAAGATGATCTCCATGCCAAATTGGTGTGCTTTGGTTTTTATTTTGCAGATGCTCATTGTCTATTCCTACGCTGCCGTTGCGAAAATATATCCTGATTGGCTAGATGCCACCGTAGCAGAAGTTTTAATGAAGAGTAAAAAAGATTACATTATAGTTGGAGAACTCTTGCAACAAAAGTGGACGCATTATACGATTGCCTATGTTGGTATTTTATTTGATGCCTTAATTATTCCGCTATTATTATGGAAACCTACGCGTAAAGCAGCATTCTTCATTTCTATCTTCTTTCATTTATTCAACTCTTTCGTATTTCAGATTGGTATTTTCCCGTACCTCTCTTTGGCCTTTGCGCTTTTCTTTTTTCCTACCAAAACCATTCACGGCATCTTTTTAAGAAAAAAACCGTTTTATGATCGGGAAGAGATCATTGTTCCAAAATATGAAAAACCCTTTATTGCCGTCTTTGTTATCTATTTTATTGTGCAAATAGGATTGCCACTGCGTCATTGGTTTTTTAAGGATGATGTGCTTTGGACAGAGGAAGGACACCGCCTATCCTGGCGCATGATGCTTCGTGCTAAAAGTGGCCGAACCACATTTAGGGTTGTTGACGCCAAAACCAATGTTCAGATACCGATACAAATTCAAGATCTGCTCTCAAGAAAACAGCAACGAACCGTCAGTACCAAACCCGATGTGATCTGGCAATTTGCGCAACGTTTAAAAAGAATGTATGCGGACCAAGGTCGGGATGTGAAAGTTTTCGTTGATGCTTCGATACGCATTAATGGCGGAGCGTTGAAACAGCTCATTGATCCTGAGGTAGACTTGGGTAGCGTAAAATGGCATCCTTTTAAACACAGCGAATGGTTATTGCCTTCCCACCAGGAAAACGCTTCTGAAAAATCGGAAATTAAGAATTATTTTGACTGAAGTTATAACACTTCATTCGGAAGGCTAAAATTTCCTTATTTTTGCCATCAAATTAAACACTCATGTTACAAGTACCATTTATTAGAGATCACAAAGAAAAAGTGATCGAAGGTTTAAAAAAACGAAACCTTGATGCTGTGCAAATGATTGATGAAGTCATTGCCCTTGATGAAAACCGACGTCGTCTACAAACGGAATTGGATAACACTTTGGCAGAATCCAACAGTTTGTCTAAAGAAATCGGAACCTTGTATAAATCCGGTCAAGCGGATAAAGCCAATGCTTTAAAAGAAAGGACTGGAGAACTCAAAGAGACTTCTAAAACTCTTGGGGATGACCTAAATAGTACTGTTGAAGCATTGAGCCAATTGCTCTACAAACTTCCAAATGTACCTCATGAGAGTGTACCTGCAGGAAGCACTGAAGACGATAATGAAGAAGTTTATAGAAAAGGTGACATCCCAACCTTGCACGCTAATGCCCAACCCCATTGGGAACTGGCGAAAAAATATGACATTATAGATTTTGAACTGGGCAATAAAATTACCGGAGCAGGATTTCCGGTTTACAAAGGTAAAGGTGCCAGATTACAGCGCGCACTGATTGCTTATTTTTTGGACAAAAACACCGCTGCGGGTTATACAGAATACCAATTGCCACTTTTAGTGAACGAAGCCTCTGGTTTTGGCACCGGGCAATTACCTGATAAAGAAGGGCAAATGTACCATGTTACTGAAGACAATTTGTATTTGATCCCGACCGCTGAAGTTCCTGGTACTAATATTTTTAGGGATGAATTACTTAATGAATCAGACTTACCTATTGGCATTACAGGCTATACGCCGTGTTTCAGGCGTGAGGCTGGAAGTTATGGCGCACATGTAAGGGGCTTAAACCGTTTGCATCAATTTGACAAGGTAGAAATTTTACGTGTGGAGCATCCAGACAACTCTTACAAAGCTTTGGATGGCATGGTAGAACATGTCAAAGACATCCTTAACGAACTCAAATTGCCATACCGTATTTTGCGTTTGTGTGGTGGCGATATTGGATTTACCTCAGCCCTTACTTATGATTTTGAAGTGTTTTCTACAGCTCAAGACCGGTGGTTGGAAATTTCGTCGGTTTCAAATTTCGAAACCTTTCAAGCCAACCGTTTAAAACTGAGATTTAAAAATGCAGAAGGCAAAAATGAACTGGCACATACACTTAACGGAAGTGCACTGGCTCTACCAAGAGTTTTGGCCGGAATTTTAGAGAATTACCAAACGGAGGATGGTATCATTATCCCCGAAGTTTTAATTCCATATACTGGATTTGCTAAAATCTAATACGTAGGATTTATCCTGTGTTTTTCGATAAAATGCTAAATATTCACGTTGTTCAACGAATATTTGGCATTTTTTTTTGTTTTTGTCTAAAATATTTTCAAGTTCGTAGTCCTGAATTGAAATTAACCCAAGATGAAAAATTTTATACGCATTTTGATAGTCATATCCTTAGTGGTATTGCTAATTAAAGTTTTGTTTTAAAATATAACAAATCGACCCATATACATTACAATACCAAAGCAGAATATTTGAATCATTTTATAAGTAATGGTTAATAGCACATTTATTTTGATGGTAATGCCCAAACTCACGTTTGGGCATTTTTTTATTAAAACATTCACAATCCCGATGCCTCTAAGTGGGTATATTTACATAAATTAGTCTCATGACACAGCTCCTATGCTTCCTTTTCCTCTTGATGGGCTACTTTTCCTTTTCACAAAGTGACGAAGAACTATTGGCCGCGGACTATTATAAACGTGGTCAATTTGAGAAAGCACTCCTCTCTTATCAAAAACTATATAATGAGCAGCCTGATAATTATAATTTCATTTTCCATCTGATCAAAACCCATCAGCAGCTGGAACAATTTAATGCCGCAGAGCAGCTTCTTAAAACTAAAATGCTTGTTTATAGAAATCCGTCCTTGGTGATTGAATTGGGATATAACTACCAATTACAAAATGACATGGATAAAGCCACGACCTGTTATGAAGAAGCGCTCAAAAATATTGAAGAACGTCCTAATTACACGCCACTAATTGCACGCCAGTTTGAGCAACATTCTTTGTTGGATTATGCCATTAAAACCTATAAAAAAGGCATGGCACTTGATCCTAAATTAAATTACAATCGTGAATTGGCAAGGGTGTATGGTGAACAGGGCAATATTGAATTATTTTTCACCAACTACTTGGCCTATATAGAAGTAGCACCCGAGTATTTAAGCAGTATCAAAACAGAATTCAGTGATTTCATTTCAGAGAATAAGGACAATGAAAACAACATCCTTCTAAGGAAGCTTTTGCTCAAAAAAATCCAAGCACAGCCGGACACGTATTGGTATGAACTTTTAAGCTGGCTGTATATTCAGGAGAAAGCCTATGAGAAGGCATTTACGCAAGAAAAAGCACTGTTTATGCGACAACGCGAAAGTTTAAATCGAATTATTGAGTTGGCTTTAACCGCACTTTATGATAAGGAAAAAGTGGTAGCGACAGAGATTTTTAATTATGTATTAGAAAACACGCAAGATCTTTCCACTATTTTGGTGGCTAATCAATATCTCTTGGACATTGAAATTTCAAATGCCACCACCAAGGTTCTGCCCGAAATTGAAAAAAAATACAAACAACTTTTTTCTACTTATGGTTCTTCTGAATCAACCTTGGGGCTTCAAATCGCTTACGCCGATTTTCTAGCTTTCCATTTGAACAGGCCCGAGGAGGCCAGCAACTTTTTAAAAGAAAGTTTAAAGCTCAAAATCTCCGCATTTCAGCAAGGCGCTGTCAAAATGAAATTGGGGGATATTTTGGTATTTCAGGAAAAATTTAATGAAGGTTTAATTTATTACACCCAAATCCAAAACAGTGTAAAAAATAGCGTCCTCGCACAGGAAGCTCGATTTAAAGTGGCAAAAACAAGCTATTACAAAGGTGATTTCGAATGGGCTGAATCACAATTAAAAATATTGAAGGCCTCCACATCACAACTTATTGCGAATGACGCTCTCGATTTAAAATTGCTCATTTCTGATAATAAATACGAAGATTCACTTCATGTGGCCTTAAAACTTTATGCTAAAGCAGATCTAATGGCCTTCCAAAACAAGAATGACGAAGCCATCTCTATTTTAGATAAAATACTGCTAGAGCACCAAGGTGAAAGTATTGAAGACCAAGCGCTTTTTAAACAAGCAGAACTCCTTGTCCAAAAAAAGCAATATGATAAGGCCATAAAAAATTACGAATCTATCATTGGCAGCTATAATGACGGTATTTTAGCGGATGATGCCTATTATTATTTGGCCGAGTTGTACAATACTGTTCTTTCGGAACCTGAAAAAGCAAAAGCGCTCTACGAAAAAATCATCTTTAATCATCAAGACAGTATTTATTATGTAGAAGCCCGAAAGCAGTTTAGGATGTTGCGTGGGGATGCGATAAATTAATAGTGAATATGATTTTACTTTGAAAAGCCTTCAAGACTAAAACAAACTATTATTGATAGAAACTTATTGGTTTTTTTAGCATAAAAACTGCTTGATAAAATATCCGATAATGGATATAAAAACATAATTAGTCGTGTATTGATGGTTAAAATATTTATTGAACTTAAGTAACCACAATAAAATAACCAGACATTAACTTTTAGTGGATAATAAATTGAAAACCCTTAGTCAAAAATCTGAGAAGTTTCGTTATTTGCAAAACCTTATATCAAACCTTTAATCTAAGAATTGGTTTCTTAGGATTTTAATAAATTAAGCTATGATCATATACAATGTTACCTCAAATATAGACGCCAGCATCCACAACCATTGGCTAGTTTGGATCAAAGAACACATTCCTCACGTTTTGGCAACCGGTCATTTTACAGAAGCAAAACTCACCAAGGTTTTAATCAAAGAACAAGAAGGAAGCGTGACCTATTCTGTGCAATACAGAGCGAAATCACGTGAAGCACTTGATAATTATTATAAAAATGATGCCGACAAATTACGTCAGGAAGGCCTTAAAAAGTTTGGAGAGAAAGTTTTGGCGTTCCGTACAGAATTGGAAGTGATTGATGAATATAGCGTGAAAATTCATTAATCTGCTTTTTCTAACCCAACTTATATTTTAAGTACAACGCTTTTATCTGACCTAACCACAAGCATATTCGAGAGAAAAAATAAACCAAACGCCGCCTAGTCGAAAAAAATTCTCACTAACTTCGCACACCAAGCGCGCTGGTTCAAGCGGCTAACTTTTTTAAAACCATCATAATCTGTGACAAAAGAGCATCAAGTCAGAGCAAAAAAACATCTCGGTCAGCATTTTTTAACGGATGAAAGTATCGCCGAAAAAATTGCAGATTCGCTTTCCTATAAAGGCTATGGGCATGTCTTGGAAATCGGACCGGGCATGGGTGTTTTGACCAAGTATTTATTAAAAAAAGACATCACGACACATGTGATCGAAATTGATACAGAATCTGTAGAATACCTCAAAAACAACTATCTCAACCTTGCCGATCGCATCATTGAAAAAGACTTTTTAAAGTATGATTTAAAAGAAGTTTTTGATGACCAACCCTTCGGGATTATCGGAAATTTTCCTTATAATATTTCATCACAGATTCTTTTTAAGACTTTAGAGATGCGCCATCAAATTCCGGAGTTTTCGGGAATGTTCCAAAAAGAAGTAGCCTTACGCATCTGCTCCAAAGAAGGGAGCAAAGTGTATGGTATCCTTTCGGTATTGACGCAGGCCTTTTATGATGCTGAATACTTATTTACGGTTCCACCTTCAGTGTTCAATCCGCCACCAAAAGTAGATTCAGGAGTGTTATTGTTGACACGAAAAGAAAATTACACGCTTCCCTGTAATGAAAAACTATTTTTCAGGGTCGTAAAGACAGGATTTCAACAACGTCGCAAAACGCTTCGCAACAGTTTAAAATCATTTGATTTATCTGATAATTTAAAATCAAACCTTATCTTTGACCAACGGCCTGAACAATTGAGCGTACCACAGTTTATCACCTTAACCCAGCTGATAGAAAACGATCATTAATCCTTAAAAATACTCCATTTGCAAGACAACAGAGAGAACATACAATTTGAGCTGACTGACGAACTCATTGAACAAGTCCAACTACTCATCGAAACTAAAAACGACGAGGAGCTTCACAGACTTTTAAATGATTTTCACTATGCTGATATCGCAGAAATTCTTGATGAAGTCAATTTGGATGAGGCGATGTATGTGATCAAACTCTTAGATTCTGAAACGACCTCTGAAGTTTTGATGGAGCTGGATGAAGACAATCGAGAGAAAGTCTTACGAAACCTTTCTGCAAAGGAGATTGCCGAAGAAGTTGGAGAATTGGATACGGATGATGCCGCAGATATTATCTCTGAACTTTCTGCAGAGCGCCAACGTGAAGTCATCCACCATATTGAAGATGAAGATCACAAGGCTGAGATCACGGAATTATTGGCCTATGATGAGGACACCGCTGGTGGCCTCATGGCAAAAGAATTGGTTAAAGTTTATGAAACCTGGACGGTCGCCGGATGTTTACGCCGCATCAGGGGGCAAGCCAAAGATGTAACCAGAGTCCACTCCATTTATGTGGTCAATAAGCAGAACAAACTTATTGGGCGTCTGTCCTTAAAAGATTTAATAGTTGCCAAAAGCGATGAGAAAATTGCGGATATCTACATTAAAAGTGTGGATTATGTGACGGTGGACGAAGATCCGGAAGAGGTTGCAAAAATCATGGCTAAATATGACTTAGAGGCCATTCCTGTTGTGGACGACAATATGGTTTTGTTAGGAAGGATTACTATTGATGATATCATTGATGTTATGATTGAAGAGGCGGATAAAGATTACCAATTGGCTGCGGGTATCACCACAGATGTTGAAGCCGACGATAGTATATGGCAATTGACCAAAGCACGTTTACCCTGGTTACTTATTGGTATGTTTGGTGGTATTGGTGCGGCGAGTATCATTAATGGCTTTAGTGATGCCATGTTGCAGTTTCCGGCCTTGTTATTATTCATTCCATTGGTTCAGGCTACCGCAGGAAATGTAGGTGTGCAATCCTCAGCCATTGTGGTCAAAGGTTTAGCTAATGACACGATTGATGGCAATATCGTAGGACGGCTTTTTAAAGAAATGTTGCTGGGCGTGGTTAACGGACTCGCCATTGCTTTTGTCGTCCTAATTATTAGCCACTTCGGTTTTCACACCACTTACCTAGAATCGCTGACCATTTGCGTGGCCTTAGTCACCGTGATTGTCATGGCCGCATTAATTGGTACTTTTATTCCTATTTTCTTGGACAGACGTGGTATTGACGCGGCCGTAGCAACAGGACCATTTATAACCACAAGCAACGATATTTTCGGGATTTTGACCTACTTCTTAGTGGCCAAATTTATATTGGGCTTTTAATTTGTTGGACCTTCCATTTCTGGTTTTTTAGAACATTCAAACTAGAACCGCGGTCCAATGATGAGGTTCAGTTAAATACTTTCCAAACCCGGCATTTAGTGTAGACTTGAGCGTCTAAAGTAGATTCCAAATAAAACAAAACTGCAAAATATTGGATCTCAAAAATTATTGTCCAAAAGTTTCATTTTAGACCTAACTGACGTTTAGTTTCTCTATAGGACATACTATTTGCGCTTTAGTCCAAAATTAGAACCCTAATGCTAGGTAGTTTAAGAAACCTCTAAATCTTTTGCATTCCTATGGCCTATTACGAAAAATCAAATGGCTTTTTCTTAAATTTGTATGAACGTTAAAAACTAAGATTTACGTTTAACCTAAAGGTTTCCTGACTTCGCAGGACTGATGCTATGAAAATACTCCACCTCGATACCAATCATCCTTTGCTCATCAACCAACTCAATGCCTTAGGCTTTGAAAATGACGAAGATTACACCGCCTCAAAAGAAGCGATTAAAGCCAAAATCCATCAGTATGACGGTCTGATTATAAGAAGCCGGTTCAGCATTGATCAACAATTATTGGATGCCGCTAAAAATCTCAAATTTATAGGCCGCGTTGGTGCAGGATTGGAAAATATTGATGGCGATTATGCAAAACTAAAAGGCGTTACCCTCATTGCAGCGCCAGAAGGAAACAGAAATGCCGTTGGTGAGCATGCTTTAGGCATGTTATTATCACTCTTCAACAAGCTCAATAAAGCAGATCAAGAAGTGCGTTCCGGAAAATGGCTTCGTGAGGCCAACAGAGGCATAGAACTAGACGGAAAAACCGTTGGACTTATTGGCTATGGCAATATGGGAAAGGCCTTTGCCAAAAAACTCCAAGGCTTTGACGTTGATGTGCTGTGTTATGATATTAAAGCCAATGTAGCCGATGACAATGCCAAACAGGTGTCGTTAGCGGAGTTTCAAGAAAAAGTGGATGTTGTTAGCTTACACACCCCTCAAACCCCATTGACTTTGGATATGATTAACAGCATTTTTATCAGCGCATTCAAAAAATCGTTTTGGCTAATCAACACAGCTCGCGGCAAAAGCGTAGTTACAAAAGATTTGGTAACGGCTTTAAAATCAGGAAAAATTCTTGGTGCTGGATTGGACGTCTTAGAGTATGAGAAAACGTCTTTTGAAGATCTTTTTACCTCAGAAATTCCAGAAGCATTTCAATACCTCATTAATTCTGAAAATGTGCTCCTCACACCTCATGTTGCTGGTTGGACCATTGAAAGTAAAGAAAAATTGGCCCAAACTATTGTTGACAAAATAAGGGCTCTTTTTAGCGTAACACACAATTAAAATTCAATCATTTAAGAGTTGAAGTTCAAATTTGGGTATGGAATTATGGATATTGACGAAGGATATTTACTTCACAACGATGAAACGGCCATTATTGCAAAATCAAATGTTTTTTTATTACCTTTAAACTTCTAACCTTTAAAACATTACAACAAATGACTGACAATAAAAATTTAGGCGACGATCTCAACGAGATGCTAGATGATACCCAAAAAACTTCAGATACATTTTCGGACAAAACAGGACGCAGAGCCGATGCCTTCAATGAGGATGCAAAGCGCACCGCCCATGAATTTGAAGCTGATGTCAACGCCATATCAAAGGATGGTAAAAACATTGCTTTAATTGCGCACCTGACATTAATTGGATGGATTGTTGCCCTTGTGATGAACAACAATACGAAGAGTGAATTTGGCTCATTTTATATCCGTCAGGTCTTGGGATTAGGACTGTGTGGCCTTGTGCTTAGCTTTATTCCCGTTTTTGGCTGGATTGTAAGCTTAGGAATTCTTGTGCTTTGGATTATGAGCTTGGTGGGTGCACTTGCTGGCGAAAAGAAATTAACCCCCGTTTTGGGCGCCTATTTTCAGGATTGGTTTAAATCCTTATAGCATTCTAAATTAGACTATTTTAAAAGAGCCAAGTTGATGATGATTTGGCTTTTTTTTATGCTCTTAAAGAATAAGGATGCGATTCATTTTTAATATAGGGTCTTAATTCTCTATTTGGAACCTTTTGAATTAAGCTTCCTGCTTGTTCGTATTTCATTAATGGTCAATACTATCTCTGTGAGATTTGTTAGGTATCAAAGCTTTAACAGGATCATTCAAAATTAAGTTCACCAACGGAGACAAATAGTTCAATGGTCAATAATTGTAACTCCTACTTTGTACTTGACATAATCGTTATTATCAATGTGCTTTAAGAAGTAGATATCTTTAAAATCATACGGTTCCCTAGCTATCTTCTTCCAACTATTATTTAAAATCCAATTATAATTTACCAAATTCAGTTTTTCAATCTCATTATTTGACAATTTAATTTCTTCTGTTGTCATAACTTCAAAGGTTAATTTTGAAACTTGTATATCCAGATTGTCTCTACCACTTGCTGGATCGAAATAGTAATCGCCGTCATTTTTTGCTTCTTCTACTTTTTTTTGATGATAATCATATTCCTTTTTATTCAATAAATTTATGAACCCTATTTTTTCGCCAAACATCATATAACTCATGGCATATTCGGAATTAACATCTTCTAAGAGAAAATATACATTTTCCTTTTTTTGAGAAAAAGAGAAGATGGAATGAGTAAATACTTATAATAGCACAATCCTATTGACATTCATTATTTTAGAATTTTCATAATTAATGATTTAGTATATCTCAATTTTCAATCTTTCGCCAAGTGGTTATAATTCCATTATTATTTTTAACAGTGAAATATTTTGATTTCATTGTTACAATTTCCATAGTATCTAATTGGTGCAAGATCGGTGCTCCAGTCTCATCTGCTTGTTCCTTTAGGTAAACTTCAATGTTGTAATTTTTATTTCTGATGAGATTAATTTTTTGTTCTACAAAACCAAGATAGATAACGTTCAATTCAATTTGACTTCCGTCTTTAATCGTTTTGATTTCAACATAACCGTCTTCATTAGCACTAGATCCAGTGTAGCCTAATTTATTGGTGCTGTCTTTAAAAAAAACATTAGCATATTCTATTGGTTCACTTTTCCGTTTATCATAAACACTAACGGCTAAATCAATACTGTCAGAATTATTTTCCCATATACTTAAATTATAATAACCGAGGGATTTTGGCAATGTTCTATTGTAATCTACAATTAAAAAGTTGTCCATTAATTTAAAAATTCCTTCGCCATATTCCTTTGTGCCTAAATGTCCACTAAATTTATATGTAAACTTATTATCAGATTCAAAAGTTATACAGTTAGAAAAATCCATCAAATCATAATCTATACAAAAACTGCCTTTTAATGTAGTTTGAGAGTAGACATTGTTAAACACTATCCCAATTAAAATTAAGATTATTTTACTACTTACATTTAGTCCCTTTAGAATTTGAATTTCCATTTTGTTCATTTTTTAATATATTTTTAATTTTATCTCTTTCTGCTTGACTAGGTACTAGAATTTGAAAAGAATAAGTTTCCTCGATCATACCATTTTCTTTTGTAAATAACCCTCCAAAAGCCATGGCTCTATAATACTCCCATTCTAAATTTCCACCCGATGCATATTTAGTGTCCCAAGCATATAGAGAAACAGCCATTGCATCGACGTACTGCCCCATAAAATTGTGATGAAAAGCTTCGACATCATAAATATCACAGCCAGTTTCCTCAGCGTATGATTCCATTTTTCTTCTAAAATCAAATCCCATATGAATGGGGTCGGCATACTTAACATTTAAAAATGCATGCACCATTTCATGAATCATAGTTCTAGCAATTGATAATTGCGTTGCATTCTCAAGATATAAATCGTTAATTGACGTTGATACTCCGGTTGTGGATGCAGCCGTAGACTCTCTTAAATTTTCGTTTTTAATAGAATAATTGTGATTGTCGCTATCATTAAACAACTTCAATATAGACTCCGCAAAGGTTAAATTCACCTTTGAAGTTGGTTTCATTATTTTCTGCAACAAATCTTTCTTTATCATTTCAATTTCGAGCTGATTAAAAATAGCTTTCGCACATGAGTTAGTTAAATTGTTACGGACATCGTATGTAG
>NZ_KE383968.1:205481-447679 GCF_000423005.1 Gelidibacter mesophilus DSM 14095
AAATCCTGTTTCAACAATAATGGAACCTCAACAGCAACTGTATTTTCTTTTTCAAATGATTTAGCCAATGTCCAATCAATGGTTTCAGAAACACCAAACAATGCATAATCATTTAGTCCTGGATTATTTTCAAACCAAGATTTTGCTGATTGTACATGTTCTGTCTGGATTATTTCAACTGGCGCAATACTATCGGTTTCACAACTTGTAAAAAAATGGAAATGCCCAAGATTAAAACCCCAATTCTAAAAATAATTGTTAATGTACTTTTCATACTTTGCAAATTAGTGGTTAGATTATAAAGTAAATTGATTTTATTCCCTATGAATTAATAATCACTATAAATTATAGTAAAACTCAGAATTTCAACCAATTACTAACATTATAAATTTAGAAATTAAAAACCGATATAAATAGATTATAGAAGATAAATATAGTTGTTTTACCACTATATTTAATGGCTTTGGATAGCCTATCGATCTTAGAGACTACGGAAAAACCGTAACGCAATGAGTCATTATAAGCAAAATTTAACTTTTCGTTAACTTTTTAAAACGAACATTTTTGAAATAATGAGAATGCATTTCTAAACTTCAGGAGCATCCCCATTCTCCGCAAACTTTCGCTCCATTTCCGTCTGAAATTCTTCCATCACAGGTTTGACGGTGCTTTCTGGTAAGTCGGCTATTCTGATATACATTAAGCCATCTACGGCATTATTGAACAAGGGGTCAACGTTAAAGGCAATCAACTTGGCGTTTTGCTTGATGTGTTTTTTGATAAGTACAGGCAGACGCAGAGTGCCCAGTTCGAGCTCGTCAATAATCTTATCAAATTTCACCAAATCAGCTTCGGTTTCATCAAACAAAAAATCTTTGTCGGCATCTTTTAACTTGACCTTGAATTCCTTTTTAAGATTGCGTGATATAGGTATCATAGTAATTAGACTTCATGAACTCTATCATCAGCGATTTTGAAAAATCGGTAAACTTATCGAGGTAATTGTATTGGCTAATACATATTATAGTTAGCCTTTAATCCTCAACCTTCCGCCATGTGGTGACACTTCCATTTTTATTCTTAGCCGTAAAATATTTATTTCTTATTTTTTCAATTCGTATGGTATCTATCTGATTTCTAATTGGCTCACCTTCGCCAACTTTTTGCATAAAAACAGAAATATTATAGTTGTAATTTTTATCCAGTGAAAACTCATAAGATCTAAAACCAACGTTTGAAATTTTAACCTGCAAGTCAGTTCTATCTCTTTTTAAATTTATTATAGCAAAACCTTTTTCATTTGATGCCACCCCAGTGAAACCGTATTTTGACAAGCTATCTTTATAAACGACACTTACAGCAGGAAGCGGAACACTATCAAAATTAAAAGTATGGAATTGCAGATTAATAGAATCTTTAGAATTAATCCAAATTTCTGAAAAATGATAACCCGTTTTTATTGGTTCAGTTTTATTATAATTTAAAATAAGATGATTTTCAATAAATTGATATTCACCTTGACCATATTCAAACATTCCAGTGTCACCATTGTATTCATATCTGAAATTTTTTTCTGACTCAAATGTTAAACAATTTGAGAAATCATTCATATCATAATCAATACAATATGTACCACTAAAGATAGTTTGGGCGTTTAAACTGTAAAAAAGAGTTCCAGCCATAATAAATATGATTGTATTAACATTTCTTACCTTTGGCATTAGCGTTCCCATCTTGTTCATTTTTTAATATATTTTTGATTTTGTCCCTATCTGATTTATTAGGTACTAAAGCTTTAAAAGAATCTGTTTCAGCATTATTCCCTGTTGTATCTTGATAATAAAGCCCTCCAAATGCTATACTTCTATAATATCCCCAATTTAATACATCATTCCCACTTAAATCCTTCGTTTTAACACCACCACCACCATATTTCACATCCCAACTTACAAGGGAAATAGCCATAGCATCTACATACTGCCCCATAAATTCATGGTGAAATCTGTTTTTTCTATAGCTGTACCTTCGGGATTATATCCGTTATCTGTAGCGTATTTATCCATTTCATTTTTAAAATCCCAGTCATTTAAGGTAATGTAGTTGGCATATTTTACACCCAAATATGCATGAACCATTTCATGAACCATCGTCCTAGCTATTGATAAGTCTGTAGCTTTTTTTAAGTAATCATTACCAATGGTAATTGATGCTCCTATAGTACGACCATTAACATTTTTTTTTAAATTATCATTATTAATCGATAAATTAAATGTGTTGGAGTCATTAAACAGCTTCAATATAGACTCCGCAAAGGTTAAATTCACCTTTGAAGTTGGTTTCATTATTTCCTGCAACAAATCTTTCTTTATCATTTCAATTTCGAGCTGATTAAAAATAGCTTTCGCACATGAGTTAGTTAAATTGTTACGGACATCGTATGTAGTATTAGAAGATCCCCTACCTCCTCCATGATAAGGATAATTTGGTGAACCTTCGTCACGAATACCAGGCCCACCATCTAGGCAAAAAGTTATGCCTGTTCGTCGCGGCGGCCCTATGTTAAAAAGCTCAACTACTTCATAACAACCTATAGAGGGTGCTTTGGAATATACCTCTATGTCTCTTGTTTTGTCTTTTTCGCTAAGTATAACATTATTATAAGTATAACATTATTATTTGTGATGTTAGCAGCGTTGTCAATAACAACTATTCTACCAGAAAAGTCATTGGAGATATCGAAATAATTAAAATTATCAAGGTCATTTACAACTTTTGACTCCTGATTAAATGATGAAATACTAATGATAAAAGAAACTATCTCACTATCATTTTTTTTAATGAATACCAATCGATGTGTGGCATCAAGTAAATTGTTGGATTGATCAGTGACCAAATTGAAATCCTGTTTCAACAATAATGGAACCTCAACAGCAACTGTATTTTCTTTTTCAAATGATTTAGCCAATGTCCAATCAATGGTTTCAGAAACACCAAACAATGCATAATCATTTAGTTCTGGATTATTATCAAATCAATTACTTCCATTCTAAATTTAGAAATAAAAAATCAAATCATTTCGATTTTAGGAGATAGATTTCGGTATTTACCACTTGAAATAATGACTCTAAAAATCTTGTCATTCCTGAAAACGATGGCAAAACCGTAACGCAATGAGTCATTTAAGAGCAAAGTTTAACTTTTAAGGAAGATCAACTTTAGAAATACTGAGAGTAAATATTTAAACTTCCGGACCATCCCCATTCTCCGCAAACTTCCGTTCCATTTCGGCCTGAAATTCTTCCATAACTGGTTTTACGGTGCTTTCTGGTAAGTCGGCTATTCTGATGTACATTAAGCCGTCCACGGCATTATTGAACAAGGGGTCAACGTTAAAGGCAATCACCTTGGCGTTTTGCTTGATGTATTTTTTGATGAGTATAGGAAGGCGTAGTGTTCCCGGTTCGAGTTCGTCAATAATCCTATCGAATTTTACCAAATCGGCTTCTGTTTCATCAAAAAGAAAGTCCTTATCGGCATCCTTTAATTTTACTTTAAATTCCTTTTTAGGACGCACATATTGCGCAATATAAGGGTCGTAGTAATTGGATTTCATAAACTCAATCATTAACGATTTTGAGAAATTGGTAAATTTATCACTAATGGTTACACCACCAATCAAATACTTATGCTCCGGATAGCGCAACGTGGTGTGAACAATCCCTTTCCATAAGAGAAATAAAGGCATGGGTTTTAATTGGTATTCTTTGATGATGAAAGCGCGCCCCATTTCAATGGACTCGCTCATCATTTTATAGAGTTCAGGTTCAAAACGGAAGAGATCCTGAAGATAAAATCCGTCAATCCCATAAGCGGCAAATATTTTAGAGCCCAATCCCATACGGTAAGCTCCTGCCATTTTATGGGTTGCATTGTCCCATAAAAACATATGGTGGTAATAGTTGTCAAAATGATCTAAATCAATAGCTTCATTGGTGCCCTCACCCACCTCTCTGAAGGTGATTTCGCGCAAGCGCCCTATTTCCCTAAGAATATTGGGAATGCTTTTGGCTTCAGCAAAAAACACCTCGTAATTCTTACTTTCCAAAAGTCGGCCGTCATGGTCACGTAAAAAGTCCACTTCCTTCTTCATGCTCTCCATGCTTACAGGAGTCACTATATTTTTGACCGGCTTGGTCACTTTTAAGGAGGAGGATAAATTGCTGAGAATATTTCCTTTTGGATCAAAGGAATTGGCCAACATATAGGTTTTCTTTCTTAAAAACTCAGAGAACTCAGTAAGTCTAGTATGTTCTTTTTGATCTGCAACACATATTGGTCTTCCAATCCTTACTTTAATAAGGCGTCGCTTTTGGGTAAATATCTCAGAAGGTAATTTGGCGGTTCTGAACGTATCACTCAGTTTGGAGAGCTTATAAAAAAGCTGACTGTTTTTGGCATGGAAATAAATAGGCACCACAGGAACTTCTGCTTTTTGAACCAACTTCATGGCGGATTCTTCCCAAGGGCGGTCAACAACCAACTTACCATCTCTATAGGTCGAAACTTCACCTGCCGGAAAAATCCCTAGCGGATGTCCGTCGCGTAAGTGCGAAATGGCACTCTTAAACCCAGCAATACTGGATTTGACATCCTTTCGATCTTCAAAAGGATTAACGGGCATGATAAAAGGTTTCATCGGTTCAATACGATGTAAAAGAAAATTGGCAATGATTTTAAAGTCTTCGCGTTGCTCCAACATTAATTTGAGCAAAAGAATGCCGTCAATACCACCAAGCGGATGGTTGGAAACGGTAATATAGGCGCCGTCTTTGGGCAACCGTTTTAAATCTTCTTCTGGAATTTCAAATCGTATCTGCAAATCGTCCAAAATAGCATCCAAAAACGCTACATTCTTCAAATGTTTATTGCGGTCATAAACCTTATTAATCGCAGAGATCTTAAGGACTTTCATAAGCACCCAACCGCCGAACGTACCAAAAACACCATACTTATTAATATTTATGGCTTTTGCTACTTCTTTTGCATTTACTAATCCTTTTTCCTGCTGTTTGGTCATGGCTACAAACCTAATCATTTTTTTTAATAAATCTGTTTTGAGAACACGCTCAAAACGACAATTTAACGAACAATTATAGCTCTTAAATGCTATTGGGTAACCATTTGAACTGTTTCTTGAGTCAACTGCTTTAACAATATGGTTTTATCAATTTCCAATTGCGCTATCGCATCTGAATTATAGTGCCGTATGGTGTATAAGGACACGTTTTCATGGCAAGTAACCTTGAATTTCGCCTTGAGATGCTGCAATAAATTTGGCAAATTATTATAAATATTATCCACACATACTGAGAAACTGATGGCTGAATTTTGAATGACATCCACCTTCATTTTATACAGATGCAACAGCTTGAAAATTTCACTGATATTCTCTTCAACAATGTATGAAAAATCCAAGGAAGACAAGGAAATCAATACCTGTTGTTTTTTAACGATAAAACAAGGAATCATAGGGTCTATGCCATGGCCTTTCCCAACTCTTGTTCCCGCCTGCTCCGGATCTTGAAATGATTTCACAAATAAAGGTATTTCCTTTTGCTGCAATGGCTGCAAAGTTTTAGGATGAATTACGGAAGCCCCATAGAACGCCAATTCTATGGCTTCTCGATACGAGATTTTGTTGAGCAATTGGGCATTTTCAAAATAACGGGGGTCGGCATTCAATACGCCTGGAACGTCTTTCCAAATGGTCACATTTTCCGCATTAAGACTGTATGCAAAAATAGCGGCGGTATAATCGCTCCCCTCTCTACCCAAAGTGGTTGTAAAATTATTGTCATCGCTACCTAAAAAACCTTGTGTAATATTCAAAACACCACTCGTCATTTTAGAGTTGATGGCACGCTGAGAGGCTTCCCAATTCACATTGGCGCGGCGGTAGTAATTGTCAGTCTTGATGCACTCGCGCACGTCTAACCATTTGTTTCCAATCCCAACTAAATTTAGATATTCACTCACGATTAGTGTTGAAACCAGCTCGCCATATCCAATGGTCTGATCATATACAAAATTATAGTCTGGTGATTTATTCCGATCAAAAAAGCTTCGTAACTCATCAAATAAAGCCGCCACCTTTTTAAACACAGGATGGGCATCTTCATTATCAGTATCAAAAAGGTCTAATAAAATGGCATTATGGTATTTTTTGACATCTTGTAGGGAACTCTGTAATTCACTTTTGGTATTGAAATAATTCCCAACCACGGTTTCTAGGGCATTCGTGGTTTTTCCCATGGCAGAAATCACAATTAGGGTATTTTCAAAACCGACTTTTCTAAGGACACGTTCCAAATTTTTAACCCCTACGGCATCTTTAACTGATGCGCCTCCAAATTTAAATACGTGCATTATTTAATGTTGCTATATAATTCTTAATCCCTTCTTCATTCAAGTGCACCACATCCCAATCGCGCTTAACATCTGCACCTTTCTTTTCATAAAATGCAATGGCTGGTTCATTCCAATCTATGACTTCCCAACAAATACGTTTTACTCCCAATTGATGGCCATACAAAACAACTGCATCTAAAAGCGCTGTTCCCAAGCCACTGCCACGCATTTTTTGGCTGACAATCAAATCCTCCAAATGCAAAATCCTGCCTTTCCAAGTAGAATAACGGCTGTACACCAGGGCAATGCCTTCCACTTTATCTTCAACTTCGGCAACAAAACAATCAAACGCAGGATGATTTCCAAATCCGTCATTTTGTAAATCTGAAATTGTCACCTCTACTGCATCCGGTTCCTTTTCAAAAATTGCTAATTCTGTAATCAAATCAAGTACTTGCGGCATATCATCTCGAACTGCCTTTCTTATTTTGAAATTCATCATTTAAAAATTGGATTCAAATATAACCTAAACTCTAAAAATTAAAGTTATTAATATTGCACGAAAACGATGTAGTTGACTAAAAAAAGCGATATTTGCAAAAACAAAACCAAAACACAATATGTTTCGCAAGCATCAAACTTTAGGTGAATTTATTATTGAAAACCAAGCTTCTTTTAAATATTCTTCAGGTGAACTTTCCAGCCTTATCAACTCCATCAGACTTGCTGCAAAAGTAGTCAATTATGAAGTCAACAAAGCGGGATTGGTTGATATTATTGGTTCTGTAGGGGACAAAAACGTTCAAGGGGAAGACCAACAAAAATTGGATGTATATGCCAATGAAAAGTTCATCCAAACCATGACCAACCGAAATATTGTGTGTGGGATTGCCAGTGAAGAAGAAGACGATTTTATTGCCATCAATAGCCAAGATGAAAATTATCAGAATAAATATGTAGTTCTAATTGACCCTTTGGATGGCTCCTCAAATATTGATGTGAATGTATCCGTCGGTACCATTTTTTCGATTTACAGACGTGTCACCCCAATTGGAACTCCCGTAACCCTTGAAGATTTTCTTCAACCAGGAAATCAACAGGTAGCAGCTGGCTATGTGGTATATGGCACCTCAACCATGTTGGTTTACACCACTGGGGATGGGGTTAACGGATTCACACTTAACCCAGCCATTGGTACCTTCTATCTCTCGCATCCGGATATGAAATTCCCGGAAGATGGCCGTATTTATTCGGTCAATGAAGGCAACTATATCCACTTTCCGCAAGGCATAAAAAACTATATCAAATACTGTCAGATGGAGGAAGGAGATAGACCTTATACATCTCGGTATATAGGTTCTTTAGTCTCTGATTTTCATAGAAACATGATCAAGGGCGGTATTTATATCTATCCAAAGAGCTCTTTAAACGAAAAAGGAAAATTACGTTTGCTCTATGAATGTAATCCGATGGCTTTTTTAGCGGAACAGGCCAATGGAAAGGCCAGTGATGGTTTTCAACGTATTCTGGATATCGTACCTACAGAACTCCACGAACGTGTTCCTTTTATCTGTGGCAGCAAGAACATGGTGGAAAAATGTGAGGAGTTCGTACAAAATGCGAAATAAATTAAAATGGAACTTAGCGATAACAACTGCAAGACTCATTGAAATTCTAGACTAATTCATTAGCACCAAATTCCAAATTAACTTAGAAATAAAAATCTGCATGGTTGATTGAAATATACATCTCATTCAGTCAACCCTCATAAGCCATAAATCCAACTCTCTGACAAAATCCAAAAGCACTTGTCGACATCTATTTGTGAAATTCGTGTCTCAAAAAAGTAGCAACTAAAAACAGTAAATTCCAACGGCACTTTTCAAAAGTAATTCCTACCAATCCTTGAAAGTCGTCTCTATTAAAAAAACCTCGACAAAACACATCAAAAAAAAATCCTGCCTCAATGCCGAATTTTTATCGGGAGAGACAGGATTATATGTAATTGATTAATAGCACTGTAAAAATGCTGCTATTTTTTGAAACAACTCACAAAAAACTATAATTGGTCAATAAATCTATATGAATGGTAATAAAAGTTTAAAAAGTTCGACGAACGGCACGCTAAGAAAAAAATGAGAAGCTAACTGTATTTCACTTTTCGTAAAATGCGCAAGGTCTCTTTATAATTCTTATAAACCGTTTCACTGTAATCTTTTAAATACAATTTGGCTTCAATCAGTTTGTCAACGGCATCGTGAAACAAGTTCAAATAGCAAATGAGATAAGTTGCCGGCAAATTTTTTAAATCTTCTTCTTCATTGGTATTGAGCTTCAATCCCTTTTTAAGCTTCTCCAAAATGGCATTATTGGAATTATAAATGTGATGCAACACCTTTTTGTCATATTGAGGCGCCTCAAAAAGCAATTTGGTTTCAATATGATAGGTGGCATTATTACCAAAGGTAATATGCGTTTCTTCCAAAGGATAATAAGAGTAGGTGTTTTGAAGCCCTAGGCTTACATATTCTATAATTTTAAACGAATCTTCATTATAAGTAATGGTCACTTCATCCAAAGTTGAAAAAAACAGACGTACCTGCTCGTTGATAAGCTCAATATCCACCCGACTGTAAAACGTTTTATCCTGAATAATTTTTTTCTGTCCCGCCCAACATAACACAAAATACTCCTTAAAAACCTTGTATTTTGGATTGTAATCCTTTCGTTTGCCCAAAAAATCAAAAACCCCATCCAGTGTATGTTGGATATTGTTTTGAGAGTGATTTTCAATGGCCTCCACAATTTTAGAGTTGACATCCTTTATCTCAATATCGTAAACCTTGGGCATACTGATGCTTCCATCTCTAAAAAACACGGAGCCACCATAATATTTCCAAATATTTTTTCTTAATGAGGTCAAACCATCAATGGGTCTGATGGTCACCAAACCCACTACTTTATCATCTGGTAAATGTGGAAATGGAATATTTTCATATTGGACAATAGGCGGATTGGTCAAATAGGCATTGATCAAATTTTGAATCTTACTGTCATCAAAAAAGTCAACGCCCTTAATGCTATTGTCTTCATCTTCCACGCCAATAACGATATACGAATTGTTCTTTGGGTTGCTGTTGGACAAGGCACAGATGTGCTTTAAAAATTTTGCTTTTCCTTCTTTCTCGCCAATATCAACCTGCCGCTTCTTGTCATAAAAGCTGTTCTCATCATTGTGAGCTAAAAGATTTTTTATGAGAAGTCTTTTGTTGATCATGGCACATTCCTGCGAAGGCAGGAATCTTTTAATTTAATAGTTGAAATTCACTAATTAATTCAAAATAATCAGTTCGATTTTTTGATAATTGTTGACGACGCTTGGGCTGTAGGAAGCACCAACAAATCGGCAATATTCACATGTGCAGGTCTGGAAATAGCAAAATAGATGATTTCTGCAATGTCCTCAGATTGCAATGCTTTATAGCCCTTATAAACACTATCCGCAACGGCATCACCTTTAAAACGCACCTGGGAGAATTCAGTCTCTACCAATCCAGGATTGATGGCACCCACCTTAATTCCGTATGGATTTAAGTCTATTCGCATACCTTCCGTAATGGCAAGGACGGCATGCTTACTGGCACAATATACATTTCCTTTGGGGTAAACCTCTTTTCCTGCGGAAGATCCAATATTAATGATATGTCCCGATTGCCGCTCCGTCATCTGCGGGATGATGGCTTTGCTGATATAAAGCAAACCTTTTACATTGATGTCCATCATGGCATCCCAATCGTCTGTATCTCCAGTTTGGATAGGATCCAATCCGTGCGCATTCCCTGCATTATTGATTAAAATATCAATCTTCTTAAACTTCTCAGGGAGCGATGCAATAGCCTCAAAAGTGGCATCCTTATCACGAATGTCAAAGTTTAAAGTGTGCACATCGGTTATTTTTTCCAAGGCTTTTTTAATAGTGTCCAAACGCTCTTGACGCCGGCCACATAATATTAAATTCAGTCCTCGTTTTGCAAATTCGTGTGCTGTGGCACGTCCAATGCCACTTGTGGCACCTGTTATTAATGCTGTCTTTCTCATGTCATATGTTCCCGTGAAACGAGAATTTCTTTTTATGATGTTATTAAAATTGATTTCTATCAAGATCCATTTCTTTGATCTTACAAGAGATTTGCTCTCTTAAATCTAAAGGTCTACTGCCTTCTCAGAAATTGTTCGATAAAAATACTTAAAAGTGACCACTTAAGTCGTTATTCTCCTGAAATGATAACCTAGGGATTAAAAAAAAGGCTGGTCTAAACGGATTAAAAAAGATTAGAAAGCAGAATCATCAAAAAACATTTTCATTCCTTAAAATAATATTAAAAGTGTCAGGGTTACACTGATACGATTCAATTTTTAACCAATTATTAACAGCATTCCAATAAAAATTTTAACAATTTGCACTACTCAAAAATTCAGACCCTATTTGAGTCTAAAATAAATTCTATTATGATGGAAGATACAGTTGATATCAAGAGCATTAACGAGAAAATTGAAAGAGAAAGTGCTTTTGTTGACTTACTTACTTTTGAAATGAATAAAGTAATTGTTGGCCAAAAATATATGGTTGAACGTTTACTGATTGGATTGTTGGGACAGGGCCATATCTTGTTGGAAGGTGTGCCAGGTTTAGCAAAAACATTGGCAATTAACACTTTGTCCCAAGCTATTGAAGCCAGTTTTAGCAGGATTCAATTTACGCCAGACTTACTACCTGCCGATGTTGTGGGTACATTGATCTATAATATGAAAGTGAACGATTTCACTATCAAAAAAGGTCCAATTTTTGCAAATTTCGTGCTTGCTGACGAGATTAATAGAGCTCCTGCTAAAGTACAATCGGCTTTATTAGAGGCCATGCAGGAAAAACAAGTGACCATTGGTGATGAAACCTTTAAACTTGACAGACCGTTTTTGGTTATGGCTACCCAAAACCCTATTGAACAAGAAGGTACTTACCCTCTCCCTGAAGCTCAAATTGACCGTTTTATGCTGAAAACGGTTATTGATTACCCTAAAATTGACGAAGAGCAACTTATTATCCGTTCTAACCTTAAAGGGTCTTATGAAAAGGTAAATGCTGTTGTTTCTACAGATCAAATTTTAAGAGCACAAGAAACCGTCCGTGAAGTCTATATGGACGAGAAAATTGAAAAATACATTCTTGATATCATTTTTGCAACCCGATATCCTGAGAAATATAAGCTTGCCGATTTAAAACCATTGATTTCATTTGGTGCATCACCACGTGGTAGTATCAACTTAGCGATTGCCGCTAAATGCTATGCCTTTATCAAACGACGTGGCTATGTCATTCCTGAAGATGTTCGTGCCGTTGTACATGATGTATTGCGCCATAGAATTGGAATTACTTACGAAGCCGAAGCTGAAAATGTTACTTCTGTTGATATCATCAACAAAATTGTTAATCAAATTGAAGTACCATAAATTAGTCCGCAGTGTTCAGATGGAGTTGGCAGTATAGTGCAACTTAATTCTGAATCACAACGACTAAAAACTGAAGACTGCCAACTGCAGACTCAAAAAAAAATGGATACAAAAGAGCTTTTAAAAAAAGTACGCAAAATAGAGATTAAGACGCGCCGCTTGTCTAATCATATCTTTGGAGGGGAATACCATTCTACCTTTAAAGGACGTGGTATGACTTTTAGTGAAGTGCGCCAATATCAATATGGTGATGATGTGCGTAATATTGATTGGAACGTTACGGCACGTTACAATGAACCTCATATCAAGATTTTTGAGGAGGAACGCGAATTGACCATGATGCTAATGGTTGATATTTCAGGTTCTGAATGGTTTGGTACTGAGGAACAGTTCAAAAATGATGTGATTACTGAAATAGCAGCTACCTTAGCGTTTTCAGCCACTCAAAACAACGATAAGATTGGTTTGATTCTATTTACCGATGCCATCGAATTATACATTCCACCTAAAAAAGGCCGATTTCATGTGCTGCGGATTATACGCGAGCTGATTGAGTTTAAGCCAAAAAGTAGGAAAACGGACATCACGCAAGCTTTAAAATTTCTCTCTGGAGTAATGAAAAAGAAGGCAATCGTTTTTATGCTTTCTGATTTTATGGCGGACGATTATAAGCAAACGCTCAAAATCGCCGCAAACAAACACGATGTTACTGGCATTAGAGTATATGATAAACGTGAAGAAAACATCCCTAATTTGGGAGTTGTTCAGATGCAGGATCAGGAAACAGGCGAATACATGTTGGTCAATACCTCTTCCAAAAAAATCAGAACAGATTACGGTAAGTATTATAACGAACGTGTTCACTATTTCAAGGAAACATTCACCAAATCAGGTGCCGGTGTTATTGATTGTCGCGTGGACGAGAGCTACGTCACAAAATTATTAGGCTATTTTAAACGCCGAGGGTAACGAATTACGATTTATGAATCACGATTTTCGACATATTACTATTAGAACTTCACGCTTCAAGCTTCAAGCTTCAAGCGTTCTTTGCATTTCCTTTTTTCTTTTCTCTCTCTTTTCATTTTCCCAAGTAAAATCATCTATCGATTCTACAAAAATCAAAATTGGAGAGCAGATTACCTATAAAATTGAAGTAGAGTCCGACTCGACGGATTTGGTTGTTTTTCCGGAAGGCCAATCTTTTACGCCTTTGGAAATGATAGAATCCTATAAAACGGATACCACTATCAACAACACAAAATACAACCTCATCAAAAAATACGGCTTGACCCAGTTTGACTCTGGCAGCTATACTATTCCCAGACAGAAAATCATTATAGGTACCAAAGAGTATTTTACCGATTCTTTAAAGGTTGAAGTCAATAATATTCTTGTCGATTCCACAAAACAAGGGCTTTATGATATTAAGCCTTTTATAGAAGTCGAAAAAAGTAGTAGCAATTGGTGGAAAAACGCATTAATCATCATTGTTATTCTTGCGTTGGTTGCCTTTTTAATGTATTGGTTTATTTGGCGTAAAAAGCCATTGACTGAAGAAGAGAAAATTGCACTGCTTCCACCTTATGAGCGCGCCAAAATGGCCTTAAAAAAATTGGATGAATCTGATTATTTACAGCAGGCCCAACTTAAAGGGTATTATTCTGAGTTGACTTTTATCATAAGACGGTATTTAGATGAAAAAGTTTACGATCGAGCTTTGGAAAGTACTACGGATGAGTTGATTTACCGTTTAAATTTACTCAAGGATGGCAATCAAATTGAGCTGAGCAAAGATGATATCCGAAATATTGAAACCATTTTAAAGCGCGCCGATTTAGTGAAATTTGCCAAGTCTGCACCTGATGTTGAATTGGCCAAGATTGACAGAAACACTATTGATCTTGAGATTGATAACGTTAAACAGGCCCTACCTGAACCTACAGAGGAAGAGAAGTTACTCAATCAGCAATATAAAGAAGAAGCGGCACGTAAAAAGAAACGTCGTAAAATACTTATTACAGTAGTGGCTACTGTATTTTTGTTAATCGCAACGTTTATAGGTTTCTCAATAAAATATGGTTTTGACTACGTAAAAGATACCATTATTGGTAATGACAGTAAGGAACTGTTGGAAGGTAACTGGGTCACCAGTGATTATGGAATCCCTCCAATTTACATTACCACACCAGCCGTTTTAGAGCGTGTTGAATCCAAATCTATTGATACAATAGCCAATGCCAAAACAACGGCGTTCGGTTATGGCACACTTTTGAGTTCCTTGAACATAATGGTGAGTACGTCAAAATTGAATATCCCTGATTCTACAGAAATTGATTTGAATCTTGCCATTCAAGGCGGTCTCGCTATGTTGGAGAAAAATAATGTAAAGGACATCATTACCAAAAGAGAGAAATTTGTCACACCAAATGCGGCCGAAGGCCTGAAAGTATATGGAACGGCTTCGTTCCCTGTCGTTTTAACCGATCAATACCGTAAAGGTAAATACGTTTTTCTGGCATTTACGACAAAGAATATTTTACAGACCATTGTTTTGGTTTGGGATGCAGAAGATCAATATGCAGAAGACATTATGGAACGTGTTTTAAATTCTGTGGAACTTAAAAAAGTAGAATGATGTTGCAAGGAATTGAATTTTTAAATAAAGAGTTCTTTTGGCTGTTTCTACTGCTACCGTTGCTCATTATATGGTATGTGTTCAAACACAAAAAACAAACAGCAGAACTGAAGATGTCTACCATAAAAGGGTTTAAAATCACCCAATCGTGGTTGCCAAAAACAAGACATCTCTTATTTGTTTTAAGACTTTTGGCAATTGCTTTGGTAATTACCGCTTTAGCGCGACCAAGAACTGTAGATGTATCTACCAAAACAAAAACCACAAGAGGGATTGATATTGTCATCTCCATTGATGTTTCTGCAAGTATGTTGGCCAAGGATTTGTTGCCAAACAGGCTGGAAGCTTTGAAAAAAGTAGCTTCAGAATTTATAAAAAGCAGACCCAATGACCGTATTGGTATTGTGGAATATGCAGGAGAAGCCTATACCAAAACGCCAATTACCAGTGACAAAGCCATTGTATTGCGGGCGCTCAACGACATTAAATACAATACCGTTATTGAAGGCGGAACAGCCATTGGCTCAGGTTTGGCAACGGCGGTTAACCGAATTAAAGACAGTAAAGCAAAAAGCAAAGTGGTTATTTTATTGACCGATGGTGTTAATAATTCTGGTTTTATCGACCCAAAAACGGCCAGTGAGCTTGCTGTTGCCTATGATATTAAAGTATACACTATTGGCATTGGAACTAATGGCATGGCCTTATCTCCTGTCGGTTTTTTACCAAATGGCAATTTCAGATATGAGCGCCAACCCGTCGAAATTGATGAGGAATTAATGAAAAACATTGCCAAAGTAACTGGAGGAAAATATTTTAGAGCCGATAACAACAAGAAGTTGGAAGCTATTTATGATGAAATCAATAAGTTGGAAAAAACAGAAGTAGAAGAGTTTAAATATTCTCAATACGAAGAAAAGTACCGTCCTTTAATATGGTTGGCTTTTGGATTATTGCTTTTGGAATTTTTATTGCGCTCTACGCTCTTTAGAAGTTTTAATTAGAATTAAGTTAGTACACTTATAACAAGAGGAAATAAAACATATTTGTGTATTCGCAATTATTAACTGGGACGTGAATACCAAACACTGAATACTAAACATGTATCAATTAGAAGAAAAAATATGGTTTTGGGGATTAATGGTCATCCCATTGATCATACTTATATTTTTGCTGTTGCAATGGTGGAAACATCGTATGCAGCGCAAATTTGCGAGCAAACCCTTGTTGAAGAAATTGAGTCCAAATACGTCGCTTTTTAAATCCATCTTAAAAGTTATCGTACTTTCCCTCGCTTTTGCATGTTTGGTTATGGCATTGGTCAATCCTAAGTTAGGAACAAAGCTCGAAACTGTAAAACGCGAAGGTGTAGATATTGTGTTTGCCGTTGATGTCTCAAAAAGTATGCTGGCAGAGGATATTGCTCCCAATCGCTTGGAGAAGTCAAAACAATTGGTGACTCAAATCCTCAACAATTTAGCGAGTGATCGGGTTGGAATCATCGCCTATGCCGGAAAGGCATTTCCACAACTTCCAATAACAACAGATTATGCTTCAGCAAAAATGTTTCTTCAAAGCATGAATACTGATATGCTCTCCTCACAGGGTACCGCCATTCATGAGGCGATTAATTTGGCTAGAGACTATTATGATGACGACCAAGACACCAATAGAATTCTTATCATCATATCTGATGGTGAAGATCATGGGGAACTCGCTACAGATGTCGCAAAAGAAGCTTACGAAGAAGGTATCCGAATCTTTACAATTGGTGTTGGCGATGTAAAAGGTGGTCCCATTCCTGAGAAACGCAATGGCGTTATCGTAAATTACAAGAAAGACAAAAATGGTGAAACCGTAGTGACACGGTTAGATGAAAATACCTTAAAAACTATTGCTGATGTCGCCCATGGCTCTTATATCAATGGAAAAAATACCACAAAAGTAGTGGAGCACATGCGAGATGTTTTAAACAAAATGGACAAAACTGAATTTGAAGCCAAACAATTTGCCGATTTTGAATCGCAATTTCAATGGTTCTTAGGCGCGGCTATTTTCTTTTTATTGATTGATGTCCTGTTGTTGGAAAGACGTACCTCATGGTTAAAACGTTTGAATTTATTCAATGAAAATTTTTAATTCGCATAATTTTAAATTAACACTTTTAAAGGCTCAGAACGTCGTTGCTCACAAAAAACCGGAGTGTTTTAGAGATATTACGGTTAAAAGAACGTTAAAGATGCCGTTTTGCCTCATATTTTAAGATAACATTATAAGGGGCATGTTGTTTGATTATTTAGATTTATAAATTATTTGCAATGAGAACATTACTAGTCATATTTTTAACATTAACGGGATTGCTTTCTTTTTCTCAGGATAAGGAGAGTGAGAAGGAACAGTTGCTGACTTTAAAGAAGGCCAATGATTTGGTTTATGACGCCAATGCACTTATGGAGAGCGACAATTTTATTTCGGCTGAAAAAGAATATCGCAAGGCTATCTCCGAGCAACCAACTTCAGTTGCTGGCACCTATAATCTGGGCAATTCTTATTACAAAAAAGGCAATTTCGAAGAAGCTTTATACAGACAGCAACAAGCAGCAAAAAACGCAACGGATAAAGCAGACAAGCACAAGGCGTTCCATAATATTGGAAATATTTTAATGAAAAACAAACAATGTAAAGAAGCCGTTGAAGCCTACAAAAGTGCACTTCGGAATAATCCCTCTGATGATGAGACCCGATACAATCTTGGTTTAGCAAAAGAATGTGCAGAGCAGCAAAAAGACGATCAGCCTGACGAAAATCAAGATAAGGACGAAAATAAAGATCAAGAAGACGATAAGGATAAAGATAAAAACCAAGAGGATCAGGATAAAAAAGATAATAAGGACGAAAAAGATCAGGATAAGAAAGATGGTGATGACAAAAAAGACGATGGCAAGCCGAAAGATGAAAAAGGAAAGGATGAAAATCAAGAACAAAAACCGCAGCCTGGAAAATTATCCCCTCAACAAATAAATAACTTATTGGAAGCCATGAACAATCAAGAACAGAAAGTTCAGGAAAAAGTAAACGCTGACAAACAAAAAGGAGTTAAAGTTAAAACTGATAAAGACTGGTAGAAAAAGAAATTAGCAGTTGGCAGTAAACAGTTGGTAGTAAAGATGAAATTAAAAGCATACATATCATTATTTTTATTTGTAGCAAGTACAAGTTTTGTTGCGGCCCAAGTGAAGTTTGAGGCCAAAGTAAGCAAGACCAAACTTGGAATCAATGAACGTTTGCGTGTAGACTTTGAAATGAATACGGACGGTGATAATTTTAATCCACCTAATTTCAATGATTTCACGGTAGTTGGTGGACCAAATCAGTCTGTAAGCCATTCTTGGGTGAATGGTGTGCGTTCGTTTTCAAAAACATACAGTTACTTTCTAGCCCCAAAAAAGACTGGCAACATCACTATTGCCCAAGCCACGATAGAAATTGAAGGCGAGGTTTACAAAACATCACCAGTAACCGTTCAAATTACCTCAGCAGTAAGTAGGCCAAATGATCCGGACGATGTTGAAAATGTCGCTGACGACAACCTTCATCTCATTGCTGAAATATCAAAAGGAAATCCATACCTCAACGAGGCCATAACTGTAGTTTATAAATTATATGTTTCTCCAGATATTGGCGTGAGTAATTTTAGAGAAATTGACAGTCCTAAATACAGTGATTTTTGGAGTCAAAATGTAGATCTTAAAGGAAATAAAATACAAAACGGACAATTTCAAGGACGAGATTACCGCTACTTGGTGATAAGAAAAACGGTATTATATCCTCAAAAATCAGGAAAACTTGAGATTGAACCTCTAAGTTTAGACATCACCGTGGAAGTTCCAACAAATAAGCGGGATTTTTTTGGGGGACGTATGATGTCGCAAGTCCATAAAACAGTATCTGCGGGAAGTAAGACATTACAGGTCAAAGCATTACCTGAACAAGGTAAACCAGAAAGTTTTACTGGTGCTGTCGGTGATTTTGATTTCAAATTGACCGCTTCTAAAACCGATTTAAATGCCACGGAATCCTTGCAGGCCCGTTTAGAAGTCACTGGAAATGGCAACTTAAAACTGTTCCAATTACCTAAACTGACCTTACCAAGTTCTTTGGAGGTTTATGAACCCGAGCATACAGAAAATATCAGAACAAGTCTAGATGGGATGCAAGGTGGAATTGCGGATAGTTATACGATTGTTCCACAGTTCAAAGGTAAATATCCTATTCAAGATGTAGAGTTCTCCTATTTCGATTTAAAGACTGAAAAATATAAAACGATTTCCTCAGGACAACTCATAATCAACGTCCTTGATGGCCCAACTAACAGCACCAGTACGGATGCCAATTTAGCCACAACTGGCGAAGGAAAACAACGCGTTGTCATGAACAACGATCAATTTGCTTTCGTTAAAAGTGAGGCTAATCTTGAACCTATTATATCTGAGCCTTTCTTAAACTCTACGTGGTACTGGAGTTCTTTGTTATTGCCGCTTATGGCCATCCCAATGGCGATGGTATTCCGTAAGAAAAAAGCTGAGCGTCGAGCGGATGTTAAGGGGAATAAAATTCGAAAGGCCGACAAACTTGCGAAAAAATATTTGGGAGAAGCCAAAAAATCTTTAGGTCAAAAAGAAGCATTTTATATAGCACTTGAAAAAGCCCTTCATAATTATTTGAAAGCTAAATTACATATTGAGACCAGCGATTTGAGCAAGGACCGTATTGAAGAATTACTTTTAAAACGACAAGTGGAGCCATCAGTGATGAGCGACTTCCTGACCATTTTGGACAGTTGTGAGTTAGCACGATATACGCCATTTTCCGAAGTAACCATGCAACATGATTATGACAAGGCGGCCAAAACAATTTCAGTCATTGATAAACAGATTAGATAAGATGAAGCATTTTATTTACATACTGACCATATTAATCGGCACCATAGCGTTTGGTCAAAATGAAACACTTTTTGAGCAAGGAAATGACTTTTATAATAAAGGCGATTTTGAAGATGCCATTTCAAAATACGAAAGCATTCTTAAATCTGGAGACCATTCTGCGGCATTGTACTTTAATTTAGCCAATGCCCATTATAAACTCAACCATATTGCACCAAGCATTTATTATTACGAAAAGGCATTAATACTGTCGCCAAATGATAAAGAAATACAAAACAATATTGCATTTGCACGTAATATGACCATTGACGCCATTGATCAAACTCCAGAAATTGGATTTGCTAAGTTCTCAAAAAACATCACCAATTGGCTCACTTTTGACAACTGGGCTAAATTGTCTGTTCTATTGATGATACTTTTTGTAGTGTTCTACCTGGTTTACTATTTTAATTATGGCGCTACAAAAAAACGATTGGCCTTCATTACCGCAATGACTTTTTTAATCTTGGCTTGTTGTGCCGTGGCCTTGGCGTTCAATAACTATAATCTTATAGAAAAGGATCATCCCGCCATAGTTTTCGCCAAAGAAAGTCAAGTAAAAAGCGAACCTAACCTCAGAAGCTCTGAATCTTTTAAACTTCATGAAGGGACTAAAGTTCAAATTTTGGATACCGTCCAAAATTGGAAAAAAATTAAACTTGCAGATGGCAAAACAGGCTGGATACCTACTGAGGCCATCAAGGCGCTTTAGTATTTTTAAGTTTACATCTTTATAAGCCATGTGCTTCAAAAGAATGAAACTTTCACGCTTTTGAGATATTTATTTCTGCAATGTACAAACATTCAAATCCATAAATTTAAAACGCTATCCTATTGTGATACAATACGTTTGTAATTTCATTTTATACCGATCACCTTTTATACACACAGGACAATCTCTACATTATTCAATTTTTGATTCTACAAAAGCTAATTATTTACTACTTTTAAAGCGTGAATTCCATAACTAAAAAGGAAACTCCAAGATAAAATCTAATCAAAATGGATTTAAATAAAGTATTTGCAAACAATAAAACTTGGATCAAGGAAAGACTGAGGTCAGATCCTAATTTCTTTGAAACTTTAAGCAAAGGACAAAACCCTGAATTATTATTTATAGGATGTTCTGATAGCCGTGTTGCGGCAGAAGAACTTATGGGCTTAGGTCCTGGAGAGGTTTTTGTACACCGTAATATTGCCAATATGGTTATTAGTATTGACCTTAATGTCATGTCCGTAGTCAATTATGCAGTCAATCAGTTACAAGTTAAAGATGTCATTGTTTGCGGTCACTATGCTTGTGGGGGTGTGAAAGCGGCAATGCAGTCTGAAGACCTGGGGATTTTAAACCCTTGGCTTCGTAATATTCGCGACGTCTATCGCATCCATCGCAATAAATTGAATGCGATAGAAGATGAAGAAAAGCGCTATGACCGGTTGGTAGAGCTCAATGTTCAGGAACAATGTGTCAATTTGATCAAAACGGCTGCCGTTCAAAAAGCAAATAGAGATCGAGGCTTAAAGGTACACGGTTGGGTATTTGATGTTAAAACTGGCAGGCTGATCGATTTGAAAATTGATTTCGATAAATACCTCAGTAAGATTATGGAGATTTATCATTTGGAATAAAAATAAAACGCCACTTCACTGGGATCAATATCCAAGAAGTGGCGTTTTCATTATGGGGATAGTAAATTTCTAAATACTAGAAAGTAGTCACTCCCTCGTTTGGTTGATAGACGAAGTTAAATGTGTAAAACTGAGAATTACTCATATCTTCATTGGCTTCCCCATTTTCATAATAACTCAAAATTTCTAGTTTTGCATAGCGACCATCATGTGTCTTAACCACAATAATTTTTCCAGCGATAGGCGCAATTATATGTGTTGTGGGATTGTAGCTATACCATCCCTGTCCCGACACTGCCGGTATTGCCAAACCGTTTGACGCACTGTCCGAAACCAATAATGACGGATCTACCGATGTAACACTGGTTAAAGTTCCTGAAGCAATATATGCGGCTGCGATAGCTGTTCTGACCGGCTGATCAGTTGTAGTGGCTTCTCCCCCATTAACGATAATTGTGGAACCTCTAAAGGCGATATCCCAGTCATCTCCGGTTGTAGTGGCTCCCTTATCAAATGAAAACTTGATAAAATCTCCAGTTATTGTTGGAGGATTTGTGGTATAATCTGCACTTTGTACGGCTTTTAAATTAGTAATGGATTGTGACTCTACTTCTTTTTTGGGAGTTGAGGCGTCATCATCACTGCTACATGATGCAAATCCGATAAATAGGACTGCTAGGGCTAAAATTTTAATTGTTTTAATTGTTGTCATAGTGTTTATATATATAATTATTAAAAGTGAATGTTCAATTTTCCGTAAATAATACGTCCAGCAATATTGCTGATGTTCTGTGTGTCAGTAAATCCAAATAAGTTATCGATTCCGAAGCCTAACCGATAGTTTTGAAGAATGGTTTTGTTAATGGCGAAATCCCAAATAGCATAACCATCAACAAAGTCATCATAGGTATCCAAATAGTCGTTCCCGTTTGTATCGTAAAGCCCATATTTACTGCGGTAAGTACCACGAATATTCGCATCTAAATCCCATTGCGGTAAGTCATAAAAAACTTTTATATTACCCATGTGACGCGAGCGGTTGTAGAGTCCAAAATAATCGCTTTTCCCCAATTGAAATGCTGATGAACTGGGCGTTTTCCTGGCGTATATCTCCCCATTATCAAAAGCCTTTTCAGCCGCTTTATCTTTCGCATATAACAATTGATATCCTGCCGATAATTTTAATTGATTGCTTACTTTATAGTGAGCATTAATTTCTAATCCTTGAGTGTAAACCTCGTGAACATTGTAATAGGTAAATACATTTTGACCATTGGTTTTGTTCGCAATAACGCGGGTGTCAATCAAATCATCAATATTATTTCTAAACACATTGAGGTTCAATTTCAAGGAAGACAAAGGGTTATAGTCGGCACCAATATTAATACCAATGGAGTTTTCTGGATTCAAATCATTTTCAAAATCAGTAAGGGGCACCAATACATTGGCAATTTGCCCTTCGGCTTGCATTTCAGGAAGCTTTGTGATTACGGCGTTGTAGCCCAAGATGGTATACCCGACCGTGGCATTGGAAAAATCAAAATATAATTGTCTAAAATCAGGTGCCTTAAATCCATAACCTACAGAACCTTTTACAGCTAGTTTTTCAGAAAGTTTATAACGAAGCGCCGCTTTTGGACTGAATTGTGAATCATACTCACTATGGCTATCAAAACGGGCTCCTAAAATCACATTAAGCTTATCGGTAGGATTGTAATCGTATTGCAAATAAGCATAAGGCGTATTGAATTTTGGACTTGCGGCGAAATCGGTTCGGGTCAAGGTTTCAACATTCCAACCTAATCCACCAATAAAAGCGCTCTTTTTACTTGGATTGTAAATCCCTCTAATTTCGGGCCTGACCAATAACTGGTTAAAATCACTCTCACTAAATCGGGAAGCATCTGGATTATTCAAAAACTCATCTGCCTTATAGCGCGTGGCATAAAATTCAAAGTAACTACTCCATTTATCACTATAGGTATGGCTCAGTTTTAAATGGGTGTTCCATTCATCAATTTCACTTTCCCCTTTTAACTCCTCAGAGGCGACGTAATCTTGTTGTTGTGTATAATATCTTCCGGATACAAATAAGGACGTATTCTCTGTAAAATCATAGTCGAGTTTTGTGTTTAACGTGTAACTTTTATAAGCCTCTACAGTATTTGTGATATCGCTCTCATTCAAGTCATAGCCATCGCTTCTAAAATTATTTAGAAAAGCATTGACCGCCAATTTATTCTTTTTATAACCGATGTTGGCACCGGTATCATAGGTTTCAAAAGTCCCTATCCTCGAATAAATGTTCCCATTAAAACCATATTTTGGATGCTCTGTGATGATATTTATGACGCCGCCAAGAGCCTCACTTCCATATAAACTTGACGATGCCCCTTTAACAATTTCTATTTGTTTGATATTTCCAACGGTAATTCGGCTCACATCCAAAGTACCCGCAGAACGACCAATTAACGGCACGCCATCAATTAAGATGAGCGTGTATTGAGAATCCAAGCCTTGGAGCTGAATCCCTTCGCCCCCACCAAAATCTGGAACGGTGATCAGTCCGGTTTGTTCATTTAAAATATCACCTAAACGCAAGGAGTTAACGCGTTGTATTTCCTTTTTTGAAACTAAATGGGCAGGAAGCGGTAATGATGACAATTGCCTATGAGTGCGCGTGGCACTTATGATCACCTCTTCTAAATGTTCAACTTTTGTGGTATCCTGAGGAGTCGGTATTTCTTGCGAAAAACCAAGCGCAGTAAAGAAAGTAAGAAAAAAGATGGCAATATTGTTTTTATTTAGACCCATTCTATATAAATTTGCTGCAAATATATATGCTTATTTTAATTGAATCTAAATAAGCTTAATAAAAATTTCAATTAAAAAAAACCAAAACAACCCAAAACACTAATAATGAAACAACTAATCCTTTTATCTGTTTTTTCCGCTGCATTTATTATGAATGTGAACGCACAAAACAAAAAAGCCCAAGATCAAAAAGCCATAAAAGACATGTGTGGCTGTTACGATGTGACTTTTAAATTTGCTGAAACTTTTCAATATGCTAAAGACTCCACTTATCTCCCTTCTCCTACAAAACACGACAAGGCCATGGAATGGGTAGAGCTTCTTGAAGATGAGAACAACAAAATTGTTTTACAGCATTTGCTCATTGTTGGACCGCCTCAAAATCAAATGATCGTAAAGCATTGGCGTCAGGATTGGGAATTTGAGAATACCAAGTTGTATCAATACGATCATGATAACAAATGGAAGTTTGTAAGCCTTCCAAAAGAACAGGTCAAAGGCCAATGGACCCAACGCGTATTTCAGGTAGATGACAGCCCACGTTATGAAGGCAGCGCCACTTGGGTACATGTGGATGGCAAAAGCTATTGGGAAAACACTTCGGATGCACCGTTGCCAAGACGCGAAGAAACCGTCAGAAGTGATTATAATGTTACTGGCAGAACCAACCGTCATGAAATAACCGCAAATGGGTGGATCCACGACCAAGATAATACCAAGTTAATACGTGAAGACGGAAAGTCGGATGTGATTATGGCTGAGGAAAAAGGTCATAATACTTACGTGAAAGTGGACGACAGTAAATGTAAAGCCGCTCAAGACTACTGGAAAGAAAACGATGAAAAATGGGCAGTTGTTCGTCAAAAATGGGATGAAGTATTCGCCCGCGACAAAGATTTGGTTTTGGAAGAAAAAGTTGACAATAAAGTATTGTTCAAATACATTATGGATGACGAGAACTACAAGACCAGCGCACAGATTAATCCAGTAATTGATGCATTTGTAAAATAATTGACCATGAAGAACTATTTAACACTCCTCGCTGTACTATTTGTTGGTCATTCAATTCTTGCCCAAGACAATATATTTTTGGATCGGGAGTTTTGGAGCACCCAACCCACCGTAGAAACCCTCCAATTAAAGATCAAAGAAGGTCATGATATTGCTCAAGCCAATGCCAGTAATTTTGATGGTGTGAGTCAAGCCATCTTGGCGGATGCTCCATTGGAAACGATTAAATTTGCCCTTTCCCAGAAAGGAAATGACGTCAATAAGATAACCCATGACAATCGTACCTATATCTTTTGGGCAGCCAATAAAGGTAATGTGCCGCTCATGCAATATCTCTTGGAGAAGGGTGCAAAAACCAACATCACGGACAATAAAGGGAGTACCATTTTGAATTTTGCCGCAGGTTCAGGGCAAAAGGACACTAAAGTTTATGATTTACTGCTAAAACATGGCGCTAATTTACAAACAGACTTAACACCTGCCGGCGCAAACGCTTTATTGTTGGTTGCACCTTACGATACCGATTTCAGCCTTATCGACTATTTTGTTTCCAAAGGCGTTGATTTGAACAGCGTGGACAGAAACGGTGACGGTGTTTTTAATTATGTAGCCAAAACTGGTAATATTGATTTGATGAACCAGTTGCTTGAAAAAGGTTATAAAGGAAATGACAACGCTTTCATTTTTGCCAGTCAGGGCACTCGCGGTAAATCTAACGGGATGGACGTTTATACTTATTTAGAAGGGATTGGCTTAAACCCCAATGTGGTTTCAAAGGATGGCGTCACTCCGTTGCACGCTTTGGGATCAAGAAGTAAGGACATGGCGGTAATCCACTACTTTATCGATAAAGGTGTAAATGTCAACCAAGCAGACGCTAATGGCAACACCCCTTTTATAAATGCTGCTGCACGAAACTCTCTTGAAGTCGTCAAGTTATTTGCAAAAACCGTTAAGGATATCAATCAAACCAATAAAAAAGGGGAATCGGCATTAGCTTTGGCGGTCACCAATAATAGTGTTGATGTGGTGGATTTCTTATTAAGCCAAAACGCTGATGTTGCTGTTAAGGATGCCAATGGCAATGATTTATCCGTTTATCTGATGAAGACCTACGCTGAGGATAAAGACGATTTGTTCAACCAAAAACTAGCACTTCTTAAAAATCACGGCTTTGTATTTGGAAGACCACAATCCAATGGCAACACCTTATACCATTTAGCATTGGACAAAAACGACCTGCCTACGCTTAAATTTATTCAACAGTTTCACCCCGATGTGAATGCCGCCAACAAAGAAGGCATCACACCCTTACACAAAGCTGCGATGTCTGCTAAAGATTCGGATATTTTAAAATATTTGCTTTCGATAGGCGCCAAGAAAGAGCTCGCAACCGATTTTGATGAAACCGCCTACGATTTGGCTTTAGAGAACGAACTCTTGAAAAATCAGAACATTTCCGTAGAGTTCTTAAAGTAAAAAATTAGTGCACCTCTGACGAACAAAATTAAAACACCTCCAAGATACAGATCAACACATCTTGTAGGTTAAAACATATAATACATGAAACTAAAACACATTGCCATCTTAAGCCTGGTTCTTTTCGGGATATTATCGTTCACCACGATGCCTCCTACCTCGAAATACAAATGCATGATACAGATGACAAATTATACTGGTGAAGGCGCCTATGTAGTCATCTCTTTGATAGATCCCAAAGGCAATTATAAAAAAACTTTATACGTTCAAGGCGACGATTCTGAATGGTACAATACCATTGAAGAATGGTGGAAAAAATTCCAAGGTAAAAAACGTTCCAATTTAGATGCCATTACCGGAGCGACAATTTCCGGAGGCGCACGTACCATCACTATTTTGGATATTGAAGATTCAAAAATTAATACCGGTTATAAAATCCGTTTTGAAACCGCGGTGGAAGATCAAGAATACCATGTCAAGGATGTAGAGTTTGAACTGACTTCAGAAACCGTAAAAAGCAAGAAAGAAGGCAGTGGATTTATTAGATACGTGCGTTTAATGCCAAATTAAAAAGCAGAAAAAAATGTGAAGAAAGTAAGACCTGTCAGGTTTTTAAAACCTGACAGGTCTGTTTAAAGTCTTCATCATTTTTAAAAAATTGAATGTCGATTTGTATCACAATCAAGTCTTAAATCTTTGTTCCAACATCGAAGCGGTCTTGATTCTATTAACAATTTTAGCATATGACCATCTCCATTTGGAGATATAGCCATCTTGCACTGGCGGTATCTTCTTTTGTTTTTATTTTTTTGGCTTCCGTTACTGGGATTGTTCTGGCATTCCAACCCATTTCCGAAAAAATTCAACCTTATAAAACCGATGGTTTTGATCAAATTACTTTAGCTGAAAGCCTCGAAGCTTTTACCTCAACCTACCCCGAGGTGCTGACCTTGGAAGTGGATCACAACGATTTTGTACTGGCTTCCGTAATCAATGATGAAGGCGAATCATTAGAAGGCTATTTCAACCCGAAAACCGCCGAATATCTGGGCCAAAAAATTGAAACTCCCAAGTTTTTTCAATGGACTACCAATTTGCACCGATCGCTTTTTCTAAAAAGTACCGGACGAATTTTAGTAGGTCTGTGTTCGTTTTTACTGTTCCTAATTGCAGTTTCGGGAACCATCTTAATTATAAAACGGCAGAGAAGTTTTAAAAAGTTCTTTTCAAAAATTGTCAATGATGATTTTGCCCAATATTGGCATGTTGTTTTAGGACGTCTATCTCTCATCCCTATCATCCTTATTACCGTTACAGGGGTTTATTTATCCATGGAAAGATTTGATCTGCTATCCCAAACGCAGCCACAACATGAGATAGATTATGACTTGCTCACGGCTTCTCCTCCACAATCTTTTGCGGAGATGCCCATATTCATCAACACTAAACTTTCTGAATTAAAATCTGTTGAGTTTCCATTTTCCGATGATGCTGAAGACTTCTACACCCTGTACCTGAAAAACAAGGAAATTGTCGTGAACCAATTTAACGGCGATGTCATAAGCACCATAGAATATCCTTTGGTGACCTTCTTCTCCAATTTAAGTTTAACGTTACATACCGGTCAGGGAAGTATTTTATGGTCTGTAATCCTAATAATTGCGTCGGTCAATATCCTTTTCTTTATTTATTCCGGATTTGCCATGACCTTAAAACGTCGTGGAGCCAAATTGAGGAACAAGTTCAAGAAAAGCAATGCGCGGTTCGTTATTCTGGTAGGCTCAGAAAATGGAGGCACTTTGGTTTTTGCCAACGCTCTTCAAAAAGAATTAATTGCCGCTGGAGAAAGTGTTTACATTACAGAACTCAATAAATATCGAAAATTTAAAAAAGCGGAACATCTTATTGTCATGACCGCAACTTACGGGGAAGGTGATCCTCCTTCAAACGCCAACAAATTCTTAAAACGCCTAGAACTGTACAAACAAAATCAAAGATTCAGTTTTTCAGTGGTGGGGTTTGGCTCCCTCGCCTACCCTGATTTCTGTAAATTCGCTTTTGATGTAGACCATGCCCTTCTCCAAGAAAACACGGAACAATTGGTTCCAACTTTTACCATCAATGACAAATCTTTTGAAAGTTTTGAGCAGTGGGTTAAAATTTGGTCTGACAAAGTAGAACTGTCACTCTCCATCCCGAAAGACACTTTGATTTCCAGACCCAAACGCACTAAATCCTTTATAGTAATTTCGAAAACCAAGGTGGATGACAATCCGGACGATACCTTTATCATCACCTTAAAACCCAAAAAACATCTTTCTTTTAGGTCTGGCGATTTATTGGCCATCTATCCCAATAATGACTATCGAGAGCGACTCTATTCTATCGGGAAGGTCAATGGCAATATCCAGTTAAGCGTCAAGTATTACGAAAACGGTCTGGGATCGGGTTATCTCAACAATTTAGAAGTAGGCGATATTTGCGACGCACGTCACATTGAAAATGCCCATTTTCATGTCCCGAAAAAAGCGTCAGAAATAGTCATTATTTCCAACGGAACCGGAATTGCACCATTTTTGGGGATGTTAGATGAAAATCACAAAAAAACCGAAACACAGTTGTACTACGGGTTACGTAATGAGAAATCCCTAGATCTGTACAAGTCGCATCTTGAAAACAAACTCGAAAACAAGAAACTGAGCGCTATGAATTTGGCTTATTCCCAGCAACACGAATGTGTGTATGTGCAGGAATTATTGAAAAGAGATGGTCCCAACATTGCGAAAACTCTAGAAAATAATGGCGTGATTATGATCTGTGGTTCTATGGCCATGTATAAGGACGTTATGGAAACTTTGGGCATCGTTTGCCAAGAGTGCAATAAAAAACCCTTGAGTCATTATGCCAAGCAAATAAAATCAGATTGTTATTAAATCTTAGGGTCCCCAGTAGAATTATCCGCTTCTAAATCATCGCCTTCCAACGCTTTTTTCTTTTCTAAAATAATCGGGAAAATCGCAGGCATTAAAGCTTTCACTGGCGTATAAAGTACAGAATCTTCAATACTTTGTTCGTCGGTCATCGGAATCGCACTATTCATACTATCAAAAATATTTAAAACCACGCTCAAGATCAACGTGATTTTTAAAGCACCAAAGAGTGCCCCCAACAATTTGTTGACAATGCCTAAAGCAGCAAAGTCAGCAAGTTTTGTCAAGGCTTTTCCTGCCAAGGCTATCACAAGAACAATCATTAGAAAGGTGACCGCAAACGCAACAACTTGAACGGTGTTCTCATTCCATTCTGAATTGTCATCAATAAATGTAGCGGCGTAATGACTAAAATGGATCGCGCCGTACACGCCCGCAATCAATGCAACAACAGAAGCTATTTCTACAAATAACCCTTTCATCAATCCGCGAACCAGTCCGAAAAGAATAAGAGCTACCAAAACGATATCCAAAACACTCATAAGCTATTGTATTTTAGCAAACGTACATAAATTTCGGATTTTTAGACTTATAAATTCTAATCAGAATGCATTGTTTCTTAACTTTGCCCAAGGGTTTTATATTGTGTGATGAACATTCAACTAAAAGCGGTCAATGCTATTTTGGTATTGACGGAATGGACTTTAAGACAAAAACCCACATAAAGGTTGATTTAATTTTCAATTTCGAATGCAATTTAAATTTCAGTACTGACTAAAAAGATTCCTGCCTTTACTTCAACGAGTTCAATAACCAGACTTCGAAATCAGTAACCATGGAGGAAATTAAAAATGTCAAAGCTATTCTTGTAATAGCAATGAATTATTAACTAAAAAAGATTCCTGCCTTCGCAGGAAATGAAGATGTCAAGAGACGTAGAATTAAAAAAACGCTGGGAGTTAGTAGTCAAAAAACTTTCGACCCAATTCGCTGAAGGCGATATATTAGACCTAGATGCCATTATCTATTTGATTGGTGTGCAAGAATTAGGGCAAATCCATAGAAAATTTAAGAAAGACCATAAATTAGATTTGATGCACATTGCCATCTGCCGATTGCTCGAACCTTATGGTTACTACGAATTTGATTATTTTGATGAGGATAAATGGCCACATTATACTGTCAAAGAACAGCTTCCACCTTTAAAAGCTGGGGAACAGAGTGTCTTAATGAAAGAAGCCATTGTCAATTATTTTATTGAAACCGAATATATTGAGTAAGTCCCATATTCAGACCTGTCAGGCTTTAAAAACCTGACAGGTCTTATGAATTCGAATCCACAAGGTTTACAAAATCTTGTAGGTTTCTACACGAAAAACCTTAAATTTGCCATTCATTTTTTTGATTTATGATAGACAAGATTAAAGACCTCATCACTGAAGTCGAAGCGTTTAAAGCGCAATCCAAAGACGAAATTGAAGCCTTCCGCATCAAGTACTTAGGAAAAAAAGGCGTATTGAATACTTATTTCGCAGAATTCAAAAACGTTCCGAATGATCAAAAGAAAGAGTTTGGGCAGGTCATCAATCAATTGAAAAACACTGCTGAAGACAAAGTCACTGAGCTAAAGGAAGAACTGGAAAGCAAGGAAGAGGTCATAGGCATTTTTGGCGATTTATCACGTCCGGGCGAACCTATTGCCATTGGAGCGCGTCATCCGATTTCAATCGTGAAAAATCAAATTATTGAAATCTTTTCGCGTGTTGGATTCAACGTTAGTGAAGGTCCTGAGATTGAAGACGATTGGCATAATTTCACCGCACTGAATTTGCCAGAATACCATCCGGCAAGAGATATGCAGGATACCTTCTTTATTCAAACCAATCCTGATATTTTATTACGGACCCACACAAGTTCTGTGCAGGTACGCTATATGGAGACCAACAAACCACCAATCCGTACTATTTCTCCTGGACGTGTGTTTAGAAACGAAGCCATTTCATCACGTTCGCATTGTTTCTTTCACCAAGTGGAAGGTTTGTATATTGATAAAGACGTGAGTTTTGCCGATTTAAAACAAACCCTTCAATATTTCACGACAGAAATGTTTGGGAAAAGCAAAATCCGTTTGCGTCCTTCCTATTTCCCGTTTACGGAGCCAAGTGCGGAAGTAGATGTGTATTGGGGACTGGAAACTGAAATTGACCATCGCATCACCAAAGGTACAGGATGGTTGGAAATTATGGGGTGCGGGATGGTTGATCCCAACGTTCTTGAAAACTGTGGTATCGATTCAAAAGTCTATTCTGGATTCGCCTTTGGAATGGGAATCGATCGTATTACAATGCTTTTACACCAGATTGGTGATATCCGATTATTGAGCGAAAATGACGTTCGGTTTTTAGAACAATTTAAATCGTCTTTATAAATCCTTAAGATTCAAAAACATAACCGATGAGATTTCGTCGGTTTTTTTTATTTAACATTTTTTTAACTTCGTCTAGTTCGGATTGTTCCGAACCTCACTTATATTTGCATAAAATTTTTAAAAATAATGTTGAGTAAAATCCGAAATGACAAAGAAAATCTGGTTGAAAGACTAGGCGTCTTTATGGAGCAGAAAGAACAAATTGCTCCCGTAGCTGCCCGTATTCTGGCTTATATCATTCTAACTGGCAAGTCCGGAACCACTTTTGAGGATTTGGTAAATGATTTATGTGCTAGTAAAAGTACTATTTCTACGCATCTAAACCATTTAGCCGATTTAAAACGAATCCTTTACTTCACCAAAACTGGCGATCGAAAAAAATACTATACCATCAACGAAGATAGCATCATCCAAAATATTGATACCATGATGGAATCTTGGATTCAGCAAAAAGAATTGCATTTAGAAATTAAAGCACACAAAGAAAAGACCAATCAATTGAGCGATGCCGATGGATCAAAGTTCAATTTAGACTTTCATGATAATTACATCGAGTTTTTAGATGAAGTCACCAAATCTGTATCCACATTAAAATCAAAAATTCTAGAAAAAAACACTAAACTGTAATCAATGAAAACAATTAAACTTCCATTAGTAGTCTCCCTTAGTTTTATAGCTCTTTTCTTGAGCTGTGGAGATAAAGAACAAGCCCCACAAGGACCACAAGGCCCTACGCCGTTTCAGGTGACAACACTCCCACAAAAAACGGTCACTGGGTTTACTACTTATCCAACAAGCATTGAAGGTGTTAATAACAGTGAAGTGCGCCCAAAGATATCCGGATATATTACAGAAGTGTTAGTGGATGAAGGCCAAATGGTAAGAAAAGGACAAACCCTTTTTAGATTAGAAACCCAGACGCTTAGCCAGGATGCTGCTGGAGCAAAAGCCAACGTTAATGCCGCTCAAGTTGAGGTGGACAAGCTAAAGCCATTGGTTGAAAAAAATATTATCAGTAACGTACAATTAGAAACTGCAAAAGCAAAATTATTGCAAGCACAAAGTTCTTATAATAGTATTGGTGCCAACATTGACTACGCCAATATCAAAAGTCCAGTGGACGGCTATGTGGGCTCCATCAGACTTCGTAAAGGAACCTTGGTAAGTCCATCAGGAGAGCCTATAACCACGGTGTCTGACATTAGTAAAGTCTATGCTTATTTCTCCATGAATGAAAGAGAGTATCTCGATTTTATTCAAAACGCGGAAGGCAAAAACATACAGGAAAAAATCAAGAATTTCCCTAAAGTAACCTTGGTTTTGGCCAATGGAAGCATTTATGATAAAGAAGGCACCATTGAGACCATTAATTCTCAAGTGAATGCGAATACAGGTTCTATTTCATTTCGTGCCGTTTTTAATAATGATGCAAGATTATTGACCAACGGAAACAGTGGAAAAATTAGAGTCCCAAAAACGTATTCAAATGTTGTGGTTGTACCAAAGGAATCTACCTATGAGCAGCAAGGCAGTTATTATGTTTATAAATTAGCTGAAGGAGATATGGCTGTTTCAACACGTATCGCCGTGTTAGCTGATGTCAACAACGTTTATGTAGTTTCTGAAGGACTTCAAGAAGGCGATAAAATTGTTGCTAAAGGTGTTGCAAAGCTAAGAGGTGATTCACAGATAAAACCTATGGAAGTACCTTTTGATACAATTGCAAAACCAATTGAAAAAGTATTCAGATAATAAAGTAAGATAAGAAGTTATGATAAAAATGTTTATAGAAAGACCAGTTCTTTCGACGGTCGTCTCCATCATCATCGTGATTTTGGGTGTCCTTGGTCTTACCGCATTACCGATAACGCAATATCCCGATATTGCGCCCCCAACAATTTCAGTAAATGCGAATTATCCTGGTGCAAGTGCTGAAACTATTTTGGAAAGTGTCATCATTCCTATAGAAGAGCAAATCAACGGTGTAGAGGGGATGACTTATATTACCTCTAGTGCATCAAACACAGGTAGCGCAACCATTACGGTATTTTTTGATCAAGATGTTGATCCTGATATTGCCGCAGTAAACGTTCAAAACCGTGTCGCAAGAGCCAATTCGCAATTGCCTCAAGCCGTATTGCAAACTGGTGTTACCACCTCAAAGCAGCAAACCAGTGCCTTGATGTTTACGTCATTTTACAGTACCAATCCTGATTATGATGCCGTATTTTTACAGAATTACTTAAAAATCAACGTCATTCCAGAATTACAAAGGGTTGACGGTGTTGGTGATGTGAACGTGTTTGGAGCAAAAGATTACGCCATGCGTATCTGGTTACGACCAGAAAAAATGGCAGCCTACGGGGTGATTCCGACAGATGTTACCGCAGCATTGCGTGAACAAAGTTTGGAAGCAGCTGCTGGATCTTTGGGTGAAAATGACGGAGAAGCATTTAGTTATGTGATCAAATATGGTGGACGTTTTAAAACTGAAGCGCAGTATAGTGAAATTATCATTAAAGCGTTAGGCAATGGACAATTTTTGAGGCTTTCTGATGTGGCCGATATTGAATTGGGTGCACAATCTTACACTGGAGGTTCTATTACCAATGGATTACCAGCGGTTAACATGGGTATTTTCCAAACCAAAGGCTCCAACGCTAGGGATATTATTATTGAAATCGAGAAAAAACTGGAAGATATTAAGGCCGATTTACCTAAAGGTGTCGAGGTCTTTATTCCTTATAACACCAATACGTTCTTAAATGCTTCCATAGAAAAGGTGGTCACCACTTTAGCTGAGGCGTTTTTACTTGTATTCTTGGTTGTTTTCATTTTCTTACAAGATTTTAGATCCACCTTAATTCCTGCCATTGCAGTTCCGGTATCCATTCTTGGTACGTTTTTCTTCTTGAATCTTTTTGGCTACTCCATTAACCTATTAACACTTTTCGCGTTGGTATTGGCTATTGGTATTGTGGTTGATGATGCCATTGTAGTGGTTGAAGCCGTCCATGCCAAGATTGATGAAGGAGAACACGACCCAAAAAAGGCAACTGTTGACGCCATGCATGATATTACTGGTGCGATTATCTCCATTACCTTGGTCATGGCAGCTGTATTTGTACCCGTCACATTTATTCAAGGTCCAACGGGAGTTTTCTACGAGCAATTTGGAGTCACGCTTATTGTGGCCATTATTATTTCGGCTGTGAATGCTTTAACCTTGAGTCCTGCGTTATGTGCCTTATTCTTAAAAGGTCATGACGACAAGCAAAACAAAAAGAAAAAGGGCTTTTTAGGACGCTTTTTTGACGGATTCAACAGAGGTTTTGATGCTACCATCACTAAATACGGTAAATCGGTCCATTTTCTCTATAGAAATAAATGGATTACCGTGGTTGCGCTTATCATATCGGTAGTTGCAATATGGTGGTCGTCTTCGGTATTGCCAACTGGATTTGTTCCAGATGAGGATAGAGGTATTGTTTTCGTAAACGTTGAACTTCCTCCTGGATCGTCCATAGATAGAACACATCAAGTAAATGCCGATCTTTATAAAAAACTAATCGAGATTCCAGGCGTTAAAGGAGGATCACTGATTGAAGGAAGTAGTTTCTTAGGAGGTGCAGGTAGCAACTTCGGATTGGGCTTTATTCGTTTGGACGATATGGAAGATCGTAAGGATGAGTCGCTTTCTTCGAAAAGCATTACCGGACAAATGTTTGGTGTAGCCGCACAGATTCCTGAGGCCAATATTATCTTCTTTTTACCGCCAAGTATTCCAGGGTTTGGAAACTCTGCCGGTGTGGAGATCAACCTTTTGGACCGTTCTGGCGGAAGTTTTACGGATCTGGATAACGTGACTCAGGATTTTGCAAATAAACTCTCGCAACGACCAGAGATTCAATATGCGCAATCCTCATTCAACACAAAATATCCGCAGTTTGAAATTGAATTGAATGCTGAATTAGCAAAAGAACTGGGTGTGCCAATTAGTGATATATTTTCAACCCTTCAGGGTTATATTGGAAGTATATTTGCCGCCGATTTCTCTCGATTTGGTAAACAATACCGCGTTTATGTACAAGCGTTACCGCAAGACCGTGGCGAAGAAGGTGATTTGGGTAAACTCTATGTACGCACAGGTACAGGAGAAATGACCCCAATAACAACCTTTGTGAACTTAAAAAGAGTATATGGGCCACAGTCTGTAACCCGTTTTAACTTATTTAATTCTGTAAAGTTAAATGCGGCAATTGCACCCGGTTATAGTTCTGGTGATGCCATTAAAGCAGTGGAAGAAATTTCGCAAAGCTTACCTGCCAATTATACTACCGCCTATTCTGGGCTAACCCGAGAAGAAGTTAACGCAGGTAATCAAACCACAACTATTTTTATATTGTCGTTAGTATTTGTTTACTTCTTGCTGGCCGCGCAGTATGAAAGTTATTTAATCCCTTTCTCTGTTCTTCTGTCCTTACCATTAGGGGTTTTTGGAGCTTATTTTACAACCCAACTTACAGGATTGCAAAATAATATTTATTTCCAAATTGCCTTGATTATGTTACTTGGGCTCTTAGCTAAGAATGCCATCTTAATTGTGGAGTTTGCATTGCAGAGACGACGAAGAGGAGAATCCATTGTAGCGGCTGCCGTCCATGGCGCCGAAGCGCGTTTACGACCTATTTTAATGACCTCATTTGCATTTATCTTCGGATTATCGCCTTTGGTATTTGCAAATGGTGTGGGGGCAGAAGGAAACCGTTCCATTGGTACAGGAGCCGTTGGTGGCGTACTGATAGGAACCATTCTTGGGGTGTTTGTCATTCCAATTCTGTTTATGTTTTTCCAATGGTTACAGGAAAAAATTTCAGGAGCACCAAAAGGTGTTATAGCACTTGAGGCAGAAGCCAATCAACAATCACTAGAACTTAACGACGATCAAAATCATGATAACAATGCTTAAAACTCGCACATTTAAATATATGGTAATGTTGACCGTTTCAGCATTTACCCTTCAAAGTTGTTTTGTAGCAAAAGACTATGACCGACCACAAGTTGATGAAACCGATAATCTGTTCAGAACAGATGCTTTACAAACAGATACGCTTTCTATGGCAGACCTGTCTTGGAAAGAATTGTTTACTGACCCGTATTTGGTTCAGTATATCGAGAAAGGACTTGAGAACAACATTGACATCCGCGTGGCCATGCAACAGGTCTTGGCAGCGGAAGCGTACGTAAAACAAGGAAAAGCAGCGTATTTTCCAGCGATTAACGGAGGCGCCTCTGTGACGCATCAAGAAATGTCAAAAAATAGCCAATTAGGTTCTTTTCTATCCAGCAGGTCTTCAGATCAGTTCGATTTAACCGCAAATTTATCTTGGGAAGCTGATATTTGGGGCAAAATAAGAAGTAATAAACGTGCTTCTGAAGCTGATTATTTACGAATTGTAGCTATTCATCAAGCCGTAAAATCACGATTAGTATCTGACATTGCAGCAACTTATTACCAATTGCTTGCTTTAGACTCACAGTTGGAAGTTACCAAAAAAACCGTGATGGTGAGGGATAGTACCGTGAGCACGCTTCAAGCTTTAAAGGATGCCGGAACTGTAACTCAAGTAGCTGTAGACCAAAACATCGCACAGTACAACAATGCCAGAACCTTGCAAGTAGATTTGGAAACTGCCATTTTTCAGACTGAAAACGTGATGAGCATTCTACTGGGGCAACAGCCACAAAACTATGCGCGAAATATTCTAGATGAACAACATTTACAAACTGATCTAAAAATAGGGGTTCCAACTACCTTATTAAGAAATAGGCCTGACGTTATTGCAGCCGAATACAATTTAGTGAGAGCTTTTGAGCTGACCAATGTGGCACGAGCGAACTTTTATCCCTCATTAACCATTTCAGCTTCTGGAGGGTTCCAAAGTTTGCAATTGGATGAATTGTTAAACTACAACTCTTTATTTGCAAATATTGTAGGAGGATTGGCGCAACCAATCTTCAATCAACGTAAGATCAGAACTCAAAAAGAAGTTGCTGATGTTCAGCAAGAACAAGCTTTGCTAGAATTCAAACGTTCATTATTGGTTGCTGGGAATGAAGTTTCCAACGCTTTGTATTCCTATAACGCTGAAACCACAAAATTTGAGTTTAGAAATCTGGAAGTTGAAGCTTTGAGGAATGCCGAAAGAAACTCCTTAGAATTATTAAAAAACGGGTATGCCAACTACCTAGATTTATTAATTACCAGACAAAGTGTTTTAAATTCTGAGCTCAACGTCATTGACAGTAAGTTACAGCAATTGCTAACTATTGTTGAACTTTACGAGGCGCTTGGTGGCGGTTGGAAATAGACTTAATTTTTTACAATTTTTATATAAAAAAGACTTGGGCAACCAAGTCTTTTTTATGTTGTAAGCATACCCTTGGACACTCTTCTTTTAGTAAAACTTTAGGTCATTTTTATTTCATTAAACAGAAAAAAATTAAAAGGCTTCTCCAATCCTAAAGTAAATTCCCCAATCATCTTTGCCAAGAGCACCATCCAATCCAATATTAAATTGGCTCTTTTTAAAAGCCCTGTAACGGTATCCTGCGCCAATGCCTGGATAAAGTTTCCGTTAAATTCCGTAGTATCTGAACCATAAATAGTTGCCAATCCGGCAAAACCGACCAGGCCCATCTTATCATTAAAATTCCATCGGTATTCTCCTTGTATTGCAACTTTCCCGTCACCTCGGTATTTGGCTTCAGAATACCCACGAATGTCTTGGCGACCAATCACTACTTGCTGTTCAAAAGTGATGTCTCCCAAACCAAAAACACCATAAACTCGTGCGGCCACAACATCGGTATCATCTCTAACCGAAAAATATTGATTATATGCCACTGTAATTTTATTGGCTGTTTCAACATTACCTAACCATTTTTGATAGGTTTGCCATCTAAAATTCGCTTTTCTTCCTGCTCTTGCGTAATACACATTATCCCGTGTATCTGAAGTTATTTTAAACTGTATGCCATGGGTGGTATTATCCGTTTCTCCCATATCTTGCTCAACCAATGATTCTGAATGCGCGAAGGTGTAGGACATCCCACCATATAAATTATTAACAAGTTTTCGATCAAAACCCAAGCTTACCATAGCCGTATTTGTTCTATAATCATAAAAGCCAGGGGCCTCAAAGTCATCAATATAAAGCTGAGAATTCAAATTTCCATAAAATGCGAATAAATTAAAACGCCATGTATCTTCTGCCAAATATAATTTAGTGAACCCATTAAAAAATAAGATTTATTGGTAGTGTAAACTGCGGAAAGCCCAGACAAAGATTTTGGTGAAATTGTATCTTCCTTGTCAAATGGGTACATATACATAGGGATTACGCCAAACATAAAGTCTAAATTTTTATTATAGTTGATGTAGGGAACTACGTTAAACTCCGCGCCATTAATGCTGTCTTTTACCTTTTTTGACTTTTGTGAAAAACAGGACATGCCCATTAAAAGCAAAATAAATACAGATAACTTGGCCGTTGTTATTTTCATAAAAAGAAGTTTTGTAGCTAAAAAATTACAATATATTTTACAATCCTGTAAGTTTGCTAATAACTAATATACAACTAATAAAATTTTATCTGTTTATCCAGAAGGTCCATTCTTGAATTCTCCTAATTTGTGACAGGTATATATTTAACCATAAAGTATTAACTTTGCCATCCACAATCCATTTTATCCTAATCGAAACGCGTGTATTATTGTTATGAAAAAAGATATTGAAATCCCAAAAGTTGAAGACGTATATGTGGCGGTTGTTAATAAGTATAATGATATTTACAAAACACAAGATTGGAATGCTTATATTATCAATGACAAAGACGTTGATTTAGAAGTGGTATTGATTGTTACCAGTGGTTATTCCGATAAAAAGATGACCTCCATTTTCAGGAAGAAATTAGACGTGCTTCCCAAGAAAAGTTATGCGAAGATTGAATTGATGCAAGAAGACTTATTTGCCTTAAACAATGAATTCAAAGTTACTTTTTTTGAAGGCAATACCATGCACGAAAAAAACTTTCTTTTCAGAAAAAACACTATTAACGAAAAGGCGTTGCAGAATATTCCGTTAATGAAGGTGAAGGGGGTTTTGGTCAAATAACCAATTGCTGCGCAGGCAGGAATCTCATAATTAAAACAAAAAATCCTTGCTTTAACGCTACTACTTACCATCCAATCAAAATCATGGACAACATAGAAGACGCGACGTTGGAAATAAAGATTCCTGCCTTCCTAGGAATTAAGGCTACTTTATGCGATTAAAATTTGAATTAATTAGACACCAATTTCACAGATTCTACTGATGCTGCAAAACATATAGTTGTCCATTATTTATAAACAAATAGGCAGCTCTCAATCAATTTAAAAAATTGTATAACACGAATTAATCAACGTTTTTATAAGAACTTCGCGCCTCCTGCGCCTCCGCGACAAAAACTGCCAGCCTCCAACGTCGTGTTTTAACCTCTTTTTCTAATCCAATTTCTCCGTTAATTTCTTAAACGTTCGTTTCGGATCTTTTCCTTCGTATAAAATCGCATAAGTTGCGGCAATGATAGGCAACTTGTCTTTTCTTTCATTTTTATCAATAAGATCGTAGGCACTTTTGGTAGCATAATAGCCTTCCGCGACCATATTCATTTCCATTTGTGCCGATTTAACGGTATAGCCTTTCCCTATCATATTTCCGAACATTCTATTTCGGGAAAATAGCGAATAGCCTGTTACCAATAAATCGCCCAAATATGCAGAATCATTGATATTGCGCTTCATTTTATGGCGTTTTTTAATAAAACGTTTCATTTCTCTAATGGCGTTACTCATCAAAACACTCTGAAAATTATCACCATACCCCAATCCATGCGCAATCCCAGCTGCTATGGCATAGATGTTTTTGAGCATTACCGCATATTCGATACCGATAATATCATCACTCGTGGAAGTCTTGATGTAGTCACTCGCCAAATTTTTTGAAATTTCTTTGGCTTTTTCTTCATCTGCACATGCAATAGTTAAATAAGATAGACGTTCCAATGCCACCTCCTCGGCATGGCAAGGACCAGAAATAACTGCGATGTTCTCAAATGGAACCTGATAGATATCGTGGAAGTGCTCTCCCACCAATTTTCCGGTTTCTGGCATGATGCCTTTTACTGCAGATACAATGATTTTATCTTTAACATCCACGGTCATTTTCTGTAACTCGTCATGTATAAATGCCGATGGAATCACAAAAATTAGAACATCAGCGTAGTTTGCCATCTCATTGATGTCATTGCTGAGTTTTAACTGTGAGGTTTTAAACTCAACAGAACTTAAATAACTAGGATTGTGCTGTTCTTTTAGCAAGTGCTCTTTAATATAAACACTCCGCATATACCAACCTACTTCCTCCAAATTCTCACAGAGCATTTTCACGATGGCAGTGGCCCAACTTCCGGATCCAAAAACGGCATATTTTATTGGTGTACTCATAAATATCTAAAGATTAATACAGTTCAAAAATACACAAAATATAGCGGTATATCCATTTCAAAAGTCCTGTTAGCAAAATTTTGGCACGTGTTTTGAAATCAATGAACCACGAACCTCCTAAAATATTGGCCTGTGAAATTGGCAAAAACATTTAAGTATTAGACTTGATTTGTGAAATGCCATAAGCGATATCCTAGAATAAAACAGAACAGATGAAGACTATAAAATTACTTTTCGAATTTGTCATAGCGGCAACCTTATTCACCTCCTGTACTTCAAATGCAGTCTATGAAGAACCCCCTATTTCAATAAATCAGTTATTAGGTTCTTATGATTTATGGTATGTTGACATCAATCAAACAGCAGGTTATGGTGAAACTCCTTTTTTACAAATTGCATTTACCCTTACTTTTAAAAATGGTATTCTGTTTGCCAATAATAACTTGGTTGGTTTTGGACCAAACGGACAAGGCAACGGATTAGGAATTGATGTGGGAGAATATGATGCTTATGATATGGTCTTAGATGTGTACCATGACCTTGATGGCTTTCAAAGTTTTGACGTGTATCAAGTAGATTACGACACCATTGAACTGTATAATCCTTTTAATGACACCTCGTACTTTTTACATGGGTATCAAAAATCAACTTTTGATTATGACTTCGTGTTTTATGACAATATCAACTATTTCTTGCAGGAATATAATGCCTGGGAAAAAACTTATGTGAGTCAAACAGGCGCTCTGAATGATTTTGACAATGAAAATTATTTACAGTTTTTAGCGGGAGGCAATGACTCTGAATTTAGGAGTTCTCAAGACGTCAATATCAGTAATCCTGATAATATTTATTGGGACTATACGGGTATTTATGGTGTAGGTAATATTTCAGGAAATAGATACCTTAAAACATTAACATTAGATTATGATTATTTTGACAATGAATTTTTCGAATTGAGCGTTATTAATGATCAGAGGATAAAGTTATACCATGCCAATTCTGGTACGACTTATGAATTTACTGGGCGTGGCTATATTCAATACATGAGAACTGCCGAAGGTAAATCTCTTGAAAGCAAAAGCAAATTAAAATCAGATGGCCTACTGAAAAAACGTAAGCAAAAATCTGTTAAAAAAGATAACCCAAGGGTAAACGAAAGAAACTAAGTTTTGGTTGGTTATTTAGTTTCTAGAAACGCTCATCTGATTTATTTCAGATGAGCGTTCTCTTTTATTTTAACAATATATTGTTATTTCCGATAATCGGATTTCAATTAGATGTTGTAAATTACCTCTCAAATCAATAGTTAAAACTTAAAAAACATAAAATACATGGGACTATTTTCATTTATTAAAAACGCCGGAGCAAAGGTTTTTGGTGTTGGAAAAACAGACGCTGAAGAACAAGCGGAAGCAAAAGATGCTGCAAATGCGAAAGCTGCTGTAAAAGAACTTAAAACAAACGAGGCGGGCGCCAAAAAACTAGAAGAAACAATTAAAGACTTGAGATTGGAAGTTGAAAATCTAAAAATTAAGATTGATGATGACATGGCCACAATTACAGGAAAAGCCTTAGATCAGTCCACCAAGGAGAAAGTGGTTTTAGTTGTTGGTAACACTAACGGAATTGCATCAGTAGACGATCAAATGAGCGTAGATCATGCTGAGCCTGAAGCACGATTTCATACAGTGATCAAAGGTGATACTTTAGGGAAAATTGCAAAAAACTATTATGGTAATGCTATGAAGTATCCTTTAATATTTGATGCCAATAAACCGATGCTTACAGATCCTGATAAAATTTATCCAGGACAAGTACTCAGAATTCCGAGTTTAGCATAGCGCAAAAAAAGAGTCTATTTTAAAAAATAGACTCTTTTTTTATTATAAGTCATTCAAGATGTTTTGTAATTCTTCTAAGGAGTCGGGCTTTGCAACAATTTTTTTATCCTTATCCAATATAAAATACGTTGGCGTCACTTCTACGCCGTATTCACCACCCAAATAGCGTCCTGAGGTTGCTTTATCAATAACATGAATGAATTTAGGGTAATTCAAAATTTCCCTATCCCAAGCCTCATCTTCCCCTTGCGTGCCATAAGCGATAACTTTTAGTTTTTTGGCATCAATTTCATCCACTGTTTTTCTGATTTCAGGCAGTTGTTCTAAGCAATGTGAGCATCCGCTATTCCAAAAAATGAGCAAATAATTCTTGGCACCCTCTAAATTATGCAACGATGAGGCAACCTTTTTGCCATCCTTCTCCATTTCAATAGGAAAATCTATGGCAATGGCACCAATGGAAGTGTTTTTATAGCTATTTAAAACCTGTACCAACACCGTATTATTTGCTTCTTTGGCAAGGACCATTAAGTAAGTATCCGTAATATAATTGGCCACATTAGTCTCTTCAATTTGCACCATATTAGACCAAATAGCCTGTAAAAGAGCCATTTTTATTTCTGAATTGCCATTCCCAATATAGGTGACCAAATTATCAATCTGATGTTTATAGAAATCTTCTGTGGCATCTGGCGACATCCCAAAAATATACGCCATCACCCGATCCGTCAAAAACTCTGAGCTTTGTAAAAGTGGATTACTGAAATCTACATTCTCAAGATAAGTGTCTTTCAGGTTTTTTGAATAGGTCGAAATATCCTCATAAGTTTCCGGAATATAGGGCTTATTCGCTTTTATAAAAACCGAAGCAATAGTGCCTTTGGAAGCCAATTCAAAAGCGTCCTGTGTTTCTTTTAAGGTTTTGAAAATGTCCGTAAAGGCCTCTTTATCCTCACTTTTTTGAGCGTAAAAATTGCTGATGGCCCTGTTGATCATTTCAATGCTATTGGTATATGACGTCCATAATTTATTTTCATTGGACTCCTTAAACTCTAGACCTTCAGTTAAACTAAAGTTTAATACAACATCCTCTTTGCCGCTATAGATAAGATCAAAGTTATTAGTTTCCTGAGGCACACCATAAACGATTTTATAAATGCCAGATGGATGGGTAGTATCCAATTCAATTTTGAATTGCCCTTTTTCGTCTACCTTAGTTCTATCCACATATTCTGCTCCTGTAGGACTTGATTTATAGAGAAAAGCATAGGTAAAATCTTCTACCGGAGAAAAGCTGCCTTCAATGGTGTGTTGTGCCATCAAAAGTGTTGGCAAAAGTGTTATCAGTAAAATCAATTTTTTCATTCGATCGTTATTTTATTTTTTAATCCAAAAGTCATCCCACTATGGAGTTCAAAAGCTTGCAAGTTTTAATATCTGATGGTTATCTTCAATAACTAAGCCACTATGGGTTTTAAGGCTGTTAAGGCTTGGTTAACTGTTTTTATATGCTCAAAGGTAAGCAATAAACGCAGGCCTGTTCGCGTGTCCTTTTCCTTCATTCTTGCTCTTCCAGGATAAGATTGGATATATTGTAAGACTTTGGTAAACCCGTTACTTTGATAAAATGCACTTTTCTGATCGTTAATAAAATAACCTATCATCTTCCCTTGTTTCATCACTACTTTTTCTAAACCAATTTGTGTAGCAACCCATTTGATGCGTACGCTATTTAATAAATCCACCACTTGTTTTGGCATTTCACCAAACCGATCAATGAGGTCTGTTTCAAATCGTTGAAGTTCTTCCTCGGTTTTAATTTCATTAAGTTTGGTGTATAAATTTAAACGCTCTGCAATATTGTTCACATAATCATCTGGAAACAACAATTCAAAATCCGTATCAATGGTAATGTCCTTGACATAATCTTTTTCTACATGGTCATCTTGATACAAGTCTTTAAACTCATTTTCCTTTAGCTCTTCAATGGCTTCATTCAATATTTTTTGATAGGTATCAAAACCAATATCATTGATAAATCCGCTTTGTTCACCACCCAACAAATCACCAGCCCCTCTAATTTCCAAATCTTTCATGGCAATATTGAAGCCACTTCCCAACTCTGTAAACTGTTCTAGAGCGGTAATTCGTTTTCTTGCATCATCAGTCATGGCCGAATAATCCGGGGTGATAAAATAACAAAAGGCTTTTTTATTGCTTCGTCCAACACGTCCACGCATTTGATGCAAATCACTCAATCCAAAATTATTCGCATTATTAATAAAAATAGTATTCGCATTGGAGACATCCAGTCCACTTTCTATAATAGTAGTACTGACCAGAACATCAAATTCACCATTCATAAAACCAAGCATCAATTGCTCTAGTTTTTTACCTTCCAACTGCCCATGTCCAATACCAATTTTGGCATCTGGCACCAAACGCTGGATCATGCCGGCCACCTCTTTAATATTTTCTATCCGATTATGGATAAAGAATACCTGCCCTCCGCGTTGTATTTCATAAGTCACCGCATCACGGATGGTTTCTTCACTAAACCGAATGACATGACTTTCTATAGGATACCGATTTGGCGGCGGTGTTGTAATGACAGATAAATCTCGAGCCGCCATTAAACTAAATTGCAAAGTCCTTGGGATTGGGGTTGCTGTTAGCGTCAGAACATCCACATTATCTTTGAGGGTTTTTAGTTTTTCTTTAACTGCCACGCCAAATTTCTGCTCCTCATCAACAATCAAGAGCCCTAAGTCTTTAAATTTTACATTTTTATTGACCAATTGATGTGTGCCAATAATAATGTCCAAATTACCACTTTCAAGACGCTCCAAAGTATCCCTTTTCTCTTTTGCAGTTCTGAATCGGTTTAAATAATCCACCGTTACCGGAAAATCTTTCAATCGTTCGGCAAAGGTTCTGGAATGTTGATAGGCCAAAATGGTCGTTGGCACTAATATGGCCACTTGTTTTCCATTATCTACAGCCTTAAAGGCAGCTCTTACTGCCACTTCCGTTTTACCAAAGCCCACATCGCCACAAATCAATCGGTCCATGGGGCGCTCGCTTTCCATATCCGCTTTTATATCAGCCGTTGCTGTACTTTGATCAGGGGTGTCTTCATAGATAAAAGACGCTTCCAGTTCCAATTGCATGGCACTATCCGGATGGTATTGATAGCCTTTTTCCAATTTACGTTTGGCGTACACCTGAATCAAATTAAACGCAATTTCCTTAACTCTTGTTTTGGTCTTTTGTTTTAAGTTTTTCCAAGCATTGCTACCCAGTTTATAGATTTTTGGTGGCTTGCCATCTTTACCATTAAATTTGGTTATTTTGTGAAGCGAATGGATACTTAAATAAAGCACATCGCGTTCGCCATAAATCAATTTAATAGCTTCTTGTTTCTTGCCTTCAACATCAATTTTTTGCAGACCTCCAAAACGTCCAATCCCATGGTCAATATGGGTAACATAATCGCCAATATCAAGATTGGTCAATTCTTTTAAAGTGATGGCCTGTTTTTTGGCATAACCATTTTTAAGATGAAATTTATGATACCGTTCAAAAATTTGATGGTCTGTATAACAGGTTATTTTATTGTCGTGATCAATAAATCCTTGAAACAAAGACAATACAACGGTTTTATAATGCACACCATGTTCTAAGGCCCTATGGCGTTCCGAAACCACATCTTCAAAAATATCGTGAAAACGTTTTGCTTGTTGCTCGCTTACACAAGCAATATAATTGGTATATCCTTTATCATGGTAGCTGTTGAGATTCTCAATCAGAATATCAAATTGTTTATTAAAAGAGGGCTGAGGTGCGGTTTGAAACTCTACAATTTGAGTACTCAACACTGTTGAAAGACCAAATTCAACCAGTGTAAAATCTAATAACTGTCGTTTTAATACTGCTGAACTACAGAATAACTCTTCAGGAGAAGCATGTTTTACTTCGCCAGACAGAGTTTTAAAAGCCTCCTCGGCTTTTCCGAAAAAATCATCAATTCTCGAAAATATTAAATCGGCATTCTTAGTAAAAACAACTGTTTTTGAAGCCATATATTTCAAGAAACTTTCTCTGTTCTCGTTTAGAAATTTATTTTCAACGTTAGGAATGACGTTGATTTTTTTGATTTTTTCGGTAGATAGCTGGGTTTCCACATCAAAAGTTCGGATGCTGTCCACTTCATCTCCAAAAAACTCAATTCTATACGGTTCATCATTAGAAAACGAAAACACATCAACAATCCCTCCACGAACTGAAAATTCGCCAGGCTCCGTGACAAAATCAACACGTTTGAATTGGTATTCAAAAAGTACTTCGTTTACAAAATCTATAGATAAATTATCGTTTACACTAATTTTTAAGGTATTACGCTCCAACTCTTTTCGGGTTACAACTTTTTCAAAAAGCGCATCGGGATAAGTTACAATTAACGCTGGTTTTTTACGGGAATTGATTCGGTTTAAGACCTCTGCCCGTAAAAGAACATTCGCATTATCAGTTTCTTCAATTTGATAAGGTCTTCTGTAGCTTCCCGGATAAAAAAGGACGTCTTTATTATTAATCAACAACTCCAAGTCATTGAGATAAAAAGCAGCTTCTTCCTTATCATTAAAAACCAACAAAAAAGGCAGTTCTGAAGTCTTAAAGGTTTCTGTAATGACAAAACTTAAGGACGACCCAACAAGCCCTTTTAAATGCGTTTTACTTTGATGTATAGCAATAGCAGCTTGCAGATTTTGCGTTTGCAAAGTCTGTGCATAAGCTTGCGAGAGATGTGATTTACTCAAGACAATTTATTTTACACAAATATAAAGTTTAGAATTTATATGCCTCCTATTAAGATTGTGAATTAAATCTTAAAATAAGACAAGTCCTTAGGCAATTTCTTCAGATATATGAGAAGTTACCAAATGACCATTTTTAAGCCAATATTTAGGTGCATAATGAAAAAAAAATGTAGTTTTGTACCCCACAGGACGTGAAGATTAAAACAAAAACATATGTCATTTTCAGATTTATTTGATAGCGGATTTAAAAAGCGTAATGAAGATCATTTTGCATCAATTGTTAGAGTAGCCATGGATGATGGTGTTATAACCGATGATGAAAAAGCGTTCTTGGACCGTTTAGCGCGTAACTTAGACATTGGAGAGGAAGATTATAAGTTGATTCTTAAAGACTACCACTCTCATCCTATAAATCCACCAACATCATATGACAGACGTTTGGAGCGTCTATTTGATTTGGCACGTATGGTACATGTTGACCATATTCAAGGTGACGGTGAGGAAGTTTTGTTGAAGAAGATTGCTATTGGCTTAGGTTTTAGAACCGATAATGTAAAATACATTGTTGACAAGGCATTGACATTGGTTGCTGAGGGAGTTGATATAGATACGTTTACTGATGAGATGAAAAACATGAATAGATAAAATTAGAACCAAGCCATAATTGCTGTCCATAAAAATTAGCGTACATAATTGATAGGGACTAGAGTCGATTAACGTTCTAATAATCAGAATTATATTGCGTTAAAATGAATCACACAAATAAAAAAACCAGAGTTTATAACTCTGGTTTTTTTATGAATTGAAATTCGAAATGCTTGGCTAGAACCAAGTGGCCCAAGGAATTTTTGCCAAGACACAAATAAGAGCCAAGGTGTAAAAAATGGCCAACATTTTGAATTTTGGCACCGAAGTCAATTTCTTTTTGTGCTTTGAATAACCGATAGTAATTAAAACAACGGCTATGATCATCATTAGAGGATGCTCCACAACATTTGATCTTAAGAGTTTATTCCCCATAAGTTCCTTCATGCCCATATCTGAAATCAGACTGATATAATCTGACGCAAAGAACAGGACAATCCCAATGAGCAATTGAATGTGTGTTACAATAAGCGTAAATAAAGAAATTCTAAAATCTAAAGGATGGAATTCTTTTTTTCCGAAAAACTTGAATAACGCGTTAAAAGTTGCGATTACAATCATAAAAAGGGTCAAATAGGCCCAATAAGAATGAATCACATATACAGTTTCGTACATGGTTTTTTGTTTGAAAGGTTAAAAACAAAAATAGTCAATTTATCTATTGATTTGGAAGCATTATTCTGAAATTTCAATCCAGCGTTTACTTTCATTACCAAATTCATCCACAACAGTAATCACATGTTTGCCTTGTTTTGGTTGCATGGCAAACTCATGGATGTCTGTGGTGCTTCCTAAATAACGTTCGTCCAAATACCAAAATACCAAAGTTTCTGGTTTGGAATGTGCCACTTTTAAGATCAAATCATTGGTCTGGCCGTCAAAATCCTTCGGTAAAAAAATAGTATTGTTTTCCTTCGGATAGATGAATTCCATAACCATAGCGCTCTCCCCCAAACAATCCGCTCTAAATGGCGGTAGGGGTTTATAAAACGGATTTTGTGCTTTATAATAATATTCCATGAGTGGCGGCAATACCAACCACGATTTATGAACTATATTATTCAAGTCTTCACAAGAAGAATTGACTTGGTACTGCTCATTTTTATCCAAATGCACCAAAACATGATAAGGGCACGGTGCGGTTTTTAATCCGGCAATCTGAATAAATTTCTGTTCACTATTTTCACAATTTGGAGATGCCCGATGGCCCGATTGCGAACAAATATCCACTTCCTGCATTTCGTCAAAAGGTTTTGAAAACCAATCGCTTTTGGGCAAAACATCAAACACATCAAACAAAATTGGCGCTGCCGTTTGCACCCCTACCAATCCCGGCCGACCTTCGCCATCAGCATTTCCAACCCAAACCCCAACAACATAATCTTTAGTGGTACCGATCGCCCAGGCATCCCTAAATCCAAAACTCGTTCCTGTTTTCCAGGCAATCTGTTTGGAGCTGTCGTAAAACTCCCAATTTTCATTGCCTTCAGGCCTATTCACCTCTTTTAAACTTTCAAAAGTCAAATAAATAGATGCCGCATCAAACAAGGTTTTGTCAGCCGTACGTTTGCCGAAATCAATGGTTTCATCTGCCAAAAATGTGGGCTCGCAAAATTCATTAGTGAAATATTCGCTGGAGGTCTCGTTAAAATGATTTAAGGTGGAAGATAAAGAGGCATAGCTTTTACACAAATCCCACAGATTACTTTCAGCACCGCCAAGAATGAGCGACAACCCATAATGATTGGCATTGTACTGTAAATCTTTTAATTGTAAGGCTTCTAGATAATGGTGAAACCGATCCAGTCCAAATTCTTGCAACATCCGCACCGACGGCACATTCAACGACCGTGATAAAGCGCGACTTGCAGGCACTGCGCCATCATATTGCTTATTATAATTTTCAGGATTGTAACTTCCATATTGCGTGGGTACATCGGCTACCAAAGTGTTGGGCAAGAGATCTCCAGCATCCAACATGGCGGCATACAAAAACGGTTTTAAAATACTTCCTGTACTTCTTGGCTTGTCAATAACATCTACATCTTTCTCGTGTTCTTTATCTGTGGGTGTATTACCCACGTAGGCTAGGACTTTACGAGTTTTGACATCCAACACTAAAACGGCGGCATTATAAATTTCGTTTTGTTTGAGAGTGTTATAGTGGTTATAAACAATTCTGTTGACTTGCTCCTGAATCGGTTTTTTGATAGTGGTTTGAACATATTTTCCAAAATGCGTTTGGGTCACCTTTTGAAGCAAATGTGGGGCAATTTGTGGCAACGGATAAGGTTTTTGAGGTAATCCTTCAGCTATTGACAATTGATAGGTGAGGGTATCGATAACGCCCTGTGACATCAATTTTTCCAATAACCGATTGCGTTTCTTGAACAGCTGCTCTTGGTTTTTACCGGGATAGATCAAACTTGGTGCATTTGGCAAAACGGCTAAAGTGGCGCTTTCTGCCCAAGATAATTGTGAGGCATCTCTATTAAAATAACGCCATGAGGCCGCGTCCAATCCCACGACATTCCCGCCAAATGGTGCATTGCTGCTGTAATAAGAGAGAATTTTTTCTTTGGAAGCTCTAAATTCCAATCGGGTGGCGAAAATAATTTCCTTAATTTTCTCAAAATAGGTTCTGGACTGTCCTTTTCGGGAAAGCCGGATGACTTGTTGTGTAATGGTACTTCCGCCTCTTTTCACACCACCAGAACTTAAGTTTTCCTTTAAAGCTTTAAAAATAGAAACTGGATTGAATCCTGGATGCCTATAAAAATAGGCATCTTCAAATTGAATAATACAGATTTTGAATTTTTCTGGAACGGTGTCATTTTGAGGAAATCGCCATTGCCCATCTTCGGCAATCATAGCTCCTAAAAGTTCGTTGTTAGAACTTGTAATCACCGTTGCCGTTGGAGCTTTGAACAATTGCCGTGGCAAACAAAAATAATATACCACCACTACTATAAAAATAATGACCGATTTGAATTTGTGGCGTTTTATATAGGTTAGTAGTTTGTTCATGGCTAAAGACCTCACAGGTTTTTGAAACCTGTGAGGTCTAAGTGTGATTTATATTTAAATGGGCAAATAACCCTTCCGTCTTTAAGATCTTCTCTGAGCTTAAAGCCACCTTCCCTTAAAAAGGGAAGGTGGCTTTAATTGTGCTATATTTTAGAATTTTACAAACCAACTTAACTTCTCCTCCTTTTAAAGAAGAAGTAGCTTCATCACGAGAATCGGGATGAAGGCGAGGTGGTTAAATCCTTTAGTTTCGACCTTTCGGTCTTAAAAACTCTAAGATTCCTGCCTTCGCAGGAATTTTACTGGTTGACTTCAATCCACCTTCCTTTACTTCTTACCAAAAACTCATTATCATACATGGCTTCTGCTTGAACTCCTGGCAAATAATAGGTTCCCAAATATGATGCGTTCAACATGACGGTAAATGTTTTGGTGTCGTATTTACCACGTTTTGGCAAGTCGAAATAAAAGTTTACCCGGTCATCCCGGATATCTGTATATCTTGCTTGACTTGTGGTAGTGTCTCCAAAAGCGGTAAAACGTGTATTGACAATTTCCCATCCCGATGGAAAGATTTGGGTTAGCGCCACATCATTTACATCCTGATTTTTAAGATTGCTTACCTTAACCACCGCCACAAAATCCTGACCTTGGTTTAATTTTCCAATATCTATAACATTCCCATTTAAATCCTTATAGACCACGGAAACACTCAATCCGCGTTGTTCCGAAATTTCCTCACCAAGAGGTAATTTACCAGAATTCAAGACCCGAACATAAACCACATTGGCTTGGTTGTTTTTAAAACTAAATGTATTACTACCCTCTTTTACTGACAACTCACGTTGTGCAATGGCACTCTTTGTATCGATGGTTTCAGATTTGCCATTCAGCGTATACTCTACTTTTAATGCTTTTCCGCCGTTTGCCTCCACCATTTTTGCCATTGCCAGTAAGGTATAAGCCGTAGTTTGCGTGCTCATCCATCGATTACTGGAAAGATCTTTGGCGAGATCCTCTGCCAATTCGCGCATTTTAGGATTTTTGGTCAATACCATGGTTTCCAATGCCATTGCTCTATTTCTATCCACAGAACCGTAAGTATAATAATTATATTTTGGAGGTAAGAAGTTGACATTTGCCGTACTCGAAATCTTATCGCTCGCTTCCTTTTGGCCTGCCAAAGCATAGGCTGCAGCCAATCGCCATTTGGCTTCATTTGAAATTTCGCTAAACTCACGCAAACGGTTCATGGCTGCCAAATCTGCACTGCCCGCTAATGCCAAAGTGTATAGGCGATAGGCCTGGGCTAAATCAGTATTTGCTGTTCTATAACTTGGACGCCAATCGCTTGCGGCCTGTTTTTGGTAGCGCAACCAATTGCTCTTAAACGTCAATGGCAGTACAAATCCTTTTTTCTCAGCTTCCAACATAAAATGCCCTGTATAGGTTGTGCTCCAATCATTTGCGGTGTTTTCTCCCATCCAATAACTCATGCCGCCTGAAGCCAATTGGAAATTACCCAAACGCTTGATCCCGTTTTCAATATTCTGTTGGATTTCCTGCTTTTTCTGAGCGGTCAAATCGAAGATATCGGTCAAGTATAATTGTGGGAACACGGCTGAAGTGGTTTGCTCCAAACACCCATGCGGATATTGTACCAAAAACTGTAAACGCCTTGAGAAATCCATAGGTGGCAAGGTTGAAAACTCAACGGTTGCACTATTGGTTCCCATTTCACCAAAGGTTGAGAAATCCATCGTTTTTGAAGCGTTGGCTTCTAAAGTTTCATCCAGTGCTTTTGAGGTGATTGGATTAGGATTATATACATCAATTTCAACCTTGTAAGTTGATTTCTCACCATTGCCACTGGCAATCACTTCAACAGTATTGAAGCCTTTTGCTTTACTGACATCCAATTCAAAATAAGCCATTTGCTCGTCTGGTCTTGCAAAAGTGAGCGTTTTAGTTTTCTCTCCAACCACTGAAATACCATCACTGAGTTTTAAACTAATGTTGACATTTTTCACTTTAGATTCCATGGCAAACACCGTAACCGGCAAGGTTACTTTTTCTACCGGACTCAATTTTCTTGGCAAGCTGGCTAAGACCATCAATGGCTTTTTGACCTGCACCGATTTGTCCACACTGCCATAAGCTTCGGTTTTTGCATCTCCCGCAACTACCATCGCCCGAACCGCACCAATATAGTTTGGCATTTTTATTTTATGCGATTTCTTTTCACCTGATGCTAAGGTGAAAGGCCCCAAATATTTGACCACCGGTTTAAATCGGTTGGCTTTTTTATTTTTTCCGGCAGCGGCATTGGCATCACCACCAATCGCAAATACCTGATCAATGCTACCGCTGTAAGCGCCAATGACATCATCAAAAACATCCCAGGTTTTTACGCCCAAAGCTTCGCGCGCAAAAAACTCATCCCAGGCATTAGGTGTTTTAAATCGGGTGAGATCCAGTAGGCCTTCTTCTACAATGGCGAGAGTGTAGGTCATAGATTTTTTATTCTTTTCGCTCACCACCACTTCAAACTCTTGTTCTGGCTGAAGCACATCTGGCATCTTGATTTCTGGGTACAATTTGGTGGCTGGGTTTTCAACCATTATTGGAATCACACCGAATAAACGAATTGGTAAATCGTTAGCCGTGGTAGCATGTGGTTGCAATAACGAGATATTGACAAAGACATTAGGCGCCATTTCAGCCGTAATTGGAATGTTGACCGTTGTTTCACCTTGCGTAGTCACTACCCATTTATAAGACAACACTTCTGATCCATTTTCAATACTGACAAGTGCTCTGCCTTGCGTTCCTGAAGGGAATGTAATCTTAGCGGCTTCTCCAACATTATAATTTTCTTTATCCGCCGCAAAGACCAACATTTTTGCCGCTTCTTTATCTGTATCCGGCGAATTTTGGTACCAGTTCTTGTAGAAATAGGCCGTTCTTCCCGTAGCATGACCACTTTCCGGATCTGTAATCCTGATCAAATACCGTCCGCGTTCATTTTCTGGAATGTTGAGTGTAAATTTTCCTTTCCCATTGGCATCCGTCGTAACTTTTTTATCTAAGTAAGAATGATGGTAATTGCTGGACACATAACTGGATAGATTATCATAAGATGAGTTCCACCACCAACGCCATTCGATTTTATACACTTTAACTTCGAGATTTTCCCGCTTTACAGGATTGCCTTTTGCATCTACAGTAACCACGTCAAAAGTTTGGTTTTCATCCGTAAAGAACGAGCCGTAGCGATTCCCTTCCGGAGATTTCAATCCGACAAAAGAATTGTAAGGTGCATAGGTTTTTGTAAAGGCATCCAGTGAGAAATCGCCGCCATTTTCAAAAGCCCTTACCAAAAATTGAACGTTCAATAATCCCGGAGCATTTTTGCCCACATTTAAAGACTTGTCGACTTTTGCGATCCCATCTTCATTCAAATTCCCTTCAAAAACATTCATTTCTTCGGAAGAAAACGATCGTGTTGGGTCCACAAATTCATAATCCTTATAATTTTTAAAGCCTTCGTAAGAGGTGCTGAATTTGGCTTTTATCTCCGCTTTTAAATTTTTTGCAGGTGCTCCATGCAACCATTTGACATCCAAAGTGCCATTTAGCGGTGCATTACTCGACAATACTTCATCTTCAAAATCTATTTTGATTTTTAGACGGTTGGGTTTTACTGTTTCTACGCGCAAACTCTTATAAAACGAAGCGCCACCTACCGACACCTTGGCACTATAATTTCCAGTTTTGTCCTCACTATGTGTGGGCACGGTAAATCGGTAGAAATTATTGATGTTTTCTGTATTAATATTTTTGTAAATCAGTTTACCACTGGGGTCGGTGATTTCCATTTTAACAGGATGTCCTTTTGGTAATTTGTTGTCGTTGTCGTTCAACATAAAGGTTAAAAACAACGAATCTCCAGGACGCCAAACCCCACGTTCGCCATAGATATATCCTTTAAGTCCGCGTTGCAAACTATTTCCAGACACATCAAATTTGCTTAATGACAACGAGTTGCCATCTACCAATTTGATATAAGTGGTGTTTTTCCCTTTGGTAACAATCGCAAAAGTTGCAAATTTATTGGTCTTGAATGTGGTCAAGCCTTCACTATCGGTTGTGGCTCTTCCAACTTCCTGTTGTTGGAAATTGTACAAGCGCACCATTGCTCCAGCTTCTGGATTGGTATCCAAAATATTGGTGACCGCAAAATAATAGGTGTTATTGGCTCCTTGCTTGGCGATCACACCCAAATTGGATGCGATTAAGTTTTGTGAAACAATACGATTTTCATTGTAGTACGCCTCGTGACACGGGTTATTACGCTCATTCCAGTTGTAATTGGAATTTCGGTAGCTGTAGATTAAATTATCCCAATACTCTTCTTCGCGAAGATCTTCATCTTCAGTTGTACTTTCATTGTAATTCTCTTCATAGTAATCGTTATAATAATAATCGTCATAATAATCCTCATCTGAATTTTCAACATTGGAATAATTATCACAATTGAACATTGAATATTCTTTTTTGATGCTCAATTCGACTCGGTAAATCGCACCAGGGTCGGCATTAAAGAATTTAGAAAGATCAAGACTGTAGGCTTTCCATTTGCCATCATTTTCAACCACATCATTTTGCAGGGTGATGGTCTGTTTGGCAATCCGTCTTCCCACGCGCTTTATTGCCGATTGATTGTTGCTTTGCAATTGGTTATCCTGAAGAAACTGCAGCACATTATCTTCAAATATCTTAATAATTCGAACATCAACTGCCTTTAAATTAACGGCTTCGAAATTGAATTTCAATTCGTTGGAATTAGGTAGAATTGTTCCGTTGCTAATTAAGCGCACTTGAGGTTTTAATTCTTCAAAAGAAATGGTTTCTGAAAATTGTTTTTTAAGTTTAAATCCATCTGTATTAGAAATACCTTGAAAAACATCTACCAAAACATCACCCACCAATTTTGAGCTTGGATACACTTTCAATACGTTGCCATCCACAATAAATTTTGGATTTTTGGAATTCTGAATGGTGACCAAACCATCAAAGTTTTGTTGCTTTTTTAAAGGATCAGAAAAGTTAAGCGATAAGTACTGTTCTGGTGTTTGAACCACCTCAACATTCACAATAGTAAAATTATTGATGCCTGGAATACTGAATTTATTCTCTCCTGAATTATCTGCTTTTATAGCTTTACCATTCCATTTGACCAAGATTTCGCTGTCTTCAACAAGTCGGTTGATGCTGTCAATTTTGAATTCAAAAACTTTGGATTTTTCAATAGACTCATTCCATTGCAACTTGAGTTTCTTCCCGTTTTGCCATGCTTCCACAAGCTGTTTGGCATTTTTGATGTCAATAATATCTGCCGATTTTAAAGCCGCTTCCAAGTACTGCCAGTTTTTGCTGTAAGACTGTAAGTTATTTGTGAGGACATTAAAGTTTGGTGCAATCGTTTTGAATTGAAACGTATAGGCTCCAAAATCTTTGGGTTGATTTTTATAAATCTTGTCCAACTTAACCGTCACACTATACTCAGTATCTGGTTGCAGTATTTCGTCTGGTTTAAAAACTAAAGCGTGCGTATTTTCAACCAATAATTTTCCTTGGACATGAGGTTTGATGGTGACAATATTATCGGAAATTTCCTGCCCAATGGTCCAGCCTTCCACATCTTTGGTCAGATTGATCATTATCGGATCAGCAATCGAGACACGTCCAGCGGTGGTGTAACTAATATAATCACGAAATTTGAAAAGATTGTCAGTATCTGGATTCGAGTCTTCTTTGTTTTTACAGGAAACTATAAGAACTAACACAAAGACGAGGACAGAAAAATTTTTAAACGACATACAATTTGGCGGTATTAAATGGGGTGTTCAAGATATAAAGGAGTGCGCAAAGATAGCACTATTTTTAATTAAATTAGTCTTTGTAAATTCCGATAGTTAGGTTTCCTGAAGCATCCATTGAAGCTCTGTACATGCCTTCAGTATTAAACTCCATCACCATGTGTCCATCTTTATCTACGGCAATAATCCCGCCATCACCGCCCAAATCAGGAACTTTTTTCTGGATGACTACTTTAGCGGCTTCCTTTAAACTCAAACCTTTATATGCCATCAATGCTGAAATATCATGAGCTACCATCGCACGAATGAAATACTCCCCCCAACCCGTACTGCTTACAGCGCAAGTGGCATTATTTGCATACGTTCCGGCACCAATAATAGGTGCATCGCCAATACGACCCCAACGTTTGTTGGTCATACCTCCAGTAGAGGTCCCTGCTGCAAGATTTCCATCTTTGTCCAATGCCACGCACCCAACGGTTCCAAATTTTGAATCTTTGATCGTGGGATCATAAAAAGCTGATTTATCTCGCGCTGATTCATTTTCTTGAGAAGCTTTTACTCTTTCTAATGCTTTGAAACGACCTTCAGTATAAAAATAAGACGGATCAACAATTTCCAAACCTTGTTCTTTAGCAAACTGCTCAGCACCCTCTCCAGATAACATCACATGAGGTGATTTCTCCATTACTGCTCGTGCTAAATTGATAGGGTTTTTTACCGTTTTTGTTCCCGCTGAAGCTCCGGCATCTAAATTTTTACCGTCCATAATGGAGGCATCCAATTCATTAACGCCAGCGTTTGTAAACACCGCTCCTTTTCCTGCATTGAACAACGGCGAATTTTCTAAAACGTTAATGGTCTTTTCAACGGCATCCAAACTTGAGCCACCGTTTTTTAAAATGTCATACCCAACTCTAATAGCTTCCTCCAACTTCGCGTTATAGGCAGATTCATCCTCGGGAGACATGTTTTTCCTTAAAATGGTTCCGGCACCACCGTGAATAACAATAGCAAACTCATTTATTTTGTGGGCAGTGGAATCATCAACACTTTCCGCATTGACTTTGGTTTGTTGGTCTGAAGCTGACGACTTTTGATCATTCTTACAATTCAGAAACAGGAGCATTAAAAGTGGAAAATAGATAAGGTTTTTCATAGCATATAAATTGATAATCAGCCTTAAAGTTAGCATTATTTTAAGAAGTTAAGACTTCAAAAAGCCACATTTAATTGCTATCTTCGCAAGAATCATTAATTTTTTAAAAAATACATATATGCAAGCAGTTGCTACAGATTTTGGAATTGAAAAAGCCCTAAAGGAATTAGGCGTTAAAGATATAAATGAAGGCACTTCAACGGGTTCCAATAATTTTTCTAACGGCGAGGTTATTGAAAGCTATTCACCAGTAGATGGAAAACTGATAGGAAAGGTTAAAACAACTACGAAGGACGATTATGATAAAGTTATGAACGCTGCTACTAAAGCTTTCAAAACTTGGAGAGATGTACCAGCGCCTCAACGTGGAGAAATTGTGCGCCAGTTTGGCAATAAATTAAGAGAATTAAAGGAACCTCTTGGGAAGCTTGTTTCTTATGAAATGGGTAAATCTTTACAAGAAGGTTACGGCGAAGTTCAGGAAATGATTGACATCTGCGATTTTGCCGTGGGATTGTCTCGACAACTTAACGGTCAAACTATTCCTTCTGAACGCCCAGGTCATGTTATGAGAGAACAATGGCACCCAATTGGTGTGGTTGGCATTATCTCTGCGTTCAATTTCCCGGTTGCCGTATGGGCTTGGAATACAGCCCTTGCTTGGGTTTGTGGTGATGTTTGTGTATGGAAAGGTTCAGAAAAAACGCCTTTATGTTCTATAGCATGTCAAAATATAATTGCAAGTGTTTTAAAGGAAAATAACTTACCAGAAGGAATTTCATGTATCATCAATGGTGATTACAAAGTAGGAGAGTTTATGACTAAAGATCCCAAAATCGCTTTGGTTTCTGCTACAGGCTCAACCCGAATGGGGCGCATAGTGGGTACCACCGTTGCGGAACGTTTTGGTAAATCTCTATTAGAATTAGGAGGAAACAATGCTATTATTATTACGCCAACGGCCGATTTAAAAGTGGTAGTTCCTGGTGCTGTTTTTGGTGCTGTGGGTACGGCTGGCCAACGTTGTACCTCAACACGCCGATTGATCATTCACGAATCAGTTTACGATAAAGTAAGAGATGCCATAGTTGGTGCTTACGGACAGATTAAAATTGGTAATCCTTTAGATGAAAACAATCATGTTGGTCCAGTTATTGACAAGGATTCTGTAAAAACATATTTGGCCGCTATCGAAAAAGCAAAAGCTGAAGGCGGTAAGGTTCTGGTTGAAGGTGGTGTTTTAGAAGGTGAAGGTTTTGAAAGTGGCTGCTACGTAAAGCCAGCAATTATTGAGGCTGAAAATCATTTTGAAATTGTACAGCACGAAACTTTTGCGCCAATTTTATATATTATGAAATATTCAGGTGATGTTGAGAATGCAATTGATCAACAAAATGGTGTAGCTCAAGGTTTATCTTCAGCGATCATGACCAACGAACTGAAAGAAGCTGAAAAGTTTTTATCTTACGCTGGATCAGATTGTGGAATAGCAAATGTCAATATTGGAACTTCAGGTGCTGAAATTGGTGGTGCCTTTGGAGGCGAAAAAGAAACAGGTGGCGGACGCGAATCTGGATCTGATGCCTGGAAAGTGTATATGCGACGTCAGACAAATACCGTTAATTATTCTGATGAGTTGCCATTGGCACAAGGCATCAAGTTTGATTTGTAAACCGATCAACATATTTTATTTTAAAAGCCACTTTTTTTAAGGTGGCTTTTTTATTGTCCTATGACCCGATTGGAATTAGACAAGTTGTCAATACTTAGTTCATAAATGCAAACGACAGTTAAGATGTCTCCCTTTTGGGGCTCATTCTTATGAACTATACTTTTATTACAAAGATGCCATCCCTCTGGGAATCTCAGCTCTTTGAGAGTAAAACGTTTCTTTTAGAACAACTCAACTAAAATTAATTGAAGTTTACTCAACTTCTTTAATTAAATGAATATACACCGGGTAGTGATCACTAAAACCTCCGGTAAATCCACCATCGGCAAAACTTCTAAATGGATAACCTTTCCAACGCCCTCGTTTGGTGGTTAAATAATGTTTGTTGTAAATAAATGCCTTGTAAAATCTGAACGATGAATAATCCGTTTCCAATAAAGGCTGAGTCATCATAATTTGATCAAACAAACTCCAAGCATCCCGGTAGGCATTGGTACCCAATCCGCTTTTATAATAATTCTCGTAAGGATTATAAATACCCTTAAATTCGACATCTTTCTTTTCCCCTTTCGCGTTTAATACATCTTTGACGCTAACATTAATCGGATCATCATTTAAGTCACCCATAATGATAATTTTAGCATAAGGATCAATGATTTGTAAGGAATCGATAATCCGCTTATTGAGCTTGGCCGCACCAACACGCTTGCTCCTGCTGCGTTCTTCACCACCGCTTCTAGAGGGCCAATGGTTAACAATTAGATGTATCAAATCACCTTCCAGCTTTCCAGTCACTAAAAGCTGATCTCTGGTATGAACGCGTTTTCTAGTGACATCGTCATAGAGTATTAAGGTGTGCTTGCTAGTATGGATTGGCTGAAATATTTTCTTCTGATAAATCAACCCCACGTCAATGCCTCGATTATCCGGAGAGTCGTAGTGGATTATCCCATAATCAATTCCCAATAAAAACGGATCATTTACCACATCAACTAGAACACTTCGATTTTCTATTTCTGCAACTCCCAAAATAGCAGGTGCATTTCCCGTCTCATCAGCACCAATATCAGCAATAACCTTTGCCATATTGCGCACCTTTTTGTGATATACTTCTGACCTTCCTGTGCTCAATTCCATAATAGGACTCGCCTCGTCAAATTTATCAGGATCATTGATCGTGTCAAATAAGTTCTCCAAATTATAAAAAGCAACTGTATGGATCTTAAATCTATTGGTTTCTTGAGACCAAATATTCGTGATCAACATAAAGAAAATCGCTATACATATTGATTTTTGATGTTTCATTGCCATGCTTTTTCAAGATTCCACAAAGTTCTGTATCAAATGTAAAGATTTATTACAAACAATACATATTTTGACTATCTTAATCGACTGATATGTAGTGATCAAGGAAGACATGAAATCATTCAATCTGAAACAAGTGACTTTGAAGTTTTTGTCGTTGACATAAAATTTCTCATCGCAATATCTGGTAATTGGGGTTGACAAGTTTTACGAAACTGAAATAATAAAATATTCTTATGATAAAGAGTCTTATTTTTTTATTTGGGATTTTTTCTATGTTCTCTGTAACAGCGCAACAAACCATTATTAAGGGAAGTGTAATTGACGGTGCCACCCTAGTCCCCATACCCAACGTCAGCATCACCATTGAGGAGACCAATCAAATGGAGGCCACGGATGCCGAAGGTGAATTCAACTTCATCTTTAATGTGCCACTTGGAGAACATATACTCAAGGTTGAAAAAACAGGCTATATTACCAAACGCTTCCCGATTATTGTCAACGAAGGACAGGTATTGGATATTAGGGATATGATGCTCGATATAAACGTAGCTGATTCCGTTGATAGGTACACCATCACATTATCTGATGACGAATTAAACGATGATAGTACTGGAGGCGCAGATAATATTTCCGGACTATTACAATCTTCCCAAGATGTTTATCAACGCACCGTTGCCTTTGAGTTTAGCTCTTCATTCTTTAAAGTAAGAGGTCTCGATTCAGAACATAGTGCGGTGCTGATCAATGGTATTGAAATGAATAAGATGTACAATGGACGACCAGAATGGAGCAACTGGGGTGGTTTAAATGATGTCTTAAGAAACCAAGAGCTCTCCACCAATTTGGGGCCATCGCATTATTCTTTTGGTGGCGCTTTGGGATCAACCAATATGATTACCAGAGCTTCCGAATATAGAAAAGGTGGACGCCTCACCTACTCGTCATCTGATAGAAGTTATGCCAATCGGGTTATTGCAAGTTATGCTACCGGACTTATGGACGGGAATTGGTCAGCTTCTGTCGCTATTGGACGGCGTTGGGGCGAAGAAGGTTTTCAAGAGGCTACTTTTTATGCTTCCAATTCGTTTTTTGCGGCTATTGAGAAAAAAGTCAATGAGCAACATAGTATCAATTTAACTGCTATTTATGCACCTAACCAACGTGGAAAATCATCGCCCAACACACAAGAAGTCTACGATTTAAAAGCTATTAAATACAATGAATATTGGGGGTATCAAAATGGTGAAAAACGCAACTCGCGCGTGAAAGAGGTTGATGAGCCTATCTTAATGTTGAATCATTATTGGAATTTTAACGATAGAACTACCCTAAATACCAATCTTGCCTACCAATTTGGGAAAACAGGAAACAGCCGGTTGGACTATCCCGGTGGCGGTAACCCAAGTCCCGCCTATTATCAAAAACTTCCAAGCTACGCCCTTGCCGATAAAAATGGACCAGATTATGCCAAGGCCTATCAATTGGAACAAGCTTTTTCAGAAGATGGTCAAATTGATTGGAACAGGATTTATGATGCTAATATCACCAATAGCAGCAATGGTCTAAACGCTGCATATGCGTTATACGAAGATAGAAACGATGACGCCCAACTCACCGTAAATACCATCCTTAACTCTGATATTACAGACCATATCACTTTAAATGGCGCTATCAACTACCGCCATTTAAAATCTGAAAATTTTGCTCAGGTGAAAGATGTGTTAGGTGCCTCGGGCGTTTTGAATGTTGATTCTTTTGACAACGTTCAATATGACTTACAAAACCCCAATAGAATTGTAGGAGAAGGTGAGCGGTTTAGATACAATTATAATTTAATTGCTCGTGTAATTTCAGGATTTGCCCAAGTACAATTCAAGCATAAAAAAGCCGATTATTTTGTAGCTTTAAGTGCTTCCAATACGACTTACCAACGGGAAGGATTGTATCAACATGAAATCTACGCAAATAATTCTCTCGGCAAAGGTGATAAACTAAGCTTTGCAGGTTTTGGAGCAAAAGCTGGATTGACCTATAAAATTACCGGAAAACACGTATTAGATTTCAATTTGGGTTATCTTTTAAAAGCTCCAACGCTGAGAAACTCCTATTCCAACCCCAGAGAAAATCATAACGTCGTAAAAGATATTATGGAAGAAAAAATAACATCCATCGATGCGAGTTATATTTTCCGTTCTTCAACCATAAAGGCAAAACTGACTAGCTATTATGCGACAATTGAAGATGCCAATAAAATCTCATTTTACTATGCTGATGGACTGAGCAGTTTTGAAATTTCAGAAAATCAGACTTCAGCATTTGTTCAAGAGATTACGCATGGGATTGACAAAACACATTTTGGTGGAGAGTTTGGTCTTGAGGCACAAATAACACCTGCTATAAAATTAAAAGGCGTGGCTTCCTTAGGTCAATATACCTATGCTAACAATCCCAATTTATATCTGACCTCTTCAAGTTTCACTAATCTCAATGGTATTGATTTTGGACAAGCCCACCTTAAAAACTATAAACTTGCAGGCGGGCCTCAAACCGCTTATTCCGTAGGTTTTGAATACCGTGACCCTGATTATTGGTGGCTTGGAGCAACGGCAAACTTTTTTGACAACACCTATGTTGACGTCAGTCCGCTTATTAGAACACGAAATTTCTATACCGACGCTGATGGATTGCCGTTCAATGATTATGATCCAGAAGTGGCCAGTCAGCTTTTAAAACAAGAAAAATTTGATGACTATATGATCGTCAATCTTGTGGGTGGGAAATCATTGCGAATCAACAATTATTTTGTGGGCTTTTTTGCCAGTATTAACAATCTACTCGACGTCACGCACAAAACTGGTGGCTTCGAGCAAGGTAGAAATGCCAATTATAGAGTATTGAAAAAAGATGCCAGCAATGAAATTCCGGTATTTGGTTCAAAATATTGGTATGGCCGAGGCACAACCTATTTTTTAAACGTTCATATAAGGTTTTAAAGATGACTAAAAACAAGACGAATTTGAGATTTCTAAAATAATGAGATTATGTTTAAGACAAATAGAATTTTAGCAATTTTCATCATGATAGCAATGAGTATCATGATGAGCTCTTGTGTCCAAAGCGATGACTTTTCGGTTCCAGATAATTTGGGTATTGAAGAAAACAAAGGTCTAGAAGCACTTTTGGCAAGTGGCGCCATTCAAGTTACTATGACTGAGTTGAAAATGAAATATGTCAATAATTATAAAAAACCCGTATTAATTGACACTGATATCTATATAAAGGGTTATGTCACATCATCAGATAAAGAGGGCAACTTCTTTAAAGAACTATTTCTTCAGGATGCACCTGAAAATCCTACTGAAGGAATTAAAATAATCCCCAATCAAGTAGAAACATATAATCAGTATAATTTTGGAAGGGAAGTTTATATCAAATTAAAAGGGCTCTATATAGGTGAAGAACGCGTTGGCAATGGGGTTGTGACCATTGGTGGCGAAACGGCTACGGATCAATATGGAACTACAGTAAAACGCTTGTCCGAAAACCAACGAAAACAACAGCTATTCCGCTCCCAAAAAACCTTACAATTGATACCACTACAGCTTAAATTTTCAGAAGTTAACGCCGACCACCTAGGCCTTTACGTACAGTTTAATGACGTGGAATTCGCTAACAATTTAGAAGGCAAACGCTATTTTGATCCTGCTCAAGATTTTGATACGCTAAGAGAAATGCAAGTCTGTTCAGACAATATAGGCTATGATAATTTCAATTTAGAAATCAGCTCCTTCTCATCCTTTAAAGATAATTTGCTTCCTTTTGGAAATGGAACCATTACGGGTGTTATTTCAAAAACATTTGATGGTACTGAAATAGTCTTAGCAGTGAATGATTTGAGTGGTGTCAACATGACCGAAAGTAGATGCACAACATTGGGCATTGAAGATTTTAATACCATTCTAAAAGAAGATTTTGAATTGGCAGATAACGAAACCGATTTAGACCTTGAAGGTTGGACCAATTTTGCGCAAGCTGGAAAAGTGAGTTGGAAAACCCATCATTCTGACGGAAATAAATATGCGGCATTCAATCCTATCGGTTCTGGTAATGCATCCAATATTGGTTGGCTAATCACTCCGGTTTACAAAAAAACCGCATCCTCTTTTGCCTACTTAAATTTTAAGGCGGCCCAATCTAACGTGCGGTCTGCCACCAACACATTGGAAGTTTTGATATCTACAGATTTTGACGGCACGAATGTTGTAGCCGCAACTTGGCAGCCTTTAGAAGCTTCATTACCATCACAAAGCGCTCCATCAAATGTATTCCTTGATTCAGGTTTAATTGATCTATCGTCTTATGAAGGAATTTTGTACATTGCCTTTAAAGTGAAGGGCAACGGAAGAGCAACATCATTATCTGGCGCTTATTTAATTGACGATATTCTCATTTTAGAAAAATGATGACATTTTAATGATACCAACTTTATATGACCATATTTGACCAACTATTTTTTAATAGTTTCAACCATTACAAAAAAGGCACTTTAAAAGCTAAGGCCAACGCCATTGCCATATTGTATATTACCATAGTACAAGCCTCATTATTACTGGTTTTGGGTGTGTTTTTTGCTGAATTTTTCAATAAAATGCATGTGACCACCATGTCGTCAACAAAAGCTTGGGTTTTATTCGTTATCGTTGCATTGCTTCTTTACTTCAAAAACTGGATACAATACAGTGGTAAAAAAAGAAAAATTTTGAATGCCAATCAAAAAAAGAAAACCGTCTATGGTATTTTTACGCTTTGGCTCATTCCGTTGGTAGCCGTTTTTTTGGCCATGTTGTTCCTTAGACTATTTTAAATAAAAAGTCGCAACTTACATAACGTCAAGACTTCAACTTTGATGAGAGGTGCCATTATGGTTGGCTGTTCTTCAAGAAAGTCCATTCCTTTTCAATTGGATATATACAGGAAAATGATCGCTATAACCGCCCATATATTTCCTACCAACATAAGTCCTAAAGGGTTGACCTTTGTATTTACCCTCATATTGCGTTAGGAATCGATCGTCAAAAATATCCGCTTTTAAAAATTGAAATCCATTTTGGTTTGGATCTCTAAAATTGTTGGTCATCAGAATTTGATCAAAGAGAATCCATTTAAATTGATGGTTAGCGCTTCCTCTGGTATATGACAGCAATGCTTCCATTGGATTGTAGAGTGATTGTTCTTTTTTAAGAAATTGGATGCTTTTATTTTTCGGATTGTCGTTGAAATCGCCCATAATGATAACTTTGGCATCACTATCATCTGCATGTATTTTGTCAATAATCCCAACGATGGTTTGAGCGGCAAACATGCGTTTATGTCCAGTAGTATCAGATTCTTGATGCCGAGATGGCCAATGATTGACTAAAATATGGATTTTTTCACCCTCTAAATAACCACTTACTTGAAGAATATCCCTCGTATAATCTCTTACCCCCAATTCATTTTCCACTTCGAGCACAATATTTTGAGAACGCTCTAATCTAAAACTATCTTTATCGTATAACAAGGCCACATCAATACCTCTTTCATCTGGAGAGTCATAGCGTACAAAGTCGTAATGATGCGCTTTTAAGGCGCTACTTTGGATTAAATCGGTTAACACCCTGTCATTTTCTACTTCTGCCAAACCAATAAGTGTAGGCGGTTTTTGGAGGTCCTCAAATCCTATTTTAGAAATTGCCAGTCCTGTTTTATACACTTTCTTTTCATAGCGCTCCTTATTCCACTTTTTAGGAGAATTGGGCAAAAAGTCATCATCAAGAGTTAAAGGGTTATCGCTATAATCAACTAAGTTCTCAGTATTGTAAAAGGCAATGGTATGGACGTCAGAATTTGGGTATTGAAGGCTCACTTAAAATAATTTAAGTTTTAAAAATACTAAATGAAAGCCAATCAATTACGTAACTTTGTGTTTTAATCCTATTTATGCTAGAGAAAAAAGATATTAATTTAGAAAAAACAGTTTTAATTGGTGTCGTGACCAAAGAACAAGATGATCTAAAATCTAAAGAATATTTAGATGAACTTGAATTTTTGACCTATACAGCTGGTGGTGAAGTAGTGAAGCGCTTTACCCAAAAAATGGAGATGCCTAATCCTAAAACCTTTATAGGAACAGGAAAAATGCAAGAAGTTCAGCTTTTTATTAAGGAAAACGATATTGGAACCGCCATTTTTGATGATGAATTATCGCCTGCCCAAGAACGAAATATCAGTAAGTTGCTAGACTGCAAGGTTTTGGACAGAACCAACCTCATCCTTGATATTTTTGCACAACGCGCGCAAACAAGTTATGCCAGAACCCAAGTTGAATTGGCGCAATGCGAATATTTATTGCCGCGATTAAAAGGCATGTGGACGCATCTGGAACGTCAACAAGGGGGAATTGGAATGCGTGGGCCCGGGGAAACTGAAATTGAAACGGACAGACGTATTGTTAGGGATCGGATTTCACTTTTAAAAGACAAAATCAAAAATATTGACCGACAGATGGGCGTGCAACGTGGCAATAGAGGCCAATTGGTACGCGTTGCTCTAGTGGGTTACACCAACGTTGGCAAGTCAACCTTAATGAATGTTGTGAGTAAAAGTGATGTATTTGCTGAAGATAAATTATTCGCAACCCTTGATACTACGGTTAGAAAAGTGGTGATTGGAAATCTTCCGTTTTTAATGAGTGATACCGTCGGTTTTATCAGAAAACTGCCCACCCAATTGGTAGAATCTTTTAAAAGTACGTTGGACGAAGTTAGAGAGGCTGACCTATTATTGCATGTGGTGGATATTTCCCATCCTAATTTTGAAGATCAAATTGCTTCTGTAAATAAGATTCTTGGAGAAATTGATAGTTCAGATAAACCGACCATCATGGTTTTTAATAAGATTGATGCTTATGAAGCGGTTCCTTTTGATAAAGATGATTTGATTGCGGTTAAAACCAAGGCCAATTATACACTTGAAGAGTGGAAAAGAACCTGGATGAACAAGATTGGGAATGACGCCATCTTTATATCAGCTTTAAATAAAGAGAATTTAGAGGCTTTTAAAAGACGTGTTTATGACGAAGTAAGAGAAATCCATGTGCAGCGTTTTCCATATAATAATTTTCTCTATCCAGATTATGACACTGAGGAGGAAGAATAATCATGTACTAATTAATTAAAAAATGCTACCCGATATACAGGTAGCATTTTTTAATTGATGTCACTTTTGGTCTTAAAATTTGTAAGTCAAACCAAGTGTATAATACGTTTGTAAATCATTATCTACGTTATCAAAAGTAGGCAAGGTTTCTGCAGGTACAGCGGCAGGGTTATAATTACCCAAAGCATAGTTTAAAGCTTCTTGTTTGTTGCTTCGTAATGCAAAGTCAAAACCTACTCCAATATTTTTCCAAAGGGTATAGCTGAAATTGTTGGTCCATGTCCAATTTGATAAATCAGAACCTTTATAACTTAAGAATGCAGATAAGTTAGATTTAAAATCAATTTTACCGAATTTTCTGGTATAATCAGCAACGATTTTAGCACCTAAAGATGATTCGAAGATGGTATCGCTATCCGAAAAGACAAAATTGTAGTTCAATGGATGGATCACAACCAATAAATTATCAAGTGGCGTCCAAGTAAAACCGATACCTACATCTAAATATCCAGGATCGTTAAAATTGTCAAGAATCGTTGTTCTATATTCTGCCAAGGCTGAAGCGGCCCATTTATCGCTTAATTTCCGACCGTATAGAGACGAAACATTGAAAACATCAGAAGTTGGTTGAAAACTGTCGTTATCATTTGGATCATCTTTATCATCCAATTTTACCCAAGCAAGATTAACGGTTAAAGAGTTTCTCCAAAAATATTTATCCTCCAGTTTATTGGCATAGGCATTAAAATTAATACCAATGTTTCCAGAACTGCTATTAGGAGTACCCTGAGCGTACCAATTGTTGAAATTTGACAAACTACCTCCAATAACTCCAAAAGCACCTTTTTTCCAACCTGGTAGCGCATCTATTTGAGCTTGAATAGCATCAGCCTCTTTTTGGGCAGCATCAGCTTCAGCTTGTTTTTCTGATTTTTGGGCTTCCAGTTCTGATTTCGTTTGTGCAAAGCCAAAAGAAATACTAAACAGTAAGCATAGTGTAAATACTAATTTTTTTGTCATGTTTCTAGATTTTAGGTGTTTATGGATTAATTTGTTTTAAAGTGCAAATATAAATGTTAGCGTATTTATAATAAAGTCTTCTCTCTATTATTTTCTTTTATATAAAGGCACTGATGAGCAGGCTTCCCCATACATAATTGACTTTGCAATAGGTTTTAATTTTTGCGACAACATGATATAAGCATTGGCAGGCACAGGTTTATGGGCGCATCCTTTTATGATTAGCGGCTGATCAACATAAGCCTCTATTTCTAGGTTTTGGATAATATCTTGGTAGATGGATGTTTCCAGTTGTTCTAAACTGCCAACCACAATTCTTTTGGCATAAGGCTGTAAATTCATGGTTAGCAACATAAATGCCCATGCCGGAACAATAGCATCTGAAGTACAGGTCAAAGCGACATAATGGTCTTTATATTGCGTCCAATCATGCTCTTTAACATATGTTCTGAAATCTTTTTCACGAAGTACCAATTCATGAAACAGCCAATCCTTGATGTCAAAAACGGTACGTTGCCCTTTTGGGTAGTAATCTTCAAGGTCCACTACAACCAATTTGCTATTGGCGACTCTGTTAATAATTTCATTTTCCATCTTACAAAATTAAGTGTTTTATTAATGAAACCCTATTTTGTCTAGAACGTAGTGTTCAGACAGAATAGAAGTGTATTATTTACGATTTTGGGCGGGATCTCATAGTAATCAATACAGCATATGATTACTGATAGCCTTCCGCTTGCAATTGAAAAAGTTGTGCATATAGCCCTTCGTTTTCCATTAATTGCTCATGAGTTCCTATTTCCAAGACTTTACCTGCCTCTAAGACCAAAATACGATCGGCTTGCCGGACCGTGCTGAATCTATGAGAAATAATGATACTCGTTTTACCTCGGGTCAGTCCGATAAATCGTTGAAAAACATCACTCTCCGCTTTAGCATCCAAGGCCGATGTAGGTTCATCTAGAATCATCACTTCAGCATCTTTCATGTATGCTCTTGCCAAGGCCACTTTTTGCCACTGGCCTCCTGAAAGTTCCTGGCCCTTATAAAAACGTTTGCCTAATTGTTGGTCATATCCTTTTTTTAAACCTGAAATAACGTCGTTGGCTAAACTTAATTGGGCTGCATTCTCAATTTTTTCTTGATTATCCAATTGATCAATAGCTCCTATGGCAATGTTTTCTCTGACGGTAAACTCATATCGGAAAAAATCTTGAAAAATGACACCGAAAAATTCTTGATAGGCATCCATCTTAAATCGGTTGATATTGATGCCATCCAACAATATTTCGCCAGAAGTAGGCTCATAAAAACGCAACATCAATTTTGTCAAGGTTGTTTTTCCGGCGCCATTTTGACCCACAAAAGCCATTTTTTCTCCCACAGCAATTTTAAAGCTGACTCCTTTTAAAATCTCAGATTCAGAATCAGGATACGAAAAATGAACATTACAAAACTCAAAACCCGATTTTATTTTATCAGGCAAAGGTTGATCTTCATCGTGTTTTGGAACAATCGAAATATCCACAAATTCAAAATAATCCTTCAAATAGAGTGCACTCTCAGTAATTCGTGTGAATTTTGAGAAGAAATCCTGTAGATTCCGAGTCAATCGATTAAAGGAACCCGATAAAAAAGTCAATTCACCTAGGGTAATTACGCCAGAGATAACACGATAGATAATAAAAATATAAGCACCATAATAGCTAAGGGTTCCTAGAACGTTGAATACGAACCCAAGAGCTGAACGCTTGATGGCTAGTTTTTTATTCAATTGATAATATTCTTCGGACAGGTTTTTAAATCGGTCTACGATAAAATCCGTCAATCCAAAAAGTTTGATTTCTTTAGCGGTGACATTATTCGCACCAATAAATCTAAGATAATCCAGTTCGCGCCGTTCAGCAGTCCAACCTCTTGCCAAAGAATATTGCTGTTGGCTGAACCAAATTTCATTTACAAACGATGGTATAATACTCAGCACTAATAAGATAATCAAATACGGCTCAAAGTAGATCAAACCAGCCACTAAAGTTGCAATGGAAATCAAACTTTGAATTTCACCTAACGCATTTGAGATGAGTCCCACGCGACCTGAGGTTTGCATTCTAGCACGTTCCAACTTATCATAAAACTCCGAATCCTCAAGCAGACTGATATCTATTTGATTGGTTTTTTTTATGATAGTAACCGAAGATTCAATGGAATAGGCATCACCTAAAAGGCCGTCCGTTAAAGAAATGGCGCGACTCATGAGATCAGAAAGAACAATGAGGCCTAATTCAATCCCCACATACGTCCATAGTTGGGTTAAATCTGACGAATCTGTATTGGTCTGAAGAATGATCTCATCAATAATAAGTTTTCCAACCCATAAGATCACCACCGGCAGTAGGGCGCCTATTAGTCTGCAGAAAGCTGATAAAAGAAATAACCTTTTATTTGTTCTCCATATTTCCTTAAAGAAACGCGGGATAAATACCAAGGCACTAAAAGACTTTTTTAAGCTGATTTTATTTTTGTCCTTTAAGGATTTTGGGCTAGGTCTTGGCATTTTTTAATTTTAGGTTTAAAATTCGGCTTTTAGATTGGCATTCGACACCATCAAAAGTGTCAAATAACATTTTGAAGATCACAATTCTCCTTTAGTTGTACATTGTTAAAAGGCGATTTTCGATTGAAATAATTCTGATTACAAAATTACATAAAAACCGTATCATTGGTGATGAGTTCATTTCTTTTGGCTATTGATAGGTGAAATTGAAAACAACTTAAAGTAATAATATTGACCAAAAAAAACCTTATAAGAACACCTTGAGCGCTACGTCAATTCCTTCAACCAAATGACAAGGTGAATTAAATAAACAAGGATCATTTCGCAGAATAAAAATATGGTCTTAGCAGGTTTCATAAATATTCCCCTATTATAAATGAGATTTTATTAAATTTACGGTGACTTTTAATTGAATTTAGTGCTTTAAACTCCACGGAACCAAAATAATAATTGTTATAAAGAAATTAATTTTAGTCGCCATAATAGCCTTGGCAAGTTTAGGTGTGCATGCGCAAAGTGTGAACGTAAGTGTTAATGCTGGGTACGTATTTGATAACAAATTTGACTCCTACTACGATCCTACTGAATTTTACAATGGTAAGATTAAAGGAGGTTTTCAATGGGGCGTAGCTGCGGAATACAGAGTGCAGCCAAGTGTTGGAATAGAAATTTCCTATTTCCGGCAAGACACCCATTCGCCGACAACCTATTTAATGAGAGGCCAACTTTTAACAAAATTTACCGATTTTGATCTCGGGATCAATTATATCATGTTGGGAGCGAATAAATATTTTAGAGCATCAAATTCTCAATTAGAAGGGTTTGCTGGTTTAAGTGCCGGTGTATTTACAGCGGGACTTACCAATCCTGATAACGGCAATGAAGCCAGCGTTACCAAATTTGCATGGGGCGGAAAATTAGGAGGTATTTTTTGGGCCTCCGATAGCGTCGGGATTAAACTTCAAATGCAGATGCTTTCAGCAGTTCAATCTGTTGGTGGTGGATTTTATTTTGGCACCGGAGGTGTTGGCACAGGAGTCAGCACGTATTCCACCATATATCAATTTAGTTTGGGAAGTGGTCTAGTTTTTAACCTACAGTAAACAATAATCAAATTAGTGCACAATAATTAGTGCATCTCATTTTAAAAATCATTCAATTACAAACTCAAAAAGTTAGTCATTGAATGATTTTTTGCTTTTTGATAAAGGTTTATAAGATTATCATTAATGGAAACCTTATAAGAATTGCTAACTCTCGTCAACGTTACGTGTATGGGCAGTGGCGAGGGCTGGTACAAACAACTGCAAACAAGTACTTGCCATTGGAAATTCCGCAGGAATTTCCAAGTAAGCGAGGACAAGCCATTGCTTATACACATCTTTGTTGTGTGGCGTTTTTATTTTAGTTCTTCATTATATAAAATAGCTATTTCTTCTATTCTGGCGACCCAAGATTGATTGACTTCTGGCTTCGATTTCTGATTTTCCCATACACCATTTGTTAGCGTGCTAAAATTAGTCCAGCTTTTTGGTTTTTTCGCTTTTTTATACACTTTATTAATTATTTGTTTAGCAACTTTATCTTTGCCAATTTTTTTAAAAAGAGCGAACTGACCTAATTCTCCATAAAAGCCCGAAATTTTAGTTCTATCTGAAAAGAACTTTTCTAAGGATAATAAAGTTTTATGATTTTCGAATAAATTTTCTATAAGTATCAAATCTTTTTGAAGTTGAATAATTAGGGCAGCAGAACGATTGTCATTCTGTATTTTATACCAATAATCAAGTCCGTCATGTGTTATTGTTCCAAGTCTAAATTCAATTAGAGCATCCGTACATTTTGGAAATTTCGGAAGGGAATCTGTTTTCCAGAGTTTTAAATATGTTTCTGGTTCAATAAAACCAATATTCCCTACAAATGAAAAAGAGTTTTCAAAGTTCATGGAACTTTTTTGAAAATTAAATACTTGGATAATATCGTCAGTCTTTCTATAGAAATTCGTTCCACTTTTCTTGAAGCCTAACCTCTTAAAGATTGGTGCAACAATATTTTTAATTATTAAATTATATTCTATATTTAATTCCTTGTTCGTCATTTCTCAAATGCCACACAACTCGATATATCTTTACCGGCAAGGTCAGGACGGCTTTTCAACCAAGCTTATATTAAAGCATTCCCAACTCCAACTTTGCTTCTTCGCTCATTAACTCTTGCGTCCAAGGTGGATCAAAAGTGATTTCAACCTCTGCTGATTTGACATCATCCAATGATCTCACTTTTTCTTCAACTTCCATCGGTAAGCTTTCCGCTACAGGACAGTTAGGAGAGGTTAAGGTCATCAAGATTTTAACTTCATAATCTTCATTTACCAAAACATCATATATTAATCCAAGTTCATAGATATCTACAGGAATTTCTGGATCGTATATGGTTTTTATAACTCTTAATATTTTTTCGCCCAAAGCGAAAGTGTCTATTTCTTTACTCATTTTTTAAAGTTTAGGAGTTTAGAAGTTAAAAAATTCAGGAACATTGCAAAAAGCATTCGCCTAAATTTTTAACCTCATCCACTTAATTTAACTGTATTTCATATGCTGAAGCATACATTTTTTTCTCTAATTCAGGAAGTATTCAAACTTTACTTTGATTACCTACATTACATCTCAATTATGAGATTCCTGCTTTCGCAAGAATTAGTTTAACTGCGTTTGGTAGGCAATAGCATACATTTTTAATTGTTTAATCATACTCACCAATCCATTGGCACGCGTTGGCGACAAGTGTTCTTTAAGTCCGATCTCATCTATAAAATCAGTATCAGCGTCAATAATATCTTGTGGATGTTGGTTGGAAAACACGCGTATTAAAATAGCGATAATTCCTTTGGTAATAATAGCATCACTATCTGCTGTAAACGCCACCTTATCATCATTCATTTCAGCATGAACCCAAACCTTACTTTGGCAGCCTTTAATAATGTTTTCTTCAGTTTTATATCGCTCGTCAATAAGAGGCAAGGTTTTGCCCAAATCTATCATATATTGATAGCGCTCTTCCCAATCTTCAAACATTGAAAATTCATCAATCAGCTCTTCTTGTATCGCTTTTATAGTCATTCTAAAATTTTATACAAAGTTACAATTTATCTCTTCAACCGCAGCATTTTAACATTGGACATCAAGGTTAAACTCTTTATATATCACTCCGATTTTAAGTAGTTACATTCTATGAGCAGTTCCTGATTATCATCTAATAATTGAAGCTTGTCATCATTTAAAGTGTAAGAGGAGATGCTCGCTAAAGCATCAAGAAATGCCGTTTCAACTTCAATGTTCTTACACATCATTTTAGTGGAAGACACTTCTGTGATGTCCACGATATTATCTGTCACAACAATTTTTCCAGAAAACCGATTACAACTTGTATTGCCATTGATTTCATTTTGTGAAAGATCAATTTTAATAAATGGATTTCTGCCAAAACTGTCCATGCTCTTCACCCGGGTCACCATCCATGAGCCTTTATCCAAATTTAAAGGTGATTTCGATTTTTGTAAAACCTCAACCAATGTATATCTCAATGATGAGCCGTCTGCTGGCGGGTTTTCAACCTCTGAAATACTGACTTTTATCTTATAGTAAAAACCTTCAACATAATCAAAACCTTCAATATCATTGTAAAAATAAGTCCAATCAGATGAACCTTCTTCTTTGATTTGAAGACATTTTTGAGGGGCTACCCCTGTACAATCCACCTTGGCACTTGCAATAAATAGTATTTTATCTTTATTTGATGAACATGAAAAAAATAATAATACCATTGAAAAAATGGCTAAAAACTTTGAACTCATATAATTAATTTTGTAAAATCTGCCGATTAGGACAGCATCATTTTTGCTTTTTTAACCCCTTCAACCAAGGCGTCAATTTCTTGTTTGTTGTTGTAAAATGCAAAAGAAGCTCTAACAGTACCTGGGATTTTAAAATAATCCATGATAGGTTGCGCGCAATGGTGCCCAGTGCGTACTGCAATGCCCATTTTATCTAGAAGCGTACCAATATCATAGGGATGGATACCTTTCAAATTAAAGGAAATTACCGAGGTTTTATTCTTTGCAGTGCCATATATCTTTAGACCCTCAATTTCCAAAAGCTGCTTGGTGGCATATTCTAAAAGCTCATGTTCATAAGCACTAATCTCTTCAAATCCAATAGCGTTCATATAATCAATCGCGGCTCCAAAGGCAATCCCTCCACAAATATTTGGTGTGCCGGCTTCAAATTTGTGGGGTAAATCCGCATATGTGGTCCCTTCAAAAGACACTTCTGCAATCATCTCTCCACCGCCTTGATATGGAGGCAGTTTATTGAGCCATTCTTCCTTTCCGTAAAGCATTCCTACACCCGTAGGTCCGCACATTTTATGGGCGGAAGCCACATAAAAATCAACATTCAAAGCTTGCACATCGGCCTTAATATGAGGACAGGCCTGTGCACCATCAATCAAAACTGCAGCGCCAACTACGTGTGCTTTTTTAATAATGGTTTCTATAGGATTTATAGTCCCCAATGCATTGGAAATATGATTAACAAAAACAAGTTTTGTTTTTTCAGAAAGCAGATTATCGTAAGCAGATATGACCAATTCGCCTTCATCATTCATAGGAATGACTTTTAAAATCGCGCCACTACGTTCACACAACATTTGCCAAGGCACAATATTACTATGGTGTTCTAATGCAGACACCAAAATTTCATCACCCTTTTTAAGAAGTGACGTAAAACCGCTTGCCACCAAATTAATGCCATGCGTCGTACCAGAAGTCATGATAATTTCATGCGTTTCTTTAGCATTAAAGTGCTTTTGGATTTTTAGTCGCGCCTCTTCATAATGATCCGTCGCTTCTTGACTCAAGCTATGCACACCGCGATGGATATTGGCGTTGTAGTTTGAATAATAATCTACAATGGCATCAATAACGTGTTGCGGTGTTTGCGAAGTTGCAGCGTTGTCAAAATACACCAATGGTTTCCCATTGACTTTTCTTTGAAGTATTGGAAAATCTTTTCTTATATCTTCGACTTGAAACATGCTTTAATTTTTGAAATTTTGAATCACTTTGAGGAACGCGGATAGCGCTGATTGCTTATGATAAACGCAGATTTCAATAGGTCAGAACCAAGCTGACATTTATCGAAAACAATAATCGGCGACAATCTGCCATATCTGCGTCATCCGTGTTCTAACTATAGATCGAATCCAATATTAACGCCTAATTTTTTAGCGATAATATTAGTAATACGTTGCTTAATTTCAGGGATTTTAACGGAGCTCAGCACGTTGTTGCTAAAAGCATACATCAATAAAGCTTTTGCTTCTTTTTCTGGAATACCTCTTGAGCGCATGTAAAACATGGCACTTTCATCCAATTGACCAATAGTACATCCATGGGAACATTTCACATCATCAGCAAAAATCTCCAATTGGGGTTTGGTGTTGATACTTGCTTTATCACTCAACAAAATATTATTGTTGGCCTGAAATGCATTGGTTTTTTGGGCCTTTCTATCGACTAAAACCTTGCCGTTAAAAACACCTGTAGAATTGTCGTCAAAAATCCCTTTGTAATCTTGATGGCTTTCGCAATTTGGTTCAATATGGTGCACCAAGGTATTATGGTCTACATGTTGTTTGTCACCAATAATTGTGGTGCCTTTTAACGTAGAATCAATCCGCTCTCCATTTTGATAAAAATTAAGATTGTTTCGGGTCAGTTTTCCACCAAAAGAAAAGGTATGTACCGTTGCACAGCTTTCTTGCTTTTGATTGATGAAGGTGCTGTCAATCAAAGAGGCGTTTTCGTTATCATTCTGGATTTTATAATAATCCACGATGGCACGCTTGTCCGCAAAAATCTCAGTAACGCTATTGGTCAACACAGGATTCTCCGTCAAACTTTGATGGCGCTCAATAATTTGAACATGTGAATTTTCATCCACGACAATCAAGTTTCGAGGCTGTAACATCAATGCAGCCTCATTTCCTGTTGAAAAATGAACGATTTGAATAGGCTTTGCAACCGATTTGTTCTTTGGAATATGAATATAGGCGCCTTCTTGTGAAAATGCAGTATTCAATGATGATAATCCATCTTTAGAAGCCACTTTATTGAAATAATTTTCAATAATAGCTCTGTATTTTGGATTGGACAATGCCGATGACATTAAACAAACATCCACGCCATCATGGGTCGTTTCAGAAAGATGTGATGAATATTTCCCATCGATAAAGACAATTTTATACGTGTCAATGTCATGGATAAAATATTTCTTAATATCATTATAATCGATATGGTTTTCACTTTTCGGAAACACACTATAATCGTGTTTTAAAATACTCTTTAATGAGGTGTATTTCCAGGCTTCGTCCCTTCTGGATGGGAAGCCTAGCGTTTCAAATTCTTTTATGGCTTCGCTTCGCAGGTCGTGTACCGGCGAATCAATATCTACCAGGTTTTCGAATGCCATAAATGAGGCGATGAGTTTTTCTTTTAGTTCCATTCTGTAAGTTTCAAGTTTCTTTTGTTTCTTGTTTCAAGCTGATTGCACATTCGTAATCATTTGAATTTGTTTCCTTTGAAATCTTGTTTATTTAAATATATTATGAAATTGGCTCTTCGTTTACTTAATTGTTCGTATTCATTTACCAGTTTCTCTAAGTTCTCTTCTTCTATATATCCATAATCAAAAACTCTATATAATTGAGATCTTGATTTTCCTGCTGATCCTTTGGCAATGGTTAGAAATTGTCTAAATTCAATAGTCCCATCACGCTCAAAACCCTCAGCAATAGTGTCCATTACTGAACCTGAAGACCCTTTGATTTGATCTCTCAGTCTAAAATCATTCTTTTATTCAGATTTTAAAACAATTTCTTTTATCTCGTTTGAAAGTCTTCGAGCTTCCTGCCATATTCTAAATCTTCAAATTTCTTAACCGTTGCCATAACTTGAAACTTTAAACAAGAAACACTTCAAACCAAACTAAGCGTTCACTTCTTCCTTAATCCAATCGTAGCCTTTTTCTTCGAGCTCATGGGCTAATTCCTTACCTCCAGATTTTACGATGCGTCCTTCAAACATCACATGGACAAAATCTGGTACAATATGATCCAACAAACGTTGGTAATGGGTAATGACAATCACCGCATTTTCTTTACTTTTCAATTTGTTGACCCCACTGGCTACAATGCGGAGTGCATCAATATCCAATCCAGAATCAGTTTCATCTAGAATCGCCAATTTTGGCTCCAACATGGCCAATTGAAAAATTTCATTTCGTTTCTTTTCACCACCCGAAAACCCTTCATTTAAGGATCGGGATAAGAATTTACGATCAATTTCCAGCATCTCTGACTTCTCACGAATCATTTTCAACATCTCATTGGCAGGCATATCTTCAAGTCCTCTTGCTTTACGGGTTTCGTTGATGGCCGTTTTCATGAAATTGGTTACAGATACGCCTGGGATCTCAGTAGGGTATTGAAACGAAAGAAAAACACCTTTATGTGCCCGATCTTCTGGTGCTAACTCGAGGATGCTTTCATTTTCAAATAAGATTTCTCCTTGAGTGACTTCATAGTCTTCCTTACCGGCAATAACAGATGCCAAAGTACTTTTACCAGAACCATTTGGTCCCATGATGGCATGGACTTCACCAGCATTTATCTCTAAATTAATGCCTTTTAATATGGCTTTATCTTCAACACTTGCGTGTAAATCAATAATTTTTAACATATGGTTTTACTTAAAGTTAAAGTACAAATTCGAATAGTTGTCTATCAAAATTTGAATTTTATTTTTCTATTCTTGTGATTTTAATTTTATCATCTCACTGTCCTGTCGTTCAACTTTGGAAACAGCAATAATGTCAATGATTTCTACTCTGTTTTCCCAGCCTTCTTCATTCTCTGGTTTTTTGGTAACTTTTACTTTTAACGTCACTTTTACCTCATCGGTTGGCTGATCTTTTAAAGGCTCGGCCTGTTTAATCAATTCCTGGGCTTTTTGGTTTTCAACAACCCCAAATAGTTCACTTCGGGTTTGTAAAACACTTGCATCGTCGTAATAGATAAAATTCCCTGAGACTTCCTTCACATCCAACTGGTCTTTCTTATCCTCAACGACATCAGCAGATCTTGGATCGTTTTTACAACTTGTAAACGCCAACAAAACAACTAAAAGAAAACCTATTATTTTCATGTATTTTGGGATGTATAAAACAGAAATCTTATGTCATTTATTCAAACCTACACCATTTTTAAAACCTTGCAGGTTATGGATCATTATCCTATGGAGCCTTCTAAACTTATCTCCAATAGTTTTTGGGCTTCTATGGCAAATTCCATCGGCAGCTTATTCAACACCTCTTTACTAAACCCATTTACAATAAGTGCAATTGCCTTTTCAGTATCGATACCACGTTGGTTACAGTAAAAAATCTGGTCTTCACCAATTTTACTTGTGGTGGCTTCGTGTTCTATTATTGCCGTTTTGTTTTTCACTTCAATATATGGGAAGGTGTGTGCGCCACAATCATTGCCCATCAACAAACTATCACATTCTGAGAAATTACGGGCGTTTTCTGCTCGAGGTCCTATTTGGACCAAACCTCTATAGGAGTTTTGGGATTTCCCAGCTGAGATGCCTTTTGAAATAATGGTCGATCTGGTGTTTTTACCTAAATGGATCATTTTTGTTCCGGTATCGGCCTGCTGGTGATTATTGGTCACGGCAATGGAGTAAAATTCACCTACTGAATTATCACCTTTCAAAATACAGCTCGGATATTTCCAAGTGACGGCTGAACCGGTTTCTACTTGCGTCCAGGAGATTTTGGCATTCTTTTCACAAATCCCTCTTTTGGTCACAAAGTTGAAAACGCCACCCTTACCTTCAGCATTTCCTGGGTACCAGTTTTGAACTGTAGAATATTTAATTTCTGCACCATCCATAGCAATCAATTCCACTACGGCCGCATGCAATTGATTCTCATCACGGCTCGGCGCAGTACAGCCTTCCAGATAACTTACGTAGCTATCCTCATCAGCAATTAAAAGCGTTCTTTCAAACTGGCCTGTTCCGCCTTGGTTGATTCGGAAATAAGTGGAGAGTTCCATTGGGCAGCGCACCCCTTTTGGAATATAACAAAAACTCCCATCACTAAAGACTGCAGAGTTTAAGGCCGCATAGAAATTGTCTTTCTGTGGCACCACGGTTCCAATATGTTTTCTGACCAACTCAGGATGGTCTTTAATGGCATCGCTTATGGAACAGAAAATAATACCTTTTTCATTCAAGGATTTTTTAAAGGTTGTCGCTACGGAAACAGAGTCAATAACCACATCCATGGCAACACCGGCCAAGGCCTTCTGCTCATCCATGGAAATTCCCAATTTCTTGAAGGTGGCCAATAATTCCGGATCTACCTCATCCAAACTATTTAATTTGGGTTTCGTATTAGGTGCCGAATAATAGGAAATAGCCTGAAAGTCAGGTTTTTCATAATGGACATTGGCCCATTCTGGTTCGATCATCTTCTCCCATGCCCTGAAAGATTCCAATCGCCATTCCGTCATCCATTCTGGCTCTTCCTTCTTTAAAGAAATTGCACGAACAACATCTTCATTCAAACCAGGAGGAAACGTATCTGATTCAATATCTGTGAAAAAACCATATTCGTATTCCTTGGTTTTTAATTCCTCTCTTAAATCGTCTTCTGTGTATTTCGTCATTATCATTTACATTATATGTTCAACTCCTTCCATTGGGGAAGGTTGGGATGGGATTATAGGGAAAAGGATTCCCCACATCCACATGTGCGATTCGCGTTTGGATTATTAAACACAAAACCAGCACCATTCAAACCTCCTGAATATTCAAGGGTTGTACCAATGAGGTATAAAAAACTTTTCTTATCAATAATAATTCTGACACCATTATCTTCAAAAACCTTATCCTCGTCTTCTTGTGATTTATCAAATTTTAAATCATATGATAAACCCGAACAACCGCCACTTTTTACACCAACGCGTACAAAGTCGGTTGCACAGTCAAAGCCATCTTCACCCATGAGTTCAATGACCTTTTTTTTAGCTGTTTCAGATACTTTTATCATTCGTTATTAAGATTATTTCTAAATAGAGGACAAAGATACAATATAAGAAGGGTTTTTCCATGGAACTTTATATTATATTCTTAAATGGATAGATTCGTCTTTTTAATACAAGAGCCTCCTTAATATTTCGAAAAAATGATTCGTGTTTTCTCAGCGATATCCCTAAATTTGCAGGATGATAGAAGATAAAAATCAACCCCGCACGTCTATTAGTGAATTGGGTGAGTTTGGACTTATAGACCATTTGACCCAAAATTTTGAAATCACTCAAAAATCGACGGTCAAGGGCATCGGAGATGATGCCGCTGTTTTGGACTTTAAATCAAAACAAATCGTCATTACAACAGATCTACTTGTTGAACACGTGCATTTCGATTTGAGCTATATGCCACTCAAACACCTGGGATACAAAGCTATTATGGTCAATCTATCTGACGTTTACGCCATGAACGCCACGGCAACACAAGTCACTATTGCCATTGCAGTTTCAAATAGATTCCCTCTGGAAGCTATTGAAGAACTTTATGTGGGATTTGAAGCTGCAGCAAAATTTTATGATATTGATATTGTAGGTGGCGATACCACCTCTTCTACCACTGGATTGATTATTTCTGTGACTGCCATTGGAGAGGTTAACAAAAACGACGTTGTTTATAGAAGTGGCGCCAAACCAAACGACCTTTTAGTAGTTACGGGCGACTTAGGTGCTGCCTATATGGGATTTCAAGTACTACAAAGAGAAAAGGAGGTTTTTAAGGTGAATCCTAACAATCAACCTGACCTAGATCCGTATTCCTATATTGTGGAAAGGCAGCTCAAACCTGAAGCACGAAAGGATATTGTGAAGTTGCTGAAAGATTTAAAAGTAAAGCCCACGTCAATGATTGATATTAGCGATGGTTTATCTTCAGAGATTATTCATTTGTGCAAGCAAAGCGCTGTTGGAGCGGAATTATACGAAGATAAAATCCCGTTGGATCCACAGGTCATTTCGACATGCGAGGAATTTAATCTTGATAGCACGACCATTGCCTTGAATGGTGGAGAAGATTATGAATTATTAATGACCATATCACAAGAAGATTTCCCTAAAATTAAGGGCAATCCAAATTTAACGGTCATTGGATATATCACAGATAAGGAAAAAGGCATGCATTTGGTAACACGCGGAGAAACTTTGGTTCCATTAATTGCTAAAGGCTGGAATTCATTTAAAGACCAATAACTCTTATTAGAAATTACTGGAATTCTAATTTTACGGCCGAAAAGCTTCGATCCGTCAGCGTTTAGCACTCATCAGGAGCCAAATTCATTTTAAATGAATAAATTTTGGCGACTATTACTTTAACCAACAAAACCTAATGCAATGCGCATTTCTGTTTCATAGAAATTAATAGACATTCCGTTTTCGATTCCTTCTTTTATTGTAAAGCTTTCTGAGCTCCTCATTGATTTCACGTCTTTTATCGGTTAAAGGAATAAGTTCTCCTTTGTCACTGGTTGTTAATTGCATACCACAACGTGAACACTTGTATTCTTTAACGAATTTTGTGATTTCCTTCTTTATAATGAAATCATGATTAAGTAATCTGCAAAATAAATTTTTCAAAATCTCAAATTTTTGGGACACCCACCATGGTAATCAAAACGAATCAGATACGAAAAGATTATATGTTAATGTTATAATAAACTCAACTGGAAGGGTAGAATTCAAAAAAATTCCAAGTCGGAAGTACAAGAACAAAGGAAGTAAAGTTTTACATTTTTAAACAGGGAAAATCTGAACACGCCATTTAGAATGGGGCGTTCATCATTTACAATAGCAATTGAATGGTGACGCTATCGCTTTATTAAGGACAACTTATCCAAAACAGTGCTTAATGCTCAAAAATGAGCAAGCCTTGCATTCGTTTGAAGCGTCGTTTTTTATGGATGCGTTCAAGAATTGAATTGATCTCCTTAAACTTGGGTGTTAACGGCGTTAATTCTCCGTTCCCATTTGTGGTCATTTCAGCATGGCAATGCGTACATTCATACTCATTGACATGAAAGGTTATTTTTTTGGAAACAACATAGTTATGTCCAAAAACGGAACAATAAATTGTTTTCACGTGGCTACAAGTTTTAATTATTATTTTAGAGGATCTCTAAATATATAAAAATCAAACTATAAGCCCATTTTGAGGTTCAACATATCGATGAACTGAGCGATTTCTCCTGCGAACGAACAGACCTTCTCATGTACATCTCTTCCAAAATAGAATTGATCTCTTGGAACTTGGGAGTAAGCTCTGTTAAATTCCCATTACTATTAGTTGTTAATTGTTTTTTGCAACACTTACACGTGTATTCTTTGACGTGAAAAGTTACTTTCTTGGAAACTTCATAGCGGTGACCAAAAATGCTACAATAAAGCTTCAATGGGGCTGGGGCACTAGTGTTTTTTTTCATAATAATCTTAGTTAGAAAGCTCTAACTTAAAAAATTAAATTAAAATAAACGTCAAAGCACTTTATTTTTCGATAAAACGTTTTAATTTGTAAGTAAATTCTCTAATATTTTCAATATAAGTCATATGTCCCCCTTCAAAGTCAACTGAATCAATTCCCAAAGCATCGAATTTCGATTTTAAGATAACATATTCCAAAACAGGATCATTCCGACCCAAAAGGACCATTTTATGAGCGTCCAATTGTTCGAGCACATGACTTCTATCTTTTCTGATTTTCATCCCTTCCAAGGCTGCAATTATTCCTTGTAGTGATAAGGACATCGCTTCCAACTTAATCAATTCAATTTCCTCGGCAAATTGCGATACCTTTTCAGGACCAAATAAATTGGCAATGGCCATCGTGATAAAACTTTGGGGGTTATATTTCACTGCTTTAATTGCACGATCTCTGTTGCTTTGACGCTCAGGACTATCTGCAAATGGGGTAGAATTCAATAAACAAAGCCCTTTTATGCGTTGTGGAAAAGATTCAGCAAGCGCCAATGCCACATAGCCACCCATAGAATGTCCTATGATAAAGAATTTTTCAACTTTCAAATAATCCAAAACAAACGCTACGGCTTCAGCCATCAGCTCCATAGTATGGATATACCCTAGACAGCCTGTTTGCCCGTGTCCTAGAAGGTCAATAGCAATTATATTGTGCTGTGATTCAATTTCCGGAATCAAATGCTTCCACATTGAAGAGGTTTCCAAAAATCCGTGAAGCAAAACCACAGCCCCTCCTTCTCCTTGATTTGTATAAAAAATTGGGATGTCTTTGTATTCTAAAATCATTTTTAAGCTATATTCGGCAAAGATATAAAGAGTTTCACGCTTGACTGCATTGTCATCAATATCCAGATGAATAAATCAAAAGATATACTCGTTACAGGGTTCGCTTTATTTTCCATGTTTTTTGGTGCGGGCAATTTAATCCTGCCGCCCTATTTAGGGTTCTATGCAGGACCTGATTGGTTTTTAGTGACCCTTGGATTTGTAATTACCGCAGTGGCGATTCCGATATTTGGCATTATGGCCCATGCCAAATTGCAAGGCACGATGTACGATTTCGGAAAAAAAATATCACCACTTTTCAGTAGCATCTTTTGCGTACTGGTTTATGGTATTTGTGTCGTGCTTCCGTCTCCTCGCACGTCTTCAGTAACTCACGAGATGGCTATTTCGCCCTTTTTTAACAGTAGCAGTTTGCTCACCAGCACCTTCTATTTCATATTGGTATTTATTTTTGCAATGAACCGATCCAAAGTTTTGGACCTGCTGGGCAAATACTTAACCCCTATTATCATCTTCATTCTATTGGCCATCATCGGCATTGCCATATTTTATTCACCAGACGCGATTCAGCCTTCAAAATTCGAAAACCCCTTGGTGGAGGGTATTATGGAAGGTTATCAAACTTTTGATGCTTTGGCCGCTTTGGTCGTTGGTGCGGTGTTGATTATCTCTATAAATCTAAATTATTCTGGCTCTCCAACTGAAAAAAAACGACTCATTTTCAAGTCGGGGTTATTGGCCGGCTTTGGCTTGTTCATTATCTATACCGGATTGATTCTGGCAGGATCCTTTCACAATTCTGAATTCGCTTTTGGCATTACCAGACCGGAATTACTCTTAGGCCTGGGCAACAAAACATTAGGAAGTGCTGGCGCAATTTTATTGAGTGTTCTAATTGCGTTGGCCTGTTTTACCACTGCCGTAGGAATTGTTATGGGTACGGCAGATTATTTTAAAGGCGTTTTTAATAATTCAAAAATTGCCTATACCATTACCGCAATTATCGGGAGTTTATTGGGAATCGTAATGGGTCAATTTGACGTTGGCTATATCATTGATGTGGCCATTCCTGCACTCATGTTTATCTACCCGATCACCATCATTTTGATTTTACTAAATGTCATTCCGGAACAATGGGCGTCACCTACAATTTTTAGAGGCGTAGTAATTACTGCCTTTATTTTCAGTATTCCGGACTTCTTAAAAATATTAATGCCTTCTGAAAGTATTAACGCTTTAATCGAGGTCATCCCCTTGGGAAAATTCAATTTGGGATGGCTGATTCCTTCTCTTCTGATGTTTTTAGTTTTGAATGTATATAGGCATTTCAATCCTTCAAACGTTTCATAACCGAAAACGCTTTATCCACCACCTCATCTTCCACCAAAATGGTAAATTCATTAGTCGTGGAAACCACTTCGTACAAGGCAATTCCTTCCCATGCCAAACGTTTAAAAATTTGGTAATAAAGCCCCGTAACTTTGCTGTTTTCAGAAGGCAAGCTGATCGTAATGGCCGATAATTCTGCCTTTTCACCCAACAAGACTTCTGATTCAAAACATTTTAAGATATGGTGTTTTTGCGAAGATGAGATAATGCTATTACTTTCATAAATCCCTCTTGTAAACGCATAAAACACATTGGAATAGTTATCCATCTGTTCCAAAATTTTCGAGTGGCTATGGCTTAAGGTTTTCGAGTTTTGAAAGGTGAAATCGGTCAAATTGGAACGCACTGTAATGTCTCCTAAATTCTGAACCACTCGCTTAAGTTTTAAGGAACTTCCAAAGTCAGTAGGTGGTTGATATCTCCGCAGAGCCATCATCACAGCTCCAGATTTCACAGGCTTTTTAAGCAATTCACCAATCGGAACCACCAATTCTTCAGCCAAAGCAGAATAATTAATGATGCCCCTGGACAAAGCTTCCTCTAAAAAAGGTTGGGCAATTAAAATTTCTTCAACACAAGCAGCGATAGTTCTCATTTGTTAACTATTTAACATTATGTGTAAAATTAGTCAAAATTTTTAATTCTTATGGCAAGAAGAAGGGTTACGCTTATTTTCGCTGGATTAAAATCTAAGAATATGTTTGTTTTAAAATTTGGAGGCACTTCAGTAGGGTCAATCGAGAATATGACCAATGTCAAAAATATCATCAATGATGGTCAACGTAAGGTTGTCGTGCTATCGGCAATGTCAGGCACAACCAATGCTCTGGTCACCATTTCAGACTGTATAAAGTTTAAGGAAATCGAAAATGCCCTTGAGCAAATTTCCGAACTTCACAATACCTATAAGGTAACTGTGGAAAAATTAATTCAAAATAGTACTTTAAAAACTGAGGTGGCTAGTTATGTGAATTCCATTTTTGACACACTTAAAGCTGTGGCCTATGACAACTATTCGCCGTTGCTCGCCAATAAAATTGTTGCGCAAGGTGAATTGCTGTCCACTGTTATTTTTAGTAGATTTTTGAAGCAAGAAGGTCTTAACGCCTGTTTATTGCCAGCTTTAGATTTTATGCGCGTTGATAAATTCAATGAACCGGATAATTTTTACATCCGTCAGAATTTCAATCGTCTCATTAATGATCTTCCAGAAGCTGACATCTACATCACTCAAGGATTTATCTGCTTAGATGCCCTTGGAAACATAGCCAACCTCCAACGTGGCGGAAGTGATTACACGGCAACCATTATCGGTGCAGCATTGGGAGCTGAAGAAGTACAGATCTGGACAGATATTGATGGTTTTCATAATAACGATCCGCGGTTTGTACCAGAAACCCACGCTATTTCCAATTTATCTTTTGATGAAGCTGCGGAATTAGCCTACTTCGGAGCTAAAATCCTGCATCCTCAAACGGTTATGCCAGTGAGAGATTTAGATATTCCTGTGCGCTTAAAAAATACCTTATCTCCATCATCCCACGGAACACTCATTACCAACGCCATTCATAGTGAAGGCATCAAAGCAATTGCCGCTAAAGATGGGATTACTGCTATCAAAATTAAATCTGCAAGAATGCTATTGGCCCATGGCTTTCTAAAAAAAGTATTTGAGATTTTTGAGAAACATGAAACCGCTATAGATATGATCACTACCTCAGAAATTGCGATCTCATTAACAATTGACGAAACAAAAAATCTTTCTGAAATAGTCACGGAGCTGGAAAAATTCGCAAAAGTAGAAGTCGACGGGTACCGGTCTATTGTCTGTCTTGTAGGGAATCATATTGTTTACCATCCTGATACACCAAAATTATTTCAAATACTGCAAGATGTTAATGTCAGAATGATTTCTTACGGGGGCAGTAGCAATAATATTTCCCTTTTGATCAACACTAGTGATAAGATTGAAACTTTAAGAAAACTGAATCGGTATGTGTTTGACTTGGTACCGGCTTAAAAAACTAATTGAAGTTTACCGCATCCTTTTGGGTGGAAACAATTATGGTGGGTTTATCGTAGAGGCTCTTTGCAAAGAGCCTCTACGATATTTATAAATTCATGAGTTCTTCAATTTCTTCGGCTTCAATTGGAATATTGCCCATCAGGTTAAAAGGCTCCCCTTTCTTTTGGATGACCAAATCATCCTCCAATCGGATACCAAAACCTTCTTCTGGAATGTAAATCCCTGGCTCTACCGTAAACACCATATTTTCTTGCATAGGCTCCGTTAATATTCCATAGTCATGCGTATCCAAACCAATGTTATGACTGGTACCGTGCATAAAGTATTTCTTATAAGCTGGCCAGTCTTTATCTTCATTTTTGACATCTGCCTTGTCCAACAATTTTAAACCTAATAATTCAGAAGTCATGAGTTTTCCAACTTCTACGTGATATTCTGCCCAATCCGTACCTGGCACCAACATTTTTTGAGCTTCATTTTTTACCCGGTTCACTGCGCTATAAACCTCCTTCTGACGTTTTGAGAATGTTCCCGAAACAGGAATGGTTCGCGTCATATCACTCGCATAATTGGCGTATTCAGCACCAACATCCAATAAAATCAAATCGCCAGCTTTACATTGTTGGTTATTGACCACATAATGTAGCACATTCGCATTATTCCCAGCTGCAATAATAGGCGTATAAGCAAATCCTTTGGAACGGTTGCGCAAAAACTCATGCATCAATTCTGCTTCAATTTCGTATTCCCAAACACCAGGTTTCACAAAACCTAAAAGGCGTCTAAAGCCTTTTTCAGTGATATCACAGGCTTTTTGCATCAGATTTAATTCAATCGGATCTTTTACAGAGCGTAAGCGCTGTAAAATAGGATTGCTTTTGGCTACAACATGTGCTGGGTATTTATCTTTTAGCCATTTTGTGAAACGGTCTTCGCGGGTTTCCGTTTCAACATTGGCTCGATAATGCTCATTCGTGTTGATATAAACCGTATCACATTGACTCATCAATTCAAACATGATTTTCTCCATGTCCTGAAGCCAATAAACGGTCTTGACACCTGAAATTTCCAAAGCAGCTTCTTTGGTCAATTTTTCACCTTCCCAGACAGCTATGTGAGCATTGGTTTCCTTTAGGAATAATATTTCACGATGCTTTTCTTTTGGGCAATCAGGAAAAAGCACCAAAATGCTTTCTTCCTGATCCACACCACTCAAATAAAAAATATCACGGTGCTGCTGAAATGGCATGGTACTATCTGCACTGATTGGATAAATGTCATTGGAGTTGAAAACGGCTAAACTAGAGGACTTCATCTGAGCCCTAAAGTTTTTTCTGTTTTTTATAAAAAGCTGTTTATCTATTGGATCGTATTTCATAAGATGTATTTTTTCAAAATTACAGATTCCGTAGAGGTTTAAAAAACATATTGCTGTTTTGTGAAACTTTTAACCTCAACTTTAAAAGGTTCCGTCGTGTTAATAAATTTGGAATGCTGAAGCAAATATATACAAGGTCTCGTCTCATTTTTAAGAACATGGCACCATAGTTTAATTAAACTCATTCCAAATAAGTATAAATAATTCTATTTTTTGGGTTTCAAACGTTTGAAACGTATCTTTGTATCACATTAAACTAACTTCAAAATATGAGCGGAATTTTAAATTCTTCAGTTGGAAGAAAGTTTGCCATGGCACTTTCGGCATTCTTCCTCATGATTTTCCTAGTACAACATTTTGCAATTAATATCCTTTCTGTGTTCAGTGCAGACACATTTAATGAAGCCTCTCATTTCATGGGAACGTTTTGGGTAGTGCAATATATTTTTCAACCCATTTTAATTTTGGGTGTGATTTTTCACTTTGTGATGGGCATGGTGTTGGAAATAAGAAACAGAAACGCAAGGAAAATTGCGTACGTCAAGTATAATGGTAATGCCAATTCTACTTGGATGAGCAGAAACATGATCTACACAGGTGCAGTAATATTACTATTTCTAGGTCTCCATTTTTACGATTTTTGGTTTCCTGAAATTGAAGTCAAATTTATTGATGGCGATATGTCAGGATTACTGGCAAATGGCGAGTATCGCTATTTTGAGCACTTACAACACAAATTTGTAGACGTATGGCGCGTAGCACTTTATTGTTTAGCATTTGTGTTTTTAGCATTGCACTTATTACATGGGTTCAGTTCCGCTTTTCAGTCGGTAGGCGCCAACAATAAATACACAAGAGGATTAAGAGGATTTGGTAAGGCTTATGCGATCATCATTCCATTAGGATTTATTTTTATCGCACTCTATCATCACTTCAACTAAAAAAACATCTAATATGGCTTTAGATTCTAAAATACCAAAAGGTCCACTTGCAGATAAGTGGACTAACTATAAAAATCAAATTAACCTAGTCAATCCGGCTAACAAACGTAGCATAGATGTTATTGTTGTTGGTACTGGATTGGCAGGAGGTTCTGCCGCTGCAACCTTGGCAGAATTAGGATATAACGTTAAAGCATTCTGTTTCCAAGATTCGCCACGTCGTGCACACTCCATCGCTGCACAAGGTGGAATCAATGCCGCCAAAAACTATCAAGGTGATGGCGACTCCACCTACCGATTATTTTATGATACCGTAAAGGGGGGTGATTACCGTTCTCGTGAAGCCAACGTATATCGTTTGGCAGAAGTATCGGCAAATATCATTGACCAATGTGTTGCCCAAGGCGTACCATTTGCTCGTGAATACGGCGGATATTTAGATAACCGTTCGTTTGGAGGTGTATTGGTGTCACGTACATTTTATGCAGCAGGTCAAACAGGACAACAACTATTATTAGGCGCTTATTCTGCCATGAACCGTCAAATAGGTCGTGGAAAAATAACCATGTACAATCGCCACGAAATGTTGGACGTTGTTGTGGTGGGCGGAAAAGCAAGAGGAATTATCGCAAGAAATTTGGTGACTGGAGAAGTTGAGCGTCATTCAGCTCACGCTGTGGTTTTAGGAACAGGAGGTTACGGAAACGTGTTCTTCCTATCCACAAATGCAATGGGAAGTAACGTAACTGCTGCTTGGAAAGCACACAAACGTGGTGCTTTCTTTGCAAATCCTTGTTATACACAAATTCACCCTACCTGTATTCCTGTATCTGGGGAGCATCAATCTAAATTGACTTTAATGTCTGAGTCGCTCCGTAATGACGGGCGTATTTGGGTACCAAAGAACATGGATGATGTGATGGCCATTAGAGAAGGCAAATTAAAACCTACAGATATTCCTCATGAAAATAGAGATTATTATTTAGAGCGTCGTTATCCAGCTTTTGGAAACTTAGTGCCTCGTGATGTTGCTTCGCGTGCAGCTAAGGAACGTTGTGATGCCGGTTATGGTGTCAACAAAACTGGCGAAGCTGTTTATTTGGATTTCGCTTCCGCTATTGAACGGTACGGAAAAGAACGTGCACACGTGAGAGGTTTAAACGAAAGCGATGCCAAGTTGGTCAAACAACTTGGTCAGGAAGTCATCAAAGAAAAGTATGGAAACTTGTTCCAGATGTACGAAAAAATTGTGGATCAAAATCCGTATGAAACGCCAATGATGATTTATCCTGCGGTGCATTATACCATGGGCGGACTTTGGGTAGATTACAATTTAATGACTAATGTTCCGGGACTATATTGTATTGGAGAAGCTAATTTCTCTGATCATGGTGCCAACCGTCTTGGTGCATCTGCACTGATGCAAGGCTTGGCAGATGGTTATTTCGTGTTACCTTATACGATTGGCGATTATCTATCCCAAGATATTAGGACTGGAAAAATACCTACAGACACTCCTGAATTTGCAGCAGCAGAGAAAGCTGTAAACGATAACTTGGCACATTTAATCAATAATAATGGTGCGCATTCCGTTGATCATTTCCATAAAAAACTTGGAAAGATTATGTGGAACAAATGCGGAATGGCTAGAAACGCCCAAGGCTTAAAAGAGGCTATTGTTGAGATAGCAGCCCTTCGAAAGGAATTTTGGAAAGACGTCAGAGTTCCAGGAACACAAAACGAATTTAATGAAGAATTGGCCAAAGCCATGCGCGTTGCTGACTATTTAGAGTTAGGTGAGCTTTTTGCAAAAGATGCTCTTGAAAGAGAAGAATCTGCCGGAGGACATTTTAGAGAAGAATACCAAACTGAAGAAGGCGAAGCATTAAGACGCCCAGAATTCCAATATGTTGCCGCATGGGAATATAAAGGAGAGCCAAAAGATGCCGTTCTTCATAAAGAAGAGCTGGAGTACGAGAATATTGAAGTGAAAGAAAGAAGTTATAAATAAGAAGGAACGTTATGAAATTAACTTTAAAAATATGGCGTCAAAAAAACGCCGACGCCAAAGGACAGATAGTCGAATATCCAATAGATGGTATTGAAGGCGATATGTCCTTCTTGGAGATGTTGGATATATTAAACGAAGATTTAATTACTAAGGGTGAAGAACCTGTAGCATTTGATCACGATTGTCGTGAAGGAATTTGCGGCATGTGCTCACTTCATATTAATGGTGAACCCCACGGACCAGATAAAGGTATTACTACGTGTCAATTGCATATGCGTATGTTTAAGGATGGTGATACTATTTTTATAGAACCCTTTAGAGCCAATGCCTTTCCTGTAATTAAGGATTTGGTAGTTGATAGAAGTTCATTTGACCGCATTCAGCATGCAGGCGGATTTATTTCAGTGAACACCTCAGGAAATACGATTGACGCCAATGCCATCCCAATTAACAAACATGATGCTGACGAAGCCTTTGAAGCGGCAACGTGTATTGGTTGTGGTGCGTGTGTGGCGAGTTGCAAAAACTCTTCAGCCATGCTATTTGTAAGTGCTAAAGTGTCTCAATTTGCCTTATTGCCACAAGGAAAAATCGAAGCCACAGAGCGTGTCCTAAACATGGTAAAACAAATGGACGAAGAGGGTTTTGGGAATTGTACCAATACCGGTGCTTGTGAAGTAGAATGTCCAAAAGGAATTTCACTTGAAAATATCGCACGAATGAATCGCGAATATTTATCTGCAAGTTTAAAAGGATAAAATTTTTACAACCTTCCAAAAGCGAAGGCCTTAATATCTCTTAAAATCCCAATTCATTATTGGGATTTTTTGTTTCTTTGAATTTCAAATTAAGAAAATGGACAATCCAAATCTGTACTACCAGCAGCACTTAGAACGTTATGAAGTAGAAGCCGCTTCCCTTTATAAGAAAATGGCACTTTTCAGTACACTCCGTATTCTGGTGTTTTTGCTAACCGCATTTGGTATTTATATGACTTTTTCCAATTGGCAAATTGCCGTAGGAATTGCAGTCATTGGCATTATTATTTTTATAGTGCTCTTGTCTAAATATACAGATATAAAGGCCCAAAGGAAATTAAAATTAGCTTTAGCAGATATCAATAGGACCGAATTGGAAATCAGTTCAGGTAATTTTCATGATCGGGACCAAGGTCTGGCCTTTCAAGAGCCTCTACATTTTTATAGCTTGGATATTGATTTGTTTGGTCGTGGTTCCTTTTTTCAATTTATTAATAGAACGGTTATTAATGAAGGTACACAAGAACTAGCAGACACTCTTAAAGCGAATAACATTGAAAATATCCGAAAGCGTCAAGAAGCCATCAACGAATTGGCCTCAAAACCAGAATGGCGCCAATTATATTCGGCCACCGCAAGTTTGATAAAAGTAGAAACTTCAGCAAAAACCATCATTAATTGGCTTAAGAGCCATAAAGTCTTTCTGCCAAAAGCAATGCAATGGATTCCGTATGGCTTCTTAGGAGGCACCATGATCATCTTTTCCCTTTTCTTTTTTGAACTTATCAGCATCGGGTTTTTGGGGTACTGGCTTTTAATAGGACTGGGGATTACAGGAATATATTTAAAGAAAATCAACAATTTAGCTTCACATGCCGATGAGATCAAAGAAACCTTCAAACAATACACTATGCTTTTGGATCAAATAGAAAATGAAGTCTTTACTTCTGAATTATTAATTGAAAAGCAGAAATACATTCAATCCGAATCAGAAAAAGCATCACTAATTTTCAAAAAATTATCAAAAGCCTTAGATGCATTGGATAATCGAAACAATTTTATATCGGCCATATTCGGAAACGGCTATTTTTTAACCGATTTAAAAAACAGCTACAAAGTAGAGCAATGGCTTTCTGACTACAAGGATAAGGTAGAGGATTGGTTTGAGGTGGTGTCGTTTTTCGATGCTTATAATAGTTTGGGAAATTATACGTTCAACCATCCAAACTATGTGTTTCCAAATATTACAAACAACAAAGAGATCATTAAAGCAAAGGATTTAGGACATCCTTTACTGAAGGTTGAGAAACGGGTGGATAACGATCTCCATATTGATAACGAACAATTTCTTATTGTTACCGGCGCGAATATGGCAGGAAAAAGTACCTTTTTAAGAACCGTTTCCTTACATATTGTAATGGCCAATGTGGGATTGCCTGTATGTGCTACGGCAAGCGATTACAATCCCGTAAAATTAATTACAAGCATGCGTACCAGCGATTCCTTGACCGATGATAGTTCCTATTTCTTTTCGGAATTAACACGCTTAAAATTCATTGTAGACGCAATCCAGGAAGAACCCTATTTTATCATTCTCGATGAAATTCTTAAAGGTACCAATAGTACGGACAAGGCCATAGGCTCACGGAAATTTGTGGAAAAACTCGTAGCTTCTAACGCCACGGGAATCATTGCCACTCATGATTTGAGTTTATGCGAAATAGAAAAGGAACTTGATGAAGTGAAAAATTATTATTTTGATGCTGAAATCATTGATGACGAACTCCATTTTGACTATACCTTCAAAACTGGGGTGTGCAAGAATATGAACGCCAGTTTCTTATTGAAGAAAATGGAGATCATATAATTTTTGCATCTATCAGATTAAACATTTACGCCTCATCATTCTTTTACTTTCAGAAACTTTGGATTGATGTACAATTTTCCATGTTTTAATTTCTGCCAATAAATTTTCATATCCGCATTAATTTCAGGCGCCATAATATACAATCCGATGATATTAGGAAAAGACATGGCTAGGATCATCATATCGGCAAAACTTAAAACAGCGCCCAAACTTACCGAAGCACCCAAGACTACAAACCCTAAATACATGATTTTATAGACCATTTCCAGTTTTTTACTTCTCCCAAAGAGATAACTCCAAGAACGCATGCCGTAATACGACCAAGAGACCATTGTGGAAAAAGCAAATAGCAGTACTGCCACCGCCAAAACTGAAGGAAACCAAGACACCACACTTCCAAAAGCATCAGCAGTCAGTTCCACGCCGCCAAGACCACTACTCGTTTCATGCATTCCAGTAAATATCAAAACCAATGCCGTCATGGTACATACCAACATCGTATCAATAAAAGGCTCAACCAATGACGTAAATCCGTCGGCAATAGGATGGTTTGTCTTGGAGGCACTGTGGGCAATTGCTGCCGATCCAACTCCTGCCTCACTAGAAAATGCTGCACGTTGCAAACCAATGATCAGCACCCCTATAAATCCTCCTTTTAAGGCTTCTGCCGAAAATGCGCCATCAACAATTGCTAAAAAGGCACCACCAATATACTCAACGTGATAACCGATCACTACCAAACATCCCAACACATATAAAATGGCCATCAGCGGCACTACTTTTTCCGTCACTTTGGCAATACTTCTAATTCCTCCAATAATTACAGCACCTATTAAAAGAGCAAAGACAATCCCGAACCAAAATCCATGGCCCTGTAAAAACGGAAGTTCTTCTGAGACGATTTTAAACGCCTGATTGGACTGAAGCATATTACCACCTCCAAAAGAAGCGCCTACGCCGAGAACTGCAAAAAGAATCGCCAGGAATTTCCCCAGCTTTTTAAGATTTCGTTTTTCTAGACCATAACGCAAGTAGTTCATAGGTCCACCAAAAATGCGACCTTCTTCATCAATAAAACGGTATTTTACACCCAAGGTACATTCGGCAAATTTTAAAGACATTCCAAAAAAACCAGCGAGGAACATCCAAAAGGTCGCTCCTGCCCCACCTAAAGAAATGGCTACAGCAACGCCTGCTATATTTCCCAATCCCACGGTGGCCGATACCGCAGTGGCCATAGCCTGAAAGTGGGTTATGGTTCCTGGGGCATTAGGATCGTCATACTTTCCTCTTGCCAAGTCTAAAGAATGTCGAAAACCACGAATGTTCACAAACTTTAAACGCAACGTAAAGAAGATACTTCCCAAAATAAGCCACACCACAATAAAAGGGATGGTATTGGTTTTTGTATCGCCATTTGGATATAACAACGGTTCAGGGGATTGCAAATTGATGACCGCCAAAAGTGGTGTTTTAAAGTAACCGGCATCAGGTTCACTTGAAATGATTTCACCTTCCTTGAGAACATGTTCTATGCTGCCATCCGCCGAAGCAAATACAGCTAATTCTTTACCAAGATCACTTTCCAATAGCGCAATTTTATCACCTTTCTTTACTTGAGTTCCATCGGCAACCAACCATTTTGTTACTTGATATTCCTCATCTGGGGTCACATCTCTTGGTGAAAGCGGAACATTCTTTTCAGAAGTGTACACTATCGGATCATAGAGACCAAGAGTAGCAAAAGCATCCCAAAACAAAACAGCACCCAGTACATCAACCGCCGGCTGTACTTTACTATTAAAAATTTCAGTGATTGATTTAGCAGGTATAGTAAATTGTTTAAAAACCGAATTTCCATTGGCATCACTAATTGTGACTGAGTGTTCCATACCCTCTATCAAACCAACAGATTGTGCAACATCTAAAGGCGTGTTGACATTACTCCATTTATATTGGTATGGCGCTTGGCCACCTTCTATCGCTACTTTTGCCACGCCATTATTAATTTCGGAAGATGGATTAAGAAGTTCAAGGCTAACCGCCATTTCGCCAGTAGAGTGCATCTGAGCGAAAGCATTCATAGACGTTATGAGCAACAGTGCCAACACGGCAATAATTCTAGATTTTATCATCAAATAGTTTAAGGGTTCGTGATTAATTAATGGATAGTAACAATATTAGCAATAAATAGAGGTCCTCCCAAAATATTGAAGTTCTTTTTTTATAATTCATATAAACCTTTTGCTGAATAAAATGCAGGATCTCAGCCTCATATATTTCTTTACACGCCCATTTTTAGAAAACTTCAGATTAATCATTAGAATTATTAACCTAAAACAATTTAAAATATATCCACAAAAAAACCCTCTCTGATTTCAGAAAGGGTTTTTAGGTATGAAAAGAATCTGTAAAAATTAAACCTCAAACGGTTCAATTGACACATAAGACTTATTGTCTCTTTTCTTTGTAAATTTCACTAGACCATCAACTTGTGCATGCAAAGTGTGATCTTTTCCACCATACACATTCTCACCTGGATGATGTGTATAGCCTCTTTGTCTTACGATGATATTTCCAGCAATAGCAGCTTGACCACCAAAAATCTTTACACCAAGGCGTTTCGATTCTGATTCTCTACCGTTTTTAGAACTACCAACTCCTTTTTTATGAGCCATTGTCTTAAGGTTTTAATTGTCTGCCTTATCAGCAAACAGGTTTCTATATTATTTTTTGTCTTTCAACAAAGCTTTTGCTTGTTTAACCCACTCCTCAGTTTCGATTTTCTCACGAGTGATGCCATCAATTGCAGAAAGTTCGTCTCTATCAGCAGCTTTCAATTTGCTGATTTGCTCGTAAGTATAAATACCTAACTCGTTAAGCTTCTCTTCGTAGACAGGACCGATTCCGTTGATCAATTTCAAATCATCAGCATCTGCTTTTAAAGCAGTTCCTATACTATGAAGTACTTTGTCAATGTTGATTTCAATGTGTGCGTCCTCAGCTCTGTGCTCAGCACGAGTTACTAAGTTTTCACTCACTTCAACTTCTTTTTTAGTAGCTTTTTTAGCTTCTTTTACTGGCGCAGCTTTTTCAGCTTTTGCAGGCTTGGCTGCCTTGGCAGGTTTAGCTTTCTCAGTTTTTTCGGCTTTAGTTCCTCCTGAAGCAACAATGCTTTCAATAACGATTTCAGTAAGAGCTTGACGGTGTCCGTTTTTCACACGGTAACCTTTACGTCTTTTCTTTTTGAAAACGATAACTTTATCACCTTTAAGATGACTTAAGACTTTTGCTCCTACTTGAGCTCCGTCTATAGCTGGGGCGCCTACAGTAAATGAATCACCATCACCAATCAAAAGAACATTATCGAAAGACACTGTCTTTCCTTCTTCTGTTGCTAAACGGTGAACAAACACTTTCTGGTCTTTTTCAACTTTGAATTGTTGCCCTGCTATCTCTACAATTGCGTACATAGCGTAACGTTTAAATTAATTAATTTTTGTTATAAAATGGGTGCAAATATACACCTAATTAATTAATCTACAAACGTTTTTTGACTGCAACACAGAATATTTACGTTTAAAAGTACAAAAAAGAAATCAAACCGATATTTGGAGCAAGCTCAGTTCCAATCAATCAAACTTTAGAAATTCCAGTAATGCCCACTTCAAAACAAATAATTTCAAAGAGATTCTACAATTAAAATCAGAGTTTTATTTGTCCTAAAGAACCGTCTTCAGTTGGAATCAATTCATAAATATGCGAAGGTGCCAATGCCTCTTCAACAGTATGAGAGACATAGATAATAGTGATTTGGGTTTTCTCAACTAAGGTGTTGATCAATTGGGCCACCAAATCCACATTTTCAGTATCAAGCCCTTCAAAAGGTTCGTCCAATATTAATAGAGGGGGCTGTTTTATTAAAGCTCTGGCTATCAATACCAACCGCTGTTGGCCCAATGGCAATCTGTTAAAATAAGAATCTTTCAAGTGTTTCATTTCAATAACATCGAGCCATTGCTTGGCTTTTTGCTGTTGCAAACCACTAGGTTTCCTGTATAATCCGATTGAATCAAAAAAACCTGATACTATCATTTGTTCCACCGTGTGGTTTCTTTTAAATAATTCCGCCAAGTTGGTAGAAAAATAGCCGATTTTTCTTTTAAGCTCCCATATACTTTCTCCGCTCCCTTTTTTTCGGTCAAAAATCATAATATCCTGTCCGTAGGCTTTTGGATTATCACCAGTAATCATCGATAATAAAGTGCTTTTTCCTGATCCATTAGGACCTATCAATTGCCAAAATTCACCTGGCTGAACTTTCCAGTTAATATTGGTAACGATAGGTGTATCATCATAGTGAATGGACACCTTATCAAATTTTATAATAGTTTCATAATCTTTCTTGAAAAACATCAAAGAACTAGGAAAATCTGTTGCAATTTTATTTTTTTTGGTTTGAACTATTTCTGGGACATCAGAAATCACAAAAGAATTATCCTGCACATATCCCACATTCCTTATAAATGGCAACACACTATCTTTGCGATGTTCTACTTGAATTATGGAAATTGATTTTGATAGTTCAAGAAGTTGGCTGGAAAGTTCTTTTCTTGATGGAACATCGAGATGATCAAATAGGCTATCAAAAATAATATAATCTGGCTTTTGAGCCAAGCAATGGTCCAACAATGCTTTTCGGCGTTCTCCCGAAGAAAACGTATGCAAAAACCTGTTTTGCGCCTTTGTAATTTCAATGGTATGATGCCTATGTTCACTTTCAATATACTGAGCGATGGTCAAGTCTGAAAAAAGCGCACCTTTATAACCATTAAATACTCGTAATTTCCCTTCATTATTATCTGATAAAACAGCATTCAAGAAGGCCTTTTTATCTACAATATTGGATAATAGAATTCCAAAATGAAACAGGTTTTGATTCAAAACTTTAGTCTGAAAGATATTTTATGAAGAAAATTGAATTCTAGCGTTTTTCTGATTTTTTATCAAACAATTCTTCCTGTTGACCAACGTGCTGGCTCTTTTTAAATATTTGCATGCAAGTTAAGGTCAATACAGCAGTGGAAGCCAAGCCTTCCATCACTAAAATGAGGATCAATAAGCCAGGGCCTTGATTACTATCGCCAAACCATTCCGCCAGAATATCCTGTGCAAATGACTTATCGAGATGGAACATATATATGGCCATAAAAATAACAAAGCAGCCTGTAGCAATAAACCCTGTAAGTAAGCCGGTTTTAAATCCATCGACATACGTAAACCCAGCATTGTATTTGAACTTGTAATATTTAATGGCAAAGAAAATCCCTACAGCCATAAAGAGCCCATTAGCCAAACGTAACCAAACACTGTCATGCAAACCAAACAATCTCAAAATTAAGAAATAGGCGATTAAACAAGCAGTAATAAACAACCCGTATTTTAAGGCAACTGTCAAAGATCTATTCATGAAATAAGTGTTTTTTCATTTAATATTTAAAATTCGTGAAAAATTCTGAATTATTGTAATTTTCTGACGTTATTTTTAACAGCTTATGACTCTATGGCATAATCATTTGCTATTTTTGTGAGAATGTGTAACTATTGTTCACTTTGAGCTACTTACATCATAAAACAACTAATCTTTAAATAAAAGACAATGAAAAAATGCTTATTCTCCTTGGCCTCTTTGCTTATTTTTGGCACTTTAGCCCATGCGCAAAAGGTTGAATTTGAAGAGTTTGATTTAGACAACGGACTCCATGTTATTCTGCATCAAGACAATTCAGCCCCTGTAGTAATTACCTCAGTTATGTATGACGTAGGTGGAAAAGATTATGAACCATCCCGTACGGGTTTTGCTCATTTTTTTGAGCATCTTTTATTTGAAGGCACTGAAAATATTGGCCGTGGCGAATGGTTTACCGTAGTATCCTCCAATGGAGGAACCAACAACGCCAACACTTCTTTGGACAGAACATACTATTACGAAATCTTTCCTTCAAATAATTTGGAGTTGGGTTTATGGATGGAATCTGAACGCTTGATGCATCCTATTATCAATCAAGTAGGGGTAGATACTCAAAATGAAGTGGTAAAAGAAGAAAAACGATTGCGTATGGACAACGCTCCTTATGGTGCATTTTTAGCGGCCATTGGAGAAAACTTGTTTAAAGTCCATCCTTACAAAGAGAAACTTATTGGTGAAATGGAAGATTTGGATGCTGCTACTTTAGAAGAATTCCAAGCTTATTTCAAAAAATATTATGTACCAAACAACGCCGTATTAGTTGTTGCTGGTGATATTGACAAAGCAAAAACAAAAAAGATGGTCAAGGATTATTTTGGTCCTATCCCAAGAGGCGAAAAGGTTGTGAGAGGTTTCTCTAAAGAACAACCCATCACAGAAACTATTAAAGCAGAGTATTACGATAACAACATTCAAATTCCTGCAGTAATCGCCGCTTACCGTACGCCAGGTTTTAAAGAGCGTGAATCTTATATTCTCGATATGATCTCAAGTTATCTAAGTGGTGGTAAAAGTTCTGTGCTATACAAAAAAATGGTAGATGAGAAAAAAATGGCACTTCAAGCGCAAGCTATCAACGTAGGTCAAATGGATTATAGCGTGTTTGCAATTTTGGCGTTACCTTTAGGAGACGTGACCCTAGACAGCTTGTTGGCAGAAATGGATGAAGAAATTTTAAAAATCCAGACGGAATTGATTTCTGAAAGAGATTACCAAAAACTTAAAAATCAATTTGAAAACCAATATGTCAATTCCAATTCCAGTGTGGAAGGGATTGCAGAAAATTTGGCCACCAACTATCTTTTAAAAGGTGATGTGAATCTTATCAACTCTGAAATTGATATTTACCGCTCTGTCACTAGGGAAGAAATTAGAGATGTGGCCAAAAAGTACCTCAGCCCTAACCAACGTTTAGAACTTGACTATCTTCCAAAGAAAGATAACAAATAATTGAAATTTTAAAACAAAAATTGTATCCTATGAAAACTTATATATCAGCGTTTCTAATGTTGTTTTTTGTTGCTTTTTCTGCGCATGCACAAATTGACCGTTCAAAACAACCGCAACCTGGACCTGCTCCAAAAATCGATTTAAAATCACCGCAGGAATTCACACTTAAAAACGGGATGAAAGTGATGGTGGTCGAAAACCACAAACTCCCTAGAGTTTCCTTTAACTTAACTATAGACAACACACCAGAAACCGAAGGCACTAAAGCTGGTGTTTCCACTTTGGTAGGCGGTATGTTAGGTAACGGAACTACATCCATCTCTAAAGAAAAATTCAATGAAGAAATCGATTTCTTGGGTGCAACTTTAAATTTCGGATCTTCTGGCGGCTATGCCAGCGCGCTTTCTCAATATTCTGATCGGGTTTTAGAACTGATGGCTGATGCAGCCACTCACCCATTATTGACTGAGGATGAGTTCCAAAAAGAAAAGGATAGACTTCTTGAAGGTTTGAAAGCACAAGAAAAAAGTGTCGATGCTGTTGCGAGCCGAGTGGGACAAGCATTATCCTATGGCGTTAACCATCCTTATGGCGAATTTGTATCTACAGAAACCGTTAATAATATCAATTTTGGGGATATTACTGCTTTCTATGAAGAAAGCTTCAATCCTAACCATGCCTATCTCGTTGTTATCGGTGATGTGGAATTCACAAAAATTAAATCTCAAGTTGAAAAATATTTTGGTAATTGGAAGAAATCTATAGTCATTGAAACAAATGTTCCTGACGCAACGCCCAACGCGCAATACACACAAATTAATTTTGTGGATATGCCCAATGCCGTACAATCTAACATCGCTGTGACAAATAATGTCAATTTAAAAATGAATGATCCAGATTACCATGCCGTATTGGTAGCCAATAAAATTTTGGGCGGTGGTTTTGACAGTTATTTAAATATGAACTTACGCGAGAAGCACGCCTATACGTATGGCGCAGGTTCGAGCGTAAATGCAGATAAGTATGTTGGACGTTTTAGAGCTAGTTCTGCTGTAAGAAACGCTGTTACAGATAGTGCTGTCGTTCAAACATTAAAGGAAATCAATCGCATAAAAACAGAACCTGTAGATGCTATAGCACTTAAAAATGCAAAGGCTAAATATGTTGGTGATTTTGTATTGGCCTTAGAAAGTCCGCAAACGGTTGCCAGATATGCTTTAAACATCAAGATAAACAATTTACCAAAAGATTTCTACGAGACTTTTTTACAAAAAATAAATGCAGTGACATCGGAAGATGTCACCCGTGTAGCCAACACATACTTTAAACCAGAAAATGCTCGTATTATCGTGGTTGGAAAAGGCGCTGATGTTTTAGAGAACCTAGAAAAAACTGGGATTCCAATTCTGTATTTTGATACTTATGCAAGTCCTGTAAGCAAACCAGAGTTTTCAAAACCAATTCCTGATGGTGTTACCGCACAAACCGTAATGGACTCTTATCTAAATGCTGTTGGCGGTAAAGACAAAGCAAAAACTGTAAAAACAGTTTGGACCTCTGCCAACGTAACTATTGAAGGCATGCCTTTTTCTCCTCTTGGTGAAATGAAAGCTATGGTACCAAACAAAACTTCTATGGAGATGTCCATTGAAGGTATGGGCGTAGTGATGAAGCAAAAATTTGACGGTACCACTGGCTATATAGAACAACAAGGAAATAAGCTCGAGCTTACAACAGACCAGATTGCAGACCAAAAAGCCGAATATTCAATTTTTCCAGAATTGCATTATGAACCTAGCATGTTAACTTTAGAGAGCGTTACCAGTATTGATGGAAATGATGTTTATAAAATAAAGGTTTCCTCAAACGGCAAAGACTCATTTCGTTATTATGATGTAAACTCAGGTCTTTTGATAAGGGTTGAAAAAACTACTGAAGCACAAGGACAATCTTTTACAGCAGTAGAAGATTATGGTAACTATTCACCAGTAAAGGAAGTACTGTATCCTTATAGTATTTCTGTGACAACAGGACCGCAAGTGATTAAAATGAACGTGACGAACCACATTGTTAATGAAGGAGTAACAGAAGCAGATTTTAATTAAGAAACATCCATTATAATAGGGAAAAGTCTGAAGCCTAAAAGCTTCAGACTTTTTTTATGTTAGTTTTATTTGATAAAAACACCCCTACTAAAATGACGGAGGCGGCAACTCCTTGTATGGCACTAAAGGACTCACCATCCAAAACTCCCCAAATTATAGCTACCAAAGGAATTAAATAAGTTACGGAAGATGAAAACGCCGGAGTTGAAATCTGGACAAGCTTATAATAAAGAAGCTTTAATAGTGCCGTTCCAAAAAGGGCCAAAATACCAACATAAAAAACAGCCATTTCAAAATTTGGATCTCCAAAAGTCGTCTGTGTAAAAAATTCTGACCAAAATAGGACGGCAAGAGCTGGTAGAAAAATACTTAAATAATTTCCCGTTACTATATACAATGGTTTCACGTCTTGAAGAAAGCGTTTAATGATATTAACATTGGCCGCGTACATAAGTGTGGAGATTATCACATATAAAATATAAAAATAATTTTGATTGGAATGAAGGGTTGCTCCTTTAAAAATGAGTAACGATGTACCTATAAAACCAATAATTATACCCGCAACTTGACGCTTTGTAGAGGCAATTCCAAAAACTGCAAATCCCAATAAAACTGTATTTAGCGGCACTAAAGAATTTAGCATTGACACCACTGAACTGTCTACTTCAGTTTCTGCCAAAGCCAATAAAAATGAAGGAAAAAAAGCGCCTATAAATCCAGATATTAAGATCCATTTCCATTGCGCTTTATGGATGTGCTTTAATGTTTGATAACTAAAACCTGCAAGAAACAAGGTTGTAAAAACAATTCGCAAGGCTCCCAATTGGTAGGGTCCCATGCCTATCAAACCTTTTTTAATGAGTATAAACATGCTGCCCCAAACAAATGTAAGAGCCATTAAATACAGCCATTTCAAATACATACTTTTCTTCCTATAAATCACTGCAGGTTAAATTCTTAATTCTAGGTGCAAACAACGTGAATATTTCTTAATTTTGACTTTTACAACCATATTAAATAGCTATAACTCAATCAGAGTTTTAATCCCGATATATTATGAAAACTTTTAAAGCCCTTATCTTGCTTACTACACTGACCTTATTTTCAGTAAGCTGTAAAGACAATGCACAACCAGAAGTAATATCTGTTGCTATGGAGCAACCTGTCCCAGCTTCTGAAAAACAACTCGATCCCAATGCAACTTATGCAAAAGCGGAGTTTGGAATTGAAGGAATGACCTGTGCTATGGGTTGTGCCAAAACTATTGAAAAGAAGATTGCTAAAATGGAAGGCGTAAAATCGGTTACGGTCGATTTTGATACACGTTTAGCCAAGGTGGAATATGACAACGCCAAAATAACTCCTACGTCACTCGAAGAGGCTGTTATTGCTGTTTCAGACACCTACAGTGTGAAAGACATGAAAACTGTGGATGCATTTTCTGCAGATTTTCAATAGACAACAATTTAGTCGCTGAACTTAAATATTTACAAAACCACTGTTCCTTAAAACAGTGGTTTTGTTGTTTCTTACCTTAAGGAATAGCCTTTAGGAGCCCACCACGGATGCATTTCAACAACCAAACTGCCTGATTTGACCATTGGATCGGCATTGGCCAAACTATCAGCCTTTTTCAAGGATGGAACACTGTAGATTGTCATATTACTTATCTCGCCAACGTCTCCAAATGGACCTGAAATATCAGCATAGCCTAGATCATACATTTTTTTTAAGTGTTCTAAATGTAATTTTTGCAAACGTTTAGATTCTTCCTCATTTTGGATTTTGCTAGGTCCTGTTTTTAAAAAGGCGACAAAATATTGCTGCATAATTATGGTGTCTTTTGTTTTCTCATCAATAACATCAAAAATTTGATAACCTTTGGTAAGTAATGCCTCCCTAAGTTCAGTTTGAGTCTTAGGCTCAGGAATAATCGAATCTAAACGCTCCGAACTTACAGTAACGTCATCTTTATCTATTTTTCTATATTTTTCATTGCAAGCGGTCAGAAATAAAAATATTCCTGCCGTTAAGATTATATATTTCTTCATCATAAATTTTAAAATTAAGTCCAATTTTGATATGGATTTTTGACTAATTGGGAGTTATAGTATTTTAATTGACCCGTAACTTCCTCACCAAGCCATTTCGGTTTTTGAAAAGTTTCAGATACATGCTTTAACTCTACTTCAGCAACTATCAAACCTTCGTTGGAGCCAAAAAACTCATCCACCTCAAAAATATGATCGCCATATTTTATCTCATATCTCATCTTCTCAATACTGCCTTCTTCGCATAAATTCAAAAGGGCTTCGGCGTCTGCAGTTGAAATTTTTGTTTCCCATTCAAATCGGGAGATACCATCTCCTGTCGGTTCTCCTTTTATGGTCAAAAAACCTTCATTACCATGAATTCTTACCCTAACAATTCTGCTTTTATCAGAATTTAAAAAAGCCTGTACAATCCGTTTTTGCTTAAGAGCTTCCAATTTAAAATCTTCAGATAGCACCAAAAATTTACGCTCTATTTCAATCAGTTCACTCACCTAATTCTTGTATTTTTTTTGATTTAATTCGTCCGGAATTATAAGTTGTATTGACTAACCAAACCATACACTTGGCGATAGTTTCTGGAGCAATGGGCTGATAGCGTTTTAGGCCTCCAAAACGAAACATTGGTTTGATCAAACTCATCAAGCCGTTAAAGACATATTCTCCAAATCGAAATTCCTTCCGCTTGCCACTAATTAATGAAGGTTGTAAGATATAGGTATGAGGAATCTCCTCGCCAAGCACGGCTGCTTCCATTTTTCCTTTAGTTCTATTGTAAAATACTTTACTATTTTTTTTGGCACCTAAGGCCGAAATCACTAGAAAGGTTTTAATGCCATTCGTTTTACAGAGTTTTGCCGCAGCTACCGGAATGCCATAATCAATCTTTACATAGATCTCCTTATTTGAGGTTTTAGCTTTTGTGGTTCCGATACAGCAGTGTACTTCATCAGCCTTAAACTTATTGACATAATGGTCCAATTGAAATAAGTCAATGATGTATTCTTCAAGTTTCGGGTGTTTAATGTTACAGGAATTTCTTCCAAAAACGATGATTTGATTGTAACGCTCATCGTTTAAGAGCATATTTAATAAAATGTTCCCTGTGAGTCCGGTGGCTCCCAAAACAATTGCCGATTTTGCCATGTTTTATAATTTCTCTTCACTTAGATGTTATAAATTTACGGCATGCCAAACGATTTACCAATTAGAAAGATCATTCATGTGGATATGGACGCATTTTACGCATCTGTAGAGCAAATGGATTACCCTGAACTTAAAGGTAAAGCTTTGGCGGTTGGTGGCAGTGAGAAACGAGGAGTGGTGGCGGCAGCAAGTTATGAAGCCCGAAAATTTGGCGTACGAAGTGCCATGAGTGGTGCCCAAGCCAAACGCAACTGTCCGGAGTTAATTTTTGTGAAACCTAGATTTGATCGCTACAAGGAAATCTCAAAACAAATCAGAGCCATTTTTTATGATTATACAGACTTGGTAGAACCACTTTCTCTCGATGAAGCTTATTTAGATGTTACCGAAAATAAAATAGGAAACCCGAGCGCTTCCTTAATTGCCCAAGAAATCAGGGAGCGGATTTTTAAAGAAGTTGGGTTAACGGCTTCAGCAGGAATCTCAGTCAATAAATTTGTCGCCAAGATTGCAAGTGACTATAACAAACCCAATGGGCAAAAAACAGTAAATCCGGAAGAAGTTTTGGATTTTGTGCACGTGTTGGATATCAGAAAATTTCATGGTGTAGGAAAGGTTACTGCAGATAAGATGTACCAAATGGGCATTTTTACGGGAAATGATTTAAAATTAAAATCCCTGGAATACCTCGAAGATCATTTTGGAAAATCTGGAAGTTATTATTACCACCTCGTCAGAGGCATCCACAATAGTGAAGTTAAGCCCAACCGTATTCAAAAATCATTGGCGGCAGAACGCACATTTAATGAAAATTTATCAAGTGAGATTTTCATGCTGGAAAAATTGGATAAAATCGCTCATGAAGTTGCCAAGCGATTGGAAAATAGTAAGGTTGCCGGAAAAACAGTAACCTTAAAAATTAAATATAGCGATTTCACACTTCAGACCAGAAGTAAAACCCTACCTTATTTTATCAGCGACAAGAATATTATTCTCGAAACAGCCAAAGACTTACTTTATCAAGAAAAGATGAGCAATTCAGTGAGGTTACTAGGTATTTCATTGTCTAATTTGAATACGGAAAGCATCAAATTAAAGGACGTCGATTCTTTAAAGAAAAGCGTTACCGTGCAGCTAAAATTTGGGTTTTAGATCTCCCTTAATTTTCTCGGTTCCGAATCAGTATTCGTCAACCTTAATCTCAACGCTGTATTCATGAGGTTCAATTGGGCGCCCAGAGATTGGATAAGGCCTGATGTTGATTAATGTGATGGTTATTCCGTCGATGATGGTATCGCTCTGAAAATTACTATGACTATGTAAATTGAAATTACTGACATTGTCGTTTTTAGTTATCGTAAAGGCGGCCAACGCATCACCTCCCCAAACGCAAACGAGATCTGAAGGACATCTGGAATCATTAAAGACGGAGTCCAAACAAATTTGAGCTCTATTCTGGAATTCGTGAAAGCAGCCATTAACTTTTAAATTAACAACGCCTTTAGTGCCATTATTGTTACTGGAACAACTAAATGCCAAAATTACAAGTAAAAGAATAACGGTGTTTTTCATAAGGCAGATATCACTTTATATTAATTTACAGCTGAACACCTCACTATTTAGATGCGATATGACTATAATGGTTGCGTAATTAATTCTAGATAATGTGGACTCCGATAAAGTTACAAATTTTTAAAGATTTCAATTATATCAACAAAAAACCTCAAAGCCTTAAAAAGACGTTGAGGTTTTTGTGTTGAATAGGCTAACAGTAATTAGGCTTTGGTGTCTAAAAATTACAACTTGTTATTTCAGTCACTCTTAAGGTATTAACCATACCCTTTTCCTGGATGGGCATTGCCGCCAAACTTACGAGCATGTCACCCTCTTCTAAATAACCCTGTTTACAAGCTATTGCATTCACATCTTCAATGGTTTCATCTGTACTCACAAACTTATCATAGAAAAACGCTTTAACGCCCCAAAGTAAATTAAGTTGGGTTAAAATTCTGAGATTGGAAGTAAATACCAAAATATGAGAACTTGGTCTCCACGCTGATATTTGAAAAGCCGTATAACCACTATTTGTAAGGGTTGAAATAGCTCTTGCATTGATTTCATTGGCCATATTGGCCGCATGATAGCAAATTGACTTTGTAATATAACGTTTGGTACGAATATGTGGCGGTGATTGTGGCACCTTAATTAAGGGTGAATCTTCCACACTTTTAATAATATTGCTCATTTGTCGGATCACTTGTATAGGATATTGTCCTACGGAAGTCTCTCCTGATAGCATGACTGCATCTGCACCATCCATGACAGAGTTCGCAACATCATTTACTTCAGCGCGAGTTGGTGTTAAGCTAGAAATCATGGTTTCCATCATTTGTGTTGCAATAATCACTGGAATTCTTGCCCGCTTAGCTCTTAAAACCAATTGTTTTTGAATTAATGGCACTTCCTCTGCAGGAATTTCCACACCCAAATCTCCACGAGCAACCATCAATCCATCGCAATAAGCGACAATTTTATCAATGTTTTCTACCGCTTCCGGTTTTTCAATTTTGGCAATAATAGGAATTTTATGATCACTATGCTTTTTGATCAATTCACCCAACTCCATTAAATCTTCAGCATGACGCACAAAAGATAAGGCCATCCAATCTACTTTCATCTTTATGGCGAAAATGGCATCTTCAATATCTTTTTCCGTTAAGGCAGGTTGTGAGATATTGGTATTTGGAAGGTTAACACCTTTCTTTGATTTTAATGGTCCACCTTGGATAACGCGCGCTTTTACTTCAGATTTCTTATCTGTGGAAACCACTTCAAAAATCAGCTTTCCATCGTCAAGAAGAATACGTTCTCCCGGTTTGGCATCTTGTGGGAATTTGTCATAAGTCATAAAGACACGATCTTTTGTGCCTTCAAATTTCTTCCCCGTTGCGAAGATAATTTCATCGCCCGCATTCACGACCACTTCACCCTTCATCACACCAACGCGTAATTTGGGTCCTTGTAAATCTCCTAAAATGGCGGCATTATAGCCAAACTCCTCATTGAGATCCCGAATCATATTGATACGTTCTTCAACGTCAGCATAATTGGCGTGAGAAAAATTGATCCTGAAGACATCAACGCCTTCGTCAAGCATTCCTTTTAAAACTGCTTTAGTACTCGTTGCGGGCCCTAAAGTGGCTACTATTTTTGTTTTCTTTCGTTTTTGCATTAATCAAAAAATTAAGTTGTCCTTAGACTTTAGTTGGTCTACATCTATGGCATATGTTGTTACTACCTGAGGTATTCCCTGTATTTTTTCCAGCATCTGTTTTTCGTCTAAATACCGATCATCATTTGTCACTTTTATTAAAAAATCTACATTTTTTAGTTCAGGCAACAAATGGTATGTTTTCAACACTTTCTCGCTCGTTGAAAACAACGAACCGGAACTTTGCAAGCTGTCTTCTTCCTTCTTACAGACATTTGACACCATGTGCCAGGTTGTAAAAAACTCCTCATCAAACCATTCATAAATTGGATAAGTTGCTGCAAAATATTTATAATCCAAATCGTGACGCTGACGTTTCAGGTTCAGATTTAAATATTTATTAAGAAGATAGGCAAGTCTGTAATCTTCCAACCTACAGTGTACGGCTAAAAGCGAGTAGGAAGCGTCATAAAAATCATCTACAAGTAGTTTGTGTAACGCCATAGTGATAACAACATGAAGCGTAAAGATACCATTTTATCTCAACTGTGATGCGAAGTTTTACTTATTCTTAACAGGCGTAGCAAGCGAAATCGTTATAGTTAGCAACTTTTATTAAAAAACTAAAAACTATTCCTTAAACGATCTGTTAATTCGGTTTTGAAACGCAAAAAAAGCACGTTTGGAAGCCTTTTCTTCAGCTTTCTTTTTGGAGGTTGCTCGTGCCTTTGAAACTACTTTCCCATCGATAGAAAGTTTAACGGAGAAATGTTTGATATTGTCATTGCCGGTGTCTTCATAAACATTGAAATCGAAGGTTTTCTTTTCTTTTTGGCACCATTCAATCAATAAGCTTTTGTAGCTGATAACTTTGCCTTCAAGCGTTTCAATATCTATATGTTTATAAATAACATTTTTGTTGATGAATTTTTCGCATTGCTTAAATCCTTTGTCGAGGTAAATGGCACCAACAAGGGCTTCGAACAAGTTGCCGTGAATATTACTACCAAAATTGTTCTTAGGAATTTTTGCTTCCACATAGTCAATAAGCCTGAGCTCCTTTCCCAATTCATTAAGGTGTTCTCTACTCACTACTTTAGATCGCATTTTCGTCAAATAACCCTCGTCTCCTTCTGGTACTTCATCATAAAGATAGGCGGCAATAACCGCACCCAACATAGCATCCCCAACAAACTCGAGCCTTTCGTAATTGAGGGCCATCCCCTTATCGTCCTTGATGTTCATAGAGCGATGCGTGAAGGCCTTTATGAAAAGACTCTTATTTTTGGGCTTATAGCCTATGATTTTCTGAATTGCTAAAAAAAAATTCCCGTCAGATTTAGAACGGGAATTTAATATGTTACGAATGTAATTCATTCGGGATTTAGTCTAATTTTTTGAATAATACGCAGGCGTTATGACCGCCAAATCCAAAGGTATTACTCATAGCCACTTTAACCTCTCTCTTTTGAGCTTTGTTAAGTGTTAAGTTTAATTGTGGATCAATATTTTCATCTACAACGGTATGGTTTATCGTAGGCGGCACGATACCATATTCCATAGCCAAAATTGCGGCAATAGACTCAATAGCACCTGCAGCACCCAATAAATGGCCCGTCATAGATTTTGTTGAATTGATATTGATGTTCTTGGCGTGTTCACCAAAAACTTCCGTAATTGCTTTTAGTTCGGCAACATCACCTAAAGGCGTGGAGGTACCGTGTGTGTTGATATGATCAACATCTTCCGGCTTCAATCCAGCATTTTCCAAACAATTTCTCATTACGGCAATAACTCCTATTCCTTCAGGATGTGGTGCAGTCATATGATAGGCATCAGAAGACAATCCGCCTCCAAGTACCTCTGCATAAATTTTTGCCCCTCTTTCCTTAGCATGCTCATAATCCTCAAGAATAATAGCACCTGCACCTTCACCTAAGACAAAACCATCTCTAGTAGCGTCAAAAGGTCTAGAAGCTGTTTCCGGACTATCATTTCTAGTTGATAGAGCGTGCATGGCATTAAAGCCACCCATTCCTGCTTTAGTAACGGCTGCTTCACTTCCACCGGTAACAATAACATCGCAATAGCCCAAACGTATATAGTTCAAAGCGTCAATCATTGCATTAGCGGATGATGCACAAGCCGAGACCGTGGTATAGTTAGGTCCCATAAATCCATGTTTAATGGAAATGTTACCCGGAGCTATATCTGCAATCATCTTTGGAATAAAGAAAGGGTTGAACCGTGGCGTTCCGTCGCCTGCGGCAAAATTAAGTACCTCATCCTGAAAAGTCTCCAACCCACCAATACCAGCACCCCAAATCACCCCAACGCGAAGTTTGTCAACCACACTAAGATCCAATTTGGCATCTGCAATAGCTTCATCAGAAGCCACCATTGCATATTGCGTAAATCTGTCCATTCTGTTGACTAACTTGCGATCAATGAAATCGGTAGGTATAAAGTTTTTTAATTCGCAAGCGAATTTAGTCTTGAACTTTTCAGCATCAAAATAGGTTATAGGTCCAGCACCACTTTTACCACTAACCAGGGCATCCCAATATTCATCTTTGGTATTCCCGATTGGTGTAAGAGCACCTAACCCTGTCACTACAACTCGCCTTAATTCCATAAAGTTTGTTGCTTATTTTGCTGCTTCTATATAAGAGATAGCTTGACCTACTGTAGCGATGTTTTCAGCTTGGTCATCTGGAATTTGGATATCAAATTCTTTCTCGAATTCCATGATTAATTCCACAGTATCCAAAGAATCTGCTCCCAAATCATTGGTGAAGCTTGCTTCAGTGACAACTTCGTTCTCGTCAACACCTAATTTGTCTACTATAATCGCTTTTACTCTTGATGCAATGTCTGACATAATCTTTAATTTTAAGTTTTATTAATTGGCAAAAATAAAAAACTTTATTTTAAAACCCATTTTTATTTCTAGAATAAGCTAGAATGAGTTTGTAATTTAGTCAAAATACGGTGAAGTATTTCTATTTTACCTCCTAATTGTTAATAATTATTCTTTTTTTTGTTTTCGAAATTAGGAGCGAATATCTGTAAATGAAATGAGATTATGGAACTTTGCTGAACATATTTTTTAATTGGACCTCAAATTGCATCTGAATAGCTGAAGACAGGTCTGACTATAATTTTAAAACGAATAAAAGCAGATGAAACGGATTGTGATTTTTGCCTCGGGAAGTGGCACAAATGCTGAAAATTTAATCAAATTTTTTCAGAATAGTGATATCGGTTCTGTAGTTCAGGTTCTGACCAATAATCCTCACGCCAAAGTTTTAGAGCGCTGTAAAAGTTTAAAAGTGAGTGCACTGTCATTTAACAGAATAGCCTTTTCTGAAAGTCAGGATGTTCTCAATATTTTAAAGGCAGCAAAACCCGATTTGATAGTCTTGGCAGGTTTTTTATGGAAGTTTCCAGAATTTATACTTCACGAATTTCCAAATAAGGTCATCAATATCCACCCAGCCTTGCTTCCCAAATACGGCGGAAAAGGGATGTATGGCAGTTATGTTCATGAGGCGGTCGTCACCAATAAGGAAGTTGAAACAGGCATTACCATTCATTATGTCAATGAACATTATGATGAAGGAGCGATTGTTTTCCAGTCAAAATGTAAGGTTCACCCAACTGATACCGCTGAAGGAGTCGCTGCAAAAATCCATGAGCTCGAGATGGCCCATTTTCCAACTGTTGTGAAAGAATTGCTGAAATCTCAATGATTAAATTATAAAGTTGATCCTTTATCCCAAAAGAAATTAGGGCATATCTAAACACTATTTATAAATTAAAAGAGATTCCTGTGTTTGCAGGAATGAGGCATGAGCAAAAAGAAAAAATACTACACCGTCTGGAAAGGCCACAAAACTGGCATCTTTGAAAAGTGGAACGATTGTAAAGCCCAAATCAAAGATTTTCCAGGTGCGCAATACAAGTCTTTTGAAACCTTCGATGCTGCCAAAAAAGCATTAAATGGCAACTACAGGGATTATATTGGCAAATCCAAAAGCTTTAAAAGTGATTTGTCAGACGCACAACTAAAAAAAATAGGACAGCCCAACTACAATTCCATTTCGGTGGATGCAGCTTCAAGTGGCAATCCAGGCATTATGGAATACAGAGGTGTGGATACAAAATCGAAGAAACAATTGTTCATTCAAGGCCCATTTCCTGAGGGCACAAATAATATCGGGGAATTCTTAGCGCTAGTTCACGGGTTAGCATTGCTCAAAAAAAATGATAGCCAACGTATCCTTTACACAGACTCAAAAATAGCGATGAGCTGGGTGAGAAAAAAAACCTGCAACACGAAGTTGCCACGTAATCCTAAAAACGAGAAACTATTTGAATTGGTAGATCGAGCTGTTATTTGGCTTAAGGAGAACAGCTACAAAACCACCATCGTAAAATGGGAAACCAAGGCATGGGGTGAGATTCCTGCGGATTTCGGAAGGAAATAAATTAATTATCCAATTGTTTTTGAGGCAAGATTCTTGGAATGCAGACGGTTCTTTATTCAACTAAATAGAGAACACTTAATGGGCGTACTTTAGTAAACAGAATAATTTGTTTTTCTCCTATTGTGATTTTGAATCCTTTCGTCCATCATTGCTTTATAACCTTCTAATATTTCAAACGCATACACACCTTTTCGCAGCACCAACTCCCTTTAATTCTTTTAATCGATTTTCATTTTTTCCCATTGAACATCAATTTAGGAACATGTTCGGATAGTGCACTGTCAACTTCAAAGTAATTATCGTTTATTTACTTTCTTAATAACCATCTTAAAAGTTTCAATTTGTAATTTATTATCGCAACACATCCATTAATATTATTAAGATATCTGGAAGCAATAATTTATGGATTCACAATAGATGCAATGATCAAAACATCTCTAAAAAATATAGACTATTTCTCCATTATAAAGTCATATTTGAACCATACAAATGCGTGCCTAAGACATTTTGATTCTGAATGATTTCTTGTAAAATTCCCAAAAAACATTCGTGCATTCGTGGCGAAAAAGCCTTATATTTGCAGCAAATTTTGAAACCTCATTATGAGCAAATTAGTAATTGTAGGTACCGTTGCCTTTGACGCTATCGAAACACCTTTTGGAAAGACAGATAAAGTACTAGGCGGAGCCGCAACCTTCATAGGCTTGGCTGCTTCTCAATTTAATGTAGATGCTGCGGTCGTCTCGGTTGTTGGAGGTGACTTTCCACAGGAATATTTAGATTTACTATCTGATAAAAATATTGATATCTCTGGTATTGAAATCGTAAAAGAAGGCAAAACTTTCTTTTGGAGTGGTAAATATCATAACGATATGAACACACGTGATACATTGGCGACAGAACTTAATGTTCTTGCTGACTTCAACCCTATAGTTCCAGAAGATTACAAAAATGCCGACGTGGTTATGTTGGGCAACCTGCATCCATTAGTACAGATGGGTGTGTTGGATCAAATGAACAAAAAACCAAAAATGGTGATCTTGGACACTATGAACTTTTGGATGGATTGTGCATTGGAAGAATTAAAGGCCGTCATCAAAAGAGTAGATGTCATCACGATCAATGATGAGGAGGCACGTCAATTGACAGGAGAATATTCTCTTGTTGTGGCTGCTCAAAAAATACATAAAATGGGCCCGAAATATGTGGTTATCAAAAAAGGGGAACATGGTGCCTTATTGTTTCAAAACGAAAACGTGTTTTTCGCACCCGCATTACCTTTAAAAGAAGTGTTTGATCCTACAGGAGCAGGTGATACCTTTGCAGGTGGGTTTGCTGGATTTTTAGCAAAAACTGAAGACTATTCTTTTGAAAACATGAAAACTGCCGTTATTTACGGCTCCACTCTAGCTTCTTTTTGTGTTGAAAAATTTGGGACGGAACGCATGAAAAAACTCCAGGACAAAGAAGTTCATCAACGTTTGGAGCAGTTTAAGCAACTGACCCAATTTGAAATTATTTTAGAGAACAACTAGGAGACAACAAAAATTAACATGAGACGGTGCACTCTGATCTTTAAGAAATAGCTTTTACCATCCACTAAAGTTTTACTCAGAAAGAGCGCATTGTCAAAACGAAACGTAATAAATCAATTTAATATGATCTTAAAGCAACATCTATTGGGAACCTATAAAATTAAATTGACTTAAACTAACGCGCTCTAAATGAAGCGCGTTTTTTAATTACCTTAAATCGTAATAAATTTGATCTTGTTACGACTACATCATCGCAATATAAGCATATCTAAAATTTAAAAAAACCAATGAGTGATGCGTTAAAACATGAGTGCGGAATTGCCCTCATCCGACTTTTAAAACCTTTAGAATTTTACAAAGAAAAATACGGCAGTGCATTTTATGGGGTCAATAAAATGTATTTGTTGATGGAAAAACAGCACAATCGTGGACAGGACGGTGCTGGTTTTGCAAGCATTAAGCTAGACACAGCACCTGGCGAGCGCTACATCAGTCGCGTGCGGTCCATAGCTCAGCAACCCATTCAGGATATTTTTGCCCAAATTAATGAACGCATTAATAAAGAGTTTGCGGAACATCCTGAATACACCGAAGATGTGAACTTGCAAAAAAAGAACATTCCATATATAGGGGAGTTGCTTTTAGGACATGTACGCTACGGAACCTTTGGGAAAAACAGTGTTGAAAATGTTCATCCTTTTTTGAGACAGAACAACTGGATGCACAGAAATCTTATCGTGGCCGGAAATTTCAACATGACGAATGTAAATCAGTTGTTTGAAGGTTTGGTTAAAATAGGACAGCATCCTAAAGAAAAGGCAGATACCGTTACCATAATGGAAAAGATCGGTCATTTTCTAGACGATGCGGTTGCCAAAAAGTACAAGCAACTTAAATACGAAGGCTATAATAAAAACGAATGCTCACCTTTGATCGCTGACCGTCTCAATGTTGCAAAAATATTGAAGCGCTCTGCGAAAGACTGGGATGGCGGTTATGCGATAGCTGGACTTTTAGGACACGGAGATTCTTTTGTGCTTCGCGATCCTGCAGGCATACGACCGGCATATTATTATCAAGACGATGAGATTGTAGTGGTTGCTTCTGAACGTCCCGTCATCCAAACGGTATTTAACGTCAATTTTGAGGACGTCAAAGAATTGACACCGGGACATGCCATCATTACCAAAAAATCTGGAGAAACCTCCATCAAAAAAATATTAGAACCTACAGAGCGCAAGGCCTGCTCTTTTGAACGCATCTATTTCTCCAGAGGGAGTGATGCCGAAATATATCAAGAACGAAAAAAATTAGGAAAGTTGCTAATGCCAAAAGTCTTGGAGGCCATTGAATTTGACACTAAGAATACGGTGTTTTCCTATATCCCAAATACGGCTGAAACCTCATTTTTTGGAATGATCGAAACCGTTGAAGCACATCTCAACAAGAAAAAAACAGAAGCCATCCTTAACGGCAACGGCGAATTGTCTGCTGAAAAGGTAACCCAAATATTATCAGAACGCCCACGTATTGAAAAAATAGCCATTAAGGATGTTAAACTGAGAACTTTTATAACTGAGGATAGCAGTAGAGACGATCTGGTAGCCCATGTTTACGACGTTACTTATGGGGTCATAAAACCTACAGACAATCTAGTTATTATCGATGATAGTATTGTACGTGGAACAACCTTAAAAATGAGCATCATTAAGATGATGGATCGCTTGAACCCGAAAAAAATAGTGGTTGTTTCTTCAGCACCTCAAATTCGTTATCCTGATTGTTACGGAATTGACATGGCTAGACTGGAAGATCTCATTGCTTTTAGAGCGATGCTAGATTTGTTAAAAGAAAACAACAAATACCATCTTGTAGAAGAGGTATATTCCAAATGCAAAGCTCAAGAGCATCTAGAGGACAAAGAAGTAAGAAATTTTGTAAAAGAGCTGTACAATCAATTTAGTGCGGAAGAGATTTCAGATAAAATAGCTGAACTTATTTGCGATTCTTCAGTCAAAGCAGAGGTCAAAACAATATTTCAAACTATTGAAAACTTGCACCTGGCATGCCCAAAAAACCTAGGAGATTGGTATTTTACAGGAAATTATCCAACAGCTGGAGGCAACAGGGTGGTCAATAGAGCTTTTATCAATTTTTATGAAGGCAATAATAAGAGAGCTTATTAACTTTGAAACGAATGAAACACCCCAGTTTCAGTGCAAAATCACGCTTAATCGGATAATTTAGTAATTCATCTAAATTTTATGTGAACTTGTTAAAATTCAATATACTTTAGTATCACCATAACATAAGTAGGTTAAGTTCATGGTAGATTTGGGGCAAAAAAAGGTAAACATCTGTTTACCTTTTTTTATGCCCTTTTTTATTTGCGATACTCTATTGATTAGCAAACTGATAGTTAAACATACTTAAATAATTACTTTTTAGAGGAAAACCACGTTTTACCTGTATTTTCGACAATACAACTTCATTCAGCCTAATTTATACGTAGTTTATCTAATAAATTAAATGATTACATTTTAGTCCACTTATATTTGCTTCACCATAACATAAGTAGGTTAAGTTTATGGTAGATTTGGGGCAAAAAAGGTGGACACTCGTCCACCTTTTTTCATTTCCACACCTACGAAAGCCGGTGTCTTATTAATCGCATTTCCAAATAAGATTTTTCAAAAACCTAAATCCAGTTTAAATAAAAAAAGCAAACTTTAAAAAGTTTGCTCTTATCATTAAAAAACCTGCAGGGCTTCACAAACCTTGCAGGTTGATTTTTAAAACATTTTAAATATCTGCATATTATTTTGCTTCCGCATAGCGTCTTTCAACTTCATTCCAGTTGATTACATTAAAAAATGCATTGATGTAATCAGGTCTTCTATTTTGGTAGTTCAAATAGTAAGCGTGTTCCCAGACGTCCAATCCTAAAATTGGAGTTCCTCCACAGCCTACACCAGGCATCAATGGATTATCTTGGTTTGGTGTTGAGCAAATTTTTACTTTTCCGCCCTTGTGCACGCACAACCAAGCCCATCCTGAACCAAATTGTGTAGCAGCAGCCTTGCTAAATTCATCTTTAAATGCATCCACTGATTCAAACTCAGCTTCAATAGCATCTTTCAATCCGCCAGACAAACGTCCTTTCCCTTCTGGGTTCATTACTTCCCAGAAAAGTGAATGGTTAAAAAAACCGCCACCGTTATTTCTAACAGCTTTATTGTCCATATCTAAGTTGATCAAGATATTTTCGATCGTTTTTCCTTCGAGGTCTGTACCTTCAATAGCAGCATTCAGTTTATCAGTGTACCCTTGATGGTGTTTTGTATAATGTATTTCCATTGTTTTTGCATCAATATGAGGCTCTAAAGCATCATATGCGTATTTTAATTTCGGTAATTCGAAAGCCATAATGTGTATATTTTTAAGTGTTAATATTTATTCTACCCAAATTTACACATAAAACTGTGCATTAAAAAATATTAACCCTTTCGTATTAAAGAGTTAAGAAAAGTTTAACGTTGCCGGACTACGAATAAAACACCACTAATGAATGTTGAAATCATATAAATTAACACGGGAAATCCGCTTAAGTTTTTATCTTGTCTAAAAAATCGCAAAAATGGCCGAACATCCTTTCTCAATATATAATGCTTCAGCAGGCAGTGGTAAAACCTTTACGCTAGTAAAAGTCTATCTAAAAATTCTTTTTAGCACCAATCATGCCAATGCTTTTAAAAACATTTTAGCGCTTACCTTTACCAATAAGGCCGTTGCCGAGATGAAGGAACGTGTTGTGGATATGCTCATCGAGTTTTCAAATCCGAAGATTTTAGAAAGGCCAACCCCGATGTTTAACTTGCTCTCAGAGGAACTACAAATAGATTTTCAAAAACTGCATGAGAAAGCAAAACTTATTTTAAATACCATTGCCCATAACTATGCTGCTTTTGATATTTCAACCATTGACAAGTTCAATCACCGCCTCATCAGAACTTTCGCCCATGATTTGAAATTACCTCTAAACTTTGAAGTGGAACTTGACACTAGGACTGTTCTTGCAAAAGCAGTTGATCAACTTATAGATAAAGCGGGCGCAGAAAAAGAACTCACAAAAATACTCGTTGATTTTGCCATTGAAAAAGCTGATGACGATAAAAGTTGGGATGTGGCCTTTGATTTTAATCAAATTGCCCAATTGTTGATCAACGAAAACGACATTCCTTTCATTGAATTATTAAAGGACAAGTCACTAGATGATTTTAAGCTACTTAAAACCCAACTTATTGCACAAATTGTACAATCAGAACAAGAAATTAGCCAAAAAGCAAAAGAAATGCTTGCTCTATTTGAAGCAAGGGGTTTGCTTTTTAATGATTTTTCAAGTGGTTATCTTCCCAAACATTTTTTAAAATTAGCCGAGGGTAACCTTAATGTAAACTTTGACGATTTAAAATGGCAAACAGATTTGATGGAGGGGAATGCGCTTTATCCAAAACGTGTGGATGTCTATAAAATGGAAACAATAAATGGTCTCCAACCTCGTATTGTGGGCGCATTCAAAGCCACCAAACAGCTGATTATTCACTCTAAATTTCTTAAAAACGTACTTAAAAACCTCACGCCGCTATCTGTTCTAAACGCTATTTACAAGAGTCTTCAAGAGATAAAGACCGATGAAGATTTGGTACTTATTTCCGAATTCAACACTCTTATCAGTACAGAGATCAAATCACAACCAGCGCCATTTATTTATGAACGTTTAGGTGAAAAATTCAAACATTATTTTATTGATGAGTTTCAAGATACCTCTGTAAAACAATGGGAGAATCTGGTTCCATTAATTGACAATGCCATTTCGGGGCAAAATTTTAAGGGGGAAACAGGTTCTGTAATGTTGGTTGGTGATGCAAAACAGGCTATTTACAGATGGCGTGGCGGAAAGGCTGAACAATTTATAGATCTATATACAGAAAATGATCACCCTTTTCAAATTCAACAAAAAGTGGAGAACTTACCTGTCAATTATAGAAGTTTAAAAACCATTGTAAATTTCAACAACAGTTTTTTCAAACATATAGCCACGTTTGCTTTTACCAATCCTTCCCATTGTGAAATTTATGAAGCGAGTCGCCAGGAACAATCCATACAAGGCGAAGGTTTTATCGAACTTTCGTTTTTAGATTTTGAAAAAGAAGAAAAAGACAACGCCTATGGTGCTAAAGTATTAGACGCCATTCAAAAGGCACAAGAAAATAAATTTGCACTACGTGATATTTGCGTCATCACTAGAAAGTCCAAAGAAGGCATTGCACTGGCTGAATATTTGAGCATTAAAGGTGTTCCCATCATTTCTTCAGAGTCATTATTGCTTAAAAATTCTCCTGAAGTGCAATTTCTCACCAATATTATAGCGTTGGCATCACAACCCTATAATGATATGTTAAAAATTGAGGTTTTGGCCTATTTGGCAGAGCATCAACTCCAACTGCCAGACAAACATTCCTTTTTTGAAAGCTCGGTACACTTAGAACCTGTTGAGCTATTTAAAAACTTGACACGTTATAGTCTCTTTTTCGACTACAATCAGTTTTTACAACTTCCTTTTTATGAGGCCGTGGAAAGTATGGTCCGCCAATTTCATCTGAACAAAACATCTAATGCGTATATTCAATTTTTTCTTGATGAAGTATTGGATTATTCCCAGAAATATAATGCCGGCTTTTCTAATTTCACTGCACATTGGGAGATCAGAAAGGAAAAGCTTTCCATAGCAGCGCCACAAGGCAATAATGCAGTTCAGATTATGACCATCCACAAGTCAAAAGGATTGGAGTTTCCAGTTGTTATTTTCCCTTATGCCAATCAAGATATATATTTTGATATGTCCCCCAAGATGTGGTTTCCAGTTGATCCAGAAGCCTTCAATGGTTTTTCAAATGTCTTCATTAATATCAATAAAGATCTTGAAGAACTCGGAGAGTTAGGCCAATCCATCTACGCCAATTATAGGGCACAATTGGAATTGGATAGCATGAACCTATTATATGTAGTACTTACACGAGCTGTTGAGCAGCTCTATATCCTATCAGAGTACGATCTTGATAAATCTAAAAACGAAAAATTAGGGTTCTATTCGGGCCTGTTCATTAGTTATCTTAAATCGGTAGGCTTATGGAATGAGGATGAGAAAATTTATACGCTTGGGCAACCAAGTCGTATTCTATCGGTTAAAGATGTCCAAACATCCGTCATTCAAGAGCGCTTCATATCTGTGGCCAAAGAAAGCCATGATTTACGTATTGTAACCAATGCTGGGTATTTGTGGGACACAGAACAAGAAGCCGCCATTGAAAAAGGAAATTTAGTGCACCTGATCATGTCGAAAATTGAAACTGCCAAGGATATCGATTATGTTTTTGAAGAGCTTGAAAACAAAGGGAACCTCAATGCTCAACAAAGCTTGGAACTCAAACCCATGATTGGACAGATAGTCAATCATGAGCAGTTAAAAAAATTTTTCAGATCTGAACTTTCTGTTTATAACGAAAGAGACATCTTAGCTGCTGGAGGTCTGATTTCTAGACCAGATCGGATTGTGGTAAATGATAAGTTAGAAGCCGTTATTATAGATTATAAAACAGGTGCAGAACGTCCTGCACATCAAAATCAGATTAAGGAATATCAAATTATTCTTGAAGAGATGGGCTTTAAGGTGATAAAAAAAATACTTATCTACATAAATGAGGACATTCAGATAAAAGAATTTTAACTTTGTAAAAAACCATATTGATTATGTACGGCAAAATACAACAACACTTACAAAAAGAACTCGAAGACATTAAAGAAGCAGGTCTTTATAAAGAGGAGCGCATTATCACTTCACCTCAGGGTGCAGAAATAACCCTGAGCACGGGAGAAACTGTTCTGAATTTTTGTGCCAATAACTATTTAGGTCTTTCTTCTCATCCTGAAGTGGTGCAGGCTGCTAAAGACGCATTGGACAGCCATGGTTTTGGCATGTCTTCAGTGCGTTTTATTTGTGGCACTCAAGACATCCACAAAACATTAGAACAAAAAATTGCAGAATTCTACGGCACAGAAGATACTATACTCTATGCAGCAGCCTTTGATGCTAACGGTGGGGTATTTGAGCCTTTACTGGATGCTGATGATGCCATTATATCAGATTCCTTAAACCACGCTTCCATTATTGATGGCGTTCGTTTATGCAAGGCTGCCCGTTATCGCTATCAAAACAGCGACATGGAAGATCTTGAGAACCAACTTATTGCAGCAAATGAGAACGGCGCCCGATTTAAGATTATTGTAACCGACGGGGTCTTTTCAATGGATGGCTTGGTAGCGCCCTTAGATAAAATTTGTGATTTGGCAGATAAATATGATGCCATGGTGATGATAGACGAATGTCACGCTACTGGTTTTATTGGCGAAACAGGTCGTGGTACCCTAGAAGAAAAGGGTGTTATGGACCGCATAGATATTATTACTGGTACACTTGGGAAAGCTATGGGCGGCGCCATGGGCGGCTATACCACCGGAAAAAAGGAAATCATTCAAATGCTTCGTCAACGTTCAAGACCTTACTTGTTTTCTAATTCGCTCGCTCCTGCATTGGTTGGTGCCTCTATTAAAGTCTTTGAAATGCTTTCCAATGACACTACCTTAAGAGATAAGTTAGAAGAAAACACCAAATATTTTAAAGAAGGCATGCAAAATGCTGGTTTTGATATTATAAATGGTGATTCAGCTATTGTTCCTGTTATGTTATATGATGCAAAACTGTCTCAAAACATGGCAAATATGCTTCTCGAGGAAGGAATTTATGTGATTGGTTTCTTTTTTCCGGTGGTTCCTAAAGATAAAGCCAGAATTAGAGTTCAACTATCGGCTGCACATACCAAAGAGCACTTGGACAAAGCCATTGCAGCTTTCATTAAAGTTGGAAAATCATTGAATATTATTTAAAATTAGTCCAAACACTACTATTTTAAGGCAATTATCCAATATTTTTATATATTTGTCTTTGTTAATAAAGTATAACAACTTACTTTTGTTCACAATTAACACTTAAAAATTAAATTATTAGAATATGAAAAATCTTAGCAGATTATTTTTCGCTATGTTGCTTCTATTGAGCTTTAGCAACGCCAACGCGCAGGACGAAAACAACCCTTGGGCAATTGGGGTTGGCGTAAATGCAGTTGACTTTTACCCAACGGGTGAAGACGGACAAGGTACAATTTTTGATGAATATTTCAATTATTCAGATCACTACAACGTCTTGCCTTCATTATCTTCAATATCTGTTTCTAGATATTTATCAAGCGGGTTCTCGATAACCGCAGCTGGTACTATCAATGAAATCGATAAAATCGGAGACTCATCAGCTGATGATTTATCTTACTATGCTTTAGATGGTACAGTAAAATATAGCTTCGGCCCTCTAATGAACTCAAAAGTATTTGAGCCTTACCTAGGAGTAGGTGGTGGTTACACTTGGGTTGATGATATTGGAGCTGGAACAATAAATGGAACCCTTGGTTTCAACTTATGGTTCTCTGATAATATTGGTATGACTTTCCAATCTTCTTACAAACATGCGTTTGAAGATTACTTAGCTACACATTTCCAACACACTGTTGGTTTAGCGCTTAAATTTGGTGGAAAAGACACTGATGGCGATGGTATTTATGACAAAGATGATGCTTGTCCAGACGTTCCTGGTTTACCAGAATTCAATGGTTGTCCAGATTCAGATGGTGACGGTATCGAAGATTCTAAAGATGATTGTCCTAACGAAGCCGGTTTAGCTGAGTTCAACGGTTGTCCTGATACTGACGGCGATGGTGTTCCAGATAATAAAGATGACTGTCCTACAGTTGCTGGTTTAAAAGCATTGAACGGTTGTCCAGATGCTGATGGTGACGGTGTTGCTGATCATTTAGATGAGTGTCCTAACGAAGCTGGTCCTGCCGCTAACAAAGGATGTCCTTGGCCAGATACTGACGGAGACGGTGTATTAGACAAAGATGATAAATGTCCTAATGAGGCTGGTACTGTTGCAAACAACGGTTGTCCTGAAATTAAGCCAACTCCTGCTGTAATGAAAACTTTGAATGACTATGCTAGAACAATCTTGTTTGACACTGGTAAATCAAGTATCAAAGGTCAGTCTAAAGTTGTAATGGAAAATATTACTGCAATATTAAAAGAGTATCCTAAAGCGAACTTCTCAATTGATGGATATACTGATACTGTAGGTAACGAAAGATCTAACCAACTTTTATCTGAAAGAAGAGCTAATTCTGTAATGGATTACTTAGTATCAAACGGTATTGCTGCTGAAAGATTATCAGCTAGAGGATTTGGTGAAGCTAATCCAATCGACTCTAACAAAACTGCTTCTGGTAGAGCTAATAACAGACGTGTTGAAGTAGTACTTCAATAAGATCAGTTAACAAAAATAATTAAGTACTTAAACGCTCCGAATATCGGAGCGTTTTTTATTTTTATACAATGAGAAGTTTTTTAAGAGAAGTTATAGAAGACATACAAAAGGAAGGCCTAAATATTTGCAAACTTACTTTTATTCTACCCAGTAAAAGAGCTGGTACATTTTTAAGAGATATACTTTCAAATACCACTAAACAAACCATCTTCGCTCCAAAAATCGTAGCGATTGAAGAGTTTGTTGAGGGCCTCTCTGATCTCAATTATGCCACAAATACTGAACTTATTTTTGAATTTTATAAAGTTTACAAAAATATCACCCCTGAACCTCAATTGGAATCATTTGATCAGTTTTCAAAATGGGGACAACTTTTGTTACAAGATTTTAACGAAATAGACCGGTACCTGATAGATCCGGATCATATTTTTGATTATTTAAAATCAATTAAGGAAATTAATCATTGGTCGCTGGCAGAAGAGCAAACACCTTATATTAAGAATTATTTAGCCTTCTGGAACCGAATTAAAATCTATTATAAAAGTTTTAAAGAAGAGTTAATACTCAATAAAAGAGGGTATCAAGGATTAGTTTATCGTGAAGCAGTCAAGGAAGTCACCTCCTATATGAATTCAAATCCTGATACAAAACATATTTTTATTGGATTCAATGCCCTAAACAATGCAGAAGAACGCATCATTCAAGAATTATTGCAACAGGGTTTAGCAGAAATCTATTGGGATATTGACCGTACCTTTCTAAATAATCCCATTCATGATGCCGGCCTATTTATAAGACAGCATATGAAGGACTGGCACTACTTCAAACAAAATAAACTTAAATGGATTGCTGAAAATTATAGTACTCAAAAGAACATTCATACAGTAGCGATTCCAAAGAACATAGGTCAAGTAAAATATATTGGAGAACTATTGGACACCTTAGCAATAGCCGATTTAAAAAAAACGGCGGTTGTTTTAGGTGATGAAACCCTTTTAATGCCGTTATTGAATTCCATTCCCAATAAAATTGAAGCCATCAATATTACCATGGGACTTCCACTTAAATCGGTACCCCTTACCTCTTTATTTGATTTATTATTCAAGATTCAGAAAAACCATACCAATACGATTTATTACAAAGATGTCGTTTCCATTTTATCGCATTCCTTTATACAATCTGTCATAACAGATAACAACGTTAATGTCAGCAATGAGATCATAAATTATATACAGAGCAACAATATTGTGACGCTTTCTGTAGAAAAACTGATAAGTTTGGCACCATCAAAAGAGGACTTTATTGCGTTACTATTTCAGTCTTGGCAGAATAATCCTGAGAAAGCATTTGAAAACTGTTCTCAACTCATCTTAACGCTTAAAAGACACCTCGATTCAGAGAAGTCAAAAAATCTTTTAGCATTGGAATATCTCTATAGATTTAATCAGATCTTTAATGAACTTCAGCGCTACAACACTAAGTATAAACTCATCAACAACAGTACAACCCTCTACTCGCTTTACAAAGAGCTATTGAGTAGCGAAACTTTAGATTTTCAAGGAGAACCGCTACAGGGGCTCCAAATAATGGGCATGTTGGAATCTCGTGTTCTGGACTTCGAAACAGTCATTATATCCTCAGTTAATGAAGGGATCTTACCGGCAGGAAAAAGTACAAATTCCTTTATTCCCTTTGATGTAAAACTTGAAAATGGACTACCCACTTTTAAGGAAAAGGATGCAGTATACACCTATCATTTTTATAGACTGCTACAACGTGCAAAAAATGTTTACATTATTTATAACACCGAGGCAGATGTCTTAAATGGTGGCGAAAAAAGCAGATTTATTACGCAACTTCAAATTGAAAATATCCATAAGATAAAACATAGTATGGTGGCTCCAAGAGTAGAAGTAGCCCAAAAACAACTTAAAGTTATTAAAAAATCAGCTGCTACTATGACACGATTGCAGCAAATTGCCAATTCGGGATTTTCACCATCGTCATTAACCAATTATATTAGAAATCCGTTAGACTTTTACTATCAGAGCGTTTTAAAAATTCAGAGTTTTGAAGATGTTGAGGAAACCGTTGCAGCAAATACCTTAGGAAGCGTTATACACCAAACTTTAGAAGATTTCTACACCCCATATAAAGGAACGTCGCTGACCGAGGCTCATCTATTACAAATGAAAACCCTTATAAATCAAAGCGTTACCATTCACTTCAAATCGTTTTATAAAGAAGGTGATATGACCAAGGGTAAAAATCTGATCATTCTAGAGGTAGCAAAACGTTATGTCTCAAATTTCATTAACAAAGAGATCGAAACATTGAAAGCTGGGCATCGGATTAAAATCATTGATCTAGAAATGGAACTCAACATTCAGCTCCATATTCCAGAATTAGATTTTCAGGTCAATTTAAGAGGCACTGTGGACAGAATTGACGAATTGGACGGCACACTTAGGATCATTGATTATAAGACGGGAAAAGTCAACCAAGGACAGGTAGAAGTTGTAGATTGGGAGGACATCACCTTAGATTATAATAAATACAGCAAAAGTTTTCAAGTTTTAGCCTACACCTATATGCTAAACGAAACAAAAAAATTCAGTCAGCCCATTGAGGCTGGAATTATTTCTTTCAAGAATCTTCAAGGCGACTACTTTTTAAAATTTGCTAAAAAACAAGCGGCAAGAAGTAGAGACAGAGATCACAGCATATCAGCAGAGACTTTGGAGGCATTTTATATGGAACTTAAAAAATTGATTTTAGAAATCTGCAATCCAGACATTGATTTTATTGAAAAAGACGTAAATCATTAAGCATTCTAAAGGAAAACAACCCGAAGAACTCATTAAAGCAAAAAAGCAATGCTTTCGCATTGCTTTTTCTGTGGAGAAGATCGGGCTCGAACCGACGACCTCTTGGCTGCCAGCCAAGCGCTCTAGCCAACTGAGCTACATCCCCAAATTAATTTCATGGCATTTCTGAACAACGGCAAACTTAAAAAATAATTTTCTTTTTAAGCGTCTTTTCTTATACTATATTTTTAAGCGAAAAATATTCCTAATCCAACCTGCTGAAACAAAAACAAAGTGATAAATAATTTGTTTCAACATAATAACTGATCCTCGCACGGAAATAAGCTCCATTTCTCATTTAAACACTAAATTTGCCCAAAAAGGATTATTAATGATTCGAAAAGCAACATCTTCAGATATTCAGTCCATTTTATCATTGACTAAAGCCTGTGCCAGGTCTATGATAAGCAATGGCATTTACCAATGGAATGAACATTACCCTAACGCAACAGCCTTTGAAAAAGATATTGATAGAGATGAATTATATGTACTAACCAATGAAAACACCATCGTTGGCACCATTGTCATTTCTACCTTTATGGATGACGAGTACCTCCCTATAAAATGGCTGACTCCAAATGATAAAAATCTTTACATCCACCGTTTGGCAGTACATCCTGACTACCAAGGTCTAGGTTACGCACAAAAGATGATGGATTTTGCAGAAGATTATGGAAAGACCAATGGCTATGACTCCATAAGATTGGACACCTTCTCAAAAAATGAAAGAAACCAGAAATTTTATGAAGTACGCGGTTATAAACGTTTAGGGTCTATTTATTTCTCTAAACAAAGTGAACATCCATTTTATTGTTTTGAACTGCTTCTATAAGATTTTCAATGATGGTGGTAAGACTCCATTTTATCGTAAAATTAAGACACGTCTTTTTTCAAATTGAACAAAACAAGTAACTTTGACAACAATTATTCTAATATAGAATTATGGAAATCCTCGAATTTTTAAGCGGCAACGGCCTTTTTTTAGTTTTGGCCATAGTATTGGTCGTCATTTATATCTACAACCGAAGAAAAAACAAGTAGCTTATCGGGTTTTAAGCCAACCTGTAATGCTCAATCGTTGAGTATGGACAGGCTTAACTTCATGCTCAAGAATCTGGCTTTCGAAAATCACCACTCGACCGGGAAAGGGATAGATCACTTTTTCCACTTCCCTGCCATTGTCATCTAAATATAGCACCAATTCACCACCATTTTCTGGTAACCAACCGTCTTCATTCAAATAAATAACAAAAGACAATTTACGGCGGTCATCATTCTGAAAAGTGTCTAAATGTCGTTTATAGTAAGTCGCTTTTGGATATAACGCGTAGTGAAACTCTTTGTGAAGAATGCCTAAGAAGCAAGTTCTATTGAGATAGGACACTAAATTATTGATTTTCTCAAAAAACATGCTTTCTGCAGCATTGGCAGTCGATTCGTCAATCCATAAAATAACATCGCCTCTAATTGATTTTACGATGATTTCATTTATTCTATTCCCAATTGCAGCTTTCTTAAAAGCATCTTCTTCATGTTTTTCAATTAAAGATTGCCTTAAGATCTGGACCTCATGTGGCGAAAAAAAATCTTCAACAATAGCGTATTTTTGAACCAAGATATTCTCAATAATGCGCTCGTAGATAGGATCTTCAACAAAAGCGAGGTCTTCAAAAATTGGATTCATTAAAAGGAGGAATTATAAGATTGGATTCAAATAAATTATGACCATTTATCGGTCAAATGTAATCTAAAAACAGATTCCTTTTACAAATTGAATATCTTTGTAACAAATTGATGCTATATGAGCAAAATTCGAATTACAAAACAATTTTCGTTTGAAACTGGACACGCCTTATATGGATATGATGGCAAGTGCAAAAATGTGCACGGACACAGCTATAAGTTATCGGTCACGGTTATTGGTACACCAATAAACGATACTTCAAACGTAAAGTACGGGATGGTTATCGATTTTTCAGATTTGAAAACTATCGTCAAACGTGAAATCGTTGACGTTTTTGATCATGTTACCGTATTCAATAAAAATACACCACACGTTGAATTAGCAAAAGAGCTAAAAAATAGGGGCCACAATGTGCTTTTAGTCAACTATCAACCTACCAGTGAAATGATGGTAATCGATTTTGCTGAAAAAATAAATCACTATTTACCAGACAACATTCAACTTCATTCTTTAAAACTTCAGGAAACTGACACAAGTTTTGCAGAATGGTATGCGAGTGATAATTAGAGGGTAGTCTTCAGTCGACAGTCCGCTTTGGGTAACGACGCGAGCTTTGCTCTTCTTAATATTTTTTTTCGATTTTAGAAAAAAAATTTTTAGTAGATAGATCTCAAAGAGGTCTGTTTTTAAATCAAGAGATTCCGACTTTAGTGTCTGCCGACAGGCAGGAGCAGGAATTTAAATAGTCTTTTAATGAATATTCCCATAGGAAAAAAAATATATTTCGCTTCTGATAATCATTTGGGAGCGCCTACAAAAGAAACATCTTATCCAAGAGAAAAGAAGTTTGTAGCTTGGTTAGATGAGATCAAAGAAGATGCTGCTGCCATCTTTTTATTGGGTGATCTATTTGATTTTTGGTTTGAATATAAAACCGTAGTCCCAAAAGGATTTACCAGAACTTTAGGCAAGTTGGCTGAAATTAGCGATTCGGGCATTCCAATCTACTATTTTGTGGGCAATCATGATTTGTGGATGGACGGCTATTTTGAGGAAGAGTTGAATATAGAAGTCTTTCATAAACCTAAAGAATTCGTCTTCAACGGTAAGATCTTTTTTATTGGGCATGGTGACGGTTTAGGTCCATATGATAAAGGCTATAAACGGATGAAGAAGGTGTTTACCAATCCATTTTTTAAATGGTGTTTTAGATGGCTGCATCCTGATCTAGGCGTAAAAATTGCGCAACATCTTTCTGTGAAAAATAAGTTGATATCAGGTGATGACGATGCCAAATTTTTAGGTGAGGACAAAGAATGGCTGGTACAGTATTCCAAACGAAAATTAGAAGACAAACATCGTGACTATTTTGTGTTTGGACACCGACATTTACCTATGGAAATTAAGTTGAATGGCAGCGCATCATATATCAATTTAGGTGATTGGATTAATTTTTATACCTACGGTGTTTTTGACGGTGAAAACTTAAGGTTGAAAATCTACCAAGAATAGTTTATTGACTCAGTTAAAAATTACCAGGTCGGTTTAAAATAAGAAACTAAAACCTCTGGTTTTCATCGCTTATAATCCGCTGAAAAATTCATACGTTTATATCAATGCACTTTTTCATGCTCCTCCAAATCCTTTCGTAAATCCAACTTTCTAAACGACGGTGACACTATACCTGTAGTTATCACAGTAATCAAAGTCATTGTACCCCCAAAAACAACCGCTGTTACGGTGCCCATAAGCTTTGCGGTCAATCCACTCTCAAAAGCGCCAAGTTCATTGGAAGAACCAACAAACATAGAATTTACTGAAGCCACACGTCCTCGCATATGATCTGGAGTTTTCAATTGTAAAATAGTCTGACGGATCACCATAGAAACGCCATCTGTGACTCCGCTAAAGAATAGGGCTAACACTGACACCCAAAAGATAGAAGAAAGTCCAAAAACGATAATGCAGACCCCAAAACCAAATATAGCCATCAATAGTTTCATCCCTGCATTTTTACTGATTGGGATATATGCGGTTATCAACACGGTTAAAAAAGCACCAACTGCAGGTGCCGCACGTAAAACACCAAAACCTTCTGATCCCACTTTTAAAATATCTTGGGCAAAAATGGGTAACAGAGCAACTGCACCACCAAAAAGCACAGCCACCATGTCTAAGGTCAAAGCACCCAATACAGCCTTCGTTTTAAACACGAATTGGATGCCTTCTTTAAGACTTTCCATAATTGGTTCGCCAATCTTAGGATTTAAAATTGGCTTTTTAGGAATTCGGAGCAAGTTTATTAATGCCATGACTGCAAATGCCAAAATCAAGCACATTGACCAGTGTACGCCAATCCAACTGATGCTAAATCCCGCCAATGCTGGACCAAGAACCGATGCCACTTGCCAAGTAGAACTGCTCCAGGTAGCTGCGTTTGGATAGAGTTTTTTAGGAACAATTAAGGCAATCAATGAAAATACCGTGGGCCCGATAAATGCTCTGACCAATCCCCCACAGAACACCAGGAAATAAATACTATACAGAATTTGGTTTGTAGACCAATCACTCACAATTTTTGGCCAAGTCAATAAAAACAATCCAAAACTTATGGCTGAAAATCCCAAAATACACTTGATAAGAAGACTTCTTTTTTCTTTTTGATCAACAATATGTCCGGCAAAAAGAGCAATTCCAACGGCAGGTATAATTTCCATCAGACCAATTAACCCAAGGGACCATGGATCTTTAGTTATGGAGTACACTTCCCATTCAATGATAATAAATTGCATGGACCACGCAAAAACTAAGGCGAAACGTACCAATAAAAAAATATTGAATTCCTTAATACGAAGTGCGGCGTAGGGATCTTTTTTAACTGGTTTATATTCCATAAATAGCGGACCTTTCTAAGTCTACGGATTTTAAATCCCGAAAGATGATTAAAATTTAATGCAAATGTAAACTAAGAACAGTTCTTATGATACTTTTTTGTTGAATTCTGGAAAAGTGGGGTTTGCAATTATAAATCTTCGAAATCAGACCTACACGATTTTTCTCCTTCGGCGCACAGGTGAAAACCTTGCAGGTCTAACGAAAGGTGTTTCTTACTCCTTAGGCTTTAATATCCCTTAATTTCAACTGTAAACTTACATTGCCCTCCCAATGGTTCTCATCAATAGAGTATACCGCTTTAAATGGTTTTTTATTCGTGATTAATTCACACTTATCTCCCAGATTGAAACCAATCCCCACCATTTGAGCTGAAGATCCTTGTTTAGCTGTAATTCTTAAATGTTTATCATCAGCACCCACACATTTTCCATAACCTGTATCCTGTAGGTTTTCAGTCATAAAGACAGGCGCCATATTGCCAGGCCCAAAAGGAGCGAATTGTTTGAGTATGCGATAAAATTTAGGTGTGATATCTTTAAAATCAATTTGGGTATCGACTCTAATTTCTGGCGTCAATAAACTTCTATCAATCGTTTTTGAAACCTCATCTTCAAAGGCTTGCTTGAAAACTTCGTAATTTTCTTCTTTAAGCGTCAATCCTGCCGCATATTTATGTCCGCCAAATTGTTCAATATGCGCGCTGCAAGCTTCTAAGGCATTGTACACATCAAACCCAGCAACTGAACGCGCCGATGCTGCCAGTCGATCTCCACTTTTAGTAAATACCAACGTGGGTCTGTAATAAGTTTCAATCAATCGCGATGCCACAATACCAATAACTCCTTTATGCCACGAGTCGTGATAAACTACAGAAGTAATGCGCTCTTGTTCCTTAAATTCTTCAATTTGAAGCAAAGCTTCTTGAGTAATTCGCTGATCAGCTTCTTTTCTATCCGTATTAAATTGCTCTATTTCTAGAGCAAACCTCTCTGCAAGCAGGGCATTATCTTCTGTCAATAAGCGTACAGCGTGATTGCCATGTTTCATACGCCCAGCAGCGTTAATACGTGGCGCAACTATAAAAACCACATCGGTTATAGTTAATTCTGTCTTTTTTGTTTGATCGATAATTGCTTTAATCCCTGCCCTTGGATTCCTATTTATCACTTGTAAACCAAAGTAGGCCAAGGTTCTATTTTCACCTGTAATTGGAACAATATCAGCACCAATAGCAGTGGCTACCAAGTCGAGATATTCCGTCAAATCTTCAATAGATTTGCCATCTCTGGATGCTAGCGCTTGCACCAGCTTAAACCCGACCGCACAGCCACATAATTCGTCATAAGGATACATACAATCCTCACGTTTTGGATCTAAAACGGCCACGGCATCTGGAAGTTCTAAACCGGGTCTATGATGGTCGCAAATTATAAAATCAATATTTTTTTCATTGGCGTAGGCCACCTTATCAATGGCCTTTATACCGCAATCAAGCGCAATGATCAATGAAATATCATTATCATGGGCAAAATCGATACCTTTAAAGGACACACCATAACCTTCGTCATACCGGTCAGGAATATAGGTAGCAACTGCTTCCGTACGCGTTCTTAGATAAGACGCCATGAGTGCTACGGATGTTGTGCCATCCACATCATAATCTCCAAAAACCAGGATGTTTTCACCTTTAGCAAAAGCTCTTTCAAGGCGTGCTACAGCCCTATCCATATCCTTCATTAAAAAAGGATCATGTAAATCTCCTAGTTGTGGTCTAAAAAACTGTTTCGCTTCTTCGTAGGTCTCAATCCCACGTTGAAGCAACAAAGATGCAATAGAGCCTTCGACCTGAAGGGCTTCAGATAACTGCTTTATTTTAGAAAGCTCTGGTTTTGGTTTTAAAGTCCAGCGCATCATAAAGTTTCGGATTTTATAGGTTTATGGTGATAGTTGTTCTCATACTTGACAGGTTTCAAAAATCTGTCAGCTGTTGGTACACAATTATTTATTGTGATAATGGATGGAGGTATTCACTGTTGCAAATTTTCTGAACATTTCCATGACGCCACAATATTTTTCTATGGATAAATCGACCGCTTTTTTAATTTTAGCTTCGTTTAAGTTTTCGCCATAAAAATGATATTCAACAGAAACGGTATGGTAATATTTTGGATGTTCATCTGTCAATTGGCCATAAGTATCCATTCTAAAATCAGAAATAGGAACTTTCATCTTATCCAATACAGAAACCACATCCAATCCTGAACACCCTGCAAGTGCAGCAAGCATCATCGCTTTTGGTCGAAATCCTGAATTATGGCCCCCGTGCTCTTCGGAAGTATCCATAAGTAAGGTTCTTCCGCTCGGATTATCTGATTCAAATTGCGAGTTGCCTTTCCAATGTGTAATGACTTTATTTTCCATTTTATTTAATTTTTAAATTATAAGTGCACTTAATTTACGTCAATTCAAAAATACCATTTAATATCAAGACTGTGAACTTAGGAGAAGGCAATATGCCTAGTGCAAAACAGAAAACATTGGATCCAACAAAGTTGATTACTCAGTCAGTTAAAAAGATATTTGGTTACCGTGCTATAAACGTTAAACAATAATCTAAAGTCCAATGAAACAATCCTATGAAATTTACCTAGCGTTAGAAAAGAAACAGCATCTAAAATGCCCAAAGTCCTGAGTCTTTGGGCATTATTCTCTATTTTATCGATATTTTATTTATAACTATTTCCGAGCCAATGCCGTATATTCCGGGTGCATTAAATTTACTGGACTCAATATGCGATCCAATTCTTGCTCAGAAAGCAATTCCTTTTCAAGCACAAGTTCGCGAATGGTTTTTCCTGTTGCGATGGCTTCCTTCCCCAGTAAGTCTCCCATATGATGTCCTAAATAAGGACTCAAAAACGTAATAAGCCCTACCGAATTGTAAACCATTTCTCTGGTGCGCCCATTATTTGCCGTAATTCCTGAGATGCACTTTTCAGAAAGAGTGACCAATGCGTTGGATAGCAATTCTATTGATTCAAAGATACATTGTGCAATGACTGGTTCCATAACGTTTAGTTGTAATTGACCCGCTTCAGACGCAAATGATATGGTGACATCATTACCAATCACTTTAAAGCACACTTGGTTAACAACTTCTGGAATCACCGGATTGACCTTTGCTGGCATAATCGAAGATCCGGCCTGCATTTCTGGGAGATTAATTTCATTAAAACCACATCGCGGTCCGGAGGACAATAACCTTAAGTCGTTACAAATTTTAGAAAGCTTGACAGCTGTTCTTTTCAGTGCTCCCGAAATCATGACATAATCACCACAATCAGAAGTCGCTTCAATTAGGTCTTCAGCTTCGACAAAACGAGCTTTGGTAAATTTTTGTAAATACCCGATAGACAGCTCTGTAAAACCATTTGGAGCATTCACGCGTGTACCAATGGCTGTTCCTCCCAAATTCACTGGCAGAACCAAATCTCTGCACATTTTCAGAATTTTAGTTTCTTCCTTCATATTTGTGGACCAAGCTGAAAATTCATCTCCCAAAGACATAGGCACAGCATCTTGAAGCTGTGTTCTTCCCATTTTTAGTACTTTCTTGAACTCTGCGCCTTTAATATCCAATTGGGTCGTAAGTACATTGATTTTTTCCATCAAATGGTTCATATAATAGTATATGGCAACCCTAAAACCTGTTGGGTAGGCATCATTTGTAGATTGCGATCTGTTGACATCGTCATTGGGATTCAAAATGTCGTAACTCCCCTTTTGATGGCCATTCATTACGAGCGCCACGTTAGCAATGACTTCATTGGCGTTCATATTGACGGAAGTTCCCGCTCCTCCTTGAAATACATCAGAGGGAAAGTATTTTAAGTATTTATCCAAGTTGTTCAAAATCTCATCACAAGCATTGATAATCATATCCGCCTTATGCGCTGCCACCGTACCAATCTCCTTGTTTGCACAGGCACAAGCCTTTTTGGTAATAATGAGACCCTTTATAAATATAGGATAATCCTGTATCGTGGAATTTGAAATCTTAAAATTATTGATAGCACGTTGGGTGTGAATTCCGTAATAAACCTCTTTGTTGATTTCTAATTCTCCCAAGAGATCTTCTTCTGTTCTGGTTTGCATAATCGCGATCTGTTTTAATTTTTGATACTCATTTCGTTTTTAGATGACGAAAAACTATAATTTAGTAATTATCAATTATTAGGATATTAAATTTGCGAGACATAATTGATTTTTAATGCGTTACAACATCTATTATTCACTTTGAGGAACTATGAAAAATCAAACAAAAACGGTAAAACTATCGAATAAATTTTAATTTTTGGTAATCCTTTTAAATAGGAATTGAATTGATCGACACTATTATTCATTTCTAAATTTCTTCCTACTTTTTTTGTCGTTTTGACTTTTCTTTTGGACAAAAAAGACTAAATCTGAAAGTTTAATAGGGTTAACTTTCTCCATTTATGTCAACGGTATAAAATTACTGATTTATGAGAAAATTAATTTGTCTTGTCACTAAATAATTAGTGAATTTCTGGTGGTCTCAAAATTTTGAGAACCTGAGCAATTCTTAAACAAACTATTCTTTTTGCGCAAAGGTGTGTTGGTTCATTCAAAAGGTAGTTCACCCATTCCTCATTTTTATGGACGTGTTAAGCCTATAGCTTCTTGACACAAAACCAGTTAACTATGAAAAATCTATCCATCCCTTTCTTTTCTTCTTCCTTTTTTGCTTTTTGTTTCGCTTGATTTTGCACAATTAAGGACGATATCAGGAATCTTAAATCTGATACGAATCGCTTATTTCATAAAATGCATCGGTAAAGCCCAAGCACGGGATGTGTATTTATTCTCCGGTGGTAAAGATTAAACCAAGATTTCAGGAAAGGATCCTGTAATTGGAAATTAGGATTTTTATTGATTTAGTTTGATGACCTCACCGGTTCCGTTTTGAAGCTTCAAAGCTGGAAGGTGGATTTTATTGAATACCAGTTACGATCCTATTATGGCGTCAAGATAGTTGTTATGGATTTTTGCAACTCCGGCACAATCTCTGCTTCAAACCAAGGATTCCGCGTCAACCAAAACCGATTACGAGGGGATGGATGTGGTAATGGAAAGTAATTTGGCAAATAATCTTGGTAATTGGCAACGGTTTCCGTCAAGGTTTTCATAGCCTCTTTCTTCAAATAGTATTTTTGAGCATACTTACCTATTAAAATCACCAATTCAACATTTGGCATAAACTCCATAAGTGGGTCGTGCCATTGTGGTGCGCATTCTGGACGTGGAGGTAAATCGCCACCTTTACCTCTCCCAGGATAACAAAATCCCATGGGGACTATGGCAAAGTTCTTTTGGTCGTAAAACTCTTCATCCGTCACACCCATCCATTTTCGTAATTGTTTGCCACTGGCATCATTCCAAGGGATGCCAGAGGCGTGCACTTTCGTTCCTGGTGCTTGTCCGATGATCACGATTTTCGATCTTTGGTGTGCAGTAACTACCGGTCTAGGTCCGAGAGGTAAATGCGCTTTACAGAGACTGCAGTTTCTTATCTGATGAAGTAAATCTCGCATTACAATATTATCACTTTTCTTTATTCTCCATCATCTTCTTAAAATCCATACTAAAAGAAGGGTAGGTCAATACCATACGCTTAAATTCCTTAACGGTCATTTTATTATAAATGGCTGCTGCAAATACATTAATACTTTCGTTGGCTTCTGGACTCAAAATGTGGGCGCCCACAATTTCATCCGTGCGTTCGTTGACTAGGATGGTATATGCATAGGTGTCTTCATTCTCCTTTTTGGCATTATACCAATTGCTGCAATCGCCTTGATAGACTTTCACATTCTTATAACGGGCTTTTGCATCTTCTAGACCATAACCCACTGATGATAAGTTTGGGCTGGTAAATACGGTTGATGGTATACAGGGCACATCCAGAGTCTTTGATTTTTCTTTCACGACATTATTCCCCGCAATATAACCTTGGAGGCCGGAAAGCGGTGTCAGCGAGGGCGATTTATTAGAAACATCGCCACAGGCGTATACTTTTGGGTGCGATATGCTTTGTAAATGGTCATTAACCACAATGCCATCCTTATCCGCCTCTATTCCCGCTTTGTCGAGTTCTAAGGCGTCAATTGCTGGAACTCTTCCCGCGGCATTGATAACTTTTCTAGATTTGTGGGTGATGGATTTACCATCATATGTATAAGAGACCTTAAGATTTTTTTTCAACTTCTGAACTCCAGTGACATCGGCATTAAAAACAAATTTAACGCCCAAACTTTCCAATTTCACGATTAATTTTCTCACCAAATAGTCATCGAATTTAGCAAGAGATGTATCATCTCTTTCTAAAATAGTGACTTTACACCCTAAGGTTGCGAGCATGCAGGCAAATTCCATGGCGATATAACCAGATCCGATAAAGGTGATGGACTTCGGTATTTTCTTAAAATTCAGAATATCCTCACTTACTTTCAAAAATTCCTTGCCTTCAATAGCGAGTTCCCTTAGGATATTTCCAGTCGCAATAATGAAATGATCTGCAGAAACCACCTTCCCTTCCACCTCGACCTCCTTCTTACTAATGAATTTAGGAGATTGGTGGTACATAGAAATACCTAAATCCTTTAATTTTTCTTCTGTATTTGGCGGAATTGGATCTGAAAACGATCGTTTAAATTTTTGAACTTTCCTCCAATTCAGTTTTGGTAGTTTTGTAACACCATGCTCTTTCAAGTTTTTACTTTGATAGACCAATTTTGAGAACTGAAGTAATATCCTTTTGGAATCGCAACCTCTATTAGCGCAAGTACCCCCAAACTCTCGATTATCAGCAATAGCGACGCTTAAGTTGTGTTCCCTACAAATTTCTGCAGCGCTCTGTCCTGCTATCCCACTTCCAATGACGAAAACGTCATAATGTTTGTTTTTAGTCTTTTTCATATTGAGGATTAAGATACCGAATCTTCCAACAAATAATGTTATGAAAAATCTAAAGTTTAGAAATTAACCCAAGAACGTCAAAAAACGGACATAAGCCGGCTGCACTGTTAGAACGAAGAATAAAGACGTCAATGCGAGATAATAGAGGGGTTATCAATTAAGATCCACCTTTTCAGTTGTCGTCCAATAAATTTAAAAAATTATTCCTTTGGCTTTCCACCAACTACGATTACAATTTCACCTTTCGGAGGTTTGGCAGTATAATGCTCCAAAACTTCTTTTGCAGTTCCTCTGATGGTCTCTTCATAAAGCTTGCTCAATTCCCTGGACACGGAGACGGGTCGATCTTCACCAAAATATTCGCAAAAGTGCGTTAAAGTTTTTATGAGTTTATGGGGACTTTCATAAAAAATGATAGTTCGAGTTTCTTCGGCCAAAATCAGCAATCGGGTTTGCCTTCCTTTTTTAACGGGCAAAAACCCTTCAAACACAAACTTATCATTGGGCAGTCCACTATTGACCAAAGCAGGAACGAAAGCAGTGGCACCCGGCAAACAATCTACTTCAATATGATGCTCAATACAGGCACGCGCCAATAAAAATCCGGGATCGGAAATTGCAGGCGTTCCGGCATCACTAATTAAAGCAACAGTAATGCCTGATTTAATTTTTTGAACCAAATGCTCCACCGTTTTATGCTCATTGTGCATATGGTGGGATTGGGAAGGCGTAGCAATCTCAAAATGTTTAAGGAGTTTTCCGGAAGTACGCGTGTCTTCGGCCAAAATCAAGTCTACTTCCTTTAGAACTTCAACAGCTCTAAAGGTCATATCCTTAAGATTTCCAATGGGTGTGGGTACGATGAATAATTTGCTCATTAACTAATTGAACTTGCCTTCGATAATGACCATGAAACGCTCTTCAATATCTTCTTTTCCCTGCCAACTGTTATAATCTGGTTTGACAATATTTTGAATTAAATTTTTGGCTTCGTCATAAGAACTCGAAGTATTGATTTGAGAAAGAACACGTTCATAATCCTCACGTTGACCGTCAAAGAGATGTTTTATAAAAGCAATTTTATCGTTCAGACCAATATTTAAGCCATGCTTAAGTTTGTCATTTAATGATTTTTTTAACTGATCTTTAGAATTGAAAGCAGGAACTGGATCAAAAACCGGCATGTTTTTAAAACCTTCGGTCAAGTCATCAAGATCTTGCTGTTTCGAGTCAATTTTTGGAAGATCTTGCTCAAAAAAAGCATCCACTTCATGAGTTTCATGGGGCATTTGCGCCACAAGATCTTTAATTTTCTCCATCACGGGCTCCATAATGCCATCATCTTCTATTTCATCAAGATTGACATAAACTTTATCTCCCCGTTCAATATTATCACTTATTTTGTTGTTAAAAGCCACATCCAACATATCAAAAAACGAAGAATCAACGCCAATAGTAGGTAAGCCTTGTTCTAAATTTTCATTGGCAAATTTCAAAACACTTAATTTTTCATATAGAAGACCTGTTTCACGATGTAGTTCTGTAACATTCTCTTTCCCCTTCAATTTTAGTATGCGATGTGCGATACTCATTAATTCAGACTCCAACTTCTTCTTCATAACTTTTAACTTTAAATCCAATTTATGCTTATGATTTTTAATAAATTTACGCCACCTATAAATAAAACGAAGGTAGGCTTTGTTTTAGTGTTAAAATTACGAAATGTTTCTTGAAAATACAGTAAATCCTAAAGAACAATTTGGGTGGATTGAGGTTATTTGTGGCTCTATGTTTTCTGGTAAGACTGAAGAATTGATCAGACGTCTTAAGCGTGCGCAATTTGCAAAACAGAAAGTGGAAATCTTCAAACCGAACGTTGATGTGCGCTACGACGAGGATTTGGTGGTATCTCACGATTCAAATCAAATTCGTTCTACACCGGTGCCTGCGGCCGCCAATATTCCTATTTTAGCAGACGGATGTGATGTGGTTGGTATTGATGAAGCACAGTTTTTTGATGACGAAATCATTCGTGTTTGCAATGATTTGGCTAACAAAGGCGTGAGGGTAATTGTAGCTGGATTAGACATGGACTTTAAAGGCAATCCTTTTGGACCTATGCCCCATTTAATGGCCACTGCCGAGTATGTAACCAAAGTACATGCTATTTGTACACGCACTGGTAATTTAGCCCAGTTTAGTTACAGAAAAGCCCATAGCGATGCCTTAGTTCTTTTAGGTCAAGTTGATGAATATGAACCTTTAAGCCGTGGTGCATTTTACAAGGCCATGTTAAAGGACAAAGTAAGAGACATAAAAGTAATCGACCCTCAGGAACTCACCGAAAAACCCAATATCCCCAATGCCTAAAGCGCAAGAAACCGTACTCGAAATTGATCTGTCTTCTCTAAAACACAATTTTGAATATCTTAAATCCAAACTGCAAAAGAACACAAAATTCTTAGCCGTGGTCAAAGCATTTGCCTACGGTAATGATGCTGACGAAATTGCTATTTATCTGCAAAATCTAGAGGTCGACTATTTTGCCGTGGCCTACACGAGTGAAGGTGTTGCTTTAAGAAATGCTGGAATTACCAAACCTATTTTGGTCTTGCACCCTTTGCCTGCAGGCTTTGATTCCATCATTGAACGATGCCTGGAGCCAAGTCTTTACAATGATAAAGTCTTAAATGAATTTCTGGAGATTGCCGCTGCAAAAAAACAAAAAAACTATCCAATCCATCTAAAATTCAATACTGGACTGAATAGATTGGGATTTTCAGAAATTGATATTGAATCTATCTATAAAAGACTAGATGCCTCAAAAGCTATTAAGGTCAACTCTATTTTTTCGCATTTGGCCGCAAGTGAAGATTTAAAAGAAAAGGAATTTACCCAATATCAAATTCGTTCCTTTAAAAATATTTCAGAAAAATTTAAAACAGTCTTTGGTTACCAACCCATGCTCCATTTGTCTAATACTTCCGGAATTTTAAACTATCCAGAGGCTCATTTGGACATGGTACGCAGTGGTATAGGTTTATATGGTTTTGGGAATTCTGACCAGGAAAATAAAAACTTCAGACCTATTGCCGCCCTTAAATCGGTAATTTCACAAATCCACCACATTGAGAAAGGTGAAACTGTGGGTTATAATCGTGCCTATAAAAGCGTTGGGTTCATGAAAACTGCCACTATTCCCATTGGTCATGCCGATGGAATAGGGCGCCAATACGGTAAAGAAAAAGGATTTGTAGTTATCAATGGACATAAAGCCCATATTATTGGTAATGTTTGCATGGATATGATTATGGTCAATATTACGGATATTGAATGTGAAGAAGGGGATGAAGTGATAATATTTGACGCCGCACATACCGCAGAAAATTTAGCTAGTGCTGCCAGCACCATTTCATACGAATTGATTACGGCCATTTCACAGCGTGTCAAACGAATAATAAAAAAATAAATGCCTGGCAGAAATTTAACAGTTGTATATTTTTCTTACTTTCGTAACATAAAACTAACTTAATTCAAAAATTATGTGGAAAGAATTTAAAGATTTCATCATGACGGGCAACGTCATCGATTTGGCCGTTGCGGTATTACTTGCTGGAGCAGTTGGCTTGGTAGTTAATGGATTTGTAAGTGATATTATGATGCCGATAGTAGGATATTTTACTGGAGGCGTAGATTTTACAGACATGTTTTATGCCTTAGACGGAAAAGTTTATGAGTCGTTGGCAGTTGCAACAGAAGCTGGTGCCGCAGTAATTGCATATGGTAAATGGATCAACTCCATCATTAATTTAATTATTGTTGGTTTTGTCTTATTCATGATCGTTAAAGCTTACGCAAGAGTAAGAGCTAAGAAAGTGGAAGCACCAGCACCACCTCCTGGACCAACTGAAATTGATTTATTGAAAGAAATCAGAGACGCATTGAAAAAATAATCACGCTACACCCATATTCTAACTTAAACCCGATTCCTAAAAAGAATCGGGTTATTTTTTATAAGATGTTCTTTATATACATTTAATTATTAGTTACTTTAGCGACTTAAATTTTTTAAATTATGAAAGTAGCTGTTGTAGGTGCCACTGGAATGGTAGGCGAAGTAATGTTAAAAGTCCTTGAAGAACGTAATTTTCCTTTCACGGAGTTATTGCTTGTTGCCTCAGAAAGATCTGTAGGCAAGGAAATTACCTTTAAAAATAAAACATATAAAGTTATAGGATTGGCAGATGCAGTTTCAAAGAAGCCAGATGTCGCTTTCTTTTCCGCTGGTGGAGAAACCTCTCTAGAATGGGCTCCAAAATTTGCGGAAGCCGGCACTACCGTAATTGACAATTCTTCTGCTTGGAGAATGGATGCTTCAAAAAAATTGATAGTTCCAGAAATTAATGCAGATCAGCTTACAAAAGAAGATAAAATCATAGCCAATCCAAACTGTTCAACCACGCAATTGGTGATGGTCTTGGCCCCTCTTCATAAGAAATATAACATTAAACGTATTGTTGTTTCTACATACCAATCCATTACAGGAACGGGCTTAAAAGCGGTAAAACAATTAGAAAATGAATTGGCCGGTGTGCAAGGCGAAATGGCCTATCCCTATCCAATTCATAAAAATGCCATTCCACATTGTGATGTGTTTGAAGAAAATGGTTATACCAAAGAAGAAATGAAATTGGTTAGGGAAACCCAAAAGATTCTAGATGATCGTTCTATTGCAGTGACTGCAACAGCGGTAAGAATTCCAACAGAAGGTGGCCATAGCGAAGCCGTAAATGTGGAATTTGAAAAAGATTTTGATATCACCGAAGTACGTCAATTATTAAGCAAAACTTCTGGTGTCGTGGTTCAGGATAATACCGATGTCAACACCTATCCCATGCCAATTTATGCCAATGGAAAAGACGATGTTTTTGTGGGACGCATCAGACGTGATGCTTCTCAGCCCAACTCTTTAAACTTGTGGATTGTTAGTGACAACTTAAGAAAAGGTGCCGCAACAAATACAATTCAAATTGCCGAGTATTTAATTGACAAAAATTTACTTTAAAAAGATGATTCATTGAAAACAGAAATGTTTATCAAGAATTACAATTCTTAACAAAATATTAAAAAGGCTTCTACATCTATTTGTAGGGGCTTTTTTGTCTATTTTTGGAACACAACACTTAAAACGTTAACATCTTATGAGAAATTTAGCGCTTGCAATGGTTCTTCTTGCTACAATAACTGCCTGCAAAAATGAAAACGAACTTAAAAAATCCAATTACATAGCTGTGACCTATCCTGAAACAAAAACGGTAGATACCGTTGATACCTATTTTGGAGAACAAGTAAAAGATCCTTACCGCTGGTTGGAAGATGACCGTAGCAAAGAAACCGGCGCATGGGTTAAAGCCCAAAATGAAGTTACAAAGGGTTATTTAGAGCAGATCCCTTACCGCCAAGAACTCAAAGAACGATTGGAAGAAATCTGGAACTACGAGAAAATAGGGGCTCCTTTCGTTGAAGGTGACTATACCTACTATTATAAAAACGATGGCTTGCAGAATCAGTCCGTTATTTATAGAAAGAAAACTGGCGAAGACAAAGAAGAGGTCTTTTTAGATCCAAATACCTTCAGTAAAGATGGGACCGTTTCTTTGGGTGGCCTTAATTTTTCCAAAAATGGAAAACTTGCTGCTTATGCTATTTCTGAAGGCGGAAGTGATTGGCGCAAAGTTATCATCATGGATACTGAAGGTAAAGAACAAATTGAAGACACGATTGTGGATGTCAAATTCAGCGGTATTTCATGGAAAAACAATGATGGTTTTTATTATTCAAGCTATGACAAACCTAAAGGAAGTGAGCTCTCAGCCAAGACGGATCAACATAAATTGTTTTATCATAAACTAGGAACTTCACAAAAACAAGACCAACTAATCTATGGCGGCACAGCAGAACAAAAACATCGCTACGTTAGTGGTGGTGTTACGGAAGATGGCAATTATTTATTTATCTATCCAAGAAGTTCAACTTCAGGAACCAAATTATTAATGCAGGACTTGTCGAAACCAAATAGCAAAATGATTAGCATTTTAGACAATTCTGATACAGATACTAGAGTTATTGAAAACGTTGGAAGCACACTTTATTTAATTACCAATAAAAATGCACCCAATCAAAAAGTTGTCACTGTTGACGCATCAAATCCGCGTCCGGAAAACTGGAAAGATTTTATTCCTGAAACGGAGAATGTATTAAGTGCCTCAACAAGCAGCGGATATATATTTGCCAGTTATATGGTAGATGCGGTCTCCAAAGTAAAACAGTACGATTATGACGGAAAATTGGTAAGAGAGATCGAACTCCCGGGCGTAGGAAGTGCTGGTGGTTTTGGAGGTAAAAAAGATGATGAGACGGTTTATTATGCCTTCTCCAACTACATCACGCCAAGTACTATTTACGAGCTAAATCCAAAAGATGGTGTTTCTAAAGTTTATAAAAAACCAGCAATTAAATTCAATGCAGATGATTTTGAAAGCAAACAGGTCTTTTACAATTCAAAAGATGGAACAAAAGTACCAATGATTATTTCCTATAAAAAAGGTATAGAACTCAACGGTAAAAACCCAACCATCTTATATAGCTACGGCGGATTTAATATTTCTATGACGCCATCTTTCAGCATTGCAAACGCAGTCTGGATGGAGCAAGGCGGTGTTTATGCCGTTCCTAATATCCGAGGTGGTGGAGAATATGGTAAAAAATGGCATGATGCGGGTACTAAAATGGAAAAGCAAAATGTTTTTGATGATTTTATCGCTGCCGCAGAATACTTGATTGCTAATAACTATACCTCATCAGATTATTTAGCCATTAGAGGTGGATCAAACGGCGGACTTTTAGTTGGAGCGACCATGACCCAACGTCCTGATCTAGTAAAAGTAGCAATTCCTGCCGTTGGTGTTTTAGATATGTTACGTTATCATACATTTACCTCAGGAGCTGGTTGGGCTTATGATTATGGAACCTCTGAGGACAGTAAAGAAATGTTCGATTATCTTAAAGGCTACTCGCCTATTCATAATGTAAAAGAGGGTGTAGAATATCCTGCAACGATGATCACCACTGGAGATCATGATGACCGAGTGGTACCTGCACACAGTTTTAAATTTGCCGCAGAATTACAAAGTAAACAAACAGGAAACAATCCTGTTTTGATAAGAATTGAAACCGATGCTGGCCACGGTGCAGGAACTCCTGTTAGCAAAACCATTGAGCAGTACGCGGATATTTTCGGATTTACGCTTTACAATATGGGCTATAAGGTGCTTCCAAACACAACCAAGGTAAAAGGATAAATTTTAATTTCACAAGACTTCAGACCTGTCAAGTTTTTTTGAAATTTGGCAGGTCTTATTATATGTAAACATGCTTAAAGTAAACAACATTATCTTTAGTTACGACAAAGAAGACGTCGGACCCCCCGTACTCAATGGTATTGACTTTACCGTAGAACCAGGCGAACATATTTCAGTTATAGGCGAAAGTGGGTCAGGGAAATCCACACTTTTGAAATTGATTTATGGCGAATTTGATTTGACGGAAGGTGAGATTTTTTGGAAAGACACTGAAATTTTAGGTCCTAAATATAATCTTGTGGTGGGCTATGAGTTCATGAAATATGTTGCCCAAGAATTTGATTTGATGCCCTATATCACTGTGGAAGAAAATATTGGTAAACATCTATCCAATTTCTTTCCGGAGGAAAAAAAAGAGCGTGTCCAAGAACTTTTAGAGGTTGTAGAATTACAAGATTTTGCAAAAACTAAAGTAAAAACCTTAAGTGGCGGTCAAAAGCAGCGTGTGGCATTGGCAAGAGCCTTGGCAAAACAACCAGAAATCATCTTGTTGGACGAACCCTTCAGCCATATTGATAATTTTCAAAAACAGTCCTTGAGAAGAAGTGTTTTTAACTATCTAAAATATAAAAATATTGCCTGTATTGTGGCCACTCATGACCGTGAAGATGTGTTGGGGCATGCCGATAAAATGATAGTTCTGCACGATACAAGAATCATAGCTAACAAATCGCCTCAAGAACTTTATAAAAATCCTGAAATGCCTTTAACTGCATCATTTTTTGGAGAATTTAATCTTATCAATGATGAAATAATCTATGCACATCAACTTCAAATTGTTGAAGAATCAGATTTGAAAGTAGCAGTGCACCACAATTACTTTAAAGGCCACTATTATTTAATTGAAGGACATACCGAGGATGACATTATTTTTTTCGAAAATCAAACAGCCTTACAAAAAAACTCAAAGGTCTATCTTAAAATCCTCATTCTGCAATAGCCAAGGCTCCAAAACAACCGTGATGAGATAAGGACAACTGCGCTTCTTGTAAATTTCCGTTAACATAAAATTGCGGTACTCCCATGTCATTTTTAATGACCTCAATAGTATCTGGAGAGAGGTTCTTCAACTCAGCATAGGATTTAGCAGCACACTGGTAACTTTGTGTATTCTGAACTTTATAATCTGTATTTATAAATTGAAATACCTTAGACATCCATTCAGGCTTAATGTAAGCCGTAGTTTGGATAAAATTTCGATGCGTTTGGGTTACTGTAGGTATCGATTTATTTTGAAAGATAACCTGGCCTTTATCTGAATGTGTGCTAAAACATTTAAAATCTTTCGGATTGAAATGGGGAACTCTATTGCCCCTAGCAATAATTTTATAGGCACTTTCCTTCATGCTCCATAAATGCCATATATTATGGAATCGAGATCCATTTGACAGAATAAACTCCTGTTCTTCTTCAGAAAAAAGCTTATCCAAAAACCGCTGTTCCTGCCATCGGGAATTTTGATTTGCAAAAATTAGATCGACAATATCGTTACCAATCATCAAGCGCTTATTTTAGAGCTCACAATGTCCATGGCTGCTTTTACCGAAAGCATGCGCTCCATTTCATCATTTTCTATTCGAATATCAAATTCGTCTTCCACATCCAATATCACATCCACCAAATTGGCCGAATTGATCTTTAAATCGCCCACAAATGTAGTATGCTCAGAGAGATTATTAAACGCTTCCTCATCTTGGATGTAGGGTTTAACGATGGATTTTAACTTGGTAATTAATTCTTCTTTTTTCATGTAGGCTTATGTTATCGAATTCCATTAGAACAGAGTGTGCGCAGGAAATCAATTATACTTCTTAAAGATAATACATGCGTTCACATCACCAAAGCCAAAACTTGCCTTTGCCGCAATTGTTATCTCTTTTTTAATCATTTGTTTTGGAATTTTCTCATCTGAAATCAACTCCAAAATTCCTGGATGCACATCTTCGCAATTGAGGTTTGGAAACACAAATTGATCTTTCAACTGTAAAACCGTGGCCACACTTTCGATACTTCCAGCAGCAGCCAAACAATGGCCTACCATCGATTTCAACGAATTAATATAGGGGAAATCAGAACCTCTTCGATCCAACGCCTGTACCCAATTTTCAATTTCGAGACTGTCTTTTGAAGTGGCCGTTAAATGACCATTGATAGTGTCGATGGCATTGGCATTAATTCCAGAATTTTTAAGTGCTTCCAAAATGCAACGTTGCACTGCTTCAGGGTTGGGCGCCGTTAAAGTGCCACCATTTCGTTGTCCGCCAGAATTGATATGACCGCCCAAAACCTCCGCATAAATTGTTGCACCACGCTCTAAGGCAGATTCCAGAGATTCCAAAACCAATGCTCCTGCACCACTGCCAGGCACAAATCCACTGGCACTTGTGCTCATGGGCCGCGATCCTTCTTCCGGTGCATCGTTATGTTTGTAAGTCATCACGCGCATCGCATCAAAACCTCCCCAAATATAGGCACCATCATCACTGCAACTGCCAACTAACATGCGTTTAGCCTGTCCGCGTTTTATACGTTCATAGCCCATTAATAGCGCTTCCGTTCCGGTGGTACACGCCGATGAATTAGTCGTCACTTGATTTCCCAAGCCCAAAATACCACCAAGATAGGCGCTGATGCCACTGGCCATAGTTTGCAGCACCACGGTACTTCCCAAACGTTTGACCTCGCCAGCATCCAATTTATAAATGGCCTCTCTAAACTTTTCAACACCTGAAGTTCCCGTTCCGAAAACACACCCACTATCATAATCAAGCGTACTTTCTGGGTTAATGTCAAAACCGGCATCCTTCCAAGCATCCATTCCTGCCATACATCCATATAAGATGCCCGAACTATTAAATCCTCGGAGTTGTAATGGCGTTAAATACTCTAGCTTTTTTTCTTCTGAAACCTGAGGAATACCTCCAATGCAACAGGAAAAATTCGCATCTTCTAAATTTTGGTGAAATGTAATTCCAGAGACACCTGATTTGATAGCGTTTGTAAATGCCCCAAGTCCAACTCCATTTGGTGCAACAACACCCATTCCCGTAATAACAACTCTATTCATGTTTACTTCCCACGAAAGTGGGAATCTTATTAAAAGTTATAATATTATTTTCTTAAAGATATGATTGAATTTTAAAATCTTGTTCTATTAAACTCCTAGATTAACTCCGTTGAACCTAAAGGTTTCCTGCTTTCCTGTCTGTCGACGACGCAGGCGCAGGAATTCTTAGCATGCCCGAAATCACCCCTCTGCACACCAATTCATTCTTCTCATTAAACATCTTTAACTTGCATTTTAATTTATTAAACCGGAACACTTCTTTTTCCGAAACCACCCTTACTTTTTCTCTTGGGAAAACCGGCAAGAAGAAATCAACTTGACTTGAGGTCATTGCTATTTGAGGTTGTAAAATTTCAGAAATTTCATCTTTCATCAGATATATTCCTAAGCAAACCACCCCTATCTGCGCCATACATTCCGTTAAAATTACGCCTGGTGTTACGGGATGATCTTTAAAATGACCTTTATAAAAATATTCGGTTTCTTTAAAGGTATAATTTCCGGTAATGCCTTCTTCGGAAATGACAGTCAAGTCCTCTACAAAAAGGAAGGGTTTTTCGTAAGGCAATAAGGCTAAAATGTTTTTTGAGGTCATCTGTTGCTTTTCAATACTTTTATTAATTTCTTTTTCCCCACATTTCTGTCGGCCAGTCCAAACCTACTTTTTGAGGAGTATCATCTACAAGAATCAGATTCTCCGCGTCAAATTTAAGTTTAAGGCTCTCTTGGCCTCTGTACATAATAACCACATTAGCGTGCTCGTTGAAAATTGCAGCATCGATATTGCCTGTACTCCAATTAAAGGGCCATTCCGAAACTAAATCAGTGATTTTTTTAGGACCTTCAGCACTTTGCATCTTGTTCCTTTTAAATGGTATTCTGACATATTGGTCTCCTTTAAAAAAATAAACATGCTTTGTTTTGGGATTAAAAAAAGCAGCATCCAGATGTCCTTGTCTCCAATAATCTGACAGATTCGAAAATAAGTTATTCAACGATTTAGGATAACCGTTTTCAATTGTAGACGAACCTGGTTGTAACGCTATAAATTGTTGGTCTTTAAATAGATAAATTAAATTTTCAAAGGTATTAAAATAGGAAGCATCTATATTTGACTTCCAGATTTCGGGTAAGTCACTGAGCTCTTCTGATATTGTTGAATAAGCAGTAGTGGAATCCTTGGTTTTAGCCATGATATCTCTAAGGAAAAGGCTTTGAAGGTTTTGATCTTGCTTTTTACCCGAGGTTTCCATAGTGTAGGCAGCGTCAACCTTTGGCCAAAGCACAGATTTACAATAATTAGAATTATTTATACAGTTTTCATAAATGGCACCGTAATCCGTTTTATTATCCGGTTTGGGAATAATACTGCCCTCTATCACATATTTTGAATTGACAAGATCTTTATCGCTAAAACACCCTGAAACGGACATAGCATGCCAATGACTGGAAACTACAAAAAGATAATCGCCCTCATTAATTAGTTTATTTCCATCTGAATGTCTTAAATCGCGACTATAACAATAATTCTGAGCTGTACTTTTAGATTTTTCTTCTTTATAAATTATGTTTTCAGGAACTCCCTTTTCAATCAACACATCAGCCATTATAGTAGCTTCACAAATGCTGGAGCTATGTGCGCCACAACCGCCAGATACAATAATATAATCAACGTCTTTTTTTGAAGTGAATAGATTAAATCCAACTTCAGCACGTGCTACGGAAGTTTCTAAGTTTCCAGAGCCAAGGATGAGTAGTATCGTTTTTGAAGTATTGGTTTCATTAGTTTGACAAAATCCTGATGAGGAAAATAGAATAATTAGAATCCATGTTTTATAAGTTATAAATCTCATTGCTTCAAGGTATTGTAAATTTTAATCAGCAGGCTTAAGATATCATGATACATGTTCTCCGCCATCCACAGGAATCACACATCCATTGATCCAGCTTGCTTCATCCTTACTCAACAGATAAACGACGTTGGCCACATCTTCGGGAACAGTCAATCTTTTAAAAGGATTTCTTTTTAAAGTATGCTCCTTCAGTTCCTCGCTACCCGGAATCATCCGTAAAGAGGCCGTATCCGTTACACCAGCTTGAATGCAGTTGGCACGGATGCCGAAAGGTGCATATTCCAAGGCGATATTGCGGGTTATGGCTTCTAAAGTAACTTTTGCAGCCGAAACTGCTGCATAGTTTTTCCAAGCTTTGGTATTGCCTTCGCTTGTAAAACTAATGATGCGTGCATCTTCAGCAAATAATTTTGCCTCAAAAACCGCTTGGGTCCAATCGTATAAACTGATGGCCATGGCGTTGATGGTCAGATTAAAATCATCTGTATTCAAAGTAGGCTGATCCTCTGAAAACATGGGTTTTAGATTGCCTTTGGCAACACTGTGCACCAAGGTGCGAATACTCCCATTTTCTCCTAAATGGGTTTTTAATTCAGCAAGCATCTCGTTTCGTTTCTCCACTTTAAAAGCATCGGCATTAAAACCAACAAATTGAACACCTGAATCACGGATGTTGTCAAATTCGGCTTCAATAATGTCCTTATGAGTTCTTGGGTTACGGTGTATAATACAAATATTCATACCATGTTCTGCCAACTTTTTTGCTGTTGCCAGACCCAATCCGCTGGAGCCTCCTAAAATGAGTGCCCAATAATTTTTATCTTGAAATTCCTTTTTCATAATATGTCCCATGAAAGTGGGATTCTCTTTTAACTACCATTTTAATAAAATTCGTTGTGCCGAAAATCCAGGTCCAAAACTTAACATCAATCCAACATCGCCCTTAGGTAGCTTTTGATCCATAAAGCGCTCCAACACATAAAGCACCGTTGCACTGCTCATGTTGCCATACAATTTAAGAACTTCTTTGGTATCATCAATGTTTTTTCCAAGAGAACCGAACAGCTCTTCAACGGTTTGCACAATTTTTTTACCGCCAGGATGAAAAATAAGATGATCAACATCAGCAATGGCCATTTGGTTACGTTCTAAGAAAGGATGAACAATTTGCGGAAAATGAGTGGAAATAGTTTCTGGAACGGTTTTGTCCAAAATCATCTGTAATCCTGTATTGACCAAATTAAAACCCATCATTTGCTCAGCATCATAAAAATGATACATGGCTTCGTCCACAATTTCCGGACCTTCTTCATCTTCATAAGAAGACAGAATTACACTAGCCGCTCCATCACCAAAAATGGCCGCACTTACAATATTGGCCATGGAATAATCGTCGAGCTGAAACGTCGCCGTAGGAGATTCTACCGCAATAACCGCAGCGCGTTTATTGGGATTTGCCTTTAAAAAATTCTTGGCATAAATAATTCCCGAAACACCTGCCGCACAGCCCATTTCAGTAACTGGCAAACGCACAATATCTTGGCGCATTTTTAATCGGTTGATCAAATAAGCATCTAATGAAGGAATCATAATTCCGGTACAACTCACTGTAATGATATAATCGATATCCGTAGGTTGAAGTTTTGCTTTTTCGAGGGATTTCAATACTGCCTGCTCTCCTAATTTGATGACTTCTCTAGAGTAGATAGCATTTTTTTCTTCAAAGGACGTATTCAAAAAGACTTCTTCAGCATCCATAATGGAATAACGCCTATCAACCCCAGCATTTTCAAATAACTTGATAACTTTTCTCTGAAAGCGATCGTCATGCCCCAACAACCAAACCTTTAGATAAGGAATGATATCTTTGGTTTCCCTAGTGTATTTAGGTAATTGCTTGGCAACTGCGGTTATTTTTACTTTCATCTTTGTGATACAATTTTTTAATGGAGTCTGATGACGCTGATTATTTATGACTTAATTTTTTTGACACGGATTACTCCATTCTTATGATGATTTGGCACTGATTTCAAAATAGCATATCTTAAAGATTTTTCAAATCCCAAATACCTCATCCCTAATCTTTCGCAAGAATCCACTGATAACGAAATGCCCATTTCCATTTAAGTATAAAATTGCTATTCAGTTGTTTTGATAAATTGACCAGTTCATTTCGCTTAAATCCTCTCAACACTGACGTTAATCCATCCGCAATGATCATATTATTTTTTATTGGAACTGTGATCAATTTGAACAAATAATAGGCCAACCAATGTCTGTGCAAATCATTGATCACAATGCCAATCTTTGCATTTTTCAACAGGTATGTCAATAATTCCAATAATAGCGCTTCCTTAAAATGATGAAGAAACAAAGTGGTAATAACGATATCATAATGAATGGCCTTGAATTCATCAGAAAACACATTTAGATGCCTATATTCAATATTATCGTAATCTTTTGACAATTGAGCGGCATAATCTGTCGCATTTTTATTGGCATCGATCCCAATCAACTTAAACCTATACCCCTCCTTTTTGCCGAACTTTGAAATGGTCCTTAAAATATCACCACCACCACAACCCAGATCAATGATGGTAATAGGTTGTGATTTAGAGTGGTTTTTCAATAATAATTGAAGTCCGTTGAGTGTCACCAAATTTCCTCCAAGCAACTTATTAATGATCGCCAACTTATCCAAGGTATCATGAAGTACGGCGCCCTCAATGGAAAAATCATCCATGATTTCTTCTGCTTCCGTTCTATATGTTGTATTCACGAAAAAGCTCATTTTATAATTATTGGCTTTCCATGGGTCATCTTGATAATTTGAGGCACTAAAGATGGCATTGTTTTGAGCGCAACCAGTGATAAATTGGCCAAGATTGTGTTATCGAATAAATTGGCCACAACATGCCCAACTTTCAAGCGGTTTCTGAAAGTCTGATTCCAGGTCGTTTCATAGGATTTCTCTAACATATCCCGCGATCCAATCTTTTCTTGGACAAAATCAACAACACGCTCTGACGCTATTTGAGCGCTTCTAATGGCCATGCTCATGCCGTTTCCACAAAGTGGATGAATCATTCCAGCGGCATCACCACACATCATGATATGCTCTTGGACCGGTTGTTTTTGCTCAAACGAAATTTGACTAATCGTTAATGGCGCTTCAAAAACAGGCACGGAGTTTTCAAAAATAGATTTCAGATACCTGTTTTTGAAAAGAACTTTCCGTTGGAATTCATCAATATCCTTATATTTTTTGAATGCTTCAAAATCAGTAATATAACAGAGATTAATGCTCTCATCTTCTACTTTAGATACTCCACAATAGCCTCCCTCAAAATTGTGCAACGCCACCAAATCTTCCGGAAAATCACCTTTAACGTGCGTTTTTACTGCAAGATAAGGCGATTTGTTCTTAATGAAATTTCGGTTCAATTTCACATCCAAGTGCGTTCTTTTACCATAGGCACCAATAACAATTTTTGAAACAAAATGACCGTTTGCCTTCGTTTCAACTTTAAAATCATCTTTTAGAAATTGCACTTCAATCACCGTATCCTGTACAGGCAATGCGCCATTTTCAATGGCTTTATTATAGAGGGCCTGATCCAAAGTGTAACGGCTAATACCAAAACCGCCTAAGGGCAAATGGGCTGTAATCAGTTTATTATTAGTGGTTGAAATATCTAATCTTTTGATTTTTTTAGCACCCATTGCAAACACATCAATATCCAAGAATTTTAAGTATGGCAGGACCTCATTACTAATATATTCGCCACACACTTTATGTCGAGGATAGGAATTCTTCTCGATAAGCAGTACTTTAAGGTCATGCTTTCGAAGATGGATTGCAGCGGACAAACCGGCCAATCCTCCTCCAATTATAATGACATCATAATACGATTCTGATAGTTCCACAAATAGTTTGCAATTAATTTTATTAAAGATACAGCCTCCATAACAATTTAAGGGCTCTTTTTTGCATAAATTATAAACTCGTTTACTTCAAATTAGAATGCAGTTTCAATCTGAAAACTGCTATTTCCAATCTGAAGTCTTAGAAGAAAAAAGTCAATGTATCAAACCTTGCCAGGGTTTAAAATAATTGTATTTTAATCAGATTAAAGAAGATTTAAAATGGTCAATTAGAAGTTGGACATAATAAAAATAGAAAATGAAAAAGACTGGAGACGATTTAATCGCATTGGGATTCCGACAAGGAAAATGGATGAAGAATGCCATTAAACATATTAATGAAAATAATTTAGAAGGAGAAACCTTGAAGAGTTATTTGGAGCAATTCAAATTACCCGATCCCATAAAGTTACACTCAAAATCAGTTGATTTCGCCATCAATATCAAGGCAGAAAACGCCTTGGAAGAAGATAACGTGAAAACAGTAATCAACTCTATGCAAACCTTGATGAAAACGCCTACCTTGGTTTCTGGCGCTATTATGCCCGATGCCTGTCCCGCAGGCCCGGACGGAACGATTCCTGTGGGAGGTGTTGCGGTTGCCAAAAACGCGATTCATCCAGGCATGCATAGTGCTGATATTTGCTGCTCTGTTATGCTCACAGATTTTGGCAAGGCAGACCCAAAAAAAGTTTTAGACGCAGCACACCGCAACACGCATTTCGGTCCAGGCGGACGTAATAAAGGAACACAATTTAGGTTTCCAGAGGAATTATTAAAGGCATTTGAAAGCAATCCCTTACTGAACGAGGAGCACATGATATCGATTGCCAGATCGCATTTGGGAACACAAGGCGATGGTAACCATTTCTTATTCGTGGGCAAGTCCAAAAAAACAGGCAACACCATGATGATTACCCACCACGGATCTAGAGGTCCGGGTGCCCGTTTATATGACAAAGGCATGAAAATAGCTGAGCGATTTAGAAAAGCGTTATCGCCAGACACAAAGAAACAAAATGCTTGGATTCCTTTTAAAACCGAAGCGGGACAAAATTATTGGGAGGCCTTGCAAATCATCCGAAATTGGACAAAAATCAATCATGAAGTAGTGCATAATTCAGTTGCTGAAGCCCTAAATATTGAAATTGAAGACCGGTATTGGAATGAGCACAATTTTGTCTTCAAAGATGGTGACTTGTTCTACCACGCAAAAGGCGCAACACCATTGGACAAAAAATTTATGCCAGACATTACAGGTCCCCGGCTGATTCCGTTGAACATGTCAGAACCTGTATTGATTGTAGAAGGTAAAACTACAACCACTAATTTAGGTTTTGCGCCTCATGGTGCAGGAAGGAATATGAGCCGTACACAACATAGAAGAAGCAAGACAGGAACCGACGTGCAAATTTTTAAGAGAGAAACCAAAGGATTGGATATTCGGTTTTTCTCAAAGGAAATCGATATTACAGAGCTACCGTCTGCTTATAAAGATGCCAAGTCGGTAAGAGAACAAATGGACGCGTTTGGATTAGGTACCGTTATTGACGAAGTAATACCTTATGGCTGCATCATGGCTGGGGATTGGGAGAAGAATGCACCTTGGAGAATTAAAAGAGATAAAAAGAGACCACATAAAACATTTTGACCTGTAATGGTGTGTAGACCTCACAGGTTTTAAAATCCAGTGATATTTTTACAGTTTAGTCTATTCGACAATTTCAATTATAAATTGATGGCCCCTAAAATCAATTTTATCGCCAACCTTCTTTCCCATCAACAATAAGCCAATGGGTGTATTTGGAGAAATGGCAAAGAACGATTGGTCGTTAACCCTCAATTGCCCTGCACTGATAGCCATAAAATAATTAGCATTTGAGGTAAAGATGAGACTTCCCAAACCTATCGTTTCAGAAAATTTTGTCACATCAATCTTGGATAAGGCCGCATTCAATTTTTCAACCTCTGCTAACTGATGCCCCGCCTTTTCGCGTTCCAGTTGCAACATTGCCCTGCCGGTTTCGTGTTTATCGCCCGCACTACTTTTGGTTTCAGAGGTTAGGGACTCCTGAATTTCTTCAATCTGATTTTGAATTTTTAAATAACGATTCTCAACAAAAATGACACATTTTGCGTAGAGTTGCAGCTTCAGTTGGGGATCACTTTTCATCTTTGGTATCATAATTTAAAGCACCGTGGAAACTCATTTGTTTCATGATCCATAATTTGCGGCTGGCAATATAATTGGTTGGTGGATTGGCGCGATATTTTAAAGGTCTAGGCAAGATTGCTGCAATAGCTGCAGCTTCACTTTTGCTCAGTTTTGAAGCAGACTTCTTAAACCAATATTGAGAAGCCGCTTCTGCCCCATAAATACCGTTCCCCATTTCAATACTGTTCAAATAGACTTCCATAATACGCTCCTTGGACCAAATTAATTCAATCCAAAATGTAACATAGGTTTCCATTCCTTTTCTGATCCAACTGCGCTGTGGCCATAAGAATACATTTTTAGCCGTTTGCTGACTGATAGTGCTCGCGCCTCTTACTTTTTTACCTTTTTGATTGTTGTCATACGCTTTTTCAATAGCTTTCATATCAAAACCGCTGTGCTTCAAAAAGTTCTGATCTTCACTACAAATTACAGCCAACTGCAAATTCTTCGAAATCTCCTCTATCGTCACCCAATCATGTTTCCAAACAGTTTCTTTATTAGCCTCCTTTTGCTCAAAATAGCGAATGACCATTAAGGGTGTCGCTGGAACAGGTACCCACTTATATATAACGATGGCAATAATAGGTATGGCCAAAAACCATAAGAAAAGTTTAAAAATAAATTTAAAGAGTTTTATCATATATTTAAAAGTTTAACCTACAAGGTTTTAAAACCCTGACGACAACAATAAATTTTGAAATTCATTCCAATTCAAAATTTTAATCCACTAAATCTGCTAATTCCCTGCCCACGTTACTTCCTATGGCAATGCCCATGCCTCCTAATCTAACAGCGCAAAACACTTTTGAACTGAGCTGTTTTACAATTGGTTTTTTGGTATTTCCCACACCCATGATACCGCTCCACCTTTGGTCGATTTCAAAAGTGGTTGCGGGTAAAATAGTTGTTTTTAAGAGTGCTTCCAATTTATTTTGAATGATTTCCGTCTGGCCCATTTCAGCAGTTTCTTCCGTTTTAAAATCCAAATTACGTCCACCACCCAATAATATTCGGGAGTCAATATTACGAAAATAATAGTACCCTTTATCGAGATGGAACGTTCCTCTTATAGAAAGGTTTTTAATGGGTTTTGTAATTAACACTTGTGCCCTAGCGGGCTTAACTTCAATTGCTAATAGATTAGAAGCAAATCCATTTGTACAAATTAACATTCGATTCGTTTTAAAATCAAACAAATTCGTTTTGACATGAACATGATCATTCAATTCTTCAAAATTTTCTACTGAAATCGAATTAAGGATTAAAACCCCTTTGCTCTGAACTAAATGAGTTAGCGAGCGCATCATTCTGCCGGTATCAATCTGGCCCTCGAGAGATGTAAAACTAAGTTGTTCTTGAATATTTTCAAAGTTAAAAAGGTTGTCTTTGACTTCAAATACATCCTTCTTAAAATGAGGTTTTAGTATTGCATTGACATAAGCCATTTGCGACATGCAATTGTGAAAACCTTCAGGATTCTCCTGATCAAATAACTCATAGCCGCCATGCTGTTGATATGAAATGGCCTTATCTGATAAGGTCTGTCTTAAAAGGGACAATCCTTTCCGACGTTTCTCAATGAGTTCAATAACCTCGTTCTCTGAATGTGTTTTTAGATCGTCCAAAATTTCACTTAAGCTTCCAAAACAAGCGAAGCCCGCATTTTTAGTGCTCGCGCCTTGAGGCAAAACTCCTCTTTCCAAAATTAGAATGTTGGCTTTGGGAAAACGCGCTTTCAATCCTAATGCGCAATTAAGTCCTACAATACCACTTCCAACAACTGTAAAGTCGATATTTGACACATAACTTTTTATTTCCCAATACGATAGGTTCATTGTATGTAGTTTTAGCTGATGGATTACTCCGCTTTTCCTAAATAGGATTGACCGCTTTTGAATTGGATAAAACTAAGGAAAAATAACAACCATTATATATACTATTTGTCACTATTGACATATTCTTTCGTGTCTCTTATCCTCAGAAATAATAAGCAAAAAATAAGATGTTAAAGAAATGAAAGGACTAATTCTTATCAAAAAAAAACTCCAAAATTGCTTTTGGAGTTTTTAAATTTATTCTTCAATCGGTGCTTCCATTTTAAAGCTTTCCATAAACTTGGTGGTGTAATTGCCCGCCAAATAATCTGGATGGTCCATAAGTTGTCTATGGAAAGGAATAGTTGTTTTTATACCTTCAATCACAAATTCATCCAAAGCACGTTTCATCTTATTGATGGCCTCTTCCCGCGTTTGTGCAGTGGTAATCAACTTTGCAATCATGGAATCGTAGTTAGGAACAATTGTATATCCTGAGTAAACATGCGTATCCAAACGTACACCATGGCCTCCAGGCGCATGAAGTGTTGTGATTTTACCCGGTGAAGGCCTAAAATCATTATATGGATCTTCAGCATTGATACGGCATTCAATAGAATGTAATTTTGGTGTATAATTTTTACCAGAGATCGGCACACCTGCGGCTACAAGAATTTGTTCCCTGATCAAATCAAAATCAATGACCTGTTCTGTAATAGGGTGTTCTACTTGAATACGCGTGTTCATTTCCATGAAATAGAAATTGCGATGCTTATCTACTAAAAACTCAATGGTTCCAGCACCTTCATATTTAATGAATTCTGCAGCTTTCACTGAAGCCAGACCCATTTTATCACGAAGTTCGTCCGTCATGAATGGCGAAGGCGTTTCTTCCGTCAATTTTTGGTGACGTCGCTGGATGGAGCAATCACGCTCTGAAAGATGACACGCTTTTCCCGTTGAATCGCCTACAATTTGTATTTCAATATGACGCGGCTCCTCAATGAGTTTCTCTAGATACATTGAATCATTTCCAAAGGATGCTTTAGCCTCCTGACGTGCAGAATCCCATGCATCTCTAAGTTTTTCTTTTTTCCATACGGCACGCATTCCTTTTCCGCCACCACCGGCTGTAGCTTTCAACATAACAGGAAAGCCCATTTCATTAGCTAAGATTTCGGCTTGTTCGAAAGATTCCAGAATACCATCACTCCCGGGAACACAAGGAACTCCCGCTTTTTTCATGGTTGCTTTAGCCGAGGCTTTATCTCCCATTCTTTCAATCATGTCTGGAGAAGCACCAATAAATTTTATATTGTGCTCTTCACAAATTTTTGAAAATTTTGCGTTTTCTGACAAGAAACCATATCCTGGATGAATGGCATCAGCATTGGTAATTTCAGCAGCAGAGATAATATTTGACATCTTCAGATAAGACTCACTACTGGCTGGTGGTCCTATACAAACCGCTTCGTCCGCAAATTTGACATGCAGACTTTCAGCATCAACAGTTGAATAAACCGCAACCGTCTTTATGCCCATTTCCTTACAGGTTCTGATAACACGCAGTGCTATTTCACCTCTATTGGCTATTAATATTTTTTTAAACATAACATTTCAAATTAAAAATTTCAAATTCCAAGTACCAAATTCCAGGTCGTGGATTTTGGGATTTGTTTATTGGAATTTTCAATTGGTTATGATGGATCTACTAAAAACAAAGGTTGATCATATTCAACAGGAGACGAATCATCAACTAAAATTTTAACGATTTTTCCCGAAACTTCAGATTCAATTTCATTGAATAATTTCATGGCCTCAATGACACATAAAACGTCTCCTTCACTTATCGTTTTACCTACTTCAACAAACATAGGTTTGTCTGGTGATGGTTTACGATAGAAAGTTCCGATAATTGGCGATTTTATGGTAATGAATTTTGAATTTTCATCAGCGATAGGTGCCGTAACTGTTGGCATTTGGCCTACTGGCTGAGGAGCTTGTGGTTGAGCAACAGGCGCTGGACCCATTGGTATTTGTTGCACATAGGTTGTGGATTCTCCTTTATCATCACCGCCAGTTTTAATGGTGATCTTGATATCATCCATCTCCAATTTAACCTCACTTGCGCCAGATTTAGCAACAAACTTGATTAAGTTTTGAATTTCTTTTATATCCATAATAGTCAGAATTTTAAATATTTAAAAGTTTAGTTAGTTTATGAATTATACGCCCATGTAAGGTACACTGACCCCCAGGTAAAGCCTCCTCCAAAAGCAACAAATATCAATTTGTCACCCTTTTTTAGCTGCTTTTCATAATCAAACAGAAGTAATGGCAACGTGGCAGATGTAGTATTTCCATATTTATGGATGTTGGTCATTACCTTAGTTTCATCAATTTCTATTCTACTTGCAGTGGCATCAATAATACGTTTATTGGCTTGATGAGCAACCAACCACGAAATATCATCTTTAACAAGATTATTTTTTAAGAGAATTTTTTCGGTAACATCAGCCATATTAAAAACTGCGTTTTTAAAAACCATTTTACCTTCTTGAAAAATATAATGTTTTCCTTCAGCAACCGCTTCTGGCGTTGAAGGGTAGGAAGATCCACCATAAGTGGCTTGTAAGAATTCTCTCCCGCTCCCGTCACTTTTTAAAATTTCGTCCTGAAGTCCATAGCCTTTTAAATTTGGCTCAAATAATGCCGCACCTGCGCCATCTCCAAAAATTATGCAGGTAGCTCTATCCTTATAATTGATCATTGACGAGTTTTTGTCAGCACCAATCAGAAGTACTTTTTTATATTTTCCGGATTCAATATATCGCGCAGCCACTGACATGCCATACAAGAAACTAGAACATGCAGCTTCCAAATCAAATGAAAATGCATTTATAGCCCCTATTTCTGTAGCTGTATAAGCGGCCGTAGCAGCGGCTTTCATATCTGGTGTTGCCGTGGCGACAATGACCAAGTCTATTTCCTTAGGATCCAATCCTTTCTTTTCAATAAGATCTTCGGCGGCTTTGATGGCTAAATAAGAAGTGCCTTTACCATCTTCTTTGAGAATTCTTCTTTCTTTTATTCCTGTTCTGGAGGTTATCCATTCATCATTCGTATCGACCAAAGTTTCCAAAATTTGGTTTGTCAATACATATTCAGGCACATATCCACCTATGGCAGTAATTGCAGCAGTGATTTTACTCATTTTATTATATTAGAATGACCTGAAATTTGACCTAGAAATAGGCTAAAGCAGCAAATTGTTATAGAATTTACTGAATTTTACTCAGATATGATGCAAATTAGGTTGTTTTTCAGACTTTCAAAAATTAAACACAAAAAAACGCTCAAGATTGAGCGTTTTATTATATGCATGCATAGTAATTATGCTAAATTTTCCTCTTTCTCAGAATTGTCGATAAGCACTTGACCTCTGTAATAAAGTTTTCCTTCATGCCAGTGAGCTCTGTGGAATAAGTGTGCTTCTCCTGTAGTTGGACACGTTGCAATTGTTGGAACAACCGCTTTGTAATGTGTTCTTCTTTTATCTCTTCTAGTTCTAGAAATTTTTCTTTTAGGATGTGCCATTTTATATTGTTATTTATCCGTTAATAGTTTTTTTAATGTATTCCAACGAGGGTCAATATCCTCTGATTGTTCCTTATCGTCTAAACCCTTTGGGCTTAATTCTTCTAATTTTTTAAGTATGTCAGACTGCAACGTCCCATCTTCTATTCCAGGATGGATTCTTTTTATAGGCATAGACAAAATAATCAATTCATAGATATACTGTGCCACATTAAGCTCATACTCACCATGAGGCAACACTAAAATCTCCTCATTTTCATCGTTATATTCATCTCCAAATTTGACTACCAAATTAAAATCACCTTCAATCTTTTGATCATAAGGCTCATTGGAGGTGTCACAATTGACATTTGCAATGCCTGCTATTTTAAAATGCAATTCTAAAAGTGTCGACTTTTTTTCAAAAAGCAAATCTACTTCTACATTTACATCATTAAAATCATCATACTCAAAATATCCAAAGAACTTTTTATCAATTTGATAATCAAAATGGTGCTTTCCTAATTTTAAACCTACAAATTGTATGTTATACTCTTTTAAGGGCTTCATGATCACATTCATTTTGAGGGCGCAAATATAGAAAATATTTTTGTATTAGACAGAAGCTATTAACAAAAAATGTTTATATCTTTCTTGGCGCCCTTTTTAAAGGATTTTTCGAGAGCTTTTTATATTCTTTTCTATTCTTAAAAACTTGAATGGCAGTAAAGACAGCTGTTTTAAATGAGGTTTCATCCGCTGTTCCTTTTCCTGCAATTTCAAACGCAGTGCCGTGATCTGGAGACGTTCTTACTTTACTGAGACCAGCAGTATAATTGACGCCTTCACCAAAGGTGATTGTTTTAAAAGGGATGAGCCCTTGATCATGATAGGAAGCAATAATCGCATCAAAATTGAGATAGTTTTTAGAACCAAAGAAACTATCAGCAGAATAGGGACCATATACCAACTTACCTTTTTCTCTAATTTTTTGAAGTGTTGGTTTTAAAATTTTCTCATCGTCGTCTCCAATTACCCCATTATCTCCCGCATGAGGGTTAATTCCTAAAACAGCAACTTTTGGTTTATTAACCCGAAAATCTTTTACTAAGGAGTCATAAACAGCCTGTACCTTTTCTTCTACAAGCTTTACTGTAATTTGTTGAGCAACATCCTTAACAGGCACATGATCCGTCAAGAGTCCCACTTTAAGATTATCAGTTACCATAAACATAAGACTGTTACCACCAAGTTCCTTAGCTAAATAATTGGTGTGTCCCGGAAATTTGAAATTTTCTGATTGGATGGTTAACTTATTAATTGGGGCAGTCACCAACACATCAATAGCATCAACTTTCAAAGCTTCTGTTGCACTTGCCAAAGATTTTAGTGCGTACTCGCCAGCTTTCAAATCTTCTTGACCAAAGGCAATCTCAATATTTTCTTTCCAGACGTTCAAAACGTTTACTTTACCTTCAATAACCTGATTTAAGTCATTAATCCCATGAAAATTTATACCACTTTCAAAGTGTTTCTTAAAGAAAGACATGGTTTTTATCGAAGCAAAGATGATAGGGGTACAAAACTCGAGCATTCTAGAATCCTCAAATGTTTTTAAAATGATTTCTGAACCAATGCCGTTTAAATCACCCACAGAAATCCCCACTCTAATTTGTTCGTCTTTTTTCATCCTTATATTGAATTATTCATGATCCTGGCATTTTAATGAGATTCTTTTCTAATTAAGAGTATCTCTAAAAAATCTTCATTAAAGTCTTATCTTTGTTGACCAATACACCATGCAAATTTAACCAATTATTCGACAATATGTTTACTGGAATCATTGAAGATTTAGGAGTTGTTACAAATTTGGAACAAGACCATGATAATCTTCACATCACAATTAAAAGCACTATTTCTTCTGAATTAAAAGTTGACCAAAGTGTTTCCCACAACGGCGTGTGCTTAACGGTCACTTCTTTAAACGAGGATTTCTATGAGGTTACCGCTATCAGGGAAACCCTAAATAAAACCAATCTAGGAAAATTAAATATTAATGACAAAGTTAACCTGGAACGTGCCATGAAGCTTGGTGAACGACTGGATGGGCATATCGTACAAGGTCATGTAGATCAAACAGCAGTTTGTAAAAGCATTGAACAGCAAAACGGAAGTTGGCTATTCACTTTTGAATATGATCCTTCATTAAATAATATAACCATTGAAAAAGGATCAATTACCGTCAATGGGGTAAGCTTAACAGTGGTGAATAGCAAGAAAAATAAATTTAGCGTTGCAATAATCCCATATACTTACGAGCACACTACTTTTAAACTGTTAAAAGAAAACAGTATGGTAAATTTAGAATTTGATGTTTTAGGAAAATATATTAAAAGACTCTATGAACTTCAAACATCCAGTTAGGTGAGTTTTCTAGGGTGCTTTAAAATTCTGTAAATTCCATAAATAACTCCGATAACACATAAAATAAGCAATCCTTCATCAATGGGCGCACCCGGAGGACCAGGACCTCCTCCGGGAATCGGAGGACCTTCACCACCCCCAACTGCACTTTGAGCAGTGGCTGCAATACTTATTAATATAAGTACTAGTGAGGATAGAATCTTCTTGTTTTGTCCAATCATTATGACGTAAATGTATAAAAAAAAGTGAATTAACAAATTAAAAAAACGATAAAAACATCCGCAAAGTGCGTATTTTATCGATGAAATACATGATTTTTAATTTAATTTGCTTTAAATCACAATGTCAAATATATGTATTTTTTGAATATCTATTAAAATACTGCTATTTTTTGTTTGAAAATAGTCACATTTAATAACGCAAACAATTCTTAGATAGCATTTTAGTTGGAATGCAGGAAATAAACGATAAAAGTAATAAAATACAATTTACATAAGTCCAACCTTACCTTCTTCTCCAAATTTACATCAAAACAACTATCAGGACTAAGATCTTATTTGGATGTTCGTCTTTCTAAATGGATAACATTTGCAACCGTTTTGATTAATCTATTGTGATTTTTCACAAACGGATTGGTTTCATCCCAAACATAGCCTGCCAAAACCGCACAAATCTGTCTTTTAATCTCTGGGTTATTGGCACCATCAAAAAAGATGGTCTGTAAGTTTCCGGTGTACCATTCCTTAACATAGGATGCGAAAACCGCAACGCCCTTTTTCATGTATGCTGCATATTCCTTTTCCCAATCAACAGCGTCATTCTTCAATTCCCTAGTGATCAATTTCGCAGCTTTTAATCCCGATTCTGTTGCAAAAGTAACTCCTGACGAAAAAACAGGATCCAAAAATTCTGCACTGTTTCCGGTTAACGCATAGCCTTTTCCATAAAGTTGGGTGACTGATTTTGAGTAATTCTGTATAACTTTAGGTTCAAATAAGAAATCAACATTTTTAAATCGCTCATAATAATAGGATGATTGCTTTATCATCTCTGACAACCGTTCGCTTGGCGTTCCGTCAAAACTGTTAATATATTCAGTCTTACCCACAAATCCAATGCTTGTATTGCCATTGCTAAAAGGAATAACCCAAAACCAGGTATCAGCATCCAACACATCAAAAGTTATAAAAGTACCTTCCATTCCTTCTGGACGATCCATTTCCTTGACATGGCTAAAAATGGACGAATGCTCCGGAATTGTAGAAGGTTTATCAAGATTTAACAGTCTTGGTAAAACCCGTCCATATCCACTGGAGTCTATAATAAATTTTGCATGTATCTTGAATGATTCGTCATTTTCAGTTCTTATTGTAGTCTGAGACGAACCATCGTTGTTGAAATCCACAGAAACAACCTCCTGCCTAAAAGTAATGTCAACGCCCTGTTTTTTTAATTCTTCTGTAAGTGCATAATCAAAATCCGCTCTTGGAGCCTGCCAAGTCCAATCGTAGCCATCAGTGTATTTTTCAGCAAAATCAAATTCACAAATCGTGTCGCCCTTTATAAATCGTGCTCCACTTTTTATTTCGAAGTTTTGAGCAATCAAACAGTCCAATAGGCCTACCTCTTCAAAGTGGTCCATACATCGTGGCAAAAGACTCTCACCAATCACAAATCGGGGAAATACACTCTTTTCAACCACTTTAACATGCACATCATGCTTGTGTAAATATGCTGCGGCAACACAACCGGAAGGCCCGGCCCCGATAATCAAAACATCAACCTCAACATCCTTCATAATGCAAATGGAATTAAACGATTTATTATTTTACATTTGTAGCACAAAAATAACCACTTTTACTTCTGGTTATTAAACTATTTAAAAAACATTGTGAACCCACTCTAAATGTTAGAACTTAATGGAACTTTAGGAATTGACGATTTTCAACAAATTTTATTTGAAAATAAAAAGATTCAGATCAACAAAAATGTTATTGAAACAGTCAATAAAAGCTTCACGTTTTTAAAGACATTTTCAGAAAACAAGATTATTTATGGTGTCAATACGGGTTTTGGTCCAATGGCGCAGTATAAAATTGAAGATTCTGAGCGCAAAAAGCTTCAATATAACCTCATAAGAAGCCATGCTTCAGGGACTGGAAATCCCATTCCGCCTTTATATGTTAAAGCTGCCATGTTAGCGCGACTCAACACACTCTCTTTGGGAAATTCGGGAGTTCACAAATCAGTAATTGAATTGCTGATACAATTGATCAATAAAGATATTACACCCGTTATTTATGAGCATGGAGGCGTTGGTGCCAGCGGCGATTTGGTGCAATTGGCACATTTGGCTTTGGTGATGATTGGTGAAGGTGAAGTGATTTATAAAGGCAAAAAGCAACCAACTGAAGACGTTTTTAAAGAAGCAAAATTACAACCCATCGCCATAGAATTGCGAGAAGGCATAGCACTCATGAACGGCACTTCAGTGATGACAGGTGTTGGTATCGTCAACACTATTTACACGCGAAAACTTTTGAATTGGATGATTCTAGCTTCTTCAGCCATTAATGAAATTGTAAAAGCCTATGATGACCATTTATCTCTTGAATTGAACCAATCCAAAAAACATAAAGGTCAGCGGGAGATTGCCAAACGGATGCGCGACCATTTAAAAGATAGCTCCTTGATTAAAAAAAGGGAACACCATTTATATAATGAAGTCAAAAACGTAGCTGTTTTTGAGGATAAGGTACAGGAATATTACTCCTTGCGTTGTGTCCCACAAATTTTAGGACCTGTTATGGATACTCTAGATGCGGTTGAAACCATCTTGATTGAGGAAGTCAATTCTGCAAACGACAATCCTATTGTTGATGTCAAAAATAAGAATGTTTATCACGGCGGTAATTTTCATGGCGATTATGTGTCTTTGGAAATGGATAAATTAAAATTGGTAGTAACCAAAACTTCAATGCTGGCTGAACGCCAATTAAACTATTTGCTGAACCCAAATCTTAATAACATTTTGCCACCATTTGTGAATCTTGGAAAACTTGGCTTAAATTTCGGAATGCAAGGTGTGCAATTTACAGCCACCTCAACAACGGCAGAAAATCAGATGTTGTCCAATCCAATGTATGTTCACAGCATTCCAAATAACAATGACAATCAAGACATTGTAAGCATGGGAACAAACGCCGCACTGATTACCAAAAAAGTGATTGAAAATGCTTATGAAGTATTGGCGATTGAATTAATTACCATCGTTCAAGCCATTGAATATTTGGATGTAAAGGATAAAGTTTCTTCCAAAACAAATAAAATGTTTGACGATGTCCGCGCCATTGTTCCAAAGTTTACGGAGGATGTGATAATGTATCCGTATGTGAATGCGGTCAAGGATTTTTTAATAAATGAAGCAAACTAAATAGTGCCACCGATTTCATAGATGAATACAGAATAAATCTGCGAGATTTGCGGGAGAAAAAACTAATCCTCAACATATCTGCAGGAATTAAACAACAATGAATGTCCAAACAACAAAAATTCGCACTAATTACCGGAGGTTCTCGAGGCATCGGGAAGGCCATCTGTGTCCAACTCGCCAAAGATTTAGACTATCAAATTCTTATCAATTATAATTCTAATAACGACGCTGCCCTTCAAACTCTAAAAGAGGTTGAAGCCGCAGGAGGCTCTGGTCAGATCATTCAATTTGATGTGTCCAATTATGAAAATGTTCAAAAAGCATTAAACTCTTGGCATGAGCAGCAGTCTGATGCAATTATTGAAGTATTGGTCAACAATGCAGGTATTACCAAAGACGGCCTTTTTATGTGGATGAAATCTCAAGAATGGAACGACGTTATCAACACCAGCCTCAATGGATTCTTCAACGTTACCAATCATCTCATAGAAAAAATGCTATTGAACCGTTATGGTCGCATTATAAATATGGTTTCCATTTCAGGACTTAAAGGCGTTGCAGGACAGACCAATTATTCAGCAGCCAAAGGTGCGGTTATTGCTGCCACAAAATCATTGGCTCAAGAAGTTGCTAAACGCAATGTCACTGTAAATGCAGTAGCTCCTGGTTTTATCAAAACTGATATGACAGAGGGTTTAGATGAAGCTAGCCTTAAAAAAATGATTCCTGCCAACAGGTTTGGCAACCCCGAAGAAGTGGCTAATTTGGTGTCTTTTTTAGCATCAAAAAAAGCCGCTTACATTACTGGTGAAGTAATAGCCATTACAGGCGGTGTACACTAATTATTTCAAGTAGTTTAGAACCAAAAAATTCTCGTAAATTTGTGTGCTGATCGTATGCTCAATTCAAAAACTTAAAACTTTACAATTATAATGGCAGAATGGGATGGAAAATCGAGAGGTACGGTTCTCGGTTTTAAGGTCTTTGTGTTCTTTATAAAGAACTTTGGAATTACTGCGGCATATGCTTTGATGCACCTCCCTGTACCTTATTTCTGTTTGTTTTCAGGAAAAAACGTGAAAGGTCTGCGCTTCTATTTCAGAAAAAGATTGGGCTATTCGCGTTTCAAAACCATGGTCAGCATCTATAAAACCTACTATACCTTTGGACAGACTTTAGTAGATAAAATTGCCATCTCTTCCGGTTTAAGAAAGGATTACACTTATGAATTTACGGGCGAAGTTAAAATTGCAGAAGTGCTCGAAATGAATAAAGGTGGCATTCTTATCAGTGCGCACATAGGTAATTTTGAACTGGCGCAATATTTTTTTAATGAACGACTGGCAAAGGATTCTATCAGCATTGTCATTACAGATCAGGACCATGAGGATATCAAGAATTACTTAGGACAATACGTTAAAAAAGAAACGCACTTTATTGTGGTCAAGGATGATCTGTCCCATATTTTTGAAATCAATGCCGCATTGGCCAACAATAGAATTATTTGCATAGCTGGAGACCGTTATATGGATAATACAAAATGCCTGGAGGAGACACTTTTGGGCAAAAAGGCAAAATTTCCCTTAGGTCCGTTTTACTTGGCGAACCGCTTAAATGTTCCTGTCTTATTTGTTTATGTAATGCGCGAACCTAAACGCCATTACCACTTGTATGCCCAATGGATTGATTATAAACAAGGAGATATGAATGATCTCTTAAAAAAATACACCGAAAGCGTAGCCCAAATGGTCAAAAAATATCCGTTGCAGTGGTTCAATTTTTATAATTTTTGGGATGATAAATAATGAAAAATTTTGAAATTCCTATTACCGACCTTGCAACTATCAAAAAGTTGTTACCACATCGCGAACCCATGATTATGGTTGATGCATTGTTGAAATACACGAATGGTGAAGCCACCGTTGGGTTGACTATCTTAAAAGATAATCTTTTTGTTACGAAGGCTGAGTTTTCAGAAACAGGATTGATTGAACACATGGCACAGGCCGCAGCACTATACATCGGATTTAAAAATCACGACCAAAACCAGGCTGCCAAAGAAGGATTTATTGCATCCATCAAGAAGCTGCACATTCAAAGACTGCCGAAAGTAGGCGAAGTTTTAAAAACTGAAGTGACTATAATTCATGAAATAATGCATATGTCAACCGTAAAACTTTCTATCTTTATAAATGACGTTGAAATTGCCACTGCAGAAATGAATACCGTCCTCAAAGCCGACTCATGAAAAAACAAAATCAAGAAGCTTCCCAATTACAATTCACACATCAAATCCGAGTGCGATTTAATGAGGTCGATTCCTTAAATATTGTATGGCACGGCAATTATCTTAAATATTTTGAAGATGGACGCGAAGCTTTCGGTAGGGAATTTGGCCTAACTTACCTTGATGCCAAAAACCATGGTTTTGCTACGCCTATCGTAAAATCTTCTTTAGAACACCAGCTGCCATTACGATATGGTGACGTGGCCACTATTGAAACCACGTATCTCACTACGAGAGCTGCAAAGCTGATGTTTGGATATTGCATTAAAAATGAACAAGGCCAAACAGTTTGTACCGGCGAAACCACTCAAGTTTTTACGAATTTTGAGACCAATACCATGGCATTGAATCTACCTGATTTTTTTAGAATTTGGAAACATAAACACGGGTTACTACATGACTAAATGTTATTTGTCATATCATAATATCACCTCTTCATTGGGTTTTGATTCGAACATCGTTTTCGAACATCTTAAAAACCAAAAAAGTGCAATTCAACTTGTGGAAGATGCCACCCGCTTTTACAAATCGTTTCACGGCGCTGTAATTCCAACCCAAACGTTAAGCGCTGCATTTCAATCCATAAACGCACAGTCAGAATACACCCGACTTGAAGAAATGTTAATCCTGTCGCTTTCAAAAACGATAAAAGCGTCAGCAATTGAATTTAATGGCCGGGTCGGACTCATCATTTCTACTACCAAAGGGAACATCGATGTTTTGAACGGACAAAATTACTTTCCAAAAGAACGTGCCTATTTAAGCCAATTAGGATATATTCTGAAAGATTATTTCGGTTTTAAAAATGAAGCCATTATCATTTCCAACGCTTGTGTTTCTGGTGTTCTGGCGGTAACGATTGCCAAACGCTATCTCCAAGAAGATGTTTACGATCATGTATTTGTAGTTGCGGGAGATTTGGTGTCTGATTTTGTGGTGTCGGGATTCAATTCTTTTCAAGCCATGAGCAACGTTCCTTGCAGGCCCTACGATAAAAATCGGACTGGCATTAATTTGGGCGAGGTGGCGGCTAGTGTTTTGGTCACTTCAGACAAAGCAAAACTTTCCGAAGACGCCGTTGAACTGTTAGGTGAAGGAAGCTGCAATGATGCCAACCATATTTCTGGCCCATCACGCACTGGTGAAGGACTTTACCGAAGCATCACGTCGGCATTAAAAGAAGCAAATCTTAAACCAAATGACATCGATTATCTTTCAGCACACGGAACAGCGACCCTGTTCAATGACGAAATGGAAGCCATCGCTTTTAATAGAATAGGATTGAGCAAGACGCCCCTAAATAGTTTGAAAGGTTATTTTGGCCATACTTTAGGCGCCTCAGGATTACTGGAAACTATTATTGGAATGCAATCGCTATATCAGAACACCTTGATTGCTTCCGCAGGATTTGAAGCTTTGGGCGTTTCAAAACCGCTCAATATTATCACAAAAACAACCGTAAAAGAAGTACAAACCTTTTTAAAAACTGCTTCTGGATTTGGGGGTTGCAATACCGCAGTCCTTTTCAGAAAAGTATCCTAAACAACGAATGACAAAAAAAACAATCAGAGCCGCAGACGCCTTATTGGAAGCCCAAAAAATAGCTTTCGCACCTTTTATCTTTCAATCATCAGTCACCTTAAAAAAACTTAGGGTTTTTGACCTAATTTTTGAAAGTCGCGACCAAGGCGGCATTACTATTAGTGATATTTCTGAAAAACTAGGCATCAGTCGCTACGGTCTTGGCGTTCTTTTAGAGTTTTCTGAAAGTGCCGATATTGTCACTAAATCTGAAAATGGCGCCTACGAACTCACAAAAATCGGCTATTTCCTAAATTATAACAAGACCGTTAACGTCAATCTCAACTTTACGCATGACGTGTGCTACAAAGGTTTGTTTCATCTCGATGAAGCTATTGCAACAGGAAAACCTTCAGGATTAAAGGAGTTAGGTCAATGGGATACCATTTATGAAGGCCTGTCGCAACTCACCCCAAAGGAGCAACAATCGTGGTTTGAATTTGATCATTATTATTCCGATGGAGTTTTTGAAGAAGCTTTAAAACGCGTTTTTAAAAATCAGCCAAAACTATTATTTGATATTGGTGGCAATACGGGGAAATTCGCCTTACAATGTTTTAATTATGACGAAAATATCCAAGTAAAAATCATCGATTTACTTGGGCAATTAAATAAAGCTCTAAAAAATATAGGAGACGCTGGATTTGAAGAGCGCGTTAGCGGACAAGAAATAAATTGGTTAAAACCCAATCCTAAAATTCCAGCAGGCGCCGACGTGATTTGGATGAGTCAGTTTTTGGACTGTTTTTCAGAAGATGAAATCCTTAAAATTCTCTCTACTTGTGTCGCTTCGATGAATGCTCAAACGGAATTGATCATCATTGAAACCTTCACAGACCGACAGGAATATCCTATGTCAAAATTCATTTTGGAAGCTACCTCACTATATTTTACTGTAATGGCCAACGGCAACAGCAAAATGTATCCTTCCACGGTATTTAAAGATTTAATTATAGAAGCCGGATTAATTATTAGCGAAGATTTGAAACTTGGAGAATATCACACCATGCTTGTCTGCAAGAAAAAATAAGCCGCTTTGGATGAAACCTTTCACATATCGTCCTATTGTCACATTAAAAGTAGTAGTATCCTGCTTGACGGGACAGTATTGTTTTCAAGTTCCATTCAAGAGTTTTCTCCCTTTATGAAAAGTGCCGTACAGCATTTAGAGACGAAATATCCCAAGTTTTACAAAATGGACAATTTAAGTAAATTGGCATTTTTAGCTGCTGATATCTTGTTAAAACAGAACAAACTGACTTCCGATAAAGCGCAAAATATCGCCATCATTTTATCAAACAAATCGTCCAGTCTTGACACCGACAGAAAACACCAAGCTTCATTTAGCGATCTTAATAACTTTTTTCCGAGTCCATCGGTATTTGTCTATACCTTACCCAATATCTGCATGGGTGAAATAAGCATCAAACATCAACTGCATACTGAAAATTGTTTTTTTATCTTTGACCACTTTAATGCCGATCATTTGTGGCTGAATGCCCAAAGTCTTTTGAAGCGAAAAAAAGCTGAAAAAGTCTTATGCGGTTGGGTCGATTTTGATGATAAAGATTACGAAGCTTTCTTATATTTGGTAGAAGAAAATGGTATTATTGCACATACCCCTAACAACATAAAGAGATTATATACAACATGACTGAATTACGACAAGAATTAAAGGAAAAAATCATTGAGCAACTGAATTTAGAAGAATTTGCCGTTGCGGATATTGACGATGATGATGCACTTTTTGGTGATGGATTAGGTTTGGATTCCATTGATGCTTTAGAACTTATTGTTATGTTGGATAAGGATTACGGCATCCAATTGACCGATCCTAAGGAAGGAAAAGAGATTTTTAAATCTATTGCTGTTTTGGCCAACTATATTACGGCCAACCGAACAAAATAACACCAAAATATGGGCGTTGCTATTACCGGAATGGGTATTATTTCTGCAATTGGACATTCCGTTGAAGAAAACAAGACGTCTTTAATGGCCTCAGAAAGCGGTATTGGTCCACTAAGGCATATTCAAACCAAGAATTCAAAGCATATAAAGGTTGGTGAAATTTCACTTTCCAATACCCAATTGTCCAAACAGTTGCAGCTATCAGAAGATCATAGTTTTACCCGAACGGGTTTATTGGGACTTTTTGCTGCCAAAGCAGCGCTTCAAAATGCGAATATCATTACTAATGCAGACCACAAAACAGGTTTCATAACCGCCACTACGGTGGGCGGCATGGATATGACGGAACTCTTTTTAAAGCAGTTTGCCACGGATGTTGACGCTCAAAAATATATACAAAGCCACCACGCCGGTGATGCCACCCAAAAAATTGCCGATGCCCTCGACATCACAGAATTTGTCACTACTATCAGCACCGCATGTTCTTCTGCGGCCAATGCCATCATGCTCGGTGCACGAATGATCAAAGCAGGGAAATTGGACCGTGTTATTGTTGGCGGTTCAGATCCTCTTTCAAAATTTACCATTAACGGATTTAAAACCTTGATGATTCAATCAGACGAACCTTGCGCCCCTTTTGATGCCCATCGTAAAGGTTTGAATTTAGGAGAAGCCGCAGCCTATCTGGTCCTGGAATCTGATGAAATCGTTCAAAAAGAAAATAAAAACGTATTAGCTTATCTTTCTGGATATGGCAATGCCAATGATGCCTTTCATCAAACGGCATCTTCTGAAAATGGTGAAGGAGCATTTTTAGCCATGCAAAAGGCCTTGAAAATGGCTGGATTGAATCCCAATCAAATCGATTATGTCAACGCTCACGGCACCGCAACACCTAACAATGATCTTTCTGAAAGTGTCGCCATCCAACGCATTTTTGGAAAAAACAATCCTGATTTCAGTTCTACCAAAGCTTTTACAGGACATACCTTGGCAGCAGCAGGCGTCGTGGAAGCTGTGTTTTCAATAATTTCTCTTCAAGAACAGACGGTATTTCCCAACCTTAATTTTAAATCCGCAATACCAGAAACCGGATTAATACCTGTAACTTCAGTGGTCAAAAAAGAGTTATCCCATGTGTTATCCAATTCCTTCGGATTTGGCGGCAACTGTTCTACACTTATTTTCTCAAAGGCATGAAAAAAGTTTATATCCATAGCGCAGTAACCATATCGGCTCAAAACACCTTTGAAAACAGCGAATTTCTGAATGAAATTAAAGCCATACCCTTAAAAATCGCTCCGGCACACTACCCTAATTATAGAGATTACATTGCTCCTGCAGCTTCAAGACGAATGGCTGCCGGTGTAAAAATGGGTGTTACCGCGGCAACTAAAGCTCTCGAAAAAGCGAATTTAAAACATCCTGATGCCATTATCATTGGAACAGGCATGGGCTGTATTGAGGATACTGAAAAGTTTTTAAATAGTATTATCGCCAACGATGAAGCCTTTTTAACTCCAACCGCATTTATTCAATCTACCCATAATACAGTGGGAGCACAAATAGCTTTGGGACTCAAATGTAAAGCCTATAATAATACATTTGTTCATGCGGCATTATCTTTTGAATCGGCACTTATGGACGCCCAATTACTCATACAACAAGAGGAAGCCCATCATATTTTAGTTGGCGGTGTTGACGAATTGGGCAAGGAAATCATCAATTATATCCAATTATTGGAAGACGCTAAGTACAAAGGCATCCAAGTGCCTTTTGGAGAAGGTGCCTCCTTTTTTGTAGCATCTTCAGACACCGAAGAAAACGCTGTTGAATTAGTAGATATGGATGTTTGTAGTACCGCTTGTCAAGAAACAATCCAAAATAAATTAAAGTCTTTTCTGATAAAAAACAAGATAGAACATGCGGATATTGATGCTTTAGTGCTGGGCAGAAATGGGGATGCTTTTGATGTTTACTATGATAGCGTTACTAGTCTGTTTAAAAATGCGACTAAATTACACTATAAACATTTAAGTGGCGAATTCTACACCGCCTCACCATTTGGAATGTGGGTCGCATTTGAGATTTTAAAGCGTCAGGAAATCCCAGAGGCTCTTATTTATGATGGTAAGACAAAAGCTGAGATTCATACCATCCTGCTTTACAATCAGTTCAAGGGTCGTGATCACAGTTTTATACTTTTGAAACGATGAGAAATCTTCAAATCACAAGTATCGCAACGCTCTTCATGTTTCTATTTTTAGTGCTGTGCGATACTTTTAACGGAATTGCCTTATGGTGGTATGTTCTTCTGATTAGTATTTGGCTTTTGGTGATGGCCATGGGCTCTTTTCATATGCGCTGGAACTTTTATCTGAAAGCTTTCACCTCTAAAAAAAATCAAACCACAAAGCAAATCGCTCTAACCTTTGATGACGGTCCAAACCCTAATTTCACACTAAAGGTTTTGGATCTTCTTAACCAATATAACGCCAAAGCTACTTTTTTTTGTATTGGTGTCAACGTTGAGACTTATCCAGAAATTTTCAAAAGCATTATAGACAATGGTCATGACATTGGTAACCATTCATTTTCTCATGATGCGATGATCGCCTTTAATTCCACTGAGACCTGGCTGAATGAGATCAAACAAGCCGAAAATAGCATTCTAAGAATTGGTGGTAAAAAAACCAACCTGTTCAGACCGCCATTTGGAGTGACCACGCCAAAACTGGCAAGAGCCCTTAAAGTAACTGAACACAAAGTGATTGGCTGGAATATCCGATCTTATGACACGGTTACCAAAAGCCCAGAACGCATCATCAAGCGAATTACAAAACAGATAAAACCAGGAGCCATTCTACTGTTGCATGACAAACAACCCAATGTTTTGCCGGTTTTGGAACATTTATTGCGAGTCCTTCAAAAATGGGATTATCAAACCGTTACTATAAATGAACTTCTCAATGAAAAATAAGAATTATTTCCTTTTTTTGGCGTTTGCTTTTATGATTGTTTTCAGTGGAATTTCCCAAAGCAAATTATCAGCAGAAGAAGAAATGACATTCAAAGCCAAAGTCCAAAAAACAGCAGAAAACACCCAATCCATTATCAGCGATTTTACGCAGACCAAACATTTAAGTGTTTTGGATCATAACATTTCTTCCGAAGGAAAGCTGGTGTTTAAAGCACCAAATCTGGTCAAGTGGATGTATCTCAAGCCTTATAAAAATAGTGCTATTTTTAAGGATGATCAACTTTTGGTGACCAATGAGGGCAAAAAGGATAAAATTGATTTGAGCTCTAATAAATTATTCAGAAGTCTAAACTCTCTAATTGTAAACAGTATTAAAGGGGATATGTTTGACGCCTCGCAATTTGAGTTGGCCTATTTTAAATATGATGATGCCTATTTGGTTAAATTTGTTCCGAAAGACAAACGGATGCAAAAATTCATCGCAGCCTTTGAATTAAAATTTTCCAATCCATCAGCGGAAGTAGAAGAAGTAAGACTGATAGAACCTAACGATGATTATACATTGATTACGTTCAGTAATCGGAAGGTAAATACAAGGGTTGCCGAAAGCGATTTTGATAACAAATAAATACTCGCAAAGTATACTAAGACACAGACGAAATTAACGCTTCAAAAACTCTGGGCCTCTGCGAGAGAAAAATTAGTGCGAGAACACCTGAAAAAACAAGTATGTTAATAAAAAACTTCTACAAAGTCCTATCCTCTAAATCGCTCGACGGAAGTACATTTGAAACAACCATCGCCATTCAAAAAGAACATCCCATCTTTGATGGCCATTTCCCTAGTTTTCCAATAACTCCAGGCGTTGCAATGCTTCAAATAATAAAAGAACTCACAGAAACACAGTGTGACCAATCCCTATTTTTAGAATCGGCGTCCAATGTCAAGTTTATAGCTTTGGTCAACCCCAAGGAGAATACCCGCTTAAAATTCCATATCTCTTTTCAGGAAGACCAACAACATATCAAGATAAAAAATACCACTTCTTTTAAAGACGGAACACCAGTATTGAAATGTAATGTTACCTTTGTCAAACCTTAACACTGGTCTGAAATTGATGGCGCTCCCTGAAATAACATCCAAACTACTAGCTTTTCGCTGTTGTGTGGTCTTGCCAACATACAACAACGAGAAAACATTAAGACGCGTTCTTGATGGTGTTTTGGAATTTACACAGGACGTCATTCTCGTCAATGACGGTTCGTCGGATGACACGTTGCGAATCCTAAAGAGTTATCCACAGATCATTCAACTTCATCAAATTAAAAACACAGGAAAAGGTCATGCTCTAAAAATTGGATTTAAACATGCGGTCAGTTTAGGGTTTGATTACGCCATAACTTTAGATACTGATGGCCAGCATTTTCCATCAGATATTCCAAACTTTATTGAAGCGCTTGATGCTTCAGAAGATAAGAAGATCCTAATTATTGGTGATCGTAATATGAATACTGCGGATGTTTTGGCACGAAGCGCCAAAGGCAATCGGGTATCTACTTTTTGGATGAAAGCCGCTACCGGATTGAAGTTGCAGGATTCACAGTCCGGATTTCGCTTATATCCCATCAAGGACATGGACGGGATTAAATTTATGGAGGCCACTAAAAAGTTTGAATTTGAAATTGAGGCCATTGTAAAATCCTATTGGGCAGGCATTGCTATTGTTCATGTGCCCATTGAAGTATTATATGATATGAAAGAGCGGGTGTCGCACTTCCGCCCATTTATGGATATTGCAAGAATGGTGGTGCTTTACACTTGGTTCCTGATTTTGAGACTTTTTTACATAGGTCCCCGAAATTTTTATCGAAAATTAAAAAAAAAAGGCCTTAAACGATTCTTCCTTGAGGATTTTCTAAGAAATCAGGATTCTCCAAAAAAGAAAGCACTTTCTATTGCATTAGGTGTCTTTTTAGGCTTGTCGCCACTTTGGGGGTTTCATACCGTGATTGTCATTTTCTTGGCCATTTTACTAAGGCTCAATAAGCTCATTGCCTTCGCCTTCTCCAATATTAGTTTCCCTCCATTTATTCCATTTGTACTGTTACTAAGCTTGGAAACGGGGAATTGGGTGTTGGGTATTGAATCTCACTATACGCTACAGGGCATTAAAGAGAATTTTGATTTAATGCGGCATCTAGAGGCTTATTTGGTAGGAAGCTTGGTGCTTTCCACCAGTTCGGCCTTACTTTTTGGCCTCTTAGGCTATGTGTTTTTTTCGATAATTGATAGAAAAAAAGTGTTAATTCATGGCTGATTTTTTCTATACTCTTTATAAACTCATTCAAAGTGTAAAGCTGGTCTTTGCCGTTGTATTGGGGATTATTTTCGGCGCGCTTATCTGGATAGCCTCGACGATTAAATTTGACGAGGATATTTCAAAATTGATCCCTACAAATTCCGAAAACGAGCAGCTGCAAAAGGTTCTGAAGACTACCCAATTTGCAGACAAAATTATTGTTACTTTTGAAAAGGACATCAATGGATCAACCGAGGATTTAATAAATTATGCCACACAATTTTTAGATTCACTCACTGAACATTCTGGCGAATATGTCAAAAATATCCAAGGTAAAATTGCGGAGGAATCTATTTTTGAAACCTTAGATTTTGTCTATACCAACGCTCCACTCTTTTTAAAAACATCCGATTACCTTAATATTTCAAACAAGTTGCCTCCTGACTCCATTGCCAAGATCACAGAAAGCAACTATAAAACCTTGATCTCACCATCTGGAATCGTAGCCAAAAAAACCATTGTCAAAGATCCATTGGGAATTTCTTTAATGGCCATAAAGCATCTCCAAAAACTAGGAATTTCTGATGATTTCACACTCAAAGACGGCTTTTTGGTCAGCAAGGACGAACACGATTTATTATTATTTATCACTCCTCACTACCCAAGTAATAATACTTCGCAAAACGGAATTTTTTCTAAGCAGCTCTATCAACTCCAAGAGCAATTAGACATAATCTACAGCGGCAAAATTAAAAGCTCCTATTTTGGCGGAACGCTCATTGCCGTAGCCAACGCCCAACAAATCAAAAAAGACATTCTGGTCACGGTCACTATTGCCATGATTTTACTTATGACTGTTTTTATAGTTTTCTATAAAAAATTGACCATCCCTATTATTTTGTTCGTTCCCACAGTTTTTGGCGGTCTGTTGGCCATTTCAGTGTTATCGATAGTTCGGACTGAAATCTCCGCAATTTCCTTAGGAATTGGAGCAGTACTTCTTGGCGTAACCTTAGATTATTCGCTACATATATTGACCCATATTCGGAACAATGAAACCTTGGAGGAACTTTTTAAGAGTGTTTCAAAACCTATTTTAATGAGCAGTTTAACCACGGCGTTGGCATTTTTATGTTTATTGTTTGTTGATTCTCCAGCACTCCAGGATTTAGGTGTTTTTGCCGCAATTAGTGTGATTGGAGCCGCAGTATTTGCGCTAATCTTCATTCCACAAGTATATAAGGGAAGTTCCACAAAAACTTCAAAACCATCATTGTTTGATCGTTTAGCATCTTATGGATTCCATAAAAACAAAATTCTTATTGGAGGTGTTGCTGCCCTTCTTATTTTAAGTGGTTTCACCTATCATCGCGTGCTATTCAACAAAGACATCTCAAACCTTAACTATCAACCACAACATCTAAAATCTGCGGAGACAAGATTGGATAAATTGATCAACATTTCCTCAAAATCATTATATGTAATTGCTTTTGGAGAGCATGAACAAGAAGTTTTGGAAACGAATGATGCTATTTTCGAGACCCTCCAAAATTTGGAAAATGACCAGAGCATTTTGAGCTATAACTCCGTTGGCGCTTTGGTCTCTTCAAATAAAAAACAACAAGAAAATATTCAGCGTTGGAATCACTTTTGGACTTCAGATACTAAAGCGCAAACAGAGTCGAATTTGATTTCTAACGGCATTAAATTTGGATTTAAGCCACATACCTTTCAGGAGTTTTACAACCTTTTAGAACATGACTTTCAACCCATAAGCATTAAAGATTATAAAAAGATAAATGTCATTCCCATTGATGATTTTATTTCCAAAGATGACAATTTCTTGACGATTTCTTCAGTGGTCCATGTTGACGACTCTAAGATTCAAAAAGTAAAAAATGCCTTTAACAATTCAAAAAATGCTGTGGTTATTGACCGTCAAGCTATCAATGAGAGCTTTTTGGGACATTTGAAAAATGACTTCAACAATCTTCTCATGTATTGTTTTATCGCTATACTGTTACTATTGTTCCTATTCTACAGAAATATAAGATTAACTTTAGTTACGGTCATTCCAATCCTCATCACTTGGTTCATCACCATCGGGATTATGGGCGTCTTTCGATTAGAATTCAACATCTTCAATATTATTATTTCTACGTTTATTTTTGGTTTGGGTGTAGATTATAGTATTTTCATGACCAATGGAATGCAATCGGGTTCCTCATCAATGGCAACACATAAAACGTCTATTATTTTGTCCGTTTTAACGACAATTTTAGGAGTTGGCGTTTTGATTTTCGCAAAACATCCCGCCCTGCATTCCTTGGCAACCATCTCGATAATTGGAATTCTTGCGGCGATGTTTATTTCGTTTGTAGTACAACCGCTATTGTATCATTTGTTAATTTCGAGAAAACATCTTTGAAAATCAGTGTCATCTACAAGAGAATTTAAGCAGAGATAATCATAAAACTTTAAGTAATTTGTAACCCCCAAAAGGGCTTCATATGGGAACAATCAAAACATCACCAATAACCAGAGTAAAATCCATCAGAAAGGAAGATTTTATCGAAAATTACTTTAAACCACAAAAACCGGTTTTAATAGAGGAGCTCTCTAAAGATTGGCCTGCTCATAAGAAATGGAATTTGGAATATATCCAAAGTTTGGCTGGAGATCAAATTGTGCCTTTATACAATAATGAACCCACCAAAGGCCGTCAAAACTCTGTAGTGCCAGCAAAAAAAATGAAGCTGTACGATTATATTGAAATCCTGAAAACGCAGCCTACTGATTTGCGTATGTTTTTCTATAACGTGCTTCAAAAAATGCCACAATTACTTAACGATTTCACCTATCCTGATATTGGGTTACACTTTTTTAAGAAATTACCGGTCATGTTCTTTGGTGGCAAAGGCTCTAAAGTTCTGGCCCATTACGATATGGACCTGGCAGATCTGGTGCATTTTCATTTTCATGGACATAAGCAGGTGACGCTTTTTGCACCAGAACAGGCTAAGCATCTCTATAAAGTTCCTTTTACTGTCCATAATCTTGAAACAATAGATATGGATAACCCAGATTTTGAAACCTATCCCGCATTACAACTGGCGGAAGGTATTTCAGTTGAAATGAAACACGGCGACGCTTTATATATGCCTAGTGGCTATTGGCATTATATCACTTATTTGGATGGCGGATTCTCGATAACTTTACGCGCCTTTCCAAGAAAAGTGGGACGTTTGGCAAAATTATTTTCAAACATTGTTTTTATGCGGACGTTTGAAAATTTAATGCGTCGCACCATGGGCCAAGGTTGGGTGGATTATAAAGAAAGCAAGATGGTAAATTGGATGAACAAAAATTACAGAAAAATGCATCGTGATGCATAAAACGCGTCATTTCAGTAATTTTCTTTTTTGCGCCCTATTTGCGTTGTCATTGGCATCTTGTGGAATTAAAAAATCATTAACACATCTTCCTGATGTCAGTTTTTATAATGGTAATATTCCCGAGCGCCTCAAAATCAACGATTCCACTTTTTCAGTAGGGCATAACTTTCTGACCAAAAACAAACAAGGACTTTGGGAGCTTTTTGTGGAAGGTGATCCATTAGAACGCGGACTCATTTCAGGACGCTTAACAGAAGAGCTGATCTATAAACAAGAAGCTGTTTTTTTAAATAAAGTCAAGAATTTAGTCCCTTCTGAAGGTCAGCAAAAATTCTTAAGGAAATTTCTTTCTTGGTATAACCGTAAAATGTATGTCTATGTGCCAGAGGAATTTCAATCTGAGCTTTACGGAATTTCACGTTATATGTCTGATGACTATGATGCCCTCGCAACCCCTTATTTAAGAGCACTATATCTTCACGGCGCCCATGATATTGCACACGCCCTGAAAGATTTGGCCCTTGTAGGCTGCACTTCTTTTGCCGCTTGGGGCGAAAAGACTGAAGATGGCCAATTGCTCATTGGTAGAAACTTCGATTTTTATGCGGGCGACGATTTTGCCGAAGATAAAGTGGTCTCCTTCATCAATCCTGATGAAGGCTATAAGTACATGTCCATTTCTTGGAGCGGATTTATAGGTGTCGTTTCGGGGATGAATGAGAAAGGTTTGACCGTTACGATAAACGCTGGGAAATCTAAAACACCTTGGATTGCAAAGACACCAATCTCAATTGTTACTCGTGAAATTTTGCAATATGCTTCTAATATTGAAGAAGCGGTTGCAATAGCCAAAAAACGTGAAGTTTTTGTGTCAGAAGCCATCATGGTAGGAAGTGCCAAAGACGATAAGGCGGTGCTCATTGAAGTGTCACCAAAGAATTTTGGCGTTTACGAAGTAGAAAATTATGAGGAGTTGATATGTTCCAACCATTTCCAAAGTGAAGCTTACAAAAGAGACCGCCGTAACAATAAAACCATTGAAAACAGCCATTCACAATATCGGTATGACCGGATGTTACAGTTGCTTTCTGAAAATGATAAACTGAATCCCGAAAAAGCGGTGTCCGTGTTGAGAAATATGGACGGCCTAAATGATAAAGCAATTGGGTATGGTAATGAAAAGGCCTTAAATCAACTTTTAGCACACCACGGCATAGTTTTTAAACCTAAAGAATTAAAAGTTTGGGTATCCTCAAACCCGTATCAATTAGGCGAATTTGTGGCTTATGATTTGAATACCGTGTTCAACGATAGAAGTGAGACTTCTCCAACGGTGAGTGTATCAAATCAGGAATTGAACATTTCAGAAGATCCATTTTTAAATACGCAAGCCTATAAAAATTACGAGGCCTATCGGATTTTAGAAGCCAAAGTAGAGCAGGCTATTGATCATAAAGAAAAACTTGACGACAGCACCCTTCAAAAATTGTCAGATTTAAATCCGAAGTATTGGAAAGCCTATTATCTTGCAGGATTATATTATTATAATCACAAAGACTATAATCAGGCGTTTCAAAACTTCGAAAAAACAACTCATAACGACATAGCCACGCGCACAGAAGCAGAAATAGTGACCAAATACCTTAAAAAATCCAAAAGAAAATCAAGATGATTCCTGAAATAGAAACAAAATCGGCAATAGAAATAAAAATATTCCAGGAAGCAAAACTCAAAATTGCCTTGGAATATCTATCCGAAAATTCTCCTTTCTATAAGCGGCAATTTGAGAACTACGCAATTGCGCTATCTGACATTCAGACGCTTGAAGATCTGTCAAAAATTCCGGTGACCACAAAAGATGATATTCAACAATTTAACGACAATTTTATTTGTGTTCCAAAATCAAAAATCATTGATTATGTGACGACTTCCGGCACTTTGGGAGATCCGGTCACTTTCGCATTAACTGATCCTGATCTGGAACGTTTAGCATATAATGAAGCCATTTCTTTCGCTTGTGCGGGCGTTTCTTCTGAAGACACACTGCAATTGATGACCACAATAGACCGACGTTTTATGGCAGGTTTGGCGTACTTTTTAGGTGTTAGGAAATTAGGAGCGAGCATTATCAGAGTGGGCGCTGGAGTTCCAGAATTACAATGGGATTCCATCATCAAATTCAAACCCACCTATCTCATTGTCGTTCCTTCTTTTTTGCTTAAACTGATTGAATATGCAAAACAACATAACATTGATTTAAATGCTTCTGGCATCAAAGGAGCCATTTGTATTGGAGAAGCTTTCAGAAACGACGATTTCAGCTTAAATACCTTGGGCAAAAAAATTACAGCACATTGGAATATTGAATTATTTTCTACCTATGCCTCGACAGAAATGAGCACCGCATTTACAGAATGTAAGGCACAACAAGGTGGACATCTGCACCCTGAACTCATCATTGCGGAGCTTTTGGATGATCAAAACCAACCAGTAAAAGAAGGTGAGATTGGCGAACTCACGATTACTACCTTAGGCATTGAAGCCATGCCATTGTTGCGTTTTAAGACTGGCGACATGATGAAAGCCCATAAAAAACCGTGTACCTGTGGGAGAACGACACTACGATTGGGACCGATTGCTGGCAGAAAAAAGCAAATGATAAAATATAAGGGCACCACCTTGTATCCACCAGCCATGGAGAATATTCTCAATAATTTCAGTACTTTGGAATGTTTCGTTATTGAAATTACCCACAATGCCATTGGAACCGATGAAATTTTAATCAAGATTGCAGCACAAGAACCATCAGAATTATTATTAGGTCAGATAAAGGATCATTTCAGAGCCAAATTACGCGTTACTCCAAAAATTGAATGGTGTGATAAGTACCTAATTGATGCCTTGCGTTTTCCTAAATTAAGCCGTAAACCCATTTTAGTGATTGATAAAAGGAAATAATGCCGTAATTTTATCGGTATATGATACAAAAAAACCGCATTTTAAAAAGAGATGGTAAAAAACCTATCCTATGGGATGCCTTTTTTACAGCCAACGAAACCCAGAAACCTTTAGTCATATTTTGTCATGGGTACAAAGGATTTAAGGATTGGGGCGCTTGGGATTTAGTGGCAGAAGCATTCGCTAATGCGGGTTATTTCTTTGTGAAATTCAATTTTTCACATAATGGCGGAACGATGGAGCAACCCATTGATTTTCCTGATTTGGATGCCTTTGCTGAAAATAATTACTCAAAAGAATTGGAAGATTTAGACGCAATTATCAATTTTTTACATTCCACATCAAACCCCTTTCAATCGGAGATTGATCCTAACCAGCTCATCCTTATCGGCCATTCTCGCGGGGGCGGCATTGCCATCTTAAAAGCTTCGGAAGATAATAGGATCACACAGCTGATAACGTGGGCAAGCGTGAGCGATTTTGGGAAAAGAACAGCAACTTCCGGCGAATTGGAGCAGTGGAAAAAAGAGGGAGTGAAATATGTTCTAAATGGCAGAACCAAACAGCAAATGCCCCATAACTATCAATTTTATGAAGATTTCAAAACTCATGAAACCCGATTGAACATTGAAAACGCAGTTAAAAACCTGAACATTCCACATCTCATAATTCATGCAAATGACGATCCTTCGGTAAAATATAGAGAAGCAGAAGATTTACACGCTTGGAATCCAAAAAGTATCCTATTTCCTATTGAAAAAAGTGATCACGTCTTTGGAGCTTCTCATCCTTGGCAAGACAGCACACTTCCAAAACCATTGGCGACTGTGGTTCAAAAAAGTATGGAATTCATCAATTAAGAGATATTCAATAGCCCACAAGATATCCTATACAAACATTGCAGTTAATAATTATTTCAAATGGGTACGCCCATGTTTGAAACAATTTATAATATGCAGACATTTCTGAATCTTTACTACTTTTTGTAAAGTCCTCTAATTAAGAATGATATAATTTTTATGATAGCAAATATTTTGAAGTTTACAACGCATAGGGTATTGATAGTTTTATCAATTTTTACCCTTGCAGCTTGTGCCACCTATAAACCACAATCAAAAATTGCCCAAAATGATGATTCGTCCTCCAAAAAACCAATACATACATTCTTTGTTGCCGGTGGACTTGGAACTGCCGAACCTGATTCAAATCCTGAACTCCAAAAACTTCTAAAATCATATCTGGACAAGGCTGGTAAAGAAAGCACCTTACTCTACACTGGCGATTATATTCCAAAAAAAGCGGATAAAAAAACAAGAGAGACTTATATTAATACGCAAGTTGAAATCGCCAAAGACTTTAAGGGGAAGACCGTTTTTATACCAGGACATCACGAATGGAGCAGCAATAACACTACTGAAATAGAGTGGGTGGAAGATTATCTAAAAGATAATAATATTAAAAATTTTGAGGTACAACCTACAAATGTATGTCCTTTAGAGTATGTTGAAGTCGATGAAACGCTAGACATTCTATATGTCGATTCTAACTGGTTCTCCATCAATTGGGACCATGTTGATGGCATGAATAAAAAATGTACAGATATCAACACCAAACGTAGATTTAATGAAGCCTTTGAAGGTTATATTAAAGATTCAAGAGGTAAAAATTTACTTATTGTGATGCACCATCCAATTTTTAGCAATGGTAAATATGCCGGAAATGAAACATTTTTAGAAAGCATGTTACCCTTACCAATAGTTGGAAATATTGTTCATGAGATTAATGATTTGGGAGGTTTTTCAAAACAAAGACTCAAATCCCATCGCTATAACTATTTGCGTACTGTAATCAGCTCCTTGGTGCAAGACAATGACCGGGTGACTATTGTATCAGGCCATGAAGAAAGCTTGCAGTACTTGGCCAGTGACCATATCCGTCAAATTATAAGCGGCTCGTTAGGCTCGCGCACGGGCACCAAAATGTCTAAAGGTTCCATTGCCAATATTGGTGGCACCTTGCATTACGATGGGAAATTTTCCTATGGTGAAAAAGGATTTGCCATAATTAATTACTATGATGATGGTACTTCAGACGTTAATTTTATCACTGAGGAGGATACTTTTACCTTTGAACTCAATAAAAAAATCATTAAAGAAGAGAAAGAATACCCAATTCCATCATTATCTGGAACTACTAAAACACTAGCTATCACGACCGATAAAGACAAACTTGATAAGTCGGGCTTTTATAAGTTTATTTGGGGAGATCGATACCGTACTTATTTTGGAGTACCAGTTACTGCGGATATTGCCATCCTGGACACGTTGTATTCTGGAATGCAAATCACAAAACAAGGTGGTGGACACCAGTCTTTCTCGGCACGGCTTGAAGATGACTTAGGCAGGGAATATGCCATGAGAGGGCTTCAAAAAGACGCCTTAAAATTCTTGCGTTTTAAAGTTCCAGGAATTGCCTATGTGGAAGAAGATTTTGAAGGCACATTTGTCGAAACTATGGTCTATGACTTTTTCAGCACCACGCATCCTTATATGCAATTAGTAATCAATCCGTTGGCAAAATCGGCGGGTATCAATCACGCCAATACCCAATTGTACTATTTACCCATACAACCTGGGTTTAAATTGTTAGGAGATGATTATGGTGACCAATTGTATTTTATTGAAGAACGTCCAATGGACAAGCAAAAAGATTATGAAGGTTACAATCGCGCCAATCCTGAAGAAAAAGGAGAAGCCGTAAATTTCGAAAGTACCACAGACGTTCTTGAGAAATTAAACAGAGATGCAAAATATACTATCGATCAACGCGCCTACATTCGTGCACGGTTATTTGATATGCTCATTGGCGATTGGGACCGTCATGAAGACCAATGGCGCTGGATAGAATTTGAAATCAGTGAGGACGATGTACGGTTTATTCCAATCCCAAGAGATCGTGACGCGGCCTTTTCAAAATTTGATGGAGTTGCTATTCCAATCATTAAAATGCTAATGCCCGATGTCCGTTTTTGGCAATCTTATGATACTGATATAAAAAATGTAAAATGGTTTAATGCTGAAGGAAACAACCTAGATGTCGCATTTTTAAATAAACACGATGCGTCCGTTTGGGTAGAAGAAGCAAAAATAATCCAAGCAGGTATGACTGATGCGGTTATTGACCAAGCCTTTACAAGATTACCAACAGAGGTACACGATGAGGCCTCTGAAGACATCAAAAATAAACTTAAGGGCCGATTAAAAAACCTTGACGATATTGCAAAACGCTACGGTGACAGAATGCAACAGGTGGTAGTCATTCATGGTACCCATAAAGATGATAAAATAGAAATTACGCGACTTCCACAAGGAAAAACAAAGGTAGTTTTGAAGCGTTTAAAAACCGATGCCCCCAATCCTATATTCTTTGAACGTACTTTTGATAGAGATGCAACCAAAGAACTTTGGATTTATGGTTTAAACGATGACGACCAATTTGAAGTGTCTGGAGAAGGTGATCATGAAATCATGGTCCGTTTGGTTGGTGGTCATGGCGATGATGTCTTTGACATCAGCAATCGTAAAAAACTTAAAGTCTACGATTGGAGGCATGAAAAAGCTGAGTTTACCGATAAAACACCGGCAAAACAGTTTACACCGCTCTATGAAACCAACACTTTTATTTATAGAGAATTTATAGAGAATTCCAACGTATTCTTTCCAAATGCAGGTTATAACTCTGATGATGGTGTATTTTTAGGAGCAACAGACACTTATACAAATCATGGTTTTAATGGCGAAGATTATCGATACAAACATTATCTTTCTGCTAATTATTACTTTAACTATGGCGCTGTAGAGGCGGAATATGTGGGCCTATTTGCCAATATTATCCCTAATTGGGACTTAGAAACTATTGGATATTATACAAGTGCAAGATTTGAAAATAACTTTTTTGGTTATGGCAATGACACCTCTTATGATGAGGACGCAGTTGGAAAAGATTTTAACCGGGCACGTATAAAACAGATAAAATTGAGATCCGGTATATCTTACCGAAGCATCCATTTTCATGCACTTTTTGAAAATTACAGTGTGGAGGATAACTCAGAACGAATGTTTAATTCTATTGATTTTAATGAAGATGTTTTTCATACTCAAAATTATATAGGTGCTGAGGCCGATATATTATATGAAAATGCCGATGCTATGGACTTTCCAACGCGCGGTCTTTACTTTAAAGCGGTATTAGGATACAAGAAAAACTTAAAGTTGGATAACAATCAATTTGGATATGCAGCCTTAAAATTAGGTTTTGATAAGAAATTAATCCCGTCAGGAGATGTGGTGTTGGGTTCTAAAGCTGAAATTAGAACTAACTTTGGTGAAGACTATTTATTCTACCATGCGCAAACAATTGGTGGTGATAATGGATTAAGAGGCTATAGAAATGAACGATTTGCAGGAAAATCATCCTTTTTTCACAGTACTGATCTAAAATGGCGTATAAAAAAATACATCACTGCGGTAGCACCTATTACCATAGGGGTTTTTGGCGGCTTTGATTATGGTCGTGTTTGGATGCCAGATGAAGATTCGAATACTTGGCATAACTCTTTTGGTGGCGGATTTTGGATAGGCAGTTTAAATGCCTTTTCAGTAAATGCGGGATATTTTGTATCTGAAGAAGATTCGATCTTGCAAGTAGGCTTAGGTTTTGGTTTTTAATTAATCTGTTGATACATATGTTGCTATGAGTTTTGAGATCATTCTTGTATTCATCATTCTTGGAGTAACTATCCTACTCTTTGCAACAGAAGCTTTGCCCATTGATAAGATTGCATTCCTCATCATTGTGGCACTCGTTTTATCCGGCCTGACTACCCCAGAAGAAGCTATAAGTGGTTTTTCAAGCCCCGCAACCATTACTATTCTAATGCTCATGATTTTGGCCATTGGATTGGAAGAAAACGGAGTTATCGATCTTTTGACCCAGTCCATCAAAAAATTGAAAATCTTACCAATGGTATTAATGGTTCCCGTGTTTATGTTGATTTCGGCATCTATTTCGTCTTTTATAAGTACCACCGCTGTGGTGGTCATTTTTATAAAAATTATTGCACAACTGTCAGAGAAATACAATTTTTCTGCACCCAAATTATTGATGCCAATTTCCTTTGCCGGCATTTTAGGAGGAAGTTGTACTTTGATGGGAACCTCAACCAATATTTTGGTAAACTCGGTAGCCAAAAAACTTGGTGCAGAACAGTTTACATTTTTTGAATTCAGTTTTTATGGTCTTATTTTATTAGCGGTGGGTATTGTATTTATGACCTTCGCAAGCCGATGGTTACCAAAAACCAATAGCAATGATCTCACTGAAACATTTGTTGACAACACCTTCCTATTTACCTTAACCGTAAAGCCAGAATCGAAACTTATTGGCACGGCTATTTCGGATGCCAAATTTTATGAAAACCCTGATATTAATGTATTAAAGCTTATTCGTGAGGATATTGTCAATAACAATCCAGGTCCCAATACCACGTTAAGAGCTAACGACAAATTAGTGGTTTTGAGTGATGTTAAAGCCTATGCGTCTATTTCAACAGATGATTTTACACTCACTGCGGAAAATGAATTGCATATTCCTGAAGAGATGGATAAGGAACCAGAAAATGAAAAGAATGCCTATAGCTATGTTGAATTATTGATTCTTCCAGGGTCAGAATTTATTGATAAATCGTTTTCTGAAGTTAAAAGTCTTCTTTTCAATGTGGCAAGACCCTTAGGCATTCAAAACAGAAAACAATTTCAAAAAGGTATGCGGTTAAACCTGCCAAAAATCATAAAAAACACAAACCTTCAGGCAGGAGATAAATTACTTCTTAAAGCAAAGGAAGAAGATTTTAAACATCTCTATGCTATTGATAATACCATTGTGTTGCGGCATCATGAAGAAGATTACAAAATAAATCCCTATAAGCGCGCCATAAGTCTATTCGCCTTGATTATGGTGGTAGGATTAGCTGCAAGTGGCGTCCTGTCCATACTTGCCAGCACCTTATCCGGTGTTGCCTTGCTCTTAATCACAGATTGTATCAATTTGTCAAAGATTTACAAAAAAGTCAACTGGCAAATTATTTTTTTATTGGCTGGGATGATTCCTTTAGGGATTGCCATGCACAATTCTGAAACAGATACGTGGATTGCCAAACAATTGTTGGACTTACTTACGGGACAAAATAACATCATTATTTTAGGCGTACTTTTTGGAATTACAATGCTCATGAGTGGCTTTATCTCCAACAATGCTACCGCGGTCATCATAACACCTATAGCCATTACGCTTGCCGCAGGATTGAACTTGCCCGCAAAACCATTTATTCTAGCGGTCATGTTTGCCGCCAATTTTAGTTTTTTTACCCCAATGGGCTACCAGACCAACACCTTAATTTACGGAACTGGCGCCTATAAATTCAGGCACTTCTTAATCATTGGAGGCTTATTATCCATCGTATTATTAATTGTAGGCACGCTGTTATTATCTACCATGTTGAATGGTCAATGATTTCAATAGTTTAGACTTAATTTATTGCGATATCCTAAACTTGGACTACTATAATATCGTTATTCGGCAAAAATTGCACAGATGTAAAAGTGTTACGCTTAGCTTTAGTAATTTTAAGGTTTCAAACAAATTTTCAGAAATGTCAAAACAACCAAAATTAACGCGATTTAATCAAAGTGTCCTATCAAAATATCAAATCTATAATGGTATTTTCATGACCCTACCCTTCGATGCCGTCACAAAAACAGGCGTCCTATTACCATTGTTTCATGAAACTTGTAAAAAGGGATTTATTGCAGGTGACGACCCTACGACCATTGTTAATTCATTTTTTAAAAAATACCAAGCACGGCGCACTCCAGAAAGCCAAATTAATTTACTGTTCCGCTTCATTCAATATATAGAGCGTCAAGTTGTTTTGTTTGATGCCATAGAAGATGCGGCATTCCCGATCGTCAATAATATGGACGGGATTGGAACATTAAGAAGCTTGAAAGAAAGTGCTTCTGCAAACAATAAATTGGACCGTCTCCAAAAATATTTACAAGATTTTAAAGTCCGTATTGTCCTGACCGCACATCCTACACAATTCTATCCAGGCTCTGTTTTAGGAATTATAACCGATTTGACTGAAGCAATCAAGGAAAATGATTTGCTTCGTATCAACGATTTACTGGCACAATTAGGAAAAACGCCCTTCTTTAAGCATGAAAAACCTACACCTTACGATGAGGCCGTGAGTTTGATCTGGTATTTGGAGAATGTTTTTTATAAATCCTTTGGCGACATCTTTGATTATATCCAACAGAATATTTTTGATGGTAAACAAATAGAAAACAACATTATCAATATCGGATTTTGGCCTGGTGGTGATAGAGACGGAAACCCTTTTGTAACTCCGGAAATCACCCTTAAAGTGGCAGCACGTTTAAAGGAAACCATTATTAAAAATTACTATCGCGATGTTAGAGGTCTAAAAAGAAAACTAACTTTTAGAGGCATAGAAGATAGCATGGCGTTCCTTGAAAAAGAACTCTATGAACTCATGATTGGCAGTCCTTCAGAATTGACTCTAGAAGGTTTAAGAGCAGAGTTGCAGACGGTTAAAGACCTCATCATCGAAAAACACCAATCTCTATATGTTGCTGAAATCAACAGTTTACTCAACAAAATACACCTCTTCGGATTCCACTTTTCAACTTTGGATATCCGTCAAGATAGTCGTGCGCACGACAAAGTCTTTACTGATTTAGTAGAAACATTATTAGATAGTGGGAGCGCTATTTTTCCAAAAAACTATTTTGAGCTCTCACATAAGGAACAAGTGGACGTGCTCTCTAAGGTGAAAGGCAAAATAGATTTGTCAGTGATAAAAGATGACGAAACGCTTAAAACCTTACAGATTATTGAAGCCATTAAAACCATTCAAGAAAACAATGGCGAACAGGCTTGTAACCGATATATCATCAGTAACAATCAAAGCACACTACATGTAATGCAATTGTTTGCCATGTTAAAACTGGTCGCATTTCAAGAGGAAATGCCTGTAGATATCGGACCTCTTTTTGAAACTATTACCGACTTGGAAAACGCACATTTAGTGATGGAAGAGCTCTATACAAATCCTGCCTACAGCGCCCATTTAAAATCAAGAGGCAATAAACAAACCATTATGCTTGGTTTTAGTGACGGCACCAAAGACGGGGGTTATTTAATGGCAAACTGGGCCATTTACAAAGCAAAAGAGCGACTTACTGAAGTTTCGCGCAAATACGATGTCACTGCTATTTTCTTTGACGGGCGTGGTGGCCCACCTGCGCGTGGTGGTGGTAAAACACATAACTTTTATGCGTCTTTAGGTCCAACTATTGAAGATAAAGAAGTACAATTGACCATACAAGGACAAACCATTAGCTCTAATTTTGGAACTTTAGATGCGTCACAATACAACTTGGAACAGTTGATCAGTTCGGGCATTCACAATAGCTTAAGTGACACTGACTTACGGATGGTACCGGAAAATAGAGAGGTCATGGGAAATTTGGCCAATTTAAGCTATAAAGCTTACGCCGACTTTAAAGGACATCCAAAATTCATTTCCTATTTGGAGAATATGAGTACCTTAAAGTATTATTCCAAAACTAATATTGGAAGTAGGCCAACCAAACGTGGCAAATCTGAAGGACTGGTTTTTGAGGATTTAAGAGCCATCCCTTTTGTAGGATCATGGAGCCAACTCAAACAAAACGTCCCTGGGTTTTTTGGTGTGGGCACCGCTTTAAAACATTATGAAGATGCTAATGAATTTGAAAAAGTACAGCATCTCTTTAAAACCTCAAGCTTTTTTAAGACCTTGATTGAGAACAGCATGATGTCCATGGCAAAATCCTTCTTTGATTTGACCAAATACATGTCTGACGATCCTGAATATGGCGCGTTTTGGAATATTATTCATGATGAGTATGTCATTACAAAGCGTTTAATTCTTAAACTAACTGGCTATACTGAGCTGATGCAGGAAGAGCCTTCTGGAAAAGCTTCCATTAGCATAAGGGAATCTATTGTATTACCACTCTTAACCATTCAACAATTTGCTTTAAAGAAGATTCAGGAATTGGAAAAAGAGTCGCCGCGAGACGAAGCGCAAATTAAAGTTTACGAAAAAATCGTCATGCGTTCTTTGTTTGGGAATATTAATGCAAGTAGAAATTCGGCTTAGGAAATAGTTCTTATTCTATAAATCAAAACCCTCAACTTTTCTAAGGTTGAGGGTCTATGATATAAAATATTTTACCTTTTTAAATGATCTATAATATACGCGATCGGCCTGCAAACGGACTTATAATTTGGAGCATTCTAATTATCATTAAGTCTAAAATCAGGATAGGCATCCATACCATTTTCATGGGCATCCAATCCCTCTATTTCTTCTCGTTCTGATACTCTAATCCCGACTGTTTTCTTCAAGACATAGAGTATTATAAATGACGTACTAATGCAAAATACCGCATAAGTAATCACACCAATCAATTGACTTAGAAACTGTGTACCACCTGCCAAATTACCAAAAACACCTACGGATAATGTTCCCCAAATACCACAAACCAGGTGAACTGCAATAGCACCCACAGGATCATCTAATCGTAACCTATCAATTAAGGAAACAGCAAATACAATAATTGCCCCCGCAATGGCACCAATTATAAGGGCATCCATCGTACTCATTTGGTCAGCTCCAGCTGTGATACCAACTAAACCTCCCAAAATACCATTGAGAAACATTGTCAAATCTAAATTTTTGTATCTCAACGCTGAAACCAGCGCAGCTACTACGCCTCCTGCCGCCGCCGCAAGACATGTGGTCACTAAAGTTAATGAGGTAACACCTGGATCTGCAGAAAGTACAGAACCACCGTTAAAGCCAAACCATCCCAACCATAAAATAAACACACCGGCTGTAGCCAACGGAATATTATGACCTGGAATGGCCTGAATTTTTCCGTATTTAAATTTTCCAATCCTGGCACCCAACAAACAGACGGCTACTAAAGCACCCCAACCCCCAACAGAATGGACAAGTGTCGATCCTGCAAAATCATAAAATGGGGTATCTAAGGTCTGCAAGAATCCGCCGCCCCATTTCCATGAACCAGCAATTGGATAAACCAATCCCACATAAAGTATCACGAATACCATAAACGGAATTATTTTGACCCGCTCAGCAACAGCTCCTGATACTATAGTGGCAGCAGTAGCTGCAAACATCCCTTGAAACAAGAAGTCTGTCCAATAAGTATAACCCGCGTTATAGGTAAGGTCCAGTGTATCCTCAGTAGTGAGAGGAGCATCCAATCCAAAACCCGCAAATCCCAGGAATCCATTAAAATCACCTGGATACATTAAATTGAAGCCAACAAGACTGTATAATAATAAGCCAATAGTGACAATGAATATATTTTTGAATAAAATATTTAAGGTGTTTTTTTGTCTCGTCAATCCGATTTCCAAAAGTGAAAATCCCAGATGCATAAAAAACACAAGTGCAGTACAGATCATCATCCATACGTTGTTAATAGTGAGTAATTCCATAGTTCTGCTCTTTATTTTAATGTGTTTCCTCCTTTTTCTCCTGTACGTATCCTGTATACCTCTTCAATATGAGACACAAATATTTTCCCGTCACCCACCTCACCTGTGGCACCAGATTCTATAATGGTTTTTATAGTTATGGCTTCAAAATCATCATTGACCACAATAGAGAGATAACGTCGTTGAATATCACTCGTGCTATAGGCAACGCCCCTATAAACATGACCTTCTTCTTCATTTCCCAAACCGGTAACATCCCAATAAGAGAAGAAATTGACACCTACCTCGTGGAGTGCTTTTCTGACTTCATAGAATTTTGATTTTCTGATAATAGCTTCTATTTTTTTCATAACTATTTTGTTTTAATTAGATTTAAAATTGATAAACGGCGGCAATTAAAAATGAGGAAAGATTATTCGATGGTTCTAAATAGCCATTCAAATACCTCTTGTCATTCCAATTGTCCAATCGTACTTCAGGAATGATCGTTAAGTCTGCGATTTTATAATTGACAGATAATGTTGTGGCAAAGACGTTATCGTCATTGACATCACCATGGTGGAATCCAAAATATTCAACTCTGGCCCCTAATCCTAAAGCATCTGAAACAGTATATTTAGGATAAAGGGCTGCCCCATAAAATCCATTCCCACGAGTATCACTATAAGTGGTGTTGATTCCTAAGAAAAAAGTATCACTTATAGCGCTTCCTCCGGTATAATCGATCTGAAATGAAGGTTCGGAGTTGCCTGTTTGATTGCCATAAATAACATTGAGAAACTAAATTTTAAATCCCAATTGTGCTCCAAGCGTATAACTGCCATCCAAGTTTATCTCTGTATAATCGGTACTGTTCATGACCGAGAAGTAACGAAAAGTCGTCAGAAAGACCAATTTCTGCCTTAATTCCAGTGTGGGAAAACGGACCATTGGAAAACATATAGGAAGTGCTATAATTAAAATTCCCCACCGGAGAAATGACTTCATAACCCAAAAAAGTATTAAAATTACCCAAAGTCAACTGCACCTTATCCGTCACATTCCAATAGACAAAAAGCTGATTAACAATATTTGCAGAACCTGTAGATAGGAAAACAGCATCTTCTCCTCTTGGACCAAATACCAAATCGGCAACAAACCCAACTTTTTCACCCTCATAGCTTAAAATAACATCGGCCATTCCAAAACTAAAGCCACTTCTATCTGCGAACGATGTTCCGGGATTCAAAAAGATGCTCTGACCATCATCGTCTTCAAAAACCTCATTAAAGCCTGTGATATTTGTTCTAAAATAAGCATCGACACTGCCTATTATTGATAGTTTATTTTGATGCACTTCTTGAGCGAAAAGCATAAATGGAAAAGCTAACAAAACACTTGTAGAAATTAATTTCATAAAGTATATAATTTAATAATTATGAATCAAATTTATATTTTTTTAAAGCCCACCCCCTACTTACAGGGGGTTAAATTGTTATTTTTATGACATAATAAATTTATACCACATAAATTTAGGGGGTCTATTTATTAATGTTGTATTTTTTGTTAAATGTGAAATTAATAAAATGAGAAATTCATTTGAAATTCATCATTTTGCCAAAAATTCGATATAAAAAAACTCACTAAGATGAATAAAATTTACCCAAAGTTTGTTTATATTGAATTTAATGCATTGTAGATTTATCAGTTTGAACTCATCTTATTGTAAATCTCATAATTATAGCACCCCTCATTATCAATCTCGGAAAAGTGAACCTACAATTTTAAATTTCAGGATTTTACACATAACTTAGAATCCGATAAAGGGATAAAACCCACTAAATTTTCTAATATATGCTGAAGCAACAAGGACTTTATTTACCAGAATTTGAACATGATAATTGCGGCGCTGGATTTATATGTAGTCTCAAAGGAAACACATCCAACGCCATCATTCATAAAGCGCTTGAAATATTAGAAAAATTAGAACATCGTGGTGCGGTAAGTTCTGATGGTAAAACTGGAGATGGCGCTGGTATTTTAATCGATATCCCTCATGAATTTTTCGTGAATAAGTGCGATTTCCTATTACCAAAATTTGGAGACTATGCCGTGAGCAACGTTTTTCTTCCAAAAAAAGAAAATCAGCGCAACTATTGTATTGATAAATTGGAGCAGTATATAAAAGCACAAGGCTTACCTATTTTAGGATGGCGAGATGTGCCCGTCGATTCTGCAGTTTTGGGAACCGTTGCCGCCCTTACGGAACCTTTTGTAAAACAGATTTTTATAGGAAAGTCCGAAGAACATCAGGACGATTTTAGCTTCAATCTAAAACTGTTCACCGCCAGAAAACAGGCAGAACATCATATCAATGCGTCCAAACTTTCTGAAAGCACACGTTTTTACCTTCCAAGTCTATCAACTAAAATCATCATATTTAAAGGACTTTTAGTGCCTGAAGATATTAAACTCTATTATAAGGATTTACAAGACCCGTCATTAGTGACCCGTTTGGCATTGGTGCATCAGCGTTTTTCAACCAACACCTTCCCGACTTGGGATTTGGCGCAACCATTTAGATATATGTGTCATAATGGCGAGATCAATACCTTGAGAGGCAATGCATCCCGCACACTCTCACGTCAGGAATTGATGGAAAGCGATTGGTTTGGTGAGGAAATCAAAAGCATTTTTCCTATCATTCTTCCAGGGAAATCAGATTCTGCACAAATGGATATGATGGTAGAATTGTTATTGATGACTGGCCGCTCACTCCCCGAAGTGATGATGATGCTGGTACCCGAAGCTTGGGAGAAAAACCCTGAGATGTCTGAAACGAAAAGAGCTTTTTACGAATATAATTCCTGCATCATGGAACCTTGGGATGGGCCAGCTTCCATTCCGTTTACAGATGGTAATTATATAGGTGCCGTGTTAGACAGAAACGGACTGCGCCCATCGCGCTATACGGTGACTAAAGATGGTTTTGTGGTGATGTCTTCTGAAACTGGCGTCATTGAAATTGATGCGAAAAACGTAGAACATCATGGCCGATTGGAGCCTGGGAAAATGTTTTTGGTAGATATGAACCAGGGTCGGATTATTAAAGATGAAGAAGTTAAGGAGGCCATTGTCTCCAAGCACCCTTACCAGGAATGGTTGAAGAAAAACTTAGTGCATTTAGCCGATATCCCCGCGCGAGAAGGTCCAATCCCACACGAAGAGGAACCTTTATTGAAACGTCAGGTGGTTTTTGGATATACCGAAGAAGATTTAAGCGTCATCATCAAACCAATGGCACGATTGGGCAAGGAACCTATTGGATCTATGGGAAATGATGCACCCATCGCCATCCTTTCTGATAAACCACAACTCCTTTACAATTACTTCAAACAATTATTTGCCCAAGTCACCAATCCGCCGTTGGATGGGATACGTGAACAACTGATCACAGATATCAGTTTGACCTTAGGAAAGGATACCAATATCTTTAAAATTAATGAAGATCAATGCCGAAAGCTGAAAATCCAGAATCCTGTTATTTCAAAGCACGATCTCGATAAAATAAAGAACTACACCCAAAATCCAGATTTTGTAGTCACAACAATTCCCATTCTATACGAAGTAGAGAAAGGCCTCAATGAATTGGAGCGCGCTTTAGTCAATCTCGTTAAAAAAGCATCAAAAGCTATTGATGAAGGTGGCAATATTATTATTCTATCTGATCGAGGGGTCAACAAAAAAATGGCGCCAATCCCTGCCTTAATTGCCTGTTCCTATGTTAATCATGAGTTGTATAAAATAGGAAAACGTGCTAAAGTCAGTATCATTATAGAATCGGCCGAACCGCGAGAAGTCCATCATTTTGCATTGTTATTCGGCTATGGTGCAAGTGCCATCAACCCTTATATCGTTAATGAAATTGTTCGAGATCAGGTTGAAAAACAGAATATTGAAGGCATGGATTATATGACCGCCATCAAGAATTACAATAAAGCGGTTGGCATGGGCATTCTTAAAGTGATGAACAAAATTGGGATTTCTACACTAAATTCCTATCGCGGATCTCAACTTTTTGAATGTGTAGGACTCAATACTACAGTGGTCAATAATTATTTCCCACATACCGTAACCCGAATTCAAGGCATCGGCCTCAGAGAAATCGAAAAAGAAATTTACAAACGTCACCATCAAGCCTACCACAAAAAAACTATTGATGGCGACCTCGGATTGGAATTTGGAGGAATTTATAAATGGCGACGCAATGCCGAAAAGCACGCCTTTAACCCACTGACTGTTGCAAAGCTTCAAGAATCTGTCAGAAACAATAAACCGGAAACCTTTAAGGAATATTCAGATTTGATTAATGAACAGACCAAACAATTGATGACCATTCGTGGCCTGTTTGAATTCAAAAATTATGATCCTATTCCTTTATCAGAAGTGGAACCTTGGACGGAAATTGTCAAACGTTTTAAAACAGGCGCCATGTCATACGGATCGATCAGTAAGGAAGCGCATGAGAATTTAGCCATTGCAATGAACAGAATAGGTGGAAAAAGCAATTCTGGCGAAGGTGGTGAAGATGAAGAACGATTTTACAAAGATGCGAATGGTGATTGGAAAAACTCCGCCATCAAACAAGTGGCTTCCGGACGTTTTGGAGTGACTTCAAATTATTTGACCAGCGCTTCCGAAATTCAGATTAAAATGGCCCAAGGGGCAAAACCTGGTGAAGGCGGCCAATTACCAGGCCCGAAAGTGAATCCTGATATTGCAAAAACCAGAAATTCTACGCCGTATGTCGGACTCATTTCTCCGCCACCACATCATGATATCTATTCTATTGAAGATTTATCTCAATTGATTTATGATTTAAAATCGGCCAATCGCGAAGCGAGAATCAATGTGAAATTAGTTTCTGAAGTAGGTATTGGTACTGTTGCTGCTGGAGTCGCCAAAGCAAAAGGCGATGTGATTTTAATTTCCGGCCATGATGGTGGTACGGGTGCTTCGTCTTTAACCTCCTTAAAACATGCTGGTTTGCCTTGGGAATTAGGTCTTGCCGAAGCCCAACAAACCTTAGTCATGAACAATTTGAGAAATCGTGTGGTTTTAGAATGCGACGGACAAATGAAGACGGGACGTGACGTCGCCATTGCATGTCTTTTAGGAGCCGAAGAATTTGGATTTGCCACGGCACCTTTAGTAGCTTCAGGTTGTGTGATGATGCGTGCCTGCCACTTGAACACCTGCCCTGTGGGCATCGCCACCCAAAATCCAGAGCTTCGTAAGAAGTTTCAGGGCAAACCGGAACATGTGGTCAACTTTATGTATTTCGTAGCTCAAGAATTACGCGAAATTATGGCAGAACTCGGTTTCAGAACCATAAATGAGATGGTAGGTCAGGTTCAAAAGCTGGACCGCAACAAAACCATCAATCATTATAAATCCTTAGGATTGGATTTATCGCCAATATTGCATCAAGTAATTGTCCCGGAGTGCACCCAATTATTCAATACCCAAAAACAGGATCACCAACTTGAAAAAGCCTTGGATTTCAAAATTATACGTCAAGCACATCCAGCATTGTTCAGAAAAGAAAAGACAGTCATTGAATCAAAAATCAACAATCGGGACCGTGCCTTTGGAGCCATATTGAGCAACGAGATTTCCAAAATTTACGGCGCACAAGGCCTTCCAGAAAACACCTTAAAAATAAACTTTACAGGATCCGCAGGACAGAGTTTTGGTGCTTTTGCAACCAAAGGATTAACGCTTGTGGTTAATGGAAACACTAATGATTACTTAGGAAAAGGGCTTTCGGGCGCTAAAATAAGTGTCAAGGTTCCCGAAGAATCCACCATTGTTCCTGAAGACAATATCATCATTGGAAACGTTGCTTTATATGGAGCAACCAGCGGTGAAGTATATATCAATGGAAAAGCCGGCGAACGTTTTTGTGTCCGTAATTCTGGTGCGCATGCGGTAGTTGAAGGTATTGGCGACCATGGTTGCGAATATATGACCGGAGGACGCGCGGTTATTTTGGGAGAGGTAGGACGTAATTTTGGAGCAGGAATGAGTGGCGGCATCGCTTATGTTTATGATGCCAACGGCACCTTCGATAAAAAATGCAATAAAGAAGGTTTGAATTTAGAAACTGTTACATCGATAGAGGACATCACAGAATTAAAAAACCTGGTCGAAAACCATTATAACGCCACATTGAGTCCTCTGGCCCAACGCCTTTTGGAAAACTGGCAGAAAGAACTCCCTAAATTCATAAAAGTATTACCCGAAGAATATAAGCAAGCCTTAATCCGAATGGCCGAAGAAAATAAAGTAAGTGTTTAATTGAAAAAGAGTTCCGTTTTCACGGAAAATAACTATGGGAAAGATAACAGGATTTTTAGAATACGAAAGACTTGATGAGCCATATATAGCGGTTGAAAAGCGATTGGAAAACTACAAGGAATTCACGATTCCACTGGAAGAAAAAAAACTAAAAGATCAAGGTGCACGCTGTATGGACTGCGGCATTCCTTTTTGCCATAGTGGATGTCCCCTAGGCAATTTGATTCCCGATTTCAATGATAAAGTCTATAAAGGCCGCTGGAAGGAGGCTGCCCAGATTTTACACTCCACCAACAATTTCCCTGAGTTTACAGGCAGGTTATGTCCTGCACCGTGCGAGGAAGCCTGTGTCTTGGGAATAAATGAAGATCCGGTTTCCATAGAAAATATTGAGAAAAACATTGTAGAAAAAGCGTTCGAAGAAGGTTGGATCACAGCGCATCCGCCAAAATTAAGAACGGATAAAAAAGTCGCGATCATTGGTTCTGGCCCTGCAGGTCTGGCAGCTGCGCAGCAATTAAACAGAGTAGGTCATTTGGTGACGGTTTTTGAACGCGATGCCAAAGTAGGCGGCCTGTTGCGTTATGGCATCCCGGACTTTAAACTTGAAAAACATATCATAGACAGACGCATTGCCATTCTTGAAGAGGAAGGCATCACGTTTACCACCAATGCCCATGTAGGCAAAAATATCAGTATAGAAACCATTAAAGCCGATTTTGATGCGGTGGTGCTGTGCGGTGGTGCAACCGAGCGCAGAGGAATTCCCATCAAAGGCAATCACCTGAAAGGCGTTTATCAAGCCATGGATTTCTTGAAATTGAGCAATCAATATGTTGATGGATTAATCGATTTTAAATCGGTATTATCAGCAAAAGATAAAAATGTCATTGTAATTGGTGGCGGAGACACAGGCTCAGATTGTATTGGCACAAGCAATCGTCATGGTGCAAAAAGTGTGACGAATTTTGAAATTTTGAGTAAACCTTCAGTGGGCAGACCAGCACATCAACCTTGGCCTTATTGGCCCATGAAGTTAAAAACGACTTCTTCACATCAAGAAGGTGTAGAGCGATTTTTCAGCCTGTCAACCAAAGAATTTTTAGGGGATAAAAACGGCAACCTCATCGGATTAAAAACAGTTGAAGTCGAATGGTTTTTTAAAGAAGGTCAGCGTCCTGAATTAAAAGAATTCCAAAATTCTGAGAAAACTTGGGATTGTGACATGGTCATGTTAGCCTTAGGATTTACCGGTTCAGAAAAAACATTGGCGGAACAGTTTGGATTGGAAATGGACTTTAGAACCAATATCAGAGCCTCAACAGCGAATTATGCCACCAATGTTCCTGGAATATTTAGTGCAGGCGATATGCGCCGTGGACAATCCTTAATTGTTTGGGCCATTTCGGAAGGCCGTCAAGCTGCTCACCATGTGAATAAGTATTTGATGGGTGCTTCTAATTTACCACTTAAAGACGATAACGATTTGCCAAGAATCTGAGAAATTTTAAAAGATTAGAGATTTTAATTAGGTTATATAAAAATCTTTTTTGACTTTTGACGAACAAATGAAAAAACAAAACTTCAATATTATTTCTATTATTAGCGCTGTGATTATTTCACAACGGTGAGGAATGGTACACTAAGTTTAAAAATATAACTAAAGCCTTCCTCTTAATTGGAAGGCTTTTTTTTTACGTATGAATCAAAATATTATCATTATTAGCGTGATTATTATTAACTCCAGTTAGTTGATACAGAATGCTATTTCCATGAAAAGCCTGTATCAATTGAGATACAGGCTTTTTTAATTGCAAATTTTAGCATTTTGAACGTCATAAATAAATCAATCTAAACAATTGATTATCAGTTTTTTAAATATCGAAAACTGACACTGAGTTTAATCTGAAACGGTAAATTCAAAAACATTAAATCATAGCAAACATTAATTTAGAACTTTATTTTATTATGAACGCATATTACAATGACCAAACTCTAATTTACCACAATGGTGAATTTTTAAAACCTGAAGCCGCAACGAGTAGTTTATACAGCCAAACATTGCACTATGGCAACGGGGTTTTTGAAGGCATTAGAGCCTATAAAACAGCAGAGGGCACTAAAATTTTTAAAGCCAAAGCACACTATGAGCGCCTCAAATACGGCGCGAAAGTTATGGGAATCCCTTTTAATTATACCATTGAAGAGCTTACGGCAATCACTTATGATCTTTTAAAAAGAAATGAACTTCAAGACGCTTACATTCGCCCTTTAATCAGCACAGGCGCTAACATGGGGCTTTACACATCTAAAGAATCAATATTGACTATACAATGCTGGGCATGGCCAAAATTAATGGGTGACACCCTGCTACGTGTAAAAACCTCGTCTTTTGAGCGTCCAAATCCAAAATCCTGTTTTGTTGAAGCAAAAGTAACTGGACATTATATCAACTCCATTCTTTCAACCAACGAAGCTAAAGATGCCGGGTTTGATGAAGCGTTGCTATTGGATATGCACGGAAATGTGGCGGAATGTTCAGGTGCGAACATCTTCATGGAAAAAGATGGAAAACTATTTACGCCTAAAAAAGGAAGTATTATGGCTGGAATTACACGTTCCACCATCTTAGAAATTTGTAAGGAAGAAGGCATTCCGGTCGAGGAGAAACATTTCAAATTAGAAGAACTTAAACAGGCAGATAGTTCGTTTTTTACAGGAACAGCCGCTGAGGTTGTAGGACTCAAATCATTGGATGATTATGAGTTTCCTTTACAATGGACTAAATCCTTAGGTTATCAATTAATGCAGTTATACCAAAAAGAAGTTTTGGGACAGCGCAAAACAAAGTTATCGAAAGTATTATGAGTGAATTAAACAAATATAGTAAAACAGTTACACAAGATCCTACACTACCAGCGGCGCAAGCAATGTTGCACGCCATTGGTTTAACCGATGAGGATTTAAAAAAACCGTTTATAGGAATTGCAAGTACAGGTTATGAGGGCAATCCTTGTAATATGCATTTGAATGACTTAGCGGTACATGCTAAAAAAGGAACAGAAAACGCTGGTTTAGTCGGATTAATTTTTAACACGATTGGTGTGAGTGATGGTATTTCAAACGGCACACCGGGAATGCGTTTCTCATTACCATCAAGAGATGTTATTGCAGATTCCATGGAAACTGTCGTAGAAGCGATGAGTTATGACGGCTTAATTACGGTTGTTGGATGTGATAAAAATATGCCGGGTGCCTTAATGGCTATGCTCCGCTTAAACAGACCTTCTGTTTTGGTCTATGGCGGAACCATTGCTTCAGGGTGCCACAATGGCAAAAAATTGGACATCATTTCAGCATTTGAAGCCTACGGACAAAAAGTGGCTGGTACCATTAATGAAACTGAGTTTCAGGCTGTGGTTCACAAGGCGTGTCCTGGCGCTGGTGCCTGTGGTGGAATGTACACCGCAAATACAATGGCTTCGGCAATTGAAGCTTTAGGAATGTCACTTCCTTTCAACTCTTCGAATCCTGCGCTGAGCGATGGAAATTTAAAAGAAAAGGAATCTGTAAAAGCAGGTGAAGCTTTACGTTTATTATTGGAAAGAGACATAAAGCCGTCGGATATTGTCACTAAAAAGTCTATTGAAAATGCCTTTAGATTGGTCACTGTTCTTGGTGGTTCCACCAATGCCGTCCTTCACTTTTTAGCCATTGCAAAATCAGCACAGGTAGAATTTACTTTAGAAGATTTTAAAAAGATCAGCGATACGACCCCCTTATTAGCCAACTTAAAACCAAGCGGGACCTATTCAATGGAAGATTTACACAACATTGGTGGTATTCCTGGGGTTTTAAAATATATGCTGGACAAAGGTATGCTCCATGGCGATTGCTTAACGGTTACTGGAAAAACTTTAGCAGAAAACTTAAAAGATGTCCCAAATTTGAAAGACGGTCAGGACATTATCGCAACATTAGAAAACCCTATTAAAGAAACGGGACATATTCGTATTCTTTTTGGAAACCTCGCCACTGAAGGTGCGGTAGCAAAAATCACGGGTAAGGAAGGTTTATCATTTAAAGGCACCGCAAATGTATTTGATAGCGAAACGGCAGTAAACGAAGGCATAAAAACAGGAAAAGTCAAAAAAGGCGATGTGGTCATTATCCGCTATGAAGGCCCTAAAGGCGCTCCTGGAATGCCAGAAATGCTTAAACCAACCTCTTCTATTATGGGGGCAGGTTTAGGAAAGGACGTTGCAATGATTACAGACGGTCGTTTTTCAGGAGGATCACACGGTTTTGTGGTGGGTCATGTGTCTCCAGAAGCACAAGAAGGTGGAAATATTGCACTTATTGAAAATGGCGATATTATCTCTATTGATGCCGTTAACAATACCATAAACATCGAAATTTCAAATGATGAATTAGCAAAAAGAAGAGCCCAATGGGTGGCCCCGCCATTAAAATTTAAGCGCGGCGTCCTTTATAAATATGCAAAAACGGTTTCATCAGCATCTAAAGGATGTGTTACGGATGAATTCTAATCCAATTCCTGCGTAAGCAGGAATCCGTTAGGCTCAGTACCGCTAACTTATGGATGTCAGGCACAAAGGGCTATGACATAGCGATATAAAAATTAATAAAAGTTAAAATATTGAGATTCTTTTTTTCAAAAGGAATGTAAACCAGTTTTCAATATGAAAGACACACAAACATTACATAAAGAACAAAAAGTAACTGCTACTACCATGCGTATTACAGGCAGTGAAGCCATCATCAGATGTCTTCTTGCAGAAGGGGTGGATCTTCTTTACGGGTATCCAGGTGGTGCCATCATGCCAGTATATGATGAACTCTTTAAGTTTAGAGACCAAATTCATCACGTTTTGGCACGCCATGAGCAAGGCGCTACCCACGCTGCACAAGGCTATGCACGTATTTCTGGCAAAGTTGGTGTTGCCATTGCTACTTCAGGGCCTGGTGCCACCAACCTCATCACAGGAATTGCTGACGCACAAATAGACTCAACACCATTGGTGTGCATTACAGGTCAGGTTGCTTCCCATTTATTGGGTAGTGATGCGTTTCAAGAAACAGACATTATCGGTATTTCAACACCGGTTACCAAATGGAACCATCAAATTACTAAAGCTTCTCAAATCCCTGAGATGATCGCCAAGGCTTTTTATATTGCCAAAAGTGGCCGTCCAGGACCCGTATTGATCGATATTACTAAAGATGCTCAATTTGAAGAATTTGATTTTTCTTATGAAAAGTGCAAGGGCGTGAGAAGTTACAATCCGGTTCCAAAAATAGATATAGATGATGTTAAAGCAGCTGCACTATTGATTAATTCGGCAAAAAAACCATTTATTGTTTGGGGCCAAGGCGTTATCCTCAGCAAAGCTGAAAATGAATTAATGGCCATTATCGAAAAAGCAGGAATCCCTGCGGCATGGACAATTCTTGGAGCTTCTGCCGTACCCACGGCGCATCCTTTAAATGTAGGAATGGTGGGCATGCATGGTAATTATGCGCCCAATGTGCTGACCAATGATTGTGATCTCTTAATTGCGATAGGCATGCGGTTTGACGATCGTGTTACGGGTAATTTGGAGACTTATGCAAAACAAGCCAAGATTATTCATTTTGAAATAGATCCAGCCGAAGTTGATAAAAACGTAAAAACTGACGTGGCTGTTTTAGGGGATGCCAAAGAAAGCCTTTCAAAATTATTGCCTTTGTTGAAAACGAACACACATACCGAATGGCATCAAAAATTTAAAGATTTATATGCCATTGAATATGAAAAAGTGATAAAGGACGATTTATATCCTACCAAGGAAGGTTTGACTATGGGCGAAGTGCTCAAAGAGATTAACCTGCACACCCAAGGAAATGCTGCCATTGTATCTGATGTTGGGCAACACCAAATGATTGCATGTAGATATGCCGAATTTACGACTACCAAAAGCAATATCACTTCCGGCGGATTAGGAACTATGGGCTTTGCCCTTCCTGCGGCGATTGGCGCAAAAATGTCAGCTCCAGAGCGTGATGTGGTGGCTATTATTGGTGATGGTGGTTTTCAAATGAACATTCAGGAATTGGGCACCATCTTTCAACAAAAGGTACCGGTTAAAATTGTGGTGTTGAACAATGAATTTTTAGGGATGGTGCGCCAGTGGCAACAGTTGTTTTTTGATAAGCGTTATGCCTCAACAGAAATGACCAATCCTAATTTTGTAGCTATTGCAAAAGGCTATTATATAGAAGCCCAAAAAGTGACTAAAAGAGCTGATTTGAAAAATGCCGTTGCTAAAATGATGGCCTTTGAGGGTCCCTACTTTTTAGAGGTAGCCGTAGAAAAAGAAGACAACGTATTCCCTATGATTCCTAGTGGCGCGAGTGTTTCAGATGTGCGGTTGGAGTGAGTTGGGAGACGGAAGCTTGAAACGCCGAGATTGAAGATTGAAGATGAAAGCCGACAACCAACAGCTGAATATTAGATTATATAAAAAAATAAAAAAACAGGGCTCAAAACCATTAATAACCATGAGTGAACATAAACAACTATATACGGTTTCTATTTATACCGAAAACAACATCGGTTTATTAAACCGCATTTCGGCAATTTTTCAAAGACGCCATCTCAATCTTGATAGTATAAATATTTCGACTTCTGAGATTGAAAATGTTTCTAAATGGACGATAGTTTTACAACTTTCTGAAGAACGCATGAAAAAAGTCATTGGTCAGATTGAAAAACAGATTGAGGTCATCAAGGCCTATTACCACACTGAAGAAGAGACCATTTATCAAGAATCCTGTCTCTTTAAACTCAGATCCAATTTGCTTTTTGACGAGCGTGAAATTCAAAACATCATCAAAGAAAGCAATGCAAATATTGTCACGGTTAATAGAGAGTTCTTCGTCATTGAAAAATCTGGTCGTAAACAAGAAATAGAGTTATTACATCGCGAATTAAGTGTTTTTGGAATCATGCAATTTACACGCTCAGGACGTATTGCAGTGACCAAAGACGAAATGAAAATATCAAAAATGCTGGAAGCATTTCAACCATAAAAATTATATAAAATGTCAAATTATTTCAACACATTACCGTTAAGACAACAATTAGAGCAATTGGGAAAATGCCGATTTATGGACGCCTCAGAGTTTGAAGATGGCATCAGCGCATTAAAGGGAAAGAAAATAGTTATTGTAGGCTGTGGTGCCCAAGGTTTGAACCAAGGTTTGAACATGCGCGACTCCGGTTTGGATATTTCTTACGCATTACGTGAAGCGGCCATTAAAGAAAAACGTGCCTCATATAAGAATGCGACCTCAAACGGATTTAACGTTGGCACTTATGAAGAGTTGATTCCAACAGCAGATCTTGTGCTGAATTTAACGCCAGACAAACAACATACGGATGTTGTAAAAACCGTCATGCCGCTAATGAAGAAAGGAGCAACCTTAAGTTATTCCCATGGCTTCAATATTGTAGAAGAAGGTACAAAAATTCGTGAGGATCTTACCGTCATTATGGTGGCACCAAAATGTCCAGGCACAGAGGTTCGTGAAGAATATAAGCGTGGCTTTGGTGTACCAACCTTAATTGCGGTGCATCCTGAAAATGATCCTGAACAAAAAGGTTGGGACCAAGCAAAAGCTTATGCCGTAGCAACAGGAGGTGACAGAGCAGGTGTTTTAGCATCATCGTTTATTGCGGAAGTAAAAAGTGATTTAATGGGAGAGCAAACCATTCTTTGTGGGGTATTACAAACAGGCTCCATCTTAGCATTTGACAAAATGGTTGAAGAAGGTGTCAATGCCAATTACGCGGCAAAATTGATTCAGTTGGGTTGGGAAACCATTACGGAAGCTTTAAAGCATGGTGGAATCACCAATATGATGGATCGTTTGTCAAATCCGGCAAAAGTGAAGGCCTTTGAAATGGCTGAAGAATTGAAAGTCATCATGAAGCCTTTGTTTGAAAAGCACATGGACGATATCATTTCCGGACATTTCTCACAAACTATGATGGAAGATTGGGCCAATGATGATGTCAATCTTTTAAAATGGCGTGCCGCAACCGGTGAAACTGCTTTTGAGAAAACAGAATTGACTGCAGATCATATTTCAGAGCAAACCTATTTTGACCATAGTGTCTTATTGGTCGCTTTCGTAAAATCTGGAGTAGAACTAGCTTTCGATACGATGGTAAGTGCAGGTATCATTGAAGATTCTGCTTATTACGAATCATTGCACGAATTGCCGTTGATTGCCAATACTATCGCAAGAAAGAAATTATTCGAAATGAACCGTGTTATTTCGGACACGGCTGAATATGGTTGTTATTTATTTGATCATGCCGCTAAACCTTTATTGGTAGATTTTATGAAAAATGTAGATCCAAAAACCATCGGTACTTCTTTTTCAACATCAAATGCAGTGGACAATCAAGAACTGATCGCTATTAACGACGCCATTAGAAATCACCCTATTGAAACGGTTGGTAAACGCTTACGAGCGGCCATGACTGCCATGAAAGTTATAAAAACAGACGCTGAAGTTGAAGATTCTGTTTTGGCATAACAAGAAATTTTAACATCCTTAGATGTAATTAATATCAAAGGCAGGGCAGTTTGTCCTGCCTCTAAAGAACTGCGATGAAGGTTGAAAACAAAATATATTATCCAAGTTTAGCCGCTGTAGAAGCAGCAGCGAAAAAATTACAAGATGTTGCTGAAGTAACACCTATTACTAAAAGCCAGCGCTATTCAAAACAATTTGAGGCTGACATTTTCTTTAAACGTGAAGATTTGCAGCCCGTACGCTCTTACAAAATTAGAGGCGCTTACAACAAGATGTCCTCGTTGAGCCTATCACAAATTGAAAACGGGATTGTGTGCGCCAGTGCTGGAAATCATGCGCAAGGCGTGGCCCTGTCTTGTAAATTATTGAAGATTAAAGGCACTATTTTTATGCCGGCCCCAACCCCCAAACAAAAAATTGAGCAGGTCAATATGTTTGGAGAAGACTATACTGAAGTCGTATTGGTTGGTGACACCTTTGATGATGCCAATTCAGCGGCAATGCAAGAGTGTGAGCGTTTAAACAAAACTTTTATCCATCCGTTTAATGATGAAAAGGTTATTGAAGGCCAAGCCACTATGGGCCTTGAAATTATTGATCAGGCACAACATCCTATCCATTATGTATTTGTACCTGTTGGCGGCGGCGGTCTATCTGCCGGACTGTCTTCCGTGTTTAAGGAGTTATCTCCCAACACAAAAATTATAGGCGTGGAGCCTTTGGGAGCACCCTCTATGTCCACCTCAATTATGAATAAGCGAAATACTGAATTGAAAAATATTCAAAATTTTGTGGATGGTGCCGCCGTAAAACGTGTTGGTGATTTGAATTTTGCAATTTGTCAGCAAAATTTGGACGCCATGATTACGGTTGACGAAGGGAAAGTATGTGAAACCATGCTGGACCTTTATAATAAGGAGGCTATTATTGTTGAGCCTGCCGGTGCTTTAAGTATTGCAGCATTAGATCAATATGCTGAAGAGATTAAAGGCAAAAACGTGATCTGTATTGTCAGTGGCAGTAATAATGATATCACCAGGACTGCTGAAATAAAGGAACGCGCCCTTTTATATGCCAATCTAAAGCACTATTTTATCATCAAATTTCCTCAACGCGCAGGAGCATTAAGAGAGTTCGTGGTCGATATATTAGGTCCTAATGATGATATCACCTACTTTGAATACACAAAAAAAACAAATCGTGATAACGGTGCCGCTGTTGTTGGATTGGAGTTAAAATCAGCAGATGATTTAGAACCCTTAATCACGAAAATGAAACTTCGTAATTTCTACGGCGATTACCTTAACCATAAACCCGAATTATTTCAATTTTTAGTTTAAAAAACAAGATATATGAATCCTATTCCAGAACAATTTCAAATTAAATCATTAATCCACCAAACCACCTTCTTAGTGGATGGCGAATTAAAACCTTGGTCTGGAGAAAGTTCAGAAGTATATTCTACCATCTCATCCACTGAAACCTATAAGCCTACATTATTGGGCACCATTCCTACTTTAGGCGAAAAGGAAGCGCTAGAGGCGATGGACGCAGCTGTTAATGCGTATAACAGAGGTCAAGGCTTATGGCCTACCATGAAAGTGAGACACCGCATTTCATGTATGGAGAAGTTTGTGACCCAAATGAAAACGAAGCGTGAGGAAATTGTAAAATTGCTGATGTGGGAAATTGGAAAAACCTTGCCTGACTCAGAAAAAGAATTTGATAGAACCGTTGATTATATTTATGATACTATTGAAGAGTACAAACAATTGGATAGAGACAATGCTAAATTTGAAAAAAATGATGGGGTCTATGCACATATTCGAAGAGGCCCATTAGGAGTTGTGCTTTGCTTAGGACCTTACAATTATCCTTTAAATGAAACGTTCGCGCTGTTGATACCTGCTTTGATTATGGGGAATACGGTTATTTTTAAACCTGCAAAACATGGGGTGTTGTTGATTTCGCCATTGTTGGAAGCTTTTCAAAACAGTTTTCCTAAAGGCGTTGTAAATATCATCTATGGTCGTGGAAGAACAGTGGCTACTCCAATTATGCAATCTGGAAAAATAGATGTATTGGCACTTATCGGGAATAGTAAATCTGCTAATGCTTTGCAGAATGAACATCCAAAAAGTAACCGATTACGTCTTGTGTTAGGTTTAGAAGCCAAAAATCCTGCTATTGTTCTTAAAGATGCCGATTTAGATTTGGCCATCGACGAATGTATTGCAGGCACCACATCTTTTAATGGACAGCGTTGTACAGCTCTTAAATTAGTATATGTACATGAAGACATTGTACAAGAATTCAATAAGCGTTTTTCTGAACGCGTTGATGCTTTAAAATTCGGAAATCCATGGGAGGCTAGCGTGAAACTTACCCCCTTACCAGAGCCCGATAAACCAGAGTATATTCAAGGATTGATTGACGATGCTGTTGATAAAGGTGCTAAAATATTAAATAAAAGAGGAGGTGAAACTTCTGAAAATTACATTTTTCCAGCAGTCCTATTCCCAGTGAATAAAAAGATGCGAATTTTTCACGAAGAACAATTCGGTCCTGTAATTCCTATCATTTCGTTTAAAGACATTAATGAACCTTTGGATGATATGGCCGAATCTAATTACGGACAACAAGTCAGTCTATTTGGGAATGAAGTAAAAACATTGGCGCCACTCATTGATGCCTTGGTGAATTTGGTATGTCGTGTCAACTTAAATAGTTCATGCCAACGTGGTCCAGATGTCTATCCCTTTACAGGAAGAAAAGATTCTGCTGTGGCAACATTAAGTGTTCATGATGCCTTGCGTTCATTTTCAATTAGAACTTTTGTGGCCTCCAAAGACAACGACTATAACAATACCATTTTAAAGAAACTATTGGATAGTAAAGGCTCAAATTTTGTGAGCACGGATTATCTTCTATAAAAAAAGTTAAAAATTATTTGAGATATTAAATAAAATGTTACTTTTGAAATATGATTCTAATGAAAAATAAAATACGTCCATCAAGTCCCGCAATGGTATTGCGCAGACGCTGTGCATTCTAACCTTAAAAGAAGCCACTAACGTATATTTATTTTTTTCACCTTGATCACTTCACAAAACATTATTTACTTTTCAAATTCAGTTGTTCTAAATAACAACCGCGTGAGGACATGTCCTATCCTGTTCCGCCGCCCTGTTGGGTGTGCTTAATATTTGGAACTTAGGTGAGTCCGGTTCTTTTTCTCGACAACGAATTCTTTAATTTTTTTTTAATTTAAACATCAAAACAATGGATATTGTTATTGCTAATAAATCCCATGCAATTTACGCACAGATCATTTGCGACACCATTGCAGAATCGGCAAAAGTAAGAGGTACTGGAATTGCTAGACGTACTCCGGAATACATTATGACAAAATTAGAAAACGGCAATGCGGTTATTGCCTTGGATGGCGACACCTTTGCTGGATTTTGTTATATTGAAGCTTGGGGCCATGGTAAGTTTGTGGCCAATTCAGGATTGATTGTACATCCAGATTATAGAGAACAAGGTTTGGCCAAGAAAATAAAAGCACGTGTTTTTCAGCATTCCAGAGAGAAATTTCCCGATTCAAAAATATTCAGTATCACAACAGGATTAGCAGTCATGAAAATGAACAGCGAATTGGGCTACAAACCCGTAACGTTTTCAGAATTGACAGATGATCAAAGTTTCTGGAAGGGCTGTCAAACCTGTAAAAATTATGACATCCTTCAACGTATGGAGCAGAGAATGTGCTTATGCACAGGCATGTTATACGACCCAAAAGCAAAAGATGGCAATGAGCCAAAAGAACTAAAAACAAAAGCGTTTCAAAGACTGAAACAAATCAAACAAACCTTGTTTTTAAAAAAAGATAAATCATGAGCAAAAAACTAGTTTTAGCCTATAGTGGCGGATTGGACACTTCTTACTGTGCTGTCCATTTAAGTAAGGATCTAGGCTATGAAGTACACGCCGTAAGTGTCAACACTGGCGGATTCACTTCTGAAGAAATTGAAAAAATAGAAGCGAATGCCTATAAAATGGGCGTTTCAACTTATAAAAATTTAGATGCTGTTGCTTCTTACTACGAGAAAGTCATCAAATATCTTATTTATGGAAATGTGCTAAAAAACAACACCTACCCATTATCAGTAAGTGCCGAACGTATTATTCAAGCCATAGAAATTGTGGAATACGCAAAAAGTATCAATGCTGATTATATTGCCCATGGCAGTACAGGCGCTGGTAATGACCAAGTGCGGTTTGATATGATTTTTCAAACGTTGGCGCCACATATAGAAATCATCACTCCTATTCGGGACTTAAAATTGTCCCGACAAGAAGAAATTGACTATCTCAAAAGTAACGGTGTAAATATGTCTTGGGAAAAATCTAAATATTCAGTCAATAAAGGACTTTGGGGAACTAGTGTAGGTGGTGAAGAAACCTTAACCTCTGAAAAACCATTGCCAGAAAGTGCGTATCCATCGCAGTTGGAAAAACAGGGTGAGGAAAAAGTAAACTTGACTTTTGAAAAAGGACAATTTGTGGCACTAAATGGCCACTCCAATACACCCGAAAAAAACATTGAAGCCTTGAATAATTTGGCTTCTAAGTATGCCATTGGACGAGATATCCATGTGGGCGACACTATTGTTGGGATCAAAGGGCGTGTAGGTTTTGAAGCAGCTGCAGCCTTGATTACGGTGAAAGCCCATCACTTATTGGAAAAACACACGCTTACCAAATGGCAATTGCAACACAAGGAATACCTCTCTAGCTTTTACGGCATGCATTTGCACGAAGGCCAGTATTTAGATCCAGTAATGCGAAACATAGAAGCTTTTTTAGAGAGCAGCCAACAGAACGTTTCAGGTGATGTTGTTGTGACTTTAAAACCTTATCATTTCACTTTAGATGGCATCAGTTCTTCCCATGATTTAATGAATGCAAAATTTGGTAGTTATGGTGAAATGAACAAAGGTTGGACGGCAGATGAAGCTAAAGGATTTATAAAAATTATTGGCAATCAAAATAAGATCTATCACCAAGTAAATTCGGAACTATGATTGACGTTGGCATTATTGGAGGTGCCGGATATACCGCTGGCGAATTGATCCGGTTACTCCTGAACCATCCAAAAACAAACCTTGATTTTATTTACAGCACTTCAAATGCTGGGAATAAGATCTATAAGGTGCATCAAGATTTGGTGGGCAGCACCGATCTGGAATTTTCAAATACCATCAATCCCAAAGTGGACGTCCTTTTTTTATGTTTGGGCCATGGCAATTCAAAAGCATTTTTGGAAACCCATAAATTTTCGGCGCAAACAAAAATCATCGATTTAAGCAACGATTTCAGACTGGAAAGCGATCGAGATTTTCGAGGTATGCACTTTGTCTACGGCTTGCCCGAACTCCAAAAGGAAGCCATTCAGAACGCAAATTATATTGCCAATCCTGGCTGTTTTGCAACAGGCATTCAATTGGCACTATTACCTTTGGCCGCAAATCATCTTTTAAAAACTGATGTCCACGTCAATGCCGTTACCGGAGCTACTGGTGCAGGTACATCATTATCAGATACGACGCATTTTTCATGGCGCGACAATAATTTTTCACATTATAAGGCCTTTTCACATCAACATTTGGGAGAAATCAACGAAAGCATTCATTTGTTGCAAAAAGAAGCTACATCGGACGTCATTTTGGTGCCAAACCGAGGAAATTTTTCAAGAGGTATTTTTGTCACAGCCTATACTGATTTTGAAGGCACTTTGGAAGATGCCATAACTTTATATCAAAACCATTATAAAAAGACCGCTTTTACTGTGGTCTCTGATGAAGAGATCCATTTAAAACAAGTGGTCAATACCAATAAGTGTCTCCTTCATTTGCATAAATTCAAAAACAAACTGTTAATCACAAGTATCGTTGACAATTTACTGAAAGGTGCCTCAGGACAGGCCATTCAAAACATGAATTTGATGTTTGGGTTTGACGAAACTGAAGGGTTGAAACTTAAAGCTAACTTTTTTTAATGACACAGACCTTTCAGGTTTTGAAAACCTGAAAAGTCTCCATAACATCACAAATATGAAAATAGCAATCATTGGCACAGGAAATTTAGGAAAATCGATCGCAAAAGGTTTGATCACCACAAATGCAATCACTACCCTCTATCTTACTAAAAGAAATACGGAAAGCATTTCAGAATTTGAAGGGTACAAAAACGTAACTCTCACTACGGACAATGCTCTGGCCGTTAAGAATTCTGACATTCTCATATTGGCCGTTCAACCTTCACATTTGGAAAATGTCTTAAAGGACCTCACTCCTTTGCTTACTGACAACCACGTGCTCATTTCAACGGTCACCGGCTTTAGCATTGCTAGAATTGAGGCTGTTGTGGGCGCTGATCAGTTTATCATCCGTGCAATGCCCAATACGGCAATTGCGGTTGGCAAATCAATGACCTGTATTTGTAGCAATACTAAAGGGACTAAACGTCTTAAAGTTGCTGAGGCCATTTTTAATCGTTTGGGACACTCGATGGCTATCCCGGAATCACAAATGCAAGCGGCAACGGTGGTTTGCGCCAGCGGCATTGCATTTTGGATGCGATTGATTCGCGCTTCAACCCAAGCTGCTATCCAACTAGGTTTTGATGCCAAAGAAGCCCAAGAATTGGCCATGTACACCAGTGAAGGTGCGGCCAGTTTATTAATTGCCAATGGCCATCATCCTGAAGAGGAAATTGACCGCGTAACCACGCCAAAAGGCTGTACGATTGAAGGATTGAATGAAATGGAACATAAAGGTTTGAGTTCGTCGTTAATTCAAGGCATGATTGCTTCCTATAACAAAATCAGTAATATTAGAAAAGAACAAGTATGAGTTTATTTAATGTTTATCCGCTTTTTGATATCACGCCGGTGCGTGCCAAAGACCTCTCGGTTTATGACAACAATGGCGTAGAATATTTAGATTTATACGGCGGTCATGCGGTAATTTCCATTGGACATTCCCATCCGGAATATGTCTCGGCAATTTCTGACCAAGTCAAAAATTTAGGGTTTTATAGCAATGCGATTCAAAATCCGTTGCAAGAATCGTTGGCAAAAGAACTTGAACGAGTTTCCGGTTGCAAGGATTATCAATTATTTTTATGTAATTCAGGAGCTGAGGCCAATGAAAACGCACTTAAACTAGCGTCATTTCATACCGGTAAAAAAAATATTCTAGCCTTTAAAAATTCCTTTCATGGGAGGACCTCAGCGGCAGTTGCGGCCACCGATGATCCAAAAATAGTAGCGCCCTTAAACGCCCAACAGCAGGTCGATTTTGTGGCTTTAGGCGATTTGGAAACGGTGGAAACCATTTTAAAAGAAGGAGAAACCTGCGCGGTCATTATTGAATGTATTCAAGGTGTTGGCGGATTGGATGAAAGCTCTCCTGAATTTTATCAAGGCTTGGAAAGACTTTGTAAAAAACATAAGGTCATGTTGATTGCCGATGAAGTGCAATCAGGTTTTGGAAGAACTGGCAATTTTTTCGCATTTCAGAAATACGGATGGACGCCAGACATCATTTCAATGGCTAAGGGTATGGGCAATGGCTTTCCTGTTGGTGGGATTTTGATTCATCCTGATATTAAAGCTTCATTTGGTTTATTGGGCACCACTTTTGGTGGCAACCATCTCGCTTGCGCGGCTTCTTTAGCAGTTCTAAAAGTTTTGGAATCGGAAAATTTAATGGAAAACGCAGATGAAATGTCGGCCTATTTTATTGAAAAAGCACAACATTTACCACATCTAAAAAGTATGAAAGGACGTGGACTCATGCTAGGTCTGGAGTTTGATTTTTCAGTTGCAGAATTGCGAAAAAAATTGATCCACAGTCACAAGATATTTACAGGAAGTGCCAAAAACCCAAATTTGATCCGTATTCTTCCTCCGTTAACGATTCAAAAAAAGCATATCGATTTGTTTTTTGACGCGCTCAAACAGGAATTATTGCTGATGAATGGTGCTTAGAATAATAAACCTGATAGGTTTTGAAAACCCGTCAGATTTGAAAACGAGTAAAGTTTAATTAAAGAGATTCCCACTTCCGTGGGAACTAAAGATGAAAAAATACACCGAAATAAAAGACATTTCCAACCTCTCTGAGGTGATAAAGGAAGCTATTTTACTCAAAATGCAACCTTTTGAATTTTCGGAACTGGGAAAACATAAAAACTTAGTCATGCTATTTTTCAACGCCAGTTTAAGAACACGGCTGAGCACAGAAAAAGCAGCGCGTAATTTAGGAATGCACGTCAGCATTCTCAATGTTAACGACGCTTGGAATATTGAATTTGAGGATGGCAGCATCATGAATGCCAACAGCTCAGAGCACATCAAGGAAGCCGCACAGGTCATCTCACAGTATGCTGATATTATTGCAGTGCGCGCATTTCCAACGCTTACTGATAAAGCCAAGGATGCTTCAGAATATATCCTTAAAAGCTTTCTAAAATATGCTTCCGTGCCTATTGTAAACATGGAAAGTGCCATGGCACATCCCATGCAGGCATTGGCCGATGCCATTACCATTACTGAGCTCTCCGAAAAGCCCAAACCTAAGGTGGTTTTATCATGGGCGCCACATCCTAGAGCATTGCCACAGGCTGTTGCCAATTCCTTTGTGGAAATGATGCAAAAAATGGACGTTGATTTGACCATTACACATCCGGAAGGTTATGAACTGGATAAAAACATCACCAAAAATACACCAATTAACCATAATCAAAAAGAGGCCCTAAAAGACGCCGATTTCGTTTATGTCAAAAACTGGAGTAATTTTGAACAGTATGGCAAGGTGCTTAACCAAGATCCAAATTGGATGATGACCCAAGAAAAATTGGGCAATGCAAAGTTTATGCATTGTCTTCCCGTAAGACGGAATGTGGTGGTGGAAGATGCTGTTTTAGACGGCAAAAATTCTGTTGTCATCAAGCAAGCCAATAATAGAACCTTTGCAGCGCAAGTGGTTTTAAAACATATTTTAGAACATAAATAAATTAAAACGCCTTCCCTTTGGGAAGGTTAGGAGGGGATGAAAACACTAAAAATAGTCAAAATAGGAGGCAACATCATTGATGATGAGGCGGCATTATCTTCTTTTCTGGATGTATTTGCAGCAATCCAATCACCTAAAATATTGATACATGGTGGTGGTAAATTAGCCACACAGCTGGCCAATCAATTAGGTTTGGAAGTAAAAATGATTGATGGCCGTCGTATTACGGATAAAGCCACTTTAGACCTCATCACCATGGTGTATGCCGGAAAAATCAACAAAAACATTGTGGCGCAATTGCAATCAAAAAACTGCAATGCGGTCGGGTTTTCCGGAGCAGATGGTAATGCTATCGTTTCCAAAAAACGTCCTGTAAAAGCGGTAGATTTCGGATTTGTGGGCGATGTTGTAAAAGTCAACACAAAAACGCTTCAAGTGTTATTGGAACATAAAGTCACGCCTGTATTTTGCGCGATCACTCACGACCAGAAAGGACAATTGTTAAACACTAATGCAGATACCATCGCTTCTGAATTAGCCATTGGTTTTGCCGATCAGTATCAAACGGAATTGTATTATTGCTTTGAGAAAAATGGCGTAATGCGCAATGTAAATGATGAACATTCCGTCATTAAAGAGATTACCACTCAAACCTACCAATCTTTAATTGATAACCAGGTGATTGTGGATGGCATGCTCCCAAAATTGAACAATTGCATTCATGCTGTTGATAAAAATGTGCATAAAGTGTGTATCGGAAAGCCAGAAATGCTGGTAAACGCTCACGCTAACTTTACAACCATTTCCAAATGATACACCAACTGACGACAGACGCTATTGCACTGCTAAAAAATCTGATTGAAACCCCTTCGTTTTCATCTGAAGAAGATCAAACGGCACAACTTATTGAGCAATGGTTTAAAAAGTATAATATCGATTACAAAAGAACGGTCAATAATATATGGGCTATTAACAAGCATTTTGATGCTTCAAAACCCACCTTGCTCCTTAATTCCCATCACGATACGGTAAAACCGAACACCGCCTATACAAAGGATCCGTTTAAAGCCATTGTGGAAAACGGTAAATTGTTTGGTTTGGGCAGTAATGATGCCGGCGGGTGTTTGGTATCCTTAATCGCTACGTTTACCTATTTTTATGGGCAGCAAAATTTAAACTATAATTTGGTGGTTGTCGCTTCCGCGGAGGAAGAGAGCAGTGGACCAAATGGACTGAACAGTATGCTAAAAGTCATTCCAAAAGTTGATGTGGCCATTGTAGGTGAGCCTACTTTAATGCAACTCGCCATTGCCGAAAAAGGCCTCGTCGTTTTTGACGCCAAAGTAAAAGGGACGCCTAGTCATGCAGCACATCCAAATGACGATAATGCCATTTATAATTGCATCAGCGTGCTACAATGGTTTAAAGATTTTAAATTTGAAAAATCATCAACAGCTTTGGGCGACGTCAAATTGACGGTTTCTCAAATAAAGGCAGGTAAACAGCATAATGCCGTGCCTGTTGAAGTGGACTTAGTTGTGGACGTGCGGGTGAATGATTGCTACACCAATGCTGAAATTGTGGACATTCTGCAAAAAGAATCACCTTGCCATAGCATCATTCCACGCAGTTTACGATTGAACTCCTCGTCTATTCCTAAAGAGCATGCTTTAGTTCAGGCAGGGATAAAGCTAGGACGAGAAACTTATGGTTCTCCAACGCTTTCAGATCAAGCAGTTCTAACCTGTCCGTCCTTAAAATTGGGTCCTGGAGATAGCACACGCTCGCATTCAGCGGATGAGTTTATTTATATCAATGAGATTGAGGAAGGGATTGCATTGTATGTGCAGTTATTGAAGGAAATATTGTAGAAGAGTATCAAGATTTTAGAACCAAGAATTAAGACTTGATTTTGAATTGGTTTAAATTTGGTGCTAAGAAATATAACAATTGGAAAGTAGATGGTTGTCCAAAATTTAGCGGTTGAATTATTTTCAACAGTGTTGAAACCATGAAAGCATTTCGACTGCACTCAATGTGACAGTGCGTTGGATTTTTTACTTTTGAAATTGATAAGAAAATAATAATTTAAAAATGAAGTGTGGGTTTAGATTCCTGCCTTCGCAGGAATTTTGTATGAAACTTTGGGATAAAGGTATTAGTATCGATAAAAAGATTGAACAGTTTACGGTTGGCAACGACCGAGAAATTGATTTGCATATTGCTAAATATGATGTTCAAGCCTCTTTGGCTCATGCCAAAATGCTACACTCCATCGGTATTATATCGAAGGACGAATTGGTACAATTGGAAGGTGGTTTAAAAACGTTGGCGCAACAAATTGAAGCGGGCACCTTTACTATCGACCGTCAATTTGAGGATGTCCACTCTAAAATAGAATTTGAACTCACAAAAACCTTAGGCGATGTGGGGAAAAAAATCCATACGGCACGTTCAAGAAACGATCAGGTTTTAGTAGCGCTCCAACTTTATTACAAAGAAAACATCGGAATCATCCACGACAAAACCGAGGTGTTTTTCATTACGTTATTAGATTTGGCCGAAACCCACAAAAAAGCATTAGTTCCAGGTTATACACATTTGCAAGTGGCTATGCCCTCTTCTTTTGGTTTATGGTTCTCTGCGTATGCTGAGTTGCTTATTGACGATGTTTACCTGCTCAACGCCGCTTTAAAAACGGTAGATCAGAATCCGTTAGGCTCTGCAGCGGGATACGGCAGTTCGTTTGGTATTGATCGGGAATTGACCACTAAAGAAATGCAATTTTCAACCTTAAAATACAATGTTGTGGCAGCGCAAATGGCGCGTGGCAAAAGTGAGCGTACCATGGCTTTGACTTTAGGAAGTTTGTGCAATACCATGGCGCGCTTTGCCATGGATATTTGCTTGTATATGAGCCAGAATTTCGGATTTATCAGTTTCCCTGATGAATTGACCACTGGAAGTAGTATCATGCCGCATAAGAAGAATCCTGACGTTTTTGAATTGATCCGTGGAAAGTGCAATAAAATCCAAGCGCTTCAAACAGAAATGATACTGATTACCAATAATCTCCCAAGTGGCTATCATCGGGATTACCAATTGTTGAAAGAGAACATGATTCTTGCTATCAATGATGTAAAAGATATTTTGGATATTTTCAATTATTCCATTCAACAAATTATTATTAAAGAGATTGATCTGAACGATTCAAAATATCAGTATTTGTTCACCGTCGACAATATCAATACGCTGGTTGAAGATGGCATGAGCTTCCGTGAAGCTTATCAAATTATTGGGAAACAAGTGCAAGAAGGCACCTATCAACCAGATACCTCCAAAGACCATACGCATCAAGGTAGTATTGGAAATTTATGTTTGGAGCAAATTAAAGCGAAGTTTCCTAGACGTGAAAAGCATCCGTGAAGGATGCTTTTCTGAAGAGCTATTATTTAAAATTCTGACTAACTAAATTATTTCTGACTAACTAAATTAACTTTAAATAATAGTAGATTGTCCTAAATGGATATTTGTAAAATTCATATTAGTGTCCTTCGGATTATTTATAAAATCTTCAATAAAATCGCCCACTTTGGTAGTTGAAATATGATTGAATTTGGTATTTAAATCAGGTGTGGTGATATTCAATTTTAATGAACGCTCTACGCCTTCTCTAATCAGTTCTGCTTCTTCATAAAGTTCAAAATGATCCAATAACATGGCTGCTGACAAAATGGACGCAATAGGATTGGCAATTCCTAAGTTCTTTGCCTGCGGATAAGAGCCGTGGATAGGCTCAAACATCGCGAAGTAATCACCAACCGAGGCGGAAGCCAAGAGTCCAATAGAACCACCAATAACACTTGCTTCGTCGCTTATGATGTCACCAAACATATTTTCTGTCAGGATAACATCAAATTGTTTTGGATTCAGGATGATTTGCATGGCTGCGTTATCCACAAATAGATAATCAAGCTTTACATCTTTGTATTCTTGCGATACTTCAGTCACCACTTTTCGCCATAAACGCGACGATTCCAAAACATTGGCCTTGTCAACCAAAGTCACTTTACGCTTTCTGGATTGTGCGGCTTTAAATGCTAAATGTGTGATGCGTTCTATCTCTGAACGAGAGTACACACATAAATCAGAGGCTGTATTTCCGTCGTCACTGAGGGTCTTCTCGCCAAAGTAAATACCTCCGGTTAGCTCTCTATAAATACAGATATCTGTGCCTTTAATAAAATTTTTCTTTAATGGAGATTTGTCCAAAAGCGTATCATAGGCCTTAACCGGCCTGATATTGGCGTATAAACCCAATTCCTTGCGCAATTTCAATAAGCCTTGCTCCGGACGTACTTTAGAAGCTGGGTTATTATCGTATTTTGGATCGCCAATGGCCCCAAATAAAATGGCATCGGTGTTTTTACATAAATCGAGGGTTACCTTAGGTAACGGATCTCCAGTCTCATCAATTGCAATGGCACCAACTGGCGCATATTTGAATTGAAACGTGTGGTCAAATTCTTGAGCAATGGCCTTCAACACCTTTACCGCTTGTGCGGTTACTTCCGGTCCTACGCCATCTCCTGGCAATACAGCTATTTTTAATTTCATCTTAATTTCTGCGAAGGCAGGAATCCCCTACCTTCAATTATTTTAATGTTTATTTTTTTCTTTTTACTTAATTTTGGTCAATATTTCAAAGCTTTGTTTAAAACCTACGGGGTTTCTCTCCTTCGGCGGAAAGATTGAAACCTTGAAGGTTTCTAATATGTTTGCAATGTCTTTTCAAATGCCTCAATCGTTGCCTTCTTACTTAACAAATAGTCAATATCATCATAACCATTGATCATACATGTTTTTTTGTAGGCATCAATATCAAAAGGTTCTGAATGGTTTGATCCGTCTATCCCAATAGTTTGTGCTTCTAAATCTACAGTAATTGTGGTTTTTGGATCCGTTTTAATGGTGGTCATCAGTTCCTTTAAAAACCCAGGCGAAACCTGAATTGGAAGTAAACCGTTATTCAGTGCATTACCCTTAAAAATATCGGCAAAGAAACTTGAGACAATCACTTTAAATCCGTAATCGGTCAATGCCCAAGCCGCATGTTCTCTACTGCTGCCACATCCAAAATTATCACCAGCCACTAAAATGGGGCCTTCATATTGGGATTGATTCAAGACAAAATTTGTGTTGATCGATCCATCATTTTGAAATCGCCAATCTCTAAATACGTTTTCACCAAAGCCATCCCTATTGGTCGCTTTTAAAAAACGTGCAGGGATGATTTGATCAGTATCGACATTTTCGATATCTAATGGAATTGCAGTTGCTGTTAAGGTTTTAAATTTTTCCATGTCCACTTCCCGTCTTTCGGCTTGTTTCACAATGTACCTTCAATGAAAAAACATTTTCATTTCAGTAATGCGCAAGATAAATTTTAGCGGGTATCTCTTTAATTTATTATTTTATTTTCATAGCCACGAATGGGCTTCGGTAGCTTTTTTATAACTTTCTGTCCTTTTCAAACTACAAGGTTTTTGAAACCTTGCAGGCTGAAGCTTAATTTAACTGTCTAGTAATATCAATAATCCTACCTTCCACAGCGGTTGCGGCAGCCATCAACGGACTTGCCAAAATGGTACGGGCCCCTTGACCTTGTCTCCCTTCAAAATTTCTATTTGAGGTGGAGACACAATACTCCCCTTGGGGAATTTTATCATCATTCATTGCCAAACATGCGGAACATCCGGGTTGACGCAGTTCAAATCCTGCCGCATCGAAAATAGTTTTTAACCCTTCTTCTATAATTTGCGCCTCTACTTGTTTGCTTCCAGGAACCAACCAAGCCGTAACATTATCTGCCTTATGTTTGCCCTTGATATAATCGGCGGCTATTCTGAAATCTTCAATTCTTGAATTGGTACAACTCCCTATAAAAACAAAATTGATCGGTTTTCCAATTAGAGTTTCACCTTTCTTAAAGTTCATATACTCCAAGGCCTTTTCAAAAGAGGCATCACTAGTTTCAGGAATAAATTCGGATATTTTGATTCCCATTCCTGGGTTGGTACCATAAGTAAGCATTGGCTCAATATCTTCGGCATCAAAGTAATATTCTTTATCAAAAACAGCGTCAGCATCGGTTGGCAATGTTTTCCAATAAGCCACTTTTTTGTCAAATGATTCGCCTTGAGGGGCAAATTTTCGACCTTTCACGTATTCAAAAGTGGTGTCATCTGGGGCAATCATCCCTCCTCGAGCGCCCATTTCAATGCTCATATTGCAAACTGTCATTCGTCCTTCCATGGACATATTTTCAAACACATCGCCAGCATATTCGCAAAAATAGCCTGTACCAGCGTTGGTACCGATCTTTGAAATAATATATAGAATCACATCCTTGGAAAGGACGCCGTTTTTCAATTTACCATTTACCGTAACTCTTAAACTCTTAGGTTTTGTAAGCAATAAACATTGGCTCGCAAAAACCTGCGCCACTTGACTGGTACCAATCCCGAAAGCAATCGTTCCAAAAGCACCGTGTGTTGAGGTATGGCTATCGCCACACACAATGGTCATCCCTGGCTGGGTGATGCCCAATTCTGGCGCCATGACGTGTACAATCCCGTTATATTTGTGCCCCAGTTCATAGAGCGTAATATTATTTTTCTCACAATTGGCAGAAAGTTGTTCCAACTGTTTTCTAGAAAGTTCATCCTTGATTGGCAGATGCTGATTGCCTGTAGGCGTATTATGATCAGCCGTAGCTACAATTTGTTTGGGTCTAAATACTGGAATATTGCGTTCTTTGAGCTCATTAAAAGCCTGCGGACTCGTTACTTCATGAATCAAATGTTTATCGATATATAGTATTTGCGGTCCATTTTCAATCGTATCGACCACGTGGGCATCCCAAACTTTATCAAATAAGGTTTTTCCCATCTTAAGCTGAAATTATTTGTTGGTACACTTTACTGGTTTCAATAATCTGATGGATATCTTTATCATTAACTTCTTTCTTAATATCCGCAAAATCCAAGAAATTCGCATAAACCGCATCCAATTGCAATTTTGTCAATTCATAACCTACATTTTTAGCACGGTAGGCCAAAGCTGCACGACCACTTCTTGCAGTCAACACAATTGCCGATTCGGTGACGCCAACATCGCTTGGATTGATAATTTCATAAGTTTCCCTGTTTTTGATAACGCCATCCTGATGAATTCCTGAACTGTGCGCAAAAGCATTAGCTCCTACAATAGCTTTATTAGGTTGCGTATAAATACCCATACTTTCTGATACCAGCTGACTGATGCCATACAAGTGTTGGGTTCTGATGTTGGTATCCAAATTAAGATAAGGATGTTGTTTTAACACCATTACCACTTCTTCAAGTGCCGTGTTACCGGCGCGCTCCCCTATGCCGTTGATGGTACACTCAATTTGTCGTGCGCCGTTGATCACACCTTCAATAGAGTTAGCAGTCGCCAAACCTAAATCATTATGACAATGGCAGGACAAGATGGCCTTTTCAATACCTTTAACGTTTTCTTTGAGGTATTTTATTTTCGCTCCATATTCGCTTGGCAAACAATACCCTGTAGTATCAGGAATATTTAAGACCGTGGCCCCGGCTTTAATTGCCATTTCACAAACACGAGCTAAAAACTCGTTATCAGTACGTCCGGCATCCTCTGCATAAAACTCAACATCTTCCACAAAGGTTTTTGCAAATTTCACGGCTTCATAAGCGCGTTCCAAAATAACACTTTGATTGGAATTGAATTTATATTTTATATGCGATGCTGACGTTCCAATACCTGTATGGATCCTTGGGTACTTTGCATATCTTAAAGCTTCCGCCGCAATTTTAATGTCATTTTCCACAGCACGCGTCAAACCACAAACTGTTGTATTTTTAATCAGTTTTGAAATCTCTTCAACAGATTTAAAATCGCCCGGACTAGATACCGGAAAACCAGCTTCAATGATGTCAACACCTAAATTTTCGAGGCGTTCCGCAATAATCAACTTTTGGTTGGTATTGAGTTTACATCCAGGAACTTGCTCCCCATCTCTTAAGGTCGTGTCAAAAATTTGAACATTATTATCAGACATTTGTTGCATTTTATTTTTGTATTGACTAGCTAAGTTATACTTTGGATTCAAATTCAGATGGGCTATCCTTTGACTTTTACGATGTCCAGTCGATTTTAAACATTACAACTTATTGATTTTCAACTATTTAATAGCCATTTTAACGTGATGACTAAAGAGCAAAAAGATAATTTATTTCAGTTGGTAAAATCACTCACCAAGTCCGAAAAGCGCCAGTTTAAACTGTTTGTTGGCCGACTTGGCGTGAATGCCGATTCCAAATTTTTGAATCTTTTCAACTTTTTGGACAAAGCCACTATCTATGATGAACCAGCCATTATAAAAACAGGAATTGTCAAAAAACAGCAATTAGCAAATGTTAAAGCGCACTTATACAAACAGATTTTAATTAGCTTAAAACTCAATCCTTCACACCAAAATATTCGATCCCAAATACGTGAACAACTTGATTTTGCTTCCATTTTATACCATAAAGGACTTTATAAACAGAGCTTAAAAATTCTTGATAAGGTCAAGGAACTCGCCATTCAACATGAAGAAAAAAATATGGCCTACGAGATTGTAGAACTGGAAAAAATCATAGAATCGCAATTTATTACCCGCAGTATCAGCACGCGTGCCGATGAACTTACCGTTCAGGCCAAGGAATTGAGCGAGCTGAACGTTATTACTAGTAAGCTGTCAAATTTATCACTTCAATTGTACAGTATCATCTTAAAATCCGGTTATGTTAAAAATGCAGAGGAAGGATATAAAGTAACCGCCTATTTTAATGATCGACTTCCAAAATTTGAAATTTCTAAAATAGGGTTTAGAGAGAAATTATGGCTCTATAATTCCTATTTGTGGTATAACTTCTTGCTTCAGGATTTTTTGAATTGTTACAAGTACGCCTCAAAATGGGTAAACTTATTTTATGACAATCCGCACATGATCAGTTTAAATCCCGTTTTCTTTTTGAAGGGTAATAATTATCTGCTTGAAGCGCTGTTTTTTATCAGAAAAAAACCTAAGTTTTTAAAGAAGCTACGGATTCTGGAAGAACACATCGAGCGGCCCGATTTTCCGAAGGATGAAAATGTGGAAGCTTTAGCGTTTTTGTACCTTAATTTTCACAGAATCAATCAACATTTTATTGATGGGACCTTTGATGAAGGCCTGAACCTTATTCCAAGAATTGAAAATAAATTAAAAAAATTCAATAACCGACTTGATGAACATCATAAAATGATTTTTTACTATAAATTTGCAAGCTTACAGTTTGGCGCCGGCAATAATAAGGCCTGCATTTTTTATCTCGATAAGATTATTTCCAACAAATCACTCTCCATGAGGGAAGATTTACAGTGTTTTGCGCGGGTATTGAATTTGGTAGCGCACTATGAAGCCGGTTTGGATTATCATATGGAAAGCCTTTTAAAGAGCACCTATAAATTCCTTTTAAAGATTAATGATCTCTATGAGGTTCAAAAGGAAATGATAAAGTTTATAAAAGGCTTGCAGGATATTTTTCCTCATGATCTAAAAAAAGCTTTTGTCGAACTGCATAAAACCTTGAAAACCTATGAAGACCATCCATACGAGCGTCGTGCGTTCTTGTATTTGGACATTATATCATGGTTGGAGAGCAAAATTGAAAACAAACCTGTTGGACAAATAATTAGAGATAAATATTTGGCGGAGTTTGCAAATTAACGACACATACATCATTATTTTTTATGCCATTTATTAGAATTACTTTTTGCGTTTTAGTGTTCCTAATTACTGCTAATTTAAAGGCTCAAGGCTTATTTAAGAAAAAAGATTCCATTGTCACAAAATCTTTGTCGGAATCCTGGGAGCTTGATAGCAAAGATAAAAACGGCACCTTCAAATTAAATTCGTACCAACCCTTTTATGTGATGCCTATCCATTGGAGCAACCGCATCAATGATCAACCGCAAAGTATAGGACAGGAACCGGCCTTTGAGGAGCCGATTGATCTTCAATCAACAGAAGTAAAATTCCAGATCAGTTTTAAAACCAAACTCGTCCAATCCTTACTATTTGGCAAAGGAGATCTTTGGTTGGGCTATACACAATTAGCGCATTGGCAAGTATATAACAAAAAATTGTCACGTCCTTTTAGAGAGCTTAATTATGAACCAGAGCTTATTTTCAATTATCCTCTTAATTTTAAATTTCTAGGATTTCAAGCTAAAATGGCCGGTTTTGCATTTAACCATCAATCTAACGGAAAACCTGACCCTATTTCAAGAAGCTGGAACAGAATTATCCTCCATTTTGCGATGGAACGTGATAATTTTCAAATTTATATAAAACCTTGGTTCAGGCTTGATGGCGGCTCAGAAGATGATGACAATCCGGAGATTGAGGATTATATTGGCCGTGCGGAAGCTAACGTTGTATATCGGAAAAATGGCCATAGTTTGAATATTTTATTACGAAACTCACTGTCATTCAATGACAATCATGGTAGTATTAAGTTTAATTATATGTATCCTATTAAAAACAATCTTAGAGGCCATATTCAAGTTTTTAGTGGATATGGAGAAAATATGATTGACTATAATCACTATCAAACTACTGTAGGGTTGGGAATTTCATTTGTGGAGTGGTAAAGATGTCTTAAAATCTTTAATACAAAAGATACTTCGTTCTAACCTCGTTGAATGCATTGAGCTCCTTCTCCCAGGAAGCAAAAATCTGTGATGGAGTTTTATCCTCATAAATCATTTGCTCCAAGCGCGTTGTAGCGACTAGTCTATTCATAATGTCTTGATTCCAGTTCATTTGTTTTGGATGGATTTTATGAATGGCCCATAGCATTGAAATCCCCACTCTGTAGCTATTAAAAAGATTACGGTCTGTAATGGTGACATATATTCCTTGACATCTTTCATTGGCCAAATAAGGTTCACGACTATGGAAAGCCTTTTTTTCTGATGTAAACGTGATACTTTCAAAATGAGCTCCAGGAAGATTAAGTTTATTTAAGGTGTTCACAACTGCCGAATTATCTATCCATGGAGCACCTATATATTGAAACGGCTTATCCGTGCCCCTACCTGCGGAGACATTAATACCTTCAAAAAGACAGGTGCCAGTATATGCCATCATTGCATCAAAATCAGGCAAATTGGGAGAGGGCTTAATCCATTTAAGTCCAGTTTCATCCAACCACATATCGCGTTTCCAACCCAACATTTCCACAACGTGAAGTGTAGTTTGCTTTTCTCCTCTAAACATTTTTTCTCCATTATACATCTTAGCAATCTCACCCATGGTCATGCCGTGTATTACTGGTAATTTTCCAAAAGCACCAAAGCTAAAAAGGAATTCATCATCAGTAATAAAACCATCCGTTTTAATTCCGGTTATTGGATTTGGTCGATCCAACACGATAACGTCAATAGCGTTTTCGGATGCTGCCTCCATTACAAAACCTAAAATATTGATGTGTTCATAAAATCTTGCACCAACTTCTTGGATGTCAAAAATAATAACATCCACATTTTTTAGCATTTCTTTAGTTGGCTTATGACGTTCGCCATACAATGAATATTTAGGTAAACCAGTTTGGTCATCAATATCATCCTCTTCGTCCTTCGGTAACGAATAATCATTGCTTCTTATATTAAAATGCATTCCAAATAACACCTTCAAATTGGCATCCGTATAATTACTTAACGCATCCGCTAGATGTGTTCCGTCTGATAATATCCCGGTGTGATTTGAAACCAAGGCGATGTTTTTCCCCTTTATTAAATAAGCATATTCAGAAAAGAGCCGGTCTGCTCCTGCGGTTACCTTGGAGGTGAAAATTTCATTTTCCAAATTATTATCTAGTGGTCCTTGAGCATAAAGGCTAAACGCGTTTGTAATTATAAATAAACACAAAATTAATAGGGAGATTCTGAAATTATATGTTTTGCTGGTATTTTTTTGAGTATAAATCATTATATCGGTATTTAAGTTTCAAAAATGGTTTTAAAGCTTATAAAAGGTAACCATAGTAAATATAAAAAGATTCATAAAGTTCAGAAAAAAAAGAACACGTACTCTTTTCTTTATAATTATAAATTAAATAAATGCTGTTTATTAGAGTATTTATACCTTTAAATACCATCCGGATTGAATAATGAAGATGGACTCAAATATAACCTCTAACCATATGTCAGGACAAGATTATATAGGCTAACTCATTCGGAATAAATCTAAAATTTCAAATAGCATATAAGTCGAATTCTTTTGACTTTATACAGGTTCAGATTGCCAATGATTGATAAAAGATTCCAGTTCTAAACTAACGTGGGTCGTTCTTTATATCATATTTTATCATTTGATTGTTTTCGTAAGAAAGATAAGTGTGATTACCCAACCCAAAATATAAAAACTCGCCACTGCCCCAAACAGCATGCCTACCCAATTTTAATAATGTTGGCGTTTTTAGAGTCCATACTTTAGTGCTTAAATCATAAGCATATAAATTAAATTCGAGTCCCATATTACCTTGACCACCGCTAAAGTAAAGCACATTGTTATGAACATATAAATTGTTATGGTAGAAAAATTTATAGTCTCCTTTTGGGAAACCAATATCTTCCCATGAATTATTTTTTATGTCGTAAACAGTAATATTGTGGTCTCTAACATCTAAGTAGATTTTACCTTCGTGAAAGTATATTATATCGCTATGCCCTCGCATAAATGGAGGTTGGCTAACAGCTTCTTTGGTATGGTTACTTAAATTATACTTTATAAAAGCTAGTGTATTAACATCTATGCTCTCCATAATGTAAGCATAATTATTATCTACAATACCATATATCATCCCATGCCCATCACCCAATGAGATATCCAATGTTTCCTCTTCCCATTTTTTTAATGTCATATCATAGATGTGAAAACCTTTTTCCCATGGAACATATATTTTATCTCCAACCTCAGAAATATAAGTTTTTCCACCAGAATCAGAGTAACTTGTAAAAGGCATATTTGTTTCAACACTCACCCAATTTTGAGAGGTCTCATTAAAACGGTATATACCTTTTAAATTTAAAAAATATAATTCGCCTTTATATTCAAAATAAGAACTATTGTTATAATAATCACTAGAAATCTGATAATTTTCGAGTTTGCTATAGGGCTCAATACCATTGATATAGCCAACATTAATGATCTCCGGCCCATATTCTATTGTAACTGGCATTGCGGTTTCTAAGGCCGTGTGATAAGGAATAGTAAATTACACGTTTGTATTTGAGGTGCTAACAATATCACAATGAACACCATTTACTTTGACAACATAACTGTATTTGTTTTCAAGATTATTACCTTCAATTGTAAAAACATCCAGCTCTCTAATTCCTGAATTGTTTATAAGCCCTGACGAGGTGATTTTCTTTATAGTGAAGGTGATTTCGTTCGAGAATTGACCACCAGTTTGGACTTTTAATTTATGGTCTCCTGGTGCGATATTTTTGGGAACAATTAACCTAATTCCCTTGTTATTAATCGAATAATTAGATGTTCCATGGTCTTGAACCAATGCATCATCAATATAGACTTTACTCACATATTTATACCCAAAGTCTGATCCACTCAATTCTAAAAAATCAGTATGGGTATTGACAAATAATGAACTATTAGCAATGGATTCAATTATAGGTGGAAAAATATTAATGTTTTCTTTGCTGGTTCCAAACTGGGTTTTTATTTTTATATTTAATTTGCCAATATCAGAAAAAACGTATTTAGGATATTGACTTTTTGCTTCTAACCAATCAGACATGGGCAACGTTATTATACCATTGGCGTTGACATCTTGAAAATTATTATAGACGCCTCGTAACGTCACCCCTCCGATAGTAATATTATGGCTTGCCCCAGCAATAAAGTATTTTGTTTTTAGCGTGACAAAATCATCATCAAGATGGTATTTATCTTTATCAACAGAAATAATTTCTGGAGGCAGCATATTTATATTTTCTTCTAATTCAAAACTTCCTGTTTTTAATACGAGCTTAGACGAATTATCTCTAAAATATTCACTAATAACAACTTGAATTTCATCTTTTGAGAGGCTGATTATCTTCTGTTCTTTGCCTCCTACAAAAACCTTTGTTGGAAGGCCCTTTTGCTTAAGATAATTTCCTTTAATGAGAAGTGTGTCCAAGAAACCAGTGTCCCTTTTGTCTAATGAGGTTATAATTGGAGAAGTGCTTTTGTAATAATCTTGTCTTTCAATAATGGTATCTAATACTTTTATTTTTAAATTAAGTAAACCTGCTGGCAGCCCTTCGGGTATTGTCATCTCGAGGTTATCAATATCTAAGCGTTGTTTATTAAGCTTTACCTCAATGTCATCTATCCAAACATTGCTTATCTGGGAATGGAAGTTGTCTCCATAAATAAATGAATTCTCACCCACATAAGTTTCTATGGAGGAAATAGAATCCAGTACTGGTGGATTTATTTTAAAGGTTTTTTGAATGATAGTGTCTATCCCACAATTTCTTAAGGTAGGGGTTAATTTTGATGCGTGTATGTTAGGTATAATTATAGCTTTTATTAAACTATCGGATTCATATACTATATTCTGAAGGCTATTGTTTAATAAAAACCGGGTAGGTGTATCGTCAAGGGTTTTACAAAAGTTTTCGCCAATTATATGAATGGTATCATAAACAAATCCTCTTAAAGGTTTAATTTCTTTAACACTGATTTTAATATCAACATTACTATTAAAATCTAAGGTATCACCAGAAATAGCTTTATTTTCTACTTCGACGTAGGGAGCAACCGTATAAGATTTGCCTTTAATAACTCCTGATCTTATTATAGTTTTAAAATTATTTTTAGACAATTCGCCCTGTTCAATTTTTTTTACTAGCAACCCTTTGTGATGGACTAGCACACCATGGTTTTTAAACTTATAGTTTTCGAATCCTATAGTTTTAAGTTCTGTTTTGATTATTATTCCCGATTCAGTATTTTCTTCAATAAAAAAAGAGGTTATTTCAACTCGTTTTTCATTTTTTTGAATTGGTGAATCGTCCTTAGCGCATGAGATGAAGAACGCTATAACTACAAAAAGGATGAGATTTTTGATCAATTTTAATTTTTTAATACAAACTTAAACTTTTTTGTGTGTGGTAGAATTACTGTGTCATTAAAAGCCCATTTATTTCCACTGCTAAAATCTATATACTCATCTTGCTCTTAAGTGATAAACCGCATAAGATAGAATGAAATCAAAGCTTGAAACTCTGATGGACAGCCTCTAGTGAGATCATAATAATCAATCGATTAATTAGTTTAAATATCTATTAAAGTCAAAATAATTTCTTTTAAGATTATTCCTAAACCATTTTTTTCATAAATTTGAGAGAAACACTAAATCTTTCTAAAATGAGAAAAGCATTCTATTTTGTATTGACATTGCTAATAATGTCGTGTTCTGGCGCGAAGTCAACCTCCGGAATACCTGGTAAAAAAACCTTAAAAGGTACCTGGCAAGTAAACAACATAAAGTTTGAGGGTGACAAGGGGCTTTACAAAGCAAATATGTTTGACTTTGCTGATTCGGCTTGTTTTAAAAATAGTGAGTGGGTATTTATCCCTAATAATGGCTCCGGAAAATTTACGACCACAGCCAACGGCAGTCAATGCGAAGTACAAAGTAATAGAATACATTGGTCCTATTTTGATGGGGGCAACGGTAAAACCCAATTTCAGTTCTATTTAACCGATGCGAAAGGCAAGCGGATTGATGCAGCTAAAAGCGGGTATCGGGCAGATATAGATGCATTGAACGAGAACACCATGGTCATGCGCGTGAATACTACTTATGAGGGCAATCCATTTGATGTGGTAATGACTTTTAATAAAGTTTCTGATAATGTAACATTATAAATTGAAGAAAAGATGAAGATAATTGTAAAAAGAATTTTAGCCCTTATTATGGTTTTGACCCTTACCGTAGGATGTCAGGCCATTAAAAACTCAAATAAGACCCAAAGAGGTGCCGGTATTGGCGCTGCTGCAGGAGCATTGGCTGGTGGGCTTATTGGAGGTAATATTGGTGGAGCATTGATTGGGGCTGCCATTGGTGGAGCTGCCGGAGGCGTCATAGGCCATACTATGGACAAACAGGCAAATAAAATTGAACAAGCAATACCTGGAGCCGAAGTAAAAAGGGTCGGTGAGGGCATTCAAGTAGTTTTTGACGATAAAAGCGGGGTTAATTTTGATTTTGATAGTGCCAACCTCACGGGGCCAGCCAAGAAAAATTTAGATGCCATTGCTGATGTTTTTCTTGAATTTCCGGATACCAATCTCATGGTGGAAGGACATACAGATAGTGTTGGCAATGATGGTTACAACATGAGTTTATCTAAGAAGCGTGCGAACGCCGTGGTAAATTACCTAAAATCAGAAGGCGTTGCAGGAAACCGTTTTTCCGTTACATCTTTTGGGGAAACACGCCCTAGATTTGACAATGCCACTAAAGAAGGACAAGCTAAAAATAGAAGGGTAGAAATTGGTATCTCGGCAAACAAAGAGATGATCGAGGATGCCAAGGCTCAAACTAATTAATTTTGAAACATACTAAAAAAATCCGAGCTAAAGCTCGGATTTTTTGTTTTTACCAAGATAGGTTTAGCCATGAATTAAAGCCTACAGTTGCAATAAGATTACTTGAGCTCAAAGCTAATCAACGACTGGCAAGAAGCTCCAATAATATATAGTTGGTAGAACTTTTGATAATAGGAAACATACAAAAGGAATAATTAGAAAAACCTTATTATGCAATTATATGACGTATTAAAAAGTCAATACTAAAAGGAAGTGTAATTAGGGGAACGCGTTATTTTTCATAATTAAAAAATTGGCTTTAATTAATGGCACGTACCCACGGATCAAATTCTATATATCTTAAACCAAAAAGAGAATATAAAATAGCTCTCGGTTAGAAAATTCTCGAAAAAATTTAATTCTTGTGGTATAATTGATGCCTGAAGAAAAATATGATTATCGTGCTTCACTGGAATCTTTAACGTTTGCAGAGAATTTATTACATATTAGATATGCAATTGATTGGTATAATCAGTCACTATTGGGAAATCGAGAATCTCGAGATTGGAAAACTGATACCATCTTCCACATTACTGAAAAATTTAAAGAAGAAATGATTGCGACAATCGTTATTTCAATAAATTAAAAAAATTGGCTATTTCGGAGTGATGGTGCCACCTGTTTCGGTCAAACCGTGCCACTTTGAAAGATACTGCAATTATATAAAAAATTAATGTTATTCGTTCTTCAAAGCTCGTTTTCTTAAGGATTCACCCTTGAGGTCGATCCTGTGGGAGGAGTTTACGATCCGATCGAGGATAGCATCGGCAATAGTCCCCTCTCCAATGATATCATACCAGGCGGATACCGGTATCTGAGACAAGATGATGGTCGAGGATCGGTTGTAGCGGTCATCGATTATATCCATAAGAGATTCTCTTGCATGACCGTCAAAGCCCTGCAGTCCAAAGTCATCCAAGATGAGCAGATCTGCCTTTAAGAGTTTTGCCAGTTCCTTTAAATAGGTTCCATCGGCCTTGCTGAGTTTCAGTCTTTTTAACAAACGGGCCGTGTTGGCATAGATGGTACGATATTCCATCATGCACGCCTGGTGCCCAAGGGCCTGGGCCAGGTAACTTTTTCCAACTCCGGAAGCACCTGTCATGATGATGTTCTCCTTTCGCTTTATAAAATCAAGGCACCCCAGGCGCAGGAACATATTTTTGTCCAGATTGCGCTGTTGGGCATAATCCACATCCGCCAGGGCTGCGTGTCCCCGGAAGGTTGCCTGCTTGAGGAGCCTTTGGATCTTTCGGTCCTTATGGTTTTCCCACTGATGGTCCGTGAGCAATGCCAGGTATTCATCGGCCGTAAGGTTCGTGGTGCGGTTTTCCCTGATCTGCTGGAGGTGCAGATCTGCCATGGCGTTCAGACGCATTTGTCTTAGTTTTTCAACGGTTTGATTGTTGTTCATAATTATAGGATTTATTGGTTAAACATTTATTGATAGGCCGAAGCTCCCCGGATGTTCCCATGTACGGGGATATGCGGCCTGTCTTCCTCCAGGTCTTGGTAGAACAGGGAAGACTGGTCCAGGTTGTTCTTTAGGATATTCTTGATGCGCTGATAGGCTACCGCATCTGCCTGTATGGCTCTTTTGCATGCGCTGTCCAAACGCTGTGAGCCATAGGCCTTGTGCAGCTGGATAAGTCCCATGGCGCGTTTGTAGCCGATCTCGGGGTAATCTCCGGAGGTGATGATGGTCTCGATACATGCCACTACGTTTTCTCCGTGGACGGCTGCCTTCTTTTTAAAGAACTCGGGGCTCCAGTCCACATAATATTTGTGGGTACTGCTCAGGTGGTCGCGATCGGTGTTGT
>NZ_AUHD01000004.1 GCF_000423005.1 Gelidibacter mesophilus DSM 14095
ATATACAGCCTGGAAAACCTACCCAAAATGCTTTTGTAGAGCGGTTCAATGGTTCATATAGAAGAGGTGTCCTCAATAAATACATTTTTGATAACATAGACCAGGTAAGGGAACAGACACAGATATGGATGGATGATTATAACCATCATAGACCTCATGATTCCTTGGGTAATATTGCGCCTATAGAATATGCGAAAAGGCAACATGCCGCTGCCGCGGGGCTCATTTTAAAATAAATTGGCTTTTAAACAGAAATATGAAGAGAAAGCCAATTCATTTTAAAACGGAAAAAATTATATATTTGGATTAACAAACAGTTCTAAACTGGGGAAGCCTACAAGATCCTCTAAACAACATGATTTAAAGAGTGAGATAAAGCATGATAAATTATTGACTATAAATTACATGAAAAATATACAAAATAGAAATGCCTCAATAAAATTTGAGGCATTTCTGTGTGCTATTATATTTTTCTGAATTCTAGCTTACACGCGTTATTTTTGCTCCAATAGCTCTTAAACGCTCATCCATACGCTCATACCCACGATCAATTTGTTCAATATTATGAATCGTAGACGTTCCTTTTGCGGATAACGCAGCAATCAAGAGAGAAATACCTGCTCTAATGTCAGGAGAAGTCATGGTGGTTGCTTTCAGAGTTGATTTAAAATCATGCCCAATAACCGTGGCACGATGCGGATCACAAAGAATGATCTTGGCCCCCATATCAATTAATTTATCCACAAAAAACAAACGGCTCTCAAACATTTTCTGGTGCACCAAAACAGCGCCTCTAGCTTGCGTGGCAATCACCAATACAATGCTGAGTAAGTCTGGTGTGAACCCTGGCCACGGGGCGTCAGAAACCGTTAAAATAGACCCATCAATGTAGTTTTGGATCTCATAGCCATCCTTATGCGCCGGAATATGGATATCATCTCCTTTTCGCTCTACAGTAATCCCTAATTTTCTAAAAACATTCGGAATCTTTCCCAAATCATCCCAACTTACATTTTTGATAGTCAGTTCGCTTTTGGTCATGGCAGCCAATCCTATCCAGCTTCCAATTTCAATCATATCGGGTAACATTCTGTGGTCCGTACCCCCTAAAGATTCAACCCCTTCAATAATCAACATATTAGAACCCACACCACTAATTTTGGCGCCCATTCTATTTAACATTTTACACAATTGTTGCAAATAGGGTTCGCAAGCGGCATTATAAATCGTGGTAATTCCTTCGGCTAATACGGCAGCCATCACTATATTGGCCGTTCCTGTTACCGAAGCTTCATCCAAAAGCATGAAAGCCCCTTTTAAGCGCTCTGCTTCTACTCCATAAAAATGATCTTCACGGTTGTAACGGAATTTTGCACCCAAATTAATAAAACCTTCAAAGTGCGTGTCCAATCTGCGACGCCCAATTTTATCACCGCCTGGTTTTGGGATATAACCTTTACCAAAACGTGCTAAAAGCGGTCCCACAATCATAATGGAACCACGCAATCCTTTACCGTCTTCTTTAAATTCAGCCGATTCAAGGTATTTCATATGGACTTCATCCGCCTGGAAAGTGTAAGAACCAGAACCGATATTATTGATTTTGACCCCTAATTTTCCTAAAAGTGAAATAAGTTTATTGACATCAATGATGTCTGGAATATTATGTATAGTGACGATTTCAGGTGTCAACAAAACAGCACATAAAATTTGTAATGCTTCGTTTTTCGCACCTTGAGGTTGGATACTTCCTTTTAATTGATGACCTCCTTCAATTATAAATGTTGCCATGTATGGTTAGTAGCGTTTTCTGTTGCGGTTGGTATTACTTTTTTTGGGGTGTGATTTTTTGGTGCTTGAAGAATACTTCTTTTTATTTCGCATCAATGTGGTAGCGTCAGAAAGATCTTCATCTTCTTCCTTTAAATTGATCTTCCCTCCTGACAATTCATACAAATGATTAAAAATAACATCATCTTCAACCGTATCTTTATTCCAATTCAGGAAACATTTTTTCATATGGTTGGCAATGGTATAAATTAACGCTTCCTTTAGATCGCCATCCTCCCAAGTGTTGGCAACATCAATCATTGTTTTGATATTATTGCCGTAAAAACGGTATTTAGGGAAATTCTGTGGATATTTTAAAGGTTCAGGATGGGCTTGTAATTCTTCTTTTAAAGGTTTTGGATAAGGAGAATCTACATCCAGGTCAAAATCGGCCATAATAAAAAGCTGATCCCAAAGTTTATGTTGAAAATCAGGGACGTCTCTTAAATGTGGCTGTAAATTGCCCATTACTGAAATAATGGCCTTCGATACTTTATTGCGCTCTTCCTTGGTTGGAAGCTCTTTGGCGTAGTTGATCATCTTTTGCATGTGTCTTCCGTATTCTGGAATGATCAGGTGTTCACGCTCAGTATTGTACTCTATATTGTCTATCAAAATATTATGGTGTAGTATTAAAAGGTATGCAACGCAGTCATTTGTGTAGGTCTGCAAAATACGAAAAAAAATAAACAATGGTTAATTGTCCTATAAAAGTTTCCGAAAAATGATGAAATTCATAATTATTTATGCAAGGTTATCGCAAAAAGCGGAAAGCGCCCATCAAAAGCCTTAAAAAATTCAAACCGAAAAAGTGGAAATACATTAGAATTATGGACGAGCCGAATCATAGTGATTCCTTAGGCTTATCGAAATAATTCAACCCACTCCCCTATGCCTTCATTTTTTCACAAGGCAATAATGCCTTCCACCTTGTCTCCTACTTCCTTATATTTTTCAATAACGGTCTCTGGCGATAACATCTGCACATTGATGGAGACACTCGTGTATTTTCCGTTTTTTGAGGGCTTTGTTTTTATAACGGCACCCATATTATCAAAAATAGATTCTATTTTTACAACTTTATCCCCCTCAGAGACGACAATAAATTTATAGAGATATTCTGATGGCCAATTGGCTGTTTCAAAAAGTTGCGATCTCAATTTATCGTAAAATTCTTCTTGCTTTTTATCTGTACTCATATCAATTTTTATTCAGTTGTAAAGATACATTTTACTTTACATTTTTTATTTTCTATTTTAATCACGATTTTTGTTACCAAAACCTTGCCAAATTGAATACTAAAAAGATTGTTATTACTGGAGGACCAGGAACCGGGAAATCAACAATAATAGACGAATTAAAAAAAAGAGGACACATTTGCTTTGACGAGATCTCAAGACAAGTCACTCTCGAAGCTAGGGAGACCGGCGTAGAACAACTGTTTTTAACGCGCCCCCTCCTCTTTAGCCAGTTATTGTTGGAAGGACGTGCCAAACAATTTAATGAAGCCAATACCTACGATAATAAGACCGTTTTTCTTGATAGAGGCATTCCTGATGTTTTGGCATACATGGATTACTTTGACAGTGAATATCCTGAGGATTTTGTCAAACTCTGCCAAAATAACATCTACGACGTCGTTTTTGTTTTAGCGCCTTGGGAAGCCATTTTTCAAAGTGACAGCGTGAGATACGAAACTTTTGAACAATCAAAACTAATCCACGAAAACATCTTGCGGACTTATAATATATTTAACTACCATTTAGTCAACATTCCTTTTGATACCGTCGCGAAACGCACAGATTTCATTATAGATTACCTAAATTTATAGTGATGTCACATCCTATTACTATTTTAGAACGCTATTGGAATCACACATCCTTCAGACCACTGCAGGAAGAGATTATCACTGCGGTCTTAAATAATGAGGATACTTTTGTGCTTTTGCCAACGGGTGGCGGCAAATCCATTTGTTTTCAGGTACCCGCCTTAATTAAAGATGGTATTTGCATTGTGGTCTCTCCGTTAATTGCGCTGATGAAGGATCAGGTGGACCAGTTAAAGGCCAAAGGCATAAAGGCGATGGCCATTACCAGTGGCATTCCCTATACTACTTTAGATACGCTTTTGGACAATTGCATTTATGGCAATTACAAATTCCTCTATCTTTCTCCAGAACGCTTGCAACAAACTTTGGTTCAGGACCGAATTCAACAAATGCCCGTCAATTTAATTGCTGTTGATGAGGCCCATTGTATCAGCCAATGGGGAAATGATTTTAGACCGGCGTATAAAAACATCACGATACTTCGTCAATTGCATCCGTCAGTCAATGTGGTTGCGCTTACAGCCACCGCAAAGCCAAAAGTAGTGCAGGAAATCATGACAGAACTGGATTTTATGGCGCCAAAAGTCTTTCAGGATTCCTTTAAAAGACCAAACCTTGCCTATATGGTGCTGGATACTCATGATAAGCATTATAAGATTGAGCAAATCTTAAAAAAATATCCAGGAACATCCATCATTTATGCCAGAACCCGACGTGCGACCTTGGAACTTTATTCGCATTTGGAGTCTAAAGGTATTTCAGCCACGTACTACCATGGCGGGATTAGCAGCAAAGAAAAGAACGACCATTTAGAACAGTGGAGCTCTAACACAAAAGCAGTCATGGTGGCTACTACCGCCTTTGGAATGGGCATTGACAAGCCCGACGTTAAAACGGTCATCCACATCAATTTGCCCGAAAGCTTAGAAAGTTATTATCAGGAAGCAGGCCGTGCTGGACGAAATGGTGAAAAGGCATTTGCGGTCATTTTAAAAAATGCAACGGACGAACAGCACTTGAAAAATCAATTCTTGAAAAGCTTGCCATCCGTTGATTTCATAAAGCAAGTGTATCGAAAACTATGTAATTATTTTCAGATTTCTTATGGCGAAGGCCATCTGACCCAACATCAGTTGAACTTTAATGTTTTCTGTAAGACCTACAATTTTCCGACGAACACCACTTATAACGCAGTTCAGATTTTAGATCGAAACAGTATCATTAGTTTATCACAGCAGTTCAATTACCAAACCAAGCTCCAGTTTTTGATTAGTAGCCCGGCTCTATTTGGGTATTTAAACACGCACAAAACTTTTGAACCTGTCATAAAGGCTATTTTACGTACTTATGGCGGTATCTTTGAACATCAATTGAAAATCAATCTCAATTTGGTTGCTGAGAAATCAAATGTGAATGAAGATCGCGTTCTTGAGATCTTACGTCAGCTTGAAAAAGATGGAATTATAGAATTTCAACATTCCAATACCGATTCAGAACTCACCTTTTTACAACCCCGCGAAGACGATAAAACCATAAATAGAATTGCAACTATTATTGAACAGCAACAATGTTTAAAAGAAGATCAAATTGATGCGGTCATCGCTTATATTTCTGATGACACCCAATGCAAGAGCATCCAACTTTTGGAATATTTTGGAGAGAAAAACAATAGTCCCTGTGGTATTTGTTCAGTATGTATATCAAAAAAGGTCAAATCAAAACCATCGCAATCTAAAAGCATTTCCTATCAAATTATTCGGCTTTTGGAAAATCAACGGTTAAGTTCAAGAGCGCTTGTGGAACAATTGAAACATTCAGAAACTGAAATTTTAGAGACGCTAAAATTGATGTTGGCCAATAATATTTTAGAGATAACGGCCAACAATTCGTACAAAATAAAACATACATGAAAAAGGATTTAAGAATTGTATTTATGGGCACCCCTGAATTTGCGGTAGGCACCCTAAAACTATTGGTTGAAAACCATTACCAAATTGTTGGAGTGATTACAGCTCCTGACCGGCCTGCAGGACGGGGACAAAAACTACAACAATCTGATGTGAAAAAATATACGCTTTCCCAAAATCTCCAACTTTTACAACCCACCAATTTAAAAGACGCCGATTTTTTGCACGAATTAAAAGCTCTAAATGCCAATGTACAGATTGTAGTGGCGTTTAGAATGTTGCCTGAAGTTGTGTGGCGCATGCCAAAATATGGCACATTTAATTTGCACGCCTCCCTTCTACCCGATTATAGAGGTGCCGCACCTATCCACTGGGCCATTATTAACGGCGAAGAAAAAACAGGCGTGACCACTTTCTTTATTGATGAGAAAATTGATACAGGCGCCATTATCCTGCAAAAGGAAGTTGCCATCAAAAAAGATGAAACTGTAGGCACCTTACATGATACTTTAAAAGACATTGGTAGCAAACTGGTGATTGAGACTCTAAAGTTAATTGAAAGCGGCACCCTAACAACAACCATCCAACCCAAAATTGAACAACCCAAAACAGCTTACAAACTCAACAAAGAAAATTGCCAAATTGATTGGAGTCATAATTTGGAAGATATCTACAACAAAATTAGGGGTCTCAATCCGTTTCCTGCCGCCTGGACATATCTTAAAACCAAAGAGGGTACATTAATGGTCAAATTATTTGAAGTGGCTACTGAAACTATAATTCCTGCAGAATCTCTAGGAACCATCACCGCCACCAAAAATGAGTTAAAAGTATCGACCAAAGGGGGTTACTTGATTATTAAAGAAATGCAGCTTCCAGGGAAACGAAAAATGGATATCCGGTCACTTTTGAATGGATTTAATTTTTCCGAAGGCGACAAAATGCTCTAAACCCTTATGAACGCTGATATTAAGAAAAATAGTTAAATTATTTTGTCTTTATTAACAAATGAGCCAAAGTTATTAACAATATATTGGATTTCCCTTGCTATTACTTGCGTAAATGAATAATCCGTATAAATTTGTATGAGGATTTGACAAAATGTTAACCCAACTATTATTTAATACTTAAAAATTTAATTTTATGAACAAAACAGATTTAATCAATGGAATGGCTGAAAACGCTGGAATTACAAAAGCTGCAGCAAAAAAAGCATTGGATTCTTTATTAACTGATATTGAAAGTTCTTTACAAAAAGGGAACAGAGTTTCTTTAGTAGGATTCGGATCTTGGTCAGTTACTAAAAGATCAGCAAGAGAAGGAAGAAACCCACAGTCAGGTAAGACCATACAAATCGCTGCTAAAAACGTCGTAAAGTTTAAAGCTGGTTCTGATTTAAGCAACGCTGTAAACTAATATCATTTTTTAGATATATCATGAAGTCTGCTCTGTCGAGTAGACTTTTTTTGTTTTTTTTAACAAATTTATTGGTTTTTTAGAAAATATGTTTTAGATTTATTTTCAAATCATGATTTATGATTACAATTAAACCACAAAAAGGACATCTATTAATAGCCGAACCTTCCATTATTGGTGACACGTCCTTTAACAGATCTGTTGTCCTGTTAGCAGACCATACCGAAGAAGGTTCGATAGGTTTTATATTAAATAAACCTTTGAAATACACCTTAAAGGATTTGGTTCCTGATACTAAAGCATCTTACAAAGTTTATAATGGTGGTCCTGTTGAGCAGGACAACCTTTATTTTATACACAAAGTTCCAGAGTTGATACCTGAGAGTATTGAAATTTCTTTGGGAATTTATTGGGGCGGTGACTTTGATATTGTTCTAAACCTTATTAACTCTGGGGTCATTAAAGCCTGTGATATTCGCTTTTTTCTAGGTTATTCAGGATGGGAACCATTTCAATTGGATGCCGAACTGGAAACCAACTCTTGGATTGTAACCGAAAACATCTACAAAAAATCCATCATTGAAAAAAAGGACGGCAGCTTTTGGAAAGAAAAGATGTTAGAACTTGGTGGCGATTATAGTATTTGGTCCAATGCACCTGAAAATCCGAGCTACAACTAAGAAAGTCGGATTTTAGTGTTTAATTTTTCTATCAGGAGGTTTGAAACCTTGACGGTAAATTCCTTTTTTCTATAATTAGTAATGGGCTGAATGCCCACAATACAGTTTGTAATAAATAATTCATCAGCTTTTTGAAGTTCAAATGGCGAAATAGGCGCTTCCACCAAAGTATAACCTTCAAGTTTTTTCACAAGCTCAATGATCTGTTTTCTCATAATTCCTTTCAGGCAGCCTTCAGTTAATGGTGGCGTCTTGATGGTTTGATCCTTCACCAAAAACACATTGCCATTCAAGGCTTCCACAACTGTTTTTTCAGTATTCAATAAAAAGCAATTATCAAAACCATTCTCCTTGGCATAAATACTTCCCAAAACATTGATGCTTTTATTATTGGTTTTTAAAGTGGAAAGTAAGCCTGGAGCAACATAAAAATCCTTAAACAATTCAACAAGGTATCGCTCTTGATTTAAACTGTAAAAATCAGAAGCTAATCGCTCAGTAACCATACTATAATCAATATCATTGGAAGTTGGCGTGTACTTCCCGCCTTCCACACGGTTCACATTGATCCGCACCCTGGCCGTGGCTTTTAGCAGGTGATTGGCCTCTAGCGTCTTTAAAATTTCACTTTCAAGAAATTCCATGGTAAAAGTCATAGGAATTTCCATTCTTAGAATTCGCATGGAGGCCATGAGCCTAAAATAGTGATCTTCCCAAAACACTATTTTACCATGTACTACTTTTAGGGTTTCAAAGATGGCATCGCCGTAGGTATAGCCCCTATTTTCCAATGCCAATAAATTTGAAGAAGTCTCGTGAAGGGTTCCGTTAAAATTCACCATAAAAAAAGTCTCGAAGTTTTTAAATTTCGAGACAAATATACTATTTATAAAAGAGTCAGCCTAGGCAGATCCTAAAACCTGTTTCAAATCAGAGATTTGATTTTCCCAGAGCATTTTAGCTTCATCTATCTCATCTTCATCAATAAAATCGGTAACAATAATAGATACGTCTTTGGTAATTTCATCCACTTGAATTCTTATTTCGAAATAATAAGAATCACCTTCGTCCTCATCAACCATCCATCTAAACTTGATGCGTTCGCCACTTTTTTTACTCAAGAGCTTTGCTTTTTCCTCACTATCATTCCAAATAAACGTAAATAGCTCTCCACGAGAGTTTACATTGTCGGCAAACCACTCAGAAAGTCCTGAAGGCGTCGAGATATATTGATATAAAAGTTGAGGAGATGAGTGAATGGGAAATTCCATTTCAAATTTAATTTTTTCTTCCATAGATCTATTTTGTTAACGGCTCAATATATAATTATTTGTTTGGTTTAAAAACAAATTGGCTAAAAATAATTTTTCCTGTTTTTATGGATTTTATATTTGCGAAGGTTAATTAAGTTTTTATCTTTGCACACTTAATTATGGCGAGGTAGCTCAGCTGGTTAGAGCGTCGGATTCATAACTCGGAGGTCGGGGGATCGTGCCCCCCTCTCGCTACTTGATAATAAAGCAGTTACATTAATTTGTAACTGCTTTTTTTTATTGCTAAAAGTTTGTAAACAACTGTACTAAGGATCAAGGATCAAGGGATGGATCAAGTCCAAAACTTGTGGGATTTTGGGATTATGCAAAAATTGTTGTGAATCTATAAAGCAAGAATTCTATGTTTTTCACACCTCTGAACTGAGCTCTAAAAGCTTTTAATCTTGCGTAGAAGGACGCTGCTGATGCATTTGTGCTCCTGTTTATAGAAAAGTTCAGGATTGACCTATTATTGTATTTGCCATGGTATTGAAGGCCCTGAAGCCGGTGTTCTCTTCGTCTTTGTACCAATGTGCCAGTTTTGTATATGCCGTTTGTATAGAAGTAGCCATATTGAATATGGTTCTGAACCTTTGTACTAAGTCTAAGGCATCTTTATATGGGAATATTGGGCAAACAATATTTTACTTCTCTTGGATTGGCTTTGCGTCTAGTTGTTAGGAGATTTATAAAGCAGATATCCATTTCTGATATATATAATTTTATAGACTTACTCCAATTTCTTCAAAATTGAAAAAATCATATAATATCCAAGCTAAAATGGCTTGCGCTAATATTTTAAGCCATAAAGGAAGTGACTTTGTTCCATTTGGCCCGCTTTTATTTCCTCAGTAATACATGCCTATATTTTAAAACAACAAAATAATCTACTCTAAAGGGTCTCTAAATAAAATTTGATTGGTTCGAATTATTATGAATTGAGTTGATTCACAAACAGCCGTTACCATACCTCTGCCCAAACCGAAGTAAAAATAATAATCAAAATTTCATTGTAGAATTTCCCTACTAGCAAATAGGATTCTATATTAATAGAGCTAACTGACAAAAAATATTTTGACAGGATTTGATTGACGGAAACCTTCAAGACTTCCTTAAGTAATGCCCTCATATCCAACGAAATATTCCTATGAGTAAGAACTTAAGAAATGTATTAATCAATAATTTCCGTGCAAAAACTCAAGGTCTAATTCGAAACAGTTTTTTTAATTTCGATGTAGAGCATTGGGAAATTTAATACCACTTACGGATTAAGATACTCACACTATTGCGGCTGATAGTAGAAAATTAAGTCACCCCATTGACGATATGATAATTTTAAATTTTCATAAGAGGTATCTTAACTGTGTCTGGATATCCATCTAAGAAAACCGGGATTGATTCCGTTGTGCGATATAGCGTTTTTTTTTCTTTATTTTCCTTTTTTATAAAAATGGTCGCATCAACGATATAGCTTAGCGCAGGGTCAGGCTTAGGGCCAAAAATCTTGAAAGGAATCTCGGTTTGGTCCATTTTCGTTGTCACCACTTGAATAAGCTCTGTTAGAATAATCGATTTCATGTCAATATGGGAGACATCTAATATTCTAATTTTCACCGTTGATGTAAAAATCTCCCCAACATTCTCAAGCAACAAAACCCCTTTGAGAAGTAGTGGGAGATTTTCTTGATCTTTGGTTTTCATATAATTCAGACCTTTTTGATTATCCATTTTTGGGTATTATTATTTTGTGCAGGCCGTGTCACACATTTGAAGTCTTCACCAGAATGCTCGTGCGCGTCCAGATTTCTACCATTACTGGCTTGCTGGATGGTAAATGACGTTGCATTGTAAGGCATTATTATCCATCTTTGAGTAGAATTATTCTGAGGCCCTCTCATTACAGCATTCCAATCACGGGATGCCACTTCATGGGCGTCTAGAAATCTTAGACTACTTTTCTGTTGGATATTATAGACTGCTCCCTTTGGTACGAAAACCCATTCTTGACTTGAGTTGCTCTGAGCAGGCCTCGTTACAGCTTTGAAATCCTTTGCTGTGGTCTCCCAAGCATCTAGGAACCGACGATTTGACACTTGTTGAACGTGAAACCGATTATTTCCAAGTGGAAGCAGCGACCAATTTTGAGTATCATTGGATTGCGAAGCCCTAGTAACCGCACCATAATCATTGCTCGACACCACGTGAGCATCAAGAAACCGCCCATTACTAAGTTGTATAATAGTATATCTTCCAAGTTGTTCGTCGAGATGGGTTACAACCCAAAGCTGCGTATCATTGTTCTGAGCATCCCGGGTAACTGCCGAGAAATCATTCGCTTCAGATTCATGAGCATCAAGAAATCTGCCAGTGCTTTGTTGTCGAATTGCATAAACCCGTCCAATCGGCGTCAATTCCCACCTTTGAGAGTTATTGTTTTGAGAACTTCTTGTGACTACCGCAAAATCGCGATTTGAGGATTCGTGAGCGTCGAGATAACGATTACTCGATTTTTGCTGGATCGTAAATTCACCGTTCAACCACGTGCCCGGATACAACTCCTCTACCCCCGCGATGTCAAATTCGCTCATACCATTACGCTGTCCAATCGCGTTACCGCCGTTGGGCTCAATGGTTGGGAGTCCATTTTTGCTAAATGCAAATTGGCCATAATGCATAATTGAATTGTAATCGTATCTACCGATATCCGTACCGTCAATAATATGTTGGTTAAAATTATGCTCTCTACCCTCCTGAATATTATCCCAATTGACTGTTACAAATTCATTTCTATCTTCTCTGCTCTGCTCATGCCACATACCAAGTGCATGTAGAATTTCATGAATTGCAGCTGCATTTCCACAGCCAGCTCCGAGCGAGATTTGCTGCCTACCACCTCTCATTCCAACCGAAGACCAACATCCATCACCCGCAAAAAATTCTATATAGTTGGGGAAATCAGCCGCGTTTGCGTTGTTCCTTTCAACAAACTTAATGCTGGTATTTACTTGAATTTCACCAATAGCATTCGTAACCCTATCTTTATTGGGAAGATTTGACTCCACAGTGTAGGCTACCACACCATTTGGCCATCGGTAGCGTTGTCCTGTGATGGCTACGGCGTGGGCTACGCCCGCCGGAACTTCATTTTGTCCATCTGAATCGTTCAACTCTAGAGCGATATCTCCTTCAAAAATTGCAACTCCATTAACCATCGAATAGGTGACTTCTTTCTCGTCGAAGACGTACTTACTTGGACCGTCTGAAAGTCCCTTAATTGTTGTTTTCCCAACATCGTTTGATGAACGGAACCATTCTAAATCCACGTTTGTAGATTCACTGTCTTTTTTCTTAGCCATGATAAATATTATTTAGGTTTAACAATCAGTAAAGCTCCAACTTTACATAAATTGGATACTTAACCTTTAAAAAGGATTGCACTAATACTTAGAGAAGCTATTATTTAGGGAAGCTATTATTAAATATATTAATTAGGTTCTGAGGGGAGCTTTTTTTAAATATATTAAATTGGGTTGCAAATATCAAATTAGATTGAGAGTGAGGAAAACATCTATAAATGTTAAATGTATCGTCATTTTTGCTAATAACAAATATAATGACCGTACAATTGCAACCAACTGAATATTAGCCAAATATACAAAAATAATTATTAAAAAAAAGATTTCAAATCTTAATATTTTAATTATTTTTAAACATAAAAGATAATCTTACCTTGTTTTTGCTTTGAAAATATGAAGAGTGCTTAAAGTATATTACCCGTTATTAAACACGCCGCTCATATTGTAATTTAATAAGACTGGATATAACGCCTCTTGCCATTTTGGCTTTAAGAAAATGCTCTTTTCCTTTGCCACGATTCAATCATCAATTTCTCTGCACGCCTTGCTATATTAACAGCCCTTAAAAAGTTACATAAACGTAGATTACGACGTTTTTGACACCCATCTTACTATTGCGGGAACGTTACTTTATGTTGATTCCCCGTTGCCCGATCATAGCGATTACCCTGGTATAACTGCAAAGCTCACCACCACTTGTAGAGCCTTCAGAATGATCCCTCAGAAATCTCATCATCAATAGAATTGCATATAAAAAGGCTTAGGCAGTTGCAGTATCAGCCAGCTCAAAAAAAATTAGCTTCCATACTTTGAATATGCTTTTTAAAAACAACAGAACAGTCCTCCAACAATCTAAAAATAATTGGACCAGAAAGAAAAATAAAAGTGTCAAAACTTCAAAAACAAATAGCTAATTTAGTTGTTCGAAAATAGAATTTAAACAACTTAAAAAACAGTAAATACGCGGTAAAATTGAATCGATATGTACTGTTACTACAACAAATCAAAAGCCTATTATGACAAAAACCTTGGTAACTACGACGCTCATTCTAATTTCAAATCTCTTGTCGGCTCAGCATGAAAATGAGATTTTACAATTTGATAAGATTTTGAATCAATTCAATAATGTTAGGGATTTTTGCATTTCAACCCATGGAGATGAAGCATTTTTCACGTTACAAAGCCCTAATGGCGAAATTTTCCAGTTGGCTACGATGAAAAAAGAAAACAGTACATGGTTAGCGCCTGAATTATTGCCTTTTTGTGATGCATATATGTATTTAGAACCATTTTTATCAAAGAATGGAAATCGGTTGTTTTTTGTTTCTGACAGACCCTTGGATGATTTATCTGATAAGAATAAGGATTTTGATATTTGGTATGTTGAGAGGGACACTAAAGATGGGGACTGGTCCGAACCTAAAAACATGGGAAAACCAGTTAATTCAGATTTAGACGAATTTTATCCAACACTTAGTGATAACAATAATTTATACTTTACAATGGACTCTACAAATGGTTCTGGGAAGGATGATATTTATTATTGTAAGTGGGAGGCTGGAAACTATTTGGCTCCTGTTCTTTTAGGTGAAAATATAAATAGTGCTGGGTATGAATTTAATGCTTTTATCTCCAAGAAGGAAGATTTTATACTGTATACAAGGTACAATGAAAAAGATGGTCAAGGAAGTGGTGATTTATATATTTCAAAAAAACAATCGAACGGAGATTGGGGAAAATCAACAAATTTAGGCGTACCTATCAACACTAAATTTATGGAATACTGCCCTTTTTATGATGAGAAAGATCAGATCTTATATTTCACAAGTAGGAGACAAAATATTAGTCCGAAAAAGTTCAAAAGTATATCAGATTTTAAAGATTATGTTCAGGAAAGTGAAAATGGATTGAGTAAAATTTATATGACCTCAATAAAAATAGAATAAGAATTAGTGTCAGCAAGGTACTGTGCTGAACAACAGATAAAACAATATTGATTTTCAACTTAAACAGTTCTATGGATAGCTATATTTCATAGTGCTGATTTCGCTATGGCAAACGCTTGTTTTAACAGCTTGTCACATTCTGCTATCAGTGCAAACTTTTTGCTCTTTCCCGTCGCCATATCATGCTCATAAATTCTCCTATTGGCCTTTTCATAGTCCAGGTCGAAATTTTATTAAAGAACGGACTATACGAGTTTCTACGACTTTAAATGGAGCTCTAAGCCTCATAAAAACCTGAGTAGAAAAGAGTGGGAATTTTCAATGTTGAGGAAGTCCTAAGCTTATTAGTTTCTTTTGTCTGTTCTGATAATCTACTTAACAAGTCCTAATAAAAATAAATGAGGATGCAACAAAAAGTATTGAAGCTGAGGTAGTTTATTACCTTTTTGAATTGGGCAAAGAGGCAATCGCACAAGTCATTGTATGTTTTGGATCTCTCTTTAGGAAATTAACTTTATGGCGTTATATCTATCCCTCGTACTTCTTACCCAGTCTCCATGTTTACAATTCCTTGTCCTACAATGAGAGGTTTATGGATGGTAAATGTTGTAAACACAAAAGAGACCGATGACTCGATCTCTTCTGTAGTTTACGTTCTTCACTCTAATGATTTAGGGGATCAGTTATGCAACCTCAATACTCCTACTAGGCTTTTGTTTTGCCTCTTCTCTTTTTGGCAAGAGTATATTTAAAATACCTTCATTGTAGCTCGCATTAATTTTTTCGTCATTTACACTTTCAGGCAGAGAAAACACTCTTTTAAACGAAGCGTAACCAAACTCTCTACGCGTATAATTTCCCTCCTTTTGTTCATGTTCTTCTTTGGTCTCGGTGGAGATGGATAATACCCTATTGTCAATATCGATATTGAAATCTGACTTTTTTAAACCCGGTACTGCCATTTCAACCATAAAAGCATCGGAAGTTTCTCTAATATTCACTTTTGGTAAAGATATTCCCGTATTAAAGTCTGAAGTAAAGACTGAAGATAAATTTCTATTGAAAATATCATCCAACCAATTTGACACACTAGGGACGTTGTGATTTGAATTTCTGTTCGCTAACCTTCCGCTTTTAGGAACATTTTCTAAATTGCTCATAATTACAAAAATTTAAATTAAACATTGTTTCAATCTTGAAATCCGAATGATTTCGATAATTACAAAACAAAAAAAATACCAAAATTGGTTTAGCTGATTTCGTTCTTAAAAATTTATTGAAACCCCATAATTTGAGCTTAAACCTTGAACATAACTGCCAGTTTTTCAGGATAATAATGCCATATTGACATTAGCAAATACCCATCCTTTATATTTCTCTTAAAGCATATAATCAACGAAATATTTTTAGAAGGATTGTTGGATGTTAAAATTTGCACTCTTCTCATAATGTTCTTAGGATTCGATGAATACGGGTAATCTATTTTCTTTTAACGCAAAACATTATTTTTTTTCAGTCAATGATTTTATAAAAAAATAAATAGTTTTAGAAGCAATAGCTAAAAAGCAGAATAAGCACAGGACACGACCAAATTATGGGTTAACTAAATGAATTTTAGAGTAAAATAGAAATGCCAAAAACACTATTCGAAGACAACATAAAATGAACGTCAAGCGGATTCTGTCAATGCACAAAAAATGGCATACTTTAAATCATTTCAAACGCTATGATAAAAAAGTGTCTTATAGATTATTATTAAATCATCTGAACCATGAAAAAGTTTATATTCATCGTCATACTATTTTTGTTCTCAACTTCAAAAAATGCCCAAGAGGATCAAAAGAATATTATAAAAATAAATGCGCTCTTATTAATATCAAATATTTACGAAATCAACTATGAACGGATATTAAATGACAGATCATCCCTTCAAATTGGCTTTGGTGCCGGAAAAACCAATAATTCCAATCTTAATGATTTTCAAGAATTATATTCAGATTTTTTTGGTACGACTTTAAATAATCCAATGGACACCCAACATCGTAAAGAAACGTTTTCATTAAACATAGGCTACAGACATTACACCAAAGATCATAAAGCCCCCTAAAGTATTTTACATAGGTCCGACAATTCAGTACATAAATTTTAAAGAACGGCTATATGCTTTAGAACAGGATCCAGATTTTACTTCTTACAACGAGAAAATTTTTGTTGGACGGTTAAACCAAAGAAACTTAAAACTATTTAATGTTCAGGCCTTGTTAGGTTACCAATTTTTTTTGGGTAAAATATTTTACATCAACCCATACGCCGGACCAAGTTGGGTATTTGGAAATACTGATGAAGCTTTTCAAAGCGAAGATGAAAATGTAACTGGATTTGGCCTTAACTTTGGAATTGGAATCGGTTTTGGTTTTTAAAAATAAAAACATATTTGATTTCTTCGGTTGACAACATAGAAAGCAACATTCAATGGCGACAAACAAAGTAAGGTGCCATATCCAAAATTCATTCAATGGTTTCATCCAACAATCGTCATCTTTCAACGCGCGCTTCATTCAGCAAAGCCTCTATGATCTTGGCTTCCTGCCACAAAAGTTCCAGCTTATTTAAACTGCATTTGTATTAGAAATTTGCCAATTATTATCACTACTATCTTCACAGGCCAAGACATTGAGGCTATTACCTGGACTATCCTTATCTCGTCATTTATCTGACATTATTACTTCTCGCACAGAAAACGAAATAAATACAAGAAAAAAAAGTAGCAGAAACCACAGAAACTGAACTAAAATTAACTGGGAAAGATTGGAAGGTCATTATTCTGCCTACTCGAAAGGTGAGCGTCTTGATTTCTTAAAACCATGATTTAAAAGTAAATAACGCCTTTTCTGATATTAAAAAATAAGATTCTAATCCAAAATATAAGTTTATACCATTCAACACTTGGCCTTTCAAAAATGAATATCCTGAACATTTAATTGACTGGTTTTACCCATTATGTTTTTATTCCCTAGATTCCGTTCTAAATCGCGCACCCAATCACAGACAAAGTTCATTATCAACAAAACATGTGCATTTCAACAACATAACACAACTAAATTTATAGCTTTGTAAAATAAAAGCAAAAGATATCTACCTATGAATAATATTATCGACCGAATTACAAAAATGGAAAACATCTTGGACGAACTCACTTTAGTAGTTGAAAAATCCGATAAAGCCATGAATAAACTTGCAGGTTCCTTAAAAGATTTACAGACATTAAAGACCTATTATGAATCGCAATATATGAAAGATGTTATGGCAGAGAAAAGAAACGAAGTCCCACAGGACCTCAAACGAGGTGTATTGAGTGAGGATGCTGTTCATATGCTGCTTACAGATTTGGTTGAATTATCTGATAAAATGGAAAATTTGAGCAAAAAAATAAGATGATTTTAATGGGGAATGGCACTACCTGATGGAAAGCAGCATTACAAAATCAAAAAGGGATTTATTGAAATTACCGATGCTTGCAATGGCACAATGTATGTTGGTTGAGCTTAGGGCAAAGAAATGATTCTCAATCGCTAAAAATCCTATATAAAAAGCGGTAATGACGGAAATAAAGACCTAAAGATTTAGAATTTAACCATATCAAAGAACAGTTTCGATTTTCAATTTTAGATATCTTTAAATCGCCAACCAATAGTGACATCAAAATCGAGCGAGAATGTTGTTGGAAAAAAACACATTAAAGACGAAAATTTGGGTACTACGCGAATTAGCAACCTAAATTTATTGTATTCTATATGCTCCATTCAAGGTATAGAATGAGGTTAAATGAATATAGTCACCTTGATTTCCCTAAAGCGCGATTGGCATCAATTCATCAAGGTTGTTTTTATAAATTATCGACAAAATGCACTTCTATTATGATTAAACAACTTTTTTTGTAAGTTAAACCATGACTTCTGTTAAAAGTCATTATATTTAAACCTTCCCTCAAAAAACAACCTTTTTTTTAATTAGTTAATCCACAAAATAGTAAAAAAAGCAACAAACCTCAATCCCAACAAATATCTATGGGTTGATGACTAATTAAATTAATAGAATGCAATTAATAAATACAGAACACACGTTTTCGTTTTACAACAATCTAATGTCAGCCAAAGCACCCGACAACGAATTTGACATCAATCAACTGATTGAAGTTATAAGGTACGGTTATATAAAAAACGACATTAAAATCTTGAGGTGCTTAGACAATAAACATGAAAGAAGCAGACTGAAAGAGTCAAAATTACCATGCGTAACCTTATCTGGAACTTTTGAGAAAAGAAATAAGCATCATCTTCAAGAGCATTCGGGATTAATTCAAATAGACATTGATGATTTAGAAGAATATGATTCTATTTTTAATACATTAATTTCAGATGAATTTACATTTGTAGCCTTTAAAAGTCCAAGTGGGAATGGGATTAAATTAATAGTGAAGATCAACCCATCAATAGATACTCATTTAGAGCAGTTTCTTGCACTTCAAAAATATTATTTAGATGAATACAACATAGAAATAGATGGAGCTTGCAAAGATATAGCGAGATGCATGTTATTATCCTATGATCCAAACATCTATTGCAATCCGTTTTCAGATGTATATGCAGAATTATATATGCCTGAAATTAAGGTGGTACCTGAAAAACACCATAATGTCAATTTTAAGATTGATGTCAATTCAAATAATGACAAGGATATCATTGAAAATCTAACGGTAGAAATAGAGCGAAATAACATTGATATTACTGATGGTTATGAAAACTGGATCAGAATTGGTTTTTCCCTGGCAACAGCATTAGGCGAAAATGGTAGAGATTACTTCCACAGATTGTCAAGATTAAATAGTGGGTATCGCGCTCACGATTGCGATAGACAATTTACAAATTTGCACACTCGAAATAATGGTTCAATTACATTAGGCACACTCATTTATATAGCACGTCTTAATGGGATTGCAGTTATATTTCCTTCTCAAAAAGATAAAAAAACAACACTTTCAATAAGCAATCATCCAGAATCTCATAAACCTAACTTATATGAAGCTTTAAAGAGTAAAAGGTTAGAATTAGCTAATAAAACGAAAAGTCCAGCTTATACAATATTTACTAATAAAACCTTAGATGACTTGGTGGAAAAAATGCCAAAAACGGAAATTGAATTTCTCAGCATCTATGGCATCAGTCAAAAGAGATGTGACGCTTATGCGAAGGACTTTTTACCAATCCTTATTAATTTTAATGGTAATGATTCGTCGATTGAAAAGCCTATCGCTCAAAAATATGTAATTCCGAAATTAAAAAATCAAGACGAAAGATTATTCCAAGAACTAAGAGAATTTAGACTTAATCACGCCCTCGACAACGGATTGAAAGCATTCCATGTCTTTGGAAACACGACGCTTTATGAGATTGTTGAATCTAAGCCAACTACAAGAACAGAATTGCTCAGAGTAAATGGTATTGGCGAGCGTAGAATAGAGCAAATTGGGGATGCAGTTTTGGGAATAATCATGAAACATGCATCTTAAACCTTATTAAAGCAACACATAATCCAAATCTAACGATTTTTTTATCTGCCTAATTAATTCATATTTGGTATCCTCAAAATCTTCTAATAATAAAGGTTTAGCTTGATAATTAATATCGAAAAGTGCTCTATTAATAATTGGTAATTGGAAAGATTTTACGCATACTTTCTCTCCACCTGCCAATTCATCAACGATAAATAATTCAGAATTATTTGGTGTTTCAATTTTGATCGTATCTGGATAGTACAAAATGATTTCATTAGCCTTAAATCTAACCGCATAGGCTAACATTTGGTACAAATCATTTTGAGAAATGCCCTTTTTTGGGTCGTTATTATCTGAATAAACAATTTTGTATTTGGTGTCAGCAATAATACTCCTATCCTCTAAAGTCAAATGCAAATCTGGTTTTAATTTAAAATTCCTTTCTTCATCTAAATGCTTAGTTCCTATTTGAGACTGTGCTTTTATTTCGTCTATTTCCTTATCCATAAAACCAAAAATAAAATCTTCAAACACATATTCCATAGGCAATAAAAAGGCAAAAAGCTTCAAGCTATTTTTATAATTGAATGACACGCTATTATCCAAAAACAACACACAATAATCACGGATGGTTTCAAAATCTGAAAACATAGGATTAAACGTCATTCGCCTCATTTTATCTGCGGACACGTTAACATCCTCTACTTCATCCAAGATGAACAAAATGTCACTCAAAAAACGCCTGCTTTGGTTTTCCTTTGTTGTAGACAACAGCAGTTTAGAAACGAACTTGACACATCTATTAAACTCATTATCCATTTCAAAAGCATCAAATTCACAACTAATTTTATGATGTCGGCCATTGCTCAAATTGTTTTGAATATATGCGTTAAAGTCAATTCGACCTTTAACAAAATTCAATTCCTTATTGACTTCTGTGTATTTTTGATAGATTGCTGAATTTAAAAGCTCTCGAGTATATTTACTAAACAAGTAGATTAAAATCTCAAAAAAGTCCGCTTTTTCACTATTTAACCCAGATAGATAGTTAGGGAATTTTAATTTTCTGCAATAACTTAACCACCACAATACATGCTTATTTATTGCTTTAACATCATTAGCAAAAGGTTCTTTACCAGTGAAAAATATTTTTGGAAGTAAATTGATCGTCGCTCCTTCATAAAGAATTACACCTACATATTTGTTAGATTTTAAGGTTGTATGCTTGTGTGAAAACTGAATAAAACGCTGTTGTTCTACTCTTTCATCTTCTTCATTAAAATATGAGCTAGATTTTTCTCGCTTTGACCAAATATCATCCAAAAAGACTTCAAGCCCTTCAAAATGTGACTTTGAAAACTCCGAGGTATTTTGATATTCGAAAAGATTAGTCATTCAAATTAAGTTTCATAGGCCATCCTTCAATTTCGAGATTCGCTGATTTCAGAATGTTTTTAACTTCAACAAAATCATTCATAAAATATTCCAATAACAATGGTATTACTTTGTTATCAATGGTGTTTTTTAAATCAAAGGTGTCCCCCAAGAAATAGGAGTGCCCAATGGTGAAATCATGACCTTTTCTACTTATGATTTCATTATTTATAATCTCTAGTAAGTTTGCATTATTAATAAATATATCCTCTCCTACTATTTGATACTTTGGGTACATAGGCACAAACTCAAATCTACGTCTTAAAGCAATATCTAAAAGGGCTATAGATTTATCTGCGGTATTCATAGTGCCAATAATATATAAATTAGATGGAACTATAAAAGGTTCTCCAGAAGGTAGAGTAGCTGTTATTGGTATTTTGCCATGAGAACGTTTATCATGTTCAATTAGGGTGATGAGTTCTCCAAATACTCTAGATATATTGGCTCTATTGATTTCATCAATGATTATTACATAGTTCTGTTTTTCAACGTGATCTACATGTTTTTTTCCTTTATCTAGAAGCAAGCTCAATATTGGATTATAATAGGGCTGCAATCCTCCCAGTATGAGATCATTAAAACCCCTTTCATACATTTTCCTTAAAGTGTTTATACTCAAAGAATGTTTGGAGTCACCTTGCTTTTTTCTGAATTCAATAGATTTCTCCCCTACCTCAGTGATATAAAAAGACGTTTGCTTCATTTTTATTTCGAGCTCATCCACTTGTCCTTCATTTAAAGGTCTTGTCAATTCAGAAAACACCTTATCGAATCCATGCTTGGCAGATTCTGGATTTTCGGAATCTCTTAAATTTTTAAGTGCTCTATCTGCTATCCTTTTAAACACACCATCACTTTTAAAAAATGACAATTCACCGCCTGCCTCGGTATCCGGTCTTAGTCCCTGAATAAAATCTTCATAACTATAATTTTGATGAAAGGTGATAAACTCTATTCTATTTCCTAAATGCTCATTAAAAACTGCCTGTGCCTCATTATAGTTGATAGTATCATCTCGCTTAATAATTTTAGCCGCTTCCAAAATTGTGTTATATGTCTTTCCTGTTCCAGGCGGACCGTAAAAAATTTGGTTGAGAGGTGCGTTATACCCTTTATATTCGGTTTTATTTTCTAAATGATCCTGTTTCATTATAGACAATAATTTATCGTAATAGTTTGTATTATCATCTTCTTTATACTTTGTAACATTCGTCAAGGTCTTTAAGGATAATTTAAAATCAAGCTTCCAATTCCCCTTTAATTGCCAATCTACATTTCTGCTTTTTTGATAGGAAGATTTAGTAGTATCATAATAATAATCAGACGTTACTATACCATAGCCGAGTAATTCAGTCATACCCTTTTTTACAATTATGACATCGCCAGGTTTTATCACTTTTAAGAACTCATAATTAGCAGCTGTATCATTTTGTTTTGTGGATGGAACACCTTCCAATTCTTGTAATTTTAACTTTATGGCCTTTTTAGAGGGATAATCGTTCAAATCTCCAAGTGCATCCCAACCAAGCCCCATCACTCCATTTTCGTAAAATTCATCCCATTTGGATGCATTCTCACCTGGAGCATATACCCAATAATTAATACTTTCGTTTTTATCAAGCATTTGATATAAGATGTCTTGTGCCAACAATAGGTTGTTTGAACCATCGTAATACTGCGGAATATAATTCTTTACTAAGGATGTGAGCTCGTCATCACTCTCAATATATTCTGAAATGATGTGTTCAATTAATTCTAAGTAATGCGCATATTTTTCATTTTTCTTAGCTTGTTTTACATTTAACAGGTCACATAATTCTTTATAGAATGAATGTTTATAAAAGGTATATTTGTTTGGATTAAAAAATGTGAGATACGTTGAAATTGTCCGCTCATCTTGATGATGCTGTAAGGTTTCTCCAAGCCCCCTATAAATAGCTAATGAACCTTCATTAAACGATTTAACTCGGGTGTTCAGATCAATAGATTCATCAAACAGCTGCTTAAAAAGATCTCGAACATCCTCTGGCTTATTGCTAGTTATATTCTGCAGTACAGCTTTACTCATAGCATACAATAAATTATTGTAGTCAATTGCCTTGAGCTCTTCCAACAAGTTTTCAGCAGCTAAATTTGGACGCCCTTTATACTTTTCGAGTAATTCCCATTTATAACGCTCATCTTTTAAGTGGGTCTTCTGAATTAAAATTTTATAGTTTACTATTATTTGTTCCAATCCATTTTGATGCGTGTCTATAATTTCAAAACCCATTCTCTTAAAGAATTTATTAGTATCCTCACCTCCGCTATGTCTCCAAACGTGTTCACCATTCATTTGAGCATGGGCATGGCGCATGACATCTTTTGGTGGATATGTATTATCATTAATCTTAACCAACCACCGAGTAGATTTTATTAATGGAATTTTATTTTCCTCTATATCTTTAACGGCATTGATGACATGCTCTTTTGTAATACTATTGGGACTAAATGTCATATTTTAAATTATATTTTTACTAAGTGGAATATCGATTTCTATAAAATGAACTATAATTACTCAATCACAGGATAATTAATCACCCCCCAATCTTCGCCGCCATTGTTGATCATGATATCAATTATAATGGGCAACAAGAATTCTAAAATCTGACTGGCATCTTTAACCTGTGAGCGATTTAATTTGCTTTGGTAGGTTGCGCCGCCATGAATTAATTGATTCCGAACGGTGTATAAGCGATCTAAAACCAATTCTAACAAATTTGAGACCTGTTGATGGGCCAAATAATTTCTGGAATCAATTTTGGATTGTTTAAATAGTGCCTCCCAGTCTAAGGATTGACCGCGTTGCGCATCCCAAAATTGTTTGTAGGCATATTTATTATCAATTAAGAGTCTTACCGGACCTGAAAATTTATACCATAATAACTTAAAGAATCGATCTTCAGCATCATAATTAACCAACTTGGAAATAAAATCCCTAAAGCGTTTCTTTTCTGAAAGCACCAATTCATGCGCATCGCTATCTGCATAACACGCGTTAAAGGCAATCCAAAGGGTTATAAATTTTAAGTCGGGATTAGCAGCTTGTTCTTCAGCACATTTCACCCAGCTAATAGCACGATGTAATCTAATCGCATTATTATCATCTAACTCAGGAGCTAAGGATTTAAGCTTATCTTTTAAAAACGAGGCTTTCACCACCTCTAAATGCTGTTTTGATTGATACATTTCAAATTGGATTTAAAAAAACATTAGACCTTAACTCAAACCTTATACAAAGCAATTAACCACTATTTAACCGTTCCTATATCACATCCCACTCACATTTGCCATTCGCTTCATCGTATCAATAGAGAGTTTGGTAAAATGGCTCCTCTCATAAGTATAAAAGGAATAAATTAATTCCTGCTAATTGGCTTTACCATTATATCATCTAATAGGTTCAGAAGTATCTTTTTCAATATTAACATTTTGATTTTCAATACAAAACTCTAAAACAAGATGAATTTGATATCGAAAACATGATTAAGGAATATTGAAAAAACTAACAGAACATTATAAATATTTATTAGTTACTAATTAATTCTGCGTTTTCATTAATCATCTTTCTTAAAAAGTCAATGGGTTGAGTTAATATTCCATCTGAGAAATCACCAATCCTACCAGGTAATTGATTTTTAATAGATTTAAAAACCAATACAGTTTGTTTTGTATTGTTGGAATTTATAACGTCACCCGTTTTATGCAGAGCTAGCGCTCCATTTTTCGATTTATAGATTCGATCTGAGCTTTGAGCTATTCTTTCTCTTTTCTTATTATTTGATAACGGTTCCACAAAATATTTAGAAGTATGTTTTGTTAAAACTTTTGAAGTCATATTTGACAAAACGTTTGTGTTTTTTGATGCTATTAATGTATGTTTAGCTAGTCTAGCATTTTTAACAATTTTATTTAAAATATTCTTAGCTGAAGCTCCTCCTGGAAATATCGCTAATAACATCAGTCCCGTTTCCATCTGATCCTCTTTTTTTTCTAATTTAATCCTTTCCTTTTCATCTTCGACTAACTCATTTATTTTTTCTAAAACCCCTTCCCTAAGGATGATAGGGCTAACATCATAATAATCTTTAAAAAGTATAGGGTTACTTTTATAATGCTGATTGTATTCTAGATTTAAAATTTCTAATTCATTAACGACCTCATAAAAAACCTTATTGACTCTAATTTCGTCCATTAATAAAACGCTCTCTGCATTAGCCCTGACAAGGTCTATTTCGTGGTTTGTTTCTTCTAATGTTAGAGACAAAACAGCTCTTTTCTCTATTTCACCTAAGGTTTTCTCAAATAATTCAACCTGAGCGTTAATAACTATAGGTAATGTATCTTTTAACCTTTTTTTCGCATTATTTAAAATTGCTAATGCTTGAGATTTATATTCTTCTGGAGAGTAATTTTTTATATCAACAATATTTGTGGTTTCTGTACTTCCAATACTTTTCAATGCCTCAATATTCTGATGTTTTTTGTTACAGGCATAACAAAAAAGTAACACTGGAAAAATCAATAGTAATAATTTATTCATAATATTAAATATCTAAATACTTTCCTAGATTAATTGTGTTCACAATTTTTTCTTTGTTTACATCTTTTTTAAATTCGAAAAACAAGTCCCCATTCTCTTCATATAATGATGGGTCCACGTCAGATTGATATATTTCTTTAATTAACTCACCTTTCTCATTAAAAATTAAATCATGCATAGGCTCATCACCATACCCATTTAAAATCCTTCTAAAATTCACAACTTTCACATCTTCATTACTAACATCTAGTTCCAAAATCGCATAATAATCTTCTGATTCAAAGAAATATTTATATGTATTTGTTGGAGATGTATTAATAAAATTTTTACGTGTAATAGTTTTTCCCTCTTTAATAACACCTCTTATAATCTTATAATAATTTCCTCTAACTCCATTTAATTCAGGAGGATTTGAATCAAACCAATTAGCTACGAGATTGTATTCAGGATAGTTTTTTTTAAGATTTTCAAAGTGATTATGAATTATAGTTTTCTCGATTGAATCTGCTTTTTTGCTTCTGTCTTTAAAGTACTGATAGGGTTTTTCCACTATTAAAGATTCAGCTTTATTGATTCCGGATTTTAACACATTAATACTTTTCACTCCAAATCCTTCTTCCTTATCCTCCTTGTTTTTACAAGAAACAACCAAGATTAAGACAATTATTGATTGTAATACTATTCTCATATTTATTATTATTATTATTATTATTTATCTACCCACTCACATTAGCCATACGCTTCATCGTATCAAAAAAGGCTTGGTAAAAAGCATCATCTTTGGCGTACAATCGATAGAGATCTAGTTCTTGTTTACGCTGCTTTGACATAACGTCATCCAATATGCGCTTAAAAGCTAAATCTCTATTTTGTTGGTCTGAATTCTCTGCAACTTTGGATTGAAAATCTGGATGCGCCTGAATTGACTTCGTCAAGCTAATAAATTTCACACGTTGATCCTCTGGAGTTGCTTCCCAACCTTGAAACCAGCGTTCGTTGAAACTATTTATGATCAAATCCAATGGGTCTTCATCTTCTCCTGGGCCATGTACGCCTCTCGGATTTGGGTTTTGAGGATTTACTTCTGATTCAGAATCATCTAAGCCTATGGATTCATTTAGCTTTACGCGTTCCAAACCATAAGTGGATAAATCTACAGATTCTAATAGCTCATCTAATCCATCAGTACCATCAGGTCGCACCGGCAACTTCGGAATTAAGAATTTTAAAAACCAAAACAATTTCTCCCAGTTCAAAATCTCATAAGGCATTATGGATGCCATTTGACCATAGATTTTCACAAACTGTTTTGCCTTAATCTTAAAATCTGCTTTGTCCTCATCTTCTAATTCCAAGTCATGAATAAAGCGTTCGGCTGCTCTTTCAATTATCGGACTTAACACTTGTGCATCTTCTTTATTGAAAAACCGCGTATTGAACTCTTCTACTTCTTCCCATTCATAAACTCCTACAGCATCTAAAACATCTTTTAACTCATGTAAAACATTCACATCAGTAGCTTCACTTAAAGAGGTTGCAGTGTAAAAAGGATCAAAAGATTTTTTAATGTCATCCGTTGAATTGAAGAAATCCAGCACAAACACATCCTCTGTTTTCTTGCCCAATTTTGTTGCCGCTCTATTTAATCGTGACAATGCCTGAACAGCTAAAACGCCTTGTAATTTCTTATCGACATACATAGCACATAACTTTGGCTGATCAAATCCCGTGAGGTATTTATTGGCTACCACTAAAATGCGATACTCATCTTCGTCAAACTTAAAGCGGGTGTCTTTCTCCGCAAAACCATTCATATCAGCTTCAGTATATTCAATACCATCCACTTTTTTGGTGCCAGAAAATGCAATCGCAATTTTAAAAGGATGTCCTTTATCCTTTAATATATTTTGCAAGGCTTTGTAGTAGCGGATAGCAGATTCAATACTCTGCGTAATTACCATTGCCTTCCCCTTACCTTTTAGTTTTTTCTGATTGACTATTTTAGGAATAAAATGATCGAGAATGATTTCCGCTTTGGTGTTGATGGTTTGTTGATGCTGCTCCACATAAGCTCGTAATTTTTTCTGTGCTTTGGTAGAATCGAACAAAGGGTTTTCTTCAATAGATTTCTCTATTTCATAATAACTCTTTAAGGTGGTGTAATTGGCCAAAACATCTAAAATAAAACCTTCTTCAATAGCCTGTTTCATAGAGTATAGATGAAAAGGTTTAAACTTCCCTTCGGCATCTTTTACTCCAAACTTCTCTAAAGTAATTGGCTTTGGTGTTGCTGTAAAGGCTAAATAACTCGCATTGCCACGCATTTTACGGGATTGCATGGCCTGAATAATTTTATCCTGTGCATCTGTCTCGTCCTCCTCATCAAACTGTTGCCCCATGGCACGATTCATATTATCGTGAGCAGAACCACTTTGACTACTATGTGCTTCATCAATAATAACCGCGAAACGTTTATCACTTAAATCTGCAATGCCATCAATAATAAATGGGAATTTCTGAATGGTCGTAATGATAATTTTCTTCCCTTGCTCCAGACTATCTCTTAAATCTTTAGATGAATATGCAGGTGCAACAATGTTTTTAACCTCTGAAAAATCTGCGATATTATCACGTATTTGCTTATCTAACAAACGTCTATCGGTCACTACAATAACAGAATCAAAGAGTGGTTTTTCTAAATCTGTTACGCCTGGTGTCGCATTACTTTCTGGATAGGTTTCTATAAGTTGATACGCCGCCCATGTAATAGAATTCGATTTTCCAGAACCAGCAGAATGCTGTATAAGATATGTTTGTCCAACGCCATTTCTACTGGCGTCAGCTATTATTTTTCGAACGACATTCATTTGATGGTAGCGTGGAAAAAATAATGTTTTTGACTGTATGGGATCTTTCTTTTTACCATCTAAACGCACAAAATGCTGAATGATATTTGCTAAACTTTCTCTCGTAAATACCTCATTCCATAAATAATTCGTTCTATGGCCAATTTCTCCTTTTGATAGTTCAGGATTGCCTTTGCCGTGTTTATTCCCTTTATTAAACGGTAGGAAAAAAGTGTTTTTCCCGTTTAGTTTTGTAGTCATGTAGGCCTCATCAGTATCCACAGCAAAGTGGACCACACAACGGGCAAATTGCAATAATGGCTGTTTTGTATCGCGTTGGTTTTTGTATTGGTATTGCCCATGAACCCGGGCGTTTTGCCCTGTCCAATGGTTTTTTAATTCCATAGTTACAATTGGCAACCCGTTTATAAATAATACCAAGTCTATTTCTTCTCTTGGGTTGTCCACACTATAGCGCAACTGTCTGGTTTCGCTAAAGCGGTTTTGGGCAAAATTTTCTTTTACTTGTTTACTACTACTCGCCAATGGCAATTGATAAAAGAGTGTAAAATGGGCATCATCTACCTGCAAGCCTTTTTTAAGCAGATGCAAAATCCCATATTTTTTAATCATACGATCCAAGCGATTCAGGATTTTCAGTTTCCAATCGCTTTGATTTAGTAGCTTTTCTAATTCTTCTTTTTGGGTGGTTTCAAGGAAATCCCAAAAGAATTGCTCGTCTATAGCAAACTGCGGATTAAAATTAGAAGGCTGCCCAATATAATAACCATTGCCTGATCTATACAATGCAGCTTGTTCGTTTACGGCATCAATAGATTGCCCTTGCTTTTTCATATCTTCTAAGCAGGTTCCTGTTAAGGCTTTTTCTATGGCAGCTTCTAGAGCTTGTTCGTTGGTTTGGCTATGCATAATGTTATCTATTTAACGGTGAAAAAACAAACTGCATTCCTCTAAAATCTTCATGATGAGTATCTGTAGCTTGATCGTATGTATGTTGTTTTATTTGATACATTAAAACTTGATTAGTTTCTTCTAAATACTTTTCTAATAAATCAGTTCTGAAATAATGGAAATTTTCAGAATTTAAGTCATATTCAGTTAAGTACTCTTTAAAACATAATTTTAGATTTGAATCTAAAATTTTAGCATTTGCGGAATCTACAGTGAGATTTAAATGTATACCTATATTAGTTGCTGGAATATCACATCTTAATGAAGGTATTAGTTTTGAATCTGACTCCCATAGAAAATCCATGATGGTTGGTTCATACTCAAAATAACAGGTTTCATTAACAGTTTCTTTTACAACTTTTCCAATATCCTCGTAATTAAAATTTCCAGATTCTCTAATTTCCATTTCATCAATAGTTCTTTCAATTTCCTTGGTAGTTATAAAGGGTAAATGATGACTTTCTTTCTTAATGACAGGAATGTTATCAGCCCAATACAATTCACCAAAATACGTTTTGGATATTGATCCATTACCGTGAAGATCAAACTTCCATCCAAACTCTCGATTTTCTAATTTATCTATATGTGCAATTACTTGATCTTTATTTACAAAGTATGATTGGGCTTTTATCCATGATCTTGTTTTATATTTTTCATCTAACTTTTGATCAATATCAGCAGACAATAAAGTGTAGTCATCTTTACTATATAATGTACTTAAAACATTATAGTTATGTTCATTTACCCATTCGCCATTATCTAAAGTACGCTTCTCAAAAAAATCAGTTTGAATAAATCTTTGTACAATTGGTATATTCTCATCGTAGCTTGGTTCAATATCCACATCGCTTAACCTTTCATAGTGCTTCTCATATGAAGAATCTTTTTCAGACCAAATACCTAATTTGTTTTTGCTTAATAAATAACCTGCATAATTAAAATAGGCCATCCAAGAATATTTTTTCCCAAGCCTATCCACTTTTGAACGGTTTCCTATCAAACTAGACCCACCATAGAATGAATATTCTTTATCAGATAAATCTTCGATATTGGGAACATATCCCAGTCTTAATAACTCCTTATAAATATTAGCCGTGTGTTTATTTCTATTCTCATGATTTAGGTTATTAAGACGAGGAATAGTGTAGTGTACAAAGTCTCCAGATAATGGGTCTGGGTTTGGGCTAGATTTCCACATAATAGAACTACTTACGGCATTAAAATCTTCTTCATTTAACTCAAACCAATCATTCTTTATAAATTTATATGTTGATAAACGTTCTAAATCTTTTTCAGGCAATTCAAAAACACCCTTATAAATTGCTAAATCAATAATATGTTTATAACTATCAATAACTATATAATTGTAAGTCGGATTAGTTGGCTCTAAATCGAATTGTAAGTTAAAAAGGCCTTCTGCAATTCCTTTTAAATGTAATTGAACGAATGGTTCATCATTTTGAAGGCGCATACATACACCATAACAAACGAGAGCGAGTCTTTCTTGGATGTAAGTTCGTTGAGTATTTGAATACTCTATTATTTTGTCCAAAATTAAATGTGGGAATCTTTCAAAAAATCTAATTAAAAATCGAGTACTTTTATCTCTTAAATCTCGAATTGTCGTCTCTGATAACCAAATAGCAACTTCTAATTCTAATCTATCTTCATAAACTGCTTCCAATTGATCTGGATTTATAACATAGTAGTCTAAGAACTCCCTAAATTCAGAGTTGTTTAGGTAAACCAAATAAGTCCACGAAAAATCAAGTGCATAATTGTCTAGCTTTAATAAAACCTCTTTAACGAATAAGAAGTTAATGTTTGATTGGGGATCATACAATGTGCGAGAAGAATCATTAATTAATGTTCTAACCTCTTCCAACGAATAGTCCGTTTCTAATAATAAAGAAGATAACTTTTTGTTCTCATCTGAAGTATTTGATCGTAATAAGTTTAATGTTGTAAATTTTTTAACCACTTCATCATCTATATATTTAGTAAACAATAATGAATTAGAATCACTTTGTGCAATTAAAAATTTAAGGATATCATCTTTTAACTGATGATGTTTTCCACTATTTCCTAAAATATAATCTTGAAAAAAATCTGACTTTACAACATCATTAATACTTCCATAATCAGTAATCAATTTATTGGCCAGTAAATAACCACCAACTTCTTGTTGAGTATGGACTATAACATCTTTATTATTGAGATTATCATCTAAATAGATTAAATATTCTTCCAATATTTCAAATCCAATAGTTTTTTCAATTGTATCGACTTTTTTTCCATCCATTCTTTCATAATACAATTCAATAGGAACAAAGGCCTCCAGCTCATCAATCATTTCTTCAGAAACTCTATCAATACCTTCAACAACTTGATTTTTCGTTAGTAAATTTAACTTAAGACGCGTTTTATCTGCTAAAGAATCTTTATAGATATCAAAAACCTCCTTAAACCCATCCAATCCCAAAAGTGGTTCAACTTCATTGGCTTTGTCACCATTAAGCATTTTACAGTACAAGTCTAGATATAATGGTGTGCTGAAATAGTAAATATCTGTTGGTTTAATTGGTTCAATGTTTATTTTATATTCATGAAAATATTTCTTTACAAGCTTACCAAGATTATTAATGTTAAATCCGTTAAGATGAATCTCATTATAAGGAATACTGTTATTAGACCAAATTCTTGAAATGTATGAGGTTCTTAATGTGACAACCAAATATAGATAAGAGTAGTTTTTGAGAGTTTCAATAAAGCTATCTAGACTATTTTCCCATAACTTACTAAAACCACTATGGGCAAAACTGGTTTCATTTATGCCATCAATTACTAATGCAACTCTGCATTTATTTTTTAATCCGTATTTATTTAACTTATCTAGAACTTCTTCTATTTGATAATTATTAGGAACCATAAGATTGTCCATAAATAATTTATCAAAGCCATTTGGATCTCCATTAAATGATTTACCTCCAATAATTATCGCTGGATTATTTTTCTTTAGCAAAGCAGTATATAAGAATGCGGAAAAATTAGACTTCCCCATTCCCGCATTTCCACGAATAAATTTATTTTGTGAATATTTTTGTTTCTCTAATAATCTGTTTACACTTTTAAGCTGTGTAACTATTTCCGTTAGCCTTCTGAAAACAATAATTATTGCAAAATTTTCAGATGGCTCTTCTTCAATAAAACGATGCTCTGGATCGTACTCTTGTAATCTTTCAAAAACAAAATTTTCTGGTACTTCAAGATCCCTATTGTCTAATGTTTTAAATTGAAGAGGTAAGACCAAACCACCATTGATGATTGCTTGATTTTCTTTAATAGTTCTTAGAAAATCTTGGCTTTTAGCTTCTAATAACTCTAACTGTTTATATTGCTTTGAATTCTTATTAATTTGAATTCCTTCAACATTTAAAAGACTTTTAAGATTTAGATACTCGTGTTTATAGTCTTCAATCCAATCCTCTAAAATTCTTAATTCATTAGATAAATATTGAAAATGCGCATTGTTTAAAAGAATTTCATTTATCAACAATTGACCTGAATCTTTATCTTGATCTACAAAAAGTCTTTCGTTATATTTAGAGGTAAATTCTCTTGTGAAATGTTTTGTTTTTAATTTATTAAAATAGGTTTTGTTTACCTTAAATGGCCTTCTAAATATTTTATAATTTTTAATGGTATTTATCTGAAACCAACCAGAAAAGATATTCTTATTCTTTGTCATAGTAGTTTGTTTGATTATTTATTTGAAACCAACCAGAAAAGATATTCTTTGCATTAATTACTTTTTGAGGTTTTAAGATGTTAAACTCTATTAGTAGACAAATCAACAATATTATCAGAGCTATAGCTATACCAAACCAATTTATTCCACTTCCAAACTTATCTACAAGCCAGCCAGATATAGCTTTTATAGTTTCACCATATTTCTTACCAATTTCTGCATAATTAGGTTCGGCCTCTTTTGGAATATCTGCATTATTAAGCTCAAAAAAAATATAGGTAACGCTTGCAAATCCAGCAATACGATATAATCGTTTTCTGCGAATTAACCATTTCACAACCATTACTATTATGTCCCAAAACATTTTCATATACAATATATTTTAACACATCTTAACCTTCCCCGTTACCACACTGTTAATTAAACTACTCTTATACTCCTTTAACTTCTCAATTTCTTGCTGTTTTAGGGAAATGGCGGTTTTAAATTTTTCATTTAAATTATTTAGGTAAACAACTGTCTTTTCAATTTGTATTTGAGGTGGCAAAGCTATTTTGAAATTTAAAATTTTAGTTTCCGAAATAGTCGGAATGGTACTTCCAATTACCTCTTTTTGAATCTGAATTTGAATCATACTTGTTTTTAAAGCAGAATAAAAATAATCAGGACTAATACTAATGTCCTTTAAAACTAACAATTGAGGGTTAATAGTTGCTTTTAATGGTAAATCTTTAACAATCCCTATCTTCCCAAAAGTTGAACCTGTTTTTACAACTAATACATCATTATTAAATATTTGTATCTCTGGTGACTCCTCATATTTCTTCCAACTTAAATAACTACATTTTTCAAAAGTCATAAATTCATCCTTAATATTTGAAGGACTTATTGTTATAGCTCCTTCACCTTCATTCACTAAATCTGATGTAGTATATCCTCTAAAACCAATCCTACCATAAGCCTTACATAACTCTTTAAGCTTCTTCACCTCCCAATGCTCCGGAATCTCCCCAATCCACTCCACACCAGAGTCTTTTAGTTTTACAGTATCATCTAAACCACGTGTTACCGCTTTGTGAATAAGGATTTGTTTGCGTTCTTTGAGCAGTTCAATTTGCTTTTCTTTTACCGATACCGCATGATCAATTTTAGTGGTTTTATCATCTAAAAATTGGGCGATGGCGGTTTGTTCTTGGAGGGGTGGAAGTGGGAATGGAAACCTCTTAAAATCATCAAAGCTTATGTTTTGTCTCAAGCCTGAACCTAAACCATAGATAACTTTATTAATATCTATTGTGTGTAAGTAATAATGATAAAAATTGTTGTCGTATGCTTTACTAACTCTTAGATTAATGTATGCACTCGTTATAATTCCATTATCTTTTGCTAAACCTGTTCTTAAACTTGTTTTATCATTTTGTAAATCTGTTGGGCGAATAATTATATCTCCAGGTTGAACAATCTGATATGTTTCAAAAGATTCAGGAACCAATCCAGTTAATTTTTCTTCTGGTTTTATTACTACATTACCATAGCTTAAAGAAAGAACTGTCTTTTCCAAAAAACCAATATTTTTCGTTTTGCTTTCTGATAAAATTGTGAAGCCTGGCTTTATCTCCCAATGCTCAGGAATCTCTCCCAACCATTCTACTCCAGAATTTTTATAGGAATCGTAACGCTGTGTTTTATTTTCTACCTCTACCATTACACCAAGTTTAAGATTTCAGAAATTAAACCATCACTTTGTTTTTCTAAGTCTAAAATGTCTTTAGTGACGTCTTCAATACTGCGCAATGGCGTGTGCTTGTAGAAGTATTTATTGAAACTGATTTCGTAACCAATTTTGGTGTTATCCAAGTTAATCCAAGCTTCATCAACATGAGGTTTTACCTCTTTTAAGAAGTAATCATGGATGTTGTCTTTCAATGGCACGTTTTCGGTATCTCGGAGATCGCTTTCGGTTTCGTAAGTAATATATTCCCCTCCTTTAGCACTTCGACTGCCCTTCGACTCGCTCAGGACAGGCTTCTCAGTGTGACCAACAGGGAAATACCCATAATTAGGTAAATCTTCTTCTTTACATCCTAAATGGATTAGGAGGTTCTGCAATTTATCGCCACTTAGTTTTTCCTTTTTCTTGATGACTTTTTCAGCTTCGGCATCATACCAGCTGACTGCATTTAAAACAGCTTTCTTATCGGATGCTGAGGCATCAAGTTTTTCAGATTTAATAATATTGTTTACCTCTCCTTCAAAGGCATTGTAATCAGTAAATACGTTATCACCAAAATGCACTGCTAACTTCTCAGCAAGTTTTAATTGGTGTAAGTGCTTTTTCCAAGTGTCTTTTTTGGTGAGTTTCTTCTTGTTGGCTGAAGTCAGATTTAAATCGTTTTGATCACACCATTCCAAAATTTCTTTGGCGTGCGCACTAATGTCCTTGTAGACACTTTCGCCATAAGTTTCATAGGCGTAGCGCATCGGTTCTTCCAAATACTTATCATAACGCAGGCTTTCAATACGTTCTTCTGTAAACTGTGTTTTGAGACGTTTTGGGCGCTCAATAGTCACTTTGTAGTATCCGAAATCTTCATTATCAAAAACTTGGGCTGCAATAGGGTTATCTCCTTCGCTTTCCATAGCTTTCATTTCCGTATAAACTTTTAAAATTTCGTCAATATGCTCTGGCGCAAACTCGCAGTTTTTATTCCCTAAATTTTTACGTAGTTTTCTATAAAGCTCACTGGCATCTATAAGTTGCACTTTGCCTTTACGGTGTGCGGCTTTGTTGTTGCTTAAAATCCAGATATAGGTGGTAATGCCTGTATTGTAAAACAAGTTGTTCGGCATTTGCACAATGGCTTCCAACAAATCATTTTCTATAATGTAACGACGGATATTACTTTCGCCACCACCAGCATCGCCTGTAAAAAGGCTACTTCCGTTATGTACAGAAGCAATGCGCGTACCTGTGGCACTTTGGGTTAATGGTTTCATTTTATTGACCATTTCCATCAAAAACAACAATTGTCCATCTGAAGAACGTGGCGTGGCATCTACTTCTTCTTCAACGCCCCAATAATCTGAAAGCACCACTTTAAAACGTGGGTCGATGACATCTTTTCCGTCTTTAATATATTTTTGCTCACTGCTCCATGATTTCCCGTAAGGTGGATTGGAGAGCATAAAATCGAAGGTGGTTCCCGCAAATTCATCGGTAGATAATGTGGAACCCACACGGATATTTTCAGGGTTATTGCCCTTAATCATCATATCCGATTTACAGATGGCGTAGGTCTCGTCGTTAATTTCCTTTCCGAAGAGATAGACATCGCCCATGGCTCTAATAGAACCTTCTTCATCCTTAATAAAGTTTTGAGACTCGGTAAGCATGCCTCCAGAACCACATGCCGGATCATAAATGGTCATCACCGGTGGAAGATTATCTTTAATAGGATCAAAAATAATATGCGTCATCAAGTCGATCACCTCTCTTGGTGTAAAGTGCTCTCCTGCTTCTTCGTTATTTTCTTCGTTAAATTTCCGAATCAACTCCTCAAATACATACCCCATGCCTAAGTTAGAAAGCGCTGGTAAACTTCTACCTTCTGGATCTTCCTTCTCGTGCGGCGTTAAGTTGATGTACGGCGATGTGAATTTTTCCAACACATCCAACAACACGTCTTTGGTGGCCATATGGCGCACTTGGCTGCGGAGTTTAAACTTATCAACGATTTCCTTAACGTTAGGACTGAAACCGTTTAAATAATCCTCAAAATTGGCTTGTAAAATTTGGGTGCTGTTGGTAGCAGTATATTTAATTTTCTGTAACGTCCATTTACTCGTATTATAAAACACATACCCTGATGCTTCACGTAATCCAGACTCGTCCCATTCCGTAAAACCAGCTTCATCACGCTGAAATGCCAACTCTTCAAGTACGGCATCTTTGGTAGGCTCTAAAAGCGCATCTAACCGACGCAATACAATCATTGGCAATATGACGTCACGGTATTTTCCTCGGACATAAACATCTCTTAAACAGTCGTCCGCAATGGACCAAATAAAGGATACAAGTTTGTTATGAGAAGATTTATTCATTAATTTTTAAATTTTTTTATAGGTTTTCAAATATACATGTTCAAGTACTTGTTGTTGTTGTTGTACGTGCAAATATATAAGACAAGTGATTTACTTTTATATGGTTAACGCGACTGTTTTATAATCACTCAAGTCACTAGAATAATGTCTGAAATATTTCTTTGAATTTCACTTTTGGAATTGGTCTTTTGACTCATAATAGGGTGAGATCACGTTTAGTTTAGTTAAACACTATAACTGTTAGGGCAATTATAGCGTTTTATTAGGGAGTGTCAATATATGAAGATTATTAATAAGCTTCCTACTCTTGTCCCTAAATTATCTTACAAATTACGGAAAGAGTTGCATATGGACATGCGGAATTCCGCAGCGTTCATAAGTCATCGGCAATTAAAGAAATTATTTAGATTGGAGAACTATTCAAATAGAGATGATGAGAGTGAAAGAAACAATACTGCAGAAACCAAGAGTCAAGAGGGCTTGAAGCTGGTCTTTTTCAGATCCTGATAATAGGCATCATCTAATTAATCGCTCATCCTATGAGAGTCCAAATTTTGAAGAAATTCCACAACATACGACTTTCAAGTGCCTTCCTAAGTCCTATATTTTGAGGATTCGACCAATAAAATCTAAACCTTAAAATGCACAAATTCCAATTTTTAGAAATAGTGTACATAAACTATAATTCTCATAATGATTAAGAAAATATGCGATTGTGACCAACATTCTTAGATTTAACAGCTATCTTTGGTATTCCATTAAACCACCACTTTTCATTAAATATGTAAATTATGACTACTCAAAACAGTAAGAACGAATTGGATTATATCAGACGTTATGAAGCCGCTGGTTTTACCGATCAATACAGAGTTGTTGATGATCAATTAGAAAATTTAAAATCAAAGCAGCGTTATCAGCCCCAAGACGTTTTTATCTTGAAAGAACACCGCTATGAAGGAATGAGCAATCCTTCTGACATGTCATTATTGTATATTTTGGAAACCTCAGACGGAAGTAGAGGCACCATATTAGCAAATTATGGCGCAAATGCTGACAATGCGATTCATAGCTTTATGAATTTGATTCCTGAGGAAAACGTCAAAGATGATTTTATGTTACCACCTGATGCGAAGCAAGCAAAATAGTATCTCCAATTCTTTTGCCATTTTTATAGGTAATTTGTATTCCGTTATATGTCTCTATAAATGGATTCCCAACGTCCACATAGAGTTGGCCTAAGAATCGATGCCTCCATAGAACACCATCCGTTTTAAAAATCCTTTGAAATAATTGTTTCGTAGCGTATAAATATAGAATCCATGTGATCTGATTTTTAGTTGACCAACTATTAAAGCAACTAAAAATAGGTATTGCGATAACCATCTACACATTTAATAAGCACCTGATTAATTCTTAAATAGTGTTATTATGTTTAGATGGTTTATTATTTGTATCATTATTGCCATTGTGGCCGGAATTTTTGGATTCGGTGGAATTTCTGAAGCAGCTGCCGGAATTGCCAAGATTATATTCTTTATTTTTATTATTGGCGCAATCATCGCTTTTTTAGTCTACAAAAAGATATTTTAAGCGATCCCGAACTATTGTTTTTAATCGAAGGAGAAGAAATGTTTTCCTCTCCATACCTGGTTATTGAAACAAGATTTCAATTGTTTTTGAAAACACGGCACGCCTAGTTTTATGAGAAATCCATGCCAAATGAAAGGTCAATTTCATTTGGCTTAGCAATATCTCTAGGCTTTATCAATGTATAGGGATTGACCAACTGCGCGATGAGAGGTTCTGGGAGTTCTTCCAAAAAATATTTGGAATTAAAGCCCACTGATTTGGCTTTGCTAACCGTATTTATGGAATTTGTATCCCTAGTAATGATCAATTCGTTTTTTGCCCTGGTAAGCGCAACGTATAATACACGTCGATCTTCTTCAATTTTATCGTCACTGCCAAGATTCCATGCACTAGGATAGACCTTGGGCGATACGTTGAGCACATAACAAACGTCCGCCTCCAATCCTTTGGCGGAGTGTACGGTGGAAATAATCACGTGATCTTTAATCTCACTATCGCTAATCTGTGAGCCTTCCAAAACCGGCTCGCCATTCAACTGTTTGGCATTCTCCAAAATACCTTCTGAAATCAGCTGGCCAATGGAGGCATAGTTGTCCCCCAACATCTCCAGAACCGGAAAATCCGATTTTCGTTTTTCTTTCCAATCCTTTCGATATTTGAAGGCTAAGGACCGTTCCATCCTGGCATAAGTTTCCTGAAGCGCGACTTTCACGTTCCCCGAATTGAGAAAAATCGTATTATAAATATCACTTATGGTCTCACCCTCTGGACCTCCGATGATATCGGCCAAATTTTCTGCGCATTGCAGCGGATCCTCATAAGTCACAAGTTTTGAAATATATTTGCCGGCTCTAATTTCGCCTATCCCATCCCAAAACGTTAAAAAACGCATCCAGCCTATTTCATCATAATGATTGTTGACCACCCTTAGTGCAGAAATCACATCTTTTATATGGGCGGCTTCCATGAATTTCCTTCCGCCGTAAGTAACATAAGGTATTTTCTTTTGAATGAAAACGGCCTGTAATGGTTTTGTATAATAGGTGGATTTTGAAAGGATGAGGTGGTCTGCAAACTGTTTGTTGTTTTCGGTAAAATTCTCAAGGATATGTTCCGCAATAAAATTGGCCTCTTCCCATTGGGTGGAGACATTTATCAATGTCGGAATCCTTCCTGGACCGCGTGCTGCAACCAGTTGTTTTTTATAGTCTAAAGGAGATTGATCAATGAGCCAATTGGAAAGGTCTAAAATTTCTTGGGTCGATCTATAATTTTTGTCCAAAATCAGGATCTCCGCTTCTGGTACCCGTTCTTTAAAGAGGTGGACGTTTTTAAAATCGGCTCCTCTAAAGGAGTAAATAGACTGGGCATCATCCCCAACACAGTAAAAATTGGCAATTTCCAAAAAAGGCTCCAACAAGAACCATTGCAGCGGATTCGTATCTTGAAATTCATCTATTAACAGGTGTTTTATCTGTTGGTTTAGAATATCACGTGCCGCTTTGTCATTGCGCAATCTATTTGCCACTACCAATAAAAGATCGTCGTAGTCAATATAACGGCCTTCTCCTTTTTTGGCTTGATAGGCTTTTAACAACACCTCAATTTTGGGACGGATTATGTCAATCTCATCGGTAGTGTCATCATCTATTTTCCCTTTATAAACCTGTTCTCGTATGGCATTGGACAAATTTTGCCGTGTATTGCGCCCATAAGAATAGATGTCTATTAATTGCTGGGGCTTAATCCGGATTCCCTTGTACTCTATAATTTGATCCCCGCAAACCATTTTCATGACACTCAGCTGATCGTCTGGATCAATAACGGTATATCCTGAAGCACCAAATAAATTTGGGTAGCGCACAATAAGTTGATTGCACCACGAATGGAATGTAGAACCATTCAAACTCTGGGCCTGATTTGTAGAGAGCGACGCTTTTACCCGCTCCACAATTTCATTGGCAGAACGTTTTGTAAAGGTAAGAATTTGGATTTTTTCCGGGGAAATGCCCTGTTCAATAAGATAAGCCGCCCGGCCAACGATACATCGTGTTTTTCCGGTACCTGCCCCAGCTAAGACAAGTAAATGCTTCCCCTCAAATTCAACTGCTTTTTTCTGTTTTTCGTTTAGTTTGTGATTTTCCAAAATGGCATTTTTGTAAAGATATTGAATAATGAGAAGATACGAATTTTTTTCTGTAGCGTTAAAAATTCTTATTTTTGCTCTAATGATATTTGTCTATATTCAAACGCTTACGGCTGGCAAAAAAAGTGAGATTCCTTATCGGTTAGTCCTTCAAAACGATGAAGATCCGCACAATTTCATGACCTTTAATATTAGGCCCGAAATTAGTATACCAAAAAAAACTTATGACCTAGAGCGGGTAGACCGATTAAAAGTTTTGGCTTCACCCCCATTTTGTGATAGCGCGGATGAATTAATAGAAATTTTCCAGAACAATCAATTGGTATTTGTGGAAGCTAAGCATTTTTTACTGCTCAAATCGCAATTCAAGACCATTGGCTACAATTTTAATACCCATCCAAAATATCTCTTTCATAAGACTGAAAAATCCCAAAACAATCCAATTTCAGAATATCTTAAAAATAATGAAAATCTGTGGTATCAAAGCGAGGTATATGCCCAGCGTTTTATTGAGCTCATGCACCGTTATGTTGACAATACACTCATTATTCAAGACTCCTTGCCAAATCCATCGGTCTATCACAAGGATGTAAACATTGGAGATTTTAAAATGGCCCCTGGCGTGTATTTCTTTTTGGATGAGTTTAAGGAAGTGATCTATGTTGGGAAAGCGCGTCAAATCAAAAAACGTCTGCAAAGTCATTTTTCGCAACCATCAAAAGAAAATGCAATCGATTATTCAAGAGTAAATTCGATTCAAGTAGAGTATTCGGGAAACGATATGATTGCGCAACTTATAGAATCTGCAAACATTAAGGATTTAAAACCTATCTACAACACCCAACAAGTTAAAGATCCGGCGCCCTATATTATCAACAAAGGAAAAACGGCCAAGGGCATCCACAAGTTGCAAATCACTCGGAAAGACATCAAGGACAATATGCCGGAGCGTTATTTTAATCGGGTTTCAGTAAAACAGGCTCTGGAAAATTTTTGTAATGAATTCAATCTTTGTAGAAAGCACTGTGGGATTGAAAAAATTAAGGGGCCCTGCAGTAAGGTGACTGTTAAACGACAGCAGTGTGTATGTGCAGACAAAACACTGATAACGGATTATAACGAGCGTTTTGAGTCTGCATTTAAACAGTTTAAAAATAGGAAATCCAGTAAAATTTATAAACTGAAAGGACGTCATAGTCAAGAGGATGCATTTATTTATATGGTGAATGGGATTTATGAAGGTTATGGATTTATTGACAACAATGAAATTGTCTCAACTACCAATGACGTCTTAGGCCATTTAATCAGGCAGCGCAACAATTATGATACCTCTCGAATAGTCAGTGGATTGGATGCATTGGTGCCGAAAGATCATATTTTGATTTTAACAGACTTCTAATACTGCGCAATTTTAAAGAAATCCGCTATCGTCAAAATTATTTTAGGAATCCATTTCTATCATTTACTCTAAGAGTAAAGAATGCGCAGCACCGTGCTAAACCCATATTCAAAAAATCCCGAACGAATCTTCGGGATTTTTAACTTTAGAGGATCCATCACAGTAAATGGATTTAAACAGCTCTAAGGTACAGGACACATGCACTTCATTGATTGATCAGCTTAGCAGCGATACCTCTTAGTTTCTGTCGTCCTAGCTTCTAACAGCTTTAAAATAATCAGTTATTCCTCTTTCTCTTTACGCTCTTTCTCAGCTTTAGCGCGCCCAGAGAGATTGCGCGACTTGCCACCCGGATTTCCACCGTATTGGTTTTTATGTTCGGGTTTAAGTGGACCTTTTTTTACTTCTTTGTCCTTTTCGGGATCAAATTCCTTTTCACTCTTTTTATTGCTCATGATTTTTGTTTTTAAAGATTATATTTTAAGATCGTAATACCTGATAAAAATCTACACGGGCGTTGCACAGACTTTTGTTTCCATAAAATTTTTAGCCACGAGTAAGTATCTGTCTTCTCATCTATTTTTTCAGCTCTTTCCCGACGCAGACTTTCAGTCTTTTAATCTAATCCTATGGATTTTCAATGCGTAGGAGGTATTCGAAGCCTATTTATTTAAAGGAGGTCTGTTGTTGGATTAACAAGGTACCGTTTTAGCAACCTCCATTCTGTCCCAATTACGATGTTTGGCAATGGCATCCACAAAATTGGTAGGCTCCGAATTAATTAAAATAGCCGCATCATACTTATGGTTGGAGACGAATGTGTTCTCTATAAAGTTTTCACCTTCATCATCTGCCGCAATGGCTTTGCAATGTTTGAAAGCTTCATTCACAAACTTTGTAAATTTGGCTTCTTTTTTTAAGGTCTCGATGGATTGCTTCCCTCCTGGAATGTAAATGGCATCAAACAATACACTTTCTGTGGTCATAATGGCGGCATCTACTTTGTGTTCAACCTTATCATCACTGGTAATTTTTCCACCGTGAGGGGCGATCAATTTTAGTAGTGCACCTTCTTTTTCCAAGGCCTGTTTCATTTTTTTAAAGTTCTTCATTGAGAATCCATCCGCTACCAAAACCGCTACCTGACGCGTTGCAATGCTGTCAAATTTTGTTTTTGCCTGACTGAGGGCGGGCGATTTGTCCAAATAAATCTTCTTTTTCGGTGGCTGATGTTTAGCAACATCTGCATCAGCACCTATAGCTTGATTTATGGGTTGGTCAACAGAGGTTGGCACTTTAAGTCCCAAACCTTTGGCCACATTTTTAGAAAGATCAGTGTCAATCTGTGCAATCATATATAACATCCGCTCCTGAATGTGTTGGTGCATACATTTTCCCAATTCAAATATATAGGCATCCGTCACATGCTGCTGCTCCCAATCTGCGAGACTTCGGTAAAACAACGCAGGTTGCGAAAAATGATCGGAAAAACTTTCGCTTCGCGTTCTTATTTTTCGTGCATCAATCCTTTCTTCGTACGATGTAAACGCGCCTTCAGCCATTTTGGAAAGATGCGGGCATCCACCGCTCAGACTGTTTGGAAAGTAAGCAGTTTGACCTTTTGGAATATCCATTTGCATGTGCCCGTCCCTCTGATTGTTGTGGGTTGGCATGATAGGTCGGTTGATCGGAATTTGATGAAAGTTTGGAGAGCCCAATCGTGAGAGCTGCGTATCGCGATACGAAAACAAACGCCCTTGTAACAACGGATCATTGGTAAAGTCAATTCCTGGGATGATATGTCCAGGCAAAAATGCAACCTGCTCTGTTTCCGCAAAGAAATTTTCAGGATTCTTATTTAGGGTCATCTTACCGATGATTTTGACCGGCACCATTTCTTCGGGAATTAATTTGGTAGGATCCAAGAGATCAAAATCAAATTTGTGTTCATCTTCTTCTGCAACAACCTGGATTCCAAACTCCCATTCCGGAAAATGCCCCGCCTCTATCGCGTCCCACAAATCCCTTCTGTGAAAATCAGAATCTGCGCCACTTATTTTTACGGCTTCATCCCAAGTAACCGAATGCACTCCCAATTTGGGTTTCCAATGGAATTTCACGAAATGTGATGCGCCTTTCTCATTGATCAAACGAAACGTATGGATACCAAAACCTTCCATCATCCTGAAACTACGTGGAATGGCACGATCACTCATAGCCCAAATTTGATTGTGCAGGGTTTCTGTGGCATGCGATACAAAATCGTAAAACGTGTCATGCGCAGAGGCTGCTTGCGGAATCTCTTTATTGGGTTCAGGCTTAACGGAATGTACCAAATCAGGAAATTTCATGGCATCCTGAATAAAAAAGATAGGCATATTGTTGCCTACCAAATCCCAAGTGCCTTCATCGGTGTAAAACTTTACCGCAAATCCGCGAACGTCCCTTGCTAAATCTGAAGAACCTTTAGAACCGGCAACCGTTGAAAAGCGTACAAAAACCGGTGTTTTTCTAGAGGTATCTGTAAAAATTCCCGCCTTACTGAATTCTGAAATGCTTTCATAGAGTTCAAAATAACCATGGGCCCCACTGCCCCTAGCGTGTACAATACGCTCTGGAATTCTTTCGTGGTCGAAATGTGTTATTTTTTCTCTTAATAAAAAATCTTCAAGCAACGTAGAACCACGTTCTCCTGATTTTAAGGAGTTGTTGGTATCATTGACTTTTAATCCTTCATTGGTGGTCATTGTCGTATCCTTCGTTTCAACCACGAATTTCTTTAAAGCTTCTGTTTTCTTCGAACCAGAATCATCTTTTTTCTTAGCGCCCATTTTGTATGATTATTTGTGAACTATAAATTTCACGATATATCAGTTCATACGTTAGCGTTATAAAGTTTATTTATAACTTATTTAAGAGGAATGGAAGCCATCTTGTGATCAGATAGAAATACGTTTTATGAGGTCAAAAGCACTTGGCAACGAACATATTATAGTGATTTTTGTCAGAAGATTACGACGGCATATGAGTCTGATACCAATTTTATTTAACCGGAATGCCCTAATCCTAGCCGTTGGATTTTTTAAGTTAAAGATTCGATGGATAACGTCATTTTCACTGTCAATATAAAGGTAATTTCATACTTTAATATTCGTTAATCCACAACCTCAATCAAAATTATGAAAGCGCCAGTCCTTAAAGAATCAGTTCCCCCTAATGCTTCTAAAAGAGCTCTTAATCTTAAAATTCAGCAGGTAAAAAAACCAAAGTGGACAGAGCCGGAACTCCTTACCTCCGTTTTAATGCTTACCACTTTTCCTCCTCGCGAATGCGGCATTGCCACCTATTCAAAAGATTTAATGGACAGTGTCAATAAAACCTTCGGGAATTCTTGCGCTATAGAAATATGTCCACTTTATGATAAAAGACATCCACTTGAGCAATCAGAACACTTTCGCTACAGTTTAGAAACAGACTCCAAAAGTAGTTATGAGCAACTTTCCGCTATGATAAATACGGATGACCTTATTAAACTGGTCATGATTCAACATGAATTTGGATTGTTCAATGGTTATTCTGAAATGTTCATTGATTTTTTAAATGCATTGAAAAAGCCGGTGATTCTTGCTTTCCATACCGTTATTCCCAATCCAGATCTACAGTTAAAGGACTATATTGGAGATATGGCATCGGCCGTCAACTATTTGACGGTAATGACCAATTCCTCAAAATCGATCTTAATGGATGACTATGGCATAAAACCTTCGAAAATAAAAACCATTGCGCATGGCACTCATTTAATCAAGCACAAAGACAAGAAAAAATTAAAATCAAAATATGGACTAGAACACAAAACCGTGTTGTCCACCTTTGGACTTTTAGGTCCAGGTAAAAGTATTGAAACGACATTGGAGGCGCTTCCCGAAATCGTGAAGGAATTTCCAGAAGTGATGTTTTTGGTTTTGGGAAAATCACATCCCACTTTAGTTAAGAATGAAGGCGAAAAATATCGTGACTTTTTGGTCCAAAAAACAAAAGACCTCAGTATAGAAGCCCACGTCCAGTTTATCAATGAATTCCTCCCTTTAAATAGCTTGTTGGAATATCTTCAACTTACCGATATTTATCTGTTTACCTCAAAAGATCCCCACCAGGCGGTAAGCGGTACTTTTGCTTATGCCATGAGCTGTGGTTGTCCTATAATTTCAACGCCCATCCCACATGCAGTGGAGTTTCTATCTGAAAACAAAGGCTTGATGTTTGACTTTGGAGACAGTCAAAAACTTACTAAGCAGTTAAGAACGCTGTTACAGGACAAAACTTATAGGAAAAACCTCGGTCTTAACGGACTGCATGCCTCATCAGCAACCTCATGGGAAAATTCAGCCTTAGCTCATGGTCATTTGTTTCAGAAATTAGCCCACGGTACTGCCCTAGTCTATCAAAAGCCTGAGATCAAACTTGACCATCTCCATAAAATGACCACAGAGGTGGGGATGATCCAATTTGCCAAATTAAATCAGCCCGATAGTTCTTCTGGATATACATTAGATGATAATGCGAGAGCGTTAATTGTTATTTGTGAGAATTATAAACTTACCAAAGACATCAGTCTCCTACCTTCATTGAAGAAATATTTGAGTTTTATTTTAAATTGCCAACGTCATGACGGTCGGTTTTTCAATTATGTAGATGAGAACCGTGAATTTACGCAACAAAATGAGAAGGTAAATCTCGAAGATTCTAATGGCCGTGCCATTTGGGCTCTTGGTCACCTACTGGAAATTGAAAATCTGATTCCTGCACAATATGCCTATCTCTTTGATCGGTCCAGAGAATCCTTGAATGATTTCATTACTAACGCGATCAATTACAATTCGCCTCGTGCTATAGCTTTTATTATTAAAGGAATCGCGATCTCAGGACTGGCACAACCTGGTTCACTTTATAGGGATACGCTGCACAACTTGGCCTCAAAACTTTCGAAGATGTATTTGCACGAATCTGGAGTGGCTTGGAAATGGTTTGAACCGTATCTAACCTATGGGAATAGCGTTTTGCCCGAAGCGATGCTTGAGGCTTACAAGGTCACAAAAATCGATAGTTATAAAGTTATTGCTTTTGAATCATTCAATTTTTTGCTCCAGCACTTGTTTGATCATGATAAGTTTACGGTAATCTCTAATCAGACCTGGTTTTTGAGAGGCGATTCGATCAAGGAATGTTCTCTTGGAGGACAACAACCCATTGATGTTGCCTACACCATTCTGGCGCTGAAAAATTTTCACAAAATATTCTCCAATGAAGGGTATCTAGAAAAGATGGAACTGGCCTTTAGCTGGTTTCTGGGTAAAAACCATTTAAAGCAGACCATCTACAACCCATGTACAACGGGATGTTTTGATGGCTTGGAGCTTAAAAATGTGAATTTGAACCAAGGGGCTGAATCCACTGTAAGTTATTTAATGGCCCGAATGGCGTTTGAAGAATAAAAGCAGAACACCCCCATTTTAATCCTTAGAATTTTTGAGTTCCTCCAATAACGACTTTAAATTTACCGTCGCATAGGAGGATGAATAATCTGAAACTGCATACGGGATAATGAGATCCTCATTATGGATGATCCCACCGCAGGAATAGACCACGTTGGGCACATAGCCTTCCCGCTCTTCCTTGCTTGGTGAAATCAAGGGTTCCATTAATCTACCGATGACTTTGGTTGGATCTTCCAAATCGAGCAACGAAGCGCCAATACAATACCGACGCATTGGTCCTACACCATGGGTCAAGATCAACCAACCGTTATCAGTGTAAATTGGCGAACCACAATTGCCTATTTGGGTAAGATCCCATGCAAATTTTGGTTCTTGGATTTTGATGGGGTCGTTCCATAACGTAATTCGGTCTGAGAATGCCACGTAATTGTTATACCCATCAATTCGGGCCAACATGGCATATTTACCTTTTATTTTGCGAGGAAACAGGGCGAAGTTTTTATTCTTTGCGGCATTGCCATGTAACGGCATAATCCGAAAATCTATAAAATTACAAGTACTTACCAATTTCGGAATAATGGTATGGCCATTGTAAGCGGTATAAGTGGCGTAAATGGTAGCATTACCATCATCATCCGTAAACCTAACAAACCGAGCGTCTTCAATACCTCTACTCTCAGAGGGGGAATTTGGGAATATGACCCTTTCGGTAATATCACTCTGTTCATTAAACTTTAAATCATAATACGAATCCACAAGCCAGGTCATCTCATGGAGAGCCAATTTCTTTGTGGAATCAATATCAGCATCGTCCAATAGAATTTTTACAGCATCTTTAAGAGCATAATATTCAAAATGACTGGGCAACGGATCCATAACCTCTGAAATATAATGTTGAGGAATATTAATTTCCTGCATTTTCTCAACAAAACGCTGTTTATCATAGGACATTTTATAGCCAACCTCGGGTAGATCAATGTGGTTTTTGACTTTGGCGATGTGCAAATTGTTCTCTTTATCTAAAATTCCCTTTCTAAATACGATGGAGGACAAATGACCTTCGCCTGTAGCCCTAAAAGAAATAATAACACGTTTCTCACCCTTTTTCAGGAATGACTGGTCAAAATCTTCAATCATAGAAGGATTGAAAAGTGCGGCAGACTCCAAGGAATATTCCATGGTACTATAAGCCCCTATCAGCATTTTCTGGTTTTCGGTCAAGCTCTCATAACTGATGTCCATTTGGTGTAACAAATCTTGAAAGTTGGCGCAATGCTGTTTAAATACTTTTTTTAGATTACGATGGCGACCTTTAAATTCATATAAAGTGTTTTCCAGCTCTTCGGCAACTTTGCCATCAGAAAATTCTAAAATCTTTAAAATAAGTTCTTTTGTGCGTTTGTCGCCATTATTAAAGAAACGGGTCACCACGCGAGTGGCATCCGGTGTGAATTTCAAAGCTTTTCGTTGCACTTTTATGCCCATAATAGTAAAATATTTAAAATTAGAATAAAATGAAAAAGTCAGGAATCCTATTAAAAATCTTTAAGAGTCTGTTTTTCAGTGATTAAAGAAATAGTGTTTCTATATCTTAATTTTCAAAAATTCAACTTTAAAGATCGACATAAGTTAATGAAAATTGATATTTATTTGTTACCAATCACTCCGTAAACTTTTTGTTCTTATACATCTAAAAGGAGCGTTTCCTTTAGTTTTTGTTGGTGTAATTTGGGAGTACATTTAAACCGTTTCTTAAAAATACGACAAAAATAACTTTTATTGGTGAGTCCAATTGAATATACAATTTCCGAAACGTTCATATTTGTATTTTTCAACAAATCCAATGCTTTTTCCAGTCGTTGGTTTCTGATAAAAATCGCCACGGTACAATGATGCATTTCCTTAAAACCCAATTGCAATTTTGAAACCGACAATCCTGTACGTTTACACAGTTCCTTTATGCTGTATTCGTGCTGTGGATTTTCAATAATTTCATCAGAGAGAACTTTCAACTGCTGAATTTCAAAAGGTTGTAAAAATGTCATTTTATTTGAACCCTTGAATAATCCATTAAGCTTTAGCCCAATTAATATATTGCAATACCCTTGGGCAATAAATTTATGATTACAGGTAGCCTTATCAATAGATTTCAGTTTTCTGGCAATTTCACAAATCTCCAAATTGGGCATCAGGAGCATTGCAGGATTTAAAATATTATTGATGCTGTTTTTAGCTTTTAACATGCGAAATAATGCTTGTTGCTCAACATTAAGTTGGTCTTGTTGGATTTTCACAATCAAGAAATCATAACGCGACTGCGATTCAAAATGTAATGATAAAATGTCTGATGTGCTGTTTAGCATCATGACACTCGCAAAAGCAGGAATAGCTAAATTTTTGTAATTGCAGTTTAAAACCAAAGTAGATTGATGAGCCAAATTAAAAAACATATAGATCAACGGACCAGTTTCTGAGATGAGATGGAAACTGAAATCAAATTGGGCGATACCATCAAAACTATAAAATTCAATAGCTTCTGTAAAGCTATTTCGTTGGATAGCCCCTTTAAAATGCCGATCGTTTTTAGTGCAGCCTTCTCGAATTTCAAAACTATGCGCGTCATTCATGATGAAAACATTTTATGTCCGTTAATTCAAGTTAGGATTACAAATTTGCATTTTTTTCTAACTTAGCCTTATCGTTATTCCTCACAAATATGTCCTTAATCCAATGATCCAAATTAAAATTCGTGCGCTATATTGATGGCGAACATGACATTACAGTGCATGATCCCATCCTAAAGATTTTTCAAATCATTTTTTGAAATATGAGCTTAGCATAAAATACAAAATTCCTGCACAATTTGAGATTGGCAGGAATTTCGCTTAAGAAAAAAAGGGATTATTTTTTCTTTGGTGCTGGAGAAGATTTACTTGGAGAAGGTGATTTTTTAGGATCGTTCTTTTTGTCATCCTTCATCGGAGCATCCTTTTTCTGATTTTTGTCTTGAGTAGCCATTTTTTTATTTTTTTTAATTAATTATAAAATAAAGATACCTTGAATCTTAATCTAAAGAGTGTTCAAAAAAACTTAAAAATGACTCTAAAAAAAAGTTTAAGAATTCATTAAATTATCAATTGCTGTCTCCATATGAATACCTTTTCCCAGAACCGCCTTAAAAACATCTTTGTTTCCTAAAATACGCTTTGGTACAGTATTAATTGTAAAATCTGATACTTTTAAACCTGGTTTTAGTGCTGACCACTCCAATGGTGTAGACACTGTAGCGTTTTTCTCTGGTCTTACACTATAGGCCGAGACAATAGTTTGACCTTTCCGATTTTGCAGATAATCTAGATAAATCTTTGGACCGCGTTTTTTGAGCGAACGTTCCAACGTGGTCAATTCAGGCAACAACTCATTGATATATACACATAATAATTTTGTAAAATCCCGAGCTTCCTCATAGGAATATAAGCCCCCCATGGGAATATAGATATGCATACCCGAGGCTCCTGAAGTTTTGCAATAGCCTTTAATTTTTGCTCTATCCAAAACAGCTTTGGTAGCCAAGGCGGTTTCAATAATCTGTTCAAATGTATTCGCCTCTGAGGGATCCAAATCGATGATGGCATAATCTGGGCAATCCAATTGATAAATGGTGGAATGCCATGGATGTAACTCGATACATCCCAAATTATTCATATATAATAAAGTAGCTTGATTTTGGCAAAGGAGATAATTGATTTCCTTTTCTGAAGCTTTTGAAGCTATGGCAACCGTTTCAATCCAAGCGGGAAGATGTTCGTTATCCTTCTGATAAAATGAATCCCCTTGAATTCCGTTGGGATGGCGATGGAGGCTTTCTGGACGGTCTTTTAGATAAGGCAGAATATAATCAGACATTTTAATATAATAGTCCAAGAGATCATATTTGGTCAACTTGGCATCCGGCCAATACATTTTATCCGGGTTTGTGATGGGGACTGTAATATGGTCCACTTCCAAGCTAAACTCAGACTTAGCTGAGTCTTTTCTATTATTCAGGGTTGGCTGCACTTTTTCAGGCCCATCAAATGGGATGGACTTATCTTCACGAAGTCTTAAAAATACGGGATGTCTCATGATTTTTAAAGGCGTCCATTCTGAAAATTTAACTTCACAAACCAATTTAGGAATTAACCAAATTGGTTGTCTACCCTTGAGATGGCGCTGGATACTAAATACAGGAGTTTCGGTTCTTAAAACTTCAAATTTATGAGAGAGTTCCGTCATTTGCTTTTCAGAAAATCCCGACCCACAGGTGCCCACATAGACCAATTGACCATCTTCAACCATGCCAAGAATCAAGGAAGCGAATTTTCGAGCGCTTGTTTTTGATAAGGTATACCCACAAATAATCGTTTCCGAATCTTCTAATTTTTTAAATTTCAACCAATTTGTGCTTCTAAAATTAGGATAGTAAGTTGAATCTATTTTTTTGGCAATCACACCTTCCATCCCCATGGCTACTGCTTTTTCATAGACCGCAATTCCCATGGCTTCCACATGCTCACAATACGAGATATGTTGTGACTCCGGAAGCAGGGATTTCAGCAATTGCTTTCGGTCCAATAAAGGTAATTCAAGCGTGTCGTGTCCATTAAGATGTAAAAGATCAAAAATATAATAGACCAACGTACCCTTGGTAGAATCAGCATCATAATTTTGTAAGGCATTGAACTGAGGCAATCCCTGAGCATCCAAAAGCACAATTTCACCATCTAAAATAGCGGTATGTTCAATAGTATTGAGTTCGTCATAAATGATCTTGAATTTCTCGTTTAGCGAAATACCGTTTCTGGAGTATAAATCGACATGCCCCCTGTTAAGGTGAGCTAAAGCACGATAACCATCATATTTCAGCTCGTAAATCCAGTTTTTATCGTTAAAAATCTTTGTGCCAGGCGATGCCAACATTGGTTTGACAAAAGATTTCAGATTGAAGACGTTATGGTTTTGATCTTTAGAAGTAGAAAACGATTCCAAAACAAAATTCTCGGCGTTATAATTTAGGTCGGTTGCAAATTCATCAGCGTGTTTGATGAGCAGCCATTGGTCTTTTTTATTCATTGAGGACGAGCGCACCAAAGTAAAAATGCCCTGAATCTTCTTTCCGTAAAACACAATTTTTAGCTTGCCCGCCGCATAATCTGAAGACAGGGTATTTTCAGGATAGCGATTTTCGAAATGACCTTCGTCCCAAATACTCATCTTTCCAGCCCCGTAGTTTCCCTTGGGAATAACGCCCTCAAAATTAAGATAGGCTACGGGATGGTCTTCAGTATGAACTGCCAACCGTTTGTCTTTGGGATTCATGGACGGACCTTTTGGAATTGCCCAACTTTTGAGAACCCCTTGCATTTCCAAACGCAAGTCATAATGCAAATGGCTGGCACGATGACGTTGGATGACAAACCTTAATTTATTGGCATTATCAATAACATCCTTTGGTTCAGGCGTATCTTTAAAATTCCGCTTTTTTCTATAATCTGAGAGGCTCATTTAGGACGCTTTCTTTTTACGCGCTTCCAAACTGGCTTTTAATTTTGCCATCAAATCCTTGGCTGCAGTAGGCTCGCTCTTGGTTTTTTCTACCTTTACTTTTTTTCCTGAGGCCTTAGATTCTATAATTTTAAGCAACTGTTTGTTATAGACATCCTTATATTTAGTGAAATCGAATTTTTCGGTATAATTTTCTATGAGGCTTTCAGCCATTTTAATCTCTTTATCTGAAGTTTTGGATTTTGGGATTTTCACTTCCTTCGGATCTCTAATCTCCTCAGCAAATCGGATGACGTGTAGTACAATCACATCTTTATAGACCCCAATAAGGCAGAGATTTTCCTTTTGCCGCATCACAAATGTGGCCACCCCTAACTTGCCAGTTTTCTTTAAGGCATCGCGCAATAAATTATAGGCTTTACCACCTTCCTTTTGAGGTTCCAGATAGTACGGATTTTTAAAAAGCATATCAGCAACTTCAGTCTCTTCCACAAACTCCTCGATATCTATGGTCTTACTCTTCTTGACATTGGCGTTTTCAAAATCCTCCTTTTCTAAAATGATATAGGTATCCTCCTTTTTAAAGCCTTTTACAATATTTTTCCACTCGACTTCTTCGCCTGTGTCTTCATTGACGCGTTTATATCTGATTCGTGCATGGTCTTCTTTGTCCAACATGTCCAAATCCAAGCTGCGACTTTCCGAAGCTGAATACATTTTTATGGGAATTGATACGAGCCCAAAACTGATGGTGCCATTCCAAACTGATTTCATAACGTTTAAATTTAATCTTGAAAATTTAGGGATTGAAAACTGAATTTCAGAGTGCAAAAAGAGAAAATTGTAACGCAAACAGAAATCAGATTTAAATTATCAAAAGAAGCACACCTTTTTAATTAAAATTTAGAAATACACCAAGTTCTTTTTCAATTCATTAAATTTGATAGCTAAGCCTCCACCAATCTATGCAAAATTAGTTTGACTAAAATTCCAACTCATGAAAATTGAAATTAAATTTTTGATCTTTATAGTAATTGGCTTCAACATACATTCTATAAAGAGCCAGAATGATCTACAAAAATTCAACCAGCTTCCTCATACCATTGAGGTTAGGGCTCCTGAGTTCAATACTGAAAAAAAGTATTTTTTTAAGATGGACACAATAAACCATAGTCTGATCATTCAAGACCTCCGAATGTCAAAAGATGGCACCGTTCATTTTTACCAATTCTTACATGAAATCCCATTGGGCGAACTGAATTCGGAGAGTTTTAAGATTCAGAAGGATTTTGACGAAATTACCATAGACATTAGCTCAGCTCCGGATAAAATTTCTATCATGACTTATATGTTCCAAGAGGGCAAAGTGAGCTCCATTCAAGCTTCAAACACAATCAGTTTAGGGAAGTCAAATTGAACAGGCTATAAAAACTATTTCAGCAACGCTTCCACAGGGCAGTCCCACGACGGCTACTACGAAAAGAATCCCTGGAAAGTTTAAATTTATTGATGAAAATGTAATGCAGGTCAATGCGCATCTGGATGATGATTTACGGATCTGGAATGCGTATTATTATGCGCCAATTATTGACGACAATGGACAATATCTACATCCTAAGATTGTCGAAAGTGTTAAAAGAGCTTTAAAAGCACAAAATGACCCTTCTCCATATCCCATCCCTGTGATGGTCTATACCAATGCAAAAGGTGTTATTGAGAACATAGCTGTCGCAAATAATCTGGCTGAGAGCTCTGGTCATATCGAGGGCACTGAAGGTATTCCGATGACCATCAAGACCGAATATGGACAACCTAGCAAATATGTTTTCCTGTTAAATTAACAACTGGCATTCCATAGATCTCTCCATTTTTATAAGACTTGTAAATTCTACTTATAGCATCTGCTCGAAACTTTTTGCAAGTTATTTTAAAAATTCAATTTTTACTGCTGTTGAGATTTATAAGTGTATGATGCGTTTAACCAATTGAAATACAAATGAAATTATTGTTTATTATAAATCCAATTTCTGGAGGCATTGATAAAAATCCATTTATCCGAAAGGCAGTGGCAAAATGTGAAAAATACGGGATTCGTTACGAATTGTTTAAAACAACTGGTAAGAACGATGAAAGCAACCTAAATGCTGTTTTATTGAACTTTAAACCAGACAAAGTGGCTTCTGTAGGTGGCGATGGTACCACATTATTTTCTGCCATTGCCTTAATGGGAAGTGCTATCCCCATGGGGATTATTCCCTTGGGATCGGCTAACGGGATGGCGGTAGAACTCTCGGTAAATCCCCATCCTTTAAAAGCCTTGGATGATTTGATTATGTCAAATGTTGTAGCAGGATTGGATATGCTTGAAATCAATGAAAAGTATTATTCCATGCATATTGGTGACGTTGGCATCAATGCCAATCTTGTCAATGCCTATTCCAAAGACAAAAATCGCGGAATGGCCACGTATGCCAAGTATTTTATAGAAGAATTAAGCGAGTTGAAACCTTTTAAAATCACTATTAAAGCCAATGGCGAAACATATCTTCAAGATGGGTTGATGGTGGGCATCTGTAATTCGAGAAAATACGGTACTGGTATTCCCTTAAATATGACTGGAAATCCCATGGATGGGAAGTTTGAAATTGTTGTGGTGACTCAGATTAATCTAAATTCATTAATAAAGGCGGGGTTGTCAAAGTTCGACGAAAATTTTCATGACAATCAGAGCGGAACCCTTATCAGCACGAAGGAGGCAGAAATTTTATTTGACCAGCCACGACTGCTTCAGTTAGATGGGGAGATTATTGGCGAATTTGAAAGAATCAAAATTAATACCCTTGAAGGTGCCGTAAGGCTAATTACCCATCATGACAATCCTTATCTATTTTAGAACGGAAAGTAGTTGAGCACTTTGTTTGATGAATGGAACGACGTTTAAACAGTCACCAGTAAATGCACTTTTTAACCGAATTTTAGGAGTGCTAATAACTTCTCCTCATTCTTTACAAATAGTGGAGCCATCATTGCGGAAGATGATTATATTTGAAATTAAATAGTTATTTAGAAACATTATCCGTGTAGGATTGCCAATGGAATGGAGACAAGCTATTAAAATTTCGGGGTAGCTTTCCTGAACATAACCTCTTAAAAATGCTTTTAAAAAGTGTACTGAGCAACCATTTACAACTTAATTATGACCAAAATTTCAGGCGTAATAATCGCCTATAATGAAGAACAATACATCGCCAAATGTCTCGAATCTCTGCAAGGCATTGTTGATGAAATCCTAGTGGTTGATTCGTTTTCAACGGACGAAACCCTTCAAATTTGCGAAAAACATGGAGCACGTGTGATCCAACGCGCCTTTATTGGTTTTACAGACCAAAAAAACTACGCAACCGAGCAAGCAAAGTTTGATTATGTCCTTTCTTTAGATGCAGATGAAGCGCTTTCTGAGGAGTTAAAAGCCTCTATTTTGGAATTAAAACCTACAATGGACGGCGAGGGTTATGCTTTTAATAGATTGAATCACTATTGCGGAAAATGGATCCACCATTCAAGTTGGTATCCTGGCACCAAAATTAGGCTGTACAATAAACATAAAGCCCGTTGGTACAGTCCAACCAATATCCACGAGACCATTACGCTTGACAATCCTAAAAGTGTGGTTAAATTAAAAGGAGATCTACTCCATTGGGCCTATGACAGCTTTAGCAAACATCATTTAAAAATTGATACTTACACCACCCTTTCAGCAGTAAATTACGTAAAGAACAAGTCCAAAAAAGTGCCTTATACCAAAATTATTATCAATCCTTTTTGGAAATTCTTTAAGAATTATTTTATCAATAGGGGTTTTCTAGATGGCTTTCAAGGCTTCGTTGTATGTTGCATGTCGGGTTATACAACTTTTTTAAAATACATTAAAATCATTGAGCTGCAACAAAACGAAAAACATCACTTGAATAGATAACAGTGCAAAGAGACTGTGATAAGCAGTAAAGTGATTTTCCTGAAGGACTTTAGAATAGTTTCCCAAAGCGTAACTTTAGTTTAAATCGGGAAAAAGAATCCTCTCCTTTAATATCCAACCGATTTAATTCGTACGGATTGGAAGTTGGCCATGTATTGATCCTATTCCCTATCCTTAAGGCAAACACCATGCCCTCTTGCTTTATTTGTGCAAAAAATTGAGTTTTTAAAGGCTCCTTTTTTGGAAAACTTCCATAAGGATACGCCAAAACTGGAAACACCTTTAAATTATTTTCATCACAAAAATCATTACATTCCCTAAAATCTTCTGTTATTTCAGCGTTACTTAATTTGGCGTAAGGTCTGTGATGAAAGGAATGAAACCCAAGTTCAATACGTCCGCTTAAGCCTTTCAACTGCTCAATATTCATAATAGGTTGGAGACCGGTGTTCCAAACATCCGTTTTACCGACATAGGCAAAGGGCACAAAAAAAGTTGCTTTTTGGTCATACTTCTCTAATAAGGGAAGCGCAAGTTCCAATTGATTTAAAGTCACATCATCAAAAGTAATAATTACAGGTTTTCCGTTTTTTCTATCTATCCGTTCCCATTCTTCAAAATGATAGGTTTTGTAGCCCTTATCAGCTAAATATTGCAACTGTCTTTCCAGCTAAGTCACAGCAATAGTAAGACCTGAAGCTTTTTCAGGTTCCGCTGTAACATTATGATACATTAAAATGGGAAGTCGGCTCATGAGGGTTCTTTAAGTAAATACAAAAATAGGCACTTTTAATGGACTACCTAAAAATGAAACTCAGAAGCGTCATTTTTTAAACGAATTAAATACTGAAAAAGTTAAGGAATTGTAATCCTATAGTGTAAACTCTTGTAACTTTATGGAATCCAGAGGATTTGGCATTCAAAAAATCAATCCTAACAAATAATTTATAGGGTAATCATTCAAAGAAATATTTAATTATATTGAAACGTCATTTGAAGGTTGACGTCATTTGGGAACATAACTAAGGGTCAGCGACCTTTAAATAGTGTATCAGATAGTGTTACCTTGGAGAATTTTACTCATAAAATCATTATCTCAATCTTTCATCGATCTTTATAAAATAGCGCCAAATGAAGATATTTATAGGATTTACATGGCTAATTTTTAATGTCACTATGATGAATGCTCAAAACCAAGATCCGTGGACGGAATATGTGACACCTTCAAGTGTCCACAACCTTCTTTCGCACTATGAAGGTTCTTTTGTAATGGAAATAACAATGGCTACCGGCACAGAAAAAAAACTCTCCATCATCATAGTGGACTCTGATCATACGATGTTCCTCGGTGGCCGATTTTGAATTGAAACAAACCGGAATTATGAGGGGTATGGATTTCCAAGCGATAATGACCATGGGCTTTAACAATACGGACCAAAAATTTGCCTTGACAACCATCACCAATATGGGAACAGGAACCTTAAATATGTCTGGCAATTGGGACGAAAATTCTAAATCCGCTACAGTATGCGGAGAATTGACAAATCCAGTTTCCAAAAATAGCATTACCGACAAACAAATAGTATCATTCGTTGATAAAGATACCATCCTGATTGAAAGTTTTGACCAAGAGGGTGGCCATAAGGAAAAGAAAACAGTGCAATATAAGTTGATTAGAAAAAAATAATTCTCAAAAGATAGCACTACAAATTATATGTTCGATTATATCATTATTGGAGGCGGTTCGGCCGGATGTCTTTTGGCCAACAGACTTTCAGAAAACCCTGAAAATAAAGTCTGTTTACTAGAAGCTGGTCCTTCTGACCATACCCATTGGATCCGTAATTGCAACCCTATGAATATGCTATTTTTAATGAATAGCAAAACTTACAATTGGAGAAATTATGCGATCGGGAATTCCAAGACGGGCAAAAGAAAATTTTACTGGCCCAGAGGAAAAACTCTGGGTGGGTCAAGTGCCATCAATGCCATGATTTATACCCGTGGGCATAAATCAGACTATGACCATTGGGCAACACTTGGAAACACCGGCTGGGATTATGATGCTGTACTCCCCTATTTTAAAAAATCTCAAAAGCAGCATCGTGGTGCCGATTCTTACCATGGCGACCAAGGACTTATGAATGTTATAGATCCAAATTTTCATTTTCCTGCGAGTACGGCATTTATCGAAGCCTGTCAAGAAGCTGGAATTCCAAGAAACCGTGATCTTAATGGCGCAAATTATGAAGGGGTGGACTTTTTTCAAATTAATCAAACTGAAAACGGCCAGCGCTGCCATTCTGCCGCATCATTCTTAAATCCTGTTTTATCCCGTCCTAACCTGACCGTGATTACTCATGCCCATGTTAAAAAGATAAACATCGAAAATAAGTCTGCAACCGGCGTTGTTTACTTTGATTTAAAGAAAAACAAGAAACTCACGACAATTTCAGCCGCTAAAGAAGTCATTTTAAGTGCAGGGGTCATTAATTCACCACAAATTCTTATGCTTTCAGGTATCGGACCGGCATCTGAATTGGCCAAACATCATATTCCACTAATCCATGATCTGCCAGGAGTTGGAGAAAATTTACAGGACCATCCCGATGTCATCTTGAGGTATCTTGACAAGTCGAACTCTTCACTGACCACCGTGCCCAAACCTTCTATTTTAAAATTTTTCTCAAAATTTTATCGTAACAAAAACCCAATTGTTTTTACACCAACCGATACCGGAGGCTTTATAAAATCAGAGGCTGGCATTGTCGTTCCTGATCTTCAGTTACAGTTTGCTCCAATTCGAATGTTTCCACACGGCAGAAAACCTTTAACACCAACAAAAGCAGGATTTGTTCTTCATTTCTGCCATATGCGACCAAAAAGCAGGGGTCGCATCACTTTAACCTCTAATAACCCTTTTGATGCCCCCATCATTCAGGCGAATTATTTTGATGACACCATGGAACTTGAAGCTTTGGTGAAAGGCGTTAAGATTGCCCGAAACATTTTAGCGCATCCCGCCATGGAACCCTTCGTCAAGAAAGAGGAAATGCCAGGAAAAGAAGTAGCTACAGACGATCAGATCAGGCAGTTTATTTTGAGCAAGGTCGAGTCGGTTTACCATACGGCCAGTTCTTGTAAAATGGGAATCGATGCCATGGCGGTTGTGGATCCTGAATTAAAAGTTTATGGCATTAAGAATCTTAGGGTCATTGATTCTTCTATCCTACCCACCATCACCGGAAGTAATATTCATGCGCCAACAGTAATGATTGCTGAAAAGGGTGCAGATATGATCTTGAATGCGCGCTGAGCAGGTTCAGTTTTTTTTGATACGATAGTCTTCAGTAAGAAAAATGCACATCGGGGGAAAACCTGCATTTTAATCAGGGCATTGTTGTAAAATCAGACAGTAAACCTTTCCTTCACAAAACCATTTGAAGAGTGTTATACTACTGACGTAAATCCCTTAGATAGCTCTTCAAGCAACTATTTCTTTATTATCTTGATGTTCTTGAAACCGCTCTGATTGCCAATTCGATCAACTGCCGTCACTCCAATGTCTGTCAGCGAATGCCCCGCCTTTTCATCTTCTTGAAAAAGCGCTAATTCCATAGTACTTTTAGTACGGTCCAAAATGATATATTCCCAAACATCGTCATACTTATAGAAAACTACCCACTTAAAAATGGCTTCGGATTCCGGATGGCTCCAGGAAATAATTACGCTATCGTCTTCAATTTTTGTGTTGACCAAAGGCATTTTTGGCAAGTTGTCATCGAGCCAAGTGCTTGCGGGTACTAAAGCCTGAGTTTTATACGGCCCTTCAACCAAAGCTTTGGCAAGGTTGGCGTATTTCATTAAGGGCGCAATACTCCAATGCACGGTACCCATACTTCCCGAATCCATACCGCGCGTTGTCATGATTTGATTAATGGTTTCATCGACATTGGCGTCATCGCCACCGTAATCAATTCTGATCCCGGGCCATAAATGACGATTTTTATTGTTTTCACGTTCCCACCAGCCCAATAAAACCGGAAAACTTTGATTAATCTGATTGATTTTCCAATACAACTGCGGACTAAAATAGTCAATCCACCCTTCATTCAGCCAAAGTTTCGCATCGGCATACAGTTCGTTATATTGATCCATGCCCAAAATAGATTCAGGATACCCAGGTCTCCAAATCCCAAACGGACTGATTCCAAATTTTACTTCAGGTTTCACAGCTTTAATTTCCTGATAAATGCGCTTCACAAAACCATCAACGGCTGCTCTTCGCCAATCAGAGGTGTCCAACGTCCCTCCCGTTTTTAAATAGCTCTGATAACTTTCGGCATCAGGAAAATCCAATCCCTCATTATAGGCCGCATACGGATAAAAATAATCATCAAAATGAATCCCGTCAATGTCATATCTCTTAACGATATCCATCACCACCGCCGACGAATGGTCTTGAGTTGCCTGTTTGGAAGGATCCATCCACCACAAGCCATTTTTTAAAGACACCATGAGTTCAGGACGCGTTTTTACTAAGGATTTTGGTACGACCTCACCTCCTGTAGTGTGATGCGAGCGATACGGATTTAACCAAACATGCAATTCCAATCCGCGGTCATGCGCTGCTTCTATCCAAAAACTTAAAGGATCATACCAGGGCGATGGCGCTTTTCCAACTTCCCCAGACAGAAAGAAAGACCAAGGCTCCAAATGACTATTATACAAAGCATCCGCCTGCGGTCTTGCCTGAAAAATCACTGCATTATAATTATGATCCTTTAAAAAATCTAATAATTTCAAGGCTTCATCCTGCTGTTCCAGAGTGGACAGACCTGGCTGGCTGGGCCAATTGATATTTGCCACGGTAGCCACCCATGCTGCCCGAAACTCACGCATCACTTGTGGAACTTCATCTTCAATAGGTGCAGCTGCTCTTATATGTTTGGGAGATTTGCAACCATACAGTGCCAACATTAAAAACAGGAGTATAATAAGAGATTTTATTTTAAAGACCATAATGTGTGGGTATAATTAAGCAAATTATAAACTTAAAATCCAATAGTCAAAAAGCAGGTCACATTTAGTGACATTTTTAACATTTTATAGTCTCAGATCGATCATTCCTAAACGATTCAAGCCTTTAAGATTCACCTCATTGATTTCATTTTATTATTTTTTCAAGTATTAAGACGATTTTAGGTATCACATCGGAATGGTTGTTATAATTTTGCAAATATGAGTACCCCTAAAAAAAACAAATACACAGAAGGACGAATCCTTAGCTCACTCGTCAGTTTAGCCTTGCCCATTATTTTTGCAAATATCCTCCAATCCGCCTATCAGCTTATTGATACATTTTGGTTGGGACGGATTGGTGCCGATGCTGTAGCAGCGGTAAGTTTGAGTTTTCCTTTGCTCTTTTTGGTGCTTTCCATTGGCGCTGGGCTAACCCTGTCAGGCACCGTTATGGTAGCCCGCTACCAAGGAGCTAATAACCAAAAAATGGTAGATTTTAGTTCCTCACAAAGCGTCTTTTTGATTTTTTTAACCTCCATCATTTTGGCGGTGGGTAGTTATTTCTCGGCTGGACCTTTGATGAAAGTCATTGGTGCGGGACCGGATATTATTGAGGACTCGGTAACCTATTTTAGAGTTTCTTCTTTAGGTTTCGTTTTTTTATTCATCTTTTTTATTTTCCAATCGCTCATGAGGGGCATAGGCAATGTGATGATGCCTGTTTATATTGTCCTATGTACAGTGATCCTGAACGCAGTGCTCGATCCACTGTTCATTTATGGCTATGGCTCTATTCCGGGGTATGGAGTAGCCGGTGCCGCAGTGGCTAGCGTCATTACCCAAGCAGTTGCGGCTACTATTGGCCTGTTCATTCTGTTTAGGGGGAATAACGGGATTAAAATTGCGTTGTCGTCCATGTATTTCAATATGGAATACCTTAAAAGAACCTTCAATTTAGGACTTCCAGCAAGTATAGAACAATCTACGCGGGCATTGGGCATGACCATGATGATGGTGATCGTTACCAGTTTTGGTAGTGATATTGTCGCGGCCTACGGAATCGGGGCCCGGATGTTGAGCTTTATCGTGGTACCCGCCCTAGGATTGGGCATTGCTACAACGTCTTTAGTAGGCCAAAACATCGGAGCTTTAAAAATTAAACGAGCAGAAAAGGTTGCGCGGATGAGTGCCAAGGTGGCCTTCTTTGGGTTTACCGGATTGGGGCTGATCATGTTTTTGGTGGCGGAACCTTTAACCGCATTCTTTATTCCCGATGATCCTCAGGTCATCCAAGATGGTGCTCTGTTTATTAAAATCATGTCCGTTAGTTTTGGATTTCTCGGGCTCCAACAGGTGATGAACGGGACTTTTAACGGTGCAGGATTCACCAAAGCCTCCATGCTGATTTCCATTATGTCTCTTTGGGTAGTCCGCTTTCCTTTAGCTTATATTCTGTCTTATAAGCTGGACATGGGACCAACGGGTATTTGGTGGTCTTTCCCCATATCCAACCTGATTGCTGGCATTGTGGCCTTTGCTTATTTCAAAACTGGGTATTGGAAAAAAAGAGTGATTCGCGACCGCAGTTTTTTAACGGCGCATGAATAAGATTGGGGTCTTACTTAAAGTGGATAAATTGGTTTAAAGAATAGCTTTACACTAGTGGCGGGCTGAAAGTCTGTTTCATGAAATTGCTGATAAAACACCTTATTATTGGGTGTTTCCCGAAAAAACCGGGACAGCTGTGGCCAAAATATTTATAGAAAATAAATGAGCTGCACTAAATCCCGATAGCTATCAGGGGCAGGATTTTAATCTTTAACTAGATAATTATTGAACCCTAGCCGTTGGTCAAAAATTTACACCTAATATTTTAGGCAGTTTCAGTCGCTATTGCAGTGCTTAAGTGAATCCCTCTAAGTTTTTTGTAAATATCCCTTTCTATGCCTTAGGCTCTAAATGCTATATATCTAACAATTAATTTTTTACTTTTTTTCTATAAGCATTGGTGATTTTCACACTAATACTTCCTCTTTAGGGAGGTGATTTTGATAAAACCAACGAATTTTTGAAGAATTCTGCACTTAACTAAAGCGCAGAAGATAATGTCTTAAGGATCTATTTAGACAATCCTTAATTTTAAACCTATCGATAAAGACATGTAATATCTGTTCGTGTTTTATATCATAAACTAGGTAAATATTCTATATTGCTTGAGAATAAAAATACTAAAAGCTACTGCTCTCACTACAGATGTGTTGTTATGAAGCAGTTCGAAATACGGATTATAAAACCTTATTTTAAACCTTGGCCCCAAACCAACATTACAACACCCAGTATGATTAAAAATTACCCAAGAAATATATTTAAATGTATTGCCTTTATACTCCTTCTTCTGCCCTTTCAACACTTAGACGCCCAAACCACTTTAAGCTATAATGTAGGCAACGTACCCATCCATACGTCAATGCCTTCATGTGAATCGACACAAGCCTGGGCAAGAGCATTTACGCTTTCCGATTTCGGGATTTCCCAAAATGATAAATTTGTTATCAATTCGGGACAAGTGGCCATCTATAATTCTTTAGGTGGGGGGACTTTGGAGTTTGACATCTTTGTCATTGATTCCGATTTTCCCAATTCCCACTCTTCCCGAACAGATCTTATTGCAAGCAGTCAAAAAGTCAATATCCCTGTTATTGGAGACGTACCGGAAATAATCACGATCCATTTTGATGTTCCCGTGGTCATTCCTGATGGCATCGATCGTATTTTGGTTGAAGTAAGAAAGTCTTATGATGGTCATAACAATGCGACTTCTCTTGCGTATATCGCAGGTACCGAAGCAGATACTGGAACTTCTTATTATTGGGGATGTCAGGTGTCCTATCCCCACATGGACACAGAACATCTTGATCCTCCGGTACATGACGCCAATTTTTTTATCAATGTCACGGGAGAACGAATTTCGACCACCAATTTAGGCACACCTACACGTTTGACACATAATCAATGTGAGGATGTTGTCAACGTCAGACAGTATAGTTGTAGTTGGGGCGGATTGAAATATGCGCGGTCGTTTGTTTTAAAAGATTTTAGTGTATCCAACAACGAGGAGTTTATTATTGATAGAGCCCAAGTCGCCTTTGCAAGTGTTGGGGTTTATGACGTAAAGGTTCAATTTAATATTTATAAAATTGACGATAACTTTCCGGCATCCTATTCTGAGGACGATTTAATTGGCAGCAGTCGGATTATCAATGTCCCCTATTTTGGGTCGAGGCCTCGCCTTTTTGATATTGTTTTTGGGACGCCCATTGTGATTCCCGCAGATGTTGATAAAGTCTTGGTGGAGGTCTTTAATTTGGGCAGTGCGAGCAGTTCGGGTTTAGCGTTTATTGCAGGTGGCGCACAGAGTACGGGGGAGTCCTGGCTGCGATCGGAAGCTTTGGGTTGTCCACCTTTTCAGGAATATATTTCTGTGACCAACCCCAATATCAATTACTATATCAATGTCACCGGGAGAACACGGCATGTCACCAATAATTTCGAAATCAATATGTCCAATAATTGTTCTGAATTTTTAAAAGAGTTCAGGGTGGAAAATAGTGCCAACGTTGCGTCTGTGCTCTGGAATTTTGGAGATCCCGCTTCAGGGGCCAATAACACGTCCACGGGTTTAACACCTTATCATGATTTCACAGCAGATGGGATCCATACCATTACCGCAACAGTGACGGCCCGTGATGGCAGTATTAAAGTGATCAGTGAAAATTTTGACATCGAGCAGCCACCACACGCGTACGGAATCGATGACTTCTATGCCTGTGAAGATCTTTTTGATACAGGCATTGCCTCCACTTTTGATCTTTCAACGGTGACGCAGCAAGTTTTAAAAGGGCAGGTCGATAAAATTGTGACTTTTATAGATGGCAGTGGCGCTCGCTACAGTGCACTTCCCCAGCCGTTCGCCAACACGGTTAGGGATGTTGAAACAATCACCGTACGCGTGGCACATCAGGATAATCCTTGCTGCTATTCTGAGACCACCTTCGATTTAATTGTCCATCCTTTGCCAGCATTAACCAACATTCCAGATTTTACGAGCTGTGAAATCAGCTCCAATGGTTTTGCGGAATTCGATTTAAGTACTGTGGCATCCACCGTTATCGGAGGTCAAACCGGCCTCTCCGTGGCCATTTTTGATGGGGATGGCCATCCGCTTTCCAATCCTTTGCCCAATCCTTATGTCAACAGGATTCCAAATAAGGAACTAATCACCGTGCGCGTCACGAATAATGTAACAGGCTGCCAGAACGAATTGACGTTTAGCTTAAATGTCAATGAGCAGCCAATGGCCTATTCGTTGGATGTATTAATCGGGTGTGATGACAACGATGACGGGATTTCAGAGTATTTCGATACTTCACATGTTGAGGCCCAGGCTATAGGTACACAAACTGGAATGGTCGTATCTTATTTTGATGCCAGCGGGACGGTATTGCCCGCACCTTTACCAAATCCGCTGACCAATACGGAAGCCCACGCCCAACAAATCACCTTAAGGGTCACCAATCCTCAAAGCGGTTGCTATGCTGAAACCCTACTCTATCTTGAAACCTCAACACAGCCGCATATCAATACACCAAATGATTTGTACGCCTGCGATATTGGCAATGGTTTTGCCTATTTTGATACTTCGGCGATTGAATCAGCATTGATAGGAAATCAGACCGGCTTGACCGTTCGTTATTATGATGCCCAAGGAAATGCACTACCAAGCCCATTGCCCAATTCTTTTATCAATACAAATGCCTATCAACAAACCATAACTGTACGCGTTGAAAACGCACTGAACCGTTCTTGTTACTCTGAAACTACTTTCGACTTGATCGTCAACCGTTTACCGGAAATCAATTTAGAGGACGACTATTTCATTTGTAATTTGGACCCTTCCATCATCCTATCTGTAGATCCAAATTTCGATACTTACGAATGGTCTGGACCAAACGGCAGTACCATTTCATCAACAGCCCATGCCGAAATTATAGCCGAAGGCCGTTATGTTCTCAAAGTAACCCAATTAAAACCTGGACTGTATTGCGAAAACTCCTTTTCATTTCATTTGACCCGTTCGATCTTACCTACCATACAGCACGTCAATTACGGCGATTTAGGGAACAATTTTATCGAAGTCATCGTTTCTGGCAATGGCAGCTTTGAATATTCAATAGATGGCATCAGCTACCAAGACAGCAATTATTTTCCAAATGTCCGAGGCGGCATCTATAAGGTGTACGCAAGAGATAAAGATGGATGTGGCGACGCCTCAAAGAAAGTCATCATTTTGGATTACCCCAAATTTTTTACACCCAATACGGATGGCTATAACGACTCTTGGCACCTGAAAGGCATCACTGAATTTCCAAATTCCAAGGTATTCATTTACGACCGTTTTGGGAAAGTATTGACCCAATTAGCCGCGCATGATTTAGGTTGGGACGGCTTTTATAACGGTAGTCCCATGTTGGCCAATGACTATTGGTTTAATGTAGATCTCGGCAATGGCACCAGTTTTTCGGGACATTTCACTCTGAAACGCTAACACGCTCCTCGTCAACACATCATGTTTCTAACAAGGCTATGATGCTACAGACTTTAATCTGATTACCCTGTAAACCCCTTAATGGTCTCACTCCATATTTTTTAAGATTTGGCGCTGGCATTTTTTAGTTTGGAATAATCCCAGAAATGGTGATCCATCAGGTGCATATTGTGTTTGTGAACTAAGGAATTGCCATAATAAGAGATTTTTCAAAGTGAAGCTAATAATGTATTAGATAAGCTAAATGATTGCCGATTAATTGAAGTTCTTGATTAAGATTATAGAGTGGCAAAATGACATCTTCAACACGCGGGCTAGATTGCCAAACTCGCAAAATCAAATTTAATACGAGGTCCTGTGTATGATGTTAATCATTGCCCTGTGCAATCACCTTACACTTATTTCTCATAACCCTAACATTATTAATAACCCCAGGATTTTCTGCCAAATTCAACAAAGGCAGATGTTCTTTAATTAATTGTTTTTCAATTGAATTAAGATCGGTAGAAGTAGCAATCCAATTAAAAATCAAATGCTCTTCTATCCATTGGATGATCTCTTGTTCGTTTTCAGATGAAAACTTATAATTGTTTTGATTGCTCTTCCCTATAAGAGAACCTGGCTCAGGCAAATAACCTAGCACAGCGCCCATAGTCCTGAAAAAAGTACCATGACCTTTAGCCCTCAGCTCTTGCTCAAAAAATTGCTTTTGCAAATTTTTGGAAGCACTACCAATATAAAGGAGGGTATGATTGCGCTCTGCTAGAACATTGGAAAATACGATATCCAATGCTTTTGGATCCTTTATACGAACCGCATAAAGTCCTGGGCCGTTTGGGATATTCTTCTCGCACTCACTAAGAGACTTAAAATTCTTTTCGTTGATTAAAACTTTCATCAACAACTTAGGATCCAGGCCAATATTATTTACGGAAACTTGCTTTTTTTTGGGCGTTGATTTTTTAGCAATGATGCCCTCGGTCGTTTTTAAGCCAATCAAGGTATTGGTTTTAGTAAAAAGATGCGGGTTACCTTTTATGCTAGCTCCCACCTGACTACTTTTTATATCAGAACCATCTTTTTTACTATACCAGCTATTGGCATTTAAAATTTCAGCAATTTCAGGGGCAGTTAAGGATTTTCCTGCTTTCAATAAAGCTTGTTGTATCGCTTCGTGTAAAGTCATATGTTAATCACTTGATTAATGAGGTTGTTTTGTTAGAATTTTAAACTTTAGATTAGGTTTTAACTAGTGGTTAAAGACTACATAGTGACATATTTATTAAGATTATCAACTTCATGGCTTGAAATTGGAATTTTAAAAGCTCCAAACTGAATGTCCTAGCATGATTCATGACTAAGAAGATCATGCCACATTGACCAATTGGCATTCTTAAAGCATGCTCCTAATGTTACAGAAATTTGGTGTAACACTTAAGAAAATGCTTCAAACTGAATTAATTTTTTACAATATGGTGCAAGTGCATAAAATTAGGCAAAATTTTATACTTTATTTCCTGTGGGAAAAAGAATTTTTGAGTTGTTGCTGTTTTTGATAAAAAAAATTCCTTAATGCTCGCTTTGTTTTGCTTTTTGAAAGCATCTTACGCTATTGTATGTCTGCATAATTTTGGTCGCATTACGATCTCATATAACTAACACAGTTTTCAATTAGTTTGAAAAAAGAACACTTTGAATTAGCTCTTAAAATGTTTGATATGTATGTTAAGCATGCTTGTATAACATCGATGAAAAAAGAAAAATAAAAGCACAACATAAATTAAAGACATTTCTATTACCGTTTGTTTCCTGTTTTACGGCTAGACTAGGTTTCAACCAGACTTTTTTCAAATTCCTTGAGGTACTCTTTGTCTTTTAGTCCAGGGGTTAGATAAATTTTAAGTGTTTTAAAGTGTTAGGGCAATAAAATTAGTGAAAACAAATAGGTCATCTTGTTCATGCTTCATAATTCTTCCAGATGGAATATTTGATGGCTTTAACTTCAAGGTGAATAGATTATTAAATTTAGAGCATGCGTTTAAAAAACCGTATAAAGTGTCGTCACAATCACGCCGTTCCCACTCTTTAAAGTCACAGCGCATAAGTGTTCTGCGGTTTTCACCTTAAAATAAAATGGTACGGCCAATAGGTTGACCCCACTTCCTTTTTTCAGTCGCGTGCCTTGTCCTGAAATAATATCGGTATTTGGGAGGAAGTCTCCTTTTGGCAAATGTTCGGTCAAGAGCACATATTTAAAATGGCTTAATTTTTTCAGGATCTGTTGTATTTCAGTATTGGAGAGATGTTGCAAGACCTGTCTGACGATAGCTATTTCGCCAGGAGGCAATTGGTCTACCGCGAGATCCAAACAGTGGAACTCTAAATTCTCTTCTTTATATTTCTCTTTGTTGTGTGCAATGAGATCCGCTACGATATCTACAGCAATATACTTTCTGGTATACGTTACCAATTCCCATCCGACATTAAAATCACCGCAACCCAAATCACATACCACTAGCGGAATTTTAAACGATTTTAAAAACACTTTGACAGCCTCTAGATAAGGATCAACGATGTTTGAAAGATGTGATCCCTCCCCCGAATAAAAGTCAGAATGATTACTTCCCCAAAGTTGCATGGCATACACCTGTTCCATAGCCCTTTTAGTTGGCCAAGCCTTCTTGATACGTGGAGTCGAACTGTCTTTCTTTGTCATAATGGTGCTTTAGGCTGTATAGTTTAATGTAAAACGAAAGTACTGTTTATCTATCATTTCCGTGACAGTACCTCTACCAAATTATATCCTAAAAAAAGCTTTGTCCAATTGTGATGTCTACGACAACCGGTTATCACCAAAGCTGAGAGATTTGAGAATCCGTCCATTTTCAAAGTTTTACCAAAATTTCAGCCTTTTTTAAAACCACCTTTACCAACCGTATCAATTCAAGCATCTTTAATATTAAGAGACATCAGCACTAGCGCAACTAGAATAAAAGCCAAAATTTCTTGCAGCATCTTTTTTCTTTAGATGTAAAGAAAAGGAACTTTCTATTTAGTTCGATGGTAGGACCAAAAACGGAACATTTAAATTGAAGCCAATCTGGTTGACGGTATTCTTGAAAAATAAATTCTCAAAGAACGAATGCTTATTATTAACCATGGTCAACAAATTGATTTTATGCTTGACCTGAAATTCATTTATAGCCTCAATAATCTCCATACTTCTCACATCGTGGAATAAAAAAGCAGCCTTTTTAAAGAGCGACTCCAATTCTGATTTGTTGTTGAGCTGAACTTTGGTCAATTCATAACCTGATGATACATGCATGGCGTTTACCCGTGCATGATGGGCAACGGCAATTTCTAAAAGCACATTGAGCGGGGTGTTATTGTAGTTAACTTCTAAGTCGGTTGGAAACATTATTTCGTGAGGCGGGGCATATTCAAAGTCAGATGGAATGGCTAAAATAGGACATTTGATTTCCCTAAATACCTGCACAGTATTAGAACCCAACAGTATTTCCTTTGCTCCTGTAGCACCTTTGGTCCCCATGACTATAAGATCAATATGGCGTTCTTTTATCAATTCTTTCACTCCTGAAATCAGAGTGTCAAATCGTGCAATCTTTTCGAATGTATGATTGGGATTGTCGCCAAATTCATTTAAAATACTGGTGTTCAATTGACGTAATCCCACTTGTGAAGCATCTCTCACGGCATCTCCCAAACCAAACTGTGCAGGATTGATCAACACATATTCCACGTGATAAATAATGGGCGTATAGGCGTTAAAAAGATGAAAAGTGCATTCCACATCTTTATACAATTGGATGGCATATTTAATGGCATTCCAAGCATTGTCTGAAAAGTCAGTAGGTAAAAGTATATTTTTCATAATCTGTTTGTATTAGTGGTTTGGTGTTGGACGTGCAGTATTCTGCATCGCCAATAGTGGAATAGTAAGATTAAAACTCACTTTATCTAAGGTAGATGGAAATAACATATTTTCCAAAAAAGTGTGTCGCGTATTGACCATAACCAAAAGATCAATAGCGTGCCCTTTTATATAATTTTGGATGGTTTCAGCTATTCTTATGCCTGGCGAGAGAGGGAAATTTACTTCAGTTTTACTAATGGTGTTTTTTAAATAGGCTTGGATATTTGCTTGTCGCGTGGATAATTTAGACTTTTTTGAGACATATAGAACATCAATAACACTGTGGTAAGGAGTGGCCAAATCGCACAATATCTTTAATTCGCGAGGTTTGTAAAACATTGAATAATCCGATGGAAGCAGAATATGTTTGGGTTGAGGATTGGTATAATTGCTCGGGATGGCCAAAACAGGACATTTCACATGGTTTAAGACCTGAAAGGTTTGGCTCCCAAAGTCTGTATTTTTCACATTAGCCTTGCCTTTAGTTCCCATAACAATCAAATCGATGTTTTTGGACTCAACAATATAATTCACCTCTTCTACAAGTGAGTTGTAGGCAGAAATGGTATGGTAGGTAAACCTAGGGTTAGGTGTCATTTTTTCAACAGTATGCAGTAAGCTTTTTAAATTGATTTGGGATTGACTCCTGACACCATCCAAAATATCATCAAAAACTGTACGGGAGACCAAAGCATCATGATCTTGCAATTCATTTTGATAGGCATGCATAAAGTAAAATTCTGCTGTTTGGTACTTAAAAAACTCCAACGCATAAGTAATTGCATTCATTGAATTTTTAGAAAAGTCGGTGGGAATAAGTATTGAAATCATGATGTTCAAAGGTTTGTCGATTCATAAAATTATAAAATCAACACTCCAAAAAACATGATATTTATCAGACGTTAATAAGACATTGAATTTCTAAAAGTTGAATTCAATAGTGATTGGACAGATCTTTAGCATGTTTAAAAGCCAGTTTTACCGGATGCACAAAAACATTAAAGCTTACCAACTTCAATATATCTAAAGGATTCGTCGAGTGATTTATAAAAAAAAGCCAGAATATAATTCCGGCTTTCTTTCGATTTAGAGCTTCCAAGAGCAGAGGAACCCACATAAGGCAAATTCCTCAAGCTTAATTGGACTTCAAATTTAAATCATTTGTTCTTCCAATCCCATGATTTATATCAGTAGGCGCACTTAGCCTTTCCTATCGTGTAAAACCAAAAATGGAATGCGGGTATGATAGGTGATTTCCTCAACCTTTGAATGAAATAAAATGCGTTGAAAGTAATTGAGGTTTTTGGCAACCATAGTAATCAATTTGATATCCCTACTCTGCACAAAGCAGGCAATGCCATCTTCCACTTTTTTATTGATGATGTTATAGAATTTCGTTTTGAAACGACCAAAAAAATCTTTCAGTACATCCTTATTGTCCTGTTGCCCCATATTTAACTCTTCAGGAGTATTAGTTATATGTAAGACCTGTAAGCTTGCACTATGATGGTTCAGAATGTCATAGATTGGTTTTAACATATTGACACCGTAGGTTAAATAGTAATCTGTTGGAAATACAATATCGTCCAAATTTGTGAATTGCGCCTTTTCTGGCACAACCAAAGTGGTGCATTTAACTTTCTTTATGACGTCAGTGGCATTACTTCCAACAATTACTTTTTTTAAGCCACTGGCACCTTTAGTGCCCATAACAATTAAGTCGATTTGTTTTTCATCCACTTGATTACGTATGGATTCAATGAAGAAATCATGATCGGATAGTGTGAAAAAATGATGTTTGTTATTTACAGGAAATTGTTCTGAGATACGTTTTAAGAGGGTTCTCAATTGTTTTTTGGCAGGCTTGCTAACCGTATTTTCTATAAAATCCTTACTGTCCATATAAGGCAAATCGTCTGCCTTAATAGAGCTCACTGGAACAACATGGAACAAGTAAAAAGTACACGCTGATTTCTCAAAAAATTTAACAGCATAAGCTATTGCATTCCAAGAGTTTTCAGAAAAGTCAGTGAGTAATAGTATGTTTTTCATGGCATTCCCTCAATATTGTAACAAAAACAAACTTAGGGGGATAGTAGCTCTCAAAAAATGATATCGGTCATGTTTGAACTTATGGGTAGCCCTTAATAGATCTCCTGAAGCTTTTTAATATCTAAGATCTTAATATTGCGTCCTTCTATTTCAATCAGGCCTTCTTTTCTAAAAGTTGACATGGTCCGTATCAGGGTTTCCGTGGCGATTCCAGCAACACTTGCCAAATCATTTCTAGAAATTGTAATGGAATCACCTGGTTTTCCGTTCAATTTTTCAGCAAATTTCAATAAGGTACTTGCGGTTTTTTTATTGACGGAACTATAGGCCATCTGCAATAATTGATCCTTGACAGACGAAAGATCGTCAGTTAATAATTGTATCAACTCTAAGGTTATTTTGTGATTATTATCTAAAATCTCCTTCAATTGGTCTTTGGAAATGCCAACCAACTTAACGTTTCTAATGGCGGTAGAAGTTTCTTGATAGGGAATATTTTGAATAAATGAGGTATAACCAAACAAGGCGTCCTCGTTATGCAAAGCTGTGGTAAGCTCTTTACCTTGCTCATCAAACTTATAACATTTGACAACACCTTTTAAAATAAGATAAATATAATTGGAATTCTGTCCTTCCTCATAAATCACATCGCCGTGCTGATAGTCAAAGGTTTCACCATAATCGTCAAAAAAATTCTTCAAATCGTTGAGCGTCCTGATTTCATCAGGATTGTTCTGCGGACTTACATCTTGTCGCTTTTCCCTAGTGTCGTTTAAGATAGAAACTTTAGCCAATCGGCTTTTAATGGCATTCACCAACTCGTCTTCACTAAAGGGTTTGGTAATATAATCATCTGCTCCAAGTTCCATGCCTTTTCGCACATCTTTTCGTTCTGTTTTCGCTGATAGAAATATGAAGGGAATAAATTTAGTGTCTTCCTCCTGGGAAAGTATTTCAAAAACTCCATACCCATCCAAGACAGGCATCATGATATCACAAACAATGATATCAGGGTTTTCGCTTTTTGCTTTTTCCACGCCGATTTCGCCATTTGAAGCCACGATAACTTCGTAATTTGAAAATTCCAGCAGCTCCGCCGTGTTTTCACGTAAAATTGCATCGTCTTCTATCAATAAAACTTTTTTTGTCATAGTGCTTTGTTTGGAACGGTTAAAATAAAAGTAGAGCCAATGTTTTCTTCGCTTTTGAAACTTATGGTACCTCCAAGATTTTCAATGTGCGACTTTACAATATTAAGACCGATGCCTGTTCCTTGCGTGGTCAAAACGTTTTCTGCTCTAAAATAACGGTTAAATATATTTTTTATATCCTTTTCTGGGATTCCAATCCCTGAATCAATAATTTCAAAAATGGTATGGTCAGCGTTCTGGGTGATATTTATAATGACATCGGTATTTTCTGAGGAATATTTAATAGCATTATGCACCAAATTTGACAAAGCCAATTCGATCGTTTTCTCATCCTGGGTTAAGGAAATGTCATCAATATTTTCAGGGTATTTAATCTGTTGTCCTTCCTTTAATAACATATTGGAATTATAGACCACCTCATTGACCACTTTACTCAATCTAAAGGTTGTAAATTTATAATTTACTTTTCCTGTTTCCAATTTCTCAATCGATAAAAAATCGTTCAATATATTGTTCAAGTAATGGACTCTGTCCGTGATGGTTTTGATGTGCTTATCCCTTTTGGCCTGTTGCTCTTCCAAGGTATATTTGCTCAATAGCATAGAAGACGTCAGAATACCGCTTAAGGGGGTTTTAAATTCATGAGACACCAAAGATAGAAATTTGGTTTTCAGCTCGTTGAGCTCCTTTTCTTTATCTAACGCAATTTTGAGCTGATTGGTTCTAAGTTCTACCGTTCTTTCCAGCTCATGGGTATAATTTTTTTGTCCGGTTATATCTAGAATAATGGCCACAAATACTTGCCGATCTCCTAAAATTGACAATTCTAGATTGACATACACAGGATAAGTAGTGCCATCCTTACGTTCGTGGACGGCTTCAAACTCTATTTTATCTTCAGTTCCATTTTTTAAAGGCGCTATTAGTGATCTGAATTTATCTTCAGTAAAATCTGGTTTAATAGATGCCGGAGTAAGTTTTTGAAGTTCTTCTATGGTATATCCCAAGTTTTTTTGTGCGCCATAATTGACATTTATAAATTTCAGTGTATCATAGTCCCACACATAGATTTCATTAAGAGAATCATCAAAGATCTTAGAAAGATAATTACGCTCTTCTTCTACTTTCTTTCTTTGGGTGATATCATTTTGAATCCCAACAAAATGCGTAATCTCTCCCTCCTTATTCTTAATAGGATTTATAAACAGGTCATTCCAAAATAAGGTGCCATCCTTTTTGTAGTTTCTCAATATTATTTGACAGCTTTCACCTTTTTCAATGGCATTTTTCAGTTTTAAAATGCTGTTCTGGTCTCTATCATCACATTGTAAAAATCGGCAATTATTGCCCAAAATTTCATCAGCAGAATAGCCCGTTAAGTTTTGGAAGGCAGCGTTAAAATAGATGATGGGATAATCGTTGTGTAGCGCATCGCAAATAACTATCCCGTTACCTGAAGATTGTAAAGCTTTGCTCTGTAACCTAAGATCTTTTTCAATTTTTTTACGTTCTGTAATATCTATTACGAGCGCCATAACGTAGGTTTTTCCGTTAATCACAAACGGATTTAGGCCTACCTCTACCGGAAATTGTTGACCTTCTTTTTTTAAACCGAATAAATCACGGCCGTGGCCCATGTGGCGTTTTTCACTATTTTTATAAAACGATTCAAAATGTGCGCCGTGGTTTTGATGGTAACGGGTTGGAATTAATGTATTTAATGGCATATCCATTAAATCATTGGCATCATAACCAAACATGACATCTGCCGAAGTGTTTGTAGACACTATGTTTTGATGTTCATCCACAATCACAACACCTTCAGAAACGGCATCTGAAAGTATCTGAAAAATATCCTCTCTGTTTTGAAACATAGTGTATAATTGGCGGGTTTAAAATTCGTGAAGATACTAACTAATTAAGAATTTTGAAAAAACATCCATTTGAAATAGATTCATTTTAACAATACTATTTAGTAATTGATTTTGGAAAGCAAAGGTAAAAGTATTGGTTGAGATTATATAAAATGACATAAATCATTTTAAAAAATATGACAATCAATTAGTTTTGAATGAAATACCCTAAGACCATGAAATCTGAAAATTATTTAAGCTTAGATTTTTATCAAAATCTTGGAAAGCTTTTTTACGCAATTGCCTCTGCAGACGGACACGTCCATGAAGCTGAACTAATAACAATTAAGGAAATGGTTAAAAAGGACTGGTTATCTTTTACTTATACAAAGGATCACCCGACTAATGACGAAGTCCACCAGATCATCGTCACTTTTGACAGGCTCCATAGTGCAGGAAATTCTAACGGCAACCTTCTTTTTAATGATTTTGTTACCTTCAAAAACACACAGAGCCATCTATTTACCAAAAAAATTAAGGAACTCATTCTAAAGACCGCTATACATATTTCTGAAAGTTTTTCTGGCAAGAACAAATCAGAATTAATGCTTTTGGCAAAATTAAATATTGAATTAAATAAGGTATGAAGATACCAAGTTATTGAAGTTAAAATTTTATGAACATTTCAATTGATGTGGACTCAACCCTGAAATTAAATCAATTAAAACTTACCAAAAGTCATTACAAAACAGCACGATTTTCATTACAATTCTCATCTCAATGTAACTTATGTTACGTCTCAGGCTGAAGCGAAGTTCTATATTTGAATCATTATTGTAATTATGGAATTATTAGAGTTTTTTGGCTATATAAGTGCTTTAGGCATTGGTGTTTCGTTAGGAATCATTGGCGGCGGCGGTTCTATATTGGCAGTCCCTGTTTTGGCCTATTTGTTTTCAATTGATGAAAAAGCCGCAACGGCCTATTCGTTATTTATTGTTGGCGCTAGCGCATTAATTGGGGGACTAAAACAGCATTTTAAAGGCTACGTCGATTGGAAAACAGCTCTTGTATTTGGTATCCCTTCAATTGTTGGTGTAACCCTAGTAAGACATCTTGTAGTGCCCGCATTACCAGAGATTCTATTTTCAATTGGCGATTTTGAGTTTACAAGACGGATGGGAATGTTTGGGCTTTTTGCGGTATTGATGATTCCGGCAGCATTCTCCATGCTTAAAAAAGATAAGATAAACCTTGCAGCTCAAAAAACAAAAATAATTTACAATTATCCCTTGATATTACTTGAAGGTTTGGTAGTTGGTGCTATTACTGGCATAATAGGTGCTGGTGGAGGATTTCTAATTATTCCAGCGCTTGTCCTTTTAACAAATGTAGAAATGAAAGTTGCTATTGGTACTTCATTAATTATTATAGCTTTTAAATCGTTGATAGGATTCTTTTTGAGTGATGCGTTAACAATGGCAATTGATTGGTCGTTTTTGCTAATTTTTACCGGCTTGTCATTTGTAGGGATATTTATTGGTAGTTATTTGAGCAGTTTTATTAACGGTGACAAACTAAAAAAGGGATTTGGCTATTTCATTTTCGTCATGGCATTTTTTATTTTCTACATGGAATTTTTCGTAGCACCTTAATTTCTAGCTTCAGAACTATTTTATATGAGAGAGTTGAAATACAGATTATAATTTAGGAACCATAACTTATAACAAGTGCTAAAATAAAACCATAATGCAAACTCTGTTTCGTAGAATTTTTGATCTAAAAGCCGATAAGAATGGTACCATAAAGATTTTGGATGCCAATACATTTAAAGACGCAATCTCAAATCAGAAAGTACAATTAATCGATGTAAGATCTCCTAGCGAATTTAAATCAGGAGCAATTGAAGATGCAAAAAATATGGATTTTTATTCTGGAAGATCTACATCCGAATTCAATAAACTCGATAAACAAAAACCAGTATATATTTATTGCCAAAGCGGAAACAGACGCCGACAAACCTCAAAAAAATTATCTGCCATGGGTTTTAAAGAAATTAATGATCTTAAAGTCGGCATCTTAAATTATAATCAATAAATTGTTAAAATCATGAACACATCAATACTAGTACAAAATCTTAAATGTGATGGCTGTGCCAATACCATAACCACTAAATTATCAACTATTACAAATATTAGTAATATTGTCGTAGATGTTGAGGAAAGCAAAATCTCTTTCAATTATAAAAATGTAGACGATGTCCTCCTTGTCAAGGAAAAATTAAAAACTCTTGGGTACCCATCTGTAGAAGACTCTAATTCCTTAACTTCAAAAGCAAAATCGTTTGTGAGCTGTGCGACTGGTAAACTTTCGAATTAAATTTAAAAGGATGAAAAACATAATCGTGGTTTTCCTTACAGTGCTCTCATTGTACAGCTGTAAGGATAATATAAGAACCAAGACCATTTCAATTGAAAAAAATGAACCACTAAAATCCGAAGAAGAAAATACATTGACAAGGTCAGCTAGTGACACCATTGACTATGTTAATCGAGGTTTGGAGTATGCATTATCAACTCAAGCAATTTTGGGAAAGAACTTAATGCAAGCCATTGAAAAGGGTGGTACCGTAGAAGCATTAGCATTCTGTAATGAACAAGCTTATCCTTTAACAGACAGTATGGCTGTAGTCCATAACGTTCGGCTAAAACGCGTCTCAGATCAACCTAGAAACATTGAGAACATAGCAAATACTGAGGAATTAAATTATATTGAGAATTATAAAAAAAGTATTGCGAATCAAGTTTCTCCAGAACCTTTGGTGATCAATTCAGGGACCGATGTAAAAGTGTACTACCCTATAGTTACAAATGCGATGTGCCTACAATGTCACGGAAAAGCGTCAAACATTGAAGCCAGGACACGTAAAAAGTTGACCATTCTATATCCAAAAGATAAAGCCTTGGATTATGGCGTTAATGAACTACGTGGAATTTGGAGGGTAACATTCAATAATTAAATAGTTTTAAAAATGAGTAAATTTTCAGAATTAATACATCAAGAAACACCAGTATTGGTCGACTTTTTTGCAGATTGGTGTGGTCCTTGCAAAATGCTGGCACCCATTTTAAAGGAAGTTAAGGATAGTTTGGTTAATGATGTATCCATTATTAAAATAGATGTTGATAAAAATCAGTCCTTAGCGGCCAAATATCAGGTAAGAGGCGTACCTACCATGCTACTTTTTAAAAATGGCAAACAAGTTTGGAGACAATCTGGTGTGCTCCAAAAAGAGGAGATCATAAACATTATAAAAACCAATAGTTAATAGAGTTGTTTGAAAATTGTTTTGGATATATTCTAATTAGGACTGTCTGAAGATTGATATTTTTCATTCATTGGGGTGACATAAAGTTCTTGAACTAAAATAATAATGATGAGCATCAATGGGGTTGCGAAGATGACCCCTAGAAGCCCAGTTAAAGCCCCCACAAAAATTTGCGCCAAAATGATGAGCGCAGGAGGAATTCGAATCAAATGATATTGGGCTTTTGGGGTGATGAAACTGCTTTCAAAAAGTTGAATAGCAAGGTACATTATACCAATAATAATGGCCAAATTAAGATCTTGTGAAAGTCCAACTAATAATGCCGGAACCGCAGAAATTAAGGGTCCGAAATTGGGAATAAAATTCAATAAGCCAGCGAGGATAGATAAGATTAACCAATGTTTAACATCAAGAATTAGTAAACCTATGGCCGTCAAAATGAACACTGCAAGCATGGCAATAAATTTTCCGGCGAGCCATTTTGTAAGACTCGTTCCTAAATTTTCCATGATCTCTTTGGCTCTTTCTCGATGTGGTGGCGGCACCAGTTGCGAAATGCCATTAACATAAAGATTTGGTGCGATAGTAAAGAAAATACCAGTTAAAATAATGATGTAAATATTGGCAATACTCCCAAAGGTGGTCAAGAAAAATGTGGAAATAAAATTGGAGAATTCTTTAGACGATTGGATGTCATTGGCCCAAGCCAAAATATCCTGACCGATATCACTTTGCTCAAGAAAATTCTTCAGACTTTTCGTCAATTCGGGAAGGGATTCTTTTAGAGAAACAGTTTGGTTCCAAATCGTTGCACCCACTAAATACATCATCCCGGCAAAAATTAAAAAGGATCCTAAAACAGATATGGTCATTGAAAGTTTTCCATTGATATTGAACTTACGCTTTAAAAACGAACTGATGCCTCTAAAATAACAAGCAATCAACGCACCCGCCAGCACCAACATAACAATATTGAATGTGGCTTCAAATATTAAAAGAATCACCGTGATTAACGCAAATATTAATCCCGCAATCCAAACTTTCTTTGAATAACTGAAGCTTTGCTCAGTGTTGCTTTCTGTTGACATAATTTTTTCTTCGAAAGTTAACCAATATTACTTTAATGAATATCTAAAACTAATAATTACGACCTCTTCATTAATTGATAGCATAATTTGGTAGTTAAGAGATATAATTCGACCATAAGTATTTATGTCACCATTGAACACATTCAATTTAAAAAAAGAGTCTACATTTAGAGATCATCTGGGTGTTTTAAAATTATAATTTAAATAAAAAATACAATGAAATTAACAGAACAATTTTGGGACGAAAGTTATAAAAACAACGATATTGGATGGGATTTAGGTGAAATCTCTCCACCGTTAAAAACGTATTTTGATCAGTTGACCGATAAAGATTTAAAGATTCTAATTCCTGGTGGTGGCAACTGCTATGAAGCTGAATATCTTCACAGTCAAGGCTTTAAGAATGTTTACGTAGTGGATCTTTCCAAAACGGCTCTAGACAATATCAAGCGTCGTGTGCCTTCTTTTCCCTCTGCACATCTGATTCACATGAATTTTTTCGATTTAGATATGACTTTTGATATCATCATAGAACAAACCTTTTTTTGTGCCATCAACCCTAATTTAAGACCTTTATACACGATAAAAACTTCTGAACTTCTCTATGACCACGGAAAGGTTGTAGGCTTACTTTTTGATGCTCCGTTAAACGCCGATAAACCCCCATTTGGAGGCAATAAATCAGAATATATGAACCATTTTCATACCCGATACACAATTAAAATTATGGAACAAGCTCGCAACTCACATCCTTCAAGAACAGGAAAGGAATTGTTTTTTAAAATTATAAAAAAGCCTTAAACTAATGGGAACTTGAAATCTTACCAATTGCAGAGCACTCTTTAAATGATGAAATCAAGAGCTTTGTGTAACATTAGTTACGCGGTTTCTGGATAAAGTGCGCTATCTTTAGCTTTACTTTAGAACAGGTCGGATTATAGAAAGCTCTAAAAATTTGTGGCAGAGGTCATAGTTTGAGTTAGCCGTTGAAGGCGTTTTTTTACTAAAAATAAAATGGAGACCATGAAGATGAAAAATCAATGTTGATTCTTGATAATTAAAAATACGCTCCGAATTCTATTCCAATTAAATTAAATACTAATGAACACCAGAGAACATTGGGAAACCGTTTATGAAAACAAAAGTCCGGACCAAGTAAGTTGGACTCAGGAGAAACCCGAGATTTCCTTGCAATTGATCAAGGAATCCCATTTGCCTAAAACTGCCAAGATTATTGATATTGGTGGTGGCGACAGCAAATTGGTGGATTATTTATTGAAGGAAGGCTATACAGATATTACTGTGTTGGACATTTCTGCCAAAGCGCTTGAAAAAGCTAAAACACGCTTGGGGAAGGAAGCAGATAAAGTAAAATGGATTGTGAGTGATGTCACCCAGTTTAAACCAATAGTAACTTACGACTTGTGGCATGACCGCGCTGCCTTTCATTTCCTGACCTCTAAAGATCACGTTGAAATGTACACGGCCATTACCAACAAATTTGTAATGGAGCGTTTAATCATTGGTACATTTTCAATCCAAGGGCCAACCAGATGCAGTGGCTTGGATATTTCGCAATATGATGAAAACACATTGGCAGAAGTCTTCCAAACGCATTTTAAACAGACGAAATGTCTTATCACGGACCATATCACACCTTTTGAAACCATTCAGAACTTTCAATTCTGTAGTTTTAAAAAACTAAAATAATTATTTTTAACACCTATTATCAATTACCTACGTTGTACTAATATTTTTAATTTATTAAAATTTGAACATTATGAACATCAAACAATTTGAATACAAACCACTCTCCCATTATTCCTACGCCATAGTGAGTGATGGTAATATGGCAGTTATAGATCCAGAACGTGATCCACAGCAATATTATGATTTTGCACAAGCTCATAACGCCAAAATTACGGCCATAATCCAAACACACCCTCACGCTGATTTTGTGAGTTCGCACCTGGAGATCAGCAAAGACACAGGAGCTACTATTTATAATAGTGAAAAACTGGGAGCTGACTATTCACATCAAGCTTTTGATGATGGTGACAGTATCAGTTTGGGCAGCATCACACTGAAAGCCATCAATACTCCTGGACATTCCCCTGACAGTATCACAATTGTAGCCACTGAAGGCAATAAAACAGCATTATTTACTGGAGACACTTTATTTATTGGCGATGTCGGTCGTCCAGACCTGCGAGAAAACGTTGGCAATATGACGGCAAAACGTGAAGAATTGGCTGAAATGATGTACGATACAGTAACCAATAAATTTGATGCCTTGCCAAATGATGCGATCGTCTATCCGGCTCACGGTGCCGGTTCGCTTTGTGGTAAAAACTTGAGTGATGCTGCCAGTAGTACTTTGGGTGATGAACGCAAGGGGAATTGGGCTTTTAAAGACCAATCTAAGGAACAGTTCATGAACACCTTATTGGACGGTCAACCTTTTATCCCTTCGTATTTTGGATTTAACGTAGACATCAATAAACATGGCGCTGATAGTTTAGGGCCAAATATTAAAAAAGTTCCATTTACTAAAAATACGACAGCCAAAGGCCTTATAGTTGATACGAGAGCTGAAGCTGACTTTAAGAAAGGACATTTAGAAGGAAGCATAAATATTCAAGCAGAATCTGATACCGCAAAATTTGAGACTTGGGTAGGATCCATAGTTGAGCCAAAAGAAAAGTTTACCTTGGTGACTGACAGTGAAAAAAACAAGGAAAAGCTTTTAAACCGACTTGCTAAAATAGGTTATGAAAAGCAAGTTGTAGAAGTGATTACGCTTTCAGATGAAAACTTAGTGAAAACCGAAGTGTTGGATTTAGCAGATTTTAAGAAGCATCCTAACAATTACACGATAGTGGACATTCGTAATCAGAGTGAGATCAATGAAGGCAAATTTTTTGAAAATGCATTGGAACACCCCCTGAATGATCTACGCAAGACCGTCATTCAAATACCAACAGACAAGCCTATTGTTGTGCACTGTGCGGGTGGTTATCGTAGCGCAGCCGGAAGTAGTATTATCGATAACGAGCTGAAAGGTGCAACCGTTTATGATTTAAGTGACGCTATTGAAGACTTTAAATAGTGAACCTAAACAAACCTTTTAAGGACTACCTTTTTGTGGGTATACAAATATTGCTTTTTGTAGCATATGTATTACCCGTTAGTATGTCTTCTACAAAATTCCCCGAATGGCTTCGCTATTCGGGTTTTGTTTTATTGGGCATTTCTTCGGTGTTAGGAAGTATAGCTTTACTGCAATTGAACACAAAGCTTTCACCCTTCCCATCCCCTGTTTTTTCTGGTAAACTCATACAACAAGGAGCGTTTCGCATCTCTCGACATCCCATTTATACCGCTCTAATTTTTTCGGGTTTGGGTTATGCCATATACGGCTCATCCGTATACAAGATTGTGATCACAGCACTTTTGTTTCTTCTTTTTCACTATAAATCGATCTATGAAGAAAAACTGCTGATCCAAAAATTTCCAGCCTATAAGGATTACAAAACTAGGACCCGACGGTTCATTTAAAACCTATAAAATCGTATTCAATCTATTTTTAAAACACCGTTTTCTATTTTGAAATTCTGTCTAAAATTGGATTCTAACCTTTGTGAAATTTGACATGCATCTTACGAATTTGATCTGCAAGCTCCGGCACGGATCCATCTACTTGGATACGGGGAATAATTTCAGGAATAGAAAGTGCTTTTACTGCCGATTCTGGTACTTCTATTTCGGAGAGCCAGGTTGTCAACTGCTCGGTAAACTCACATATACAATACGGCCCAATCCGACCCAACCGTGTGCTGCGGAACACATCGCACAATGCTCGCCTGAAGTATAGACCACAGCTTTCGCACGATCTTCAGAAGTCATATGGGTTGCTGCCCAACGGGCAATCTCAAATTCTGGATGACGGGTTTGGTCACCCTTGGTCACCTCCTCATTATGACCTTCGAATAACACCTTTCCTTCTGCTGAAACGAGTACAGAACCAAAAGGCTGATTCCCAGCATAAAGTGCCTCTTTTGCTAATTCTACACAGCGACGTAAATAGTGTAAGTCCTTATCGTCTATATTTTTCATGACGTTCAATTTTAGAGGGCATTTGCTGCCATCAGTAATTTAACGATTTTGTCCATACCTCTACTTTTAGCATGTTGAAGCGGTGTCACACCATCTTTATCAGCAATATTGACATTAGCGCCAGCATCTACCAATACTTTTACAATGGCTACTTGTGTTTCTCCAGTGGCCCCCAAAATAATCGCTTCTAACAACGCCGTCCAGCCGAGCTTGTTAATATGGTCAATTGGATAATCCGGGATTTCTGTGAGTATTTTAACCACCTCCAAATGCCTTTTCTCAGCTGCCGGTATTAGGGCGGTCCCTCCATAGCGATTATAAATATCAAATTTTGCGCCATGGGCCAGACTCATGTTTAAAATCGATAGATTACCACTCGCACCTTCATATAGATGGGGACTGTTCAATAAATCGTCCTGTGCGTTTACATCTGCGCCAGCAGAAATCAACATTTTTGCAATTTCACCATCAGCATTGTAAGTGGCAATCATTAGGGCCGTCCTTCCTTTGTTGTCCGTGATTTCTAAATTTGGTTTTGAGGCTAAAATTTTTTCTACAAGTTTGATGTTCTTTTCAGAAACGGCTTTTAATAAAACCAATGTGGAATCTTGATCTAAATTTTTCATGTTTTTATTCTCATTTGAGTATCCGCAACTTTGCAAAGGAACAGCAGCGATTACTAATAAAATAATGACTTTATGAAATATTTTCATAGTTCTAGGATTTAGAAGTAATAGTAAATGTAAGAAACATTAAACCAATCGAAAACTCTCAATATTATCTGGTCTAAAGTTTGAATGTTCCTTTAAGAATGCTTTCATGGCGGCAACTGCCTTCTGATTATGTTCTGTGCGGTTCTTACCATATTTTTTTGCAACGCCTTGGGTTGTTACGAAACTGACCTTATACATTTTTTCCAAATCGATGTGTAATCCCTTATAATAGATTTCTTGAATCCTATGCCCATTCGGGTTTTCTATGCGCATGTTTATTTGCAATCCTAAAACACGTTTAATATAACCTCCCATTTGTCCGAAAGGATCCTTGCAAAACGTGCGCTCCATATTTTCTTCCAACATCTCCTTAATCTCAGCGCCCGTTAGTTCTACTGTTGAAATTGGCGGATCCATTGGGGCAATATTATAGAGGTCAATTTCGGTAATGGCACCAGCAGGAATAGGAGCCCCGTAACGCCAGCCATTTGAAAATGCAATATCTGTTTTGGTAGCGTGTGCAATGGCCTTCAGAAGAAAGTTGTCCATTGTTGAATTTATGGTGTTATAACGATGTAATATTTCTTGAGTGTTACCTAAAACAACAGTTCTCAGTTCTTGATAAGGTTTTAAAGCATTATTTACCAAATGTTCAACTTCAGCACTTTTGGGCAATGAACTATCAATTTTTAGAAGTTCATAATCACAGCTTTTTATTTTATTATTTTCAAACGTGATGGTAAACTTACCCATAAAAGCACCGTGGCATCCACATTGCACAACGCGTGCACCATTAATTTCAATTGGCTTATAAATCCGATTATGGGTATGTGCACTTAGGCAAATATCAACCCCTTCTACTTGTTTCAATAGTGCAATATCTTGCGGAAAACCATTATGAGAGAGCAATACAATTGCATCTGCCCCCTCAGCTTTCAAATTCTTGATATACCCTGGCATTTCATCCACTCCTGAAGTAAACTTCAAACCTTTTGCCATTTTCTCAGGCATGACCTTGTCTACAATCATCGCACAAATACCGATAACCCCTATTTTGACACCTTCCTTTTCAAACATCATGGTTGGTTGCAAAAAATTAGTGCCATCCTCTTTAAATACATTGCATCCCAGTATAGGGAACATCAACTGTTCACTAAGCGTTTGTAACCGTTGTGGCCCATAACCAAAATCCCAATGCCCTACCATGGCATCTGGTTTTAGGGCGTTTAAAATAGGGACGATCACCTCGCCTTGAGTGTCTACCAAAGGCTTGGTTCCGTGTAAGGTATCTCCACCATCAAAGAGCAGTGTATTCGGGTTTTCATTTCTAATAGCTTGTACTAATCCTGCAATACGCGCATAACCACCAACGGTTTCTATAACCTCTCCTGTGTCATCATAAAACAATTCTGGATGCGGTGCTAGATAGCCGTGCACATCATTTATAAACAATATATTGAGTTCCATATTTAGATATTTTACCAAAAATTATTTAATGGGACAGATAAATTTACAATTTTCCATCCCATTTCGAAATGATACTACTTCAAACTTCTCATAAAATCCTTGAATCCTTCATCACTATAATCGGCCATTCCTTTATGGGTCAACGCCAGATTTCCATCTGCATCAATAACATAGGTGGTAGGAATTGCTGAAGATTGATACATTGGAGGTAAATTGCTCGCTGGCGCATAAATAGGCATGTTGTAACCTTTGCGTTTGTCAAAGGCCTTGGCCAGTTCAAAATCCTGATCTAATGAAAGCATAACAAAGGCCACTTCATCGCCCATTTCTTTATGCAACTTATCGATGCTTGGCATTTCTGCAATGCAAGGCGGGCACCATGTAGCCCAAAAATTCATAAAAATGACCTTACCTTTCAAGGCTTCCAAAGACGTCAAATTACCATCTCTGTCCATTAATTTTAAGCTAAAATCTGCTTTTTCAAGTTCAGGAGCCATAGCCATTTCATTTTCTCGCACTTGAGTCATGTCTTTCACATTGGGATTCATTAAACCAGTGGCAAGAATACCACGTTGTGCAAATCCTATCACTTCAGTATGTAATCCGGTAGCGTAAAGTGTAAGGGCTACTACGGCAAAAATCCCGTATTGAATCCAAGTTTTCTTTTTGTTGTTTTCTGTTTTATTGTTTTTCATAATTCTAATTTTTATTGAAATTCATAGCTTATTCTATAGACTTAAGCTTTTATATCCTTTTTTCTGAAGTTGGAAATTATACAAGATGCCGTTTTCTACAACCTTAATGCTTGCTGGAATTTTTGACTGATTTACTTTAAATTTATTGAGCGAAAATCCGCAGGCTATAATCTGAACCCCAGATGTTTCTGCCTTTTCAATAAATATATTGATTTTTTCATGATCGGTTATTTGTCCGATATCCTTTCCACAAATAATAACTTGAAAGTCACCAAATGCTTCACCTTCCTCTTCTTTTAAAGCTTGGGCCGTGAGAATGATAGGTTGCAACTGCGGTACTTTTGTAGTGAGGACGACGTAGTTGTTTTTACTTTTACCCATTTCTTGCGCCTTCATTTTAAAGGTGCTAAATACGGTTAGTATTAAAAATAGAGAACTCATTATATATGTTTTCATAGTGTTTTATTTTAAAGATTGATCAGTATCGTTCAGTATAAAAAAAAGAAGTCCACCTAAAATTGCGATATTTTTAAATAAAGGTCCCAGTGTTGTCATTTGTCCTACCTGTACCGTGAGTGTGATAGGAATTAAAACCATAATCAAAATAAGAGCTGCCCATTTGGTTTTATACCCAATCAAGAATAGAAATCCTGCTGCAAGCATGATAACACCTGACAGAATGATAAGCCATTGAGAGTCACCAAAATAAACGACTAAACCTTTAAAGCTCGCCTGTTCAATGCGCTGGGCGGTTTTTTCTGTATTGAGTAAGTGACTAAAGCCTGCTACTAAAAATATCCCGCTTACCAAAACACGTAAGAGCTGTATGGAACGGCGGTTGACTGAAATTGTGCGCGTCATTATAAAAAATGTAATTAAGAATTATTTGATGTTGTGAAGTGACATGGGAAGATATGCACGTCTTTAGATATGAAGCACAATGACACAAAGCGTCCTAAAATGTCAGGAAGAGGAAATTAGGCCGAACGAGGCGGAGGTGAAACGTTATCTAAAAATCGATAACTTAAGACAGACCTAAAATGATCGTCAAAAACGGTTAAAAGGTCTGAAGATTGACTTTCCCAAGAAAAAAGCTCAAGTTGAAAGGGAGTGCTGCAATTAACACTTACACTAATCATTTGTGTTTCTGCATGGTCTTGTTGCGAAAGTTGAGCGCTGTTTTTGGGTTTTCCTTCAGAATCGTGCTTTTTACAAAATGGATTTACAAGCGTAATATCACTTCCGTTGAAGATCATGTTCAAGCCATTGGCATCTATGGCAACAAATTTTGCCGAAAAGATAAAAGTGAGTAGTAGCGCTATGTAAATCTTTGTTTTCACGAATACCACAAACATAAGCGTAAGTCATCAGTTATTGTGTAACCTTTGTTACCGATTCCTGTTAAAGTAATATTAATTTTAAAGACATCCTTCTTAACTACAAAACCTTAAGTTTTTGCCTTATATTATATAACTCTAAATTTCAGTTAGTTACATATTGTAATTGTAGGGTGAAAAATCGACCAAACATTTTAAGACCTCGAATTGCCGAGATCTCAAAAATGGTTATTTAGGATAAATAACCATTTTGCTCAGATTTGGAAAGTGTTTTTCTAATTTTAACGGCAATTTATCCAAATGTCCAAAATGAGAAATATAGCCTTTTCTTGCAGATACCAAGATGATAAAATCCGTATCATCAATTTTTCTTGAAAGGATAAGAAAATCGTCCCAATCCTTGAAACGATTAAAGCTAGTGCTTAAGGTTACTTTATTTTCCTTGGCGAACCTTAATATCGCTTTATAAGTAAGTTCAGTACAATTTAAATGAATAGGAATGGATAATTCCAATGATAATTTTCCAATTTTATTGATCCAATGAGAAAAGCCTTCTTCAAGTTCCGCATTCGGAGGAACCATCATAAATAACCGCTTATGATTAACCAACGGGATTTCAAAGTCACAAATAAACAGGGTTTTTTCAGTATTCTGTAAAATACTTTCCATTTTGTCACCTATCAACTTATCTAAGAAGCCAGTCTTTTGCGGCCATCCCAACAGAATGATATCAGCCATGATCTCCTTTGCCGTTCTTGAAATACCACTTGCCGGATTGTGATCAATAGTCGCTATAACCTTGGCATTGGTATCAGAAGCCGTGGCTTCCTTTAAATAATTTTCCAGGCCTTGCTTGGCCTTGATTATGGTTTTCTCTGCGGCATGGGTATTAGGAACTACAGTTAATATAGAAAGCGGGTTGATTGATTTTTTATCCTTTATCAACACTGCAAAATCCAAAACTTTTTCAATTTTTACCAAATTGGCAATAGGAATCAGAATAGTTTCGCGGTGCGATCCACTCATCAATAACATATCCTCTTCCCCATCAGTGTCACGGATGATCATTTTAGCAGCGCTTTCTGTGGCAAAAGACGCTATGATACAGGTCACAAGAATCAAGACAACAGTACCGTTAAGAATATTGGCGTCTAAAATCCCTGCTTTGTACCCAACCAAGATGACCGCTAAAGTAGCTGCGGCGTGGGCACTACTTAATCCGAAAATCAATTTGCGCTGACCTTTGGAAAATTTAAAAACAATCTGGGTAAAAAAAGCTGCAAGCCATTTTCCTGAAATGGCCACTGCGGTAAGTGTGCCAGCAATGATCAACGCCATTGGTCCGCTCATGATCACACTAATATCGACGATCATTCCTACACTAATAAGAAAAAATGGAATAAATAACGAGTTGCCTATAAACTCAATCCTGTTCATCAATGCAGACGAATGAGGAATCAGCTTATTGAGGGCCAAACCTGCAACAAACGCCCCTATAATGGACTCCAAGCCGGCTATCTCGGCCAAAAATGCAGAGAAAAAAACCACTGATAGTACAAAAATATAATGTGAATGTCTTTCACTCTCCAATTTTTGAAAAAACCATTTCGCAATCTTAGGAATCACCAAGAACATGAATGCAGAGAAAAGCACTAAGGAAATGCCCAAACGGATCCAGAACTCCTGCGTTAATCCGCCGTCATGCGAACCTAAAATAATGGCCAACATAATCAAAACCGCCGTATCTGTTAAGATAGTCCCTCCAACCGTAATGGCAACCGCAACATTCTTTGAAACCCCAAGTTTACTGACTATAGGATAAGTGACCAACGTATGGGTAGCAAACATGCTTGAGGTAAGGAGGCTCGCGTTAAAATCAAAACCCAAAATATAATAGCACACTGGAAACCCTATAGCAATGGGGATTGTAAATGTTAAAAAACCAAATAAAAGACTTTTGTTTCGCGTAGCTTTAAATTCATTCAAATCTAACTCCAACCCAGCAATAAACATGATATAAAGAAGCCCTATGGTTGAAAAAACATCGACAAAAAGACTTTTCTCCAAAATATTTAATCCTGCAGGTCCAACGATGATACCGGATACAATCAACCCAATAATACCAGGAATGCGAATTTTGTGCAACACTACAGGTGCCAACAAAATAATAAAGAGAATCAAAGAAAAAATCAGAACAGGATTATGGAGCGGTAATTGAAACTCTTCTAAAAGTTGATTTATAACCGTATCCATAGTTGACGATGCTAATAAAGAATTTAAAAATAATAATTTTATGATTAAACAAGATTCAATATAAAATTATAGAGCAAACATAAGAAAAAGAATACTATCTATTTACAGCTTCAATGTAGCTTTACTGTTAAATTTTGATAAAAAACAGGCTATAGAAACCTTTAGATTCTAAGTATTTTTAAAATTTAGATATTGAATTTCTGCCACTTAATGACTTACCTAGAAAAAAGGCACTTTTATAAAAAAAGTGAGACCCGCAACTCTTGTTACTTAATTAAAAAGGGAATTTTTATATCTTCACAGGATATAAGCAGTGCTAAAAAGCTTTTTCAATATGGAAGACATGCTCTTTTACGATCGGATGCAGTTTGCTTTCACGATCACTTTCCATTACCTATTTCCACAATTGACCATGGGATTATCCTTAATGATCGTTTATTTTAAATGGCGATTTTTAAGAACCAAGATTGACAAGTACAACGACGCCGCCAAATTTTGGATGAAAATTTTTGCGTTAAATTTTGCAATGGGTGTTGTCACAGGAATTCCCATGGAGTTTCAGTTTGGCACCAATTGGGCGAAGTTTTCAGAACTTACGGGAGGCATTATTGGTCAAACACTTGCCATGGAAGGAATGTTTTCCTTTTTCTTGGAATCGTCGTTTCTGGGCCTATTCCTGTTTGGAGAAAAATTAATGGGACAGAAGTTGCACTTTCTAACGGGTTTTCTGGTGTTTTTAGGATCTTGGGCAAGTGGCTATTTGATTATTGCCACGCATTCATGGATGCAGTACCCGGTTGGTTATGAAATTCTGGAAAATGGAAAATTTGTACTCAACAATTTTGGAGCGTTGTTCTCCAATCCGTGGTTGATGCCTGCATTTTTACATAATCAAATGGGCTCCGTCATTACCTCTTCATTTGTCGTGGCATCTATTGGCGCTTTTTATTTATTAAATAATAAACACAGCGAATTCGGGAAACTTTTTGTAAAAACAGGTATTATTTTCGGATTGATCTCCAGTATTTTGGTGGCTTTCCCAACTGGAGATTGGGCTGCCAAAAATGTGGCCAAACACCAACCGGTAACCTTTGCAGCCATGGAAGGCATTTTCGAAACCGAAGATGGCGGCGCTGAAATTATCTTAATTGGGCAACCCGACGTTGAAAACAAAAAACTCGATAATAAAATTGCAGTTCCAAATGTATTGAGTTTTTTAACCTACCAAAGATGGGATGCAGAGATTAAAGGTCTCAATGAATTTGATGAAAGTGTCTATCCAACAAATATTCCCGGATTGTATTATTCCTATCATATTATGGTGGGCTTGGGCACTATTTTTATTGGCTTATTGCTTATTGCAGGCATTCAATTGTATCGAAAGAAACTCTACACTACTAAATGGGTATTGTGGACGTTGATGTTTATGCTGCCGTTTCCGTATATCGCCAACACTGCGGGATGGTACACCGCCGAACTGGGAAGACAACCTTGGCTGGTGTATAATCTCTTACGAACTGCAGATGGAATTTCTCCAACCGTTTCTTCAGGAAACACCTTGTTTACCTTGCTTGGCTTTATTGGACTTTACGCATTATTGGGACTATTGTTCATCATGCTGGCCGCGAAAATTATTCATAAAGGCCCTGAAACCACAAAACACATCTAACTATGGAACTACTCTGGTATATCATATTAATGACCATGTTAACCATCTACGTCATTTTGGATGGTTATGATTTTGGTGCAGGAATCATTCATTTGTTTTTTGCCAAAACAGAAAAAGACAAGAAGGCCGTGACAAACGCCATTGGCCCATTTTGGGATGCCAATGAAGTCTGGCTCATAGCAGTTGGCGGTGTTTTGTTTTTTGCGTTTCCCACGTTGTACGCTTCGTCATTCAGTGGGTTTTACTTGCCGTTGATGATGATTTTATGGTTACTTATTTTTAGGGCGATTGGTCTCGAATTACGAGGACAGATAAAGAACAGAATGTGGGAGGCCGTTTGGGATAAAGCCTTTGGAATTGCAAGTTTATTGTTGGCCCTATTCTTCGGGATCGCATTGGGAAATATCGTAAGAGGTGTGAATTTGGGTATGGTTACCGATGGTGTTTCCACGCATGAACCCCATTTTTTCTTTTTGCCCTTATGGAATTCGAGTTTTAGTCCGCATGCCGAACACCTGGGAGTAATCGATTGGTTTACCTTAATGTTGGGCTTGGTTGGCGTGGTGTCCTTGGCAATTCATGGTGCCAATTGGATTATTTTCAAGACCAACTCTGACCTCAACCCAAAACTAAAAAAGGTAATTTTCAATTTGAATTTTGTGCTGTTGGCATTGGTCATAATATCCTTGTCAACCTGGCATATCATTGATCCAAATCCATTTCGCAACTTTATGGAACATCCTTGGTTAATTATCTTTCCGCTGATTACGTTTACGGGACTCTTTGGTTTGTTTAAAGTAAAATCATTCAAAAAAGACGGTTTAGGCTTCTTATTCTCAACCTTGTTTCTGCTGGGGGGATTAGCTTCTACGGTAGCCTCGATATTCCCCAAAGTATTGCCTTCTACTAACGATGTCAATCCGTCTTTAACCTTATATAATGTTGCAGCCCACGACTATGGATTGTCTATTGGGGTATATTGGTTTGTCATTGCAGCATTTTTGGTTGCGGTCTATATGTTTGTTCAATATCGTGTTTTCCGTGGTAAGATGGATGATGTAGGTTATGGTGACCATTAATTTGCTAAGTAATCCCTTGTTATGACAGATACACTCATTGCACTCATCAGTATTTTTATGGGCATTTTTGCGGCTCATGGATTTGCTGTTATTAACAAAAAATATTCATTGGGATTTATTGGCAATACCATGGCAGGTGTTTTTGGCAGTATATTTTTTATAAAAACCTTTGGGCGCCTTGGTTTTGATCCGATGTCGATTATGGAAACAGGCGAAACAAATCACGTATTATTTGTAATAAACATGTTGGTTTCAATCGTTGGCGGAGCGATTGGTGTCATTGCTATAAAACTGATTAAGAGCAAATTAAACCCATAAATTCGGGAAAATAAAATTGAAAATAAATCGAATTATTTAGCATTCGATTATTTTTTGTACATTTGTTAACCATTTGGTTAAACCTATTAGTTAAAATGAAAAAGGAAGAAACGACAGAACATCAAATATTGGACGCTGCCAAGGATGTATTTCAATCTAAAGGCATGGATGGTGCAAGAATGCAGGAAATAGCAGATAAGGCTGGCATTAATAAAGCGATGCTTCACTATTACTATAGAAGTAAACAATTGCTTTTTGAGGCTGTTTTTAAAAATGCATTTTCGCTTTTAGCGCCACAGCTGAATGCTATACTAAACGATGATTCTCCCATTGAGGAGAAAATCAGGAATTTCACCAATGATTATACAACGTTCATGATGAAGCATCCGTATTTACCAAACTTCATCATCAATGAGCTCAACAGAAATGAAGATTTCATTCTAAAACTAAAGGAGAACACAGGCTTTCCAAATCTCGAAAAATTTAAAGCAAAAGTGGATGCTGAAATTAGTCAAGGAAATTTAAAACCCATAGACGCGGACCAATTATTCGTCAATATCTTAGCCCTCAACATCTTTCCGTTTTTAGGAAAGCCATTGGTTAAAGCGCTTACAAAAAAAGACGAAAAAGCGTACAAGGCATTTACAGAAAGTAGAAAAACAGAGGTCGCCAACTTTATTATCAATTCAATCAAGCAATCATAAAATGCAACGATCCCTAATTATTTTAATAGGATTATTCACAAACGTGATGGTTTCACAACAAAGCATAACGCTACAGGAATGCTATGATCTTCCGACCGTCAATTACCCTTTGGCCAAGCAATCTGGATTGTTGGATGCACAAAACCAATTAGAAAAAGAAGTGGTTTCCAACGCCAAACTCCCGCAATTGAGTTTTGATGCACAAGCCACCTATCAATCCGATGTGATTGAAGTTCCCATCCCAAATTCAAATATCGAACCGCTTAATAAAGACCAGTATCGTGCAACACTATCGGTCAACCAACTTATTTATAATGGAGGAGCGACGGATGCCTCTTTAGATGTCAAATCATCCCAACTCAAAACCAAGCAAAAACAGGTTGAAGTCAATTTGTATCAACTAAAGCAAAAGATCAATCAGCTCTATTTTTCCATTTTGTTATCACAGGAAACGCATTTATTGTTAAAAGCGAAACAAGAACAGTTACAAGCCAAACTGAGCGAAGTGACCTCAGGAATTAAATACGGTGATATTTTACCATCATCTGAGAAGGTTTTGGAAGTTGAATTGGTGAAAATAAATCAGCAGCTTACTGAAGTCGAAAGTAATAAGGTTTCACTCATTGAAACACTTTCTAACGTCATCGGACAGCCATTGAGCACTTCAGTCCTATTTCAAAACACTTTAGTGGAAACAGTATCAGAAACAGAATTGAACCGTCCTGAATTAGAATTGTTTCAACTCAAAAAAGATGAAATTGAAAGCAACGAAGCTTTGATCGCTAAACAAAACGCACCCAAATTGCTCGGATTCGCTACAGGTGGCTATGGAAATCCGGGGTTAAATCCTCTGGACAATTCCTTACAAGCATTTTATACGGTTGGCGTCAAATTGAATTGGAATGTCTTCGACTGGAACTCCAACAAAAAACAGCGCGAATCATTGTCCATCAATAAAGACCTTATCGATACTGAAACCGAAACGTTTAAACTAAACACCAACACCGAACTGAATCAGCAGCAAAAGGAAATCGAGAAGATTGAAGCGTTTATCACCTCAGATCTGGAGATTATCGATCTTCGAAAAGAGGTTCTTAAAATGGCAGATTCACAGCTAAAAAACGGGGTCATTACCTCATCGGCATACATAACCGAGCTCACCAATTTATACGAAGATGAAAATACTTTGATAAAACATAAAATTCAATTACAACTGGCAAAAGCAAATTATAACGTCATCAAAGGGCAGTAATAATTTCCGGCAATAATTGTCCCGCAGATCTCGCAGATCAACGCAGAAAATATCTACGAAATCAGCGAAAACCGCGGGAAACCGCGGGAAACCGAAACATAAAACATGAAATATTACAATCATATAATAGGTTTAAGCATAGTGGCCACTACCCTATTTTCCTGTAGCGATTCCAACGGAAAAGCAGACGGTTACGGCAATTTCGAGGCCACAGAAATAACCGTTTCAGCTGAAAACAACGGAAAACTGATGCAGTTTGAGGTTTCTGAAGGTGATCAGCTTATGAAAGACAAATTCATAGGTTATATCGACACCATTCCATTAGCCCTAAAACGCGAGCAATTAGAGGTTTCAAAAGCAGTCATCAGTTCAAAATCCAAAGGTGTATTATCCCAAATTAACGTGTTGAATGCCCAGTTAAAAACAGCCAACACCAATAGAGAGCGAACAGAAAACCTGATAAAGGATAATGCAGGAACCCAAAAACAACTGGACGATGTTCAGGGCCAAATTGACGTTATCAAAAATCAAATTCGCAGTGTGGAAATCCAAAATGCCCCTGTGGTCAATGAACTAAAAAGCATTGATGTTCAATTAAAACAAATTGACGACCAGATTCAAAAAAGTAAAATTATCAATCCCATAAACGGAACTGTTTTGACTAAATATTCAGAACCGAATGAAATCACTTCTTTTGGAAGGCCACTTTATAAAATTGCCGATTTAAGCACCATGCAATTACGTGTTTACATCAGCGAAACTCAATTGGCCAACATTAAAATAGGACAAGAAGTGACGGTCAAAATTGATGACGCAGATACGATGAGATCTTACGAATGTAAAATTAGCTGGATCGCCTCGGAAGCGGAATTCACACCAAAAATCATCCAAACCAAAGAAGAACGTGTGGCCTTGGTATATGCTGTAAAGGTAGACGTCGTTAACGACGGAAGCTTAAAAATAGGAATGCCCGCTGAACTATGGATCCTATCCCCAACTCTTTCCAAAGAGACAAATAATTAATATAAATTTTAATAATCAATTCAAATAATAATAATAATAATAATAATAATAACCACTAAAATCAAAAACAATGAAACATTTAATTTTTACCATCAGTCTATTAGTATTAGTAAGCTGTAAAGACAACAAAGAGCAAGAACCCATTACGCATTCAGAAGAAGTTGAAAATAGGGATGATCACTTAAACGAACATCACGTTGAAGCTGCTGCAAATGTGTATGATAATTCTTGGACAGAAGAGATAGAAATGGACAATGGCGAGAAATGGCAGTCCGATCTCCCGACCAATGAAGGCGTTAAAAAATTGCAACATACCATAAACACTCAAACAACAAGTACCTTGGCTGAATATCATAAATTGGCTGACTTACTTAATGAAGATAAAAATTATGTCATAAAAAATTGTACGATGCAAGGTCCTGCACATGACAATTTACATGTTTGGTTGCACCCATTGATCGAAAAAATTGCCGCGCTTACACAAACTGAAACTGTTGAAGACGCTTCAAAGCTCAAAAGCACGATTGATGAAAACATCAACGCCTATTACGATTATTTTAAATAAATGGGTATTTCAATTTCTAACATATCAAAATCCTATAAAAACGTAAAAGCCCTACAAAACATTTCATTTGACGTCAAACCAAATGAACTGTTTGGGCTGATAGGTCCTGATGGCGCTGGTAAAACAACGCTGTTCAGGATTTTAACAACGCTTTTATTTCCAGACCAAGGCACAGCCACTGTTGCCGGTTTTGATGTGGTTGGAGATTATAAAGAGATTCGGAAGAATGTTGGGTATATGCCTGGTAGATTCTCGCTCTATCAAGATTTAACGGTTGAGGAGAATTTGAACTTCTTCGCTACTATTTTTGGAACGACCATAGATGAAAACTACGATTTGATAAAGGATATTTATGTACAAATTGAGCCTTTTAAAGATCGCCGTGCCGGAAAATTATCGGGGGGAATGAAGCAGAAACTCGCATTGAGCTGTGCATTGATCCACAAACCCAAAGTTTTGTTTTTGGACGAGCCTACCACAGGCGTGGATCCCGTTTCACGAAAAGAATTTTGGGAAATGCTAAAACGTTTGCAACAAAAAGGGATCACCATTTTGGTTTCCACCCCTTATATGGATGAAGCCGCTCTTTGTGATAGAGTGGCTTTGATTCAAGATGGGAAAATTTTGCAGATTGACACTCCAAAGGCTATTGTAAAACACTATCCGAAACCCATTTACAACGTTCGTTCAAATAATATGTACCAGCTGATCAGAAGTTTAAAAGACTATGAGTTTAACCATAGCATCTATCCTTTTGGCGAGTTTGTCCATTATACCGATAGTAGAACCGATTTTAATCCGAAGGAATTGCAGAAATATTTAGAAGCTCAGAACCTATCCGATATAGAAATTGAACAAACTGAAGCGACGATTGAGGACACCTTTATGGAGTTGGCAAAATAACCTATGAGGCTTCCACCTGTCCGCCGAAGAAGGAAAACCTTGTAGGTATAATAAAACGCATATGAACAAAGTCATACAAGTAGAAGGATTGACCAAAATGTTTGGTGATTTTACAGCTGTAGATGCCATCACATTTGATGTTAAAAAAGGTGAGATTTTTGGCTTTTTGGGTGCCAACGGTGCAGGAAAAACTACAGCCATAAAAATGCTGATCGGTATTTCCAATCCGACGTCTGGAAATGCCACCGTAGCAGGATTTGATGTCTTGACCAATCCCAACGATATCAAGAAAAACATTGGCTATATGAGCCAAAGATTTGCATTGTATGACGATTTAACAGTTAAGGAAAATATTACCTTTTTTGGTGGGATATATGGTTTATCGCGAAAAAGAATTAAAGAAAAATCAGAAGCATTAATTAAAGAATTAGGACTTGAAAAGGTTGCCAGCCAATTAGTAGGATCGCTACCATTGGGTTGGAAACAGAAACTATCGTTTTCAGTAGCGTTGATTCACGATCCAAAAATCGTGTTTTTAGATGAACCCACAGGAGGCGTTGACCCCATTACAAGACGCCAATTTTGGGAAATGATCTATAAAGCCGCCAATCAGGGCACCACTGTTTTTGTGACCACACATTATATGGACGAAGCAGAATATTGCGATCGGGTATCCATTATGGTGAATGGAAAAATTGAAGCTATGGACACACCGAAAAAACTTAAGGAGCAGTTTCAGGCGGATAGTATGAATGATGTGTTTTTGAAGTTGGCGCGCGGGTGAAATGAGTTTTCAGTCGCGGTCGCGGTTTACAGTTTAAAAACTCTGTGCAGCTCTGTGATTTCTCTGTGACGCTCTGTGACGCTCTGTGTAACAATTAAAATTATTAACTAAATAGAGATCCCTGCCTTCGCAGGGAGTGACATGAAAAGATTCATAGGTTTTATAAAAAAGGAATTCTACCATATTTTCAGGGATAGGCGCTCATTGTTTATTCTCTTCGGAATGCCCATTGCGCAAATTCTACTGTTTGGATTTGCCATTACCAATGAAATAAATAATGTGGATATCGCTATTTTAGACCATTCAAAAGATAACACCACAGAAGAAATCATTAATAAGATTGCGGCATCAAAGTATTTCAGTATCAAACAAATGATCACTCGTGAAGCGGATATTGCTTCAGTTTTCCAAAAAGGACAGGTGAAAGCTGTTTTAAACTTCGAAAAAGACTTCGGCAGAAACCTCGTCAAAGACCACAAAGCTACCATTCAAATTATTACGGATGCCACAGATCCAAATACTGCCAATACGATTACCAATTACGTAAATGCCATCCTTCAGCAGTATCAAAAGGAACTGAACAAGGATATTACTATTGCCTATCAAATAATGCCCCAAACCCGTATGGTTTATAATCCAGAACTAAAAAGTGTGTACATGTTCGTTCCTGGAGTGATGACCATCATTTTGATGCTGGTTTCGGCAATGATGACTTCCATTTCAATTACAAGAGAAAAAGAATTGGGTACTATGGAAATCCTCTTAGTATCTCCATTAAAACCGTTTCAGGTAATTATAGGAAAAGTAATCCCTTATATATTTCTGTCTATAATAAATGCAGTAGTTATCGTGATGTTGAGCATTTTCATCTTTAACATGCCAGTACAAGGAAGTCTGTTTTTATTAGGTCTGGAAAGTGTATTATTCATCATCACCTCATTAGCATTAGGCATTTTAATTTCAACTATTTCGGCAACCCAACAAACTGCGATGATGATTTCATTGATGGGATTGATGCTGCCAGTGATCTTGTTATCTGGATTTATCTTCCCTATTTCGAGCATGCCAATGCTGCTCCAAATCATCAGCAATATCATTCCTGCCAAATGGTTTATCATTATTTTAAAAGCCATTATGCTCAAAGGTGTAGGAATGCAATTTATTTGGAAAGAAACCTTGATTTTATTGGGAATGACCGTGTTTTTTATCGCATTGAGTGTTAAGAAGTATAAGATTAGGTTGGAGTAGATTGGTGGGTAGATGGTAGACGGTAGACGGTAGACGGTAGACGGTAGACGGTACTTTAAGTAAAAATAAAAGAAACAAACGTCCTGCAAGGTTTTAAAAACCTTTGAAGCATATTTATAATGAATTAATAATTAAAAGAGATTCCTGCTTTCGCGGGAATGTTATGAAAACAATACTTTACATCATAATAAAAGAGTTCAAGCAAATCTTTAGAAATAAAGGCATGCTTCCTATTATTTTTGTCCTACCCCTGCTCCAACTGGTTATTCTTTCCAATGCCGCTACTTTTGAGGTTAAGAATATCAAATTCGCTTATATTGATAATGATAAGTCGTCAACATCAAGAGCATTGATAGAAAAATTTAATGCCTCAACGTATTTTGATCTATTGACGGATTTTCCATCAGAAGCGATTGCTAGTTCAGCAATGTTAAAGGGAGAAATTGATGTCGTTTTAGAAATTCCAAGATATTTTGAACGCAATCTTCAAAAAGAAAAACACGGAACTTTAGGAGTTACCATTAATGCGATTGACGGTGCAGCCGCGGGTGTTGAAAATGTCTATATCACACAAATCATACAGAACTACAACAAGAATATCAGAACAGATTTGGCACAAATTTCGGATGCTCAAATTCAACCAATAACCATTGAAACCATTCCCCTATTTTGGTACAATGAAACCTTAAACTACAAAACGTTTATGGTGCCTGGCATCTTCGTTTTGTTAGTGACAATGATCACCCTTTTCCTTTCAGGGATGAATATTGTCCGAGAAAAGGAAATTGGTACCTTGGAGCAGATTAATGTGACGCCCATAAAGAAAAGCCAATTCATCATCGGGAAACTCTTTCCTTTTTGGGTCATTGGAATGGGCCTGCTAACCGTTGGATTACTATTGGCAAGATTGATTTTTAACGTTCCCATGGTAGGCAGTTTGGCGCTCATGTATTTCTACACGTCCATTTATATTTTAGTGGTGTTGGGAATTGGGTTATTCATTTCAAATTTCACAGACACCCAACAACAAGCCATGTTTATTGCATGGTTCTTTATGGTGATATTTATCTTAATGAGCGGATTGTTTACGCCCATAGAAAGTATGCCAAAATGGGCACAAATCATTACCGAGTTCAATCCCATAAAATACTATGTTGAAGTCATGCGGATGGTCATGCTGAAAGGCTCGGGGTTTATGGATATTCTTCCTCAACTCATTAAGACTCTCGTTTATGCTATTGTTATGAATGTTTTAGCGGTTTGGAGTTATAAAAAAACGAATTGATGTCTGTGTCGCCGTTTAATTTAAAATCAAAATATCATTACAACCTATTCAAAAACAGCATACGCTGGTAGATTAGTTGTAATGCATCACGCTTTAAAATTAACCATTCAAATGTCATAAAATCAGACTTTAAATTGGCAGATTTTGTATAACCCTCAGAAATGTGAACCTGTTATATTTTAATGCTTATGATAAATATCATAGATCTCCAAAACCTAATTATATAATTTCACATGGGTAGAACCAAATATCCAAACTTGCGAATAATCGAAGTTTTTAGAAAACAGATCCATCACAAAAAACTACCTCACATCCAATGAAAAATATATGCCTCGTATTGCTGACGCTTTTGTTTTTAAATTGTAAAAATGATCCGCGTCAGGAAAGTGAAAATGAAATTGATATACATGAGTTAATGGAATCACAGTCTAAAGATTCGGTTAAATTAGGAGATCAGGATCTTAAGTCTCAAGAAAAGTCACTAGCCATAGAATTTAAACAAAACGAGCTGATGGAGAAAAAGGATCAAAGATCAGCATTTCAAGAATTGATTATTGATAACAGCTATGTTTTAAATAAAGCAGACTTTACAATCAATTTTAAGTACCCATTATTGAACGAGTCTCTCAATACCAAAAACAAAAATTTTAATGACTTTATCAATATGTATTACGTCAATGTATCAAAAACTATTTCTGAAATAAAGGAAAGCAAATTGTTATGCGATAGTATAGCCGCCTCAAAATTTAGGGAAGATCGATTTATAGATTATAAAATCTATATCGTGAATGACCAGCTTGTAAGTGTGCTTTTTTACAAGGAGAATTTTTATTCAGGTGCCATGCATCCCAGCTATTCTTTTGATGGCTTCAATTTTGATTTAAACAAAGGTGTTTTCTTAACTTATGAGGACATTTTTGTTCAAGGTACGGAAGATGAATTATTGGACATCATTAATGAAAACATACGAAAAGGAGATTTCTATTATGAATGTTGGGAAATATCCTCATCCGATTTTTTTATGGCTAAAAACAACTTCGTTTTGAATGAAACTTACATCGCTTTTTATTTTGATGATTGTGTGATGTGTCCCTCCTACACTGGCACTTACTCTATAGAACTGCCATTGGTAGATTTACTCTCTGTTTTGAGAAAATCGAATTCAAATCCTCTCGTTTTTTAAATAAGGTCTATAATAAAAGTAAAATATCTTTATTGTTCTCAAAGATTAGCCATAAATTATGTCCTATATTCTCAATTATTGAATATAATGATGCATCAGTTGTAATTCAAATAAGAAATAAATGAACATTGGTTTGGTATTATCTGGAGGTGGCATGCGAGGTGCGGCTCATATAGGTGTTATAAAGGCCTTGGAAGAACACGGCGTTTCACCAACCCATATTGCTGGTTCAAGTGCGGGTACCATCGTTGGCGCCCTTTACGCCTATGGCCATTCATGGGAAGCTATTATAGCATTTTTTAAGAATGTGCAGTTTATGAGCTTAATGAAGTTTGCACTCAACAAACCTGGTTTTATTGATGCAGAAAAATTTTATACTGATTTCAATGGGTATTTAAAAGACGATGATTTTTCATTTTTGAAAAAGAAACTTTTTATAACCGCCACCAATATTTTGAATGGGAAACCCAAAATTTTTGATAAAGGTGAATTGATTAAACCAGTGTTGGCTTCGGCTGCCTTCCCTGGATTATTTGCTCCGGTAAAGATTAAAAGTTCCTATTATATTGATGGAGGCGTTCTCAATAATTTTCCGGTGAATGCCCTAAAAAATAAATGTGATGTTATTATTGGCGTTTACGTAGATGGTTTTGATGCCCTTACCATAAAAGACCTAAAACATTCACATCACGTGGTTGAACGAGCCTTTAAGCTAAAATCTGTTAAAGAAGACCTAGCCAAATTCTCCGACTGTGACTTGGTAATATATCCAACAGAGTTGAACAAATTCGCTACTTTTGATAAGAAAAACATTGATGAAATTTTTGAAATTGGCTATAAGGCGACCAATAAAATTTTTGCCACCGAAGATTTTAAAAGACTAGAGATTTCTCTTAAGCAGTGATAATTTTTAACCTGACCCGCTAAAAATAACAAAGGTCATATCAACATCGCTCAAACCTTGAGAATCACCTTCAGAAATAGGAAGGTTTTGCTCTTAAGAATTTAAGACAAGTTTTATGAATCAGCATCAGCTCCAATTCCCATAGCACCATACATTGCAGCTCCAAATAAGGGTGTTTTTTCATTTAGGATGACCTTCACGGACATCATTCTGAGCAACGTTGCCATCCGTCCCGTTTGAACAAAATTAGTGGTAAAGACATCCTTATCAATACCTTTTATAATTTTAGGCACAATACCTCCGCCAATATAAATCCCTCCAGTTGCTTTCAATTTTAGAGCCATTTGAGAAGCTTCTATAGCAAGAAATCTGAGGAAAATAGTCAACGTCTCGGAGCAAACGGGATCTCGGCCGTCCAAAGCAGTTTTTGTAATCAGTGCGGCCGGATCTTCATTAGCAAATCTTTCTTTCAACCATATCGGCATAGGATTACTTCTGTAAGCTCGTAAAAACTCGTGTATGTCTACAATCCCTTGACCTGACAATAATCTTTCCCAACTTACATCACCATATTTCTGAAATATAGAGTTATAAATCTCTACATCCAGACTGTGGTGTGGACTAAACGAGCAATGACCTCCCTCTGAAGCGAAGGGACGGTATTGATGGCCATCCCAAAATAAACCAGCTTCGCCCAAACCTGTACCAGGTGAAACAATGGCGGCATTGCCAGAGATACTTTTTCCCGCTATTAAAGTTTCAAAATCATCGTCCTTCAAGGTTGTCAATCCAAAAGCGTTCGCCTCTAAATCATTGATCACAAATACAGATTTTACGTTTAAGGCTTTGCTGATGGCTTTGCTATCTATCTTCCACGGAAAGTTTGTGCCCTGAACAACACCTGCTATTACCGGACCTGCAACGCCAAGGCAAATAGCATCCATCTTATGGTCGCTTTCAACCTGAAACTCATTAAACAAATCTATACACAAATCATACTTTTTTGTTTCGAAAGATTGCTCTCTTAATAATTCCAAATGCCCATCACTAATTTTAAAAAGTGCCAAATTTGTCTTGGTGCCACCAATATCCGCCGCTAAAACAATTCCTCCTATAGGAGGGTGGCCTGTGTTCAAAAAAACCAAAGGAATTTGTCCCTTTCGCATAAACGGAATTTTTAAACGCTGAACTTTTCCCATAGAAATTTTCTTTTTGAATGGATCTTATCTGATCATGTTTTTATGAATATATGACCCATATAAAACCATAAATTCTCCTTAAAGTTAAATAATTTGATGAGAACCATAGCTTCTAATATTTTATATTTCGAATACAGCTCCTCATCAAAAAATGAGTCTCTTAAAAACCAAGCAATTTAAAGATTTTACGACGCTGTATAAATTTCATTAAGAGACACAAAGATTATAAGATTCAGAAATTTTCCAGTTGTATAATGCTTATTTCTTCATCACAATAGTTCTATAAGGATATGGAATTTCAATTCCTTCCCTATCAAAGCGTTTTTTGATACTCTCCAAAACATCACATTTTAAAGAAAATGAATCCTGATAATTGCGTGCCCAAGCCCATGCTCTTATCGTAATGGAAAAATCGTTTAGTGCTGTTAGCGCTGTTTTTACTAGTGGTACATCATTCTGCCTATCAAATGGGGAACGGTTATCATAAATAAGGGGGTGATTTTCACATTCTTCTTGCATAATTTGTTTTGCCAGATCAATGTCGCTATCATAGGAAATCCCAATTTCAATCCGTTCGCATATTTTGTGCTCGTCCAAATCGAAATTTATCAGTTTTTCTTTATTGATAATGGCATTTGGAATGACAATCATTTTATTTTCAAAATTTCTAATGACGGTATGACGTAAAGTAATATCCACTACTGTGCCCACCATCGTGTCTGATACCAAAACTCTATCGCCAATTTTAAAAGGTTTAAACGCGATAATAAATAAGCCGCCAGTTACGTTGGCCAAAGCTTCCTGCGCTGCAAAACCAACAATCAACGTCAAAATACCTGCACCTCCAATGGCCGTTTGGGTTACTTCTCTCAGGGATGGGAAGGCATATAAAAAAAGTAGTACACCAATAAATCCAACAATAAACACCCCGATATACCGCAAAAACTTAAAGTTAGTGGGATCCTGTTTATTTTCAATCTTTTCCGAGATCTTATAATTGAACCACAAATTGCTTACCATAACGGCGATAATAGTCACAACGGATACCACTCCTAAATAACTAAAGAGCTTGAAATAGTCTTTCAACAGGGCCTCCCTATCTAAATCAATAAAGGTAAAGCTCAACGCAATGGCACCTAAAACCAACCATAACAGTGTTAAGATGTGTTTAATTAAAACTATCGGTCTTATTGGTGCTCCAGGAAGAATTTCTTTTCTCCTTTTATTCAACCAATTGTATAATACTCTGGTCAATATATAAAGCACGACAACGCTAGTAATCACAACACCGCTGTAAATAATGTCCGATTGATAGGTATGTATAAATTTGTTCATAATTTCAAAAAGTTTTATCACTACAGAAGACTAATTTTTATGAAATCTGTTATCATTTCATCACTTTTATACATTCATTCTTATTCTCTAGAGACATTAAGCTCTTCAAAATATATGATTAACGCGATTGGTTATGATGGAAATAACCAAAATTAGCGATTGGTAAAATCATGGCAAATGATAAAGATCACTTCCTTTGGTATTTGAATGCTATACATTTAAAAATGCGAGTAAAGTTAAGGACGAGCGTCATAAACCGTTTTTAAAAGCGCTCAAATCCAGAATTCTATTGTTGGCCTAATTATGTAGAATCACATGGAACTAAAAACGAATTGTTTTCCATAAATTCAAAGTAAATAATTTTCCTAGTCTCATTTTTTACTAGTAAATTTCTTGATTCTTATTCTGATAAGACTGAATGATTTGCTTTCAATTTTAAATAAAGAAAATACATATGATTGATAAAATAGCTGTTCTTGGTTTGGGTAAAGTGGGAAGTCTCGTGGCTACCTTATTAAGTTCGAAATATGATGTGGTTGGTATGGATCGGGATGAAACTGATGACACTTTCCCTTTCACTATCAAAAATGGTGATGTTTCCAATGACGACACCATTCGAAAATTTCTGAAAGACAAGCAAGCGGTAGTATCGTGTTTGCCTTATTTTCTCAATATTAAAATAGCACAAACTGCTGCCGAAATGGGCGTGCATTACTTCGATTTAACTGAAGATGTGCCTACATTAAATGCCATTCGCGACATTTCCAAAAATAGTAAAGCGGTTTTGGCGCCACAATGTGGTTTAGCACCTGGTTTTATTGGCATCTTGGGAGCGGGATTGTATGCTGAATTTTCTGAAATCCGTTCGGTCAAGCTTAGAGTTGGCGCGCTTCCGCTCCATCCTATGGGACAATTGGGCTACAGTTTTACTTGGAGTGCTGAAGGCGTCATTAATGAATACCTTAATGATGCTGAAGTGATTCACAATGGCCAGCGAAAAATGGTAAGCTCGCTGGATGATGTAGAAACGATCAACATCAACGGACGCCAATACGAAGCATTCTCTACTTCGGGCGGATTGGGAACCATGTGCGAAACTTTAGACGGCAAGGTGGATACTTTAAATTACAAAACCATGAGGTATCCAGGACATCGGGACGGCATGAAATTGTTACTTTACGATTTACAGTTAAAAAACGATCGAAAATTAGCAAAAGAGATCCTAAACAATGCCTTGCCACTCGTTGATGAAGATATTGTGCTAGTTTATGCCGCCGTGGAGGGAAAAATCAACGGCAGCTTAAGACGTAAAGAATTTAGCGAATCTTACCGCAAGATAAACTTGGATGGTAAAGATTGGCGCGCCATTAGCTGGACCACAGCTTGCAGTATTTCGTCGGTGGTGGATTTGGTCTCTGAAGGTCTATTAAAAAATAAAGGATTTATCAAACAGGAAGACATTCCGTTGGATGTCTTTTTACAATCACATTACGGATCAATGTACGAAACCTATAAAGATCCTAAATAATTCATAAACAACTTTTAATATATAAGAAACCACAGGTGTATAAATTATGAGATGTTCAAAACGTAAAAATTTTACTTTAGCGCTTCGCTATAAATTCATTTAAAAAAAGGATGCCAAGATTTTATTCCATACACCCTTTTATAAATTAAAATTATAGAATCGAGAATAATTGGTTATTCAATTTCATCTGTGACCTCCCCACATCGTAGCATACTTGCACCAAAATACGGATTCAGGATCTCCTCCTCTTTGCTCATCCAAAACGCGCCAAGATCACCTTTCACCATGGGGCAATAATCCACATAAACTTTTTGATTGATGCCAAAGGTTTTTATGGCATTGATTAAGTGTGCCGAAAGATGGATAAAATGATCTCTTTGTTCTTCAATATCTGAAGTTTTGGAAATGGCAAGGGCGGACTCTTGCAGCTCTTTATCCAACAACATCCAATGGCTATGGCCCGGCTCCTCTTTTACCAACTTCATATCCACTTTTTTAAGGCTTTTAAGTAAGTCGCCAGCCGCCTTTTTTGGTGTTTCAGCATTGTCGTTAACTAAAGCTCTTTCCATGGTCATATAATCATTAAATACGGCTTTGAGTTGCTCTTGGAATTTTGATGGCACTTCCAATCTTTCAACGTCTGCAAGATGATCGGTAGGGTCCATTTCCGACTGTCCTGCGGTGTTCATCATACTCCTTTTTCCCTGTAGCTGTGCTGCCGCGTCAACTGTAAACGTACCATTCACCACGACTTCTTCGCCATTGGACAAACCGTCAACAATGCTATAATTAGCGCCACTTTTAGCGCCCAAGGTGACCTCGCGCATCTCGAAAACTGGTTCATCTGGATTCGTTTTTACATATACCAAAGATCGATTTCCCGTCCAAAGCACCGCAGTCGCAGGAACACTAATTAGTGCTTGTTTTTCTCCACTTTTTGCTACCTGAACTTTAGAGGTGACGAACATTCCAGGTTTTAAAATAGCCTCTTTATTATTTAAGGTTGCTCTAACCGAAACGGTTCGGGATTGGGTGTTTAGACTTGGGTCGATAAACGATATCGTGGCGTCAAATTCCTTATTAGGATACGCATTGGAAGTCACCGTTATTTTTTGACCGACCTTTAACTGCGAAATCTGATTTTCATAAGCGTCAAACACCGCCCAGACCGTACCTAAATTACTGACTTTTACGATCGGCTGACCTTGTTTGACGTAGTCGCCTTCCTCAGTAATTTTCTCTGAAACCGTACCTGAAACCGTCGCATATATCGGGAAATTCTCTCGAACTTTTCCTGAAGTCTCAATTTGGCTGATCTGGTCTTCGGACAGTTTCCATAGTTTCAATTTGTTGCGCACAGCGTTGTACAACGCCGGTTGTGATGCTTTAATAGAGGCTGCGGTCAACAACTCCTGCTGTGCCGCCACTAGCGCCGGAGCGTAAATAGTCGCCAACAATTCTCCTTTACGAACGTTTTCGCCAGTAAAATTGACATTTAATTTCTCTATTCGACCTTCAAAATAACTGGCCTGCACCGCATTGGCTTCTTCATTGGGCATGATCTTTCCAGAAAGCATCATTGAATTTCCTTCAGTTTCAGACTCAGTGCCCACCACCATCGTTTGTATATTGGCCAAAGCCATGGCGTTGTTGGTCATTTTTATTTCATTCAATGCAAGCCCTTCACCACCGGCATCTGCAGGAATTAAGTCCATACCACAAATTGGACAATCTCCAGGTTCGGGTTGCATAATTTGTGGGTGCATGGAACAGGTCCACATTTGGGCAACCTCTTCTGAATGCTCGTGGTTGTCTGAATTCACGGTCTTGTTTCCAGAATCTCCACCGAAGAGCAGAAAACCTACCAACAAGCCTACAATCAAGGCAACAACTGTGTAAATAATGTTCTTTTTCATTATATTTTTTATTTAGCGCTCTCTAAGCGTTTGATCATTTCTTTCATTTCGGCAATTTCTCGTTCTTGAGCTTCAATAATCTCATCCGCTAATTTTCTCACTTCAGGATCTTCAATATCGGCTCTTGAACTGGTCAAAATAGCAATAGAGTGATGCGGAATCATAGCTTTCAACCACAGTAAATCACCAACCACAGGGCTTTGGGCTCTTACTAAACCAAGGGCGCCGACAAATAATATCAAGCTTCCGAATAGGATAGCGATGTTCTTTTTCCTGTTTTGATACATTTTGCGCATAAAAACCCACATAATGACCGCCATAGCTGAAATCCCCAAACAAGTCATATAAAACCGGGTCAAGCTAAAATAAACGTGGTCTATAGCATATGTATTTAAATACATGGTGACATACATGGCAATAAACGATGCCACCAGCATCAGAATGAATTTTGTATAATTATTGTTTTTCGAGTGTTCTTTATTTGTTTCCATAATAATTTGTTTTTAGTTAAATCTTGGCAGCTCTTAATCTTAAGGCATTCCCTATCACGGATACCGAACTAAAACTCATAGCCAAAGCAGCAATCATGGGTGATAATAAAATTCCGAATACAGGAAATAACACACCTGCTGCAATCGGCACCCCTAAGGTGTTATAAACCAGTGCAAAAAAGAGGTTTTGCTTGATATTTTTCATCACGGCATGACTCAACTTTCGAGCTTTAACAATCCCGTGCAGATCGCCTTTCACCAAAGTAATCATGGCACTTTCAATAGCGACATCCGTCCCTGTACCCATGGCAATTCCCACGTCACTTTTCGCTAAAGCTGGTGCATCATTAATACCGTCACCAGCCATGGCAACGACTTTACCTTGTTTTTGCAGTTTTTCGACTTCCTTGAGTTTATCTTCTGGTAGCATGCTCGCTTTAAAACCGGTAAGATGAAGTTCTGTGGCCACCGCCTGTGCCGTGTTGTGATTATCACCAGTCAACATGATAACTTCAATGCCTCTTTCTTGAAGCTCCTTAATGGCTTTTGCACTTGTAGGCTTTATTTTATCACCGATCACCACATAGCCAACAACCTCTTTGTCAACGGCTAAATAGGAAACCGTTTTACCTTGTTGCTGAAAAGTCTTTGCTTCATTCTCCATTTCTGTACTGATCTCCGCATGGGCATGCTCCATCATTTTAGGATTTCCTAAAGCTACTTTTTGATTGTTAACCGTCGCTTCAACGCCTTTACCTGTAACTGCGCTAAAGGCCTCTGATTTGAAAATTTTAGCTTTTTGTTCTTTCCCATATTTTACAGTGGCGTCAGCTAACGGATGCTCACTGTTACTGTTTAGTGAAACGATGTATTCCAATACCTTCTTGTCTGTGAATTCTGAATTAAAAGAACCTACTTTTTCAACCGTTGGCTTGCCTTCAGTGATGGTCCCGGTTTTATCAATAATCAACACATCAACTTTATCCATTCGCTCAAGAGCCTCGGCATTTTTGATCAAGACCCCATTTTGAGCACCTTTACCAACACCTACCATTACGGACATTGGTGTTGCCAATCCTAAAGCACACGGACAGGCAATAATTAATACTGCAATTCCATTGACCAAGGCATAGACATAAGCTGGCTCAGGACCCCAAATAGCCCAAACTGCAAACGTTATTACAGATATAATGACTACTACCGGTACAAAATAACCAGAAATCTTATCGGCTAAATTTTGGATAGGCGCGCGACTTCGACTGGCATCATTTACCATATGGATGATTTGGGACAATAAGGTATCACTCCCCACTTTTTCAGCTTTCATTAGGAATGTTTGATTCCCATTAATCGTTCCACTGCTGACTTTATCGTCTATAGATTTGCTGACAGGAATTGGCTCTCCGGTGATCATCGATTCGTCAATACTCGATTCGCCTTCAGTAATGACACCATCTACAGGAATCTTATCTCCAGGTTTTACCTTTAGAATATCACCCAACTCAATTTTATCGATGCTCACTACGACCTCTTCACCATCTACCATTTTGACGGCTTTATTTGGTGCCAATTTCAATAACTCCTTTACCGCTGAATTGGTTTTGCTATGGGCACGTGCTTCTAATAGCTGGCCTAAAAGCACCAAGGTTAAAATAACGGTTGCCGCTTCAAAATAGACATGAACTGCACCAGAATCTGATCTGAACTGATCAGGGAAAACATTAGGAAAAAACAGCGCAACAACACTGAACACCCAAGCAACTCCCGCACCAATGCCAATAAGTGTAAACATATTGAGATTCCATGTTTTGATACTGCGATAGGCACGTTCAAAAAACATCCAAGTGGCGTAAAATACTACGGGAATGGAGAGTACAAATTGCACCCAATTCCAACTTTGCTGGGTCATGATATCATACAATGGATTCGTAGCGAGCATTTCGCTCATCGCAATAATGAAGATTGGCAAGGTAAATGCCATAGCGATCCAAAACTTCTTCAGTAATTTTTTATAGGTTTTCTCTTCTGAAGAAAGATCAGGTTCCATCGGAACTAAATCCATGCCACATATAGGACAGGAGCCAGCTTCATCTTGTACAATTTCAGGATGCATCGGACAGGTCCATTGCTCTGAAGCAACAGCTGATAAATTTTGCTCTTCGACCAAATCCATCCCACACACCGGACAATCGCCAGGTTTATCGTAGGTTTTGTCGCCTTCACAATGCATTGGACAGTAAAAGACACCCGTACCAACACCTTGTGGTGGTTTTTCTTTCTTGATTTCGGAGGGATCAGGCGCTTCGCCTACATTATATATATTATAAGTTCCACCATCATCTTTCAAAACTTCCTGGAATTTTTCGAGTGGAATATGGTTCTCCATTTCGATGGTCGCTTCTTTTTTCTCTAAATTCACGGAAGCACTTGAGACGCCTTCTACATTGGAAAGCGCTTTTTCAACGTGGCTTCTGCACCCATCACAAGTCATTCCTTCTATGCTGTAGGTATGGCTCTTGTGCGGCACTTCCCCCAAATTATAAATGCTATAAGTCCCGCCATCATCTTTTAAAGCTTTTTGAAACTTTTCAAGTGGAATATGGTTCTCCATTGCGATGGTCGCCTCTTTTTTCTCTAAATTGACTGAGGCACTTGAGACGCCTTCTACATTGGAAAGTGTCTCTTCAACGTGACTTCTACAACCATTGCAGGTCATTCCCTCTATGCTGTATATGTGTGTCATAATTTTAAATTTTAGATTCTTAAAGTTCCTATAAATATGAAAAACCCTATAGATTAGAACATAATATTTTCGGATTATCGTCCATCCGTGTTCAACTTGATTATAAGCTATCCTGAACGTTTTTCATAAATTCAATTATACGCTGCTTTTCAACGTCTGATAAAATGGCATCCCTATGAAACAAAGTGTAAGAGAAAAGAGGCATCTCATCATCTCTAATTTGGCTCATGATAGATTTTAGCTTGCTATTTTTTCTACGATTTGAATACGCGTCCCATTCACTGAAATTTAATTCCTTTTTCCCTTCCAGTATATGGTCCTCTAAGAACCAAGCAATGGGTTGAATTTTATTATACCATGGATGAGCTGTATTGTTACTGTGGCAATCATAACAAGACACCTGTAATAATTCACCAATAGCTTCGGGGGTTTTGTTAACCATCAAAAAATCGGTTTTTGGTACAAGGTGGCTCTGGTTGCGCTCTGTAGGTATAAACTGTATGCCTATAAAGACTACCAATAAAATGAGTGCTATGATTTTCAGTATTCTCATGAGGTCATTTTCGTTAAACCTACAAGGGACCCCCGCTGAAAGACGGGGATTACCTTGCAAATTAATTTCTTAATTGATCTCTTTTTGTACTTCCCCACATTTCATCATTTTGCTACCGAAGTATGGATTACTTATTTCCTTTTCCATACTCAACCAAGCACCACCTTCACCATACATTGGGCAAAATTGCTGGTAAAGCGTATTTGCTGTCCCGGTAATAGCTACCATATCAGTTACATCCTGATTCAACATCTGAAAATGTTCACGTTGGTGGGCCATATCACTTCTGCCAATATGCTCTGCATGTTCTGTTGCTGATTCAACAATTTCTTTCAGTTCTTTTTGTTGTTCAGAAGTATAGCTATCTAATTTAATACTTTTTAACGTACTTTCAAGTTTCTTTCCAGCATCTGCTGCAGCTTTTTCATCGGTTGCAACTAAAGCATCTTTAAGCACCATATAATCAGCCAATACTTGTTGGGATTCAGGATTTTGCACATTAGACTTAGATGTACTTGCTTGCTCTTGGCTCACTTCAGAGTCCATTGTAGCAGTTGAATCTTTCTTCTGATCATCTTTACAAGACATTGCTGTTAGGCCTACAAAAGCCATTGCCATAATTGTTGTTGTTACTCGTAAATTCTTCATTTTGATTTTAATTTAGATTAATACTTGGTTTTAACTGATTTATAAAGTTTTATTAGAATCTCACTGACAGCCCACCACCTGCACCAAAACGGTTGTCGTAGCTTGCCATCAATGAAAAATCTCGTGATAAAAAATATTCTACGCCTGCATTCCAGGTCACTTCGTTTGCGTAATTATTTCCGAAGGGAAGGCTATCAGCCCATCCGAAATCTGCCTGATATTCATACCTTCCAAAAATGGCTGTTCTTGGAAAAATCAATAGTTCACGGGACAGGCTTATCTGTGGTCTCAATTTGCTGTCGATACGTACATCAAGATTGAACAGATACGGTGTTAAAAATCGAATCCCGGCGATAGCGGTGGTCGAAATATCATCCATACTGTCTGCCATTTCATTTTCAGCTTTCACGCCACCGAAAACTCTGAAATAATCGTGTAGATAACGTTCATAGGTCACTTCGGCTTCCAAATTTTGGTTCCAGCCATATTCTGCGGAAATATTAAATTGGTTTCGAATATTAGATGCAACGAAATTAAATGACGCCATATGTGAGGCTGCTTCAAGTGTTGACCAAGCATAAAATTCGTCTGCTTCCTTGATTAAATGCTTTACTGGATGCTCTTCCATTCTTGGGTCACGTGGCGTCTCATAACTCACCACTCGTGCCATTCCACTCATCATATGATATAAGATATGACAGTGAAAAAACCAATCACCATGTTCGTCGCCTTCGTTTCCGCTGAATTCGATGGTCACTTCTTGCATCGGTGCAACATTAACGGTATGTTTTAAAGGGGAGTATTCCCCATTTTCATTGACAACTCTAAAAAAATGACCGTGCAAGTGCATGGGATGATGCATCATGGTAAGGTTATTAAAAGTTATCCGAGTTATCTCTTTTCCACTTATTTTAATATCATCTGTCTCACTTAATGGAACGCCGTTCATACTCCAGATATATCGGTTCATATTTCCAGTTAGGTTCAAAAGGATTTACTTAACAGGAAGTTCTTTATCATAGGTCGTTGGTTCTGGGGATTTCAGATAGTCATAATTGTATTCTGAAAACATACCCATACCTTCCATTCCTGAATGGTCCATTGCCATTCCCTTTTCAGCTTCAGTGGAATCCTTTTTCATTGCCATTTTGGAATGATCCATTTTGGAATGATCCATTTTCTCATCGATAGCAGCCTCTTTGGAAGTTTCCATCTTCATTTCATCCATTTGCATTCCGTATTCTTCCTTCATTTCATAGCGCTCATCCTTTTTTGGACGGAATTTCAAAGCGTGTGCCCCCATTTTCATATCCATTTTTGCCATCTCCTGCATCATCTCAATCTTATCGGGTTTTGCCATAACCCCTGCAGGAAGCACTTCTCCTTTTCCAAAATACGCTGTAACTATCCCAGAACCATCCTGTGCCATTGCCCGTAACTCAATCTTCCCATGATGAGGAATAGTGATTATAAAATCATAGGTTTCGGCTGTAGCTATGAAAGTTTTAGGATGTTCAACGGGAACAACATCAACCCCATCAGCAGATACTAATAAAGGCGTTTCCCCTCCCATGGTCATCCAAAACTGAGAGGAAGCAGAACCGTTTATGACTCGTAATCGTACCTTCTCACCTGGTTTATAATTAGGATATTCTTGAGTTTTCTCTCCATTGACCAAAAATGCGGGATAATAGACATCCGCTATGTCTGCACCACCCATCCGTTGTCTCCAGAAATCGAGCTGTGCACCGAACGCACCACGGGCAATGACCTTATTCAAAGGTGTTGCCGTTCCCTTCTTCATTTGATACCATTCGTTACCGCGCTTAATATTTTGCATGATGCGGTGCGGATTTTCATTGGTCCAATCAGATAACATGACAATTAAATCATGGTCATAATCCAAGGTTTTTTCCTTTGGATGGCTCAGCAAGGAACCAAAAACGCCACTTTGCTCTTGGAGCATGGTGTGGGAGTGGTACCAATACGTTCCCGACTGTCTGATAGGAAATTCATATTTAAATGTGGTTCCAGCTTTAATTGGAGGCGTTGTTAAATAAGGTACACCGTCAAAAAAATTGGGTAACAAAAGTCCGTGCCAATGAATTGAGGTTTCAACGCTCATTTCATTTTTCACGTAAATCACAGCATAATCCCCTTGTGCAAACTCCAAAGTTGGCCCTGGAATGGTTCCATTGACGGTCATTCCCTTAACCTGTTTTCCTGTTTTACTGATCAATTCTTCCTTGATTACCAAGGTATATTCACGAACCGGAAGATTATCAGGATTGCCTTCCACTATTTGTGCAGTTATCTGTCCACAGCCTATTAAAAGCAATATTGAAAAGAACTTTAGATGGTTCATTTGTTATTAGTTTTAAATTATTGTGTATTCGAATTCATTGATAAATAGTCATCAATTTGTTCCCATAAAATAATCAATGATGCTCACTTGATGAAAATATGCACCGATCGCATCGATACGATTCAATTGAAAATTCAACTGCAATTCTTGCACATCTAAAACCTCTCTAAAATCTGTAGTGCCCGTCTCATAGTTTTTAAACAAAATTTCAGTCGCATTCTCTGCTTGTTTCAAATTCTTGTCCTGCGTTTCCAAACTGATACGCGCTGCATTCCTGCTTCTCACAGCAGTCTGCAATTCTGCAATCAAGGAATTTTGGGAAGCTTGCTTTTGAACCTCCAAGGCTTCATGTTGGATTTTGTTCTGCTTCGCAATGGACTTATATTTATTATTGAAAATTGGTATTGAAACGGATACCATCGGCATCAACATATTAGGCGCTTCGTTGTACAACATATACTCCATCCCTACCCCAAACCCCGGTGCACTCTCTTTTTTATTGAGCGCATCGGCTTGGGAAACGACCTTGTTCAGTTCCTCGAATTTTCGCAATTCGGGATGCAAAGTAAGATTGTCAAAATCTATGTCACTATCCTTTTCGGGCATGATTAAGCTATCTAAAATTGAGATCTCGGCTATTTCATTCCGGTTCATAATCTTATTGAACGCTGTCAGCTCTGCGGCATAATCTTGCTCCAGCACTAATTTTCGTTCCATTAGATCGTTTTGTCGCATCTGAAGTCGCAACACCGAAACTGCAGAAGCCTGCCCTACTTCGACAGAGGTTAATGCCATCCGCTCATAAACCTGTAAAAGCTGAATGTTGGCATCCAATACTTCTTGCTTTTTAGCGATTGCATATAAGCGGTAATACGATTGTGACAAGACCATGGCGATTTTTCTTTTGGCAATTTCAATCTCCAAAAAATCTGCATCGGCCATTGCTGCGGCATAGTCGCCACGAGCCGAAATCGTCCCAAACCAAGGCAGCATTTGCATCACCGAAAATTCCGCTTGTTGCATCATGGGCATCTCGGTGCCTATCATATAACCTCCTGAAAACTCGGTATTGGGAAGTGTGTTGGTCTCTATGATCTTTTCAGTAGAAATAGCATGTTGCTTTTCTACGGCCTGAATATTCGGATTGTTATTGATGGCTTCTTTAATATAAGTTTCCAGCTGCTGGCTTTGCGAAGACCAACCAAAAAATAGCAGCGTCACAAGACATAGACCCCCAACACGACACTGCTGAAAACGCAAACGAATAGTTGTATTTAAATTTAGATTCATTATTTCTATTGTTTTTTAAGGATTCTTAGCCGTCTTTTCAATTTTGCTTCGCGTCTCCAACTGAAGAGTACAGGAACAACAAAAAGCGTAATCAGCGCAATCAACATGCCGCCAAAACTCGGAATGGCCATCGGGATCATGATATCACTTCCCCGACCTGTAGAGGTCAATATTGGCAACAAGGCCAAAATAGTGGTGGCCGTAGTCATCAAAGCGGGACGTATTCTTTTATTTCCTGCTTCTACTACAGATGCACGGATTTCCTTGACATCTTCGGGGTCGTTTTTATCAAAAGTTTGGGTGAGATACGTTGCCATCACCACACCATCATCCGTAGCAATCCCGAAGAGGGCAATAAATCCTACCCAGACGGCCACACTTAGATTAATGGGATGCATTTGGAACATCTCCCGCAAGTTTTCTCCAAAAAAGGTAAAATTTAAGAACCAATCCTGTCCGTAAAACCAAATCAGCAAAAATCCTCCGGCAAAAGCAACGGTGATTCCTGAAAATACTATCAGTGAAGTAAATACAGAACGGAACTGGAAATAAAGGATCAATAAGATGATCCCCAAGGCCAAAGGCACAATTACGGAAAGTGTTTTCTCGGCGCGTATCTGGTTTTCATAAGTTCCAGTAAATTGATAATTGATCCCTTTTGGAACGGTGAGTTCTCCACTGGCGATCTTTTCTTTGATCAACGCCTGTGCATTCTCAACGACATTGACTTCTGCGTAACCTTCCAATTTATCGAACAAGACATAACCCACCAAAAATGTGTCCTCACTTTTGATCATCTGCGGCCCCTGCTCGTAGCGTATTTCTACAAGTTCTCCCAATGGTACTGGATTGCCTTTTTCTACCGGCACATAGATATTCTTAAGATCGTATGGGTTTGCCCGTAACTCGCGTGGATAGCGAACCCGAACGTCATAACGTTCTCTTCCTTCTACCGTTTGGGTCAATGGCATCCCTCCGACTGCAACTTGCAAAATTTGCTGTACATCTTCTATAGACACTCCATATCGCGCTAAACGATCTCTTTTAATATCTATTAACAGGTAAGGTTTTCCTACAATTCGATCGGCAAAAACAGCTTCTACTTTTACGCCTTCGGCATGTTTTAAGATTTCCTCAAGTTCAATTCCAAAGGCTTCAATTTCCCGCAGATCTTGACCTTTTACTTTAATCCCCATCGGCGCTCGCATTCCAGTTTGCAACATGACCAATCGGGTTTCAATAGGCTGCAATTTTGGAGCGGAGGTGACACCAGGGATTTTCGTTACCCGAACGATTTCATTCCAAATATCATCAGGGGATTTTATTTCCGGTCGCCAGTTTCTATAAAATTCGCCATCATCATCCGGAACAAGATCTTGGTCCTTCACGAAAAACGCATCCTGAGTTTCTGAATTCTCAGTAGATCTATCTTTAGCGGCTTCACTATTTGGATTGAGAGCAAGTTTGCCGTCCTTAAGAATAAATAGCCCATCATTATTCACTTTAAACCTTTGGCGCTTTCCATCTTCATTTAGAGCGTATTCCGACTTATAGAGAATGATATTCTCATACATTGCCAATGGCGCTGGGTCAAGTGCCGACTCGGTCCGACCTGCCTTTCCAACAACGGTTTCAATCTCTGGAATGCTCGCCACGGCCATATCCAATTGCTGAAGTACCCGTTTGTTTTCTTCCACGCCAGAGTGGGGCATGGAGGTAGGCATCAACAAAAAGGAACCTTCATTTAAGGAAGGCATAAATTCCTTACCTGTATTTTGCCAAATCATAATTCCAAAAACAACGATAAGAGCTGGTATAGACAGGAACACTAACTTGTTGCGAAGTGCCCAACCGAGGATACGCGTATAGTAATGCATAAACAACCAGAATACGCCCAAAAGACCAAAACAGATCAATCCAACAAATATAAGGTTCCAGAAGATACTTTTATCCACGCCAAGTGGGCGCCAGAATTCTGCCAAAAGGAAGACTACAGCCAAGGCCGAAATAAATATATTGATGCTATTGGCCCGCTCGTCAGTTAGTGTTAACCTGTTAGATATTTTAGAAGCAGTCCCTTCATCCTTTAACAGCGCAGTGATACCGAATCCTATTAAGATCAGACCCAACCAATACCCAAAAACTATGGCTGCAATGCCTATGATGATCAATAATCCACTAATTATAGTTGTAGTTACCTTTTTTAAACTTGTTCTTCGGAACAAGTAGGCCGCAAACGGAGGAATCAGAAATAGCGCCACGATAAATGAAGCGGTAATGGCCATGGTTTTGGTAAAGGCCAAGGGTCTGAATAATTTCCCTTCCGCACCGATCATCGTGAACACCGGAATAAAACTGATGATGGTCGTCAATACTGCAGTAAGAATAGCACTTGAAACTTCGGCACTTCCCTCATAGACCACTGTATTGATCGATTTTTTACTACCTGTCAGGCTATAACGTTCCTTTTCCTCATCGAGATGTCGGATGATATTTTCGGTAAGGATGATCCCAATATCCACCATGGTCCCAATGGCAATGGCAATCCCGGATAAGGCCACAATATTGGCATCCACATTAAAGAACTTCATTGTGATAAAGACCATTAAGACCGCAACGGGCAAGAGTCCAGAAATTAGTACGGAAGCTCTTAGATTGAAGACCATCACGATAATCACAAAGATGGTAATGAGTATTTCCAGGCTTAAAGCTTCATCAAGCGTGTCCAAAGTTTCCTGAATAAGTATCGAACGGTCGTAAAACGGAACAACCGTAAGCTGGGATAGTCTACCATCAGAAAGTTCCTTGGAAGGCAGACCGGCTTTAAGTTCTTCCAGCTTTAACTTGACATTGTTGATCACCTCCATTGGGTTGGCACCGTAGCGCGCCGTAACAACGCCGCCCACAACCTCAGCACCTTCCTTGTCCAAAATCCCTCTTCGAGGAGCAGGGCCCAAGCTGACGTTTGCGATATCCTTTATCCGTATGGATGTATAATTTTCGGAGGTCACCACGGCATCTTCAATATCTGCAACGGACTTGATATATCCGAGACCTCGAACCAAGTATTCCACCTGATTGATTTCCATGGTCTGGGCACCAATATCCTTATTGCTTTCTTTGACTGCTTTAACAATTTCAGACAAGCTGATATTGTATTGGCGCATCAACTCTGGTTTCACATCAATTTGATATTCCTGTACATAGCCTCCAATAGACGCCACTTCAGAAACGCCACTTGCAGAAGAAAGTGCATATTTCACATAATAGTCCTGAATGCTTCTGAGTTCGTGAAGATCCCAACCTCCGGTGACGTTACCATCTTTATCGCGACCTTCCAAAGTGTACCAGTACACCTGGCCTAATCCTGTGGCATCTGGGCCCAAGGATGGGTTGACACCATCGGGAAGCAGACCGGAAGGTAAGGAATTGAGTTTTTCCAAGATACGGCTACGACTCCAGTAGAACTCGACATCTTCTTCAAAAATGATATAGATGCTCGAAAAGCCGAACATGGAAGAACTACGGATGGTCTTCACCCCTGAAATGCCCAGTAAGGTCGTGGTAAGTGGATAGCTTATTTGATCCTCTATATCTTGTGGGGAACGCCCTTCCCATTGGGTATAAACGATTTGTTGGTTTTCGCCAATATCAGGAATGGCATCAACGGCGACAGGATTGCTGGGAAGAAAGCCAGTGTCCCACTTAAAAGGTGCATTGACCACACCCATGCCTACAAAGAGTGCGAGTAATAGAACTGCGACGAGTTTATTCTCTATGAGAAATTTTATGCTTTTATTTAGCATGTAAATGGATTGTTAAACAGTTGAACCTCGTGTCGTACGCTGATAAAATCAGAATATGAAACACAACAAAATGTGCCCAAAACGGAACTACCGCAGGGCAAAATATTTACTGTTTAAAATCAAATTAAATAAGTCTCGTGTAGCTTTTGTATATCCCGTATAACAAAGGGAGGATTATAGTCTCTAAAAGGAACGCTATTCTCGTCTTGTACTTCAAAGAGATTAAGATACGAATGATAAAAAGTGGCAACAAAGACCTGTTGCTCAAAGGTTAGTGTATCAAATGATAATTTCAGATCATCTTGACCTTCCATGATTATCTGCGACTCTGAACAGCATGTACTTTTTGTAAGTTCAGTGCCACAATCCTTAGTTGATTTTTGTTTTTCCATTCCGCACGTTTTTACGTTATCGAATAAAGAAAAATCGACTAAAGTATCGCCACAAAAATGCATATTAAGAGCGAAAGAAAGAGTGCTGAACAACACTAGACCTGCCATCTTTATAGATAATATTTTAAAAATTAATGCATTCATGGTATCGCAAAATTAGGCAAAATAAATGATATGGGTAGCGACAATCCCTCAAATTTAAAAATTTAACCTGATTTAACAGTTCCTTTTATATTAAAACACGCTAAAATAAAAAGCTTTAAATTTACTGATTCTTTTTCAAGACCTCTTTTTGTAATTGAAATAAAGTTACGGAAAGAAGACTTACAGTCCCGAGCATAACAACAGACACATCACTATGCAAAACTTAACAATGTAAACAAAGCGACCATGTTGAAGTCGCTTATAATTGATTCAGCTACATTTCAAAAGAGCAACTCAAATATTTAATTCTTTCAAATTACGCTACACTTTGCAACCAGCGTTGCACATAGCTGTCATTTCTAGCATACCATTGCGTATTGATAGCATAGGAAAACCCGTTACGTTTAAATTCAAAATCCCAAGTCCATCGGTTCACACCTTTTCCATCTTTTACGGCATCAGTTTTTTCTTTGTCCGTAAAATGCTCTGGAACTTTTAAAAATAGCGGCATGTTGATATCAAAAACAGATTTTGAATGGGTCTTTTTACAGAACTTGTCCAATTCGGCATCTGAAAATTTTTTAATTGCGTTTGAAATTTTTTCTTGAATTTCAGTGTTGGAATATATTCGTTGATTCATAATTAATTCTAAGTTCTCGTTAATTTCTTTATGGCTAAACCCAAGGGTGCAAGATAGGGGATTAAGTGTCGGGTTGAAATTATTTTAAGTCTTCATTTGATATCTATTCGTAAAAAACTAAATGTTGTAAATTTGCTTTTATATAATAGATTAAATTACCTAAAATCATCTTTCTGATCACGTCAACATTCAACATCATATTTATGAAAAATATATATTCTAAAATTCTAGTACTTGCAATTGGTTCTCTAATGGTGTCCTGTGCTGGTAATCCATACGCTCCCACAAACAGAGCGCATAAAAAACAAACCAACGCACTCAGTAAAGAATTAAAAGTCCTGCCACCACCTGCACCAGGAACTTCTGCCATGTTTAAATATGCCGATAACTGGGTTGGCACTACAAATTTTAATTTAAGACGACCAAATCTTGTCGTGATTCACCACACGGCCCAAGATTCTGTTGGACAAACTCTTAAAACGTTTACATTGGAACGAACCCAAGTGAGTTCGCATTATGTGATAGGAAAAAATGGTGAAATCTATCATATGCTTAACGATCTCTATCGCGCATGGCACGGAGGCAGTGGCCAATGGGGGTCAAACACCGATATAAATTCTGCATCTATTGGTATCGAATTGGATAATAATGGTTTTGATGAATTTTCGCCAGTCCAAATTGCAAGTCTGTTGGAATTATTAGAAGATCTCAAAACAAAATATAAGATTCCAGCCGCCAATTTTATTGGTCATTCGGATATAGCTCCTACCAGGAAAAACGATCCTAATAGGACATTCCCATGGAAGTTACTCGCAAAAAAAGGCTACGGATTGTGGTATGATGAAAGTATTACAGCAATTGTTAAACCTTTGGAAGACAGCAGTTTTTCTTCACAAGTGGCAACAACAGAACTTCATACTATTTTGAACGATTCGGCTAATGTGACTACAATAGAAGTCGCAAAAGAAGCCATATTGGATGTGAGTCCTGCTGTGGCCTTAAAGATAATTGGGTATGATGTGACAGACTTACCAGCTGCCATCAAAGCATTCAAGCTGCACTTTATACAAACTGAGGTTGATTCAACATTAACAGATTATGATTTAAAGGTGCTCAACAATCTTTATAAGAAATATTTATGACCCTTTTAATATGCAAATAATAACTGATATTTTGACACTATTGAACGTCGAGCCTTCATTTTCATAGATGATTTGTTCTAAAGTTGCAGATGGAGTACCGTTCCCGCTCTTGTCAATTCTGATAGATACAGGGCAATATTTCTTTTGGACATATCCAAACTGATCCGATCTCAACCAATTGGGGTCTATAAATTCATTAGCCATGAGGTTTTCACATCATGAGACTAACCTTCCTCCTTTTACCTCCATGAAATTATAAACTCATGAAATCGCCATTGAATTATAATCATTCAAAAGTTTCTAAAATTAGAAAAATCTGTTGGAAAAAAACACCAATTTCTGGATGAAACAATTGACTGATCATAACCTAAAAATTACATACTGTCGCATTATGTATTTATATTCGCAAATGCAACAACAAAAATGAGTGTATTTCTCTTTGCTTGTAGGTATATGTTGTTTTGCTAAGCGAATTTATAATTGTTTCATGAGGTTTATACAATCAATTTTAAGAGGAATCGGCCAAGTCTTCTTTCAGAATAATATATTTTCTGGTATATTATTTTTAGTCGGCATCTTTTATAACTCCTGGTTATTAGGCTTAGCCGCCCTGTTCGGAACAGTTATAAGCACAACTACGGCTCAAGTTCTAAGATTTTCGAAAGCAGATATTGAAAACGGACTATATGGTTTTAATGGTACCTTAACAGGGATTGCCATTTTGTATTTTTTTGAGTTCAATTTTATTAGCGTTTTCGCCCTCTTATTAGGTTCCGTTTTTTCAACATTGGTAATGCATTTTCTAAAGAAAATCATTCCACCATTCACATTCCCATTCGTTTTGACCACTTGGCTCATCATGTCCATATTTTTATTATTTCTTGAAATTCCCCTCTTATCCTCATCACAATCATTAACAAATATTATTGACATCCTAAGCGTATCAAGCAATAGCTTTGGGCAAGTAATGTTTCAAGAAAACATAGTCACTGGCGTATTTTTTTTATTAGCCATTTTGGTAAATAATAGATTAATGGCAGTCTATGCTGTGTATGCTGTTATTTTAGGTTCACTAACGGGATGGGCTTTATCCGAGGCAGTGACATCAATAAATTCTGGCTTTATGGGCTACAACGCTATACTTTGCGCCATTGCTCTTACTGGAAAAAGTTGGAAAGACTTATTATGGGTTAGCGTTGCGATAGTTCTCTCAACCCTGCTAAAAATTTGGTTGACCCAGATGGGAATTATTACTTTGACCGCTCCTTTTGTTCTAGCCACGTGGACTGTTTTAATACTAAAGAACCCCAAATCCATCCGACGAGGTATCAATAAAAGATTGTATTTTCGGTCAAGTCAAAACTCGGAATATTAAAACCCAGTTGTGTCAACTATAGGTTTTGAAAGGCACAGCGTAGGATTTTATTGTTTTATTCTCGATTTTTGTATCGTTAAGCACCTTACGTGCTTGAATATGCTTATGGTGGATCACCTCTTCTATTTCCAAGATTGGAGACAAGAAGGTGTCGTAATCTTTACTTAAACTCGCCCATTCATCTCTTGTTTTGGTTTTAAAAAGTAATTCCAAGTCCTTTTTGGGAAAGATGCCATCAATCAATTCCATATCTGTTTTTCTTTTCCAGTCTGGTTTATCCACCATCTCACAGAAGGCATTCCAAAATTTAGGTTCCAACGCTCCTAAGGCCACCCATTTTCCATCTGAACATTCGTAAACATTATAATTGACCAACATGCCACTTAAAATAGGTGTTTTTTTATAAGATGCACCGCCTTGGAACATACTGTGTGCAATGGCATTTAATGGGATGGTAGCATCGAGCAAGCTAAGATCGATATACTGTGGTTTATTCTGTAATTTCTGAGCCAACATGCCCCATGTACACGCCGAAAGCAGCATATAAGAGCCACCGGCAATATCGGCGATTTGAAAACCGGGAATAACGGGTTTCCCTTGGTTATCCCTATTCAAATCCAATAAGCCTGCCGTAGCCAAATAATTAATATCATGCCCGGCCTTTGTATGCAGATCTCCATTTTGTCCGTAGCCTGTAACCGAGACATAAACAATATTTGGGTTGCTATTTTTTACCGTCTCAAAATCCAAATTAAAACTGGCCATGGCGCCCGGACGAAACTGTTCGATCAACACATCGGCAGTGGCTGTTAAATCGGTTATTTTCTGATAGCCTTCTTCAGTTTCATAATCAATAATAACCTGTTCCTTAGAATGGTTCATTGCATGAAACATGAGCGAACTATCTCCTATTTTAGGCTCGTAAAAACGGGTGTAATCCAATCGCTTGGGACTTTCTATTTTGATGACCTTAGCGCCCAATTGGCTTAATAAATGCGTGCCCAAAGGCCCAGGCAACAAACGCGTGAAATCAATAATGGTAATCCCTTGCAGTGGCTTTGTTTCTTGCATTAATCTTCTATTTGATGGCATTTATCTCTTCCAATGGGAATTCTCAATTTGAATGATATGAATAGGCGCTAAAACCTCCTCTGCACGAACGCGTAACTATGTATCTTGGAAGTGTCTCACCAGCTCTAATTTTTTTGACACGTCCCGATAGCTAACGGGATCACTAATTTTCACAAAACTAAGCGCTCTTCAAACCTTGACAATTACAATACTTATCATTTCACGAACCTGACTATCGTGAGGCAGGTTCGATAGATTTTCAGTCTGTATTTAAAATACTTCCTGAAGTCAGAGCGACATGATTTTTTAATGCATAACCGCTTAATTTTTCTTGCGCGCGGCCTTCATTTGCGCAAACAACTCTTTAAATAGGCCTCTTGCCACCACTAATTTCATGATTTCATTGGTTCCGGCATAAATCCGTGCCACCCGATTATCGGCGTACATTCTCGCGATAGGATATTCCCACATATAGCCATAGCCTCCAAAGAGCTGTAAACATTCGTCAACAACTTTACTGTGCATGTCGGTTGCCGAAAACTTGGCCATGGACGCACTTTCTGCAGAAAGTTTATGTTGTGCTAAATCTTCTGTACAACGGTCCACAAAGGCTTGATGGATCTGTAATTGCGCCGTAGCCTCAGCTAATTTGAATTGGGTGTTCTGAAACCCAGCAATAGGTTGTTTAAAAGCCGTTCTGGTAGAGGTGTAATCTATGGTTTCTTCGATGGCACCTTCTGCACCTCCAATGGCCGCTAAAGCTACGGACAAACGCTCTCGTGCCAATTCCTTCATCATAATCACAAAACCTTCTCCTTGTTTGCCTAAGAGGTTTTCTTTGGGCACTTTGACATTGTCAAAAAAGAGCTCGCAGGTGTCTTGTGCTTTCATTCCTATTTTATGGAAAGGCACCCCTTTTTCGAAGCCTTCCCATTTGCTTTCCATAATCAATAAGGACACGCCTTCGTCAGGAGTTCCTGAATTGGTTTTTACAGCCACAATGGCCATATCACACATATAGCCATTGGTGATAAATGTTTTTTGTCCGTTGACCAAATAATGGTCGCCTTTATCTACCGCTGTTGTGCGAAGGGCTTGCAAATCTGAACCACAATTTGGCTCCGTCATCCCAATGGCGGTAATTATTTCTCCGGTGGCCATAATGGGCAAATACTGCTGCTTTTGAGCTTCTGTTCCCCATTTTAATATATAGGGCGCAATAATGTCGGAGTGCAATGAAAATCCAGGACCACTGATGGCTTTTTTAGCTAATTCTTCAATGAACAAAGCGCTAAAACTAAAATCCAATCCAGAGCCACCGTAAGCTTCTGGCATGTCTATACACAGCAAACCCAAGTCCCCTGCCCGTTTCCAGATGTCACGACTCACCATGCCATCCTTTTCCCAAGCGTCCATTTGAGGCAAGATTTCATTTTTAATAAAATCCTGAATCATGCCTTGCATCATCTTGTGTTCTTCTGAGGCATATATTTTCCGTTCTAATAATACGTTTTGTAACATGGCTGTTATATTTTATTATTCGTTATTATTTAATTTTTATAGAACACCCGATTAACACCCGCATCTTGAATACGCTGCAAAAGTGATTTTGGCAATTGGAATCTCTCGCCATGCTTTTGCGCCAAAAATGCTGCATAGTCTTTAAACTTTTGTGCCCCTATATAATCGATATAAGACATGACGCCTCCAGTATGAATTGGGAATCCAAGTCCTAAGATAGAACCTATATCCGCATCTTTAGGTTCTTTTAACACACCACTATCCAAACATTTGTACGCATCGATGACCATAGCAAATAATAAACGTCTTCCTATTTCTTCTTTGTCATAGTCCTCTATTGTTGGATAAATGGTACTCCACTCTTTCCTGAGGTGTTTTTTTGCTCCTTTCGGATAGTCATAAAACCCTTTGCCTTCCTTTTTACCAGGTCTCTTATGGGTATGGACTATCGTCGAAATTATTTTTTCCAGTTCTTTTTCGAAATCCGTTAATGTAGGGTCTTCACTCATAATGTCCAACATGAGCTTCAAATTCACCTCATCTGAAATTGCCAAAGGACCTACCGGCATGCCAATCTTCTTGGCAACATTTTCTATGACTGCTGGCGGAACGCCTTCCGTTAACATGGTGATGCCTTCGTTTACAAATTTCGCGAAAACACGAGAAGTGAAAAATCCGCGACCATCATTCACGATAATGGGTACTTTTCGTATTTTAATAACATAATCAATAGCCGCTGCCAAGGTTTCATCAGACGTTTCTTTACCAACGATAACCTCAACCAAAGGCATTCTATCTACCGGCGAAAAGAAATGTAAGCCTATAAATTTATCAGGCCTTGATGATGCTTTTGCCAGCGTTGAAATTGGAATGGTTGATGTATTACTGGCATAAATCACCTCGGGCTTAATGACCGCTTCCGTTTCTTTGGTGACCCGATTTTTTAAGTCTTCATTTTCAAAAACAGCTTCGATAATTAAATCACAATCTTTTAAATCGCCCACACTCTCCGAAGGGATGATATGATCCAAAATTACCCTTGCCTTTTCTTGAGTACTTCTTCCCTTCTCTAATTTTTGCTGTTCGATACTTGCTGCATAACCTTTACCTCTTTCAGCGCCTTCTAAAGATAGGTCTTTTAAAACCACATCCAAGCCTGCTTTTGCCGACTCATAAGCAATTCCTGCGCCCATCATTCCCGCGCCTAAAACACCAATCTTTTTAAAGCTTACTTGCTCAAAACCTTTTGGTTTGGCTTTTCCTTTGGCAGCATCCCCTATGAAAATGAAAGAGGCTCTAATAATATTTTTGGTTTCTTTAGTAAATAAGGTATCCACAAAATAACGCGCCTCTACTTCCAAAGCATTATCAATGCCTGTAGAACTCCCATGGTATAAGGCACTCAACACGTTTTTGATATGCGGCAGATTGCCATGGGTTGTTTTATAGGCCATGGCATTGGAGGCCGAGTAAAATTCAGTATATCCAGATAGTTGTCCGATGCCATTTGGGGTTCCCGGAACTACAAATCGCTTGTCATCCCAAGGTTGTCTGACTTCTGGGTTTTGCAAGATCCATGCTTTCGCCAAAGCATTGATATCGTCTTCTGGTTTACAGATTTGATTGACCAATTGATCTTTTAAAGCCAGATCGGCAGTTAGTTTTTTAGCCTGAGTAATATATTCTATCGCTTTTTGAGGTCCCAACATTCTCAAGAAACGCTGTGTTCCTCCTGCGCCTGGAAGCAAACCCACAGAGCACTCCACCAATCCAATTCTATTGGCTGGATGATCCGTCATAATTCGATAATTACAAGCTAAGGCAATCTCTAAGCCGCCACCTAAGGCCAATCCGTTTATTGCCGCTACAACTGGTTTAGAGGATAATTCCAATTGTCGAAGGGCATGGTGGGTCTTCATAAGCATTTCAAAGCAATCCTCTTTGGATTTGGCGTAATCTAAGAACCACTTCAAATCGCCTCCAGAAATAAAATCTCTTTGTGCTGAGTTAATAACGATTCCTTTTACGGTATCATCTGCTAATGCCTTGCCTACAGTGGTCAAGAATTCTGACATCGTCTGTTCATTCATAAAATTAACCGGAGAGTTGGCCACATCCCAAGTAATAAAAGCAATCCCGTCAGTATCTATTGAATATTTTATATGTTGCATTTTGTCTTTTTTTTAGAAATTATACACGTTCGATGATCGTCGCAATACCCATACCACCACCAACGCAGAGCGTCGCTAAAGCGGTGCTTTTATCTTGCCGCTCCAATTCGTCCAAAGCCGTTCCAAGAATCATACACCCTGTAGCCCCTAAAGGATGGCCCATAGCAATAGCACCTCCGTTGACATTGACGATGGAGTGGTCGATCTCCATATTTTCCATGAGACGCAAAGGCACGACGGCAAAAGCCTCGTTGATCTCCCATAAATCGATATCTGAAGCATTCATTCCTGCTTTTTGTAAGGCTTTTTTAGTAGCAGGCGTTGGTCCTTCCAACATAATTAAAGGTTCTGAACCAATGATACTTCCCATTCTGATTTTTGCTCTTGGGGTCAAACCTAATTTTTCGCCAATTTCTTTGGTGCCGATTAACATTAATCCGGCACCATCTACAAGACCAGACGAATTTCCGGCATGGTGAACGTGGTTGATGCGCTCGATCTCGATATAAGTGTCCAAGGCCGTTTGATTAAATAATAGCTCACCCATCATTTCAAAGGATGGATTTAATTTACCTAAAGCTTCTAAGGTTGTGTTTGCACGAATATATTCGTCTTTTGATAAGTGTTCCAATCCATTAAGATCCCTGACCGGAATGATCGATTTATCAAATGCTTTCTTAGCCCAAGCTGCTGCTGCTCTTTTTTGGGATTCCACAGCAAAGGTGTCCACATCCTTTCTTGAATAACCGTATTTAGTAGCAATTAAATCAGCCGAAATCCCCTGGGGTACAAACTTCCCAAAAGCAGCATCCGGCTCCATAACCCAAGCAGAACCGTCAATGCCCATAGGGACTCTCGACATGGATTCTACACCGCCCGCGATAATCAAATCTGACCATCCAGATCTTACACGAGCTGCGGCTTGATTTACCGCCTCTAATCCAGAAGCGCAATATCTGTTGAGGGACACTGCCGCTAAATGATCGCCGTAATTCGCGACCTGCGCAGCTACTTTGGCAATATTTCCACCTTGCTCCCCTGCTTGCGTGACACAGCCCAATACCAAATCTTCCACATAAGAAGTGTCTAAATTATTGCGCTCTTTTAATGCCGTAAGCAACGTCGTTACTAATTGAACTGGGCTTACTTGAGATAAGCTTCCTGTGTTTTTTCCGATGCCTCGAGGCGTTCTTACAGAATCATAAATATATGCATCCATTATGTCTAATTGTTTAGAGTTACTAAGTGGTAACATGGAAATAAAAAAAATATGTGACCAAGTGGTTACAAACTTATACATAAGATTTATATTTGTCAAATAAAATAGCAGCGAATATTAAGATTGACTGCAAATTTACAACATGCAACTCACTGCTAATCTATCGCTTAATTAAAGCTAAAACATATGGAACCAACCTATTTAGAAGAGAATTGCAATTTTGACTACTCGTCTGTGGGAATTCAAAATTTAATTAAAAGGATAGAGGACGGTATTTCTGATGCCTCTCCCCTTGATTTTGCCCTAAAAGCCTATCACTATATTCGAGATACCTGGCCCTACAATCCCTATCGTTTCAGTTTAATTGAAGACGATTGGCGTGCGTCAAAAATCTGCACCCATAAAACAGGCCATTGTTTGGATAAAGCCATTTTGTTGATCAGTGTATTACGTGCCAAAAACATCCCTGCGCGATTAGGGTTGGCGAAAGTGAGAAATCATATTGCCGTTGAAGCTGTTATTGAAAAATTCGGTAATGATGTTTTGGTGCCACACGGCTATGTTGAACTCTATTTAAACGGCAAGTGGGTGAAAGCAACTCCGGCGTTCAATAAATCTTTATGCGAAAAATTGAATGTCGCACCGTTGGAGTTTGATGGGACAACTGATTCTTTGTTTCAGGCTTATGACAGTTCGGGCACATCGGTATTTATGGAGTATTTAGAAGATTATGGGGCCTTTGACCACGTGCCATTAGCCTATATGTTCAATTTAATGAAAGAAACCTATCCCCCATTACGAGAAAAAAATATAGACCTAGGAATGGTATTAAACCTCAACGAATTATAATCCCAATTAAACATTCAAATACTGTATTAAAAAATCCAATTGGTATAATGAAAAAAGATAGAGCCGCTACTGAAGATAAAATATACGAAAGCTTTTTAAGCCTTTTAGAAGAAAAAGGACCCCAGGCCGTGGGCATTAATGCCATTGCAAAAAAAGCAGGGGTTTCCAAAGAACTCATCTATCGGTACTTTGGTGGTTTGCAAGGACTGCTCCTCCAACTGGCCAAAAAAGGTGATTTTTTCAGGTCGATGTTGGCCCTTCACGATAAAGACTTAGCCACAGTGGAAGATCTAAAGGAATTTGCGAAAGCTGGAACACAAGAGCTCAGAGAAAATAAACTTACCCAAGAAATCTTGCGTTGGCAGTTGCTCGAAAACAACGAGGTGACGCGCGATTTGTTTAAGTACAGCAATAAAGAAATAGGTAAAATGTTCGCTATTTCTAATAAGGACAGCTCCCTTAACCACGCTTTTCAATTGATGATTGGAGGTTACGTATATTTTACGCTATTGTCCAAATTCAATAAAAAATTTATTACTACCGATCTAAGCTCCCAGGAGTCCTGGGATAACTTTGATAAAGCGATTGAAAAGACGATTGATTTATTTAATGAATAAGGATTTTTACAATGTCGTTTAAAAGTGGATAATTGTTGCGGGCAAACACCAAAATAGCGTGATTACGATAAGATAACGGTCTGCCGCAAACAGCGTTTCTATATCAGTCTAAAAACCTTTTATATCCTCTCTTTTTAAAATATCTACAAAGCCTAAGCTTATAGCTTAAATGGTTTTTCAATCTATTCTTTTCAAAATAAACAATTTCCATATTTGAGCCACCCCATGTATGATTAAATTTTAACTTTGCGCGAATTAAATCAATCGCATCTGTTGTATGACTCACGACGTCCTAAGGCAACCAAGTAGGGGTTGGATTTTAGCGGCATTAATGCTAACGATGGCTTTAGCCGCCATGGATAGTACCATTGTCGCGACTGCAATTCCTCAAATTGTGGGAGACTTAGGTGGGTTTTCTTTATTCAGTTGGCTATTCTCCATATACCTTCTGATTCAAACCATTACAATTCCCATTTACGGAAAATTGGCAGACACCTATGGGCGTAAACCTATCCTAATTTATGGAGTGATTGTTTTTCTTTTAGGCTCTGCCGCTTGTGCTGGCGCTTGGGACATGATCAGCTTAATTGTATTCAGAGGTCTGCAAGCCGTAGGTGCCGGTGCCATTATGGCGACGGTCAATACTATTGCTGCAGATATTTATACACTTGAAGAGCGCGCAAAAATTCAAGGCTGGCTTTCTAGTGTGTGGGGCGTTTCTGCGATTTTAGGACCAACATTGGGAGGTGCCCTGGCCGATTATGCGTCTTGGCGCTGGATTTTCTTGATTAACATTCCCGTTGGGATTGGATCTATCATTATGATCAGTATGTTTCTTAAAGAAAATAAGCCCACCAAATACGCAAAAATCGATTGGCTTGGTGCATTGGCCCTATTGATCACGGGTGGATTTATCATGTTCGGATTGATGCAGGGTGGGCAATCTTGGGATTGGATTTCCTACGAAACCGTTATTTTTACTGCGGTTTCAGCCCTTTTAGTTTATGCAACCATGAAAATCGAGGCGCACGCCGAAAGTCCTATTTTACCACGTTGGGTGTGGCGAAAGCGGATTCTTGTGGGTGCTAATCTTGCAACTATCGGCATGGGTGTCATGACAATGGGACCCAACATGTTTTTACCAGTTTTTTCGCAATCTGTCATTGGCGTAGGGGCCATTATGGCAGGTTTCATATTGGCAAGTATGGGAATTACTTGGCCCATATCCTCATAGTTTTCGGGAAGATTATATCTACGCGTTGGCTTTAGAAATACAGCGCTTTGCGGTATTTCCATTGTAATTATTGCCGTGTCAAGTTTTCTCTTCATGCCCTACCCAGGTGCCGTATGGACATTAATTGCTATCCAATTGCTTATGGGTGCAGGATTTGGATTGATTTCTACTCCGTTAATGGTTGGGGTGCAATCCACAGTTGATTGGGGTCAAAGAGGTGTTGTAACTGGGGCCAGCATGTTCTCTAGATATTTCGGTCAAAGTTTAGGTGCTGCCGTTTTTGCGGCTATTTTCAATTCGGTGTTATTTGATAAAATGACGGAGGCACCTGAAAATTTACAGAGCGCGCTACCCAAAGTGAATGAAGTTGTAGAGGTATTGCAATCCGCCCACTCAGACGATAGCGTTCAAAACTATCTGCAACATGCCTTTTTTGATTCGACACACACGGTTTATATTGGGTTATTGACCGTGGGAGTGCTTACCCTTATTGTTTTGTTGCTCACACCAAAACACTTTGGAAAAATTGATAAGTTTTAAACATTAAATATCGATATCTGAATTTTGGTTAGCGAGGTATAGTTTTAAGCATAAATCGAAACTCCTAACTTTAATTCCAATCCCAACAAAAATCAGCAAAATAGTAACTATCTTGCACCCTTAATTTTTCATAAAAAAAATTGGACACGTGGTTCGAAATTCTCCCACGTTAAAAAACTAAGAAACGCTTTATGTCCGTTACTAAAAACACTCGACTTGTAGGATTACTCGTCGGATTTCACATTCTTATTATTGCGTCAAGCAACTACCTAGTTCAGTTTCCTATTTCCATTTTCGGATTCAAGGCCACGTGGGGTGCATTTACCTTTCCTTTCATCTTTTTGGCTACAGATCTGACCGTACGGCTTTTTGGTGCACAAATGGGGAGACAGATTGTTTTTTATGCCATGCTTCCGGCCTTAGTCGTTTCCTATTTGATTACCGTTGGATTTCGCAATGGCATTTGGTTGGGATTCGATGCTTTCTTGAACTTTGACCTATTTGTAGCGCGAATTGCCATCGCCAGCTTCGCAGCCTACGTCGTTGGTCAGGTTTTAGATGTTTTCGTATTCAATAAGCTTCGGCAACATAAACAATGGTGGCACGCGCCAATAGCTTCGGGTATTTTTGGGAATTTCATGGACACTCTGGCATTTTTCTTTATTGCCTTTTACAGAACTTCAGACATTTATCTTGCAGAAAATTTGGTAGAAATAGCCACCGTCGATTATTTTTTTAAAATAATAATCAGTGCGCTGTTCTTCCTTCCACTTTATAAAGTTATTTTAGATAGGGTGACAAAAAGATTGAAAGAAAATAGCATTAGAAGTTGAGCCTACTCATAAAGTATTTTCTTTTCAAAATAGACTAAAGAAGATTCTTACTCTATTTTCTGTAAAATGTAGAACGCCATACCTCCCAATAGATAGCACAGAACATCCCAAAGATCTCCGGTATATCGATTATCTTGTTGTGGGAGATAGTATTCAAATACAAATGAAAAGAGTATTACTAGACTTAAAATTGTAAAATTATTCAAACGAATGGTTTGGTCCTTCTTAATAAGCCAAACGCCATGCAAACCTGCTGTAGCAACCATCGGAATTACCAAAAAATCATTGAGGTGATGGAAAATCCAATTAGAGACAACTATGGAAAAGAATTTGAAGCTCTGAACAATTAAAAATACCACCAAAGAAAGTAGTATATAACGATGCAACGTATTTAGCGGAAACCGACGCATCATATAAACAGCATGGCTATTAACCAAGCTAGAAACATTCCGATAGCCATTACAACCGACCATATAGAATAAAAGATGTAATAAATACCGCGCACAAGAAAAAACCGATGGGTTTTCATACGTTCAGAAAACGGTACTTCGTTGACAACTTCAGGTGTTAATTCAGATTCAGTATCGTCTCCGTTATGTTCAGAAATCAAAGTCTTACCCCTGAACGTCTGAAAAAGATGATCATCCTCATTGTTGGTATTGTCTATTTCCTCTGACATAACATAAAAATTTCAACCTGCAAGAATACTAATTATTATTTACGATGCAGGCCAAATAGGCTATTGTTTAACATAATATACAAATTATCTGAGAATTATAATTAAACAAAAAACAGGCTCATAAAACACTGAACCTGTTCTTTAAATATTCTATAGGTACTTCTATATATCAATCAACTATATTGAATACTTAAGCCTCACAACTCGCACAATCTTTCTTTTGTGCAAACTTTTGAGCGGCATTCATGCTGTGCTGGTAGTAAAGTGATTTTAATCCCAATTTCCAAGCGGTAACGTGAATTTTATTAATTTCTTTGACAGGCATTTCTGGATGTACAATAATATTCACCGATTGTCCCTGATCAATGTGATTCTGACGGTTGGCTGCTTGATAAATCAAGTCCAACTGATCTATTTCCGAATAGGTTTTAAACACCTCTTTCTCGTTCTCTGATAAGAAATCAAGGTGTTGTACAGATCCATCATTATTACGAATATCCCTCCAAACGTCGGCAGTGTTTTGACCTTTTGTTTCCAATAACTCCTCTAAGTAAGAGTTTTTAATTGTGGTCTTGATCTTTGCAATATCCTTCACATAAACGTTAGACCAGATGGGCTCAATACCTTGCGATACTTGACCCAAGATAAAGGCCGATGATGTGGTTGGTGCAATGGCATTCAGGGTGGCGTTACGTCTGCCGTATCCTTTTAGGACCTCTGGCTCTCCAAATAATCCTGCCAATTCTTCTGATGCCTTATATGATTTTTCTTGGATCGTTTTAAAAATCTCACTATTTAAATTATATGCCTTTTGGCTATTTAATGGCAACATTTTTGACTGTAACAAAGAATGCCATCCCAAAACACCTAGTCCTAGCGCACGATTGTCTTTTGCAAAATTATAGGCACGTTCCATAAATAGGAAGGTCTGTCTATCTTCTCTACTTTCAGAGTCGCGATAGTCTTCTAATTTTTCAACAAATTCCGTGATCACTGCGTCCAGGAAATACACCATAGTCTCCACAGCGTCAGTATTCTTCCACTTATCATAGTGCAATAAATTTACTGAAGAAAGTACACATACAAAAGACCAATCGTCATTTGAAGGCAACATGATCTCCGTACATAGGTTACTGGCATAAATTGGAAGCTCTTTATCTTTATAAACATCGGCAGCCCCATTATTGGCATTGTCTTTAAAGAAAATGTATGGATAGCCCATTTCTCCACGTCTTTGAAGCACTTTTGCCCAAATAGATCGTTTTGCTTCGTCACCAGCTATCATTTCCTCCATCCATTGGTTGGTTACGGTAACCCCATGGGTCAACTCCTGAATAGGATTCCCTTCTGTTCCAATTTCCAAAAATTCCATAATATCTGGATGTTCCACTGGTAAATACGGTGAAAAACGACCACGTCTTACGGAGCCTTGGCTCACAACATCTACCATGGATTCAAACAACTGCATGATATGAACCGCACCAGATGCTTGTCCGTTATTTTTAACCTCTGCCCCACGATGACGAATTTTTCCGAAATAACCCGACGTTCCGCCTCCTAGTTTAGACATCATCCCTACTTCTGATTGGGTGTATAGAATGTTGCCCATATCGTCACCAATATGCGACCCAAAACAGCTGATAGGAAGGCCTCTTTTCTTTCCGAAATTTGACCAAACCGGTGATGCCAAAGAGAAAAATCCTTCAGACATATAACCATAAAATTTATCTGAGTATCCAGGGATACCCAATATTTGTTCGGCTCTATCCGCTATTTCGCGAATGCGTTCCTCTGCGGTTATTCCCGGGGTGAGATAGCCTGAAGCTAAAAAGTTACGGCTATGTTCATTAAGCCATTCAAAACCTTGTGATTTAGTTTCTTCTGTTTTTTGCAGCGCTTCCTTTCGAGCATTTACAAGGTTGTCAGTTTCTGAATTTGTTTTTGAAATTTGTGTGTCGAGGGTAAGGTTTGGATTGTTCATTTAAAAAAGGTCATCACTGGTTATACTTTGAGTTCTTTTACTGTAATTGATAGAGCGTTTCACGAAGAAGTCGCCATGTTTGGTCCCGATAATCTCGTCATCAAACCATTCCGTTTGCGCTATGAGGCTTTGGTCTATCTCAAATATTTTTGCTATTCCGATGCTTTCAAGGGAATTGTTAAATCTGTTTTTTATAAATTCATTAACCACGGCTTTGGGAAGAAAATCCAATTCGCCTTCTTCGAAAATCCAATCCACGATTCTGCTTTCAGAGGCAAAGGCTTCTTTACAGATTTCTTGGATCATTTTGTTGTAGTTGTCATCGAACCATTCTGGATTTTCGTCTTTGATTATTTTGATGATATCGATTCCAAAATCACCGTGAATCTGCTCCTCCTTTGAAGTTGCTTCCACCACGTTTGAGATTCCTTTCAGCATATTTTTATGCTTATTAAAGGCCATAATAATCAAAAACTGAGAAAATAACGACACGTGCTCGATAAACAGCGAGAAAAGCAAAATCGATTCTGCATATTCCTTATTATCCTCACTTTTCGCGTTTTTAAGAGCCGTTTCTAAATATTGGACCCGCATCATGATGGCCGGTTTTTTCTTAAGATCCTTGAATTCTTCGTTGAGACCCAAAATTTCCAATAAATGCGAATAGGCATCATGATGGCGCACTTCACTTTCGGCAAAAGTGGCACCTACAGAACCAATTTCTGGTTTTGGCATTCGGTGATAGATATCTCCCCAAAAACTCTTTACGGCAACCTCAATTTGTGAGATGGCAAGCATCGTATTTTTAATGGCACTGCGTTCAACTTCTGTCAATCGTGTTTTGAAATCTTGAATATCACTTGTAAAATTGAATTCGGTATGGATCCAATACGAATGTCGGATAGCCGGTACATATTCGTAGACTGCTGGATACTCATAAGGCTTCAAATTGATACGCTTTTCAAAAATATTTAGCTTGCGCTTTTGAGTCTGTTGATTTCTATAAAGGATATATCCCTTTGCCACATCAAAAAAGCCATTTTCCATCAATTTGGTTTCCACAAAATCCTGAACCTCCTCAACGGTAGGAATATATTTCCCGTCCAATCGTCTTCTTTCTAGAAGGGCCTCATAAACATTTTCAGAGATGCGTTGTGCATCCTCTGGCCCACCGTGTTTTGCAGCGGTCATCGCCTTTAAGATAGCGTCTGTAATCTTTTGTAAATGAAAGAGTTTTGTGGCAAAATCTCTTTTTATAACGTGAGTAATTTCCATGAAATGAAGACTAAAAATTAAAAAAATTAGTGAGGTGTAAAGATGGAAATTTTATCAATGACTTTTTGTTGACACTTCAAATTGTTGTCAAATGGTTATCAACAATTGGTTATAATATGGAAATAATTGAAGGTGAAGCTGTTCAAGAAATGTTGATGAACAAGTGGTCAATATAATACAGGAATAACGCCATATTTATTAAAATTTGCATCTATTAAAGCTTCTTATTGTACAATTTACCTTATTGTTCAGATCCGATTAATAGTATATAAAATTATATAATTTCAATGGTACTATATCCAGATCCCAATTTCTCCAAGCGAATTTGTGTCGTGATTCGATTTTTTAAGGCTTCCACATGAGAAATAACCCCAATGGATTTATCGCCTTCGTTTTGCATCTTCTCCAAAATAGTGATGGCTTGATTTAAGGTTTCAGGATCTAAAGTACCAAAACCTTCATCTATAAAGATAGATTCTATTTTGACGTTTTTAGCGGCTAAATCTGAAAGCGCGAATGCCATTGCCAAACTTACCATAAAGGTTTCGCCACCTGATAAGGTGTTGATGGATCTGCGGGCATCGCCTTGATGGCTATCAAACACTTTTAAGGAATCATTTTTATCGGCCTCGTCCGCCGTTGGAATATCAAGAACATAGCGGTCATTCATATCTTTTAATCGCAGATTGGCATATCCGATCAATTGTTCGAGTGTTAAGTCCTGAACGAAATTTGAAAACCGTTTGCCGTTGGCATCACCAATCAAACCGTTCATGGTTTTCCATAAGGCTTCTTCTTTTTTTAAGCCTTTTAATTTTTCCAATAGCGCTTCCTGCTTTTCTTTGGCTTTTGCATCTGCCTCCAATTTGGTTTTTATAATCCCGATCTGTTCGTTTAAACTGCCAAAGGCTTCCTCTAACTTAGCGTAGTTTAATTCGAAGGCTGGAAGAGGTTCATCGGAAGTGATTCGTTTTTTAAAATTTTCAATTTCCTTTTGGGCGTTTTCTTTTTCGGTTTTTAAACGCTCTTGCCGTAATTCAATAGCTTTCTTTGTTTGACGGATCTGCTCCGCATCTCTTTCAGAAAGAATAAAAGCTTTCAGATGGGCAATACTTTCAATAGACTCATTTTTTAAGATATCATTGAGTCGCTTTTCAAAAATCTCTTTTTCTTTGACGATAATTGCCAGTTTAGCTTTGAAGGTAGCGATGGATTGCTGGTTATTTTTGATATTTTCAATATTTGCAACCCATTTCGAAATTAACGATTGTACTTTATTTTCTACTGTGTCACCATCATAAAGCGTTTTTCTTTTCGTTTCCTTCTCTATTATTAAATCTGAACTTTTAAGCCACTGTTTTGCTGAATGGCTTAGGCTTTCTAATCGTTTTTTTATTTCAAATGCTTTTCTGACCCGCTCGACCAATTGCGATTCTTTTAAAAACTGGTTTTCTAAAATCTGAAGTGTCTCAATATCGGGAATGCTTTCTAATTGAAGGTATGTGCAAAGTTTTTCGATCTCAACAAGCTTAGGCGCAATAGCTTCATCAATACTAAGAATGTCTTGCTTCAAGGTTTTAACCTTTTTCTGCTCATTGTCTAAATTGGTGTATGTAGCTGTTTCTAAAGCGCGTTTAGTGTTTAGTAATTCGTTTTTCGATTTTAGAGCCGCTTCTTTTAAATCAAAAATCGGATTGTCCATGGCAAACGGATGTTCTAATGACCCACAGAGCGGACAAGCTTCCCCATCAACCAAGGTGTTTCTGTGTGCCTCCAAACTTTGATGCTTTTTCCGATTTTCTTCTTCCTTAATCAGGGTATCAACCTCCACTTCTAAAAGCTTCAATTCGTCTTCTAAAGACTTTAGTTGGGTGCTATATTTTTCAACCAAGTCTTCACTAGCCTTCAATTCGGTTGCTTTCGAGTTACTGTTTTTTAATTCCGAATGGTATTGTGTCAGGGCAATTTTGATGGCATTGATCAACTGTGATTTTTCTTTGAGCTTTGCGTCCTTTTCTGCTAATTCTTCCTGACTATTGATCTGGGCTGTTTTTAAGAAAGTCTCAATTTTTTCTTCAATGGGCTGAATGCCCTCAATAAAAACATCAGGTCGCGGATTAAAACGAATACGCTCGGAATCCTTATTAATGTCCAAAAGAAGCTTTTTAATAGTTTCTTCATGAAGTTTGGCTTCTGCTCTGGCCAAATCTTCTTCTTTTTTCAATGCTGTTACTGCTTTATTAAAGTCGGCTAAATGATGAACAAACTCTTCATCGGTAAGCTTTCTTTTTAACAAGATTGAAGCTTCTTCCAAAAGACTGCTCTTCTCTTTTAAAATATGTGTTTGTTTTACCTTCTCTCGAGTAAGTTCCTCCGTATATTCCACAAACGCTCTCGCTTGTTGTTCAAAATCAGAAATCAGCTGGGCGTGTACCGCATATTTGGAATGGTTTTTTAAAGTGATTTCCTCTTTTTTGAAATTTTCAATTTCCTGAGATAATTCTTTTTGCTGGGTTTCATTCGTACTTAAAAGGGTCTGGTTTTTAAGAATGCCTTTCTGGTTTTCAATGGTCACTTTTAAAAGATCCAGCTCTTTTTTCTGAGTGAGCTTGGATTTATTTAAACCAGTTTCCTGGGCAATTAAATCCTTCTTTTCGGCTTCAGGAAGCAATTCAACTTCGCCCAGCTTAATCTCCTGTTCTTTACAAACCTCTGAGGCTGCTTTGAACTTTCTAAAAACTGCAATTCCAATCGACCTATAGTCCTTGGCTCCCGTAATATCTTCCAGCAACTTATTTCGTTCATCTCTTTTGGCTTGTAGCAATTTGCTAAATTGCCCTTGAGACAATACCATGGCTTTTACGAACTGATCATAACTGAGCCCAATTAATTCTTCGTTTTTAGCGGGTACTGCAGATTTCCCACTCTCAAGTATCGTACCCGTTGCCACGTCGATAATTTCCTGCTTTCGATCGTTGAGATTGTTGTTGCGATTTCTTTCAATTGACCAATGTGAGCGGTATGTTTTTTGGTTGACGGTATATTCCACTTCAGCGTAACAATCCGTTGCATTACGGGTCATAATCCCACCCTCATCGTCAATAACCGATTTGCTGATAGAACCAATCCTAGGAACCTTATTATATAATGCTAAAGTAATCACGTCCAAGAGCGTCGATTTCCCTGATCCAGTAGCACCTGTAATCGCAAAAAGACCGCTTTCTGCCAAAGGTCCTGATGAAAAATCGATATGGTGTTCGCCACGAAGCGAATGGATATTTTTAAAACTGATTTTACTGATTTTCATAAAACTACAGGTTAAGCTCTTCTAGAATTTGACGAAATGCATTTTTTAATTCCTCGGTGTTTTCCTGATTGCCATCCAACTCCAATCTTTTTTCAAACATTTCCATGGGTGTTACATCAGCAACACTTATTCCTGGCTCAAAAGCGTCTGAAGCCCCGCGTACTTTATTGCCAAAGTTCAATTTTGATTTTACAATGTTAAGATGCTCATTATAATAATTATCCAATAAGTCATCTAAATCGCGACGAATCTGTATGTTTTCATTGGGTTCGTGTACGATTATCTCCGCTAGTGAGACGAGAGGCGTAATGGGCGAATATTCATGTAATTGTTTTTTAACGTCTTCGAGCGGTCCCTGAAAAGCAACCAAATTTCTGAACCTTGGGACGGGTACAATCTCCACCTCAAGATGTTTTCCTTTGACCGAGATAATATTGACTTGTTTCTGCTCTTCTCTTTCACTAAAACTTAATGAAATGGGTGAGCCAGAATAATGTACATTTTTTGAAACGGCATAAGGTTTATGGATATGGCCTAAAGCTACATAGTGCGGTGCATCGCCAAAAACAGTTCCCGAAACTCCAGCTTGATTGCCAATTTGGATATCCCGCATACTTTCGGAAACATGAGCACCCTGAACGTATAAATGTCCCATCACAATAAGGCAATGTTCTTGATAATGTTGATAGTAGTGGCTGTTGATTTTAGAGAAATAGCTTTTAATACCCTCTTGAATCTGTTCAATCTTATCACTATAGGATTCTCCCGCGGCGGCACTCCTAATATCCTTGTCCCTTAAAAATGGGACAGCGGCAACAACCACCTGTTCGTCCTTTTTATCGTATTCTATGAAAAGATCGTTAATATTCTCAGGAGCGCCACCAATAACATCAATATTCAAGAACCCAAGGATGTCCTTTGGTGCATTTAAAACAGAAGCCGAATCGTGATTCCCGCCCGTTAAGATAATTTTGCAATCCGTACCAAGCATACGTTTTAAAAATCCATAATACTGCTTTAAAGAAGCTTGAGAAGGGTTGGCCTGATCAAATACATCTCCTGAAACCAAAAGCAAATCAATGTGTTCTTTCGCGATGGTATCTAGTAGCCAATCAAAAAACAATTCCAGATCTTCCGATAAATCTATCTTATGCAACTGCTTGCCTATATGCCAATCGGCGGTATGTAATATTTTCATGTCAATTCATTAGATTCTTAATCAAGATTCGTAGTAGGACTTTTTCCCTGGATCATCCCTCATGATTAAAAAAAGTGTTAGTCGTTCCGAAAATGAAAAACAAACAAAATCGTTTCTATTTCATGCCAGTTTTATCAGAGCCTAAACTTAAGAAAAAAAACTTCAGAACAGGTCAAAGAGTTATTGAATGGAAGTTTTTTCTTCTTTAAAGTCTTGAGAAAAATTAGCTCAAACCTCAAAATCTATTATGATTGGCCTATAAATTATGAGGTTTAATGAAACATTAGAAATCGAAGTGAGATTAGGTCATTGGAGATAATTCCTTCCTATTTTATAAAGGAGAGATACTACATTCCACGTTGACCTTAAGAAGATTCGTCTTTCTCTATATTCACATTAAAACTTGGCGGCTTATAATCCTTGGCACGATATTTTGACGGAATGGTTGTTTCATTTCCATCGCGCTGTGCACGGTAATGTGGTGATAGAATTTCGATGCCTCTTTCGTTAAAGACATTTTGTATGTTCTGATGCAGATAAGAATAAATGCTTGCCTGTTTTGAGGCTTCTCTGGTATGTGCATTTATTTGATAAGCTACATAATAGTCATTAAGACTGGTTTGCAAAACAAAAGGCTGTGGTTCTGGTAAAACTGTTTCCGTTAACAAGGCAGCATCAATGAGTGCTTGATGCACATCTTGCCAAGGCACATCATACCCAATGGTCACGGTTGAATGGATTATAAGACCTTGGCCTTTTGCCTCAATACTGTAGTTGATGGTATTTCCTGAAAGGACAGAGGAATTGGGAATGGTAATAATTTCATTTTTTGTGGTTCGTATCCGTGTAATCAATAAAGTTTTCTCAACAACATCACCAACCACATCGGCAATTTTAATTCGGTCTCCGATTCTAAAGGGACGCATATAGGTAATGACCAATCCTGCTACCATATTTGCAATGGCCGTAGATGAGCCTAACGAAAATAGAACCCCTATAAAAACGGAAACCCCTTTGAATATTTCAGAATGGGATCCTGGCAATAGTGGAAATATAACCACGAACATAAAAGCATAAAGGAGAAACTTAATAATACTAAACGTAGGAACGGCCCAGTCAGAATGAAAACCAGAAATTTTTAGTTTCTCAGTTTCGATTTCCCGGAAGCCATATCTTATAATTTTTACGAGATATTTAATGACAAAATAGATGACCAAGATCCTAAAAACATTGGGCAAATAATTCCAAACGGAAATGAGAATTGACTTAAGTGGTGACCAAATGAGCTGGAACAAAGCATCGGCCCAGTGTTGAGAAATGGGAAATATACTAAAGATTATAGGGAGTGCAATATAAAGCACGAAAATAAGAACGACCCAACGGAAAAGTCTTAAAAGAAAAAAAATGATCTGCAACTCCTGTTCAGCGGACAGGAATGTGTAATCCTTATAGTTTAAACTTTTAAGCCATTTTTCTTTTTTTACCGAAATTCGCAGCAGTGCCCAACGATGCAACCTCCCAAGCAGCCAAATAACAAACCAAACACCCCCAATCGCGACGAACGCCAAGCCCACGCGCATTAAAATTTTAGAAACCTTACGCTCCTCTCGCAAGTCTGCTATTGAATTTTCAATGGTTTTCTCCAAGTGCTGAGCCAAACCCAAAGAAGTCGTTCCATACCAAAGTCCGTCCGTTTCAGAGACACTCATGATAATTGTATTCCCATATACTATATCATTGGTATATTGGGATTGAACTACTGCGAAGGAATCTCTCTTAAAAAAATCATCTTCAAATAAAAGCTTGATTTTCGTGCTCACATTCGCTGCTCTTTCTTTAGCTGTGGTAGCTCCAATTCTAGAATGAATCAAAAAAAGTGTGTCACGATTTACACCCACAACTGGAAACCCTTTGGTTGTTTTCTGTAACCAATCAATATGTGCTTTTTTAGCTGCCAAGTTTTTGCTTTCTGCAGCATTGATGGCGTCTAATTGGCTTTGGGCATTTTTCTTTTGTGCGTCCTCTTTCTTAATGAGCACCCTCAACTGCTCCTCTAAATGCACTCTTTTTACTGAATCAATGAGGCGTTGTTTCTCAGTGGCTACAATTTTAGAAATGGAATCCTTTTGCTGAAAATGAGTATTTGAATATATCATAGAAGTACTGCCAACAATAAGCAAGACAATTACAATTGTTTTTAGCGATAATTTTTTCATACTCATGATAGAATCATTAACAATATACGAGAAATAATTTTATAAAATCAAATGCGATGTAATGGACTTTCAGAATGATATATTGTACTCATCATGACCACGAAAAATCAGTTCAAAATTCTTGCGCGATGGTAAAATCAAAAACCCCTAGGCGAGCCGTAGGGGAATTGCTGTAATTTAAAGATAAATATAATTCTGAAATATTGTAACTTAGAACGTTATTTTATTGACTACCAAGTCAATAAACAGAATTTAGGAGCGCTTATTTTTTTGGAGTTTCCAAACTTTCAATCATAAGTTCAACATACTTGGCCGCACTTTTATAAGCATCTCTAGGGTCTTCCATTGAGGTAGTCACAACGCCAACCAATTGATTTTCTTCAGGAGCATCTAAGTTATAGGCTACAGTTTCTAGGACATAATCCGTTTCAACACGTGTAGAGGAAGACATTGGGATATAGCCTCCAAAAGAGTCATAATAAGATCCATAGGCATAAGGATGATTATAATAGTTATAAAAACCACCATAATAACCAGGATAATAAGCCCCGTATGAAGCACCAACATACAAACCACTAGAAGTTGTTCTGACAGTTTCTTTTTTGTCCTTGATAACCGTTAAGACCACTGCTGTAAATCCCTCACTATCCATTAAACTCTTAATCATAGCCAATCGTTCTTCTGACATTTCTCGTTCAGCATGAATTGTTGGGGCTTTACTATAACTCTCAACAGCGTTAATACCTTTGTTGCGCAATGCATCAGCTATTTCTCTCTCAAAAGAATATCTTGCATTTTCATTTGCGGTACGAGCAATTACAAGTACCTTTTTTGTTTTAAAAAGGTCTACCACAGAAGGCTCAGCTTTCCAAGAATCAATTACCTTAGTGCTAGCGCAGTTTTGAAGACATATAAAAGCTAATGCTAAAAGAATAAAATGATATTTAATTTTCATGATTTAATTTTGTTATAAATACGTTGTTAATTTTTGTTTATTTTTTTGATCAAAACCAAGTTGTTATGAAATCAATAATTCTGTGTTAAAAACAGAAGGTATTCCACGTCACTTTTTCCTTGGCAGTTTGTTGATTATAATAAAAATCTCCAATTTGCAGAAAATAATATGGATTTACGATCGCCTATCACCCCTATTTCTGTTCTGAACATCCAATTTTTATTCATTTGATACTGCCCACCAATAATACCATTCCATTGTTCTTTGGTACGCTTGTCAAGACCATATCTAATCACTGCTGATCCGTCCGCTGCTCCAATGGCATCCACAAGTGGTCCAATAGTTTTGTCGGCGATAACCTTTTGCGGTAGTGTAGCTGTATTATTATACCAATCATCATAAGAGGCGATAATTTCATCAGCACGATCCCAAGTTTCAGGAGGCAGTGCATCTATAAGCTTTATCGAGCCCACTGTATTCGAACCTAAGCCCACACTCATCGCACCAATCCAGATTCCAATATTTCTGTCAGGCTTTCTACTATTAACAAAAGTATGACCAACTCTAGCGCCAAAAGTTTTGACTTTGACTGATTTATCTAACAATTCAGGCTTTGTCCAAGTCACATTCCAATCTAAAGCGAGCCAAATAGGTCCAACGCCGCCTGCAGCCGTAGCGCCAAACCCATTTGAGACTATTTTCTGTTCAACCAACGACTGTAACTCGACTGGAAATTTTAGATTTATTTCAGTAGTTGCTCTGCCTCTACCAAATAAACCATAGAGATTTAAAAATGGAAGCACCCAAATATCTGGTCTTACTAAGACAGTTTCGGCAGTACTATAATTATTGCCAAATTCAATGAAATCGACTCCAGTAAGCGGCAGGTCTATAGTATCGGTTTTTAATCCTAACCTCATATTATCGATAAGAAGTCCTTGTTTCATATAAACAAGGTTAACCATAACTCCCGTTGGATAAGGGATATCAAACCCCTTTTCATAAATTTTTTGTCCAAAAATTGGAAAAAAATTATCGTATTTCACCTGCTTCAAACTATCCGTATAGGCTTCGTGAACTGCCTTAACCTTAGTTGTAGCATATTGCGCATGCCCTTGTTGAGCAAGCACTACGGATGCCATTAAGGTTAATATGAATAGTCTGACCATCATAAATTCTTACTTGTTTTTTGATTTTCCTCTGCTCCTCTATTTAAACGCACCTATTAAAATCATTTATCTCAAAAACTTAAAATTGAAATGAGTGTCAATTATCTCTAAAGCACACTAGAAATCGTTACTAGTCTAACGTTCATATCTGCCTAACCTATAAACTGACACTCAATCCAATATATAGAATTAAGTCAAGCGGAAAAACCACACTATCTCAAAATTATTTGTTCTCAAAACTTTTGGTAATAGCTTTTACGTATTGTGATGCTATTTTTGAAGCACCTTCTGGATCTTCAATTTTTGAAGTCACCACGGCAACTAATTGGTTTTCGTTTGTCTCATCAAGATCATAAATTACCGTCTCTAAAATATAATTTTTTGAAGAAGAAGTAACATAGGTTTCAGGCACATAGTTTCCCATGGTAGAATATGACATTGGATGGTGATAATAACCATAAAAACCTCCATAATATCTTGGGTAATACTCATAATAGTTTCCACCTGCGTAATAACCCCCTTCTTGAGTGGTTTTCGTCAAATTTTGAACATCTTTGATCACCGTAAGTACCACAGCATTAAATCCTGCTTTCTTTATAGTGCTCTCAATTTCTGCTTTTCTTTCTTCCGTCACTTCCACATCAGGATTAAGTGATGGAAATTTTGTAAAACTTGCGGTGGCTTTCATCCCTTTCTCAGACAACTGTTTTACGATCTCGTTTTCAAAAGCAATTCGTGATTGCGTATCCGAAGTACGTGCTATGACAATAAAATTTTTATCTTTTACAGCTGCTGCATTATCTCCTTTCCAGGAGTTCATTACTTTGACACTTGAACATCCGCTGAACAATAAAACGGCTGTTAAACCTAAAACTAAACTGATTGACTTTTTCATTTATTAAATATGGATTAAATTATTAAAGTTTGCCACAATAACATTCTTTGGTTTCGCATAACAATTATTGATGTTACTTCCAGTAACTCGCAGAAGCAAAAACAACTTATGTATGAGATATACCATGGGCTGAAGTATATAAAAAATATTAATCTATAGAAGCTTATTCTGTAAAATACTCAATTTCTAATACTTTACAAGTGCATCTATTTTAAATAAAGACTTCCAGTTAGGTTCATTTGTAATAATCAAAAATATCAAAATTCTCAAATTTTGATTAGTTTTAGATTTGATTGGCGTAGTCCATTTTACGATGGATTTTTAAAGAAATTAAAGTTTTTGCATTGAAAAAACAATTACCTATTGCTTTAAGCAAATTATAAACGTTTAAAACTATGGCTTTTGCAAATCAATGGATTTATGTAAATTCGTGATTATATTTTTTTCATTCGTTATGATCCCCTGATCTACATTTCAACGCCCATAGCATCAGATTAGAAAAGAAATTTACATTGATTTAGCACCAATCAAGAGCACATAACGTATAAATCAAATTTAAAATAAATAGATGCGCTTAAACATACAATTTTCAATAAGTGTTACGCTGTTCTTGTTTTGCGTAACTTTTAGTAATTCACAAGAGAAAACAGAAAATTCTCCAAATATTATCATTTTTTTAATTGATGATATAGGCCTCATGGATACTTCTGTTCCCTTTTTAACCAATGCCAATGGTGATTTGATCAACTATCCATTAAATGACTATTACATCACCCCTAACATGGAAAAACTTGCCGAACAAGGCATTCGGTTTACAAATTTTTATGCACATTCAGTGTGTTCTCCTTCGCGGACGTCCATAATGACCGGACAGAATTCTGCCCGCCACCGCGTAACCAATTGGATAAAATCTGAAGATAACAATCGTACCGAATTTGGTCCAGCCCAATGGAACTGGAACGGTCTTTCCAAAGTATCTATAACTCTTCCACGACTGCTTCAACAAAAAGGCTATAAAACGATTCATGTCGGAAAAGCCCATTTTGGGCCATTTAATAGCGAGGGGGAAGATCCTCTAAATTTAGGATTTGATGTTAATATTGCCGGCAGCTCCATTGGCCAACCTGGAAGTTATTTGGGCACTGAAAGTTTCGGTCATGACGGAGGCAACCTCACAAGAGCTGTTCCCGGTTTGGAAAAATATCATGGTCAAGACATATTTTTGACAGAAGCTTTGACCTTGGAAGCTAATCTGGCCATTTCGGAAGCTAAAGAAGAAGGCAAACCATTTTTCCTCAACATGTCCCATTACGCGGTCCACGCTCCATTTTATTCTGATGCGCGTTTTAAAGATCATTATATAAATTCGGGAAAGTCTGAAAATGCCCAAGCTTATGCTACGCTTATTGAAGGAATGGACAAATCTCTTGGAGACCTCATGCAGCACGTCAAAAACCTAGGTTTGGGAGAAAATACGCTTATTTTGTTTTTGGGAGACAACGGATCAGACGCACCCCTGCCAAATGAAAATGATTACAGCAGTTCTTCCCCATTAAAAGGTAAAAAAGGCAATCATTGGGAAGGTGGCATGCGCGTTCCGTTTATTGCGGCTTGGGTCACACCAAACAAAAAAGCAAATCTCCAAAAAAAGTTACCCATTGCACAAAACGCGGTTCAAAACCAATTGGGCTCTATTCTGGATATTTTTCCAACGCTTAGTCATCTTACCAACATCACACCACCAGAGCGATATAATTTGGATGGTTTTGATCTTCATGATCAATTAAGTGGCAAGAAAAATCACGAACGGCGTGTCTTATTTCTTAATCATTTTCCTCATGGCAATCATCGAAGCAACTATTTTACAAGTTTAGTTGATGCGGATTGGAAAATCATTTATCATTATCAACCAAAAAGTCAACCACGCTATGAACTCTACGACTTAAAGGAAGATCCTTTTGAAACCAATAATTTGGCAGATAAAAATCCGGAACAACTGAAAATTATGATGGCAGCATTATCGGATGAAATGAACACTAAAAATGCGCTCTATCCTGAAAATGGACAAGAAAAATTCAAATTGGTAATTCCTAGATAAATTAAAAACTCCACTTTAAACAATGATTATTAAATTTAGGATCCTTGGCTAAAATCTTATACACCATCTATGTTATTGAACTATCAAAACGTGTTTTTAATGAAAACACGAAGTTCAGGGCCGCAAATCCACAGTTTAATGGTGTTTTGCAATGCTTATACGTTGGCCAGACCAGCAAAACGCCCATAGAACGTTTTCAGCAACATAAAATGGGCTATAGAAATAAGAAAGGCCACAAATTATCGGCTTCTATTGTTGAGAAATACGGATTATACCTCAGGCCTAGTTTATACACACATATCGATCCGTTTTTAACAAGAGCCGAAGCCTTAACAGCGGAGGAGCAAATCTCTCTGGAGTTGCGTCGTGAAGGATATGCCGTTTGGTTTAATTAAATTTTGACGTTTCAATGCAAAGAAAAATCGACGATTAATAATCGACTCACTAAAATGATATCTTGGAAAATTCCAACTCAAAATTCATAAAGAAAATCGCTCCAGAATTAGATTACGGAAATGACTGCGATTTCAGTCCTAAAACAGGCGAAATAATTGCGATTCCTAAATGATCAAATTTTATGGATTTTTCAAGGAGATTTACAAAAAGGAAAACAAAGGGCACTATACAAAAACACACATTGAAATAATAAGATGTGACCACGCTCTGCAACCTCTTCGTTTTTAATTAACTTCTAAACATCTCATAATCTGTTCTCAATAGCCTGTTCCTAATTCCCCAAATCATGCATCACTAGAATTGGAACTTTTGAGTCATACGTAATCCCTTTTACCAAAGGCTGATTAAGAATACTTGCAAAAAATGAATGTTTACTATTAATGAAAGCAACCATATCACTTTCTCTACTTTCTACAAAACAATTGATGGCAGCAGCTACTGACAGTTGACTTAAATTGTGAAAAGAGTGGCTGACCTCTTCAAAATTCTCGTCCAGCAATTTTTTGTTATTGGTTTGCTTTTCGTTTAATTTGCCATCTTCAGAAACATGCAAAACCTTTATGGAAGCATTACAAATTTTAACAATATTGATCAAATGCTTCAATTCGTGCTTCTTAAAAGGTGTTCTATAATTGGTGGGGAACACAATTTCTTTTGGCAGTTGACGCTTTGCCAATTGCGGCACAACAATTACCGGGCAATTCCTGATTTTCTCCATTACATCTATGGCGTTGCTTCCATAAATTTTACTTCTAGTATTGGTTTGACCCCGGGTTCCCATAACAATAAGATCAATGTCCTTTTCTTCCACAATTGATTTTATGGCCTGTAAAGGTTCATTGAAAGTTGAAATGGTTTGAAAACTATGCTTCAGATTACCGTTCTCTCCAAAGGCGACCTCACTTAACAATTGATCCAACTGGCGTTTCGAATTTTTCTTGGCAGCCTCAAATAAGTCACTTCCTGGTTCCATGCCGATCAGACTTTCAATATTTGTTGGGTTTATAAAAAAGACGTTCAAAAGATAAAATAGACACTCTTGGTCTTTATAAAGTTCTAACGCATATTTGATGGCCTGTGAAGCGTTCTCCGAAAAATCTGTTGGCAATAAAATTTTTATTTTCATTGGTATCTATTTATTTCAATGTGATTGATGGTTTTTAAAATTTGCCTGCCTGTCGGCAGACAGGGAATTTGGAATTTGTTACTTTGAACTTCCCCCTTTATTTGGGGATCACCAAAAAAGGCACCGTGGGTTGGTAACCTATATTTTTGATAACCGGCTCCTTAATTATTCTTTCCACGAGACTATGTTTATAGTGCACCATGACAAGTATATCTATTTTAAAATGGTCTATAAACTCATTGATCTCATTTGATTTTGTGCCAGTTTTTTCCATCCAATGAAAAGTATGCTCATAGTTCTCCATATGACTTTGGAGTGCTCTCATATTGCCTTTCTGTAGGTCACTCAAGCCCTCTTTTGCTTTAATATGCATGATATAAATATGGGCAGTGTACAGGTTTGTTAACTCAATCAATGGTTGTAACTCTTTCAAATCATGAACACGATTAAAATCTGTTGGAAATGCAATATGTTTGGGTGTTTTAAATTCAAATGCATCAGGCACCGCAAGCATAGGGCAATCTTTCAAATTTTGAATGATTTTTACCGTATTGCTTCCTAAAAAATATTTATCAATTCCTGTCGCACCTTTTGTGCCCGTTACAACCAAGTCAATTTTATAGGTTTTAACAGCTCTTTGGATTGCTGGCGTGATATCTTCTGAGGTACTGAGCACTTCAAAATTATGATTTGAATTAATATTTAGCTTTATGATACGCGCTTTCAATTCCTCCAATTTTCGATTAGAATTTTCAGCAAGCCCATCTACAAAACTAGTGGTAATATAGGCTCTTGAATCGGCATGAGTAAGAGACCATGAATTCAGAAAATAAAATATACAGTCTTGCTGTGCATATAAGTTTATGGCATAAAGAGTAGCGCTCCACGCATTATTTGAAAAATCGGTTGGTATTAAGACACGTCGCTTGAGTGATGTCATGGTAGTTTCGTTTTATATTTTTTTAATGGAATTACGAGAAATGGAATCGTCAAATAGAATCCTATTTGATCGATGGTATCTTTGAAAATCAAGTTTTCAAAAAATGTTTGTCGATTATTGATCATCACTAACAAATCAACGGGTTGTTTATTCTGAAATTTATCAATTGCGTGAGGAATTTCCATGTCTTCAAACTCCTGGAACTCATAGTTCAGTTTTTTTAACAGCTTCGTTAACTTGTCCTTATTAACAGTTTGCGAAGTGCTCAAGTCATGACCTGTACTAACATGTAAGACATTGATTTTAGAATGGTGCAACTGCACTATTTTTTTAAGAATTTCTAGTTGGGAATAGTCATAATCGATTTTTAGGTCCGTGGGAAACAAAATCTCTTGTGGTGCCACATAGTCAAAATTTGAAGGAATTGCCAACACAGGGCATTGAATCTCCCCAACGACTTGAACAGTATTAGAACCAAAGAAAATTTTTTTTGCACCAGTTGCACCTTTGGTCCCCATGAATACCAAGTCAATATGACGTTCTTCAATCAATTCTTTGATACCAACAATCAAGGTTTCAAAACGAGCAATAATTTTAAATTGATGGTTTGGATTGGTGCCAAATTTCTCTATAATCTGCGCGCTCAATTCGTTTAACTTTTCTCTTGAAGCTTTTCTTATCGGATCGCGAAGACCAAATTGTTCAGACCTGTAATTTAGAGCATAAGACAGATCATATATCACTGGTGTATAAGCATTGAATAAATAAAATGTGCATTGATCATTTTTTAAAAACTGCACGGCATATCGTATAGCATTCCAAGAATTATCAGAAAAATCAGTAGGTAAAAGTATATTTTTCATGACCTAAATAAAATGTTATAGCAACGGCATTGAACGTCTTGAATTTTGCATAGCCAATAATGGGATCTCCAGATCGAGACTAACTTTATCTATGGTAGATGGAAACAACATGTTTTCTAAAAACGAGTACTGACTGTTAACCATCACGAGCATATCTACAGCATTCTCTTTTATATAATCCTTAATACCCACTGCAACGTTTTTATTTTGGGAGGTTTGAAAATTGATTTCAGTTTTACAAATAACATCTTTAAGAAAGGCTTGATTATCTTCTTGACGGATGGATAATTTGTTACTTTTCGAAACATACAGCACATCAATGATACTTCTGTAGGGCGCTGCCAGATCACATAGCAATTTCAATTCCCTACGTTTGTAGGGAATAAGATAATCTGTAGGAAACAGAATCCGTCTTGGTTGGGTGTTGGTATAATTGGCTGGGACTGCCAAAACCGGACATTGTACATATTTTAAAACTTGAAAGGTTTCGCTTCCAAATACAATATTGCGATTATCTGATTTTCCTTTGGTTCCCATGACAATCAGGTCAATATTTTTGGTATCCGCAATGGTGTTTGCTTCTTCAACAAGTGTGTTATGGGCAGAAATACTGTGATATTTGAATTTTGGATTTGGAGAAATTTCTTTAACCGACTTTAAAAGATTTGCCAAATTAGCTTCGGACTGGTTTTTAACGCGTTCCAAAACCTCATTATAAACCTCACGTGAAACTAAATCTTCATGATCATAGAATTCCTTTTGATAGGCATTCATAAAATAAAATTCAGCCTTTTCATATTTAAAAAATTCTAAGGCATATCTGATGGCATTCATTGAATTCTCAGAAAAATCTGTTGGGAAAAGAATGGAAATCATAGTGTTATATTTTTGAGCATGTGATAAAATTAGGACTTTAAAATAAGATAAACTATGATTAATGTCATTTCAAAAGAAGGGCACAGAAAACTTCATCAGCCGTTAGATAGATTTATAGATTCAGTTTTAAAATCTTCCTAATCCTTTATTCAGAAATAAGTATGTTATCCTGACACTTCCAGTGACGATAGTAATTGAATTTGCGATCGAAATAGGATAAATAAATAAGTAGGTTAACGACTCTGAATTGAATGTCGTATCAATTCATTTTATCATGCATGACCAAAAACGGAATTCGAGTATGGTATGTGATTTCTTCAACTTTTGAATGAAACAAGATCCGCTGAAAGTAATTCAAATTTTTTGCCACCATGGCCACCATTTTGATATCTCTACTTTGTACAAAACACTCAATAGCGTCTTCTACATTTTTATTGGCAAGATTGTAAAACTTCGTCTTAAACTTATTAAAATAATCGTTCAAGAGATCTTTATTCTCTTGCTGGCCAATGCTCAAATCTTCAACTTTATTAGTGATGTGTACCACCTGTAAACTTGACTTGTGAACAGCCAAAATATTATAGAGTGGTTTTAAAAGATCAACTCCAAAATTCAAATAATAATCTGTAGGAAATGCAATTTCATCCAAGTCCACAAATGCTGCCTCCTCTGGCACGACCAAAGTTGGACACTTTACCTTTTTTATCACATCGGCCGCATTACTGCCCACGATTACTTTTCTCAATCCCGTGGCACCTTTGGTCCCCATTACAATCATATCTATATTCTTTTCTGATACCTGATGGCGCACAGACTCCACAAAAAAATTATAATCGGTAAGTTTGAAAAATTGGTGATTCTGATTTTCAGGAAAATCGGTTGAAATGCGCTTAAGAAGTGTTGCTAATTGTTTTTTGGCTGGTTTCGTAAACGTGTTTTCTCCAAAATCCTTATCTTGAACATATGGCGAATCATTAGCCGCTATATAACTTAAAGCATTGACGTGTAACACATAAAAGTTGCAATTTGTTTTCTCGAAAAACTTAAGTGCATAAGCAATAGCATTCCAAGAGTTTTCAGAAAAGTCAGTAGGCAATAAAATATTTTTCATAGAAATCCGTCATTAATATAAACAGCACAAAGTTAGAACGAGGTTTCTTAACTTGAAATGATATTGGTCATGTGTGTCCGTTTTTAGCTGAGCTTGAGACATTAACAGGTTTAAATCGTTAACGTGTCAAAATTCCTCCCACTATCATTTTAAAAAACCCTCATGTTTTGAACTTCTTACAAAAGCCCTATACCCATTCCCTACTGCTCACTAATAAAAATTCCTAAGCTCTAAATTAGGATCTTCCAATGACAATTTATGTTGATATTCATAAAAAATTATTTTTAACAAAATTTGAATATTTTTGCATGCAAATAGTCCTCTTGTCGGATTTTTTGGTATTTTTATCAGATTTATTGTGATATTCAACCAAACCTTCCACCATAAGTGATTAAAATGAAGCGACTTTTTGTGTTTTTACCGCTATTTTTCTTATGCTTTTATATGGGCATCGCACAGGAATGCCCTAAAAAGCACACTGTTAGCAATGGCGAAACTATATTGTCCATAGCCAAAAGATATAGCGTGACACCTTTTGATCTGCAACAGGCCAATCCCAATAATTTCCAAAGTATTGTGGCGGGTGATATTCTAATCATCCCGGAAAGCAAAATTAAAACCCCCATCCTGAATAGTAGTTCTGATTCAATTAAAGTTTCGGTGGTGAGCTCGTCTATTAGCTACACGGTCAAATACGGGGATACAAAATATAGTCTTGCCAAACGCTTTGAGATGAGCATAAGAGAACTCGAATCGCAAAACCCACATATTATTTCTGGTTTGGAAGCAGGGCATGTATTAGAGATCCAAAATGCTTCAACAGCTCATATACCAGCACCAAAAACCGTGGAGAAAAAAGCACCGATAACACCAACAAAAACTATCGTGAGCGAAGCGAAACCAACTATTCCTAAGAACAGCAATCCGGAGGTAAAATCTAATGTTATTGAGAGCTATCGTGTTGTAAGCGGAGATACTAAATTCGGACTAGCCAAACGCTTCAATACGACAATTCCTGAGTTGGAACGAACAAATCCCCATATAAGAAACATGCTTATCGTGGGTCAAATTCTTAAGATTCCTACTGATTCAGGTGAAGCCGAAGAACAGCGCGCTACAAATCCTGTTGAAAATCAGATCAATGATTCGCGAGAGGACCTCAAAGAGGAAACTTCAGTTATAAAAGAGGTACAGACGGATAACATCATTCTTGAAGAAAAAATTGCTAAGCCTGTTGCCGTCAACTCAGAAAAATCAAAAATAAATCTGCCACAAGAAAGGGAAAATGGTGTTCCTATTATAGAGCAACCAAAAGAAATCCAAACTCCTGAAAAGGTAACAGTTAATAATGGTCAAACCGACAAAATTATCCTTCAAGAAAAAGCAGTAGAAGCTGGTGTTACTCCTGAAAAACAACCTGAAGAACTACTGATTAAGAAAAACGAAACGGCTACTTCACTTGAAACACCATCAAAAGATAGCGTAGCACAAAAAGAGTCTATAGAAAGTGTCGTTTCAACCAAGGATCAACCTGAAGAAATAGTAAAGGCGTCGGCAACTGCTACTCCATCAGATACAGCGTACGACTTATATAAAATAAAACCTAAAGAAACCCTATTTGATCTTTCAAGAAGAGCAGGCATGACCATGTCTGAATTTCTGATTCTCAATCCACAATTAGAACAATCCGTTCAAATTGGCTCCCTAATAAAAATGCCAAAAAATGACCCGGTTGAAAAAGTGGTATCCAACACACCAGTCGCATCAAAAGTGGTGAGAACCACTTCTCAATATCGCGATTTGAAAGCATCTGCGAACACGTCACAATCTAAACGTGTTCTATTCTTTCTTCCTTTTTCAAAATCAGAATATGATAATTTCGCTGAAAACGGCTACAAATTCAATTCTATTAGTGATGATTTCAAAAGGTATCATATGGAATTTTACAAAGGCGCCAACATTGCTATTGATTCGATTAGAAAGATGAACCTCGATATTACGATGGACATAGAAGAAGCGCAAGACACAAAACAAACTTCCAAAATCCAATCATTGACCAAACAGAACAATTACAAGGACTATGATGCCATCATCTTACCGTTTTATGAAACTATGGAAGAAGACTTGGCCACCTTTTCTGAGGGCAGCACTATTCCAGTCATAACGGCATCAACAATTGCGCATCAAATTACGACCAATAATTTATATAGCGCCTTGCCGTCCATCAACCAGCAAAAAATAAAAGTACTCGATTATATGCTGTCTAAACAAGCCCATATTATTGTACTAAGTGATAGTTATCGTACGGAAAGCAAAAATTTTGTTTCAGATTATGTGCCGAGTGCTGACATTATCAATATCAAAATAAATGGTACGTTCAGTGAAAGTGAGTTGTTGTCTAAATTTAAAAAGGACCAGCTCAATTTTGTGGTTATTGACAGTGAAAGAAATAGTGTGTTTTTAAACACCACCAACATCCTTTTGGGGCAGTTATCAAACTACTCCCTTCAATTAGCTGTTTTAGAAGCATCGTTGGTTCCTGACGATGGTGATGTATCCCAAAAAAGATATCGGATTTTAAAAATGATTTTTCCATCTTTGATCCCTGAAAAATCAACGGTGAGTTCTAAGAAATTTTTGGGAGACTATTTAAAAGACTATAATGTATTCCCATCAAGAAATACGATGTTTGGATTTGATATTACTTTTGACAGTTTATTGAGACTCACTCAAGAACAAAGCTTTGAGAATACAGCAATATACGATATAACGGAATATACGCAACTCAAATTTAATTATGAAAAAAACGCCCTTGGTGGTTATAATAATGGCGGAATTTACATCTTACAATATGACTCAGGTGATAGTATCCGACAAGCTGAGTAATATAAATGATAAGAGATTATACGTTTCTAGTTTTAAAAGAAATCAATATTGAGTTGGTAAAGTGGAACAAAAAAAAACAAATGACCATACCTATCGAAAATAAATAAATTGCAGGATCCCAATAGCTAACATGACAATGAATTCTCGGTTAAATCCAACGAACCGCCTTTTAAATTTATGAAAAAAACTACAAAAGCACATCTCTATAATAAATTTATTGTTGCCGCCTTATGGTGTATGATTACCACATTAAGTTCTTTTGGACAATGTCCAACAGTAGTTAATCCAACGCAGAGCTTTTGTGATATTCAAGCCCCCATGGTAGGAAACCTTGTAGCAACCAACAATGGTGGAGGAGTTCGTTGGTACAGCACACCAACATCCACAATACCACTTTCTAATACTCAAGGTTTAATAAATAACCAAGATTATTATGCGGACGATCTTACGGGTTCATGTGGTTCACGACAACGTGTCAAGGCCATTATTTTTGGTCCTCCCGTGGCACTCAGCTATCAAGGTGTTTGTGTAGAGCAACCAGAGGATGCTACGATTTCTGACCTATTTGTCGTTGGGAATGATGTCCAATGGTATAATGTACCTACAGGAGGATCCCCATTGACCCCCACTACCTTGTTGACAGACGGTACTATTTATTATGTCAATCAATCCAATCCTTATACAGGGTGTAGAACTTCAAGATTCTCAGTTCTTGTAAGTGTCGGAATTGTGCCCTTACCCTCCGGGAGTTCTATTCAACAATTTTGTAATGACGTTCCTCCAACGGTAGCCGATTTAGAGGCTTCCGGATCCAACAACTGGTATAGCACCTCGGCGTCTGGTTCTCCTCTCCCATTAACAACACCTTTGATTGATGGCGAAAGTTATTTTGCGACAACAGTCGACCCTCCTTGTGAAAGCATAGGACGATTACAAGTGACCGTCGAAATCATCCCGCCAAACAATTCTGGTGGCAATGGCGAAATAGAAATATGTGAAACAGGTCTGGTCAGTACCAACACAATTAATTTATTTGACGGTCTTTTAGGGACGCCAGATACCAATGGTACATGGTCAGGCCCGTTGCCAACTACCAATGGCAGTACTGGCCGGGTCAATGTCAGTACCATGAATGTTAACGAGAGTCCTTATGTGTTTACTTATAGCGTGTCTTCTGAAACGTGTCCAACCAGCTCATCAACCGTTAGTATTTTAATTATTGAAGGACCGGATCCTGGAACTAATGGTTCTTTAGTACTTTGTGTCAATGATTCGGCACAGGATCTTTTCGAAAGACTGGAAGGTACGCCCGAATTTGGCGGAATTTGGTCTCCTGCATTAGCCAGTGGTACCGGGATTTTTGATCCATCCAAAGATGCTGCAGGACTTTATACTTATACTATTCAGGGCGTTCCACCTTGTGGGGAAGTTTCGGCAACCGTCGAGGTTACTGTCAATCCAGAAGCTGACCCTGGCATCAATGGTAATTTAACACTTTGTGAAGATAGTGCACCTGAGGATTTATTCAATAGCTTAGGAGGATCTCCCCAGTCAGGAGGCACCTGGACGCCTGCATTGGCAAGTGGCACTGGTGTTTTTGACCCTTCGGTAGACCCTGCTGGCAATTATATTTATACAGTTCAAGGAATTGCGCCCTGCGGAGAAGCCACTTCTCAGGTTTCCGTGACCATCATTCCAAAGGCTGATGCTGGTAATAACGGCAGCTTGGTTTTATGTAGTAATGATGCATCCCAAGATCTCTTTAATAGCCTGAACGGTACTCCAAAACCAGGAGGTACTTGGTCGCCTGCATTGATAAGTGGGAATGGTGTTTTTGATCCAGCACAAGATGCTCCAGGAGTTTACACCTATACAGTTCAGGGGACTTCTCCATGTGGAGAGGCTACCGCCACTGTGAATGTATCCGTCAACCCCGAAACAGAACCGGGCACCAATGGCAACTTAATATTATGTATTGATAGTGCTCCGCAAGATCTTTTTAACAGTTTGGGCGGCTCGCCGCAACCGGGTGGCACATGGACACCGGCCTTAGCAAGTGGCACGGGAGTTTTCGATCCTTCCAAAGATCTAGCTGGTACTTATATCTATAATCTCTCAGGTATTACACCTTGTGGAGATGCGTCTTCTACGGTAACCGTAACCATCAATCCTTTAGCGAACGCTGGTACGAATGGCAGCCTAATTTTATGTAGTAATGAGGCGCCACAAAATCTTTTTGACAGTTTAGGTGGCACTCCTGAAACAGGAGGCACCTGGTCTCCTGCCCTTGTCAGCGGTACAGGAGTATTTGATCCTTCGGTAGACACCGCCGGAAATTACACCTACACAGTTCAGGGTAATGCCCCATGCGGACCTGCAATAGCCATAGTTAATGTGACGGTCAACCCCGCTGCAGAACCAGGAACTGACGGCAATTTAGCATTATGTATTGATAGTGCTCCACAAGATCTTTTTAACAGTTTGGGTGGCACCCCAGAGTCAGGAGGCACATGGTCACCAGCTTTGGTAAGTGGCACTGGAGTTTTTGATCCTTCAAAAGATGCTGCGGGTACCTATATCTACTCTATTTCAGGAATCACACCTTGCGGAGAATCCACATCTACGGTTACGGTTACCATAAATCCGCTAGCAAATGCTGGCACTAACGGAAGTGTCATTGTATGTAGCAATGATGCCTCTAAAGATCTTTTTAATAGTTTGGGTGGCACCCCAGAAACAGGAGGAGTTTGGTCGCCAGCCTTGGCAAGTGGCACTGGTATTTTTGATCCTTCAAAAGACGCACCTGGAAATTACACTTATACTGTTCCGGGTGTTGCACCTTGCGGAGTAGCAACGGCCATAATCAATGTAGCTATCAGTCCTGTTGCAGAACCTGGCACGGATGGTGCATTATCCATTTGTATTGACGGTACGCCACAAGACTTATTTAACAGTTTGGGTGGTACTCCAGAATCTGGTGGTACATGGACACCAGCCTTGTCTAGTGGTACTGGGGTTTTTGACCCTTCTAAAGATGCCGCTGGGGTTTATACATATACAATTAAAGGCGATGCTCCTTGTGGCGATGCCACGGCCAAAGTTACTGTCTCTATCGCCAAAATACCTCAAGCAGGTTCAGGAAGCCGATTGGCAATCTGTTCAAACGACGCCCCTCAAGACCTTTTTGAAAGTCTCGGGGGAACGCCTGATCTTGGCGGTACTTGGTCCCCAGCTCTGGCAAGTGGTTCTGGCATTTTTAATCCTGTATTGGATTCTGCCGGCGCATACACCTATACCATCACCACCGCATGTGGTACTGATTCAGCAATTGTAACGGTTGCAATTGTCCAATCACCAAATATTACAGGTTTAACGCTTAGCACCAATGACATTTGTTTAGATGAGGCTGTTGTCATCAATTTATCAGGCGCAACACAACTCAATGATGGAAATTACAACCTTAATTATGCGCTCACAGGTGCCAATAACACAGAAGACACAGTAGCTGTCACAATGACTAACGGCAACGCTGTTATTTCAATACCTGATTCGCAATTAACCGTTCTTGGGTCTACGACCTTCACCATTTTGAATCTTTTGGACCCTGTAACAAATTGTGGTACGGCGTCAAGCGCACTTCCTACAGTAACATTTAATATAGAGCAAGCACAAACACCGCAACTGGTTACTAACGGAAATACATTCTGTTTTGATGATAACCCGACTATTGCCAATTTAACGAGCAATCTCATTGGTGCTGATCAAATTATATGGTATGACGCATTAGAGAATGGCAATGCTTATTCTGATGACATGCCTTTGGTAGATGGCGATACTTATTATGCTTCAAACAGTACCGTTAATGGTTGTACCAACGGCATTCGATTGGCCGTAACGGTCAAAATTGATCAATGTGATTCATTAGGACTTATCATTCCGGATGGCTTTAGTCCAAATGGTGACAACATTAATGATGATTTTAGAATCAAAAACCTAAGAGAATTATATCCTGATTTCAAATTGCAAATTTATAACCGCTATGGGAATATCCTTTACAAAGGTGATATCAATACCCCTAATTGGGATGGCACTTCAAATCAAGGCCGAGAAGTGGGTAACGGTGTTTTACCAGTAGGAGTTTACTATTATATATTGGAACTCAATAACCCAAATAGCAAAACGCTACAAGGTAGCGTCTACCTTAGCAGGTAATCCGAATAATGGTATCTATGATAATTAAAAGTTTAAAATATACGCTGCAAGGTTGTCTACTCTTAGTAGGACTTTTCAGCATGGCCCAACAAGACCCTCAATACACACAATACATGTATAATATGAGCGTCATTAATCCGGCCTACGCTACTGAAGGTGATGAAATCAATGTGGGTGCTTTATACCGTTCACAATGGGTAGGAACTGTAGGTGCTCCAAATACGGGCTCTCTTTTTGTTCATGTGCCATTACAGGAAAAAATTCAGGTTGGTCTTTCTGTCATTAACGATCAAATTGGAAATGTAGTGAATGAAACCAATGTCTATGCTGATTTTGCCTATATATTGTCACTTGGGGAAACCACAAAATTATCCCTAGGTGTCAAGGCAGGAGCCACATTTTTCAATACAAATTTTAACGGATTTATATATTCGGATGATTTGCCAGACCCGGCTTTTGCCAATAACCTGAGTAAAACATTTCCTAATATTGGTGCAGGTGCTTATTTATTTGGAGACAATTACTACGTCGGTTTGTCTGCACCTAACTTATTGAATTCAAAACATCTTGAGAAAGATAGTGGCATTGTAGCAAACGGTGTGGAAGCGCTTCATTTCTTTCTAACTGGAGGTTATGTATTTGAGATAAATGAACAGCTCAAATTAAAACCGGCCTTTATGACCAAAGCGGTTTCTGGAGCCCCCCTATCCCTAGATTTAACCGCCAACGTCCTATTTAACAATGTTCTTGAAATTGGTGCTGGGTATCGGTTTGATGATGCGGTCACCGGTCTTGCTAATTTCAGGATAAGTCAATCCATGCGCATTGGCTATGCTTATGACTACACCTTATCTAATCTGGGTAAATTCAATTCAGGCACCCATGAAATTATGATTTTATTTGATATCGACAAATTAGGAAACCCAAAAGGATATGATAAATCGCCAAGATTTTTCTAAAACAATTCACATGAGAACCATTTGCCTACTTTTATGTTTACTTACAGCGTCATGGACCCTACATGCGCAAAGACCAAGCTTGAAAAAGGCCAACAAACTTTTTGAACAAAAGTCGTACGTTGAAGCTGCAAAAATGTACCGTGCGCTCGACCAAAGCCAAGAAGTACTTCAGAATTTGGCCGATTCATATTATTATAATTCTGAGATGAAAATGGCAAGGACCCCTTACAACGGTCTTTTTACCAAATATAAAGACAGCTTAAACCAGGAAGTCTATTTTAGATATGCTCAAGCCTTAAGAGGCGCAAAGGATTATGAGAAAGCCGATGAAATAATGGGAGAATATCTTGGCTATGTCGTGGATACCAAGAAATTTAAAGAAAACCTTAGCCGGATTATTCCTTTTAACTATGAGACCAACTTGATGAACCAAAGTTCGCGAACCGGTGATTTCGGGATTGCCTATTATGGAGACAAAGTGGTATTTTCATCGTTTAGAAATCGTGAAAATCCAGTTTATAGCTGGAACAATCAGCCCTATCTCGACCTGTATAAAGCGGATGTCTCCAAAGATAACAAACTCATTAATATCCAGCCATTTTCGGCGGAAATCAATACGAAAACGCATGAGAGCAATGCAACTTTTACGTCTGACGGAAAAACGATGTACTTTTCAAGAACCAACGAAAACAGAGTTCAAATTGGCGAAGAATTGGTTGCTACCGTTAAGCTTTATAAAGCCGAATTAAAAGATACCCTATGGACAAATATCACAGAACTCCCTTTTAATAGCGATCTCTATTCCACTCAACATCCGGTGCTTAACCACGACAATACACGATTGTATTTTTCAAGTGATATGCCCGGAAGCCTAGGATCTTTCGATATTTTTTATGTTGATATTATTGATCATTACGAAGGCTATGTTGAGACCTCTTACAGCCAACCAATCAATACGGGAAGGACAATCAATACCAAACACAGAGAGCAATTCCCCTTTGTAGGCGAAGATGAAACACTTTATTTTGCTTCTGACGGCCATCAAGGTATGGGTGGATTGGATATTTTTATGAGTAAAATTTTTGATGGCATGTATTCCAAGCCTCTAAATTTGGGAGAAACCATTAACACCGAGATGGACGATTTTGGATATGTCCTCAATGAAGAAAAAAATATGGGCTATTTTGCATCCAACCGCGCCGGCTACGATAATTTGTATGCATTTGAGCGCAAAGAAAACAAACGTCAGTTTACGGTTGAAGGTGATGTAAGGGATAAAATCACGAAGAATATACTTCCAGGGACAACCGTTACCTTATACGACGAAAACGATATGGTGGTTGGCCAAATGGTAGTTGGTGGCGATGCGCGATATGTGTTTAATACAGAACCGAATAAAACATATGTTCTTGAAGGGCATCGGGATTTCTACATTCCAACTTCTGAATCGTTTACCACAAATGATGACGGAAAAATCACTTTTAATATTGAGCTTTCCATTGAATCCTATGATGATGCCGAAGATATTGTAGTCACCAAAGATGATGGGTATATTTATATTGAATTAGAAAATATATATTTTGATTTCGGCAAATATGAAATCAAACCTCAGGCGGCAAGGACATTGGATGTTTTGGTAGATTTGTTGAATAAATATCCGCGCATGGAAATCCAATTGGGAGCACATACTGACAATAGATCTTCGGACCTTTACAATTTAGCTTTGTCACATAATAGAGCGGCTGCAACGCTTGAATACATGGTTGAAAATGGAATCGAAAGAAAGCGTTTAAGATCTAAGGGTTATGGGGAGCGCTTACCGTTAGTTGATTGTGGCAAGGACTGTAGTGAAGAAGAACATTCCATTAACAGACGTTGTGAGTTTATAATTATGAAATAAGAAGATAACCAAATCACTAAATAGAGAATGACAATACAGCCAGACAGACGATCTGGCTATGTACCTTAATGAGGCTTTAAAAAAAAGTTGGAATTATTCCTGCTTTACTTAGGTTTTGGGGCAATAGATAAGACTAGGTTCATCACACTAAATATTTCAGGAGAGGATTAGATTTTTGACACCAACAAAGTCATTTACATAAAAACTAGTGACATATTTTAAAGACTTGTGTTTTATTTATCTCATAATGCGCACCAGCAATTCCTTTAGCAAATCACCTTGAGGGACCGCATTTGATCCCACGCCTTTACTTTTAACGTCAAACTCGCGTAAGGTGGCCACAACTCCACTCACTTTTCTCATCGGGAAATTTCTAGCCGCCGTTATATATTCATTCACAAAATACGGATTGATCTTTAATGCAGAAGCCACATTCCGGGGTGACTTATCGCTCATTCCATGAAAATACAACAATTGTGAAAAGAAATTAAACAATAAGGCTACGGTTACAACTATAGGATTGTCCTTAGGATTTTCGGCAAAATAATTAACAATTTGATGGGCTTTTTTGATGTCACCGTCGCCAATGGCCTTGCGCAACTCAAAATTATTGAAGTCCTTACTGATACCTATGTTTTCTTCAATGTGTTCTGGAGAAATCTGAGTACCCTTAGGTAAAACAATTTGTAATTTATTAAGTTCGTTATTGATTTTGCTCAAATCCGTCCCTAAAAACTCCACAAGCATCTGCGAAGCTTTTGGAGAAATGGTGTAATCTTTTGGTGCCAAAACACGTCTTATCCAATCGGCCACCTGATTTTCGTAAAGTTTTTTACTTTCATAAACCACCCCCATTTTATTCAGGGTTTTATATAATGATTTACGCTTATCGATCGTTTTGTACTTATAGTTCATCACCAGGATGGTAGTTGGCTGTGGCTGTTTAGCATAATCCGCCAATTTCTCAATGCTTCTTGCTAAATCCTGCGCTTCTTTTACAATGATTACCTGATATTCCGCCATCATTGGAAAACGTTTGGCGTTGCCTACAATATCATCAATAGAAACGTCACGTCCATAGAGCACCATCTGATTGAAACCCCGTTCCTCCTCAGTAAGCACATTATCCTCAATAAAATCTGAAATCTTATCTATATAATAAGGTTCTTCCCCCATTAAGAAATAAATGGGTTTCAACTTTCTGTTCTTAATATCAGCAGCTAACTGTTTTACTTCGTCCAAACTTTGTAAATTTTGAGATTCTCATCACCACATTCCGATTTAACCGTAGGGAATTTGGTATTTAGTTATTGAAGATTAACTTTGGCAATATTTAAACAAGAAGTCTTGCAACCACTCAATTTTCCAAAGTTTTCGTTCCGATTCAAAAATAGCGAAAATAAAGTATCTATTTTCGACGTCGTTCGTAAAAAATTTATCATTTTACAACCAGAGGAATGGGTACGACAACACTGTGTGCATTACTTGATGACTGAAAAAAACTATCCGCATTCGTTGATTAATGTTGAAAAGGAAATGGTTATAAACGGTTTGAAAAAACGCTATGATATTGTGGTATTCAACACGCAAGGAGACGTGCACTTAATTGTGGAATGTAAAGCTCCAAAAATTCAAATCGAGCAAACTACTTTTGATCAAATAGCCCGGTATAATCTGGCATTGAAAGCCAATTATTTAATGGTGACCAATGGATTGGATCACTATTATTGCCAGATGGATTTTGAAAAAGAGAGTTATCTGTTTTTGAAGGATATTCCTGATTACGGGAGGCATGAGGTGAAGTGATAGCGATTAGGGATTTCTAATTTTACTTTATGGAATTGGAATTTGGATATTGGTATTTGGTATTTGGTATTTGGTATTTAATAAGTAAAAATTAAAGTATTTGTGGCTAAAAAAGAAATCGCAGTTGTTATATTAAATTGGAATGGTAAAAGCTTGTTGGAGAAATTTCTTCCTTCAGTGATTTTGTATTCAAAGGAAGCCCATATCTATGTGGCTGACAATGCATCCACCGATGATTCCATCCGATTTTTAAAGCAAAATTACCCCGCTGTAAAAATCATTCAAAATGAGGAAAATGGCGGCTATGCCAAAGGATATAATGAGGCGTTAAAACATGTGGATGAGGATATCTTTTGTCTCTTAAATAGTGACATTGAGGTTACCGCAGATTGGCTCTCTCCTATTCTCAATATTTTTAGGAGAGAAAGCAAGACGGCCATAATCCAACCAAAGATTCTCGACTATAAAAACAAGATGTATTTTGAATATGCCGGAGCTGGAGGCGGATTTATTGATCAATTAGGATATCCATATTGTAGAGGACGTATTTTTGATACCATAGAAAAGGATGTTGGCCAATATAATGACACCACCACAATCTTTTGGGCCTCTGGCGCGTGTTTTTTTATTAGAAAATCGGTTTTTGAATCCTTAAATGGTTTTGACGATTCATTTTTTGCCCATATGGAAGAAATCGATCTATGTTGGCGAGCACATAACTCAGGATACAGCACAAAGTACGTGGGCAGTTCTACCGTATTTCATGTGGGTGGAGCTACCCTCAACACTACAAATCCTAAAAAAACCTATCTTAACTTTAGGAACAGTTTATTTACGTTGACAAAAAACGCACCCAATAACCTGTTCTTTTTAATTTTTTACCGATTGATTCTCGATGGTGTTGCAAGTTTGAAGTTCTTTTTAGAATTTAAGTTCTCCCATATCCTTGCAGTTCTTAAAGCACATGGAAGTTTTTATTTGAAACTTCCAAACTTACTGAAAAAACGAAAAATAGCACGAACAAATCTATCACTTAATACAGAAGTTAAATACTATAATGTAAGATCCATTTTATGGCTTTATTATATAAGAAAACACAAGATTTTTGACCAATAATCAAATGTGTTAAAATAGTTGTTAATTCTTCGTGAAATTGGCATTTTTTGTATAATTTTGGCTTGTTAAATTTTTAATTATTTAATCACTACCATTATGAAAAAAATCATGTTATTAAGTGTGTTTTCATTGTTGGTTTTAAGTTCATGTGTATCGAAAAAAGAATACACAGCGCTTGAAGCCAAACAAAAAGAAACACAAGATTTATTGAATACCGCAACAGTAAAGCTAAACAGTTGTTTATCAGAAAGAGCTACCGCACAAGCACGTGTTGAAGGTCTACAAGAACAATTGGCTGACATGCGTAGAACAAATTTAGACCTAATTGATACTAAAGGAAACCTAACAACTTTAACTCAAAAAGGTGCTGAGAATCTTGAAAGATCTCTTGAGAGTTTAAAAGAAAAAGATCTTAAAATCACACGTTTACAAGACGCGTTAACTAAAAAAGACAGTGTTACTCTTGCTATTGTAACAAGTTTGAAGAAAGACGTTGGTCTTAACGATCCAGACATTCAGATAAATGTTGAGAAAGGTGTGGTTTATATTTCTATCGCCGATAAGTTATTATTCCAAAGTGGGAGCTACAACGTGACCTCTAAAGCTAAGACCATCTTAAGCAAAGTGGCTACTGTAGTCAACGGAAAACCTGATTTTGAATGTATGGTTGAAGGCCATACAGATAGTGTACCTTACAAAAGAGGTGGCATCATCGAGGATAACTGGGATTTAAGTGTGAAACGTGCAACTTCTATTGTTAGAGTATTGGAAGAGTTAGGCGTCAACCCTAAACAACTTATTGCTTCTGGACGTAGCGAATACGTGCCATTGGTACCAAATGACAGCGCTGAGAACAGAGCTATTAACAGACGTACACGTATTTTAGTACTTCCTAAAATTGACCAGTTCTATGATATGGTTGAAAAAGAAATGAAAAACATGATTGCTGAAGACCAAAAGTAAGAAGCAATAAAATTAGTATATACTTAAAAAGCTCAACTTAACGGTTGAGCTTTTTTTATTCCTGCGCAGGCAGGAATCTCTATTTTAATTTCTATTTAATAATTTTATCAAGAAAAAAGACATCACTCTATGAGCGCACGTGAAATAGTTGTTTTTTTTTTTAAGTTGATAGAGAATTCAAAATAATTGGTCAGAACTTTCATGTAGTAAAAACTATAACCATTTTAAAAAATTTCCAAACTCCCTTTTCCTTCCCTCACAATCACAGGAACTTCTTCAGACAGATCAATCACAGTGGATGCTAAATTATCACCATAGCCACCGTCAATTACCAAATCCACAAGATTATCCCATTTTTCCAAAATCAACTCAGGATCTGTGGTATACTCTATAATTTCATCCTCATCTCTTATAGATGTCGAAATAATTGGACGCCCCAATTGCTTTACAATTTCTAAAGCAATATTATTTTTTGGCACCCTTATACCTACTGTTTTTTTCTTTTTAAAAGGATGCGGAAGCGTTTTGGCTCCTGGAAGAATAAACGTATACGGACCAGGCAATGCACGTTTTAAGATCTTAAATGTGGTGGTATCTATTTGCTTTACATAATCGCTTAAATTACTCAGGTCATAGCAGATAAAAGAAAAGTTAGCTTTATCCAATTTCACTCCTTTTATTTGTGCAACGCGCTCTAAAGCCTTTATATTATTGATATCACAGCCTAAACCGTAAACAGTATCTGTTGGATAGATAATCAATCCCCCATCTTTAAGAACCTTAATGACCTTTTTAATTTCTTTGGCATTCGGGTTCTCTTCATATATTCTAATAAATTCAGCCATACTATGTGTGTTGGAATTACGTTTACAAAGTAATTAATATTTTCATCATGAAAGCTATAAAACTAATATTACTCAGTATTATCGTTGCTTCAATTTCATTTTCTTGTACTAAAGACAGCACTGAGACAAATGTTGATGGCCTCAATCCAACAGAATATTATCAAGAGCTGGATATTAGTTATGGCCCAAGTAATCATCAAAAATTTGATTTATACCTTCCTAGAAACCGAAGTAATACAACAAAAGTCATAGTTTTAGTGCATGGCGGTGGATGGTCCGGTGGCGATAAAGTTGACATGAATGCATTTAAGGATATTATGCGTTTAGATTTGCCCGACATTGCCATAGTAAACATCAACTACAGATTGGCAGACGCCAATCACAATCCGTATCCCATGCAGATTGAAGATCTTACTTCTGTGATAGATCATCTTAAAGAAAAACAGGATTATTAGGTCCTGTCTGACGATTATGGTTTCGTTGGTGTTAGTGCGGGCGCACATTTAGCATTGCTTTGGAGCTATACTTTTGATAGCAAAAACGATGTGAAAATGGTGTGCAGTATTGTTGGGCCTACAAACTTTACAGATCCCGCCTATTTAAACACTACCGACCCGAACATTCGTAATTTGATGAACTTGTATGGTATTGCTGCCACAACTGATTTTTTGGAAGAAGTCAGCCCATACCATCGTGTCACTGTTCAATCACCACCAACAACTTTATTTTATGGTGGCCAAGATTTGTTGGTTCCCACAACCCAGGGGACTGACATGACTACTCGTTTACAACAATTGGGCGTCACCCATGAATTTACACTCTATGAAAATGCTGGTCACGGTTTGGTAGGACTTGAACTATTGGATACATGGTCAAAATTAAAAGCATTTATAATTTTCACATTAACCTAATACATCCAACTTTGCAAAGCGCAATAATAACTTTTTGACACCACCGTGCTCAAAATTTATTTCCGCTTTCGTATCTGCGCCCACACCTTCAATTTTTAGGACTTCACCTTTACCAAAACGCATATGTTCCACTACATTGCCTACCGTTAATTTGCCATCGAACAAATTGACATCAGGACTTCCCGTAGATTTACCAATAGGTTTTAATTTGGCGGGCGGAATAAACTTAGGTGGTTTTGCTTCCAATTTTCGTTTCGTAGGTTTTTTAAATCTGATTTGGTCAGGTTCCACATCTCCAAAGATATCCGCAGATAACATAGGATTGAAACGTCTATCGTCAACCGGAGTCATAATCTCCACGAAGTTTTCGTCAATTTCCTCTATAAAACGGCTTGGTTCAGCATCAATCAATTTGCCCCAACGGTAGCGTGACATCGTATAAGTCAAATAGGCCTGCTTTTCTGCCCTGGTCAAGGCTACGTAAAATAAACGTCGCTCCTCCTCCAGCTCACTACGCGTATTCATACTCATCCCACTCGGAAAGAGATCTTCTTCCATGCCCACAATATAAACGTATGGGAACTCCAAACCTTTGGCCAAGTGAATGGTCATTAAGGCCACATGATCCGCATCACCCTTATTGGCGTCCAAATCGGTTGCTAAGGCCACATCTTCCAAAAACTCAGGCAAGGCACCAGTGGCATCCGCCAATTCTTCCTGACCTTCCACAAAATCCTTGATTCCATTGAGCAACTCCTCAATATTCTCCATCTTGGCAATCCCTTCAGGAGTACCATCATTTTTAAATTCCTTAATAAGTCCGGTCACCTTGGTCACGTGTTCCGCCAAATCAAACGCGTTGGCAGTTTGGTTCATCACCTGAAAACTCTCAATCATGGTGACAAAATTCTTCAGCTTATTTTTTGTACCTGAATTGATATTGATTTCTATCTTATCAATATGCTTCATCACTTCAAAAATAGAACGGTTATAGCCGTTTGCAGCCACCACTAATCGATCTATAGTAGTTTGACCAATCCCACGTCCTGGGAAATTGATGACGCGTTTAAGCGCTTCCTCATCGGCGGGATTGATGATCAACCTTAGATAAGACAAGACATCCTTAATCTCTTTACGTTGGTAAAAAGATAATCCACCATAAATTCTATAAGGAATACTACGTTTCCTCAGAGCGTCCTCCATAGCACGAGATTGTGCATTGGTACGGTATAAAATAGCAAAATCACTATTCATCAATTGATTTTCCATTTTGTTTTCAAAAATGGAACTTGCCACAAAACGGCCTTCATCGCCATCAGTCATCAATCGGTGTACCTTTATTTTTCCACCTTCATCATTGGCGGTCCACACCACTTTTTCAAGTTTGGTCTGGTTTTTATCGATTATGGAATTGGCAGCATTGACAATATTTTTGGTCGATCGGTAATTCTGCTCCAAACGGAACATTTTTACATCGTCATAATCCTTCTGAAAATTTAAAATATTACTAATATTAGCACCCCTAAAGGCATATATACTCTGTGCATCATCTCCAACGACGCAAATATTTTGAAAGCGATCAGCGAGCGCCCTAACAATTAAATACTGCGAGTGGTTGGTATCTTGGTACTCATCAACCAAGATATAACGAAACCGATTCTGATATTTCGCCAGCACATCCGGGAAACGCGTCAGCAATTCGTTGGTTTTTAATAACAGATCATCAAAGTCCATGGCGCCTGCCTTAAAGCATCTATCCACGTAGTTTTTGTAAATATCTCCAAGTCGCGGACGTTTGGCCATGGTATCGGCTTCAATCAAATCAGAATTTTGAAAATAAGCTTTCACGGTGATCAAACTATTTTTATAGGATGATATTCGAGAACTTATCTGTTTGGTTTTATAAATATCCTTATCAAGACCCATTTCTTTGATAATGGCACCAATCAACCGTTGTGAATCCTGCGCGTCATAAATGGTAAAATTATTCGGATAGCCCAATTTGTCGGCTTCGATGCGCAATATTTTAGCAAAAACCGAGTGAAACGTGCCCATCCAAAGATTTTTGGCTTCACTTGTTCCTACAATATCAGCAATCCTAGCCTTCATTTCACGAGCAGCTTTATTTGTAAACGTCAACGATAAGATGTTGAATGCGTCAACCCCCAAACTCATTAAGTAGGCAATCCTATAAGTTAACACCCTAGTTTTACCAGAACCAGCACCCGCAATCACAATCATAGGGCCATCTTTTTGCAGTGTTGGTGCTAACTGCGCTTCATTTAACTGACTTAAATATTTTTCCAAATCTCTTCCAATTATTAATCCGTGAAATTAACCAAAGCTTAGGTTTATAGTAAACGTTTTTATCAATAATTATAAACAATTCCGTTTGTTTTAAACTCTAAAATAATTTGAATATCTTTAGAATGATTACAAAATTTCTTTCCTATGAAATATTTCTGTCTTATTTTCAGTCTCTCTGGAGGTTTCATTCTTAACGCTCAAACTAATTTAGAAAATGATTTTAAGATCATCGAACCTAAAGTAGTCGAGTGGAGACGTCATTTCCATGAACATCCGGAGCTGAGCAATCAGGAATTTAAAACTGCAGAAACTATTGCTGAACACTTAACATCCTTGGGCATTGAAGTTCAAACTGGTGTTGCAAAAACCGGAGTGGTTGGGGTGTTAAAAGGAAATAGCCCCGGCAAAGTTGTGGCGCTAAGAGCAGATATTGACGGCCTTCCGGTCACTGAACGAAATGAGTTGCCGTTTAAATCGAATGTCAAAGCAGAATTTATGGGCACCAAAACCGGAGTCATGCATGCCTGCGGACATGATACGCATATTGCCATTTTGATGGGTGTTGCCGAAGTACTATCCAAACATAAAGACAAGATTAACGGTACTGTAAAATTCATTTTCCAACCTGCAGAAGAAGGCCCTCCTCCAGGTGAAGAGGGCGGCGCCAAACTCATGATCAAGGAAGGCGTTCTGAAAGAACCAAAGGTCGATGCCATTTTCGGCCTGCATATCAACTCGGCCACCCCAGTTGGAACTATTAAGTACAAGTCTGGTGGTATCATGGCCGCAGTAGAACGATTTGTGATTCATATAAAAGGGAAACAGAGTCATGGTTCCCAACCTTGGCTTGGCGTTGACCCTATTGTGATTTCTGCCAAAATCATTGACGGGCTGCAAACTATAATCAGCAGGGAATCTGATCTGACCGAGGAAGCCGCGGTGATTACCGTTGGAAAAATAACCAGTGGGGTGCGGTTCAATATTATTCCTGAAAGCGCCGAACTCATTGGAACCGTCCGTTCTTTAGATACCGACATGAAAGCGAAAATAATCAAGCGGATGACGGAAATGACCGAAACGATTGCCAAAGCCTATGGCGGCGAAGCTACAATTACATTTGAGAACTTTACGTCCATAACCTATAATGATCCCGATTTAACCACAACCATGTTGCCGACGCTTCAAAAAGTAGCAGGAGCTGATCATGTGGTGCTTACCAAAGCCGTAACTGGTGGAGAAGATTTCTCCTATTTTCAAGAAGTTGTACCCGGATTGTATTTTTTTTTGGGTGGCATGACACCGGGAAATACGGAAGCTTTTCCACATCACACGCAAGATTTTATCATTGATGAAAGCGGTTTGCTTTTGGGTGTTAAAACAATGACCCAGTTGGCAATTGATTATTTAAAGCTTGATTAAAAGCTAGTTTCTAATTTCTAGGAAAATTTAAAGTTTCGAGATTTAAAAACCTCATTTTTTCTTTATAAAAGTTGGTTCGTTGATCCCAACATCTTAATTCTTGAAACATGTTTCTTAGCTCAATTCTTGGCCCCAAAAGTTCCATCTATTTCTTGCCATCACCTGTCAAGATACTTGCTAATCCTGCCTTAACACTTATCCAAAGAAAATTAAAGATAGATTTGGTATGATCTCTATCAATCCCTTCCTTAGATCCTTCTCTGTACCCATCTGAAGTCTTATCACTGCCTTTTGCAATAAATAGATTTGCAATCGCCGATAAGACACTGTTCTTGTTACGACCATCCTTTTCCAGTATCTCAACCTTAAAATCATCATACTTGGCTCTCATGGTAACGCGGGAAGTATTCGCATCGCCAGAAATCGTCGCGTAGGTTTGTAGCAATTCGCCTTCAAGTTTCACTTTTAAATTGGGTTGCGAAAACGGATTCAAATCGGGTGCTGGCAACTTACCAATATCAATTTTGAACCCAAACACATCGTTCACATCATTGACATCAAAATCCCAAATGACTTTTAGCGGGGTTTTTTCCATAAAAACAGCATCAATATCTAAAATCGTTTTTTCCGATTCACCATAAGTATTACTGATGTTTTTTATATCTGCATTCAATTTTGTAAATGCTAGCTCACCTGCCGGCATATCACTATTTACTTTTTCAGAATATTTAATCGTAGCATTTCTTAATAAAACAGAACTTAAAGTAAGATTGAACTTAAGCTCTCTCAACATTTTACTATAAAGGCTTTTACGTGTTAGATCATCAGCGATTAATTTATTTCTATAAATGCGTAGTTCAGGATCTTCGAATGTTACTTTTGGACTTTTAAAATAAAACAGGGAATCCTTTTCAAATCCAAATTTTTGATCCTCTAGAACCAACGATAATATGGATACGTCAAAATGATCGCGCTCAATAGAAAGCATTTTATCAAACTCTGCCTTAGAATATTTCGTGTAAAACTTCAAATGGTCAATCGCCACTTTTTCTTGAGTTATACTTGCGGAAGAAATTGTTAGATTTTCATATTGGCCGGCAGCACTAAAAAACTCATGGAATGATAAATTATAATCTTCATAATTAAAAGGAATAGAATTTTGAATGGAGGCGTTATCCGCCGTAATCCCGAGGACATTTGCAGTTAATTTTTCAGCATATAACAAAAGAGAATCCGTTTCAACATCCTTGACGGTTATTTCAGCATTTTGAATATTAAACCTATCTAATTGAAGCTTCTGCTTTAACTGCTCTGGAGAAGAATTTTTGTATTCCTTTTTGGGAATAGCACTATTGTGGTTATACAGCATTTTAGGACTTCTCAACTGCACGTTTTCTACATGAATCTTATCATTGACCAGGTAGCTCCATAATCCAAATCCGTCCACCAATAAAGTATCTAGCACCACTTCAGCATTGTTTTCTAAAGTATAAGTGCCTATTTTCACGATTTTTGGCTGCACCAACATAACACGCCCACCCCATATACTGACCTCCAAGGATTCATAATCCACGCTAAGATTTTCGGGCAGCTCGGTTTTTAGGAACTTTTCAAGTTTTGAGGTCAGCATTGAATTTGCCACAAAATATCCCACAATAGTGAGCACCAATAACGTCAGCAAGGTTATAAGTGTGATTTTTAAAGGTCTTGTCATAAGATAAAGATAGGTTTTAATAGACTTCCGTTTTAATTTTTAAATATAAAATTTCGAATTGCAAAAACCCTGAAACCATATAGCTTGCAAATATCTATTTTTTTAATTTCTTAATGAATTTTAAAAAAAACATCTTATGTTTGATAAAATTTTTCACTCCAATATGGACTTAGGAACAAAACTAATTGACGCCTTACTTTATGCAATTCCCGCAATAATCACCGGACTTGTGGCCTATTATTTTTTTAGGGAACACACCAAGAACGAAGATGGCAGAAGGCGCTTTTTATTGCATAAAGACTTACAAGTTAATGCCATGCCGTTACGCCTACTGGCCTATGAAAGAATGGTTATTTTTATGGAGCGCATCACCCCTGCAAAATTACTTATTAGGGTGTCTCCAACATCTTCAAATAAAGACGATTACGAAAGCTTACTTATAGCAAGCATAGAACAAGAATTTGAACATAATTTGGCCCAACAAATATATATTACCAATGACTGTTGGAACGTTATTTGCGCGGCTAAAAACGCCACCATTCAACTCATCAGAAAAGCAAGCCTTTTAGAAAAAACTGATACTGCAAATAAGCTCAGAGAAGTTATTTTGACAGAAATGATGGAAAAACGCGCCCCTAGCGATGCCGCTTTATCCTATATCAAGAAAGAAGCAAGTGAAATGTGGTAAGCAGCATTAAAGCAAATGCTCATCCGGCACCGTCTGGTGTTTTGATTTCGCATAATTAAAGCCTTGAGCCCACCACTTGGCCATTAACTTTTTACTGAAAATCAATGAGTTTTCTGTTAATGTGGTGGGCGTGTAGTACAAATTGAGTTTTACATTTTGATTTATGGCCGCTAATTGCCCGATGGTCACATCGCTTTTTTCTACTTGATCCATCAAATAAGAAAAAAGGTTCATCATGAGCGAAAATGGATTTTTCCCTAAAACCTTATTACCTTCCATGTTTTCAGATTCCAAAATTACCGCGTCAATCTCGGTAGCCCCTCTTAAAATAGCTTCTCTTATAGGCACAACGCAACCAAAACCCCCATCGGCGTATTCACACCCTTCTTTGACCGCCAATGACATAAACGGAATATAATTACACGAAATCCATATCCAATCACAGAATTCCTCATATCCAAAGTCTTTTATGGACTTATACTCCACCGTGCTTTTTGTAAGATTTGAAACGGTTACAATAACATCAATTCCTGATGTCCTGATTTTATTAAACTCATGTTTTGTGAAATTACGCTTGATGTTTTTGCGCAAGGCACCACTCTCCCCGAAGGTTCGCTTTCGCTTAACAAACTGAATTAGAGAATTAAAATAGTTAATGGAAACAAATTCCCGTCCGTCCTTTTTATGCTGCACAAACGGACTGGTGCTAAAAACATCCTTCTGGCTCACATTGGTAAAAACATCATACAATTTACCTATATCATTGACGGCCAAATGAGGAATTAACAGACTCCCCGTGGATGTCCCTAAAAACATATCATAGTTTTTACCCTGATGTTCCATTAAGTATTGGGCAACACCTCCAGCAAATGCCCCTTTACTTCCTCCTCCTGAAATTACTAATGCTCTCTTCATTTATTCTGTTTTCTCGGGTTCCAAGGGGCTTGTTTCTTCATTTTTATATTTTGCAAAATCAAAGCCACTTTGCCACCAAGAGCTCATTTTATCTTTATTAAATACCAAGGCGTTGGTTGTCAAGACCGTTGGGGTGTAATAAAAATTAATAATTGCATCTTGATTTTTTGCGACAAATTTTCCGATGCGTATGTTCTGAAACTCTATGCGGTCCAACATAAACGAAAACATATTGGTCAACAACGAGAATGCGTTCAAAGATGGCATTCTATTTAATTGGGTCACTTCCGTTTGTAAAATCACAGCATCCACAACGGTTGCCCCTCGCAGGATAGCTTCCTCAATCGGCACCATAGACCCCAATCCGCCATCAGCATATTCGCATCCATTTTTCTTAACCAATGTCATAAAAGGCGTGTAATTACAGGAGATCCAAACCCACTCTAAAAATTCATCATAATCAAAATCCTTAACCGACTTGTATTCAACCTGATTAAGTGACAAATTAGAAACCGTTACCACCACATCAGCCTTCAGCGCTTGTAATGCATCAAACCCTTCTTCCGTAACATGTGATTTGATGAGTTTTTTCAAGTTGTGACTTTCACCAAAGGTTTTGCGCCCTCTGAAAAGATTTCGCAACACATTAAAGTGATTGATACTAATGGTTTCAATTCCTTTTTTCCTTTTGATGTTAAACGGGCACACATTAAAAATATCATTTTGAGCAACATTGGTATAAATCTCCTTGATTTCCTTTACCTTATTCAACGCCAAGTGAGACACCAACAAACTACCTGTAGAAGTACCAATATACAAGTCGTAATCCAACTTCTTGTTTTCAATAAGGTACTGGGCAACCCCACCGGCAAAAGCCCCTTTACTACCTCCTCCTGATATCACTAATGCCCTCATGTTTTGGTTTCTGATTTGTGCCTTAAAACAATACTTAATTTTTAATTCTTAATTTCATCAATCATCTGCTCATAAGCTTCAACCTCCCGCAGCTCTACCAATAATCGTTTTGCAAACTGCTGAAAGCGCCAATTATGATGGGATGTTGCCTGTATTAAATTGGTTAATGATATCTCATCAAAACCATTGATCAGCTTGAGATAATTAAAAGCATTCATTCGGAGTTCAAAACCAAAATCCGGATCCGTATAACCCCTCAGCACTTCAAAAACCACTTGTTTTTTATCTGGCTGATATTCTACAGTATTCAAATGCAAGACCAACCAAAGCAGTTTAACATTATAATCACTAAATCCATAAATAGCCTTAGTTTGCTGTAAATATTTTGAACGATCCAAAGGAAAGTTAACCCACAAATTATACAATGCGGCTTCGATGGTTACATAGGACGAATCTTTCAAAAAAGTTTCGTAAACATTCTTAAATTCAGATGGGATACGTGTTAGCTTTTGCGCAATGGCCTGCCGAACTTCTAAACCATTATTAAAATCCTCCAACTTAACTTGATAGCTCTCTTTTGAAAGAATTTTCACTTTTGCCTTATCAGATATGTCAGAAACGAGATAATCCCCACATTTTGAAGGATAGCTTTCACAGCTTACATCCATATATTCTTGAATGAAACCTGATTGCTTTAAGCTCTTAATCATCGCATCTTGAGGCAGCACGATGTCTTCTAGCCAGGTTTTTACAAATCCCGATAGATCTAGACCACTTTTGCTTTCAACTTCCTTTATAAAATCAGAAGTTTTAACGTTGTTGTACTTATGTTTTTGGAGATAATTCTCAACTGCCAACTTAAAATTATCACCCCCAACCTGTTCCCTCAAGACATGTAAAGCCCAACAGCCTTTTTGATAAAAGGTTAAACTGCTGGATTTCGGATCGAGCAAAGAGGTGCCTTCTCCAGCGTTCTCCTGTTCCAGAAGCTGTTGCGCATACTCTTGTAAGCGCCAATAGTAATAATCATCGCCAAACACATCACGTTCCGCTAAAAGCGCATAGTACGTCGCAAAACCTTCCTGCAACCAATGATGTTCTCCATTTGTTGCGGTTATCAAGTCTCCAAACCATTGATGGGCGAGTTCATGGGCGTTGACGTTGACATAATTCCGGTCATTGAACCCAATGTCATCCACCACGAGAGCATCTGAAAATATCGTCAAAGTCGTGTTTTCCATCCCAGAATACAAAAAGTCCTTGACTGGAACCTGCCTGTAGACCTCCCAAGGAAAGGCTACTCCTATCTCCTTTTCAAGAAAATCGAACATTTGCTTGCTATAATGAAAGGTTGGTCCTACCTTTGAAGAATCTTCTGGATAATAATAATAATATTCTAAAGGAATACCACTTTCTGAAAATTGCGTCTTTTTATTATATCTTCCAATAACGAGAGCAACAAGATAACTGCTCATAGGTTTACTCATATCATAATCCCATTTGTTTTGATTCTGCGTGATAGCTTCTTTGGAAAGAAGCGCGCCATTGGCCAACACCTCAAAGCCATCTTCATAGGATAGCGACAAATCGAATTCAATCTTATCATTTGTATCGTCAATACTTGGCAGCCAGTTACTCGTATATTTCCCCTGGCCTTGTGTCCATATCTGATCGCCTACAAAATACAATGCTTTTTTGGGTTCAGCCGAATACCAAAAGCTTAATACATAGTCCTTATCTTTTTCAAAATTGTTTAAAATGACGATTTTATCTGCTTCAAGTCTGAAATCACTGGTCTCAACAGCATCTGTCGCGATATTTTTCAATGTTACACCCCTAAACTCCATATTTTTAGCGTCAATATAGACAGAATGGATATTATTCAAAGTTTTAAAATAAATGAAAACAACCCCCGAAACCCTTGACGCTTCTTTAAAATCAAGTTCCGCCTTGACTCTTTTAAAATCAACCCTATCAGTTTGCTGCGCAGAAGCTGTTCCAAATAGAAATACAAAAATAAATACTAAGCAACTCCTCATCTGTAGGTTTTAGTTAAGATATGGCCAAAATAAGAAAATAAAAACGATAATTTCACAATGCCAACACCCCTTTGTGAAACTTCTTTTTCTTTGTGTAACTTTGTGAAATAGCCATTAAATAAAGTGGAATCCAGAAGACCTAAAGAACCATAATCCGGTATTTTAGATAATTTCCACCTCGCAAGAAAATATATGAATACCAATCTTCAAACCCCTATAGACTACCTGAAAGGTGTCGGTCCAAATCGTGCGAATTTACTCCGCAGTGAACTTGGCATCCATACGTATCAAGATTTAATCAACCTTTTTCCCCATCGCTATATCGATAGAACCCAATACTACAAAATCAATCAATTGCAACAAAATAGCGCTGACGTTCAGATTATTGGAGAAGTATCGGGCTTTAAAGAAATGGGACAAGGACGTGCAAAACGCTTGATCGGAACCTTTAAAGATGATACTGGAATCATAGAACTGGTTTGGTTTAGAGGCCAAAAATGGATCAGGGAGAGCATCAAAATCGGTAAAAAATATGTGATTTTTGGAAAGACAAATTGGTTCAATGGCGTTTTTAATATGCCGCATCCCGAAATGGAGCTATTGGAGGACCATGAAAAGAATTTAAGATCCGCCATGCAACCCATTTATCCATCTACAGAAAAACTAACAAATAAAGGCATCAGCAATCGGGTCTTGAACAAGATAATGCAGCACTTATTTTTGGAAACCAAAGGTCGGTTTGAAGAAACGCTCTCTGAAAACTTACGCTCGGAACTCAAATTAATCTCCAAAAACAAAGCGCTTTTTAACATCCATTTTCCCGAAAACAATAAGCTCTTGGCACAGGCACAATACCGTTTGAAATTCGAAGAATTATTCTACATTCAATTGCAACTGATCATTAAAAATCTGATCCATAAAACAAAAATTAAAGGCTATAATTTTGAACATGTAGGCCATTACTTTAACACCTTTTTCCAAGAGCATTTACCCTTCGATTTGACCAACGCGCAGAAACGTGTTTTAAAAGAAATTCGGGCCGATTTAGGAAGCAATGCCCAAATGAACCGCCTACTGCAAGGTGATGTCGGCTCCGGGAAGACCATAGTTGCGCTAATGTCAATGTTAATGGCGCTTGACAACGGTTTTCAAGCCTGCTTAATGGCGCCGACTGCTATTTTGTCAGTTCAGCACTACCAAGGTTTAGAACAACTATGTAAAAATCTGAACATCAGAATAGAACTACTTACAGGATCAACTAAAGCTTCAACTAGACGGAAAATTCATGAAGCACTTGAAAATGGCACATTAGATATCTTAATTGGCACCCATGCCCTACTAGAAGACAAGGTGAAATTTAAGAATTTGGGGCTGGCAATCATTGACGAACAACATCGTTTTGGAGTGGCGCAACGAAGTAAATTATGGCATAAAAACACATCGCCTCCACACATTTTAATCATGACCGCAACTCCAATTCCGAGAACCTTGGCCATGTCAGTTTATGGTGATTTGGATGTGTCCGTTATAGACGAATTACCACCCGGAAGAAAGGACGTAAAAACCGTCCATCGCTACGATAAAAATCGGCTGAAAGTTTTTAGATTCATCAGAGATGAAATTGAAAAAGGACGACAGGTTTATATCGTATATCCGTTGATCCAGGAAAGCCAAACAATGGATTATAAAGATTTGATGGATGGTTATGAAAGTATCGCTCGAGAGTTTCCCATGCCTAAATATCAAATTTCCATCGTTCACGGACAAATGAAGCCGGCCGATAAAGATTTCGAGATGCAGCGGTTTGTTAAAGGGGAAACTCAAATTATGGTGGCCACAACGGTTATTGAAGTGGGTGTGAATGTTCCAAATGCTTCCGTAATGATTATCGAAAGCGCTGAACGCTTCGGGTTGTCACAACTGCATCAATTGAGAGGCCGTGTGGGCCGTGGTGCCGAGCAAAGCTATTGTATTTTGATGACCAGCCACAAACTCAGTGAAGACAGTAAGACCCGTTTACAAACCATGGTCAGCACCAATGACGGATTTGAAATTGCCGAAGTGGATTTGAGACTTCGTGGCCCGGGTGATTTAATGGGAACCCAACAAAGTGGCGTGTTGAATCTCAAAATAGCAGATGTCATCAAGGATAAGGATATTTTACAACATGCACGCTACCACGCTAAGGCTATCTTAAAGGCTGACCCGTCGCTATCCGCTCCTGAGAATAAAGTACTGCGGCATACCTACGGACAACTCGTTAAGTATAAGAATATATGGAATTATATTTCGTGAGTTTTGGTCTTTAGTTAGTTGGCAATCTCTGTTTTCGGGTTATCAAAAACAATTCAAATCTGTTCAAAATAGGACAGAATAGACAATGAGCAATCTGCAGGTTTCGTGGAAAATTTTTCATCGTAAACGCTTCAGATTTTTTAAAAGAGCATACTTCCCAACTAAAATGACAGATATTTCATAAATTTGAGTGAAATCCATTAGATTCAAAACGATAAATTTCAGGTAATTGATTCATAAACTGATTAAAAATATGAAATCCTTCAACACGCTTTTTGCAATAAGCCTATTTTCATTTAGCTTTTTAATTTCTTCTTGTCAAGAAAAACACTCTAAAAAAGAAGATCTAGAAAAAACCATTCAGAATCAAATAGATTCCATTGAAGGCACAGTTGCTGTTGCTTTTTATAGTCTTTCTGAACCTAAAGACAGTCTATTGATTAATGCCGATGAGAAGTTTCATGCGGCAAGCACGATGAAAGTACCTGTGATGATTGAATTGTTCAAACAAGCCTCCGAAGGGAAATTAGATTTGAAAGACTCCATTTTATTAAAAAATGAGTTTAAAAGTATTGTGGACGGCAGTTTATATAGCATGGACATCAATGATGATAGTGACGATATTATTTACAGTCAAATAGGTACCAAAGTGGCGCTGTGGGATTTGATGCACAGTATGATTACCGTAAGCAGCAATTTGGCCACCAACGTTCTAATAGAACTCGTGGATGCTAAAAAAGTCACGGCTTCAATGCGCCGTTTAGGCGCCAAAGACATAGAAGTTTTGAGAGGCGTTGAAGACCAGAAAGCTTATGACAAGGGCTTGAGCAATTCTACCACCGCGAAGGATTTAATGGTTATTATGGAAGCTATCGCTAATAAAACTGCTGGCAATCAAAAGGATTGTGACGCCATGATTGCTATTTTAAAAGACCAACAGCACAATGATATTATTCCGCTGTATTTACCTAAGGAGATTGAAGTAGCTCACAAAACAGGCTCAATAACTGGAGTTCATCATGACGCAGCAATTGTTTATTTGCCGGATGGCCGCGCTTATATTTTAGTTCTGCTCTCTAAAAACTTAAAGGATTTCGACCAAGGAACCGATCAATTGGCCAACATATCTAAAACAATTTATGATTATGCCATCAGCAATTGAGCAAAGAAGTTATATATCATATTCATATGTCTCTCTATTGCGCTAATCATAAGGCTAATACTACTATAAAACCTAATAACACAGTCCAACTTGTTGAGAATTGCATTTTTTCATGTGTATTGGCTTTAAACAACATCTTAAAATATCACTATCTTCGAAGATTATTTCAAAAGTTTAATAGTCCACGGATATCACATGCTACACTTAAAATTAGAAACCGATCCACGTTGGGCGGTTATTGCCGAAGAGAACATAGAAGAAATTTTAACAGACCATGCGTGGTGTGAGCAAAAAGCTGCCACGAATGCTATTACCATCATTACTAACAATTCGCAATATGTTGATTTGGTGACTGATTTATTGGAATTGGCTAAGGAGGAATTAGAGCACTTCCAAATGGTCCACGAGATCATTAAAAAAAGAGGCTATACCTTAGGAAGAGAACGCAGAGACTGCTACGTCAACAAACTTTATAAGTTTATGAATAAAGGCGGCAACCAATTACAGAGTATGGTGGACCGGTTATTATTTTCGGCAATGATTGAAGCCAGAAGTTGCGAACGCTTTAAAATGCTATCAAAACATGTACAAGACCCAGAACTGGCAAAGTTTTATTATGATTTAATGGTCAGCGAAGCTGGTCACTACACCCTTTTTATAGGATATGCTCGAAAATATGGAAAAGATATCGATGTTGATAAACGCTGGAAAGAACTTGTGGAATTTGAAGGCGAATTAATCAAAAGTTATGGAAAGAGTGAAAGTATTCATGGATAGTCTATCTAAGCAGCAGTTAGCGACAGTCAATATATCTGAACTTTTAACTTTATTCTTCTTCTCTTCTTAGTCAACCGCAATGGCTTAGCATCTCAATAAAATAATCACAGCATACCTTCTACATCACCAAAAACGAACTCATAATATGATCAAAAGAATCCCTTGGCAGCTCATTGTTCTAGTCTTAATTAGCATTAGTTTTTTATCTTGCAAATCCTCGTCTCATGTCTCAGAACAAGGTTTAACCCAAAACTCAAAGGCTTCAATTAAAAAACCATACGTCATCTTAATCTCCCTAGATGGTTTCCGTTGGGATTATGTCGATAAATACAAGCCTCCACATCTCACCAACTTTATTGAAAACGGCATTCAATCGGAGTATTTAACCCCTTCGTTTCCTTCTAAAACATTTCCAAACCACTATTCTATTGCAACAGGGATGTATCCTGACAAACATGGCATCATTGGGAATACCTTTTATAGCTACAAAAAAGAGCGCACTTATGAAAACAGGAACAGGGAAATGGTGGAAGACGGCAGCTTTTACGGAGGCTCTCCAATTTGGGCCCAAGCAGATAAAAGTCAAATGGTATCCGCAAGCTATTTTTTTGTCGGTTCTGAATCTAAAATTCAAGACATAAGACCAACCTATTATTACCGTTATGATGGCGCTGTAAAAAATGAAGCACGTATTGCACAAGCTATGACATGGTTGTCTTTGCCCGAGAAAGAAAGGCCTCACTTAATCACCCTATACTTTTCGGATATGGATGATGTGGGCCACAGGTACGGGCCAAGCAATGAAGTTAAAATTAAGCAGGCACTCTTCAAACTGGATCAAAATCTTGGCGATCTTTTTAAAGGTGTAAAATCTACCGCTCTGCCAGTAAATATCATCATAGTTTCAGATCATGGCATGTCAGATCTTTCAACGAAAAATTTTCTAGAAATTGAGACCATAAAAAATGATAGCTTATACTCGACAATTGATAATGGAAGTCTAGTAAGTCTTCATCCAAAAAAGGGATCAAATATTGATGCGATAATACGCAATTTAAAGAAAAAAGAACATCATTTTAAAGTTTATAAAACCGCAGACACACCAGGGTTTGAATACGTTCCTAAAAACAAAGACTGGGGCGCCATACAGGTACAACCCGATTATGGTTACTATTTTTCTACAAAGGGAAAAATTGAAACCATGAAAACAGCCGCGATCCACAGTGTGGGCGTCCATGGATACGGCCCAGAACACAAAGATATGGCTGGTATCTTTTACGCCAAGGGACCAGCCTTTAAAAAAGGATTTTCTCTGGGCGCCATAAGAAACATTGAAATCTACCCATTGATCTGTGAGATTTTAAATCTTGAAATCCCAAGAGATATTGATGGAAGTTTAGAGATGATCAAAAGTGTGCTAAAAACCGAATAAAGCTCCGGAAAGTTAGAAGAAAAAAAATAAGACCTAACTGATTTAGACGAATGCTGATAGAAATATTTTCTTTTTAAATTTAGAACAAACCTACTCTTCCAAAAGGGTGTTCAAAAATGTACTAAAGTCCTTTTTGAACGCGATATACTTATCTCCAGTTGCAGGACCATTAAAACCTGTATGAATTTTTCGGACCTCCCCTTTTTTGTCAATAAAAATGGTCGTTGGGTATGAGACCACCTGTTGCAACATTGGCAACTTCTTTTGAGCCTCCACTTTATCAGAAGACCCAGATTGGGCCAACAAAATTGGATATTCGATACCCAATCGATCCTTTAATCGTTTTATATTTTCAAATGCCAAAGCATCTGACTTTGCGTTTTCGAAGGCAAGTGCAACAAATGCGATATTCTTCTCAGAATTGATTTTATAATATTCAGAAAAAAACACACTTTCGTCCAAACAGTTAGGACACCAAGACCCCATGAGTTGTACTACAACCACTTTATTCTCAAATTGCTTGTCTGCCAGAGAGAGCATTTTCCCATTTTCATCAGGAAAATTAAACTCAAACCGCTCATAATCTTTATGTAACGACGTGAGCCCATCAGCATCCGGCAATTCAAAATGCTCATTTCGTTTAGCCTCAAATGTAGTACTCCAATGATTACCTGAATAAAAAACACCCTTCAGTGTACTATCCTTAACTGTGGCAACGAATAAAAACGAATGAGAACCGTCAAATGCAGACATTCTTAATTCATCACCACTAAGTACCCCTTCTAAATATCTATAATCACCTAATTTGGTCCTAAAAGTCCCTGTTACCTTTGCTCCAGTTTGTTGAAAAATCCCTTTCCCCATGTAAAGATCCTCTTGAGAATCAGGACTAAACACAACTTCCCAGTTTCCAGAGATATCAGTTGCCGGTGCTTCTTTCATCTCAAAACGACGTTTAGCATTAAATGTCGCTTTAAACGGGATGCGCGTTTCCAAACTTTCATTAATAAAATGACCGATCATCTCTTCATCCGTCAGTTTTACGGCAAAATAACCCTCAAAAACAGGCATTCTGATTATAACCGAATCATTTCGATAGGTTACATCATCTACCAAAATCACTTCTTCTGCATTCAGAATTTTTAGGCTTTTATCAGATGTGACCTCAAAATTAAAAGGTAATTTTACTTTGTCATTCAACACCATCTCACCTAACCAATGCCCGTGAGGCATTTTTTTTGAGAAATCGATATTACAGGAAACTATTGTGAAAGCAGAAAGAATGATAAGCAAATACTTCATACGCGGTTTAAAAACTTTGAATTGAGTGGGGCAATTTAAGGTGAAAAAACATCTAAAATAAAATAATTTTCAATTTCAATAACTATATACTATTATTATCTTTACGCCATATTTAAAAACGATGCTATACGCAGGTTTTTAGAGGATCGCAAATTTAAAAAATTAGATAAAACACATCAACCATAAAAGTATAACACTCAAAAAATGAAGATTTCCTATAATTGGTTAAAACAATTTGTAAATATTGATTGGACTCCTGAACAAACTGGAGAGCTCCTTACAGATTTAGGTCTTGAAGTTGAAGGCATCCATGAATTTCAATCTATAAAAGGCGGATTGGAAGGCATTGTTGTTGGAGAGGTTTTGACCTGCGTTCAACACCCAAATGCCGATCGTCTTAAAATCACCACGGTCAATATTGGTTCTGGCGCTCCTTTACAAATTGTATGCGGTGCCCCAAACGTTGCTGCAGGACAAAAAGTACCGGTCGCTACTATCGGGACCACACTTTACACCAATAAAGGCGAAGCTTGGACCATTAAGAAAGGAAAAATAAGAGGTGAAGAAAGTCACGGAATGATTTGTGCCGAAGACGAATTAGGACTTGGAACTTCTCATGATGGCATCTTGGTTTTGGATAGTGAAACTACTGTTGGCACTATGCTCGCAGAACTCTATGAAGTTGAAAACGATCAGGTTTTTGAAATTGGCCTCACACCAAATCGGGCGGATGCCATGAGTCATTTTGGAACTGCTAGAGACTTGAAAGCTGGGTTTTCCCATAAAGATATTCATGTAGAATTGATCACACCTTCCGTTAGTGCTTTCCGTGTTGAAAATACCTTATTAAAAGTTGATGTGGAAGTTCTTAACAAGGAATTGGCGCCTCGCTATTGCGGAATTACAATCTCAGACGTAAAAGTCGGGACCTCTCCCACGTGGCTTCAAAACAGACTTAAAGCTATTGGCCTGACTCCAAAAAACAACATCGTTGACGTTACCAATTACGTGCTGCATGAACTTGGTCAGCCTTTGCACGCTTTTGATGTCAATAAAATTGAAGGCAATAAAATTATTGTAAAGACACTCCCAAAAGGAACGAAATTTAAGACTTTGGATGGCGTAGAACGCACCCTTCATGAAGAAGATTTAATGATTTGTGATACTGCAAAACCCATGTGTATTGCTGGTGTTTTTGGTGGTGAAAACTCAGGAGTTACTGAGCATACGACTAGTATTTTCTTAGAAAGTGCTTATTTCAACCCAATTAGTATCCGCAAATCGGCTAAAAGACATGCCTTAAACACTGACGCTTCATTTAGATTTGAGCGTGGCGTTGATCCAAATATTACAGAATATGCCCTAAAACGTGCCGCCTTGCTGATTCAAGAAGTGGCTGGCGGGTATGTTACCAGTAATCTCGTAGATGTTTATCCTAAAAAGATAGAAGATTTTCAGGTACGTTTGAGTTTTGAAAATGCACAAAAATTGATTGGGGAAGAAATCCCGAAAGATATTATTAAAAGCATTTTAATGTCTTTAGACATTAAAGTCAATAATGTTACTGAAACAGGCTTGGGACTTACGGTGCCGGCCTATAGAAACGATGTGGTACGAGAAGCCGATATTATTGAGGAAATTCTGAGGGTTTACGGGTATAACAATATCAAATTCACCCAGAAGTTAAATGCTTCCATCTCCCCAACCTCACGATTTGAAGATTTTAAACTCCAGAATATGGTTGGCAACCAATTGGCAGCGCAAGGATTTTACGAGATTTTATCAAATTCATTGACCACACCTGCTTATGTAAAACTAAGTGAAGATTTAAAAGACGAAGATCATGTGGTCATGCTGAATCCGCTGAGCAACGATTTAAGTGTGATGCGTCAAAGTTTATTGTTTTCAGGACTTGAAGCGGTCAACCGAAATATCAACAGGAGGCGTTCAGATTTAAAATTATTTGAATTTGGCAAATCCTACCATAGTCATGGAGGGAAGTATATTGAAAATAAGCACTTAGCACTTTTCATAACTGGTGATAAAGCAGCTGAGCGCTGGAATTCACAGCCACAACCAAGTAATTTCTTTTACTTAAAAGGAATTATAACTGCTATCTTAGAACGTTTGGGCCTAAACCGAATAAAGGTAGCACCAATTGAAAACGATGTATTTAGCGAAGGCATTAGCCTTAAGGCTGGCAAAAAGACCTTAGTCGATTTTGGATTGGTCAATAAAAAAATCCTGAAGTATTTCGATATCTCGCAAGACATACTTTATGCCGATTTTAATTGGGACAATGTGATTGAGATGGCAAAAAGCAACACTATTAATTTTAAGGAACTTCCCAAATACCCAGAATCGAGACGTGATTTTGCCTTGCTGATAGACGATAGCGTCACTTTTGAAACCATTGACACTATTGCTAATCAGACAGAAAAACGCTTACTTAAAGATGTCGATCTGTTTGATGTTTACCAAGGAGAAAACCTTCCCAAAGGTAAAAAGAGTTATGCGGTCAGTTTTAAATTTCAAGATGAACACAGCACGCTAACGGATAAGCAGGTTGATAAAATCATGCAAAAACTGAAGTCTAACTTCGAAAAACAATTAGGAGCGGAATTGCGATAGACTTTAGAGATTCTAGAAAAAAAAATAATTGAAATAACTGTCTCGTAATTTTGGCCTTAAAAAACTGTATGAAATCGAATTAGTATTTCATTTAATTTATCGTTATATTTTGACAGCGCATTAACGAAACATTATGTTTTAATTAGTAGCTAAACCCTCAAATAATTATTAATTTTAACAACTCACAATAAAACATATATATTATGGCAACTATAACATTTAAGGGCAGCCCTGTATCCACATATGGAGAACTTCCAAAAAAAGGAACCGATGCTCCAAACTTTAGATTAACTGCAACAGATCTCTCTTCAAAATCACTTCATGATTTTTTGGGCCACAATGTGGTTATGAATATTTTTCCAAGTGTGGATACTGGGGTTTGTGCACAATCAGTCCGAACATTTAATGAAAAAGCATCGCAACTAGACAACACGAAAGTGCTGTGTATTTCTAAAGATCTACCATTTGCATTCTCTCGTTTTTGTGCGGCTGAAGGCTTGGACAATGTGGAAAGCCTATCTGATTTTAGAGATGGAAATTTCGGAAAAAGCTATGGTTTAACCCTTGTTGATGGCCCATTGGAAGCTTTACACTCCAGATGTGTAGTAGTTCTAAATGACAAAGCAGAAGTGATCTATACCGAACAAGTTTCAGAAATAGGTGATGAACCCAATTACGATGCCGCATTAAAATCGCTTTCTTAGATTTTTCTTATGTCCGAAAAAAAAGATTCGTTCTTGGTCAATCGCTTAAAAAGTGTGGGTTGGGCATTTAAAGGCGCACTGATTTTACTACGAACGGAGGCGAGTATCAAAATTCAATTTTTTATAGCCATTCTGGTTACCATAGCAGGGTTCTATTTTGAAATTTCTGCAACAGAATGGCTTTTTCAAGTGGCCATGATTGGTTTAGTAATAAGTATTGAAGGTATAAATACCTCCATTGAGCATATTGCAGACTTTATTCATCCTGAACATCATTCCAGTATTGGACGCATAAAAGACGTTGCCGCTGGAGCGGTTTTTTTTGCTGGAATCACAGCAGTTATAGTGGCCATCATCATTTATTATCCGAAGCTTTTTTAATATTATTTCCGTTAGGATTAACGGTAGTAATTTGTATTTTTGTTTCCTCAGCGAAACAGATAAGGCTGATGTATATTAGTTATCCAATTAGAATCAAATAGATTTCCGTAGTTACGGAAAGTGCACATGGCGAAGAAGAAAACCAAAGCTAAAACAAGTACAACAAAACAAACTAGAAAATTTAGTTTTAAATTATCAAGCCAGCAAAAACTGATTTTTGGTAGCTTGTTGGTTATTCTTGGCATTTTGTTGTTTATAGCTTTTTTATCTTTCTTTTTTACAGGAAAGGCTGATCAAAGTACGCTAACTGAAATTGGAAACCGAGAAGTTGTTGCTGAAAACTGGCTCAATAAACTGGGCGCCTGGGTGAGCAACTTCTTTATCATGAAAGGTTTTGGAGTATCCTCTTTCATTTTAGCGGGGTTAATATTTCTTTCCGGAATTTATGTCACCTTAAACATCAATAAAAGTAAACTGAGAAGCCATTGGATTTGGGGAACCCTAATCGCCATTTGGTTATCCATTTTTTTCGGATTCTTTTCTCATAAATATGATGCGCTGGGTGGCACTATCGGATTTGAAATGAATTCTTTTATTACCGATTATATTGGCAGTATTGGTACCGCGCTCCTACTCTTTTTCGGTTTGATCATTTATGCCGCCATCAGGTTTAAAGTTACGGGTGAATCTATTGTAAATGCATTTAAATCGGCCAAAAGCGACATTAAAGACGATTTTAGAAGAAAAGCAAATGCGTCAGCTGCTGCTACAGAATCGTATGTCCCATTAGATAATGATCTCACTGCGGAAGCCGAAGATATCAAAGCAGCTTTTGATTTGACGCCTTCCAAAGAGATGGCTGCACCTGCTACCAAAAGCATTCCTAAACCACAAACAGTCACTCCCAGTCTCAATATTGAAGTTCCTCAAGTGGCAGAAGCTGAGGAAGAAGAGTTGGCCATGGAAGTTGAACATGTTGTTGAAGAAATTTCTGAAAGTGATAATCTATCAAATAAATTGGTTTCCGATTTTGGACAATTTGATCCTACCTTAGAATTAAGTAAATACCAATTCCCACCTTTAGATTTATTGAAAAAATATGATTCTGAAGGCATCACTATTGATCAAGACGAATTGGAGGAAAATAAAAACCGAATTGTTGAAACCTTAAACAATTACAATATTGGCATCAGCAATATCAAGGCTACTATTGGTCCCACCGTCACCTTATATGAAATTGTGCCCAATGCCGGAGTTAGGATTTCCAAGATTAAAAACTTAGAAGATGATATTGCCTTGTCATTGGCAGCATTAGGGATTCGAATTATTGCGCCAATTCCTGGTAAAGGCACTATAGGCATTGAAGTTCCTAACAAAAATTCTACAATAGTTTCCATGCGTTCGGTTATTGCATCGCAGAAATTTCAAAAATCGGAAATGGAATTGCCCATTGCTTTTGGTAAGACCATCAGTAACGAAACGTTTGTCGTCGATTTGGCAAAAATGCCGCATCTCTTAATGGCTGGAGCCACTGGACAAGGAAAATCGGTAGGTCTAAACGCGGTATTGACATCACTGCTTTATAAAAAGCATCCTGCGGAAGTTAAATTTGTACTTGTAGACCCGAAAAAAGTAGAGTTAACCCTGTTCAACAAAATAGAGCGCCACTACTTGGCTAAACTTCCGGATAGCGAGGATGCCATTATAACTGACAATGCGAAGGTTATAAACACATTGAATTCGTTGTGTATTGAGATGGATAACCGTTATGAGATGTTGAAAAACGCCTTATGTCGAAACATCAAAGAATATAACGATAAGTTTAAGGCTCGAAAACTCAACCCTAATGACGGGCATCAGTTTTTACCATATATTGTTTTGGTAGTGGATGAGTTTGCCGATTTGATCATGACCGCTGGGAAAGAAGTAGAAACACCCATTGCACGATTGGCGCAATTGGCGCGTGCTATAGGAATTCACTTGATTATTGCTACCCAACGTCCATCGGTCAATGTGATTACCGGTATTATCAAAGCGAATTTCCCGGCAAGAATTGCATTTAGGGTAACCTCCAAAATTGATTCAAGGACCATTTTAGACAGTTCTGGAGCGGACCAACTTATCGGTCGTGGAGACATGCTTTACACCCAAGGGAATGAGCTTACCAGAATTCAATGCGCTTTTGTTGACACCCCTGAAGTGGAATTAATAACTGAGTTTATTGGCGGACAAAAAGCCTATCCTGATGCCTACCTCTTACCCGAATATGTGGGTGAGGAAAGTGGCACAAGTCTTGATGTAGACATCTCAGACCGAGACAAACTTTTTAGAGAGGCTGCTGAAGTTATCGTCACAGCACAACAGGGCTCTGCTTCCCTATTACAAAGAAAATTGAAATTGGGCTATAACCGAGCTGGTCGATTGATTGACCAATTGGAAGCTGCCGGGATCGTTGGGCAATTTGAAGGCAGTAAGGCCAGGCAAGTATTGGTTCCAGACCTTGTAGCCTTAGATCAACTTTTAGCAAATGAAATAGAGTAAACAGCAATAAAAAAAAGCAAGATCACAAACCGGACTTTTAAAAAACACAATCATGAAAAAACTATTTGTATTAGCCATAGCAATGTTGTCTTTTGCGTCTTATGCACAAGAAGCAGAGAAAGCAAAAGCCTTATTGAATGAAGTGAATGCCAAGGTTAAAGGCTATAATAATATCAGCATTGATTTTAAATATGTCCTCAAAAACACCAGTGAGAACATCAATCAAGAAACACGTGGAGACGTTGTTATTGAAGGCGAGAAATACCTATTGAATATTCTTGGAGTCACTCGTATTTATGACGGCAAAACGCTTTATACAGTAAACCCGGAAGATGAAGAAGTAACCATCTCAAAAAATAATACAGAAGATTCCAACACCATCACTCCAAGCAAAATGTTATCGTTTTACAAAGAAGGCTACAATTACGCTATGGATATTGTTCAAAATATCAGCGGCCGAAAAATTCAGTATGTAAAATTGACGCCAATTGATAGTAATTCTGAAATTAAGCACGTCTTATTGGGAATTGATGCCCAGACCAAACATATTTATAACCTTATAGAAGTAGGGAAAAATGGCACCCAGACCACTTTAACTGTAAATAGTTTTAAAACGAATGAGCCAATTTCGAAAACCTTATTTACTTTTGATGCCAACAAATACAAAGGCTATTACCTCAACAAGCTCGATTAGATAAGGTGCCATTTTTATGAAAATACTCGATAGGTACATACTTAAGACCTACTTAAAAACTTTTTTGAGCGTGTTTGTTATACTCATGCTCATTTTTGTTTTACAGGCTGTTTGGCTATATATTTCTGAATTGGCCGGAAAGGATTTGGATATTGAGACGATCCTTAAATTCTTATTATATGTTACCCCTACCCTTATTCCCTTAATTTTACCGCTTACCATACTATTGGTTTCGATTATGGTATTTGGCACTTTTGCGGAAAATTATGAGTTCGCTGCCATGAAATCCACTGGAATTTCATTACAACGAGCCATGAGAGGATTGAGTATCTTTATCGTACTTCTGTCTGTAACCACCTTTTTGTTCTCTAATAATGTCATTCCTTGGGCGGAATATAACGCCTACAATTTAAGAAAGAACATCGCAAAGCTTAAACCTCAAATGGCCATTGCACCCGGACAATTTAATGAAGTTGGCAATTTTAATATTAAAGTCGATAAAAAAACAGGTGATCGCGGCCAGTTTCTTTCAAAAGTGATCCTACACCAACGTCACGATAACCGACCGGGAAACCATACCGTGATTGTGGCTGATTCTGGGGAATTAAAAAGCAGTGCCAACTCAAATATTCTTCAACTCATTTTATTCAACGGCAACTATTACGAAGAGGTTTACAGTAAGAAACCATCGGAAATCCAGAAAAAACCAGGTGTAAACAGCTACTTTGACACCTACACGATGAACGTGGATCTTGAAGCGTTAAACGATGTGGATATGGATGACAAAAGCTATACCAACAGGTATAACATGCTTGATGTTGGAGGCCTCAATTATACCATTGACAGCCTTTATCAAAACAAATCCAATGACTATAAGAATCTAGCAGAAACTTTATATGGAAGAACATCCATCAGTAATTTAGATAAAAATTTAAAACCAGAAACCGATAGTATTTTTGAAGGCGATATCATGGATCTTTTTGATAACAAGAGTAAATTGCAAATCACTAATTTGGCCTTGAACACCATTAACAGTACGACGCAAATTATAACTACCAAAGATCAATTTATGGGCGTTTCAGATAAATTACTGAATAAACATATCATTGCACTACATGAAAAATATGTTTTGGGTTTTGCTTGTTTCATTCTCTTTTTTGTAGGAGCTCCATTGGGTGCCCTCATTCGGAAAGGTGGTATCGGCTTGCCTTTGGTAGTCGCTATACTTTTGTTTCTAACTTATCATTTTATCGGAATATTTGCAAAAAATAGCGCCGAAGACGGTACTTTAAACCCAATCTTAGCGACCTGGCTCTCTACATTAATAATGTTGCCACTTGGCGTATATCTTACCAGTCGTGCTACCAATGACAAAGGACTTTTTGATTTTGACAGTTATCTCAATCCACTCAAAAAATTCCTAAATCTCCGTCCTAAAAATTCGGTAATGATTGATGGTGAATTAGTTCAGTATAGTTTTTTAGATGACTATAATAATGAGAAACTAATTGAGATCATCAAAAACCATGAAGAACTTGATTTTGATAAAAGCATCAAACCATTCGCCTTAGATCAATTATTAAAACGTAACCAAAGCATTGAAGTTCTTCAAAAACAAGGCGTTGAAATCGATAACGCTTATATTCTTTCAAGAAAAGAAGCAAAAGATGTTGTAGATTATTCTAAGTTTGCTGTTCTATTCTACGCCATTGGTATAGTTTTACTGATTATGCATTTCGTTTTAAAGAACAATAAACTTCCCGAAGTTGCTTCTGCAGTCATAGATTTAAGCATCATTTCTTTGCTCATTTATCTGGTTTATTATGTTGTAACCTGGATAAAGGCCACTGTATTTTACAAAGATGTTGGAACAAAATCAAAAGGCTTGGAGATTTTTTTAATGATATTAGCCTTTCCTTTTTATGGAGTTTCCCACTTTCTACTTAAGAACAAAATCAAGGAAGACTTGGATAAAAGTTGCATCCTAAATGTAAAATAAGCCATATCTTTGCATATAATTTCAAAAAAATGACCACAACAAGTACATACATGCCAACCATAACCCTGAATACCATTGAGGAAGCCATTAAGGATATCAAAAATGGAAAAGTCATTATTGTTGTTGACGATGCCGATCGAGAAAATGAAGGTGATTTTGTAGCTGCTGCAGAAATGGTAACTCCAGAAATGATTAATTTTATGGCGACTCATGGGCGTGGATTAATTTGTACGCCTTTAACTGAAAAACGTTGTAAAGAATTGGAATTAAACCCAATGGTCCATAATAATACGGATCCCATGGAAACTGCCTTTACCGTTTCGGTGGATTTGCGTGGCAACGGCGTGACCACTGGGATTTCTGCAAGTGATCGAGCAAAAACCGTAAAAGCTTTGATAGATCCTGACACCAAGCCTTTTGAATTGGGACGTCCTGGCCATATTTTTCCTTTAGTTGCTAAACAAGGTGGTGTATTAAGACGTACCGGACATACGGAAGCAGCGATTGATTTTGCACGTTTAGCAGGATTAAAGCCAGCCGGTGTGATTGTAGAAATCATGAATGATGACGGCACTATGGCACGATTGCCACAATTGATGAAGGTAGCCAAGAAATTTGATGTTAAGATTGTGTCAATTGAAGATTTAGTGGCTTACAGAATGCAGCACGATTCCTTAATTGAAAAGAAAGATGATTTTGAGATCTTAACGCGATTTGGAAAATTTAGATTGAGAGCTTATCAGCAAACGACAAACAATCAAGTGCATATTGCTTTGACTAAAGGCGCCTGGAAAACCAATGAGCCTGTTTTGACCAGAGTCAATTCTACCCTAGTTAATAATGATGTTTTAGGCACCTTGACCAACAATGCCGATAAGAAATTAGATGATATGTTTAAGTTGATCAACGATGACGGCAAAGGCGCCATTCTTTTCATCAACCAGCAACACCAATCGACTGATTTGCTCAATCGTTTAAAAACACTAAAACAAGAACAAAATCATACCACTGTCGTCAAAGCACCGAGTATTGTAATGGATAATAAGGATTTTGGAATAGGCGCACAAATCTTACATGATCTCAACATCCATAAATTACTGTTGATGTCCAATAGCGAACACACTAAACGTGTGGGCATCATTGGTTATGGTTTGGAAATTGTGGATCATGTGAGCTATTAGAGCTCAATAAGAATCAAAATTAAAAAATGACGTGATTTAATAAACCATCCAAGATTTTCAAGAATAATAAATGATTTACTTCTTTGATTTCTACAAAATATCAGTTTAAACCACTTTAAAATATCTTAAATTGCATGTTAAGATTTTGTTCCGGGGAGGCCTAGCCAATCTATTCTATTTGACCAATATTCTTTGTGTGGTGCTCATATCATTTTGATAGACTTTTAGCACATATAATCCTGATTTTAAATCATCTGTTCTAATGAGATTATCAATAACAGAGGATTTCACTTTTTTACCTAAGACATCATAAAGTTCCATTTTGTCAACTTTCAATACCGAAGACACATTAATGATATCAGTAGCAGGATTAGGGAATACCTTGAAATTTTCCATATTAAAAGTTGGAACGCTCAAAGTGAAAGGTTTGACAAGAGAATAGTCTCTTTCAATTTTGCTTTCAGGTTCCCAAACTTTGTCCGTCTCATCCCACTCTTCAATGATAATAATTGTGGCATTTCCATTGGTATCAAATGTAGTTAATGACCTATCTTCATTTATCCATTCAGAACCCCGTCTTTCTTGATATAGCACTTCCGTTGCCAGTCCATTGTTGTACGTAATTAAGGTTCTCGCATCCAATTTCCAAGCGCCATTTTCATACTCCTCATTAATGGCCTCAGTTATCATATCCACAGTATAGGTGTAGGTGATGCGTTCATCAAACTCCCATTTGTTTAGATCAGAGTCCCACTCCCTGATAATGGTTTGGATCATTTTTCCCGAGGAGTCATAAGCAATTTCTGTCACTTCATCATTAATCCATGCCTTTGCACCAGCGTTCCATTCTTGTTCAGTCTCCTTAATAAGGTTGATTCCTGAATATTCATACAATTTTCTAGAAGAATCCGTCCAAGTGTTAGCGCCACTATTCCAATTTTGTTTGGTTTCATTTGTAAGATTCGAATCTGAATAGGCATATAAAATTCTAGTACTATTTATATAAGCTGTGGTATTTGGATTATAGCTTTGAGTAGTTTCTGATTTTATTTGGGAGCTTTCATAGGTGTAATTTGTCTTTGCCATGCTTTGCCAATCCATAAGAGTAGGGATCCAAATTTCTGAAACCATCTCTATTATAAGATTATTGGCGTTGTACGCTTTAGTTTGCCTAAATTGATTTTCTGAGCTAGGCATAACTATGCTAAGCAATTCGGTCTCTTTGTCTCCTTCATTATCAAACTTAGATTTTTGGGTCAATTCTTGTTCCCATTCGCTATTCTCCCAAGAATAAAAGCGTTGTTCATCAACCTTATATTGAGGATATGCCGAAAAGCTCATAAGAATACAAAAAATAAATATTGGAAAAAGTAGCTGTTGTTTCATGTTTTACGATTTTTAAAATTGTTTATATAGATATTGAAGTCAAAATAGATATAGCATCTAAAATTGAATCACTTGTTAACCCATTAAAACATAAGGAGAAGTTACTTGAGGTCTTTGCTGGTATAATAAAAACTAGTACCACCTAAGTAAATTTAAATTCGTTAAGCACAACAAGAAGAGAGGCAGTGTTAAATGAAAAATAAATAATCATGTTTTTTTACTATCTCAAACATGATTAACTCGCTTAGCCTTACTAATTTACATTTTTTTAAAGACATGCGCAAATAATATTCAACCGAGATGCTACCAGCTTCATATTCGATTAAAATTAGGTGTTTGAGAATTTACTATCATATTTTTAAATTATCATTCAAAAAGGGATTTAGAAAAACCGCTCTAAATCCCTTTTTTATTTGACAAATTGTAATACGACCACACTATCACTGTCCTTTTAATGTCTAATCCGTAATCGGCCAATACTTTTATAATATGATGCGTGTTGTTAAGTTTGAAACATCAATGGATTTACTGGTCGCAAGTTTCCTTCAGTAATTTAGCCATCTCCCCATGACAATTGAAATCGCAAATAATTTAATGCTTTCTCATTTCCAGCTATTTCACGAAGCAGAGCTTCAATCGGTCAATATTAAACCACGGATTTCCATTCCATAGAATATTTGATTTCTAAAATGAGCCATGATTATATTGATTTTTCTAATAAAACACCCTTAAGATGATATGTTCATATGCTGCCATAACCATTAGAGCAACAGCATCCAAACCTATTGACAGATCATTTTCAATGCTAACGTACCAATTTCAATGCTAAAGAAATTGCCTGGACCATAGCTTCTGCACGTGATTTCACCTCTTCTTCTGTCCAGGACAATTTGATCAAACAAGAAATGTTCCGTCCAATAAAATGATCAGATTGCTCAAAGGTTTTTGTTTGAAGATATTTAATACCTGATTTTATCTCTTCTGAAATTGGGTATAAAGATTTGAGATTCTTTAAATGATCCCACTTTCGGATATAATGCCAATTATTATCATAGTAATGAAAACAACCGTCCACACCCGCTTCTTTTAAGTTTTTGGAAGCTTTACGTGCAATTTCCAAGTCTGGAAGGAAAAAGTTTAAAAAAGCATAACTTTCTACGCCACCCTCCGGAACGGTTCTAAAGGTTATGTCGGGAATTTCAGATAAGGCTTCTCTCAATATTGTAAAGTTTTTTTTCTGAATAGCCAAAAAATCAGGTAAACGCCTTACCTGTGCCAACCCCACCGCAGCATGAAGTTCCGAAATGCGAAAATTATAGCCCATAAATGCATGGGCCTCGGCACCTCTATCATTGCCAAAGTGATCGTGCCCATGATCAGAATAATTATCGGCCTTAATATAATAATCTTTATTATCAGTTATGACCGCACCACCTTCACCACAGGTTATCGTTTTTACAAAATCGAATGAAAAACAACCTAAATCTCCAATACTTCCTAGAGGTTTCCCTTTATAAGTACCTCCAATTGCTTGGCATGCATCTTCGATCAAGATGAGCTTATGTTCGTCGCAAATTCTTTGTAGCGCATCCATATCACCCATACTACCGCACATTTGTACGACCATAATGGCCTTTGTTTTGGAGGTGATTGCTTTTTCTACCGTTTTTGGATCTAAAGTTAAGGTGTCGTCAATATCAACCATAATTGGAATTGCCCCCAGCATCAAAATCGATTCAAAACTCGCTACAAATGTAAAGGATGGCATGATGACCTCATCTCCTGCACCAATTCCTGCAGCAGCCAAGGCTGCTGTAACCGCAGCGGTACCACTTGATAATAATTGGACATGTTTGCTTTGGAAAGCTGATTGCAACTCGGTTTCCAACTCCTTTGCCTTCCAATGCCCGTTACGCATTCCGTCAAATCCATAACGCATCAAAACACCATTGTCTAAAACATCATTGACTTCTTTACGTTCCGCACTTCCAAATAATTCAAATCCTGGCATAACTATCTATTCATTTATAAATTTAGAACTCAAAATTACAATATATATGTTCAATCAAAAAGTGAATGATCTGAATTAATAATCTCAATTTAAACATAAAAATCAATCGGAAACATTAAGATTTTGTATATTTAAATTGTAAAATTCATTCTTGCCATGAAAAAATCGTTTGTGTTATTCGTTTTATTTTCTTCTTTACTCATTAGCAATTGTGGTCCTAGCAAAAGTGTCATAAAGGTTGACCCTTATATTGGTTCCTGGAACTTGCTGATAGAAGATACACCACAAGGCAATGTATCAGCGACGATGACAATTACAAAAAATACCGAAGGTACATATTCTGGCAGTGTGAATTCTGATGTGGGGGCATTTGACCTTTATGAAATAAAAATTATGGACGGTAAACTATCAGCGGGTTTTATGATTCAGGGCGCTGAGTTTGATATTATCGGTAATTTTGAAGATCTTCATTTCAAAGGATATGTCTCAGGAATGGGCGAAGATTATCAGACGAATGGAAATAAAATGCTCGAATAAAAGCATCACTTCAATTCTATTTCAATGATTGTTTTACATTTCGACAATACTATGTTTTAACTCCTTCCTTACTTTTTTAAAGCTTGAAAACATATCATCTTCTGCCCTATATCCCACAGGTAACAACAAAATTGATTTGAGATGCCTCTCATTCAGCTTCAAAATAGCATCAAATTGTGCGCGATCAAATCCCTCCATAGGACAGGAATCTATACGCTCCACCGCGCAAACGGTCATCAAATTACCGAGAGCAATATATGCCTGATTTATGGACCATTCCTGCTGTTCTTCCAAACTCTTATTTTGCATAATCGATTTTAGATTATTTCTGAAAGGTTCAAGAATGGTTTCTGGAGTTTGTCTTAAATGGCTGACATTATCAAATAAATCGTCCACATCATCTTCCTTGATTGTGTTTTTGACACAGAGCACCAATAGATGTGATGCATCTACAATCTGACTTTGGTTATAAGCAGCTCCCAATAATTCATTTCTCAAGGTGTCGTTTTTAATAATAAGCATAGAAATGGTTTGCAAACCAAAAGACGTTGCAGTCAAATTAAAAGCCTGCTTAAGTATATCTAGTTTTTCTTGGGCAAGAATCTTCTTCGGGTCAAATTTTTTAGTGGCATAGCGCCATTGTAAACTCTCTATGATGCTCATTAGTATTGATTTCTGATTGCTGCAAAAATAAGGGATGCGCACGGCAATGTTAAACGATTTCCATAAATTAATTCAATGGTCCATATTATTTTTTAAAAAGTTGAGATTTTACTTGAAAGAATAAAAAAAGGGTTCTATATTTGCACCCGCATTCAGGACATAACCTGATGAGACCAAAACTGGAGAAATGGCAGAGCGGTCGAATGCGGCAGTCTTGAAAACTGTTGAGGGTCATACCTCCGGGGGTTCGAATCCCTCTTTCTCCGCTGAAAAGCCCCGAAACACTAGTGTTTACGGGGCTTTGTTTTTCTGGGTGTTGAATTAGGTGTTGTTTGTAGAAATTTTATTTCTTTTCTATCACATCAATAATCTTTTATTACCCAAACATAGATTGAATTTCTCATTACAATTTTACAAACTGAAAGTAAGGGTCCATTAATTGGTATTCCTGAACTTCATTCATGTTATTATTCAACTTAAATGATGCTAAGTAAATTTTCTCAGTTATTTCAGAGTTTGGAATAAGTTTTTTATCCCATTGATAAATACCTTGTTTAGGTCGATTGAAAAATCCAGCTTCCAAAAACATTGGAACTACACTATAAATTCCATTTTCGGTTGCACGATTTCCGCCATAAACATTAGAGATTGATTTCTTAACCGTATTAGCATTAATAATTTCTTGAACTGCAAAATATTTTCCAAAAATCTGTAGAACATCATAAGAAAACGGGAAGGCTGAATTTAAAAGAGCGATTAAGATTATATCTCTATCCTGTTTTTTCTTGATTGCTAATTTTAAGGTCGTCTTATTTTCGTTTACTAAAGACAATAATGGATTTTTTGGGATAATTCTATTCACTATTCTAAGTGCTTTTTTTAAACGGTTTTCACCATTATATTCTAATCGTAATTGTTCCATAATGTAATCATTGGAATAATTATCGTTCAAGAATGCTTCTAAAGCAGCATAAAGAGTTTCCAATGGAATCCTCTGATTAATATCTATTGATTTATTATTCATTTGTAATTTCTATAAATGGTATCACTACTTCAAGGAAGTGAGCTCCACCATGAGTTACTAAATCATCTCTTCTCGAAAAGCTCAAATCATCTTTGAAATAGATCGCTTGTTCTTCCTGAACAACAGAATCAATTAGCTCCGGATTGTTATCTAAAAACTCATCTTTCAATCTTTTTTCAGAGTATTCAAGGTGACGTTCGCTTCTACTTCCTGATTTATTCGTTCCTAATTTTTCTTTTCCATTCAAACCACGCCATCCTTTAGCTTGAATATTTCCATGATCGCTTGTAATAATAACTCTAAAACCTTGTGAGAGTAATTCTTGAATAATTGTTTGAATTCTGCTACGTTCAAACCAATTTTCAGTCAGTTTAAGCAGATCTATATAATCCTTGGAACTGTGCATATAATCGTCTAAATCTTTATAAACAAGACCTAATCTTTTGACTCCATCAATACCGGTGAGATTAACCGTATCATGCTTATAGTCTATTTCGAAGTCGTTGAAGTTTTTGGATTTCCAGTATTTCTTCCAAAGTCTTGATTCATTAGTAGGATTTTGCTTATAAGAATTCAATGGACTAGAACCCCTGAAAATTGACTGACGAGATAGTTGTGTAATCGAGGGAATCCAAGAAAAGGTAATTGCTTCCTTTTTATTGTCGAGTAATCTATCTGCAATCAAGGAGTACTGCCAAAAACTTAAACCATCTACTACAATAAGAGCAACAGGCTCTTCCTTGAAATTGAAATCTATATAATCTAAAATTTTAGATACAATTTGTGGTTTCTTTATTGAGTTTGAATTTTTAATCTGCGCATAGTTTTCCTTAATATACTCCTGAAATTTATCATTGGCTTGTTTAATTTTTTCAAGAATCAAGTCAAACTGATCTGAACCGATAGTGCGTGAAATAGCATTGCCAAAAAGTGTGGCTATTTCATACCAATCAATGGTTTCGTCACTTAAATTTTCATTAACACTATTAGTAAAACTTTCAATATTAAAGTTTTGATTTTCAGGATTCGATAAAGAAGAAATTTTTGCAATTTCTTTTAACGTTTCGCTTTTTGAAAGCGAAAACAATTGTTTCGTAACGAACAACTTATCAAGGATTAGTAATGACAAATCCTTTATTGATGGTATGTGATATTCAGAAAGATATTGGCTTAAAAAAAACTCGGAATGAATGGCAACTGCCTCAATGTCCTCTAGATATTGTCTGTTTTGCTTATTAATAAGAAATAACGTTTTACTATTATTTCTTAACTCAAATGCTACTCTTTGAGAAAGACTGTTCCCAATCGATACATTGATGTTATTTCGACCTAATTGCTCTATTACATCTGCTCGAAATAAAAACCCATCATTATTTTCGATAATGAGAACTGGAGCATCATAACCTGAGAGGACTTTGATAATATGTTTTATTAGGCTATTCTCCATCTAATCTGAATGTTAAAAGTTGTTTAGTGCCTGGAATCAATCTTTGATTCTCTTCAAAATCGGATAGCCATTTAGTGTGCTCATTTTCAAGTCTTTTTAGTTTTGACTTGCGGATATTTTCAATTCCTATTTTATTAATTCTTGATCCAAAAACCCAATATTTTTTACCCTATATTTATCGATTAGATAACAAACTTCCAAAAGATCATAAATACACCTATGTCAAAACCCAAACTAACCCTAGACTGGCATAAGATCAACTTATAAATTTATAAATAAAAAGAAAAACAGAGCAAAAATAATTATTGTGGGAAGTTTTTTAGCGTCAATATTAGGCTCTGTAATTTCAGATGTTATATCTAACTCCATAAATACAGATTCTGAAACAGAAAAATTGAAAACTCAATTTCTAGAACTTCAAATTAAAAAAATCAAACAAGATTTTGAAAAAGATAGCCTAGAAGCTCAACAAACAAATTTAGAAATCGATGAAGAGTTTGTTGTTACCCAAGAATTAATTGATTCAATAGCAATGTATATTTCTGAAATCAATAAAGTGAAACTTTCTAAATCCAAATTTTATTCATTATTATCAAAAGAAGATAAAGTTGAAAAAGTATCTACTCAAGAACTTAATGAAAATTTTGAACCAAAATCAACTGAAAAGATTGTACCACGATCTGATTTTAAACTATTTATTGTTAAAGAAACAGTTGTAGAACCTGAATACAAAGAGAATATAACTTTGGAAATCGTTTCACCAGTTCTTAAGAGGAATCGTATGAGTTGGAAAGCTATTTACATTAATCAAAATATCACTTTTAAACTAAAAGATGATGATTTTAAAAATTTAATACTAAATAAAAATTTGAGTTTTTCTAATGGTACAAAATTAGTTTGCGACATTGAAACTAAACAAAAAATGAATGATGATGGACAAATTAAAGAATCAGGCAGAAGCGTTTATAATGTCTCCAAAATAATTTACACTAACGGCGATGTAGTAGACTTAAAATAAGCACTTTTGCTAATCTAGTGAGGGTCTCTCCTAAACACAAAAGAAAAGCCCTCTCCAATCGCACAGAAAAACTTTGTAGACGATGGTTAAAACAATTGAATTTAGTTATTTTTTAACAACGGTCAATAACTGATACCCTGTCATTCTATCCAACCTTAACCTTGAAAGGGTATCCATAATTTCCCCACGCTCTTCTCCTCCACTCAACCCCAAAAACCCAATATTTTTACCCTATATTTATCCTTTGGATTAAACCAACTCCCAAAACACACTAAACACACCTATGTCCATTAACAAACTAACCCTAGACACCCTAGAATCATGGCTATGGGATTCAGCCAATATATTACGAGGCAGCATTGACTCCTCAGATTTTAAAAACTACATTTTCGGATTGCTTTTCTTGAAACGCTCCAACGATGTGTTTGAAGAAGAAGTTGAAAATATTATGAAACGTGATGGCGTATCCAGAACCGAGGCTGAAGATGACACCTACTTCCAACTCCCACCAGAATCACGTTGGGAAACCATAAAGAAACACACTGAAAACATTGGTATTGCCTTAGATAAAGCCTTTGCCGCCATTGAGCGTGAAAACACAAGTTTAGAAGGTGTAATGACCGCTACCAAATTTGGAGACAAGGAAAAACTGTCTGACGAATTACTGCAACGCCTATTACGCCATTTCAACCAACATTCCTTACGTAATGATCATTTGGAATCTAACGATTTGTTGGGCGATGCTTATGAATACTTGATCAAACAATTTGCAGATGATGCTGGTAAAAAAGAAGGTGAATTCTACACACCTCGTGGCGTTGTACAATTGATCGTGCAATTAATCAAACCAGAACCAAAACAAAAAGTTTATGATCCCACCTGTGGTTCAGGTGGAATGCTGATTGAGTCTGCGCGATATATAGCCGAACAGCCCAACGGCAAAGTGAGTAACAACATCAACGTATCGCTCTACGGACAAGAAAAAAACTTAGGCACCTGGGCGATTGGTAAACTGAATATGTTGCTCCATAACTTTATGGATGCCGATATTAGAAAAGGCGATACGCTCATCAACCCACAGCATAAAAATGAAAACAGTGAGTTGACGCTCTTTGACCGCGTTATTGCCAATCCCCCATTTTCTATGGATGGTTGGTGGACACCTGCTGAAAACTCCATGAGGTAAAGCTGGATAAAGATGGCAAAGAAAAGAAAGTAACGCCTAATTATAATAAGCAAGTAAGCGACGCTTACGGACGTTTTCAATACGGTATCCCACCACGAGGTTATGCCGATTTAGCTTTTTTACAACACATGATTGCCGTATTAAAACAAGATGGAAAAGCAGGCGTTGTTTTGCCTCACGGCACTTTGTTTAGAAGTGGCACCGAAGGCAAAATACGTCAAGCCTTATTAGAAGCCGATTTAGTGGAAGGTATTGTGGGTTTACCAAGTGCCTTGTTTTACAATACAGGCATTCCTGCATCAATTTGGATTATCAATAAAAACAAAACCGAAGCCCAAAAAGGAAAGGTCACCATCATTGAGTACCTATTGAAAGAATAAGACTTACTTTGAGTTGGTTTTTCTTCTATTTTAGAAATGATGTTTTTCCATATCACTTCTTTACTTACTTTAATATTCTCTGCATTATAATCTGAGAGAATTGTTTTTCCATCCTGATAAGAGTCGAGAAATGTCTCTAATAATTCTAATTCATCAGAAGAACATTTATTATCTAAATATTTATTAAATAGTTTTTTTGCTTGTTTTGAGTTCATTGAAATCTACATTAAAACAATTGGTTTATTAATATGTACCCAAAAGACAGCTCCGGTACACTTCATTTTTTAAATATTTTCAAAATATTTGACGCAAAAAACCTAGACACCTTATAATCAGATTTTTAAAAAAAAAAGAAAACTTAGAAATGATAAACAAAAAAAATCTGAAATATGAAGAGAAGCTCTTCCTTATGAAGATTTGCTCGAATAGCGATTAGAGCTTTTGATATTTGGTTTTTTACTGCTTGAATTGAGACATTCCAAGCTTCTGCAATTTCTTTGTTTGATTTATGTTCGTATCGACTTAATTCGAAAATCTCTTTACATCGTGGTGGCAATTTACTTACAACATTAAGAATAGCTGATTCCAGCTCGTCATATTCCAGTTTCTTAGCAGCATTAATAGAAACGTCGACTATGTTGAGACGGGTTAAATCCTCATTGGAAAATTTTTGACTTCTAAAATACTTGAACACTTGAAATTTAACTGCTCTAAAAAGATAAGCTTCGAGATTCTTAATGGAGGTGATTTTTCTTTTTGTCCAAAAATCAACAAAAATGTTTTGCATTAAGTCCTCACAAACATCTTTATTATTCAAAATATTCAAAGCATATAGCAGCATTTTGCTAGCGTGTCTTTTATAGATTTCCTCAAAAGCCATTATATTATCATCTGCAATTTGGCTCAATAGTTCGGAATCACTAAATGACTTCAACATGTTACTTATAGGGATAAGGATAAGGCTTAAATGTATAAAAAATAATCAACTTCACACTATTTGGAAGCTAAAATGCCCAATTGGACATTACCCATATAAAAGAAATAAAAGTGCTCAGTAAAATATTGAAATTAAATCAAGTCTATATCTATTTGATTAATTTGCTTTTAAATTTATATAATAAAACATCTAACTCAATATTTTTGCGAGGTTCGTAATTCGGTGGGCAAATATATTAAAATAATTACAACTATTTAATTATCAAAACGTTAAAACAATATAAATAGTCCCTCTTTATAGGCCTTGTATGAAAAAAGGGCACGGGGTTTCAAATTGCATCTCCTTTATAATTGAATATAGTGTTTAAATTATGATGTGCCCTATTTTTACTGCACAACACAACCTTATCTCAAACCCGATTTTATGGAAAAGCTAACACACCCCAGGTTAAACCCCTTCTTAATCTTCTGTTGCAAAAGAAAAAGCCGAAGATAATTCGACGACTTTTTTCAGTTAGCATTGCCTCAACAGCATATTTACAAACTCCTATCAAGAATAGCTTTGGGTACTATTTTTTTTGGAGTTTAACCATCAACACCTCATGAATTCCCAAGTTGGCCTTTAAGTTTCTGGAGGTATCCTCTAAATTGGTATGGCTGGATAGATCTCGGATGTTATAAATACTGTTGTGTAAATCCATTCTCTTGCCATTTACGTCATCTCCAATATCATGTTTCATCCAATCAAAATCCAAATTGACGAGCTTGTCATTCATATTTACAAACGTCATTGCCCACGCGTCATTTTCTAAAGGCTTGATCCAAATTTCGACATTGTTTTCATTTGAAAACCGGAAGCCCTGAATGCCTAATTTGTCTTGATTGACACTAATGACTTCTTGGTTGGTCAGGGTTTTTATAGTTTCTGGGGAAGCGGTTCTCAGATCATTTCCCATGATGAGAGGGGAGACCAACATGCTCCACATGGCAAAATGGCTTCTGTCTTCTGCATCGGTCATTCCATTGCCCACTTCCATCATATCGAGGTCATTCCAATGGTCCGGACCGGCTGCGCTACGAATGTTTTTTCGCATATTTATGATGTTCCACACGCCAAACGATGACCAGGAGCCATGGCCTACTTCACAGTCCCAACAGTTGATGATGTCTCCCGAAACGCGCCAGAGATGGCCCACATCTTTTGCCCATTTCCATGGTTCATTGTCTCCCCATTCGCAAATACTGAACACCATAGGCCTTCCTGCCTTTTTTAAAGCATCGCGCATGGTAATATAAGCGCCTTCAGCATTTAGTTTTTCTGTGTTGCACCAATCGTATTTTAAATAATCCACCTCCCAAGAGGCATAACTCCGGGCGTCTTGATACTCATAGCCTCTGCTTCCAGGATAACCAGCGCAAGTTTTTGAGCCTGCACAATTGTACAAACCAAATTTTAATCCTTTGGCATGGATATAGTCTGCTAAGGCTTTCATCCCACCGGGGAATTTTATGGGATCTGCAATAAGGTTTCCGTTGGCGTCACGTTCTTTTGCCATCCACCCATCGTCCAACACGATATAATCATAGCCCGCATCCTTTAAACCTAGGTCTATAAATTTGTCGGCAATATTTTTCACCAAGGTTTCATTAATATCTGTGCCAAAGGTGTTCCAACTATTCCAGCCCATTGGCGGTGTTTCCGCTAAGCCTTCAAACTTTTGTGAGTGGCCAAGGGTGGTTAATAGAAGGAAACAGAGAAGTGATAGTTTTTTCATTATGGGTTAAGTTTTGTGTTAAAAAAATATTCCCTGTAAAAACTCTACAGGGAATACAGCTAATTTAAAATTTCTTTATTCATAAATGGGGACGGGCTTATAATTCTTCAAATCTTACGTTGTCCATGGCGAAATTCAACGGCGTTACCACCCCATCATCATCGAAGGCCATTCCAAATTCCTGATTTACCGCACTAAAATCTGGTTGACCTATTACAGATAAAGGAATGGTTATAGTTATCCAACCTCCTTCAGTATCTAAAGGGTTACCTGTATCATTCCATGGTGCCCATTTATATACGGCATCAACCGCAGCGCTATGGAATCTTATATTAAATGTGCCATTGGAGATTGGTTGATCTAAAGTATTGATGTCAAATTTCAACACATAGCCATTAATGTTTGTCCCCACAATACTAGCACCATTAAAAGTGGCATCATTTCTCCATAACAGGTCATTCCAACCGCCACCACTGGTGTTTAAATTTGCCCTTCCGTAGTTAGATCCATCCAAACTGATGGCGGCTAAATCTTCTGCGGCTACAGCGCCCCAATAAATGCCGTAGGTATCCCAATCAAAGAACACTAAATCAGCATCTGCAACGGGTTCTGGGCCCCCGCATCCCGGAGTGTCAAACCTTACATTGTCTATGGCAAAGTTTAAAAGCACATCTGCGCCCTCAAATGCCATCCCAAATTCTTGGTTGACCAGACTAAAATCTGGAACTCCCAATACAGATAGAGGAATTTCAATGGTTTCCCAACCGTCTGTGGTAAAAGGCTCGCCAGTTTCATTCCAAGGCTCCCAATCGTAAAATGCATCTACGGCATCACTATGGAATCTTATTCTGAATGCTCCTGCTGTTAAGGGTTCAATAACATTGATATCAAATTTTAAGGAATACCCACTTACATTTGATCCTACAATGGATGCACCATTAAAAGTCGCGTCATTTCTCCAAAACAGATCTTGCCAACCCGTACTTCCGGTCTGAAAGTTGGCTCTACCATAAGAACTTCCGTCAATACTAAGGGAGGCTTGGTTTTCAGGAGTTACATTGCCCCAATAACTGCCCTTGGCATCCCAATCAAAGAACACCAAAGCTGGATCATTAACAGGGCAAAGGCCACCGTCACCCGTATCAATTCCTAAGGCGCTTACTAATGCGTCAGGTATTAACACTCTATTGATTTCATGCAACATCCCATTAGTAGCACCAATATTTGGCGTCACCACCCCAGACGGGATAGCCTCTTCAAATGAAGGTTTTAGACGGGGAATATCACCAGTTAAATCTACCGTAATAGCATCGCCATATATTGTGGCAATCGTACCGCCATCTGTGAAATCGCTGGCCATTAAAGTACCGTCGTATAGGTGGTATTTCAATAAATCACCTAAAGTTATCAGCTCATCAGGGGTGTCAAAATCCTCTAAACTTTCAAAATTATTAATTGTTGCAAACAGGGCCACAAAGGCATCATCATTTGGTGCAAAAACAGTAAGTTTATCCGTTGATAGCATAGAAGTTAATCCTGCTTTTTCCACCGCAGCCAAGAAGGTGGTAAACCCTCTATCAGTAGCTCGCTCTACCACATTAAGTGTCGCACTTAAAAGCGATTGGAACACCACTTCAGGCAATAGCACCTTATCAATACCATGCACAATTCCATTAACCGCCTGTACATCAGTCAACACAATGCCAGCATTGGTGTAAGAATTATCATCAATAACGGTCCCCTCTATAGAAAACGTGCCTCCTTGCAGGGTGGTTTGGGTGGTGCCGTTTGTATCAGCAGCTAAGGTATTACTCCCTGCAACCACATGGTACATTACGACCTGTTGTAAAACTTCGGTGGGAATATCACTTAGGGAGGACCATCCAAAGGCACCGTTTAATTGGGCCATTAACATTTCAAACGCCGCATTATTAGGCGCAAAAAGGGTAAATGGATAATTGTCGTTGGTAGGATCTGATACGGATAACGCTTCTGTTAAACCCGAAATTTCAATAGCTTCAGCCAAGGTAGAATAGTCTGGATTTGCCATTACTTGATCAACAATTGTTGGAGGCATAAGCACCCCATCCACTACATGAAGCACGCCATTGGTCGCCCCTAAATCTGAAGCGCTATCTACCAATGATGCCATGCCGTTAAAGGCATACGCCTCAGCATTGGTATAGAAGCTCAGATTATTTCCATCGGGCCCCGTGGCCATTGTGGTTTTGTACCCTGTAATCATAGTAGAGGCAAAATCCGCAGTGGTCGTGCTCATTACATGGTTCAGCACCATGTTGTTGAGTTCCTCATTGTTTAAGCCAGAAAGATCCACGGCACTAAAGGACGCATCATTAGGTGCGAAAACGGTATAGGTAGTGGTGGTTCTCAAGGTTGAATCTAAATTGGTCTGTAAAAGGACATTTTCCAGTGTTGTCAAATCGGACCTTTCAGAAATTATTTCAGCAATATTGTGCGGATTATTTCCCAAAGAAGGAAAATCATCGTCATCATCTTTACAGGCCGTTGAAAATAGAAACAAGGCTGAAGACAAAATGAGGTATGATATTTTGTATAGTTTCATTATCGTTTATTTAAAGAATTGATTTAATTTTTAGTGGATGAATAACTTTTACAAAAACCCGAAATCATCAACATAGAATATATATTCAGAGAGTCCTGTATTGGAAGACTCTTGGAAATCCAATCTAAAAATTGCGTTAGGTTCTCCACCGTTAGGATATAAATCTGCTAATGGAATTACAAACTTTTTCCATTCGCCCGGAGATAAGGTTAGGGTTATAGGCGTTGAAGCTGCATCAAAATCATTGATCGCTAAATTAACCGAAACAATATTTCCAACGCCATAAATGGACACGGTAAGCGACTCATATTCATCAAAATCTATATTTGGAGCAAGGAACGACAGGCCGGACCAGCCTTCTCTAACACTTTTTATTGAATACTGCCCTAAAGCATTCTCTGTAGATTCAACATCAAAGGTACCGCCCCATTGACTCATAGTCCAATCCGGATTTAAGGCATCAATGTATATGGAATAACTAAAGCCATAAGAATCTGATTGCACTACAGCACCGCGAGAGGTTTGAATATAAATATAAGCCTGTTCCACACCATCTGGAACTTCAACCTTAACTTGGGTTTCTGAAATGGAAATAATACTTGCAGGACGTTCTACCAAATCTCCGGTCTCTTCCGTTCCTGACACAAAGGTCACCGAAGCGGTATCTGTAAAATCACCACCTGTTAAGGTGACTGTTTTAACTCCGTCAATGGTTTCTTCGGAAAAACCCTCAATGGTCAAAAGGGAAAAATCGTACTCTGTAAACCCTTGCAAATTTTCTAACCTGAGGGTGTTACTTTGCCCTACATACGGGGCTTCAGTGGGGATACGAACAAAAGCAATTTCATTGGTAACCAAGGCAGGATTAAACCCTGCCGGTTGCCCATTAAAATAGATGGCAATAAGAGAAGATAGGTTTTTTCCTCTAATGATATAAGTGTTATCTAGGACGCCTTGTGTTACAGGGGCATCTTCTTGTGCTTCGCTCACACTTGTGATTATTGGAGGTCCGGAAGCTTCTGCCAGGGACTCTTTTCTAAATTCGTTGTCGCATGATGTTAGTGGTAACAAAATCAGCATGAACATATAGAACCAACCGTTCTTTTTTAGTAATTGCTCAATATTTTTCATAATATTTTTATAATATTTATTATTCTGAATCAAAATCATAAGGCACTGGCTCTTCCAATAATGCAGGATTATTTTGGATTTCATTTGAAGGATAAGGGAAAAGCAAATCACTGACCGTTGGGGTGTACATTTCGGACTCAATAGTGGGCGGTGTGGTGTCATCATTATAGGTTCCTCTTTCTGTAGTACTTAAGAAATCTATAGCAAACGCAGGTCCTCTTCTCACCACATCATACCAAAATTCAAATTCAAAGGCCAGTTCAATTCTTCTTTCATGAAACACATCCTCCAAGGTAGGGTTTGGGATGTCTTCCAGGCCTGCCCTTCTTCTAACCTTATTGAAAGAGTTGACCCCATTTACGATGGGCCCGCCACCCATAAGCGCTGCTTCCGCATGGATCAATAATAATTCCCCATATCTTAAAATATACGTATTGTTAGGGTAACTCTGTTGGGCTCCGCCTCCATTTGTAGCAGCATTACCTACTACATATTTTTTGATGCCCTTATTGGTACCTTGATGATCTACGGTTTCTGATACGGTGTAGCCCCCATTTAAATCAGGATAATAAGAACCAGGGTCCATTATTGTAGCATAATACCGCAGGTCCTTTTCTTGATCTTCATACGCATTTTGCAAATCAATAGAAGGACCAATAGCAGAGTATCCGTCTGAAAAACCAGTGATACCCGCTTGTGCAAATAGGGACTGCAACCCATTACCTTCAGAATATTGTCCAGAATTTGACCATTGTAAGGCAAAAATAGATTCAGGATTATTGTTGTTTGCGGTTAAAAACAAATCGTAATAACTCCCGGTAGGATCCCCATCTTCTGCATCACCTCCATAGAGTTTAAATTCACCAGAATTAATTACTTCATCCGCCAATTGATAGGCCATGGAATAGTTTTCTTCGTACAAATAGATTTTGGACAGCATGGCTTTGGCGGACCCACTGGACACCTTGGCGTTGACCTCATAGTTGCTTCCGCGGAGGTCTTCGTAACAATTGTCTATTGCAAATTGGTAATCCCTTTTGATAAATTCATAGACGTCCTCAACAGCATTTCGAGGTACAAATGGCTGAGCAACATATTTGGTGTTATCAGCAATAATTGGTACGGATCCAAAAATTCTTACCAAATAAAAATATGCTGTAGCCCTGATAAACCGTGCTTCTCCCAAGGCATTATTAACAACGTCCTGCGGAACATCTGCACTGACTGCTGTTGGTAAGGTATTAATGACAGAGTTTGCTTGTGCAACAACGGCGTATAAGGATTCCCAAGATTGAGTTAGGGTCCCATGTTGCCCGGTGACGGCAAAGTTATCGAAATCGCCATTTCTAGGGTCCCAAGTACGGCCATTGCCTGAGCTTAACTCTCCTATACACCAGGCAACATTGGTAATAAAATTAAACCAAGGTTTAGAATATAGATGATTTGTACCAGCGTTTACCTGATCTACCGTTTGGTAAAAATCAGCAACGTTATAGGAATCTTCCGGTGGCCTATCTAAAAAATCATTACTACAAGAAGGTATCAAAAAAATAAACCCCGCCATTAATAAAAACTTAATTTTAAATAAATTTTTCATATGCTTTATTTTGTTTTTTATGTACATAATTTTTTTTAAAAGTCAATATTCATCCCTAGGGTAAACGTTCTAGGAGAAGGGTAACGACCATTGTCTACACCTAATAATAGTGCATTTTGATTATAGGCTCCAACTTCAGGATCATACCCAGAATATTTTGTAAATGTGTACAGGTTTTGAATACTTCCATATATCTTGAAGCGCGATAAACCTATTTTTTCAGAAACATCATACGGTAAGGTATAGCCAAGGGTGACGTTTTGAATTCTTAAATACGAACCATCTTCAATATACCTGTCAGAGATATTGATATTGGGGGTGTCATTTCTGGCCAGCCTTGGTTGACTCGAGTTTGGGTTTTCAATAGACCAATAATCCAATACAGAAGGAGATTGGTTAGTATAGGTTCTATTGCCTGCGGTTAAGGCTCTGTCCACTAAATTCAGGATGTCATTGCCGTAAGACCCCTGCATAAAAATAGAAAGATCAAAATTCTTGTAAGCAAAGGAGTTTTGGAAACCAAAAGTAAAATCGGGGTGTGGATTTCCTATGATCGTTCTGTCATCACTATTGACTACACCATCTCCATTAACATCCTTAAATTTAATATCGCCTAACCATGTAGATGAAAAAAGCGCATCTTCAAATGGTCTGCCAAATTGAACTGGGGCACCGTTGATGTCGTTAAGCGTCCTGAAGATTCCTTCCACCTTATAGCCGTAAAAGAGGCCTAAAGGTTGGCCAACTTGCGTCAGTGTTATGTTTTGATTGGACGTGTCAACCGTTAAGTTTCCATTGATGGTTAATTCTCCCAATAATTTATTGACTTTGTTTTTGTAATGCGTAGCGGTTAATGAAGAATTCCAGACAAACGGAGCACTTTCATTAGTTTTGAAGCCTAAGGTGACATCAATTCCTTTATTCACCATTTCACCCAAATTGACCCACGGTGCCGTTATGGCGCCAGGAGATTGGCCTCCAGTAACAAAATCAGTTACAGCAAGTTGATAAAGGAAATCTTTGGAGACCTTATTATACACTTCTACAGTGGCATTAAAACGTGATTTGAACAATCTGAAATCCACTCCTATATTGGTTTGGGTTGAGGATTCCCAAGTTAAGTCTGCATTGGCAAAGTTGGCATATTCAAATCCTGTGCCCAGCCCTGTTGAGATTGTATTAAGTCTGGCTCCATAGGCAAAATTGGATATGTTTTGATTTCCTACCTCCCCATAACCTCCATAGATTTTAAGATCTTGGATGGCGTCAAAACCATTCATGAAACTTTCATTGGAAATCCTCCAAGAGCCTGACACAGATGGGAAATACCCCCATTTATTGCCTTCGGCAAATTTGGAAGACCCATCGGCCCTTATAGACGCAGTAATATTGTAGCGATTGTCAAACGAATATATGAGCCTTCCAAAATAAGATTCCAGGGCAGTACTTCCTTTGTATTGATCCGTAAAATCATTAGCATCGCCAGTTCCTAGAATAGGCACATCATTACTTACAAAATTGCCATCTTGAGCTATGACGCCCCCCCATTTGGATTCTTGTACTTCTTGTCCCGCTAAGAGCGTTACATCATGGACATCATTGAATTTTTTATTGAAGGTCAGCAAGTTTTTTACAATCCAAAAATCGTTGTTTTCCCTTCTCAAATTTAAAACACTCTCTCCTCCAGAAAAATCACCGTAGGTATAGGTTGGGATAAACCGATCATTCAAATTGTTCCCAAAATCCCCACCAAATTCGATTCTGTAAGTTAAGGTGTTGCTCAACTTAAATTCCGCATAGAGATTGCCCAAGATTCTATTCCGGGTCAATTGGTTTTCAATGCTCAAGGCATCTGCAATTGGGTTTTGATATCTAAAATCATCACTTAATTTAGGTCCTGCAAATGATCCATCAGGATTATAAACACCAATAGCCGGATTATTGAACAAGGATAAGGAAATGATCCCGTTACTGGAGTTGTTAAGCGTTAAGTTTTCATTGGTTCTACTTCCGGTCATACTAATACCAACATTCAACCATTCCTTAAGTTTGGCATTGACATTGGCTCTTATGGTGATCCTGTCAAAAGAAGAGCCTATAACGGTACCTTCCTGATCTACAAAACCTGCCGATAAAAAGTAATTGATATTTTCTTGTCCGCCACTGAATGAAACCTGATGGCTCTGCATGAGGGCATCATCGAATATTTCCTTTTGCCAGTGCGTTCCTGCCCCCAATAAACTAGGATTTAGATATTCTACTGTTGGATTTAAACCATAAATTTCTCCAATTTCATTTTGTAACCTTGCATAGCCCGGGAGGTCTAAAACATCAATAATGTTAGTAGGCCTTTGGATGGAAAAAAAGGTGTTATAGGATAATTTTCCGACTCCAGATTTTCCTTTTTTAGTGGTTATAATAACAACGCCGTTAGAACCTCTTGACCCATAGATTGCAGTAGCAGAGGCATCTTTTAATATATTGATGGATTCAATATCACTCGGGTTTAAAGAAGCCAACGGACTTACCCCATTGGATCCGGCGTCTTCCCCCAAACCATTATCAGCTATAGATCGGCCGCTGGTACCAATATTGCTAGAATCTCCAGAAACCGGTACCCCGTCAATAATATATAAAGGCTCACTAGATCCCGTAAGGGTATTGACCCCCCTAATCCTCACAGAGACCGCACTACCGGGTTGTCCTGAATTTTGGGTCACACTTACGCCTGCCGCCCTACCCTGTAGCAATTGATCAATCCCAACTTGTGGAATATTCTCTAAAGCTTCCGTATTGACCGTAGATACGGAACCACTCAAGTCCTCCTTCAATTGCGACCCATAGCCAATAACGATAACCTCGTTCAAGCTTTGCAGATCTTCAACAAGTGTTACATTTATTACACCGCCGGCCACTTTTATTTCTTGGTTTATAAAGCCCACATAACTAAAAATCAAGGTGGCATTGTTTCCCGCAGTCATGGTGTACCTCCCATCAAAATCCGTGACCACGCCATTGGTGGTACCTTTTTCAATAACATTAACGCCGGCAAGACTTACGCCATTCTCATCAGTTACCACTCCTTTAACCTCTGTTTGTGCCAAAGCCAGTTGGCCCACTAAACAAAATAGGACAAATGTGAACCGTAATTTTATAGTGCCACAAAGGTTTTTTGAAATTAATTTTTGCATGTTTTTTGGTGTTAGTCTATTTAATTGTGAATTGTGAGTTTTATCTCCTTATTATTTACTGTTTTGATAAATAAAGGTTATTTCTTTTGAATAATTCAAAATTAGTGGAAATGTTAAGTTAGTGTTAATATTATTTTGTCATTTCCTAATAAGATAATTTCTTAATAACGAAAGATTTAAAAATAACAAGGAAAAAACTGAGAAAACCCAAAATGTATAGCGGTTGGGAGCGCCTTAATAAAAGAAGGTAAAAGGTAAGGTACGACAAACTTATGCGCGGTAAAAGTGTGGGGAAGAACACAGTTTAAGACATCATAAAATTCGTTTTATACCAGAGAATTCATTTTTATATTGACTAGGTGTACATTTTTTTAAATTCTTAAATACCCTATTAAAATTGGCAATATTATTAAAGCCGCAATTAAAGGCTATTTCAGAAATACTGTTGTCTTTTTCTATGAGGCGGATGGCTGCAAAACCTATTCTCACGTCATTAACATATTCTACAAAGGTTTTGCCTGTTCTCTTTTTCATAAACCTATTAAAGGACACATGGCTCATGTTCACTAAGTCAGAAACCTCGGCAAGGGTTATTTTTTTATGGTAATTTTCCTGTACAAACTCATATACGGTTTTAATTTTATCGCTATTTTCAAAACTTTCCCTATTGGCGGTGTAGGTTGATAACAACCTTTGGTTCCTGGAATTTGCAAGGTCATGAAGGATGGAAATTATTTCTAGAAAATAGTCCATACTATCTAAACGTGACACTTGTGATATTCTGCCATAAATTTCTTTAGTTGTTTTGTTTGAGAACAAGATGCCATGTATTGACCTATCAAACATATCTTTAATAGGCTTCATGATTTTTCTGGAGAGGAATTCCGTGTTAAAGAGTTGTTCGTGGAACTGTATGGTTATTTCGTGGATCTTTTTACTCTTGCAATTATGCATAACCCATCCATGATGAAGATTTGGCCCGACCAATACCAATTCAATGTCCTCAATTTCCTCCATACTATCCCCCACAATACGCTTTACCCCTTTGGCGTTCTTTATAAAATTCAGTTCGTATTCTGGATGAAAATGGATAGGAAAATCAAAATCATCCTTTACTCTATCAAAAACCAAAAAACTATCCTCAGGAGATAGCGGCGTGATTTCTCTATGTACTTTTTTTAAGATTTCCATATAACTTGTAATAATACTTGATTATTATGATAAAATAATATCATCAAGGTGAAAGTGGTATCATTATTTTTGAACATTCTAAATTTAGAACGGCATAAAATTAGATAATTTACATTTGAATTGCCATAAAAACAGTAATAGTTTAACAAATGCGAACATTTATTCCAAACACCTCAACCCAATTGTTTTTGAGAAGACTGTCTGTGCTACTGATGGTCTCATTTTTAACTTCCTGTAAATCGACCTTGAATACACTCTATAAAACCCCAAGACTAGTGGATAAAAAAGCATCACCCAGTGCCCAGGTCCTGCATAAAAGATTGTTTGACATTTCAAAAAAGGGGTTTGCGGTAGGCCATCAAGATGACACCTCTTACGGGGTAGGTTGGCGACATTCAGAAGATTTGGGCGAAACCTATTCAGATGTCTATGACGTGATTGGCGATTACCCGGCAGTTTACGGTTTTGACATTGGACACTTAGAGCTTGGAAATGAAAACAATTTGGATAATGTTCCTTTTGACACGATGAGACAATTAATCATAGATGCGCATAAAAATGGCGGGATCATCACCTTAAGCTGGCATTTGGACAATCCTACCTCTGGTGGCACTTCTTGGGATCAGACACCTGCTGTAAAAGACATCTTAGACGGTGGCATACATCAGGAAAAGTATGAGCTTTGGGTGGCACGCGTAGCAGATTTTCTCAAAACATTGAATTATAATACCCAACCCATTCCTTTACTATTTAGACCCTTTCATGAAATGAACGGTTCCTGGTTTTGGTGGGGAGAGGGCAATTGCAGTGCTTCAGATTATAAAAAATTATGGAGAAATACGGTTAGACTTCTGCGTGATAAGCATCAACTGCACAACCTTTTATATGTGTATTCGCCCAATAAACTCAATCGGGAAGATAAGTATTTGAAATATTTTCCCGGCAATAGATATGTGGATATTTTAGGAATTGATATTTATGATTTCAAAAACTCTCGAGATTACATCACTTCAGTAGTGAATGACTTGGGTGTTGTAAAAGACATAGCCAATAGAAAGAAGAAGCTTTACGCTTTCACTGAAACTGGCATTGAGAAAATACCAACCCCAAATTGGTTTACCAGGGTGTTGTATCCGTACATAGAAGATTCAGGAATTGCCTGGATTTTGTTTTGGAGGAATGATAGACCAGAGCATCATTATATGCCTTACAAAACCCACGAAAGCGAGAATGATTTTAAGGAGTTTGAGACCTTCGCAAAAACATTATTTTTAAAAGACATTAACAATCTCAACCAACCAAACCACTAGATGTTACAAAGTTTAGACATCCTTATTATCGTGGCCTATTTACTGACCACCATAGTCATAGGGCTCATATTGAGAAAAAAGGCCCAACGCAGTAAAGATGATTACCTGTTAGGCGGCAAATCGTTGCCATGGTATATGCTGGGACTCTCCAATGCTTCTGGAATGTTTGATATTTCCGGAACGATTTGGTTAGTCACCTTAATGTTTGCCTATGGGGTAAAGAGTGCCTGGATTCCGTGGCTATGGCCCGTGTTCAATCAAGTATTCTTGATGGTGTATCTCTCCAAATGGCTCCGTAGGTCTAATGCCACTACGGGTGCGGAGTGGATCCAAACCCGATTTGGATTTGGAAAAGGTGGCCGGTTATCACATAATATAGTGGTTATTTTTGCCCTATTAAGCTGTTTGGGCTTTTTGGCCTATGGGTTTATAGGGTTGGGGAAATTTGTGGAAATCTTTATCCCATGGGAAACCGTAAGCAATTATATCCCTTTCAATGTGGCGCCAGAATATGTGCCCCACTTTTACGGCATTATGGTTACGCTTTTTGCGGTGTTCTATTCCCTACTCGGTGGAATGTCTGGTATTGTATGGGCAGATGTGCTACAATTTGCAATCATGACGGTTTCAGCATTGGTGATTGCCTATATTGGTTATCAAGCCATCGGAAACAATCTGTTAATTGTGCCGGAGGGCTGGATGAGCCCGTTCTTTGGATGGGAGCTCGATATGGATTGGAGCGAAATCATTCCTCAGGTCAACGAAAAAATAAAATCAGACGGATACAGTTTATTTACGGTCTTTTTTATGATGATGATCTTTAAGGGCGTTTTGGTAAGTGTGGCCGGACCTGCACCTAATTATGACATGCAAAAAATCCTTTCAACAAAATCTCCTCAGGAGGCGTCTAAAATGAGCGGGTTTGTTTCTGTGGTCTTAATGCCCATCCGCTATTTAATGATTGCGGGCTTTGCTGCACTGGCCATTATATTCTATGATAGATTGGATTTGATCACTGCTACTGGCGATGTGGATTTTGAGCTGATCCTACCAGCAGCAATTAAAGAATTTTTACCCGTAGGCCTCCTGGGCCTCTTGCTGGCAGGGCTTCTCGCCGCGTTTATGTCAACTTTTGCTGGCACTCTTAACGCCGCCCAGGCCTATCTGATCAATGATATATATTTAAAATATAAGAAAACCGACGCCACCTCTTCCCAGATCAAACTGATGAATTATGGTTCTGGAATTGCAGTCGTTATCGTCAGTATTATCTTAGGCTTTTTTGTGGAAGACGTTAATTCCGTGTTGCAATGGTTGGTATCGGCATTGTTTGGTAGCTATGTGGTGGCCAATGTTTTGAAATGGCATTGGTGGCGTTTTAATGGTGAAGGATTTTTCTGGGGCATGGTGGCCGGAATGATTCCAGCACTTATACTCCCGCTCATCTTTACACAAACTTTAGATCTCTATTACTTTCCGATACTTTTGCTAACCTCGGCTATAGGTTGTATTGTAGGCACCTATTCTGCGCCTCCAACAGAAATAGAAGTGTTAAAATCCTTTTACACCAATGTGAGACCATGGGGATTTTGGAAACCAATCCACGATCAAATCATTGTAGACCATCCTAAGGTCAAAAAGAACACCAAGTTTGGTCGGGATATGTTTAATGTGGTTATAGGCATTATCGCCCAAACGGCATTAGTAATATTACCTATGTATTTGATTTTTAGACAGAACACACCAGTATATATATTAATTGTGGTACTTATCATTTGTATTTATCTCTTAAAACGATTTTGGTGGAATACTTTAAACGAAAAACTTGATTAGCATGCACGAACAATTGAAAATAAAACATCAAAAGCTTGAAAAGGTCATGATGGTACACAATGATCTTCTTCACAAGAAAAATAGCCCTTGCCCCACCTACAATGGCATCTATGAACGCTATAAAAACCCTATCGTCACGGCAGACCATGTACCATTGACCTGGCGTTTTGATTTTGATGAAGTGTCAAATCCTTATCAAATGGAACGGATAGGATTTAATGCCACCTTTAACGCAGGTGCCATTAAATGGAACAATAATTACGTTTTATGTGTGCGTGTGGAAGGCAATGATAGGAAATCATTTTTCGCCATAGCAGAAAGTCCCAATGGCGTTGATAATTTTGTGTTTTGGGAAAAGCCCTGTATTATTCCACAACTTAAAGACAACCCTGATACCAACACCTATGATATGCGTCTGACCCAGCATCAGGATGGTTGGGTCTACGGCATATTCTGTACAGAACGGAAAGACCCAAAAGCGCCATCTGGAGATACCAGCGCTGCTATTGCCAATGCAGGAATTGTAAGAACAAAAGATTTGTTGAACTGGGAACGCCTCCCAGATTTGGTCTCCAATTCCGGCCAGCAAAGAAATGTGGTCATGCATCCTGAATTTGTCAACGGTAAATATGCCGTTTATACCAGGCCTCAGGACGGGTTCATTCAAGTTGGCGCAGGCGGCGGAATTGGCCTGGGCTACGTAACCGACATGATCAATCCGATAGTAGAAAATGAAACAATCATAAACAATAAAGTATACCATACCATTTTCGAGTTGAAAAACGGTTTGGGACCAGCGCCAATTAAAACGGATAAAGGCTGGTTGCATTTAGCCCATGGCGTGCGCAATACAGCGGCAGGATTGCGCTACACCTTATACATGTTTATGACCGGTTTAAATGACATCTCTAAAGTCATCCACCAACCAGCAGGCCATTTTATGGGCCCTGTTGCCGAAGAACGTGTGGGCGATGTTTCCAACGTACTCTTTTCCAACGGATGGATTGCAGATGCTGACGGCAAAGTCTATATATATTATGCTTCCTCTGACACCAGAATGCATGTAGCCACCTCAACAGTGGACAAACTTGTAGATTATGTTATGAATTCCCCAAAAGACAAGTACACCTCCGCAGGTTCGGTTCAGAACATCATCACTCTTATTGACAAAAACAAAAAAACAGTGTAATGGAGGAAGACTACAACAACCTTAGGCAAGCATTACATACGGAATTACACGCCATCCTTAACTATTGGCAGAATAATACCGTGGATGGACTGCACGGGGGGTTTGTTGGAAAAAGAGATTTTTATAATAATTTAATTCCGAAGGCATCTAAGGGAATAATACTTAATACCAGAATTCTTTGGGCTTTTTCTGCGGCTTCCAATTATTTAAAAAGCGATACCTATACATCCATCTGTAAAAGGTCTTATGACTATTTACAAACCAAGTTTCGGGACAAGGTCAACAAAGGTGTTTTTTGGGAACTCGATTATGTAGGCCAACCCGTCAATAGTCGAAAACAAGCCTATGCACAAGCATTTGCAATTTATGCCTTGTCTGAATATTACACATTTTCTAAAAATGAGGATGCCAAACACTGGGCCATTGAACTTTTCGAATGTTTGGAACTGCATGCTAGAGACAAAAAACATTTGGGTTATCTGGAAGCCTTCAATGAAGACTGGACCGAGATTAAAGACATGAGACTGAGTGATAAAGACATGAATGCCGCAAAAACAATGAACACCCACCTTCATGTTTTGGAAGCCTATACCTCATTGCTCAAGATATATGATCATCATCCGCTTAAAGACGCTTTGAAGCTGCTAATTGAACTATTCCATCAAAAATTTTTGAATTGCGAACATCATTACGACTTATTTTTTGATGAAAATTGGACCTTGTTAAGTGATTCCGTGTCCTATGGGCATGACATAGAAGCCGCTTGGTTGGTTATGGATGCGGCCGAACTGGTGGGGGATGAAAAATTACTAACGCATGCCAAGAACATAGCACTTAAAGTAGCGGACACTTTTATTGCGGAAGCGGTAGACTCTGATGGTGGTGTGTTTAATGAAAAAAACAGAACAACTGCGCATATAGATACAGATAAACATTGGTGGCCACAAGTGGAAGCGCTTGTAGGGCTGGATTATGCCTATGCGCTCACACAAGACCCAAAGTATGCCAAATGTGCATTACAGATCTGGGATTTTACTAAAAACAATCTCATAGACCATGACCATGGTGAATGGCATTTTAGAGTGGATAAAGAAGGCAACAACTATAGTCAAGAAGATAAGGTGAGTATGTGGAAAGCTCCTTATCATACCACAAGAGCTTGCATAAAATTAAACACAAACATATGAAAAAATTAAAGATTGTTTTTGCCTTAGTATGCATGGCCTTATTTATTTATAGTTGTTCCAAAGATGACAAAGTAACCCCAGATCCCAATGCTACCCTCAAAATAACTACAGAAAGCAATACTGTCTCTGAACTATCTACCACAGGTTCCTTCACCCTGACCTTGAGTGCTGCATTAAGCACAACAACAACGGTAAGCTATACGGTAAGCGGCACTGCCAAAAACGGCACGGACTATCAAAACATAGCCAGTACTGCTGTAATACCCGCAAATAGCACCGTGGCAACCATTGAGGTCACTATTTTGGAAGATACAGTCGCTGAAGACATTGAAACCATTACCCTCACTTTAAACAGTACCAATAATGGCAACGTCACTATTGTTTCACCAAAGTCCGCCACCATAAGCATCACAGACGGTACCACGGCGTATGTATTACTTCCGGAAGACACCCCAAATTATATGGTGAATCCTAATTCTACTCCAGAAACTATTGCGTTATTCTATAACTTAAAAATCTTGTCTAAAACTAAATTTATTGTGGGACAGCAAGATGCATTTAACAGCTTTTACAATAACAACGCAGGCGACTCAGACATGAAGAAGGCCACGGGAAGCGATCCAGGCTTGTTAGGATCTGATTTTATGTTTATCACAGATGACAATAATGATGGAAGCGCTTCTAACTGGTTCTATCAACAAGAACAAACTATTAAGGCAAATGTGGTTGAAGCCTATGACAAGGGCATGGTAAACGTGTTCTGTTGGCACTTGAGGGAACCTTTTGAGGGCACGGAATTCTATACCAGTGCCATGACTGATTTTCAAAAGAACAATGCGTTTATAAGCATCTTACCCGGCGGTGAAAACCATGACTATTATAAACAAAAATTACAAAAGGTAGCTGAAGTTGCCAATAGCATGATGGGAAGTGATGGTCAATTGATCCCTTTTGTATTTAGACCATTCCATGAATTTGATGGCGATTGGTTCTGGTGGGGTGCCGCATATTGCACCCCACAGCAATACAAAACCTTATGGCAGTTTACAGTAAATTATTTAAAAGATGAACTCCATGTGAGAAACATTCTGTATGCATACTCACCAGATAAAAATTTCACGACCCCAACCGATTACTTAAGTAGATATCCAGGAGACAATTATGTAGATATACTTGGAATGGATAACTATGGCGATTTTGATAATATGGGTCAAATGGCTTTGGAGAACGCCAATCAAAAGCTGCAAGTCATATCAAATCTGGCTATAGAAAAGGTAAAAATCAGTGCGTTGACGGAATCTTGTTTTTTCGTCACCCCGGGCCAAACCAACCCTATCCCGAATTTTTATACCAGTAACCTTTACAATGCCTTATCAAATAATAATATTGAAATAAGCTTTATGATGTTCTGGAACAACAGCCAGGACACCTATTGCACCCCCGTACCAGGTGTTTCCGGTACAGCGGATTTTATCGAATTTGCCAATAAACCGCGAACTGTCCTACAGACTGATTTACCAAACATGTATCAATTGCCATGAAGATAAAAACACACTCTATTAAAGTCTATCTTGTTGTTGTATGTACAGCTTTATTGATCTCTTGTAAAGCAACCAAAACAGTTATGGAACAATCTGCTAAAGATTCCACATTCATTACGGTCCGTGATTCAAAATTTTATAAGCAAGGAAAGCCCTATTATTTCGTGGGCGCCAATTATTGGTATGGCCCGATAATAGCATCTGAAAAAACAGGAGATCGTGAGCGTCTCCTAAAAGAGCTGGACCTCATGAAAGACGTGGGCATTGACAATCTCCGGATCTTGGTGGGAGCAGAAGGCCATGGCGGTGATTCCAGAGTCTACCCTACTTTACAGCCTGAACAGGGTGTTTATAATGAAGATTTGTTGGACGGGCTGGATTTCCTATTGGCAGAAATGGAAAAACGGGAAATGTATGCCGTTTTGTATCTCAATAACAATTGGATTTGGTCTGGGGGCATGTCTGAATATTTGACGTGGAATGGCTACGGAGAAGTTCCAAACCCTTTTTTAGAGCAGTATTCATGGGATGATTATATGAACTATACCAAACAATTCCACAGCTGCAACCCCTGTATGCAGGCCTTTAGGCAGCATGTAAAATTCATCATCGGACGAACGAATGCCTATACCAACAAAAAATACACCGAAGACCCTACCATCATGTCTTGGCAGGTGGCCAATGAGCCACGCGTGCTAATGACCCCAGATCATGAAAAACCCTTTTCAAAATGGCTCAATGAAACCGTAGATCTTATTGAATCCTTAGATGGCAATCACCTCATTTCAACGGGTGCAGAAGGAAAAGCCAGTTATCTTCAGGATATAAACATGTATGGACGTTTGCATTCCAATCCAAATATTGATTATTTAACGATGCATATGTGGCCTAAAAACTGGGGTTGGTATGACATCAATAATGAAGCGGTTAGCACACAAGAATCCATAACGCAAGCCAATCTATATATGAATGAACATATCTTGGTGGCCCAAAGCCTTAAAAAACCAATTGTGATGTCAGAATTTGGGTTCCCTCGTGAAAAGGAGAGCCTTTTTCCTGAGTCTTCCATTGAAAATAGAAACACCTTTTACAAGGCTATATTTGAAAGGATTATAAAGAGCCAACAAAAGAAAACGCCTTTTGCCGGTTTAAATTTTTGGGGGTTCGCAGGCTTTGCCAAAACACATCCTGAAAACGGCAAGTGGTTCCATGGCGATGATTTTAGTGCAGATCCTCCACAAGAACCTCAAGGATTAAATTCTGTATTTGCCTCAGACCTTTCCACCTTATTACTTATAAAAGACACCAATAGTAAATTAATTTTATTTGAGTAGCCAAAAATCCCAGAATTAATTATCTATTCTGGGATTTTTATTTTGGGATTCCCCATTAAAACTGCCCTGTAGTTTTTGATGCTTTCATCTTAATCACTATTGGTTACAAAAGCAATTTGTTTGCTATTGTCATTCCAACTCGGGACATTTATCGTTCCCTGTCCGCCATAAATATAAGCGATTATTTTAGGCTCACCGCCTTGGGCAGGCATGATACGCAGGGTGCAGTGTTGATAAAAAGAATGTTCACCAAAACCTATGGTTGGCGGAAATGAAATAAAAACCACCCATTTACCATCAGGTGAAATGTGTGGAAACCAGTCTTTATAATGGGTATCAAAAGTCAGTTGCTCTGGACTGCCCCCATCTGATTTCATTCGCCATAACTGCATGTTGCCAGTCCGGTTGGAATTAAAATAAATATGTTTGCCATCCGGGGAGAATTCTGAACCATCATCCAAATCTTTAGTATCCGTTAATTGAAATTCCTCTCGCGTTTCAATATTTATTCCGTAAATATCGTATTTACCTTTTCGATAGGCCGTGTAAATCATGGTTTTATTATCCGGAGAAATGCCATGTAAATAGGAAACGCCCACACCATTTTTAGTGATCTTCTTTGGGAATTGATCGCCTTCAGGATTCATTATATAAATGGACGAGTCGCCCTGATCCTCTTGATTGTGATGACTTATGCCCAATAATTTCCCATCAAAGGAAAAAACATGGTCATTATTATTGTTTTGGGCAAAACCAGAAGCAATTTGACGGATCTGCTTATTTTCGAAGCTGTATTTATATAAAAATCCGTTAGAGTTGTAGACAAGTTCTTTACCCTGCTTTATCCAATTAGGGGCTTGTAAAGAATGAACTGAGGAAAACACTAATTTTCGATGCCCGTTTTCGATATCCATAATTTCCATCCGGCTCCCCAAATAATCCACATAGGGCGTAAACTTTTCGGCTGCAGGTTTTATGATCCTCACATTACTAAAAACAATGGTTTCTTTTAAATCAAGAGCTGCATTACATGCATATAACCCAACAAAAACCTCATTATGAAGTTGAACATCCTCAATTTCAATGCTTGTAAAAGGCCTGCCCAATGTTGCAGTGGACAGGCAATAAACGCCCTCTTTTCGTTCCAACTGAATCACATTGGGGGCAAGATCGGTTGAGGTTATTTGCTCAAAAGACGAATCGTCTTCACCTCCATAACTCAAGGTAGTTGATCCATCGCCTTGGATGCAGGCATTGACATGAGGCGAATAGGCGCTTAAACTATGTCTTACACTCCACCCAAACTCAAGGTTTGGACTAGGTCCGTTATTTTCAACCCTGACATGGCTCTTAAAATAAAGTTGCCTTTAATTGCTTTATATAAATAGTGGAATTGATCAGAAGTGGCCAGCAATTCGGCCTGCATTCCTGAAAAGGTATAAAACTGTGCTTCTTGATCATAGGAGGCAAATCCGTAGCTTTCAGGATTCCCAATCGTTATTTGATGCTCAAAGACCCCTAAGTCATTACTATAGACCATGATGAAAGATGTTAAATTCTAGGGAATTCATTTTAATTCAAAATCTGACTCCAACCTCGTGATAGAACTGCCCCCGACAAACACTTTAAAATCCCCAGGTTCTACGATGAATTTTCCGTCATTATTGTAATAACCGAGACTCTCATTGTTAAGCTTGAAGCGGATGCTTTTGGTTTCTCCGGCTTTAAGTTCCACCAATTCAAAGCCTTTAAGCTCTTTAACCGGCCTTGTAATACTTCCTACCAAATCCCTGATGTATAATTGCACAACTTCCTTTCCATCAACGGGGCTCGTGTTTTGGACCTGAACCGAAACAACAATATCTGCTCCGGTTTCAAACGAAGTTCCATCCATTTTCAAATCCGAATACTCAAATGTGGAATAACTCAACCCGTGCCCGAAGGGATACAAAGGTGTCTTTTCCACATCTATAAAGTGAGACCAAAATACATTGCCGTCCTTATCATCTGGTCTGCCCGTGTTTTTAAAATTGTAATAAATAGGTACTTGTCCAACATTCCTTGGGAAGGTCATTGGAAGTTTTCCACTCGGATTGTAATCGCCATATAACACTTGCGCTACCGCATTTCCGGTTTCAGTTCCCAATTGCCAAGCTTCCACAATGGCTGGAATATGGGCATCTGCCCATGAAATAGCTAGTGGACGCCCATTGTTCAAGACTAAGACAACATTGGGATTTACCTTAAAAACCGCTTCCAATAATTCCTGCTGCACCCCTGGCAATTGCAAATTGGTTCGGCTGCGTCCTTCACCTGTTTGGAAACCCTGTTCACCTAAAACCATAACGACAACATCGGCATTTTTTGCAACAGAAATAGCCTCTTCAAATCCGCTTTTGTCGGCGTCATTCACGACAACTTCCTGAATAAATTGTGCTTGGCCAACAAACACATCAGCCCCTTTGGCATACGTGAGTGAATTGCCGGAATAGTTTTGCATGCCTTCTAAAACGGAAACCGCTGTATCATCATCGGAGGCGATTCTCCAACTCCCTAACGGGCTCGATTTATCAGATGCCAAGGCACCAATCAAAGCAATTTTTTGGCCCTCCTTTTTAAGTGGTAATAGATTAGTGTCATTTTTTAATAGCACAATCGATTTTTTGGCCATATCCAATACCGCTTCATGATGTTTTGCATTTCCTATGGTTTCCTTTTCCCGAGCCTCATCACAATATTTGTAAGGATCATCAAACAATCCCAATTCATACTTCACTCTTAAAATTCGTCTGACGGCATCATCCAAAAGGGATTCCTCTACCACCCCATCTTTTACCAATTGCGCCAATGCCTCAATATAAACATTGCCTTCCATGTCCATATCTGATCCTGCTGTGACCGCTTTTTGTGCCGCCTCGCGTTTATCTCTGGCATGCCCCCAATTGATCATTTCATTTATGGACGCCCAATCAGAAACCACAAAACCGTCAAAACCCCATTCGCCTTTCAAAATATCCCTTTGCAAATAAGAACTTCCTGTTACGGGCACGCCATTCAATTCATTGAACGAATTCATGACGGTGCGAACACCGGCATTGACGGCGGCCTTAAAGGGTGGCAACACCACATTATGGAGTGTGGAAGCACCAATATCAACCGTATTATATTCTTTTCCTGATTCTGAAAAGCCATAGGCTGCAAAGTGTTTAGCGCACGCCGCAACGGTATGCACAGCAGATAGATCATCTCCTTGAAAACCATGTACACGGGCTTCAGCTATTCTACTGCCCAAAAAAGCATCTTCACCTGCGCCTTCCATGACGCGCCCCCAACGCGGATCACGCGAAATATCCATCATGGGTCCAAATGTCCAGTTAATCCCGGAGGCCGACGCTTCGGCAGCGGCAACACTAGCCGAATTTTTAATCGCTTCCAAGTCCCAACTTGCGGCTTCTGCCAACGGAATTGGGCTTAAAGTTTTATACCCATGGATGACATCAAAACCGATGATAAGCGGAATACCCAATCGCGTTTCTTCAACAGCAATTTTTTGGACGGCTCTCACTTGTTTTACACCTCTAACAGACAGCATGGAACCCACCCAACCTTTGCGTAAATGTTCATATTTTTTTTCAGCACTTCCACCTTCGGGAGCGGGTCCCGTGACATCCCAAAATCCATTATATTGATTCATTTGGCCTACCTTTTCCTCTACCGTCATTAACTGTAGCAGCGAATCGATTTTAAATTCTATCTCTGGATTGGTGTTTTTCATCATTTCTTGTTTTTGAGCACGAGCAACGGTCATTGTCATTGCCAACAGTATAAGGGATAACAGACCGTATTTTAAAGAGTTCATATGCGTGGGTTTTTATTATTCTGTCGTAAAGCTTGATGCGGGTAAATTGGCACAATTAAACACATTGGATTGTAAGGCATTTCCCCAGGCAAAGCGCACATATTTTGGGGTTTTCACCTTTTTTGAAGATATATGGATTTGTTCATCTTTTAATTTAGCTCTTGCTGGATAAAAAACACGGTCAGCCCCAGCAATTTCAAATAATGACACCTCTGTTTTTAAATAAAGCCCTTCTGAATCTGTAAAATGAAGTATGGCATTTTTACCTTCAAAATCTATAGTGCCAATTTCTGGACTTTCCACCACACCTTCAATGGATTTATAATGCTGTTTTAGAGCCAAATTGGCTAACCTTATGCCTACAGATTTTTTGTCCTTGGGATGAATATCGTCAACCGTAGAGATGTCAGAAATCACAACCAACCCTGTATTCTCCAAAATATGGCACACTTTACGTTGGGCATTTCTGATGTCAACACCTCCAAAATGTTTAAACCCATCATCATACGGGGCAATTTGCACAATATAAAAAGGGAACTCATCTTGCCAAAGCCTTCTCCACGACGTGATCAAAGCAGTAAGTGTTTGGTCATAGACTAACGAACCCACATTGGATTCGCCTTGATGCCAAAGTGCACCAGACATCGAAAAGCCAGACAAAGGATGGATCATGGCGTTATAAGCCTGGCCAGGCTTGGTTGGGCCCCATTTTGAAGGGGACAGCTTTTTTGCAGCACTCTCTAATACGGCATTATTTTGGATGGTATTTTCAGGCACCCATATTTCGGCCGGCGTTCCTCCCCAAGCAGAAACCAGTAATCCAACAGGAATACCTTTAGAGACTTCCTGTAACCGTTTGGCGAAAAAATAGGCTACGGCACTGGAGTTTTTCATTATTTCTGGAGTGCAAACCTCCCAAATGGCTGGTACATTTAATTGGGGAGACGTTGCAGTAAGTTTTGGAACGTTAAAAAATCGAATGTGGGGTTGCGTGGCCTTCTCAACCTCGTCCATGTTTTTTATGCCCCAACTGGCGGACATTTCCATATTGGATTGGCCAGAACAAAGCCATACTTCGCCAATTAAAACATCGTTTATAGTGATTAAATTGTTCCCTTCAATTGTAATGGAATAGGGCCCGCCATAGGTTGGGGTTTTTATCTTGAGTTCCCATTGTGCCAAATTACTGGCTGTTGTTTCATATACCCCCTCACTCCATGAAGGTTGAATCTTAATGGTTTCATTGGGATTTGCCCAACCCCAAAATTTAACCTCTCCATTTTGCTGCAACACCATATGGTCTGAAAAAACAGAAGGAAGCGTCACATTTGCAAAGGAACAATTAGCTATTATAAAAAACAAAAATAACAGAAGTCTAGCCATAATTTAGGTTTTTAAAATCGTTTCAATGGCTTCTAATTCAGACGTTGAAAAGTTTTTATTTTTTAAGGCGTCCAGATTTTCCAACAACTGTTTTTCACTACTTACACCTACCAAAACAGAAGTAATTCGGTCATCTTTTAATAACCAGGCCACAGCCATTTGGGCTAAACTCTGGTTGCGTTCTTTTGCAATAGCATTTAATTTATTAGCCTTTGCTATTGCAGCGTCCGTGACCTGATTTTCTTGTAAAAACCCTGTGCTTTTTGCTGCTCTAGAATCTTCGGGAATGCCTTGGAGATATTTATCGGTTAAAATGCCTTGTTCTAATGGAGAAAAGGGGATGCAACCAATCCCTTCATCTCCCAAAACGTCCAACAACCCATTTTCTACCCACCGGTCCATCATATTATAACGGGGTTGGTGAATTAAGCAGGGTGTGCCTAAGTCTTTTAATATTTTTGAAGCCTTTAAGGTGTCTTCTGCACTATAAGACGAGATCCCAACATACAAAGCCTTCCCCTGCTTTACAATTTGGTCCAAGGTTCCCATACTTTCTTCAAGCGGTGTATCTGGGTCAGGACGGTGATGGTAAAAAATATCAACATAGTCCAAACCCATGCGTTTCAAACTTTGGTCCAAACTGGCCATCAAGTATTTTCTTGAACCTAAATCGCCATAAGGCCCAGGCCACATGCCCCAACCTGCTTTGCTGGAAATTATCAATTCATCTCTGTGGGACGCAAAACTCTGCTTCAGGATTTTACCGAAATTTTCCTCAGCAGAACCCGGGGGAGGTCCGTAATTATTTGCCAAATCAAAGTGCGTGATCCCGTTATTAAAGGCGGTATGTAAAATGTCTTTGACTGTTTCAAACGTGTCGACATGGCCAAAGTTATGCCACAAACCCAATGAGATCTCTGGTAATTTTAAGCCGCTTCTGCCACATCTTCGGTAAGGCATGGTATCATATCTGTGTTCTGATGGTAGATAGTCTTTCATGGTTATTCTTTGTTCAATAAAGTATTAAAAGTGGGCAGTAATTGTTCTGCCATCATGTTGTTTTCTTCGGTGCTTGGATGGTAATTACAACCATTAACATATAAATGGTCAAATTCAAATAGTGTAATCTCCTTGTTTTTATCGGTTTTAAAATACGTTTGCACCTTTTTTAAACAGACTACCAAGGTCTCATTCTTATCCCCTTGAATCATCGGGCTATTCAGTAAAATAATTTTGGTGTCAGGGGAATGCGCATAAATGGTTTCTATAAAACGAATGTAATGCTCTGTATATTCTTCTGGATTAAAAGGTAAACGCGGTTTAAGACCATCGCCTTCAGACAGGTCATTAGTGCCTAAACAAATAGTGGTAATATCAGGATGAAATGAATAATCATAAGGCTTTGACATGTCCGTATTCAAATACAAATTGCCATACACTTGGGGCATAACGGGCTCTTCCAAATGTTCATCATTCCAGTTTCGGTACATTCCAATTCCGGACACTGAACTCAACATAAAGTCGGCGTTTAACAACGTAGCTATCCTTGCACCATAAGACAAATAAGCATTGTGGTGGTCTTGGTATTCGCCTTCATTGCAGGGCATATCGCTAGTGTCTGATAAAGCTGCACAAGTGATGGAATCACCAATAAATTCTACTTTTAAGGATTTTTCCCCTAGCGGGAGCAAAGCTTCGGCATCTATGCCATGAAATATAATCCTATCATTAAAGGCTTCCGTTGCCTTATAAATTCCGATGGTGTTTTGGTTGGAAGCCGGTAGTTTTAAACCTATTTTTTGAATGGAATCCCCTTCAATTTTATAACGTTTTCTATAGGTGCCATTCACCGTAATGACATAATAATTCCTCGCACTGGATGCTGTTTGGAGGTATATATTTAGGGAGTCTCCTTGGACATTAAATTGAACATAGGCCCCTGAACTAATTAAGGCTTTTGTGGAATCTGTTAAGAATTCATACCTGCCAGAGTACTTCAGCAATTCATGGGACGCATTAAAATTATGCAGGGATTGTTTGGTCTCTCTGGAAGTCAATAACATGAGCAAAATAGATAATATACTAAATTTTAACATTGGAAGTATTTGTTTTATTTGACCAACTCATTAAGAGGATTTTACAAATCTTTTTACCGATTTGAATTCTGATTTAAACTTACTTGGCGATGTGTTTTTTAATTTTTTGAAAAGCCGATTAAAATTGGCGATGTTGTTAAATCCGGACTTGTAGGCTATTTCCCCGACTGACATGTCTGTTTCAATAAGCAGCTCTGTGGCCTGACCTATTCTTTTATCGTTCATGTATTCTATAAATGTTTTTCCCGTACGTTTTTTTATAAATCTATTAAATGAGCTTTGGCTCATATTGACCAATGTCGAAATTTCCTTTAATGTAATTTTACGGGAATGGTTTTGTTTTATAAATTCCTGAACCTTTCTTATTCTATCGCTATTTTCATACTCGCTGTCCCTCACTACATTTTGTGATAGCAACCTTTGGCTTTTAGAATCTGCAAGTTCCTCAAGGAGTTTCACAAGTTTAATAAAGTCTGTAACGCCGTTTGTTGAAGTTAATCCTTTTATTCTGGGCAGGAGCTTCATTGCCGTATTTCCATCGAAAAGAATGCCATGTTTCGACTTATGAAACAGATCTTTTATAGGTGCGAAATTTTTTAACGACAATACTCGAGGGTTAAACAAGTCTTCATGAAACTGTATGGTTATTTCGTAAATATTTTCGCTTTTGCACTTATGCGTCTCCCAACCATGTTCCAAATTTGGCCCGACCAAAACCAATTCGATGTCGTCAATTTCTTCCATGGAGGTTCCCACTACACGTCTAACGCCTTTGCCATTAAGAATAAAATTCAGTTCATATTCTGGATGAAAATGAATAGGAAAGTCAAATTTTTGCTTGACTCTATCTATAATCAAAAAAACATCGTCTGATTTTAGTTGTGTTATTTCTCGGTTGATATTTTCGTTCATTTTGTTGACAATTAGCATTAATCATAGCTATAACCCTGCATTTTTTTCTTAAAATAAGTACCATGGCGGGAGGGCTTATAGGTCTCCCAATCTTCGATTAAACGAGGCGCCCACTCGGCATCAAACACCCAAATGACATATGAAATTTCGTGTTCATCAGCGTAATTGGTAATGGCATCGCCGTAAGATTCATCACTGATTACTGGCATGTGTGCCCCCACATCATCAGGGCCACTAAACCCAATTTCCGTAAGGATTACCGGATATGTCTCTTTGACAAAACCCCAATCTGCTGTCCATTGGGCTTCCCAAGGTTTTTCTCTTTTTTGTGGATAGGGATGGCTAACATAGCCAATACCTTCTGCGGCAATAGGGTCATTTAAAACAGGTGTCAAATCATAGGCCCAATTAAAACCGGCAACCAACGGAATTCCTTTACCCCCATTAGCCCGAATAATAGTGATCAGTTCCTCATTTATTGTTTTCCACTGCTCCCAAGTCAGGGTGCCCAAGGTATGGTTAAAAGTGGTGGGCTCGTTAAACAGTTCGTAGAAAGCCACCGTTGTATTATCTCCATATCTTACGGCAATGGTTCTCCAAAAATCATAGGTTTGCTTTAGGCTGGTATCATAAATGTCGTTATGGTACATTTCGGTTCGTAAATTGCCAATGCTATGCCAATCGATGATGATATATAAATCGAGCTCTGATGACCATGTTATCGCTTGGTCCAAAAGGTTTAGATAATTTTCTTTCCCGCGTCGTGTCCAGGCGGACGGATGCACCGGCAACCGAACAATATTGGCGCCCCATTTCTTGATTTCCTCAAAATAAGATTTGTTCCAATGCCCTTGGATTTCCAGTTTGTCCGGATCACTTGTGTTAAGTCCGCGAAAAATAACAGTTTCATTTTGTGCGCTCACAAAATCATTTCCCACGACGGAGATGCGTTGCTGTTCATTTTGAGCAGACATGGTAACGACAACCAAAATACATATACTCCACAAAAAAACCATCCTATTTTTAAAATACATTACTTCCTATTTTTTGACCCTAAGGCAAATTACTGAGACAAGTTATTGGTTTCAAGACAAATCTCGAAATAAAAAGAAGGATTTGATTAAATAGTAAATGAAATTGACAATTTTGTATGATAGCAGATGGACTCACCAATGCCTTAGCACTAAGGATCTGAGTTTTAGGGTACTTTATAATGCTACTTTGCGATCATTGATGGTGTTTAGAATTCCATTCAGCAAACCATTAGCCATTGTTCAGAGTACTAAAACGAACTGAAGTAAAATCAACCAGAAATAACAAAGGAACCAGTTAGACCTAATTTAGGACACGACCTTTTTAAAGTGTTGTATGCAGTCTATAGACAGTCTGGTTAATTGCTCTATTTGGGCATAGTTAAAATTCCCACTACTATCCCTTGTTATAAGTTTAGAACCTATCCCAACACAAGTCACGCCTGCATCAAACCAAGAGGTCAGGCTTTCTTTTGTAGGGGCACCCCCCCCAGTAGGCATGATGCTTGTCCAAGGACACGTAAATTCGGCTATGATAACCAAGTGAAATAGAAATCGTTCGAATATTGTTTTTTCGAAGATTTTGATAAATTTATTCGGATGAAGTACTATAATTCAAAGTAGGTGCGGAATTCGGTGAGTAAACATATATAATCATATACAACTATTTTATTATCAGTACGTTAAAACAAAACAAATAGTCCCTCTTTCTCCGCTAAAACCCTGATAATCAAATGATTACAGGGTTTTTTTATGTGAATTTCCGAAAGAATATAAAGTCAATGGTTCTGAACCCGTTGTCTCCACAACGTTTCCATTAAATCGCACCAAATACCGACATATTCCCGGTTGTTAACTTTTTTACATTAAATCAATCAAATTTAAATAATTTCAAAGATTAGGTGAGGGATTCGGTGCGTAAATTATGAGATGTATTTACTCACCGAATCGCGCTTAATATCAATTAAGAAATTATCGATTTCATTTGTAACTGGAAAAATAAATTGCGTTCAGCTTAATCATTAATGGCATTAAAACTTGAATAAATTAATATAAGCTTTTGGTGATGACATTTAAGAACAAGAGAACCAAGAATTATTGCTGCTGGTCCCAATAACAATATATGTATATGCAAATATTATTGTTAGTTTCACTACCATCCGAAAGTCTAAAATAAAAAGTGCCTGAGAATCCCTTATTTTTGTTTTGCGAAAAAAAAATAATTTTATGGGACTTTTCAGGCGAAACAAAAATAGTAAAAAACCAGTTATTCTACAAATTATTGACCTTCTTCCTCGATGGATGATTGAGTCTTGTGCTAAAACGCACAAGTCAGACAAGGGGTTTAGTAAATACAAGACTTACGACCAATTTGCTGCTTTAACTTACGGACAGCTAAATAAATGTTACACATTAAACGATATTTCCACTGGGATCGGGGTTAGTGAGACTTTTATTGCGGATTTAGGCTTAACTCAAAGTCCAGCAAGATCTACGATGAGTGATAGCCATAAAAAACGGGATTGGAAAGTATTTGAATCCTTGTACCACAAGATCTTAAATCATTATGAGTGGGTTTTGAAAAATGAATCTCAACGCCGTATTATTGCCGAAATTAAAGACCAGACCATAAAACTGATTGATAGCACCACGATCAGTCTATGTTTAAACATGTTTGATTGGGCAAAGTTTCGGACAGCAAAAGATGGATTAAAAATACATACCTGTTGGGATGACAATTTGCAGATTCCAGACCTGGCCAACATAACCGAAGCCAAAACACATGACCGTTATGGTATTGGTCAGTTGGTCTTTAAAAAAGGGACAATAGTTGTTGAAGATAGGGGCTATTTTGATTTTTCCTTAATGCTCACACGTATTCGTGCCGAAAATATTTCGTTACTCGAATCAAGATAACGAGCACCAATTAAGATTAGTACATGTTTACAGGCAAGATGAAAACAAGGTTATTGAAATAATAACCAATAATTTAGAATGGTCGGCCAGGACCATAGCTGACCTCTACAAAAAGAGATGGGACATAGAATTATTTTTCAAGGCAATGGAACAAAATCTACAAATAAAAACATTCTTAGGCACAAGTGAAAATGCGGTTAAACCGTAAATTTACATTGCTCTGATAAGTTATCTATTAATAGAATTGATTAATAAAACAATAGCAAAGAAGACCAAGTCCTTCTCTAGTTTGGTTGAAAAAATCAGAATCTGCCTAGTTTATTATCTAAGTCTAGATTATGTGTGCAATGAAATTGGAAATGGAGCTAAAAGAATAAGATCAGAACCGAAATTAGAATTCAGTTCTGACTTATTTTCAGCATAATTGAGTAATAACAATCTGTTTATAGGGGATGCCAATTGTTATTTGTGTTTTTGTCAAAACTTTCGGATAGCAATGATAAAAACTTATTGATTAATTAAAACATGCAATATCTCCAGCTAATTAGAGCAATTCTCACTACTTAATCATCCCGGTAAATGTTCGCGAAGAAGAAGAATAGGCACTAATAATTAACATACTTACTGCAAAAATTGATAAGCTTATAGAGGTGCGGAATTCGGTGCGTATAAACATCATCAGAATATTAAAGCTCTAATAATCCAATTGTTACGAAATAGAAGAAGTCCTTTTTTCATGGCTGAAATCGTTATTAAATGACGACAAAATTCAATAAACATTATGTTTTTATACTTTTTAAATTTTCTTCTACACCAATTAAAAGGTGTATAATTACAAATTAATGATACTAAATTCGGTGCGTAAATATTCAAATTTATTTCTCACCAATTGGCCTAGTTAGATTTAAAAGCAGTCCAAATAAGGTTAACATTAGAAAAATTAACTAGTTCATTATTAGTCATCATGCCAAATTTGTCATTTTCAAAGCTTGATGTGTTATTTAACATCTTTTTTGTATCTTACTTTCAGGTTACAATCATGAAAAAATCACAGTACAAAATTAAAACTTGCCTCATCCTTTAAATTTATTAGTTTACTTCTAAATCATTTTTTGAAGGTAATTTAGGAAATGTTGTATGAGGCTCAGTTTGATACCAATAGGCCACTGAACTGATATCCGATTTTTGCTGAAGGTAACGACCGTCACTTCTCCAACCCAAGTCTTGAATGCTTACCTTCAATTCTTTATTAAACCTTATAGGATCCTGAACATGCCACCTATACATTCCGAAACGTTGCTGTGAATTATAAAGCCCGTCCGGCTCAACAATTTGGTGGAGTCCTGCATAAGCTGTAGAATAACTCTCGTATTTTTTTCTTTTTATTTTCGAAATTATAGGATCCTAAAAAATAATCTTCGGTTCCTGTGCCTATAATGGTTGGAAATTTCTTGTCGCCTTCCATAAAGAATTTAATTTCTCCTTCGCCCCACCAACCTTTATTATTTACTTGCCACGCCATAAAGGTCCCGACGTACTGACCTTTTCCTTTTATACCATCAACCAAGGTATGCATAGCACCTTCAGTAGGATTGCTTCTTCTAAATTGGGCATGAAAGTAAGCAGCATCATCTGGGACAGAAAGTAGGCTATAATCTATTTGATAATAGAGAAACATTTCATGTGAGTCTATATTCTCCATTGTAATTCTACATTTTTTTCGAAAAGGCATTGGCCAGTATGAATTAAATGCACTTCCAGGGTTTACAGTTACTGGCAACGAATTTACAGGCGCATATTCTCCCCAACCCATTCCAAAAAAATCACCAACTGGTACTTCAATGGACGGCTCCTTTTCATCATCCCAATACATCCGAAGTATTGAAAAACGCCAATTTCCGGTTGGCGTCATCCAAATATGTTGGATAACTCCACTACCGTCAATTTCGGCCAAAGTAAAGGTTTGTCCAGCTTCTATTTTAACGGATGGGCTCACTTTCCACCCCTGTCCAAGTTCTCTTGCCGCATGACTACCCGTTCCATTTCCTAAATCAGCCATGCCGCCTTTTCCAACTTCTCCAGTAATGTTTTCGGGACTAATAGATCTAGTTTTAGCATCTGAAAGCAAGAAAATATTACTCAAATTAGGATTTAAACCACTATCACTTTGTGATTTTTGAGCGGTTGCTACCGAAAAGGCACAAAACCACAGAATACTCATAATAAAAGTTGATTTTTGCATAATATCTATTTTAAACAATTTAAATTTTTTGCCAAAGATTTATCCATTTGTATTATATCAGCATAAGCTATGGTTCCCCTACTATTCATATCGTCGAGATTTGAGAATCAAATTAGAACGCGATAAATCACAAAAACTCAGAACTTCAAAAAACGAAAAGATTTATTTCCAACTTCCAATTTATCGTGTTGGCTTTTTACATCCTTTTTAAACTCGATATCTAAAATTACAGTCTTTCTAGGATTTACCTTTTCGTTAGATAAATGTGTGTGCAGAACATATTGTAACCGACCATTTTTATTAAAAAAAATGTCACCATGACCGGTACCATTTTCTGACACTCTGTTTTTATGAAGAATTGGGTTAAATTTTGATTTTTCCCAAGGACCAAATGGACTTTTAGCTGTAGCGTAACCAACGGCATAATAAGGGTTTCTAAAGTCATTGGCCGAATAAATCAAATAATACAGCTCCTTATGTTTCAACACAGTTGGTCCTTCAACAACTGGCCAATTAGTAGCTGCAGTATTCTCCCAATTTAAATTTGCGGCAATGCATTCTTTTAAAGTTTCTTGTTTAATCTGAAGCAGGTCATCTTCCAGTTCTGCAACAAAAATGCGATTACCTTCCGTTAACCGTACGTGATATAAATATTTTTTCCCATCCGTATCAAAAAAGATAAACGGGTCAATTTGTTTAACATTAGCTTCTATAGGCTCTTTTTCAATACTTTTAAAAGGCCCCAAAAGATTATCACTTGTGGCCATTGCTATTTTTTCATCGGCAGTGTATGCCATGTAGAACTTATCACGATATTTGAACACTTGAGGTGCCCAAAATCCCTTTGTCCCAAAAGCATCTCCTCTTTGCAATGCCAATCCGTTGGACTTACCTATCGGACCATTCCATTTTTTTAAATCTTTGGAAGTATACACAATAAACCCCTCTCCAATGTCCTTCAGTGCCGCATCCGCTGTGCCATATAAGTAGTAGACTTCGTTGTGATAAAAGATTGTTGGATCAGCCAAATATATTTGATCTCGGTCTAAACTATGGTTTATATAACTAAATTGTTGTTCATTTATGGTACTACAACTAGTGGTTATACACAACACTAAAATTATATTTAAAACTTTCATATTAATCTTATTATGCTATCGTGTTATTGGGGCAACCTTAACATCTGTTGATGGTGAGTTCATCTCTATTTGTGGCCACCCATTTTTATAGATGATTTTATCCAGTAACATCACCCTTCCTTTGTTTTTGTTATTTACATCTATAGCGTGATAGAACATCCATTCCTGTTTAGCTGCATCTTTTATTATAGAATTATGTCCCGGCGCTATCCATGAATTATTTTTTTCCAAGATCACATTAGTTGGATTTCCTGTAACTTGTTTATGGCTCTCATAAGGTCCTGTTGCATGTTTAGAACGCGCGATCATGACTGCATAATGAGCACTATGCCCACAGCAATTATCTCCAGAATAATACATGTAATAATATCCGGATTCATTTGTAATAAAAACCCCTTCAATCAGATTTTCATAATTTTCAGGATCTCCACTCGTCAAGGGATGTATCAACTCTTTTGGTGATGAGCCTTCCTTAAAGGTCATGAGATCTTCGGCTAATTCTTGTACTTTTATCGCTTCAAAACCAGAACCCCAGAATAAAAATTTTTGATTATTATTGATATCATCCACCGCCATTGGATCAATATTAACAAATCCATCACCGCATAACAAGGGGGTCCCTTTATCAATAAATGGACCTTCAGGTGACTTTGAAGTTGCCACTCCTAAACATTTCCCCATAGTTTCATTATTCTCTCCAGAATAATATAAAAAGTATGTCTGTAACTTGTCATCATAAAGTACATCAGGTGCCCAAAAGTCTTTATATGCCCATGACGGTTTTTCCGGTAATGCATCACCTATAAACTCCCAATCAATTAAGTTTTTAGATCTTATTACTTGAATGTGAATGGCGTTACCATTCACCTTTGAATTTGTACCGTATCCGTAGTAAAAACCACCTGCAGCTTTGATAATTGTAGGATCCGGAAAATTTTGGTTGAAAACCGGATTTTTATAGGTACTTTGAATATTCTGTGTATCTAAAAGCTTATTTTTCTTAACTCCTTCAACTTGAGAATAACATCCTTGCACGGCGAAACCCCATAAAAATAATGTCAAACCATACAGTCCTAATTTCATTTTATTAAAATTTTAGGCATTTTCAGAATTTTATTATCTGTTTTGAACGACATCTATTGATGATCTTTATTCTACTTATTAATTGAAAATTTATAGACAGAAACTGTGTGATAGGTATCCTTTGGACTCAACATGATGGATGGAAACTGGGGATGATTGGGCGCGTCTGGAAAATGTTGCGTTTCTAATGCAAAGGCCGTTCTATAATCATCCTTGGCTCCAGATTTAAATGTATTTTTACTTTGCATAAAATTACCACTATAAAACTGGATTCCAGGCTCCTCAGTATAGACTTCCATTTTAATTTGCGACCTATCTCCGGTAATGGAACCTACATAATTCATCCCATTTTCCTTCGTACCCTTAAGCACAAAATTATGATCATATCCTTGACCGTTGGTTAATTGTTGGTTTATAGTTTCAATTCGGTCACCAATGGTATGCGGTGTGGTAAAATCGAAGGGCGTTCCTTTTACACTTTCTAACTTTCCTGTAGGAATCAAACCCGAATCTACCGGTGTGTATTTATCTGCATTGAATTGCACCACATGGTTTAAAATGGTGCCACTGCCCTCTCCATTCAAATTAAAAAACGCATGGTTTGTCAAATTAACAGGCGTAATTTCATCCGTTGTAGCCTCATATTCTATTTTAAGACCTTGGTCTGAAGTTGCATTATAAGTAACTTTAACCTTTAAATTCCCAGGAAATCCCATTTCCATATCCTGCGACGTATAGGTCAACTCTAATGTATGAGCATCAGTTTTTTCTGCATTCCATACAACATTATGGAATCCATCTGGTCCACCATGAAGCGTATTGTCTCCATTATTAGTAGGAATGTTATATTCTTTACCATTTAAAGTAAATTTACCTTTTGCAATGCGATTTCCAACTCTTCCTATGATTGCTCCAAAATAAGGTTCAGTCGATTCTTTGAACTTTTTGGCACTATCCAGTCCCACCACGACATCTGTAGAATTTCCATTTATATCATTTACCCATAACCCGACAATGCGTCCCCCATAATTGGTTATAGCCACTTTAATCCCGTCATTAGATATCCAGAACAATTTTGCTTCCTTTCCATCAATAGTTGAATTGAAGTATTGTTCATCCAGATTGTATGGTGCCGCTTCATTCTCACTTGTATTAGGTTCTGTTTTGAAGGTCGCTTTATCATTAGCAGCCTCTTTACAAGACAATTGAAAAAACAAAACAATAGTCAAAAGCATAAGAAATTTATTTTTTTTCATAACACTATAGTTAACATATTTGCACAAAAATTATAGAGCCCTGTTTTTTTATTCTGCAGGTATGTCCAATAATACCCCTTCCTTAGCTGGAATTCCAATTACAGGGAAGCCGTTTTCATCCCAACTAATCTTTTGCATTCGAGGCGATCTTTTCTCTCCACATCCATCACATGGATTCGAATTATCATGATATAATATCCAATCTTCTTCACCATTTGGTGATTTAAAAAATGAATTATGCCCAGGGGCAAAAACTTGGTTGGATTTAGATTGTTGAAATATTGGTTCTTTAGACTTTACCCATGAATCAGCATCTAATAAGGAGGTTCCCTCAAAGCTCAGAATACCCAAACTGTAATGATCTGTCCAACATCCGCTGGCAGAAAAAACTATAAAGATGCGATCTTTGTGTTCTAAAAACTGGGGACCTTCATTAACATTTACTTGGGGTGGATTTATGTCATCATGCAATGAGCCATGCAATTCCCAGGGATAGGTTGGTTTTGAAATTAATACGCGGTCCCCTTCAATTTCCAATGGGTTTTTCATTTTGGCAATGTATATATTTTGTTGACCATTTACGTCTCCTTCCCAACCTGACCAAATCATATAAAGTTGATTTTTATACGAAAACACATTGCCATCAATTGCCCATTTATCTGTTTCTGCCGCAATCTTACCTTTAAACTCAAAGGTACCTTTAAATGGGTCTTCTGAATTATTCTCTAAAACATACATTCGATGTGTATCATTATTACCATCATCTGCAGCAAAATATACATACCATTTATTGTTTATAAAATGAAATTCTGGAGCCCAAATATCATGGGAATACATGGTTCCTTTTGGAGCGGTCCATACCGTTTTTCTTTCTGCGTTTTTTAAATCAGCCAAGTTTTTTGTCTTCCACAGAACTAATTTATTTTGCATGGTATGGGTGTAGTAATAATAACCGTCGTGATAGGTACTATATGGATCAGCTCCTGAACTCAATATGGGATTACTGAATTGTTTTTGTGCTGATACAAATGAAATACCTACAACTAATAAATTTATACTTAAAATCCAAGCTCTGATTTTCATGTTTTTAAAATTAAGTCTTATTTAATTATACCAATAACTTCCTGATTTACCTTTTTCACTTTATCAATGTCCATTTTATCAACTTTTCTATCATAAGTCATAAAACCATTGACCTCACCCTCCACATCTGTCGTTTGTGTATAAACAGCTGCAGAAAACCCAACTTGTACCAACTTTTTTAGTTTATTGGCATATTTAACGTACTCTGAAGTAGTTTCTTCAGAATTTTTAAATTTTATATATCCCCAATTACCATCCTTATTCCATAAGTGTCCTTCTAAAGGCAGCCCAATGCCACCGTATTCGCCTAGAACAGTGACTCTATTCGCATCATACAAATACAGATTTGGTTCCGGATAATTATGTAAATCCAAAATGTCTCCAGTTTGGAAATGGTTACCACCACTTGCAGAATTTATAAGTCTACTAGGGTCATAAGCTTGGGTCCATTCTGTAATTTCCTCTGTTTTAAACTGACCCCAAGCTTCGTTAAATGGCACCCAAACTACAATACTCGGGTATGAATATAAATAGTCAATAATTTCCCTCCATTCCTTTCTATAAATAGCTTCAGATTTTACTGTGCGAACCAATTCGTTTCCGTTAAAATAATTATGCATTTGCCAAATGGGTTGTGTATCTCCACTTGGCATGTCTTGCCAAACTAGTATCCCAAGTTGATCACAATGCGTGTACCACCGTGCAGGTTCTACTTTAACATGTTTTCTGATCATATTAAACCCCAGCTCCTTTGTTTTAATGATATCGTATTTTAAGGCTTCATCCGTAGGGGCAGTATATAAACCATCTGGCCACCAGCCCTGATCGAGTGGTCCAAAATGGAAATAATCTTTATTATTCAACTGCATTCTGACAATTCCGTTTTCATCTCTTTTTTTAGAGATTTTTCTCATAGCAAAATAACTTTTAATGATATCGGAAGTTTTCCCATTGCTCACGATTTTCACTGTGCTGTTGTATAAGATAGGATTTTCGGGAGTCCATAATTTTGCGTCGGGTATTGGGATTTCTAACTTTTGGCCAACTGCAGCTTTCACGGTGGCAATTGTGGTGTTATTATCAAACACCTCCACCTCCAAAATATCGCCGTAAGCTGCTCCTTCAATCTGAGTTTCTAAGGTAAAAATACCCAAATCAATATCTGTAGTAGTTTTAAGATTGGTGACATATTTTTTGCTGACGGGCTCCAACCAAACAGTTTGCCATATGCCAGTTACCGGCGTATAATAGATCCCTTCTGGTTTTTTTACTTGTTTACCTCTTGGTTGTGGACCTTCATTTGTGGGGTCCCAGACCTTAACTATTAATTTTTGATTTTTATCTGTAATATAGGGTGTGATATCAAAAGAGAAAGGTGTATAGCCACCTTCATGGTGTCCAATTTTAACTCCGTTCAACCAAATCTCTGATCTCCAATCTACAGCACCAAAATGCAAAAGCACATTTTTACCACGCCAATTTGATGGAATGCTAAAATCGGTTTCATACCACAGTTCATTTTCCTCACCCACTTCTTTCATCACTCCCGATAAGCTCGATTCCACTGCAAACGGAACTAAGATTTTTCCATCATAAGATTTCGGCTTGGTTTGCCCTGCTTTTTGGATGGCGTAATTCCACAAACCATTTAGATTTTTCCAGTCATCGCGAACCATTATGGGGCGTGGATATTCTTGTAACACATTGTTTGGATCGAGGTTTTCGCCCCATTTTGTTTTAAGTTTATCCCCTTGTGGTTTCCATTGTGCGAAAGCGCCAATTCCTATTAAACTAATAAATACTACGAGTATATTTTTTTTCATAACTGTAATTTTAAGATCTCTAAAAAAATTCAAATTATCGAGAATTTAAAATTCTCGATAATTTGAAAAGCTAACTAACTCAAAATCTATTTCTTAGTTGTTGTTTCTTTTGTAATGCCAAATTTATTTACCAAATTGTCGTATTCTATTTTTGAGATTGTAATCATACACCCATGACGCACTTTTTCAGGCAAACTGTATTTATCCCAATCGCTATAAAAAGTATATCCTGATGCCTGGTACCAAGGTCCGTCTATATTATCTGCAATGGATAAACCATAAGAGACTCCAGGGTACTGTTCATAATACATATACCAAATCTTATCATTTGGAGAGGGAATCAACATTGGTGCCTCTCTAAAATTGGGACTGATTGGATCACCAGGCAGAGAATATGGTCCTAAAAGCGACGGTGCTTTTGAAATACGAATAGTTTTTCCTGTGGTCCAATACAAGGTTGGGTAAGTTTCATCCTTAATCACTGCATAATATGACTCTCCTACTTTTCTTATAAAAACATCAATGGTCCCCATGTCCCAATCAAACAAACGTTGAGGGGTTTCGTCAAATGATTTTAAATCATCAGATAAGACATATAATGTTCTTTGACTTGCCCAATAACGTTCAGGATCTTCTTTTGTTCCTTCCTTATGTGGCGTATGCCAGGTCATTATGAATTTTGACGAGTCTTCATCATAATACAATTTAGGTGCTCCAATTCTTTGTAAAGCTTCGCTATACCCAGGGGTACTTTTTAAATTTGGAGTGTAAACCGAATGCAGCTTCCAATTTATAAGATCTTTGGAGACCCAGATATTGATATCTGGCGACCCATCGTCGGTGTTACCCGCAATATAATAATCGCCATTAGGACCTTTGCAAATATCTGGGTGCCCTTTATACTCTTCGAATACCCGCTTTCCATTATTTAAAATTTCCCAATGTAACCCATCTAAGCTCACGGAGTAATATAGTTTTCCATAATCTCCGTGCATCATATGCGCAAATAAATAGGCTTCATTTATTGGTGATTCATCATTTGTTATTTGACCAGGCGGATCAGGCTGCTGCGGGTGCATACACAATGTAATGCACAATAAAAACATTACTAATAAATCTTGTTTTTTCATCATTAATAAATTTTCATACCACTTGGGTAGTGTATTCTTATATTATTACTTCTTATTTTGAGTTTCCTTCAGAAATTATATTTTTTATAAATTCAGTTTCTTCAGTGTTATAAGGTGTACCATCTTCTCTAAAAATATCATGAAACCATAGTTTAGGTTCGGCTGTATAAGTTTTTGTCCAACTATCCCAAGGGTATTTAGTCTGTGTTTTGCCATCTACAAAGCCCCAATTATACATTGCAATTTTGTGCTTTTTTGCAATTGGCAAAAATCCTTGGAAAGTACTTCCATTTGGACGTGCCATATATTCAGTACATAAAATTGGCTTGTTGTAGCGCTTCAACTCATTAATCCGATTCAAAAAATCTTCAGGCTTGTCATAATTATGAAACGAAATCACGTCTGATTGGCTCAGCTGCAATTTGAAGATTGGCTTCATCGTATCGTGATTACTCCAATCGCCAGCCCACACACCTGATGTCAATGGTTGTGAAGGGTTAGCTTCTCTAGCCCAGATAAACGTTTTCTCTAATAACTTATAAACCAAATCCACCTTATTAGGAAGCGACACCTTTTCATAGGAAGGTCCTGTCATATTATCTGGCTCGTTCCAAACATCCCAGCCCAGAATGCGATGGTCATCCTTAAATCGTGAAATAGTTTCCTTAACATATTTCTCTAAACGTGGCTCCTGTTTCTCATCTTGCAACGCTATTTGTCCTGGACTTTGAACCCACCCAGAATTATGAACATGAGGCTTAGGTTCTCGTTGCTTTCCTGTCTCTGGAAAAGGATCCCAGCAAGAATCAAATAGTACAAACAAAATATTGATATTATGTTTATCTGCAATCTGTAAAAAGGTCTCCATTCGTTCAAACAAGCCCTCTGGATCTTCTTTATGCAGTAAATCATGTAAATAAACACGCATTGTATTCATTCCCAAGCTTTCTGCCCAACCTAATTCTTCATCAATACGAGATGGGTTGAACGTATCAGCTTGCCACATTTCTAGTTGATTAATGGCTGTGCTTGGAGAATAATTAGCGCCAACCAACCATGGTAGCTTATCATACCATTCATTAGCTTCTGCAGAAGTCCATATGCTTCTGTTGACAAGGGCAGTATCTTCGGGCTCTTTATTAATTTCAGCGGCTTCTTTTTTTGAATTCGTATTGATACAACCGAAAAACAAACTAGCTAGGAATATAATTATGATATAACTATTTTTATTTATCATTATTAAAAATATTTAATTGTTTTGAAGAGTTTTCATCAGGTATAAACCTATTTAGATCACCTGTGTTAATATTCTGGATGTTGGTTCAAATTTGGATTATTCTCTACATCGACTTGAGGGATTGGCAATCGATGGTGCTTGCCCACTATGAAATTATTAAAATCGGGATCTCTTTCAGCTATTTTATCCACCTTGGTTTGATTATCCAAGTCTCCCCATCGTTTTAGGTCGCCCCAACGCACACTTTCTCCAGCGAGTTCTAAAACTCTTTCAATTTTCAAACGTTCCAAAAATTTATCTTTATCATTACCTATTTCTGGATAAGCAATGGATAGAGGCACCATATTGGCTCTTTCTCTAACCATATCAACATATTGATATGCCTCAGAAGTTTTGCCTTGTTCGTTTAAGACTTCAGCATATCGAAGTAAGATATCTGCGTATCTTATGAGGCGGTAATTTACTTGAGAAAAGTAGTCTTCATTATCTCGATAATAATCCCTTGCTCCTTTTCTAAACCAAGACTCTTTATCTCCCCATTGCCAATCTCTATTGTACACCTTATCTCCAAAGTCCTTATACAAGTCTGGGTAAAATAAGGTAGCTCTTAAACGAGAATCAATACCACCATTTTTGTCCTTTTCATTTTTAAAGGCATCCACTAACCAAAATCTTGCTCTTCCATCAGACCATCCAATTCCATTAGGGGCAAAAAATTGTGGTCGATTGGTAGATACGGCTGCGTCCGTACTTTCGCCAGTACCACCTTTTCTTTGATCGCCGTATTGAATTTCAAATACTGATTCACTGTTATTTTCATTAATATCCGTAAAATTATCTTTGTAATTATCAACCAAACTATATTTCGCGCCCTCTCCGGTAACTAAGAAATCTAGAGCTGTTTTAGCTTCATCCCATTTACGTTGTTGCATATATGTTTTAGCGAGCATGGCTTTGGCAGCCCCTTTATCTGGTCGACCAACATCGTTTGCCCCCCATGTTAGCGGTAAATCTGGAAACGCTTCATTTAAATCTTTCTCAATTTGTACCCAAACTTCTGATAGGGTGTTCTGTTGTGGTTTATCAAGCGGATCCGATGGTTCTAAAATAATTGGCACATCTTCCCATAAGAGAGCGGCGTAGTAATAATAAAATGCTCTGAAAAACTTAGCCTGTGCAATAATTGCTTTTTTATCGGCTTCATTTTGAAAATCAATATCCGGAACATTGGAGAGCACTTGATTACATCTAAAAATGGCTTTATAGGTATCCCTCCAAGTATTAACGTTACCTTCCCAAAAGTTATAATTTATATAATTAAAACGGGTCCAATCTGCCAATTCAATCCACGGACTATCACTATAGCCTTCATCAGAGGTTAAGTCTAGGCGAAAATACATCCATCGCGCCCAAGTTCCTTCTTTATAAAACATAGCGTAAATTGAATTTACACCTTGTTGCGCATCACTTTCAGTTGCCCAAAATTGGTCTGTGGTGAGAGCATTTGGGCTCGAAAGATCTAAGTCGTCGTGACAAGAAACTGTCCAAAATAAACTTATAACGACCGTCAGTACTATTGATATTTTTTTCATGATCTTATTTTAAATTTTTCTTAAAAACTAAATTCAACACCCAATGTATAGGTCTTCAGATTAGGAAATGCATCAATATCAGCTCCTCGTTGAAAAATATTGCCATTACTGAACTCAGGATCCAATCCGGTATACTTTGTAAAAGTTATTATGTTCTGGGCTGAGAAAGATAATCGAGCTCGGCTAAAGCCGATTTTTTCCATCAATTCTGTGGGAAGATTATAGCCAAAACCAATATATTTTAGTCGAATGAAACTCCCATCTTCTAAAAATCGATCACTATCTCCACGCGCATTAAGTGTTGTACCTCTTACTATTCTAGGGAAATCAGTATTAGGATTTTCTGGGGTCCATGGTCTTATTCCGGATCGGTAATTACTATCATCGTCAAAACGATCGACCACACTTCTAAAACCATTATAAACAGTCGCACCATGCGATGCAATCCAGTTCATGGAAAAATCAAAATTTTTATATTCTGCACCAAAATTGAAGCCCATTTCAAACTCTGGCCATGGACTACTTACAACTTCCTTATCTTCATTATTAATTTCCCCATCATCATTGATATCCTTGAAACGAATGTCTCCTGGCTGTGCGTTAGGCATAATGACAGATCCATCAGAACTTTTATAATCTAATATTTCCTGCTGGCTTTGAAATAACCCATCGGTTTGCAATACATACCACATCCCTACAGGCTGACCAGCTTCAGTTTTTGTGTTTCCTGAGAACGTGTCATTTTGATTATTACCTAATGAAATCAATTTATTATTCAACTTGGTAAAATTCAATGATGTATTGAAAGAAAAATCTCCATAGGATTTTCTATAAGACAAATCAAATTCAAAACCTCTATTCTCGATGGTAGCTGCGTTAGCAATAGGGTTTCCACCGTCATTCCCAGTAGTAAGTAATAACGGAAACCCGAATAATACATCTTCAGTTCGTGCAATGAAATAATCGGCAGCCAAGGTCAAGGAATTATCAAATAATCCTAAGTCAATCCCAATGTTAGTCTGTTTTAAACGTTCCCAAGTTAAATTAGGGTTAGATAAACGGACTTGTGTTGCAGATGGATATAAATCTTGACTGTTCCCTAATACAATAGCACCAAAGGTGTTTATAAATCCCTGCGATTCATAAGGACCTATATTACCACTACCTAATTCGCCATAGCTGGCTCGAAATTTCAAATCACTAATTGCCTCAACATTAAAGAATGATTCATTGCTAATTCTCCAACCTAAGGACACTGATGGGAAATTGCTCCATTTGTGATCATCACTGAAACGTGATGAACCATCCCTTCTTATTACAGCGTTCAGCAAATAACGATCATCATAATTATATTCCAAACGGGCCAAGTATGATATTAAACTGGATTCCTCTCTAAATCCTCCAACTTGCGGTTCAGAACCGCTATCTAAAACATCATAATATTCACCGGTTCCTGGATTAATCAATAGACCACGTTTTTGACCCCAGATTTGTTCATAAAAATCAGATTGATAAGTTTGTCCAACTAAAGCAGTTACATTATGATTACCAAATTCCTTTTTAAAATTTAAGGTGTTTTCTATAAGAATCAATTCATATCTTCCTTTATTTTGAAACGTTGAGCTATTGTCGTATGGTTGATTTAAAGTCCAATTGCCTAGTTTTCTTAAATTTTTATGGGTATCAAAACTCGAATTATAACCAAAATTGAATCGGTAGGTCAGCCAAGGACGAAACTCTAATTCAGACCATAGGTTGCCTCTAATTCTAAAGTTTTTGTTTTCGGTATCATTAAAATCCGCCAAAGCCAATGGATTCGTTCCAAAAGTATTTGCTACTCCTTGCTCACCATAACCATAACCTCCAGGATTTCTATCATCATAGACAGGAATTGTAGGAAATAGTCGGTACACATCTATTATTGGTGCGCCTGACATTTCATCCGTAACAGAATTGCTTATTGCTAGATTTTGTCCAATACTAAAAATCCCCTTTTTACCACTCGTATTTACTCGGAAAGAGATTCTATCAAACTCGGTCGAAACCACTGTTCCTTTATTACCAAAATAATTCCCCGACATAAAGTAACTAGAGTTCTCACCACCACCAGCAAAACTCACGTTATAGTCGCGTATGAGACCAGTATCGAAAACTTCATCTTGCCAATCTGTGTTGACATTCAAATTCAGTTTCGGTCTTTCTCTATTTCCATTATCATAAGCTTGAAATTGAAATTTCGCAAACTCATCAGTTTCCATTAAATTATATCGCGGCATACTGGTCACACTTGTTTTAGCAGAGACCGCAATTTGCAAAGGACCTTGTTTTCCTTGTTTGGTGGTGATTATAATCACACCATTTGCTGCCCTGGAACCATAAATAGCCGCAGCGGAGGCATCTTTTAAAACCTGAATAGACTCAATGTCGTTTGGATTAAAATCTCTATTAGCTGTAGTTATCAAACCGTCAATAACATATAGAGGATTCGCATTTTGAAGATTCTTCAAACCTCTGATTTCTATATTTGCTTCTTGTCCAGGACGACCGCCACCTCTGACCTTAACCCCTGTAACTAACCCTTGTAAGCCTTCGGCAATTGTGGTCACTTGTCGTTTTTGAATTTCTTCAGATTTCACCGTAGATATGGCTCCGGTTAAGTCCTTTCTTAATTGAGATCCATATCCGACCACGACGACCTCGTCAAGAGCAGCCAAATCTTCTTCTAAGGATATTGTTAAGTTGGTTTGACCATTTATCGGGACTTCGACCGATTTAAAACCCAGAAAACTTATTTGTAAGATCGCGTTTGATGGAGCGTTAAGGCTAAAATTTCCATCAATATCAGCTTCGGTTCCAATTGTTGTACCTTTTACCAAGATGCTGGTAAAAGGAATAGCACTTCCGTCATTAGCTGAAATAACTTTACCTTGTACAGTAATTTCATTTTGCGCAATAATTCCCTGTACAAATAACATACTACAGAACAATAAAATCAGTTCCTTTTTGAGTAAATTTTTAATTAGTGTCTTCATTTATTTTATTTTAAGGAATAATTTTGAGGATATAATTTGCTCTAAGAGCATATATCAAAGTAGCACATTTAAAATTATAGGATATATCCTTTTTTGTTTCAAAATATGCCGTAAATGTTGCAAAAATGTTAAAATTTATGAATAACCACCATAATTGCAACATTTTATATACTTATGACACAAAATGTATATTGTCGTTTGTGAAAATATTAATAGTTTCCCCTTATGAATTATTCCTTTACCAAAATTGTTTTGTACCTCCTTCTTTATTCCAATTTAACTTTTGGACAGGATTACTATTTTAAACATTATAAGGTAGAAAACGGGCTATCCAATAGTACTGTCCTTACCTCAACTGAAGATGAAGATGGATTTATGTGGTTTGGAACAAAGGACGGCTTGAACCGGTTTGATGGATATCGCTTTAAAGTTTATCGCAATGATCCTAAAAACCCTAATACTTTAGGCAGCAATTTTATTTCAGCCATGCATCAATATAGAGGAGCGCTATGGATAGGGACAGATAAAGGTTTATTTAAGTATCAAAAGGAATTTGATAATTTCATTCCGGTCAATGAAAAAATCAACGGTAGAATTGGTCCCATCCATAATGATGATGACGGTAATTTATGGTATGTTTCTGATCTTTCATTATACAAATACGATGTGGAAAAGAACAAGATTACTGCTTTCAACGAACAAAATTCATTTGAAACTGGTGCAATTACCACTACAGAGGATGGTGAGTTATGGGCATCTTCTTTTAATAAAATATATCGATATTCCAAAAGCGCTTCTTACTTTGAACCGATGGCATTAGAATTTTATGCAGCCAAAAGTCCATTGTTTATAATTACAACTATTTATGCATTAGACAACTCTACAATTTTAATTGGCACACAAGATCATGGCATTCTTTCGTATGACATACATAGAAAAACAGTTAGTCAACTCTCTATCAACACAACAGAACCGTTGCATGTTAGACAGTTCCAAAGGAGAGGGCTCCATGAGTTATGGATAGCATCGGAAATAGGCGTCATTATATATAATACGGCAACAAAAGAAACCGTTCATCTTCGTAAAAACTTTGATGATCCTTATTCTATTTCTGATAATGCCAGTTACTCAATAACTGTGGATAATACTAACGGCATATGGATTGGAACTTATTTTGGGGGTGTTAACTACTATCAACCGCAGTATACTCAGTTTAAAAAATACTTCCAAAAAAACAATGGCAATAGTATCAAAGGTGGAGCTGTTCGTGAAATTCACAAGGATGATTTTGGAAACATTTGGATTGGCACTGAAGACGCTGGAATAAATAAATACAATCCAAAAACAAATACGTTCACCAATTATACCGTTGATGGAACGAGAGATGGCTTATCTTACTATAATATTCACGGATTATTACCGAGAAAGAACGAACTATGGATAGGTACGTTTGAACATGGTCTAAATGTAATGGATATCCATACTGGTAAGATTGTCAAAAAATTCTCAATAGGAGCCCAAAGTGGGAATCTTAAAAGTAATTTTATTTTCAATTTTTATGAACTGCAAAATGGAAGGTTAATTGTCTTAACCTCTCGTGGAATATATTGGTATAATGAGGAAGAGGAATTGTTCTTTCCTTTAGATGGTTTTCCCGAAACTTTACATTATACTACTTTTCTGGAAGATTCGAATGGGGTTTATTGGGCAGGAACGTATCGCAGCGGACTCTATCAATTTAATCCTAAAACAAATAAACAAACAATATTCACCTATAATTCAAAGGTTTCGGAAAGCATAAGTAACAACTCAATAAATTCAATTTTTGAGAGTAATGCCCATATCATTCTAATAACGACAGAGAATGGTATCAATCTATTTGATAGGAAAACAAAAACGTTCAAAAAATTAAGTACAGAGATTGGACTTCCAAGTAATGTAAGCTATTCTATATTACAAGATAATAAAAACCAATTATGGATAACTACTTCCAAAGGATTAGTGAGATTTGAACCAAAGGATAGTAGCATAAAAGTGTTCACAACAGATAACGGTTTATTAAGCGATCAATTCAATTATAATTCAGCTTTTAAAGATACTGATGGTACTATGTACTTCGGAAACTTGGATGGAATGATTAGTTTTAATCCAGAAGAATTTACAACGTACAATTATGATACCCCGATATTTATTACTGGTTTACAGATTAACAATAATGATGTAAATGTCGGCTCTCAGGATTCTCCGTTGGACACCTCCATTGTTCTCACTAAAAACATTGAGCTTAAAAATAAAAATTCATCCTTTAACATTGAATTCGCTTCCTTATGTTATACAGCTCCTGAACTTACCGAGTATTGGTATAAACTTGAACCTAATAATGAAGACTGGATATTTTTGAACCACAACAATAAAGTGTTCTTCACAGAACTTCCAACTGGGAGATACTCTTTCAAAGTTAAGTCTTTAGATTCCAACGGAGTCTGGAGTAAGGAAGCCTCATTAGGAATTCGTATTCTTCCCCCCTTTTGGGCAAGTATTTATGCTTATTTTGCTTATTTCCTCATTTTTATGCTAGGTAGTTATATTTTGTTACGCTTTTATCATCACAAAAATGAACAGAAAAACTTACTCAATTTAGCTAGATTAAACAACGAAAAAGAAAAGGAAATCTATCAGGCGAAAATTGAATTTTTCACCAATATTGCACATGAAATTCGCACCCCCTTAACCCTAATAAAGCTCCCTTTAGATAATCTCCTCAAGAAGCAGTACACTTCGGCTGACATTCCTAAGGACCTTTCTATCATGGAGAAAAACACATCTCGTTTAATACATTTGGTAAACGAATTACTGGATTTTAGAAAGGCAGAAATGGAAGGGGTTAAACTTACGTTCATAGAAACCAACATTTCAAATTTAGTGCGAAACCTTAACACAAGGTTTAGTCAGAAAATAGAAGAAAATTGTTTAGAAATCACTTTAGATCTCGGTGATAATGATATTTACGCTTTTGTAGACAAGGAGACGTTAAGAAAAATTTTTGGTAATATTTTTGGCAACGCTGTGAAGTATGCAAAATCAAAAGTAATTGTAAGATTATTTCAAGATGAGATCAATTTTTATTTTACGGTCAAAAACGACGGAAATATTATCCCGGAACATTTACAGGATAAAATATTCGAACCCTTTTTCAGAATAATCAATGAAAAAAGCAGTATGGGAACAGGTATCGGTTTACCTTTATCACTTTCCTTAACAGAGCTACATAATGGCACTTTGGTTTTAGACAAATCAGATAAAACTTTAAACAGCTTCATTCTGACCTTACCAATACACCAAGAAAATGAATTCCACTCGTTTACAAATATTACTGACACACAAGAAGAGAAAACATCTAATGATATTGAAACTAGAGTAATTAAATCACAAATTTTGGTTGTTGAAGATAACAAGGAACTACTCAATCTTATTTGTAAAGAATTAAGCATTGATTTTAAAGTTTATAAAGCGTTAAATGGTGAAGAAGCTCTCAGCATAATTCAAAATAAAAATATTCACTTGGTGATTAGTGATATTACTATGCCCATCATGGATGGTATCACTTTATGTGAGAGACTCAAAACCAATATCGAAACCAGTCATATTCCGGTTATTTTACTCACCGCGAAAAGCACGCTGCAATCTAAAATATCTGGACTCGAATCGGGAGCAGATGCCTATATTTTCAAACCCTTTTCCATGGAACATGTGAAAGCACAAGTTGAAAATCTACTTTCTAATAGGAAAAATGTATTAAACTATTATTCAAGCTCTCCGCTAAGCTATTTGAAAAGTTTTGCGCATAACAAGTCAAACCAAGATTTTATTAACAAGTTGGATGCCATTATCTATGAAAATATTGAAGACACGAATCTCAGCGTTGAGTCTTTAGCCGAGATAATGAATATGAGCAGATCAACACTGTACAGAAAAATAAAAGACATTTCTGATTTAAGTCCAAATGAATTAATTAATACGGCACGACTTAAAAAAGCCATTGAATTATTAAACAATAACGAATATAAAGTTTATGAAATAGCCGAAATTGTAGGCTATAAGTCACAATCCAGTTTTGTCAGAAATTTCCAAAAGCAATTTGATATGACTCCATCTAAATTTAAAAACTCAGAGAATACATCGTCAATTATATAATAATTTGCCTCTTGGTTCAACTCTTGGTTGGTACGTATTAGAACGATATACCTGCGTAGGCAACATGATGAAACAGTGGTGTGACACCTCTCTTTTACGATTTATGGTCAGGATTCCTCGTTAACTGATGAAACAGTGGTGTGACACCTCTCTTTTACGATTTATGGTCAGGATTCCTCGTTAACAACGAAAGCTAGCAAGATGATAATTTTAAGATCCTTGCTTACAATGGGATTTCAAAAGTAAACGATTAACGCCACTACCTGTAAACAGCTATTTATTTTCTAGCGACTTCCTAATTCCCTCCTCAATAAGCGGCTCCATAATTAAATAACCATTTATATTTGGATGAATGCCGTCGTCACCTAATTCATCTTTCAGACCATTCGAACTGTTTGCCATGGGCGTAAAATAATCAACATAAACAATGTCATGATCATTGGCGTACTTTTTTATTAACGCATTTAATCTGACGACTTTTCCGGCAGGCTCCAATCCTTGTCTCCAAGGAAATTCAAAAGCTGGCAGAACAGAACATAAGACTACTTTTATGTTGTTTGCTTTCGCCAATTCAGCCATTGAAATTACATTATTAATAATCATTTTGATTGTAGAGGGTCCAGTGTTTTCAGCAATGTCATTCGTTCCTGCCAAAATAACCACCGCTACTGGATTCAAATCGATTACATCCTGCCTAAAGCGCAATAGCATTTGCGGGGTTGTTTGTCCTCCAATACCTCTATTGATGTAAGCATTATTCATAAAAAACTCGGGATGTTTTTTTCCCCATCCCTCGGTAATGGAATTACCCATAAAAACAATACGATGTTCATCTAGTTTGGGAGATGTTAATGCTGCATTTTCATTTTGGTATCTTTTTAAATTAGGCCAATCCTGTGCCTGAGATGTTGCAGTAACAATGCACAACAAAATTATGCTAAGAGAGCGTTTGTAAACTATCATAATTTTATATTCTTAATTTAAAAATGTTTTAGAATTTATGATTAATATTTCAAAAAATGATAATACAATCGCTATTATTTTATTACAATTCCTCTTGTTACTACTCTACGCCTCTCCTATACCCCCCACTTCCAAAATTAAAAAGTTATATTATTTTAAACAAGAAGACGGATAGCGCGTGGATAAAATATACTGGTTGTGGCAATGTAGAGCCTATCGGAAGGTAAGTACGGAACGGACATAAAGGGTATTGAGCGGAACTGGAAGCTCTTGTGATTGAACGAGATTTATTCTCTGTACAATCTATAACTGTAGTATCTGTTTCTTGACCAATTCCAGTAAATACAGCACTTTGCATTTGGTTGACTTGTTTTAATATTCCATAAGAATTAAAAACATCCAATCCATCTTTGAACCGCCTCCTCGAATTATAACAACGCAATCATACTTTTTGTGGTTTATTGTTTTAAGGCTATTAATAATGTCATTTTTACCTGTACTGTCCTGAACGGATTTTGAACAAACATCAATAATTAATTTATAACCATATTGATTTTTTAAAGTATTTATAACAAAATCTTGATAGCCTGCTGTATCCCTAGAAGCAATGAGCGCAATCTTTTTAATGACCAGAGGAATAGGCACCAACTTATTAAATTCGATAACTCCATACTTAACTTAAGATAAAGATCCTATAAAAATGATGTGCATTATTTGAATTTGGGAATTTTTAAAAAGGTCTTCATTCCATTTATGACTAACCAAAAAATTTCTTTAGACCATAAACTTAACTAACTCTTCATAATAAATTCTTAAAATTATTAACAAATTATTTGTGTAAACTAAATCGTTTTACTAGTTTAGGTTTTAAATTAACAAAGTGTTAACTCAAATAAAACATTTTAAGATTAATGAAAAAACAACTACCCTCAAAATGGATAAATTTGAATGACTTCATTTTTATCAAGCTTAAAATTGAAAAACGGCAGCTGACTCAAATACTTTTTCTACTTCTGTTGTGCCTGTGTTATCAATCTAACGCATTTGCATTATACCAGCAGGATGATCGTATAATTATTACTGGAATCGTAAAAACTGCTGATGACCTGCCCATTCTCGGGGCCAATGTAGTAGAGAAAAACACTCAAAATGGTACTACCACCGACTTTGACGGGAATTTTAGTCTTAGCGTTGCTTCAAAAAATTCTATATTAATGGTTTCCTACATCGGATTTAAAACAACAGAGGTTACTGTTGGCTCAAATACGTCAATTAACATAATTCTTGAAGAAGACGCACAAAGCTTGGATGAAGTGGTGCTTATTGGGTATGGTACCCAACAAAGAAAGGCAGTGTCTACAGCAGTGGCCAAAGTGGATGAAGAAGATTTTAATCAAGGGGTGGTGACAAATGCCATGGAACTAATTCAAGGTAAAGTTGCAGGTCTACAAATCACACGAGCTGGTGGCAACAACCCCAACTCTGGTGTATCCATCCAACTTAGAGGGGTTACATCCATTTCAGGTACGGGTTCGCCTTTAATTGTAATTGATGGTATTCCAGGTGGAAATTTGGATTTGCTACAGCAAAACGATATTGAATCGTTTGACGTACTTAAAGATGGGGCTGCGGCCGCCATTTATGGAACTAGGGGTACAAACGGTGTTATTTTGATAACGACCAAAAAGGGTATAAAAGGGCAAAATACATTTAACTATTCCACTTATCTCGCACGTGATTATGTAAATAGCAGACCAGACTTTTTGACTGCCGAAGAATTTCGTGCTCTTATCGCTGAAGGAAAAATTGGTGCTACTAATGATTTAGGAGCATCTACTGATATTTTTGATGAGTTGGTCAATAAATCTAACTTGACACAATATCATAATTTTGTAGCATCAGGCGGATCGGAATCCAGTAGTTTTAGAGCCTCTTTATATTATAGAAATGCCGAAGGTATTGCTTTGGAAAATGGACGTGAAGAATTTGGAATTCGTGGAAGTTTTAATTCCAGGGGATTAAACGATAGATTGACGTTTGCTTCCAGTGTTGCCGTAAACATTAACGATGCAAACCTTTTAGGTGGGGGACAATTTGGTATTGTTACCGACTGGAACCCTACGGCACCTATAATGGCCCCTTTTAGTAACAAAGAAGGAGAACTTCAAAACCCAGGACGGAACGGTTTTTATCAACCTGAAAATGGCTATAATCCCTTTTCAGAATATGCATTCCGCGAGAGTCAAAGAAAACAGTTAACTTTTTCTGGAGATGTAAAACTCGGATATGAGTTTATACCTGGCATGATCGGTTCAATATTTGCTTCCTACCAAAGAAATTCTTGGGACGATAGGGTTTATAGATCAACAAAAGATTGGAATCAACGATTTGAAAGTGAATACAAAGGAACGGGCTACGCTTTCAAAGGAAATCATTTAGATTTTACACAAACTATTGAACCTACCTTAAACTATTCCATAGCATTTGAAAAAAGTACCTTCGAACTTTTAGGGGGTTATAGCTACCAGTATGCTACAGAAGAAACTTACTCTATAGATATGAGCGGTTTTACTGGAGATGGCTTTAAAGATTGGAATTTAGGTGCAGGAAATGCCCGTACCGATATTACCCTTCCACGACCAAATGCTTCCAGTTTTAAACAAGATAACACTCTTATTGCTTATTTCACACGTCTTAGCTATAGTTATAATGACCGGTATTTTATCCAGGCCTCCATCAGGCATGAGGGTTCTTCAAAGTTTGGAAAGAATAATAAATGGGCAAATTTTCCTGCAATTTCCGGAGCATGGGCTATTTCTGACGAAACATTCATGGAAAATGTCACTTTTGTAAATAATCTCAAGATTAGACTTGGTTATGGGGTAACGGGTAACCAAGGTATTCCAAACTATCAGTCTATTGTAACTTTGGGTACAGGGGGCAAATATCCTGTTTTTCCAGAAGGAAGTAGTGGGGCCGTTTACTATCAAACTTATGGTCCCGTGAAAAACCCGAATCCCGATCTTAAATGGGAAACTAAAAAAGAATTTAATATCGGACTTGATTTTGGGTTATTTTCAAACAGATTAACTGGTGCCTTAGATATATACTCCAGAAAAACAGAAGACCTTCTTTTAAATTACGATGTGCCTCAGCCTCCATTTGTTCAACCCAGAATTTTTACCAATGTGGGCAATATCAGCAACAACGGAGTGGAGTTAGCATTAACTTATCGAGTGATCAACAACGACAATTTCTCATGGACTGCTGATTTTACTGGAAGCTATCAACAAAATGAATTGACAAAATTATCCAATCAAGTATTTAAGGTTACTGATATTCGGGGAGGTAACATCGGAAACCCAGGAAACTTGGGAGACGCCATTATTAACAAAGAAGGCGGTCCTATCGGAAACTTTGTTGGGAAACGCTTTGCAGGTTTTACCGTAGATGGCAAATGGTTGTTTCACAAAGCGGATGGCAGCATTGGTCGCGTGAGTGATATGGTCGATGCGGACAAAGCTATAATTGGTAATGGTTTGCCTAAATACTATGCGTCATTGACCAACACTTTTCAATACAAAGGTTTTGATTTAACGATTTTCTTAAGAGGAAAGTTCAAATACGATATTTTGAATACTGTGGATATATTTTATGGCAACCCTTTTACTTTGCCAGGGAACATACTTACATCGGCAGTAGGTCAGTATAGTGAAATTAATGAAGCAGCCCAATATTCAGATTATTACCTTGAAAATGGTGACTTTATAAAATTGGACAACGTAACTCTAGGGTATAATTTTAAGATGTCACAGAAAAGCCCATTTACTGGAATACGAATTTTTGCCAGTGGGAGAAACTTGGCAACCTTCACTGGCTACACCGGTAGAGACCCTGAAGTTCAGGACACTGGATTATATCCAGGCATAGATGATAGAAATTTTTATCCTCGTACCATAACTGTTACCGCAGGACTTAATATTAATTTTTAATTTTAATATAATGAAAAAGATAAATTTTATAAAAATTCATGTTCTTTTAGTACTGCTATTTAGTTTTGCATGTTCAGATTTAGAAGAAACAACCTATTCTGAATTATCAGCCAGCAACTTTTATAAAACTGAATTGGAACTGATACAAGCAAATTTAAGACCTTTTACCCACATGCAAGCCTGGTTGGCTTGGTCTGGACAAAGCGCCTACTATTATCATAGTGAACTTTCTGCCGATCAAACCGCCTGGCCACAAAAAGGAAGGCATGCTTATGACAATGGAGATCATATCCGTCAACATTACCACACTTGGACAGCTGATGAGAGTCGTTTAAACAACACGTGGGGCCTTATGTGGACCGGATTAGGATTTGTTAACTCTGCTATAGAGAACATTGAAGCTGTTGATCCTGCATCCATAGGGGTGACCCCAGAAAGATTAGCATCTATTGTTGCAGAGGCTAAAGTACTAAGAGCTTTCCATTACATGAAAATTATGGATATGTGGGGCAATGTCCCTATAGTTACAGAAGTTGGTATTCCTACCAACCCGGTTACGGCGACTCGGAATGAAGTTTTTGATTTTATTGAAAAGGAACTCCTTGAAAATGTTGAAAAACTACAACCTTTATCCCCGGAACTTATTGGCCGAATGTCGAGAGCTGTAGGATATTCTATGATGTCAGAATTATATTTGAACGCTGAAATATGGTCTGGTACCCCACGATGGGATGATGCAATTAAATATGCCGATAAAGTTATATCCGGTGAAGGTGGTTCTTTAACTGGTACTATGATATTGGATCAGGATCCTTTAGGACCTTATAATAACACCAACGATACCTCTCCAGAAAATATTTTTCAATTTCCATTTAGTAAAGTTAACGATTTTGGTTATGACTGGAGATCGTTTTACATGGGCTTTTCAAATATGAAAGCCGCCTTGAATGTCGATTTTTCCGGGAATAATGCATTCGTTGTGATTCCTACCGCATTTGATGCGTACAAAGAAAATGATATCCGTAAACAAGAATGGTTTTTATTTGGTCCGCAATATAAATTCGGCACTGATATTCCTATTTTGGGTTCTGAAGAGTATAACGGTAAACCTTTTATTTATGTGAATAACATTCGTAAAAACACACAAGGAGAGACCGGTGAAGGATCTATGACCAATGGGGAAGAAAACAGTGGCGCACGATTCCACAAATACCGATCTGGAGGAATAGATGATCCAAACTATTTAGAAGGTGATTACGTGGTTTACAGGTTAACTGAGCTACTATTCAATAAAGCGGAGGCATTAATGCGTAAAAACGGCGGTGCACCAAATCAAGAGGCCGTAGAATTGATCAATCAAAGTAAAGTACGTTATTTTTCAGAGGAAGATTGGCCTACGGAAATGTACACTATTACTACCCTTACTATGGATGAATTATTAGCGGAACGAGGTCGAGAATTTATTTTTGAAGGAAAAAGACGAATGGACCTAATTCGTTTTGGAAAATTTACTACAGGTACTTGGTGGGATTTTCAAGGAAACGGAGATAAAACAAGAACGCTCTACCCCATCCCTACCAGACAATTACAAGCGAACCCAAATCTTGTTCAAAACCCTGAATATAACTAAAAATATAAATTATGAAAACATATTTTTTTAAATTAAGAAACCTAACCGTATTGGCTATTCTTATTTCCTTCTTTTCATGTGATGGAAGACGTGATTTCCCGGACTTGCTAGAAACAGGAGTTAATCTTGATAAATATGATATCATTCTTTTGGTATCAGGACAAACCCAAGAAGTGAGAGCTACTTTTGTTCCCGATATAAATCCCAACAAGGAATATACTTGGGAAGTTGAAAATCCTAGTGTAGCCACATTAGTGGTTAATCCAGACCAATCGGTTTCATTAACTGCAACGGGTTCAGGTGAAACCATTTTACGGATTACATCTAAAGACAATAATTCTGTAACCGCAACCGCTCCCTTAAAAGTAATTTCAGCAGCTCCACTTGATATTACATCACAAGCTGCAATTACCGTTAATAAGGAAAATGGCAGTGGACCAAGTGGAAATGAAGGATCTCCTAAATTGGTGGATGGCGATATCAACACCAAATATTTAGCCGGTTATTCCGCACCGTTTTGGATCAATTTAGAATTTCCACAGCCGGTAGTGGCAGGTTATTATGCTCTAACTTCAGGCAATGATGCCCCAGACCGGGATCCGAAAAATTGGGAAATACAAGGTTCACTGGATGGCGAATCCTGGGAAACTTTGGACACCAGAACGGATTACCATTTTACTGACCGAAAGCAAACACGTGAATTCTACTTTTCTAACAATACTGCTTATACACATTATAGGTTTGACATTAAAAGTAACAATGGCGGGGGTCTGTTTCAAATGCAGGAATGGCGTTTGTTCAATTTGCCTGATTAAAGCTATATTCTCAAGGTTAAACAGGCCTTAAAATAAGGCCTGTTTTTATTAAAAATTTATTTTAATAAAAAAGCTATGTAGGACAGAAATATTTAAAATATTTTTTTAGCGCCATCATCAGATTATAATTATTAAACTACCTAAGACCAAATTATTTAGGGTTTGTTTTACTAACTATTGTGGAAGTTGACTAAATCGTTTTACTTAATTTATTGTTATCTTTAGTTCAAAATTATAACAAAATGAAAAAATCATTTATCGTCTTAATATTGACAAGTGTATTATGTTCTTGTGCCAGTACCAAAAAAAGCAGTAAACTCGCAGGCAACCCTATATTCCCTGGATGGTACGCAGACCCAGAAGGAATCATTTTTAACACCTATTGGATATTTCCGACCTATTCTGCAGCATATGAAAAACAAGTGTTTTTCGATGCATTTTCATCGAAAGATCTAACACATTGGAAAAAACACGAAAAAATTCTGGATACCTCCGCTATAAAATGGGCGCACAAAGCGATGTGGGCGCCGTCTATCATTAAAAAAGCAGATAAATATTTCTTGTTCTTCGGGGCAAATGATATTCAGTCTGACAACGAAATTGGTGGTATCGGCGTTGCAGTTGCGTACCGACCAGAAGGGCCCTATAAAGACCATTTAGGCAAACCTCTTATTGATAAATTCCATAATGGAGCACAACCCATTGATCAATTTGTTTTTAAGGATGTCGATGGCCAACACTATCTTTTTTATGGTGGCTGGAAACATTGCAATATTGCCAAACTAAACGATGATTTCTCTGGTTTCATCCCCTTTGAAGATGGGGTGAATTTTAAGGAAATTACGCCTGAAAACTATGTAGAAGGGCCTTTTATGTTTATTAAAGATGGAAAGTATTACTTCATGTGGTCCGAAGGCGGGTGGACGGGTCCAGACTATAGTGTATCCTATGCAATTGCAAATTCTCCCTTTGGACCTTTTAAACGAATGGGCAAAATCTTACAACAAGATTCTAGTATCGCCAATGGTGCAGGTCATCATTCTGTAATACATAAAAAAGATACTAATGATTATTATATCGTTTACCATAGAAGGCCATTATCGGATGGTACAACTAGAGACTCCAGGGAAACATGTATTGATAGGATGTATTTTAACGAAGACGGTACTATAAAGCCAGTAATTATGACCACAGAAGGCGTAGCATCAAATAAATTAAAATAGTTTAAATAAAACTTATCATAACCTTATAAAATACTCATGAAAAAAAGAATCCCAACTTTTATAGTTCTTATTGCAAGTTTACACTTTTCCATAGCCCAAACCCAACAATTAGCTCAGGTTGAGACTCCAGTAGACTGGGTAAACCCTCTAATGGGAACAGATTCTGATCCTGGCCTATCCAACGGAAATACCTATCCCTTAATAGCCATGCCATGGGGAATGAATTTTTGGACCCCTCAAACTGGTGACATGGGCAATGGATGGACTTACACCTATAACGCCCATAAAATAAAAGGCTTTAAACAAACCCATCAGCCGTCCCCTTGGATGAACGATTATGGACAATTCTCCATAATGCCCGTAACTGGAAAACTGCGTTTTAAGCAAGACGAACGTCAAAGTTGGTTTTCCCATAAAGCGGAAACGGTGACCCCCTATTACTATAGTGTTTATTTGGCAGATCATGATATTACAACAGAGATAACACCTACCGAAAGGGCCGCAAGGTTCCGGTTTACATTTCCAGAAACTGATGAAGCATCCATAGTTGTGGATGCTTTTGATAGAGGATCAAACGTAAAGATCATACCAGAGGAACAAAAAATCATAGGTTACACAACGCGGAATAGTGGCGGTGTTCCCAAGAATTTCAAGAATTATTTTGTCATTGAATTTGATATTCCTTTTGAAATTTCAAAAACCTATCACGATAGTATCCTAACCAATGCCTTAGAATCCACATCAAACCACGCCGGAGCCGTCATTGGTTTCAAAACACAAAAGGGACAGGTTGTGAATGCCCGAGTTGCCTCCTCTTTTATAAGTCACGAACAGGCGGAACGGAACTTAAAAGAGCTTGGAAACGATGATTTTGACCAATTAAAGCAAAAAGGAAAAGAAATATGGAATAAAGAATTGAGCAAAATAGAAATTGAGGGCGCTACCCCAAGCCAAATAGCTACTTTTTACTCCTGTTTGTACCGTTCATTGTTGTTCCCAAGAAAATTTTTTGAATATGATGCTTCTGGAGAAGTGGTTCATTATAGTCCATACAATGGTGAAGTACGCAAAGGCTATATGTTTACGGACACCGGATTCTGGGATACCTTTCGTTCTCTTTTCCCTTTTCTTAACTTAATGTATCCAACACTAAATGCCCAAATGCAAGAAGGACTTTCCAATGCTTATGATGAAAGTGGCTGGCTACCCGAATGGGCAAGCCCTGGTTTACGTAATATTATGGTTGGGAATAACTCAGCATCCGTGGTTGCCGATGCCTATTTAAAAAGCAATGGTGCTTATAAATATGATATAGAAAATTTATATAAGGCCTTAATCAACGGCGCTAACAACGAAGGTCCCTTGACCGCTGTTGGAAGAGCTGGGGCACCCTACTATATTAAATTAGGTTATGTGCCTTTCGATGTAGGTATTAATGAAACCGCTGCACGGACTCTAGAATATGCCTATAACGATTTTACTATTTATCAATTGGCAAAAGCTTTAAAAAAACCAAAAAAAGAAATTGAACTCTACAAAAAACGAAGTTTAAATTACAAGAACCTCTTTGACCCAGAGCACAAATTAATGCGCGGTAAAGATAGTTCAGGCGCATGGCGCACCCCTTTTAGCCCTTTCGATTGGGGTGGCGATTTTACCGAAGGCAACAGTTGGCATTATTCATGGTCCGTTTTTCACGACATGCAAGGTTTGATTGATCTAATGGGTGGCAAAGAAGCGTTTGTAAATCAATTAGATGAAGTCTTTGCACTCCCTCCTATTTTTGGAGATAAATATTACGGTGGGGTTATCCACGAAATACGTGAGATGCAAATTGCAAATATGGGACAGTACGCCCACGGCAACCAGCCCATCCAACACATGACGTATTTATATGATTACGCTGGTGCACCTTGGAAAACCCAATATTGGGTACGCGAAACCATGGACCGAATGTACACTCCTAATGCGGATGGCTATTGTGGTGATGAAGATAACGGACAAACCTCCGCGTGGTATGTATTCTCTGCTATGGGATTCTATCCCGTTGCACCTGCTACAGACCAGTATGTTATTGGAGCCCCCTTATTTAAGAAGACTACCGTTCATCTTGAAAACGGTAAAAAAGTCATCATCACAGCTGACGATAACAATGCCCAAAATCGCTACATAGATGGCATGACATTAAATGGTAAAAACTATTCAAAAAACTGGTTGAGCCATAAAGAACTGATGAAAGGCGCTGTTCTGGATTTTAAGATGTCCAACAAACCAAATAAAACCAGAGGGGTTTCCAAAGAGGATGTGCCTTATTCCCTTTCAAATGAATAGGAAATATTTATAAGAACCTTATGGATCCTGTGTTCCTTCTCTATTTTAAGAACAAAGGTTTTTATCATTTAAAATTAGTCTAACAGTGGTTTCTGTAACGCTCGATTGGCTGCCTGGTTTTGCTATTCGAAATAAATAAGTTGGTCTCCAATCTAGATATGACGCGATATACCTAAAAAGATGAAGTTAGGATCCACAGTTAATGAACAGAGCTTTAGAAAATACGACCAGAATTCTTTCGGTCCAGTAATAAAGTTAAAAGAACTCGTGAAAGATTACGAAGAGAGGAAAAGGAAGATTTATACTTTAGCAATATTAGCACTATCCAAACACTATACTGTTGCGAATCAAATCCTTCAAAAATAGTATACACGGGCATTAATTTAAGATCAATATAGAATCTAAATTATTACTGTTGTATAGGACATTTTTCGGTGGCTATAATGATCCAAATAACCATAATTCAAATAATGCTGACAACAATTTATTTTAGGAAAATAAAAGGGGGAAAAAAGCCATGGCTACTGCTCTGACTTCAATGCAGTATAGAATTAACCATAAATTATTTTATATGAAAAAATATATTTTTAAAACAGCCATTGCCCTCATAACTCTAGTTTTTTTTGATTGTAAAAACAACAGGACAAAAGAAACCCTTCCCAATAAAGAATTGAAGGACTTTGCCCAATATGTGGATCCTATGATTGGCACCGCCAAAATGGGCCATACTTACCCTGGTGCAACAGTTCCTTTTGGAAGTGTCCAATTAAGCCCCGATACAGATACCATTCCTTATGCAGTTAATGGTCGGTATAACCCAGAAGTTTATAAATATTGTGCTGGTTATCAGTATGAGGATAGTACTATAGTGGGTTTTAGCCATACCCATTTTAGCGGTACGGGACATTCCGATTTGGGCGATTTCCTGATTATGCCCACTACAGGAGATTTAAAATTAAACCCTGGAACGGAACAGGATCCAGATAGCGGGTACCGTTCCAAATTCTCCCACGCAGATGAAAGCGCATCTCCGGGCTATTACAGTGTAGTGCTAAAAGATTATGGCATCAAAGCTGAAATGACCGCTACCACTCGAGTGGGCATGCACCAATATACGTTCCAAGAAACCGACAACCCTCATGTTGTTTTCGATCTAATGCATGGCATTTATAATTATGATGAGAAAAACGTGTGGACTTTCGTTAGGGTAGAAAATGACACTTTGGTGACTGGCTACCGACAAACCCATGGCTGGGCAAGAACCAGAACTGTTTATTTTGCCATGTCCTTTAGTAAACCCATAACCAATTATGGATCTGCCAACTACGACAAAAAAACATACCACGGGTTTTGGCGTCGCTTTGATCAAGCAGATAATTTCCCTGAAATCGCGGGCGAAAAAATCAAGATGTATTTTGATTTCGATTTGAATAAAGACCAAAAACTCAACATCAAATTTGCAATTTCCCCGGTCAGTTCAGCCGGAGCACTTCAAAATATGAAAGAGGAAATTCCACATTGGGATTTTGAAGAAGTTAAAAACAATGCTCGATCACGTTGGAACACCGAACTTAACAAAATAGCCATTACTTCTGAGGACGATGAAGAAAAAATAAATTTCTATACCGCCATGTACCATGCCTTTTTAGGTCCAACGGTTTATATGGACACTGATAATAAATATAGAGGTTTGGACATGAACATTCACCCTGCGGAGGATTTCACAAATTACACCAGTTTTTCACTTTGGGACACCTATAGAGCGCTGCATCCCCTATTCAATATTTTACAACCTGAAAGAAATGCAAATATGATTAAATCAATGATAGCCCATCAAAAGCAAAGTGTGCACCACATGTTGCCAATTTGGTCACATTATGCCAATGAAAACTGGTGTATGATTGGATACCATAGTGTCTCCGTAATTGCAGATGCCATAGTTAAAGGCAATGTGGATTTTGATACAGAAGCCGCCTTAAATGCCTGTGTCCAAACCGCACGCACCCGCTATTTTGACGGTATTGGTTATTATATGGATATGGGCTATGTTCCTGAAGATAAAGATGGGTCCTCGGTGTCAAAAACCTTGGAATACGCCTATGACGACTGGGCCATTGCGCAAGCTGCCAAAAAGCTGGGGAAAAATGCTATTTATGAGGAATTTATAAGACGATCTGAAAATTACAAAAACGTTTATGATGCCAAATCAGGATTTATGCGCCCCCGATTAAGTGATGGTAGTTTCAAACCGGATTTTGATGCCTTAAATACCCATGGCCAAGGTTTTATTGAAGGAAATTCATGGAATTACAGTTTGTACGTGCCACATGATCCCGCAAGCATGATTGCTATGATGGGTGGAAAGGAACAATTTACCATGCGTTTAGATTCTTTATTTACCATGGAACTGCCTGACAAATATTTTGAGAATACAGAAGATATAACGCGTGAAGGTCTTATTGGAAATTATGTCCATGGCAATGAGCCATCCCACCATGTAGCCTATTTGTATAATTGGACAGACACTCCTTGGAAAACCCAAGATAAAATTAGAATGATCTTGGATTCCAAATATAAGACGGGAGCGGATGGCTTAAGTGGAAATGATGATTTTGGGCAAATGAGCGCTTGGTATATATTCAGTTCCTTAGGTTTTTATCCTGTAGCTCCAGGTTCAGTGGACTATTCCCTGGGAAGCCCTGCCATTTCCAATGCGGTCATAAATCTCGATAATGGAAATAGTTTTGAAGTGGTTGTTAAAAACCAATCACCTCAGAATGTATACGTGCAGAAAGTTGAACTGAACGGCAAGCCTTTGGCCAGGCCTCTCATAACCCATGGCGCTATAATGTCCGGAGGAAACTTAACATTTCACATGAGTAATAGACCTAATTTTGAATTATACCAAAACAATTAAACCTTATGTTAAAATGTAAAAATGGCCTTATGTAATGGATTTAAGGATCGACGTTTTGGGATATCGATAGGGATTATTTCCAGTTACAGAAAAGACCACTTAAACGGACGAATTGGCCTCTAAATTCCTATAGTACGGAACTCGATGGCATCATCAAAGTGGATACCCACACCAATTTCAACAACCGTTCCCCTTGAATTCAAAAAAATACAGTGTACCGAATGATGGATTCAAAGCTTTGAGGCGCTCAAGATTAATTTTTTATTTCACTGTGACTTCGAACAAAGTTCAGTAATAATGGATAAGCAGGTTCGGCCATGTTATGACCATAACCCTCCATTTCATTCAATTTAATATCTTGATGACCAGAGACTTTCATCATCCTATAGAAATAAGCATTCTCTTCATATCTGCCTAATATTTCCAATTCCCTATCGCCTGTTATCAATAACATGGGAGGTGCCTCTTTGCGCACATAATATAACGGTGCAAATTCATCTATAATGGGTTGTTCGCCTGGTATGCCTCGCTCTGAACGAATGGAAAAATGGGTAATGGTATGCCCACTGAAAGGCACCACTCCTGCAATGTTGTTGGCATCAATCCCGTGGTTTAATAACAGTGTCTTATTCATAACCGTCAATAGGGCCAAATAGCCCCCTGCAGAATGGCCCGAAACAAAAACAGCATCGGGATCACCACGGTATTTTTCTATGTTTTTTATAACCCAAGCAACAGCAGCGGCCGCATCAGATATGGACACCTCAGCCTGTATTTCAGAGCCCGCTAATCGGTAACCCACTCCTATAATCACGAAGCCTTGATTCTTGAGGCGCTCAGGGATTTCCCTTGCCCCACTTGTTAAACCACCGCCATGGAACCACATTATAACAGGTACATTTTCATTGGTTTTCGGATAGTAAATATCCAATAAACATTTTTCTTTTTGATAATCGGTTGCAACAGAATCTTCTGAAAAATAATAGAGGTCATTTTCCCTGGTATAACCATCAATTTGCGCGATCAGGGTTAGTGGAAAAAAGGCAAGTATAAAAACAATATAAACTTGTTGCATCATTTTGGTACATGTTGAATTTTTAAAAATATATTATTCTTTTAGGATGTCTATCACGCCTCCGGATTCAAAAAGATGATAAGGAATAATATAGTCCTCCAACTGGACGCTATTGACCTCGATGCCTTTCAATACCCTGGACTTTCCATCATGGGTAATCAGCAATTCCTTTCCATTATTCAGTTTCCATTTAACGGCATCAAAAATAGGGATGGTGACCACATACTCATTATTTGCTACCGACAATGGGTAGAGGCCCAATGCCGAAAAGACATACCAAGAAGACAATTCCCCGGCATCATCCATACCTGCTAGTGCTAGCTCATATTCGCCGACGCCATGATAATCCTTTAAAAGTTTATCAATAATTTTCTGGGATTTTTCTGGCTTATCAATAAAATAATATGAAAATGGGGCTTCATGATCGGGCTGATTGCCATGGCAATATTGTCCTAAAAACCCAGAAATATTTCGTGCAATATGTTTAGGGTTCCAAGGCAAGCTGAAAAGCGAATCCAACTTTTTCTCAAAAGGCTCATTTCCGCCATATAAATCCACCAGGCCCGGCATATCGTGTGGTACGTAAAACGATACTTGCCAACCGTTTGCTTCACGGTACATGTATTCATAATAAGGGTAAGTGGGATCAAAGGGCGTTACCCAATCTCCGTTTTTCAACCTTCCTCGCATAAAATTGGTCTTGGAATCAAAAACATTTTTATAATTTTTTGATCGCTTCATCAAGTCATCATGATGTTCAGTATCTCCCAATGATTTTGCCAATAATGCCAAAGCGTAATCATCATGTGCAAATTCCAAGGTTTTGGAAACACCGGCAGTTGTCACGGTTTCTGTTTTTGGATTCTTGACCACAGGCTCCGAAATGTATCCTTTTTCTATATATTCTTTGATATGGGGCCGTGTGCCCCCTTCTTTGTAAGCATTGTTCAAAAGCAGTTCATACGCCTTATCGACATTAAAGTTTTTAATTCCTTTAAAATAGGAACTTGCTATAAAAGGCGCTGCATGGTCTCCGTGAAAAAAAGTAGGCATAAAGCCTGTTATGTTTCCACGGTCTACCAACGACTGTATCACATCTCCCGTCACTTCTGGCTGGATCATCCCCAACAGCACCAGTTTATTGCGATAGGTATCCCACAAGGATGAAATGGTGTAATATTTGAATTTTTCAGTTCTTGTTTTACCTGCTTCGTTAGTGAACTGACCGTTCACATCGCTTCTGAGCGCAGGCCATAAAAATACCCGGTACAACGAACTGTAAAAAAGCATTTTTTCTTTTTCAGTGCCTCCGGAAACTTCAATTCGAGATAATATTTTATTCCATTCTTCAGCGCCATTTTTGTGTATCTCATCAAAATTACGATGACCGATTTCCTGCATGAGATTCTTTTTGGCATTGGCTTTACTTACAAATGACAAGCCAATTTTTAAAGTCACAGTGCTTTGGTTGTCTGCCTTTAAATGTACAATGGCATGACCCTCCTTTTCATCTTCAATAATTTCCAGAGTGTTTATGTCTTCAGATAGGATGGTATAAAAATAAATTTTATCTCTTCCCATATCTTGAACACCATCAAGTTCACGGGCGCTGATTTGGTTGATCTCCCACGACTCTACGCGATTGTTGGATTTAGAAAGATCAAAAAGTATTTTTTTATCCTTAGTGTTTTCAAAAGTATACTCATGGAAACCAGCTCTTAACGTAGATGTCAAACGCACCTCCACTTTATAATCTTCAAGAAACACCTGGTAGTATGCGGGAGATGCACTTTCGTTTTCATGTGAAAATCTGGATTTATAAGGGTATTTTTTGGCATTTGAAAGTGGCAAAATAGGAATATTACATAAATTCCAATGGCCTTTGTTGGTATGGGTAAAACCTAAAATTTCAGAATCTTCATATTGGTAGCCTGCACCTGTATGGTATTCGGTGATGGGGCTTAGTTGGATCATGGCATTGGGCAGCGATGCTCCCGGAAAGGTTAGTCCTGCCCATACCCGCCAATTTTCTGGTGGGGTATAGCCGATAAATGCCGGATCCGTGAGGGGCGCGGTCCCTAGAAACGGATTTACATAAGTTAATGGTTCTTTAAGGAATTCGTGCTTTTTTTCAGTTTGGGCATTGTTTTTAAAAGAAGACAATAAAACAATGACGAGTAATAGTGACAAGTTATGTATCTGTTGCATGTGATTGTTTTTAATTTCCTGCAAATTTTACTAACGAATGGAACGGACTATTGAGCATTAACATGTAACCTAGCCCTAGATTTCCTTATCAGGATATTTAGGTCAGCAATTCTGGTTGTTCCTTGTACGTCTTCCATAAAAACTCACCAAATAAGGTATTAGCCCAAGCAAACCATGATCTTGTAAAGTTTTTAGGATCATCTTTATGGAAGGTCTCATGCATAAAGCCTGTATCGCCATGGGTTGCTTTTAACATGGCAATGCATTCTTTTATTTCCTTGGGATTATCACTGGTCAACCCCCGCATGGTTATTGCCATAGGCCAAATCATATTTACACCCACATGTGGCCCTCCGATACCTTCTGCTGCCTTTCCTTTATAGAAAAACGGATTGTCCAAGGATAAGACAAATTCACGTGTGTTTTTATATACCAAATCGTTTTTATCGATAGCATCAAGATAGGGCAACGACAATAAACTAGGAACGTTGGCATCATCCATTAACAAATGGTTTCCGTAGCCATCAACTTCAAAAGCATAAATGTTACCGTATTTAGGATGGTTTACAATAGCGTAGTCCTGTAGTGCTTGCTTAACCTCTGCAGCCAATGCCCTTAATTCTTTGGACAAGGCGGCATCGCCTGTTAAACTATCAATCATCTCCGCTGCCTGGGTTAAGCTTACCACCGCAAAAAAATTAGAAGGGACCAAGAATGAAAATACCGTAGCGTCATCACTTGGCCTAAAGGCTGAACAAATCAATCCCACTGGTTTTACTGGATAACCATAACCTTTTAAAACTCTTGTATCCGTGCCATGAGGAGTAGTGCGCTGAAAATGATAAGGGTTAGAACCATTCTTTTCTTGTTGATCCTTAAATACTTTTAAAATGGCATTTATGGATTTTTGCCAGTCTGCATCAAAGGGTGACGTGTCTCCAGTGGTTTTCCAGTAATTGTAAGCCAATCGTATCGGGTAGCATAAGGAATCGATTTCATATTTACGTTCATGAACGCCGGGTAACATGTCTGTATGGTCTGTCGTCCATTCACCTTTTTTATTCGGATCATCATAAAACGCATTGGCATACGGATCTATAAGAATGTATTGGATTTGAGTATTTATAACCCCTGCAATTAAAGCCATAAGATCGTTATCTTTTTTTGCGAATGCCAGATAGGGCCACACTTGTGCAGAGCTATCCCGTAACCACATGGCATCGATATCGCCAGTGATGACATAAGTTTGTGATTTCCCATTTTTTCTGCTAAATGTTACCGTGGTATCCAAAGTATTTGGAAAACAATTGTTGAACAACCATGAGAGCTCTTCGTCCTTTACATTTTTTTGAAACTCCCTGATAGCATCTTCTATAACTTGGCTTACAAAATGCCTTTCTTTTTCATGAACCCGTATAACAGGAAAGCTCTTAAAAAGGCCAGTTGCCATAATATTTGTTGGAGCTATCATAGTCATTGCACCAAAAAGAGCTGTGTTCTGTATAAATTTTCTTCGTTCCATAGTTGATTTTGTTATAAATAATATTATTATAAAAGTTTAGCATTGTATTACTTTGTAGGAACCTCAATAGCAAAAGCCCTCTCGAATACACACGGAAGACATATTGACACCTTAGCTCAGCTGAAAATATCGGCCTACGAAACTAGTGTTATAAAAAGTAGTTGCGTCAAGTTTTAATAAAGCGACAACAGCTTCTTAATCAATAACCTTATAAACAGTGAAAGTGATTTTTCATGCATAAAGTAAATCGATTTACCAAATATATAAATAATATAATAAGACTTAAAAACTATTATCAAAAAGATAGCTGGATATTGTATGACTTGAGGGCTGTTCTCAATAAGCCACAACGTATTTTAACCTCAACGATCCATACATGAAGGAATGTTGTGTCCAATGAACATATTTTCTTATAATTGAGTATGGAAAATAAAAATCCATATCTAAATTAATTACCTAGATGAATCCCGGATTTTAAGACTAGTTTTTAAGGTAATTTTTTTAGGGTGCGTTTGCTTTTTGCCCTCTTTTATCAAACCGAGCATCAACCCCATTAAAGATTGTGCTATGTCGACATGTGGTTGGCTTATGGCAGTAATGGAGGGGGTATAAAATTCGAAAAATTCAAGGTCATCAAAAGACACGATCCCCAGATTTTTGGAATGATCAGGGAAATATTTTTTCATTACCCCGAGTCCGCTAATTGCTAAGTAATTTGTTGCGAAATAAAGAGCGTCTAATTGAGGGTTCTCTTCAATAAAATTTCTAATATCTTCTTCATCTTTCTTTCTAGTGGAAGAAACATCATTTAAAGGCACCTTTAATATAAGTTCTGTAAAACCATTAGTGTGTATTGCCTCTTTGTACCCATTAAGCCTGTCCAACATTTGGGTCTGTTCCAAATCTGTTGTAATAAATCCAATGTTTTTGAATTTATTAACGATAAGGTGCATTGTAGCATTAAAAGAAGCTTCTTTATTATCGACTATGATATGATTGCAATCTAAATCAGGAAAATACCGATCGAACAGAATTACAGGAATTTTCTCAACTATTAGTTCCTTAATTTTCGGCATTAATCCTGGGGAAGGTATTATTATATAGCCGTCTACTTTTATGTTTTTATATAAATTAATGAGTTCTATCGATTTGGTGTCGTTATTATCATTGGTACAAAAAATAACCTTATACCCTTTTTTATAGGCTAGACTTTCAATAATTGTGGCAAGTTTTGCAAAAAAATAGTAAAAATCCTCGACCATAAAAACGATGATCTTCGTTTTTCCCGTTCTTAAACCTTGGGCAAGTTGGCTGGGTTTATAATTTATTGATTCAGCGTAATTTAAAATTTTCTCCGTAACTACTTTAGAAATTCTTTTCTCTTCTGCTTTCCCGTTCAAAACAAAAGAAACGGTAGTAATAGACACTCCTATTTCTTTTGCGATATCCTTGATTGAGTAAGTTTTATTCTTCATTAGATTATTTTTCACCAAGTTTCATGATTGAAATGATTATTAAGTTAGTCAAACTTACAATTCTCTCCATTTAATATTTAGCATAAACTAATTAATTTCACTCAAATCTTGAGTGTAATAGTGGTTTTATTTTTTTTAACATCCAATTCAAACTTAACTTCAGGAATCCATCAAAAAGTATCTATCATATTACTTATTGCTTCTTCTTGATATTTCGGTTCTGAAAGATTCTTCCACCAATGGCATATGTTGTTACATCTGGATTCGCTGGAGAATATATCAAATATGTATCAATTACCAAAATTCTTAAGAGGTGCGTGATTCGGTGAGCTCACTTCATGAATAATTTATAATTACTTAATTATCAATGTATTAAATTTTTGAAAATAGTCCCTCTTTCTCCGCTGAAAAGCCCCGAAACACTAGTGTTTACGGGGCTTTGTTTTTGTGGGTAACTGTTGTTTTTAATCTTCCGCTTTATGCAAGAAAATAAAAATTCTAATTAATTTCTTTCCTATTTTCTATTCTTAATAATATAGAATAATAATGTAGAAACCGAAGTGTTTATGAAGTTTGTTATATGCTTGTTCAGGATTTCTTTTTGGGATCAATTTATTAATCCCTCTTTGTCAAATAAAATACTAATAGTCAATTAATTGTATTTTTTATGTGAATTTTTGAACTGATATAAAATCAATGATTATTAAAACCAACTGGACGGAAACTCCACATATATCAAGGAAATTTCATTTTTTAGGAATATTCCTACTGTCGCTCTCGATTACATATTCTCAATTGTCAATTTTCTTCTTACTCCGATGGAAACTCGTTAAGTGTTGACTTAATTTTTCCTGCATCCATGTGAATGATTCGGGTGGATAATCTTTCGGCTTCGTCGCTGTCATGAGTGACCATCACAAAAGTAGTATTCAGCTTTTGATGAATGTTTTTCACTAAAACTTGCAGGTTCATTCGCGTTTCAGCATCAAGTGCCGAAAAAGGCTCATCCATTAATACTATTTCCGGGTTGTGCGCAATGGCTCTGAGGATACCTACCCGCTGACGTTGTCCTCCACTTAGTGTGTCAGGAAATTTTTTTAAAATGCTACGGTCTAAGTTGACCAGTGGTAGAAGTTCGTTGATCCGCTCCTCACTATCTTTGGCGCCACCTTCAATCAGATTGAGGCAATAGCACATGTTTTGATAGGCTGTTAAATGAGGAAAAAGGGCTCCTTCCTGAAGCACATAACCCATTTTACGCCTCAGCTGATGCAATTCCCAATCAGCCATATTTTTGTTTAAAATTTCAATTTCTCCCTCGCGTCGTGGTAGCAGGCCATTGATTAATCTCAACAATGTTGACTTTCCACAACCACTTTTTCCAGTAAGGCAAATAAATTCGCCTTTATCAACAGAAAAAGAGATGTTATTCAGAACACTTTGTTCCCCGTAAGAAAAGCCCACATCAGTGAAACGTATGATTGTTAAATTGCTCATTTCTGTTGTTCTTTTAAGTGTTCGAGAAATAGTTTTGCCACTATCCGAGGATCCTTTTTTAGAACTTCCACTTCATAGTTCATATTGGTCATTGTTTCGGTACTTATCTTTTGATTCAGCTTCATCAGCAGCGGCTCTAATTGAGGAAACCGCTCAAGGATTTCTATTCTAGCAATAATTCCGGCCTCGTAACTTGGGAAATAGTTTTTGTTGTCGACTAATACTTTTAAATTCAGTGCTACAATCTTTCCATCCGTAGTAAAAGCATCAATGGCATTCACTTTGCCTTCTACAAGGGCATTATATCTCAAATTAATATCCATCTCGTGAATTGACGAAAAATTAAACCCATAAGTCTTCACTAGACCTTTGTAAGCATCGGAGCGTTCGAAAAAATCGAACTCTGCACCAAATTTAAAATGCTGACTATAACGCGCCAGATCTGAAAAATTCTGAATCTTAAATTTTTGAGCCAAGCTGTCAGGGATAGCCAAGGTGTAGGTGTTGTTAAAACCAAGTAATCCTAACCATTTTAGATTATAGTTTTCTTGATACTGTTTTTGTATAAGCGAAAACTCTACATGATTATCAGTTGGCAATGGCTCTTCCAGGACACTCATCCATCCAGTTCCGGTATACTCAACATACATGTCCACTTCTCCATTTGTCATTGCCGGATGTATATTTGTAGTTCCTCCACCAATACCAAATTTCCTGACGACTTGCAGGTCTGTTTCGTTTTCAATGAGCTGCGCTATTATTTCACCTAAAATGAATTGCTCGCTTGTTGGTTTTGAGGCTACAATTATTGTATTTACATTTTTCGACTGAAGTGGTCTGGTGTATGCCGTGGCGGCAATAAAAACAACAGCTAGCAATGCCATATTTATGTACACCACAAGCTTTTGTTTTTTCGAAGCATTTTTGCTTACTACTCTTACCAATCTATTTTCAAAAACCCCTACCCACTGGTCGCTCAAAACCGCTAATAACGATACCCCAAGTGATCCAGCAACAATCATGGGTGTATTCATTGTATTTAATCCTCTGAAGATAGCCTGTCCTAATCCTCCTGCTCCAATCAGTGCAGCCAAACCTGTTAGTGCCACCAGCATAACTGTTGTAATGCGTAAACCAGAGAGTATTGATGGTAGTGCCAGTGGAAAGTATATGTCTTTGAAAATCTGATATTTGGTAGCTCCCATTCCTTTGGCAGCTTCCACAATATCTGAACGTACTTCGCTCAAACCTGTAGATGTATTTCTTACCATAGGTAATAATCCATATAACACTAAAACGATTATAGCATTTTTAAGTCCAATACCCACCAAGGGGATTAATAAGCCAAACATGGCAATGGACGGAATGGTATAAAGAAAGTTTACTAACGGTAAAACAAATTTTCTTGATTTTGATGAATAGAACACCCAAATACCGAGTAAAATTCCAACGATCGTTGTTATGGCAAGTGCGCCAAACGAGATCAGAATATGCTCAGACAATAGCTGTAAAAAGTACTCTTTTCGTTCAAATATGATCATTGTTGTGTCATTCCTTTAGGATGTTGTAGAAGCCTCAAATTCAGTATAATTTTCACTTTCTTTTTTATCAGGCCTATTCTCTTTTTATAAAATTACAGAATTTACTCTAAGCGCCATCTATGGTGTGCTCTTGTTATAAAAAAGCTAAATCATTGGCATCAAATAATTTATAGGATGGCTCTCTAAAAATACCCATTTAAAACTCTCATCGCCGGTGTCCGAAAAGTGACTTGGTGCTTTTTCCTTATCAACTAGTCACCATCGGATTATTCTCCCTGTTTTTAATCATGACATGATAATCAGTGGTTGAGATGCAATTGATTGCTCTTTGTTTTAGACTTATTATAATCTATAATTTTTTTTATGTGCAAACAGAGTATTCCCAATCTTTCGAAATTCAAGAGAGATCTTATAAAAAACAATAATTTTATTGACGACATTAATTTTCCCTATTTCTTTTTTGTTATTTTAATATTGTCACCAGCCTCGCATTTTTCTATCCTTTAACACATTCTTCCATCTTTATGAATGGAAAAAAATGTGTTGACCAATATTCCGAACGGCAGTTCTATTCCAAATCCGATTCATCTCACGATTGAATTTAAAGACTATTATCATAAATTCCCGACTTTATTAAATGTTTTTTTAATGCAGCACTAAAACATAGCACATTGTAGGCATTTGCTTTCTAAAGAAACCCATAATTTGATACTTATTAGGTAGATTCTTATATAACAGGGATGAAACTAAAACCGCAATGGAGCGTATCTTAGATATCATTCAAGACTGTAATGCAAGAATTTTATAATCTATATTTGCTAGCCACGTCAAAGATCTGGAACAAGCCTACGTCTCCAAATGGCGTGGCTGTCGTTTTATTAAAATGGATTGCCATTTAAAGCAAACATTATCCTTCAAAAAAAGATTTATAAAGATCGCTTCAAAAGTTGTCATAAAAAATAGTCTTATGGATTTATCAAAAGAATTTACATTCATTTAAGTGTATTGCGTCTTGGGCCAATCATAAATCAATAACGTTTGATTTTATAAAAATTAATGTAACTTAAATGGCTAACCCTATTAGTTCTTTATAAGAATGTAGACGTTTAAAGATGTGGCAAAGATTAGCCAAAGAAAATAAGGCACCAATAAAAGCGATTTAGACTTCATATTTGTCCAGTAATAAAACATGATAAAACCAACGACTACAGCGAGACCAGCTATAAGAAACAACCCTGCTAAAATTTGTTGGTACTGGAAGAAGATAGGATTCCAAACAAGACTCAATATATAATATAGTATCAATAGGCCAATCAGGAGTTTTTTATTCTCTACCATAGGCCACAAATAAGACAGATAGATACTAAAACAAATAAGTATGAGGGTCCAAGCTATACCGATGACAAATCCTGGTGGAGTCCAAGGTGCCGTGGTCAACCCAGCATACCACTCAGACTTTGGTCCTTCTCCTCCCAATAAACGTCCAAGTCCGACAGAAGTAAAGTTTAGTATTAAGAATAAGGTAAGTCTATAAATCATTCTCCGCTATTTTTAAATGTCATTATTTGGAAGTGCTATTATTTAGTCTATAATTTCGTAGTCAATAGACAATTTTCGCAACGCTCGTAACGCAGATCCTGTTTCTTTATCTTCCACCTCGATGACCACGGTATCTCCATCTAAAAGTATTTCAGTCAGTTCAAACGATAAGGATTCATTAATGTTTGAGGAAACCTCTAAAAGACATTTAGTTATAGCCCTTCTATCGGATCTCAGGGCGTCACAGGACAATAAATTTATTTTCATAATATGAAATTATTTGAGCAAGATACGAAAGTTGAAATTTAATAGAATCCAGTTAAATTATACCTATACACTTCAGGTATTATTACAATTAACAAAAAAATTGCTTTTGTGGTAGTTAAAAGTTTGTGTATCAGTTCTAAGAATTTTCTAAACTAAATTTTTTTTTGACATAATAATCTGTACTCCCTTAACGTATTGACAAGCACACTTTGACGAACAAAAATTTCTTTTCTCTCTATCAAACGTTTAGCGCGCTATGGTTGGTTTGAAAGGAGTTTCCTTATGATTTAGGATATAGAATCTTGAAGCTAAAAAGAGTATAGTTGGCGGAGTTCTGTTGAACTAATAGCGTCCCATATAGGACCAAATTTACTCATATCCACAATGGATTCAGAATTAGGTAAGCAAAAAGGTAAAACTAACAGAATAATTTGATTAACAGTTTTTATAAAATAACCATCTTCCTTCTCTGTCAAAAAGCCCCGAAACTCTTGTGTTTACGGGGCTGTGTTTTTAGATTATCCCTTAGACAAAAAAATTAAGAAGCTTCTTGAGCAACCTCCGCTTTTTTCTTTTTCTTTTTATTCTTTTTAATCTGAGGTTCGGCAAGATCGTCCATCATTTGAAAAAATTTACCTGTATTGGTGACATAATTCTCTGATAGCGAATTATAATTATCCAACATTTCCTTTGATCCAAGGAGTGACGTCGCCATATAGGCATCATTGCTTAACGTTTCTTTAAACCAAGCTAATGTAAGTCCAGTTAATTGGACGTAATTACTTCTACTTTCCTGAAGTCGCGCCGGTGGATCTGCTATAAAATGTGCAACTATATCCACCATTCCAAAGATCTCAAAGGCTATAGCTAAAATGGGTCTATCCATAACTGCAAAAACCACAGAGGTTATAATCAACCCCAATCCCAAACAAAAAGAAAAAATATACATCCAGGTACTAATACTTTGCGCTCTTCTATTGGATTCCAATGTGTCATTTAATCCTAACTTCATATTCTTAATCAGTTCAAAAGTTTGATCGCCTGACTCTAATAATTTTTGCTGTTGCCTCATTTGAATTTCATTATTCCTATAAGCATTTTGGGCTATGTTGTCATTTATAGCTTTAATCTTTATAAGGTTGTCATCGGTAAGATTATATTTTTTAAAATATTCGAGATCTGGCTGAAGGTTAGGATCTTGTACGATTGCGTATAATTCGGCAATGAGGTTATTTGTTTCCATAGTTTAAGTTATTTAGTTTAATACCATAGCATCGGGGATAATGAAACATGTGAGCATGAAATCTTAAATCATGTGCTAAACTTCCTATTTCACTTTTCTACATCTAATTTTATGTATCACTTCAAAAGACACGACAAAAAGCGATTAATTTTAAAAAGGAGTAAGAATACGCTTATCTTCAAATTTCAAAAACATTAGGAAAGATTGAAAATCACTAAACCAATTCAGATGGAAATAGCGTCGAAAAACTTCCTGACATGGAGCGTCCTGCTTCTCATAGCACATATATTGTTCTATGGGCAACAATCACTGAGTCTGTCCAAGGTTATGCTGTTCAACTTGGTAAAATGGTGACCATGTTAGAGATTTTAAAAATTGTGTTACCCAAAATGTTTTCGATCTTTCTATGGAAGAAAGAGACTTTTTATTGGATGACAATGCCAATAGAATAGATGCCATGATATTTCAACTGGCGGCTCCTGAAAAAGATTAGTAAATGCATATCATGGCACATCAAGCGAATTATAAGGGACGCATGCGGTTAATATTAAAGCGTTGTGAAAATAAACAAGGTTTGATTTTATTCTGCCAGAAATACCTATTCAAACCAACACTTGCCTCCTTTCATTCCAATTTGTAAATTACCGGACGAAACAAGTATATTCATGATTCTCGTTTTCTATACCGTAGTATCCTAATTTTATATATTAATTTTTTTTATAATAGCAACTAATCCCTATGGCATATAATACTAAGTTAGCTGACAAAGTAAGAACTTACATATCAAATATTCATGGGCTAGAAATTGAAGAGAAACAAATGTTCGGTGGATTGGCTTTTATGGTCAATGGGAAAATGTGAATAAATATTGGCGAAAGCAGGTTAATGTGCCGCTTTGATCCTTCTCTTTCTGACGAAATATCCAAAAAAAATAGTTTCTTGCCAATGACAATGAAAGGCAGGCAATATAAAGGCTATTGTTATGTGGAACAAATAGGTTATCATAACAAAATAGACTTTGAATATTGGATAAACCTTTGCCTTGATTATAATGATAGCGAAAAAGCATCCAAGAGAAAATAGAAATCTGTACCTTAAGAAAATGCAGACTACATAATTTAAAAAAAGTACAAAATGAATCAGACCAAAAGATCACTCGAAGAACAACGTATTGAGTTTACAAATGGAAAATTTCTTGCGACACCTTTAGCTGGTGCAATCGCATGGTTACTAGTTGGAATTGCGGGACTTTTACTCCCAATGAAAACAACTGTTTGGGTCTTATTTATTGCCACAGGATGCATTGCCTACTTAGGTATGTTTATTTCTAAATATACCGGTGAAAATTTTTTGGACAAAAACAAACCTAAGAATGAATTTGACTCCTTGTTCTTTTTTACAGTTGGACAATCAATTTTGGTTTATGGCATTGCAATACCGTTTTTTATACTAGATTATTCATCCTTGCCACTAACTGTCGGTATTTTGACAGGCCTCATGTGGTTACCATTCTCTTGGATCATTAAACATTGGGTTGGGATTTTCCATTCGCTGACCAGAACTATACTTATTGTGTTACTTTGGTACAGTTTTCCAGACCACAGATTCGTAGCGATTCCGTTTGCGATAGTAGGTATCTATATTGTAACCCTCATCATCTTGAAGAACAGAAAAAGAGCAGATTCTTAAATATCTGACACTTAACGATGCTTTAAAACCTATAGAAATATTTCAGACCTGCCATAAACGATCCATGCAACGGATTTGCATGAAAAAAATAATGAAAACTTCAGGGATAGAGTCATCAAATGTGAAATTCAAAAACAAGTTCCCGATAACCATATTAAATCACTATTTATTTTTTGGTTCGCCACCCCCTAATTTCTTGACTTACAGCTTCTGGAGTTCTATTGGTGCGTTTTGCTATCCGACGGGGAACATCAGAAAACTCTCCGGCCTTATAGTTCACATCGGTATCGGTAAGCTTTGGATAGTGCTTTCGATAATCACTTTCAATAGCCTTCCAATGACTCTCGGCCTCTTGTTCTGGATCTTCATTCGGCTGATGTCTGTTCTGCCCGTAATCAACTTCTCCCTGAGCATCATTTGTACGTCTGTCCATGCGGTGATCATTATCCTGAAGACGTTCTGGATTACCTGTTATTTTTTTGTCTTTGTCGCTATTTGTGTCCATAATCTTAGATTAATATATTAATTACAATGATTTTTTTATTCGTAGGTTTAATTTCTTAATGAAAGTTACGGATGAATAAACAACAGAGTGAATCCTATAAAATAAAATATTAACACTATTGAGTATGTCAACTCATTGTTTCATCTAAAAGGTTTTTAAAAGTATTAAAAAACAAGGTCACAAAAAAAAAGACTCCTCTGTCGAACAGCCTCTTGGCTTTGCTTGAAATTCTTTATGATCTTCTTCGCCATAAATTTCTTTCAATTGTTTTTAATAAAATACTGCAATGGCTGCTCTGAAATCTTGAAACTTCACTAATATTTCAAGTATACTGCATATAAGTTTTAATGTCAAAAATTTCTGTCTCGGATATCAATTATAGCCACAATCACATGCAATGTATATCCTCAAGAATCTCAAATTACAGGAACTTCAATAGTCAAAAATTTATCTTCTCCATTTTCGTCCTCTCCCTGATAAAATTTAAAAATATAAGGTTCAGATTGTATGGCATGTACGGGAATTGAAAATGTTACTTCTCTAACGCTGTCGGTACAGGATATACCATCATCAACATGCGCGATAGGATAAACTAACCTTGCCGTTCCTTCATAGAAATAATCAAATTGACCATAGAAAAAATAACAACTGTTTGGCAATTCAATGGTAACATTGATGCGATAGGTCCGTCCATAAATAAATTCATTTGGAAGATCTGCGCTTTTAACCGCAGTATATTCTAAATGATAGTCGTGGTAATTATTGTCGTCGTCATTACTACAACCAACCAGTAAAAAAGCGACCATAAAAAAAGTCAGAAACTGTTTCATAATAATTGAATTTTAAGTTAAACCTGTCTAAAGTTAATCGATTTGAGGCAAAATTTTATAATTTATTTTTTAAAATCTCAAAAAAATAGATACGCATAAATATGAGTTTTTTAAAATTGAGCTTGTTTTATAAGAGGACAGAAATCCTCGCTTTAATCGAAAGTTTTGCAAACCAGTACTTCTTTAACATATTAAATAATAAGTTACTTGAAAACCAATAACCTTAGGATATGTGGGGATAAACCGTCGTGTTGACCACTTTTACTTTAAGGACCGAAGGTTTCTGATTCTTCACAAAAATTTCAAATCCAAGTCGACAGCATTGTTCTCTAAACACTACTTCATTTATGATAGATACCAGCAACCGGTATGCTCTTTTTTTTTATCTTGTACAAAACTATTCCAAATGTCAAAACTTATCGCTCCTTCAATTCTCTCAGGTAATTTTGCCCATCTGTCAAAAGACATTGAAATGCTCAACAAAAGCAATGCCGACAGCATTCATGTGGATATCATGGATGGCGTTTTTGTTCCCAATATATCCTTCGGTTTTCCAGTGCTCAAAGCAATAAAAAAACTGGCGTCAAAACCATTGGATGTCCATTTGATGATCATTCAACCAGAACGCTATATCAGTCGGTTTAAGGAGGCCGGTGCCGATACTTTAATCGTCCACTTTGAAGCTTGTAGACATTTACACAATACCATCCAAGCAATTAAACAAGAAGGAATGCTAGCAGGAGTCGCCATTAATCCACATACGCCTATCAACAATCTCGAAGCCATCATTAAGGATATTGATCAACTGCTAATCATGTCAGTCAATCCCGGTTTTGGAGGACAAAAGCTCATAGAGCACACCTATCGGAAAGTTGAACTTGCACGGGATTTAATTCAGAGAAGCCACGTGAAAACAATCATCGGACTCGATGGTGGCGTGAACTTAACCAATGCCCCACAGCTTATTGCAGCCGGAGCCGACTTATTGGTGTCTGGGAGTTATATTTTTCGATCTGACAACCCTTCCAAAACTATCTCTGATTTTAAGGCATTATAAAACTTACAAAAGCCTAACTACCTAAACATTCTTCTTTTAAAGTGAGAATAATGTAAGTTATCACTCGGATTATATAAATTTTATTGAGAATTGCTATTGTATCTTTAAGACGATATTCTCTCAAGAAACTATTGAATACAATTGGATATGACTAATTCGGAACTTCTAAAAAATACAATCGCGCAGATATTTGCCAATGGTAAAGGCATCCTTGCCATGGATGAAAGCACACCCACTATTGACAAACGTTTTTCGGTCAATGGAATTCCACAAAATGTAGAGATGCGACGCAACTATCGAGAACTCCTCGCGACAACACCGGGACTGAGTGAAAGTATTGGTGGTGCCATTTTATATGACGAAACTATCCGACAGCAAACCTCAGACGGCATTGCAATGGCTACGATGTTGATGAATTCGGGAATTATCCCAGGAATTAAAGTAGATATGGGCGCCAAACCGCTGGCTGGTTTTCCTAACGAAAAAATTACGGAGGGTTTGGATGGGCTGCGAGAGCGCTTGGTAGATTACAATTCCATGGGCGCTCGTTTTGCCAAATGGCGTGCAGTCATTACCATCGGAGATGGCATCCCAACAGATGCCTGCATCAACGCCAATTCTCATGCCTTGGCAAGATATGCTGCATTATGTCAGGAGGCAGGCTTGGTTCCTATTGTAGAGCCAGAAGTCTTGATGGATGGCAATCATTCAAGGCAGCGGTGTTATGACGTTACGGAGCAAGCATTAAAGTCCCTTTTTGAGGCATTGTACCACTTTCGCGTTGATCTTCAGAGCATTATTCTAAAACCTAATTTGGTAATGGCAGGAAAAGACAGTAGCCAAAAAGACAGTATCGCTGACGTTGCTAAGGCCACTGTAAACTGTTTTCTTTCATCGGTTCCTGCAGCTGTGCCGGCCATTGCATTTCTATCGGGTGGACAATCGCCAGAACAAGCATCTCAACATTTGAATGCTATAAATAAAAATTATAAGGACCGCCTTCCTTGGATAGTTGCTTTTTCTTTTGCAAGAGCCATTCAACACCCCTGTTTAGAAGCTTGGAAGGGACAGGAAGCTCATGTGGAAAAAGCGCAACAACTACTCTATCATCGGGCAAAACTAAGTGCTGCTGCAAGACGTGGAGCCTATAAATCAGCCATGGAAGACCATGGGTAATCTCAGATGCTTTTAGCAGTCCTAAAGGATTAATTTAAAATAAATAAAAGGGACCATGGACACTAAATAAATTAACGCCCTTCTGGGTAGCATGACCACGCTGTCAGAAGTGACAAATTTGCTGAATGAAAGAGGGTATACTAAAAATCTCAATTTAGAATCAACACATCTCGTTTGTGAGGGTACTGAGACAAAGCTATTTCCTGGCGAATTTATCGTAGATAAACATTATCGATTTGAAGGACCATCTGATCCTAGCGATGAGGCTATTGTTTTTGCAATTTCATCTTCAAAACACCATCTAAAAGGTATTTTGATAAATGGCTATGGGATTTCTAGCGAGGCTATTTCAGATGAAATGATACAGGCTTTGGATGAAAGGCATCAAGAATTCACCACTTAAAACAGGTTTAACTTCCAAAATAAAAACAGTTCGGGTGGGAATTCTGTAAATTATAGAGCAGTTTCTGTAAGCCATCTTGAAAATTAAAAAGTATCTTTAATATTCTTAAGTTAAGAATAACGCAGGTTTTTTATTGATCCAAAGGATTATAAAGAGATGGCTTCTCCATTTTAAGGATACTTCTATCTCATGTTATTCATAGCAGAATATACTTTTTAAATGGCGAAAATACCTAAAATCATCATTATTGGCGCAGGATTTGGTGGCGTCAAAATGGTTAAATCCCTATATAAGAAACCCGTAGAAGTGCTGTTGATCGATCGGAACAATTACCACAACTTTCAACCTTTAATGTACCAGGTAGCCACTGGAGGTTTGGAACCGGGAAATATAGGATATCCCGTAAGACGGATTTTCAGAAAGTATAAAAATGTCAGCTTTAGAATGGCAGAAGTTTTGAAAATAAACATCCGAAAAAATCAAATTTCAACCTCCATCGGAGATATGACTTATGATTATTTAGTGATGGCTTCAGGAAGCGAAAATAACTTTTTCAATTTTGAACCGGTTAAACACAAATTGCTAACCCTAAAATCTTTACCTGACGCCCTTCAAATTCGAAATTGGATTTTTCAGAATCTCGAGCGCGCCTTAGCTGAAAACGAAAAAGAATCTTTAGAAGAAATCATGAACATTGCCATTGTGGGAGGTGGACCGGCAGGCATTGAACTTGCAGGTGCATTGGCCGAAATGAAAAAACACCTCATCCCCAAAGAATTTCCGGAATTGGAACTGTCAAGGATGAGTCTAAATTTATATCAATCAGGACCAAAATTACTTGCGTCAATGTCAAAAGAAGCTTCTGAAAAAACACTCGAATATCTAAAAGAAATGGGGGTAAACGTCTTTCTCAATACTCGGGTTAGTGATTACAAAGACAATGCTATTGTGTTGGAAGACGGAAGCCAATTTATAACCAATACGGTTATATGGACTGCAGGTGTTAAAGGCGCCCTAATCGATGGTTTTCCAGAAGAAGCCATTCTACAAGGTAATCGTCTGTCAGTCAATGAATTTAATCAGGTGCTCGGGACTCAAAATATTTTCGCAATTGGAGATGTGTCGGCTCATTGTTCAAATGAATATCCAAAAGGACTGCCTATGCTTGCGCCAATTGCGCAACATCAAGGAAAGCTTTTGGCTAAGAATATTTTAAAACGTTTAAAGAATGAATCAATGCAACCTTTTGCATATACCAACAAAGGCGTTATGGCAACTATTGGAAGAAAAAAAGCCGTGGTGGATTTACCAAACTTCAAATTCCAAGGAGGTTTTGCCTGGTTGGTATGGATGTTCGTGCATGTATTTTCACTTGTTGGCTTCCGAGATAAAACCGTGACGTTAATCGATTGGGTGGTGAGTTATTTTAGCTACGACCAGCCTTTAGGAATGATTTTAAGATCAGGAGAATTTAAGCCTGATCCTGCTAAGAATGAAATTAAAGAAATATAAGAAGTAGCAACCCATGGAAAATAAAAACATCGTTCAAAAGCGCATTGATACTGTGAGAATTTTATCTGTCGATGCCGTTCAAAAAGCAAATTCGGGACATCCCGGCACACCAATGGCCCTATCACCATTAGGCCATTTGCTATGGTCGGAAACCATGCACTACAATCCCAAAAACCCTGATTGGGCAAATCGCGATCGGTTCATCCTTTCCTGCGGACACGCTTGCATGTTACAATACAGTTATTTGTATTTAAGTGGCTATGACGTCACCCTGAAAGACCTCAAAAATTTCAGACAGTTGCACAGCATTACCGCTGGCCATCCCGAATATGGTCTGATGCCCGGCATTGAAGTCACCACCGGTCCTTTGGGCCAAGGGTTTGCCAATGGTGTGGGCATGGCCATTGCGGAAAAATATATGGCAGCGCGCTACAATCAGCCCGATTTCAAAATATTTGATTATAAAATATATACCATTTGCAGCGATGGCGATCTTATGGAAGGGGTTGCTTCAGAAGCTGCCTCGCTTGCCGGACACCTCGGACTGGGCAATATGATCTATTATTACGACAGCAACCACATTACTATTGAAGGCGACACCGATCTCACTTATGATGAAGATGTAGCAAAGCGCTTTGAAGCCTATGGCTGGCACGTTCAGAAAGTTTCAGATGTCAACAATTTAGGGGCGCTTTCGAAAGCAACCAAAGCCGCGCAAAATGAAACCAAGCGTCCCTCATTAATTATTGTAAACAGTGTTATCGGATACGGGAGTCCTAATAAACATGGTACGGCGGCAGCCCACGGCTCACCTTTGGGTGAGGACGAAGTTCGTTTGGTCAAAGAAAATTTTGGAGTTGATCCAGATAAAAACTTTGTTGTTCCCGATGAGGTCCAAAACTTTTACCAAAAAGCAGCGAAGAAATCAGCAGAAAAAGAAAAAGAGTGGAACGAACTCTATAAAAATTATAAGAATCGCCACCCTGACCTTGCTGAGGAATACGAAACCATTACTTCAGGAAAACTTCCGGATGGCTGGGAAGCGCAACTTCCCACATTCAAAGCGGATGAAAACATGGCAACCAGGAAAGCATCTGGAAAAACCCTGAATGCCATCTCAAAATATTTACCGCAATTGATTGGTGGTTCAGCCGATTTAGCACCTTCTACCAATACGAACCTTGATGGTTACACATCCTTTTCCGCAAAACATCCCGACGGACGTAACTTTCATTTTGGCATTCGTGAACATGCTATGGGAGCCGTACTCAATGGGATGGCACTCAGTAAGTATCTCATCCCCTACGGTGCGACATTTTTGATTTTCTCTGACTATATGCGACCCCCATTACGATTGGCCGCCATTATGAATATCCGCCTGATTATGATCTTTACCCACGACAGTATTGGATTAGGCGAAGACGGCACCACCCACCAACCTGTCGAACAATTGATCGGGTTGCGCACGGTGCCAAACATGACCGTCATCCGTCCGGCAGATGCCAACGAAACCGCACAAGCGTGGCGCACAGCCATCCTGCATACTGACGGACCGGTAAGCATTGTGCTAACGCGTCAAACCATTCCCATCCTAGACCAGAAAAAATATACCAGTGCCAAAGCATTAGAGAAAGGCGCCTATATTCTTTCGGAGTCTGAAGGGAAACCAGATATTATATTGATTGCCACCGGTTCTGAAGTCCATTTGATATTGGAAGCCCAAGTCCAATTGAAAAAAATCAATATTCAAGCGCGGGTGGTGAGCATGCCCTGTTGGAATTTATTTGATAAACAAAGTGCTGCTTACCGTGAAAAGGTTTTACCAAAGGGCATTAGAAAACGATTGGCAGTAGAAGCAGGTTCGCCTGTGGGATGGTCAAAATATACAACCGATGATGGTGATGTGATCGGCATTGAGAAATTTGGAGAGTCAGCACCTGGTGATGAAGTCATGAAAGACTATGGTTTTTCTGTAGAAAATATTGTAAAACGAGCGAAGGCATTGCTTTCCAAGAATGAATAAACCGCTAAAAACGGTTTTTAATACAAACTAAAAGCAAGTTAAAGGCGTGAATTGTATTTAATGTAGGCACAATTTTAGGTAAAATAGATTTGTGAGAATTAGTGTAATTGGTGTTTAAAACAATTTGAAGCTAAGTCGCACAACAAATACCATACCCATCTATGTAGTCATAGTGTAAACATCTTGTGTTCTTTGCTGTTAAAAAAAACAAAATGCAAAAAAAATCACATAAAAAAATAGGAATCTGTGCCGATCACGGCGGATTTGAACTCAAAGAAGAAATAAAACCCTTTCTCCTTGAAAACCAATTCCTGCCCCTAGATTTTGGCGCCAAAGTATTGGACAATACCGATGATTACCCCGATTTCGTCATTCCTTTGGCCAAAGCAGTTGCCGCCGGAGAAGTTTTTCGAGGCATCGCCATTTGCGGAAGTGGTGTAGGCGCTTGCATAGCCGCCAACAAAGTCTCCGGGGTGAGAGCAGCATTGATTACCGATTATTTTTCGGCACATCAAGGCGTTGAAGATGATGATATGAACCTCATTTGCCTTGGGGGTCGCATTACTGGATATGCCAGTGCAGAAGAGTTTGTTATGACATTTTTAAATGCGAAATTCATCGGCGCCGAAAGACATGTCCGACGCTTGCGGAAAATTCAGAAATTGGTGGAGAGGGATTAAGGATTAGGGAGCAGGATTTGAGATTAACAATTGTTGATTTTTGATTAACGAATAACGGTCAACTCTATTCAGGCTTTAAAAAAAATAAATAGTATATCCGAAATCAATCCTATAAAATTGAGATTTCTGATTTAAAATCTGAATAGGCCTTGACCTTCACGATATCTACTAGGACTAAAAGGTGGCCTATTCTCAAATAATTAATCATTTGAGATTTTTTACTCACTTTAGGGTAGGGCAAACAAAAAATCGGCTTGTATTTCAAGTTTTTCATTCTTATGACTAAAAACGGATAAACAATATATAATAACAATAATAAATATTTCAACAATATGAACCCTTTAAATAAAATACAAGAACACGGTCAGAGCATTTGGCTTGATTTACTCGATCGCGACATTATGAATTCTGGCAAATTGCAAAGTCTAATTGACGATGACGACTTGCGCGGTTTGACCTCCAACCCTTCCATTTTTGAAAAAGCCATTAGCGGAAGCGATGATTATGATGACGACATTGCCAAGCTTTCAAAAAAGGAAGACAACAATTCAGCAATTTTTTTCGATATGGCGATTACTGATATTCAGCGCGCAGCGGATATTTTTAAGCCGGTATACGATAAAACAGAAGGGAAAGACGGCTTTGTAAGTTTAGAAGTTTCACCCTATTTGGCGTTGGATACTGACGGCACTATTGAGCAAGCACGTGACCTATGGAAAAGAGTGAATCGTAAAAATGTTATGATTAAGATTCCGGGAACCAAACAAGGACTACCAGCCATTCGCGAATGTCTTCGGGAAGGGATCAACATTAATGTGACGCTTCTTTTTGGGCTGCCACGCTATCGGGAAATCACCGAAGCTTTTATGGGCGGTCTTGAAGACCGACTTAAGGAAGGCCATTCTATAAAAGATGTCGCTTCTGTGGCGAGTTTCTTTCTGAGCCGAATTGATGTATTGGTCGATCCGATGTTGAAAGAAAAAGGTGCCAATCATCTCGTTGGAGAAATTGCTATTGCCTCGGCAAAAAAAGCCTATCAAATCTATCTCGACATGATTGCAAGCGATCGTTATAAAAAACTTGCCGCAAAAGGCGCACAAACCCAACGTGTGCTTTGGGCAAGTACCAGTGCCAAAGGCCCTTCGTTCAGTGACGTCAAATATGTAGAGCCATTAATTGGAAAAGATACCATTAACACCCTACCCATGGAAACCATCGATGCTTTTCGGGATCACGGAACAGTAGCCTATACGGTCACTGAAGACATTGAAGGTGCCAATAAATCCATGGAGGAATTAAAAAAATTAGATATTGATATCGATGCGATTACCCAAAAATTGGAAAACGAAGGGATAGAGAAATTCAACAAAGCCTACGAACAATTACTCAAAAGTATTGCCGATCAAAAACGTAAAAAAAGCTAAAGCAATGGTCGATTTTGAGGGCTCGAAAATAAGAGTGGTTTTTATGGATATCGGTGGCGTATTGCTTACCAATGGTTGGGGACATGAATCGCGTCAAAAAGCAGCAAAAGTCTTTGGATTTGATTATGAGGAGATGAACATCTTGCACCACTTCATTTAGAATGTGTTTGAGATTGGGAGTATTTCTTTAGATGAATATCTCGATACGGTACTCTTTAACCAATCGCGCGATTTCACGAAGGATGATTTCAAACAATTCATGTACGAACAATCCGTAGAACTTCCAGAAATGTTATCTTGGGTGAAATCATGGAAAAAGCAAACGTCATTGCCCATTTTCGCGCTAAATAACGAGAGTATGGAAATCAATGATTATCGTATAGAAAAATTCAAGCTCCATGACGTCTTTAATGGCTTTTTTTCATCCTGCTATCTTGGATTTCGAAAACCAGATCCTCGTATTTATCAAACAGCTTTGGAAATCACTCGGTTAAATCCAAAGGAATGTCTTTACTTTGATGATCGGCCCATGTTGGTCGATGCGGCTAAAAAGCAAGGCATCCATGCTATTCTTCATGAGGATTTTGAAAACACAAAACAGATTCTTGAAAATTTAAAAACATGATAATGAACACAGAACATAAAAACGCATTCGGAATGATTGGACTCGGCACCATGGGTTCCAATCTTTTACAAAACATTGCCGATCACGGTTATAAATGCGCAGGTTACGATATCAGCACTGATAAAGTCGCAGCACTCAATAAATTAAACCCTGAGGCCATTCAAGGTTTTACGGATATGAACGATTTTATCGATAGTCTGTCTTCGCCAAAAGTTGTCATGCTGCTCGTTCCTGCAGGTAAAATTGTCGATGGTGTTATTGAAGAACTTCTCGAGGTTCTTGAAAAAGGAGATATCATCATCGATGGTGGCAATTCACATTTCATCGACACCGATCGCCGGTTTAAGGATTTGGAGAAACAAGGCTATCATTTTATCGGAATGGGCGTATCGGGCGGTGAAGAAGGTGCACGTCGAGGCCCGAGTATGATGCCTGGAGGCGATCAAAATGCTTATGAAATTGTAAAACCCATTCTCACTAAGATTGCTGCGCAGGTCAAAGGCGATCCCACCGTTGCCTATATGGGAGAACGATCAGCCGGACATTTTGTAAAAATGGTGCACAATGGTATCGAATATGCCATAATGCAACTGATCTCTGAAACCTATGAAATTTTAAAAAATGGTTTACATATGAGACCTGACGCCATCCACACTATCTTTAAAGAATGGAACGAAGGCCGATTGCAATCCTATCTCATAGAAATTACCCGAGATATCCTTGCTTACAAAAAGAAGGGCTCAGACCATTTGTTACTTGATGATATCAAAGACGAGGCTAAATCAAAAGGCACGGGAAAATGGACGTCACAAGCCGCCATGGACCTCAATCTTCCCATCCCCATAATTGATATTGCCGTGTCCATGCGTGACCTTTCTAAGTACAAGAATTTACGCACCAAAGCTTCTAAACTGTATCCAGATTCTGAGGGCACTCACCCTTCACATAATAACGATGAACAAGTACACCAACTTGAACTTGCATTTTATTTCGCCATGGTCTCTGCCTACGCACAGGGCATGCATCTCCTCCACCGTGCCAATGAAGTTTATGACTATAAACTGAACCTCGATGTTATTGCGAAAATCTGGCGTGGTGGCTGTATTATTCGTTCAAAATTTTTGGAAGACATCTATGGAGCCTATCAAAATAACGCAAAATTGGAACACCTATTTATAGACAGCGCTATTCATCAAAATCTGCGAGAAAGCACTCAAGGAATTCGTTCCATCGTTTCAGAAGCTACCCAAAATGGAATTGCTGTACCAGCTTTCGCCGCTGCTTTAGGTTATTTTGACAATTTCAGAAATGAAAACATGCCAGCCAATCTTATTCAGGCGCAACGTGATTATTTTGGGTCGCACACCTATGAACTCAAAGGAAAAGAAGGTACTTTTCATACCGAATGGGAAGCTGGTAATTCATAAATTTTAAATAAACAAACATGGCAAAGACCTTAAACAAAAAAGCAAAATCTACAATTTTCATCATTTTTGGTGGTACGGGAGATCTGACCAAACGCAAAATAATGCCCGCACTTTACAATCTTTTTCTTGACGGCTGGTTGCCCGATGATTTTGCTATTGTGGGCAGTTCTTCAAGCAAAATGAGCGATGACAAATATAAAGAGGAACTCTTATCGGCCGTAAATCAATTTTCGCGTAACGGTAAAGCTAAAAAAGAAGACTGGGATAAATTCTCTGCCCATATTAGTTTTTTATCTGCAGATCTTACCGATCATTCTACCTTTAAAGGCTTTGGGACCGTGATTGAAAAATATAAAAAAGAATGGGAACAAACCCCCTCGATAATTTATTATTGTGCGGTGGCACCTCATTTTTTCTGTACTATTGCCGAAAACATCGCCAAAAGCAAACTCGAAAACGATCCTGAAACGACCCGTATTATTATAGAAAAACCTTTTGGAAATGATCTCGAATCGGCAAAAGGACTTAATAAAAGACTCCTCAGTATTTTTGATGAGACCCAAATTTACCGCATTGATCATTATTTGGGCAAGGAAGTTGTTCAAAACATCATGGCTTTTCGTTTTGCAAACTCCATAATGGAGCCTCTTTGGAACCGAAATCATGTGGAGCACGTTCAAATTTCAGTTACAGAACAACTTGGTGTAGGCAGTCGTGGCAAATATTTTGACAATGCCGGCGTGTTGCGTGATATGATTCAAAATCACCTGATGCAATTACTCTGTATTATTGCCATGGAACCCCCAATCAATTTTGACGCTGATGAAGTACGCGATCGAAAAGTTGATGTACTTAAAGCCATGCGGAAAATTGAACTTGGAAAAATAGAATCTATTTCAGCCCGAGGTCAATACAGCTCAGGATGGATAAAAGGAAAGGAAGTTTTAGGCTACAGAGATGAGAAAAATGTCGATCCAGAATCTAATACGGACACCTATGCTGCATTGAAACTCTATGTAGATAACTGGCGCTGGCAAGGCGTTCCATTTTATCTGAGAACAGGAAAGCGACTCTTTAAAAAGTCATCCATTATAACCATCCAATTTAAGGAAATCCCACACAATATTTTTACTTCTGAGGCATCGGGAGTACCCAAAAAGAATCGCTTGGTCATCAGTATTCAACCTGATATGTCCATTCGTTTTCAATTTCAGAGCAAGAAACCAGGTCTTGAAATGACTTTGAACACAGTGGATATTGCTTTTGATTATTTTGATAATAAAAAATCAGATTCGCCAGAAGCTTATGAAACCCTTCTCCTGGATGCCATTACTGGAGATCAAACGCTATTTATGCGCGCGGACCAAGTGGAAGCCGCCTGGGAACTGATAATGCCTATCCTTAATTATTGGGAAAACAATAATGATTCAAGTTTTCCAAATTATGCAGCCGATTCCTGGGGTCCCGAAAATGCCGAAGCTCTTATTGCAAAAGACGGCTACCATTGGTTTAACCTTCCAGAAAAAAATAAAAATAACTAATTATGAATGTAAAAGTATATGAAAACGCTGATGAATTGATAAAGGCTTTGGCACAATCCGTTTGTGATGCTGCTATCGCCTCAATTTCCGCTCGTGGACAGTTCAACTTTGTGTTATCAGGGGGAAGTTCACCACGAAAACTTTATAAATTATTAGCTTCTGATCCTTATAAAAAGCAAATCGATTGGGAGAATACCTATTTTTTCTTTGGTGATGAACGCTTTGTTCCAAAAGGAGACCCTCAAAGAAACTCACTCATGGCGAAAAAAGCATTATTTGACACATTGAAAATTCCAAAATCCAATATTTTTAAAGTTGACACTTCGGGCTCTCCTGAACAGTCTGCTCAAAAGTATGCGGAATCCATTGCCAATCATTTTCAACAAAAGCCCGTCGCATTCGATTTTCTACTTTTGGGAATTGGCGATAATGCGCACACCGCATCTCTATTTCCACATACGGAGGTATTGGAGGCAACCGAAGCGACCATCAAATCCGTATTTGTGAAAGAAGTGGATATGTATCGAATTACTATGACTGCCCCACTCATCAATCAGGCCAAGAATATTGCTTTTTTGGTATTTGGTAAGGATAAATCGGAGGCTGTGTTTCAAATTTTGGAAGACAAAGCAGGTTCGGTTCAGCAATATCCAGCGCGCTTGATCAATTCAGATGACCATAAGGTCGTTTGGTATTTGGATACGGCGGCGGCTTCAAGGTTGTGAAATTTTTAAGACCTAACAGGTTTTGGAAACCTGTTAGGTCTTAGCAATAAAACGAATTAGTAATTAATTAAGACATCAAAATATGTTCCCAAAAATAAATCCCACAGAAACCGCTGCTTGGAAAGCACTAATTGCTCATCAAAAAGAAATGAGTGAGGTCCAAATGAAAACCCTTTTCAAGAATGATCCTAAACGGTTTGAAGAAATGTCCATTAAATTTGGAGACATTCTCTTCGACTTTTCCAAAAATATTGTCACCGCTAAAACTCTTGACGAGCTGTTCCAATTGGCAGTGGATTGCAAGCTGAAAGAAGCACGGGAATCCATGTTTGCCGGCGAAAAGATCAACCAAACTGAAGATCGGGCAGTCATGCACACTGCGTTAAGAAGCTTTTCAGACCAACCGATGACGATTGATGGCGAAGACATTATGCCAGAAATTAGAGAGACCCGTCAAAAAATGAAAGCGTTTTGCAAGAACATCCACAGTGGTGCGTGGAAAGGTTATAGCGGCAAAAAAATCAAGAACATTGTCAACATCGGCATTGGCGGAAGTGATTTAGGTCCGGTTATGGTTACCGAAGCATTAAAACCCTATTGGATTGAAGGCATCAAAGCCCATTTCGTTTCCAATGTAGATGGCACTCAAATTGTAGAAACGTTAAAAGACCTAAACCCCGAGGAAACGCTCTTCACCATTGCATCTAAAACATTTACGACCCAAGAAACCATGACCAATGCGCACACCGCGCGGGATTGGTTTTTGAAATCTGCCAAGGATGAAAAATTGGTAGCCAAACATTTCGTCGCATTGTCAACAAACGAAGAAGGTGTCAAAGATTTTGGAATTGCTCCAGAAAACATGTTCGTGTTTTGGGATTGGGTAGGCGGACGATACAGTCTATGGAGCAGTATTGGGCTTTCAATTGCACTCACTATAGGCTACGACAATTTTGAAGAATTGCTCAAAGGGGCCGAATCTACAGATATCCATTTTAGATCCACTGATTTTAAGGAAAACATTCCGGTGATCATGGCACTTATTGGAATATGGTATACTAATTTCTTTGGCTCTGAAACCGAAGCTATTTTACCATATGACCAATACATGCACCGATTTCCTGCGTATTTTCAACAGGGCAATATGGAAAGCAATGGCAAGCATACTGATCGTAACGGAAATAATGTTACCTATAGCACCGGACCAGTGGTTTGGGGAGAACCAGGAACCAACGGGCAGCATGCTTTTTACCAATTGATCCATCAAGGCACGCATATAATTCCTTGTGATTTTATTGCGCCTGCCATTAGCCATAACCCAATTGGAAAGCATCATCCCATTTTGGTTTCTAATTTTTTCGCTCAGACGGAAGCACTTATGAACGGAAAAACTACCGATCAAGTTGCAGCGGAGTTAAAAGAAGATTCAATGGATAAGGCACAGAAAAAGCAATTAGTTCCATTTAAAGTCTTCAAGGGAAATAAACCTACCAATTCCTTCTTGATCAAAGAAATCACACCGTTTTCATTAGGAGCACTCATTGCACTTTACGAACATAAGATATTTGTGCAAGGTGTCATTTGGAATATTTTCAGCTTTGATCAATGGGGTGTGGAACTCGGCAAGCAATTAGCTAAAAAAGTCTTACCAGAACTGAGTAAAGATAAATCAGTCGAATCACATGATGGATCCACTAATGGGTTGATCAATGCTTATCAGCAATGGCGAAAATAGGTAAAATCATTTTCAAGGGTGTTATTTGCCGTTTACGTTAAATAGAATTGGATAGAATTTGCAATCAAATGATTTACTTTTTATCAGGCAATTCCTCTGGAATCAACATTTTAGCAACGCCTATCCTATTATCTGCCATACCATAGTACACATCAATGCGATTGGGTTGACCAATGTCATCTCTACGGTCTGTACCCGTTGGAAATACCACATTTCCGACGGTGCCGATACGTTCATTAGGCAAATCGGGAACCAAAATCGGTTCTTGAGATCTATAAATTACTTTTAAAGGATTCTTTTTAGAGAGAATCATGGCGCCCGCAGAATAATAAAAAGCAGGTTGATCTTTAGTGCAATCTTCATGTTTTTGCACGCCATGGTACACCAATAACCAACCATGTTTAGTCAAAACAGGTGGTGCGCCACCGCCTATTTTTAAATTTTCCCATGGATATTCTGGATGCGCCAAACAATGATGCGAGGTGAATCTAGCATTTTCCAATGAGGTATCTCTTCCTTTTTTTAGATTAAAATAGGAGATCCAGATACTTTCTCTAGGTAGATCACTTTTGTGAATATCATCATTTCTCACAATTTCTTCCGGTCGCGTTCCTGGAAACAACGGCCGATTTAACATGGCCAAAGACATATGGTGATGCGGACTCGGGAGATCAATTGGAAAAAAGCTTGCATCCTTATTATCAATCCCGTTAAAATCAACATCCTTATAAGGCGTATAACAAACGAGTCCCAAACGTTCCCAAGTGAAAAGATCTTTAGATCTGGCCATGGCAATCCGTGGTCCTTTTGGTCCATAAGCTGTGTATGTCATGATATAATGTGAAACACAATCAATATAGCTTATCCTTGGGTCTTCGCAACCTCCACCACCGTTCGGACGTTTTTCATAGTCCATTTTGGGTTCCAATGCCACACCCAAGCGGTCTACACCTACCGGATCACCAACATCATTAAATTTCACTCTGGCAATGCCAATTCTCGAATAGTTATTCTTGGAAACCAAACGCGGAAAAATATAAAGGTCGCCATCGTGACCACGGGCTACGGCGGGATTAAGCACACCCTCTACTTCCAATTCATTTCCAGCTTCGGGTTCCATAAGCGTACAAATTCTGTGTAGTTCTAAGGGCACCATCACTAATTGCTTTTTTTGGTTGCAGTTGTTAGCATTATTATAGTCTGAATGATGCTTTTAGTTTCTTCAGCATCCCTCACTTGGATAAAGTCCACCCCGGTCTTACGTGCTGGATAATCGTTGCCGCCTTCAAATAGCGCATCACCAATAAATAGCATTTCAGGAATTCCAAAACCCAAGATTTTCTCGAGTTTATGTATCCCATAAGCCTTATCAATTCCTGGCTTTACAATATCTATCGACGTTGTTCCGCCCATGCCAATTGAAAATTCTTGCAAAGATGTTTTAAGGCAAGCAACCACTTTTCTACGTTTTATAAAATCAGGATCCCAAACTTTCTTCTCTTCAAGAGGTGCCTGTTGTCCAAGAGCTGAAAAAGTAATTTGACTGCCACGATCTTCGATCTGTTCTCCCCAAGTTTGTTTTATGTCTAAATCAGAAGCCTCAAGAGCTTTATGCAAACTATCCCATATTTTCGCTTTTTCCTGATTGGTGAAATTTTCTGCATATAACTTTTCCCATTCATCTTGATATTGGTAAAATTTGGTACCACAAGTGGGTAAAATCGACAATTTCTTCAACAAAGTTTCTTTTGGAAGATGTTCCAAGACCTGTTTCTCAAATTGTGGCCAGTCGCCACCAGAAATAATTGCGACGTGAACCACACGGAGTAAACTTTTAAAAAGCACAGACATTTCTTTATCAATAGGCAATTTACTTTTGGCCAAAGTCCCGTCTAAATCAAAAATAATTAACTTTTTCATGACTTTTTACTAAGTTTCTTTTTTGGAACTGCGATTTGAAACATCTTGATTTCTGAACTTGGACGAAGTTCAAGTTCTCCAACCGTAGCAGGCAACAGCATGACTTCTCCTTTTGAAATTGAATACTCTTTTTTACCGTAATTCATTGTTGCGTTACCAACGATACAAACCAAAATGACCGGTTCACTTTTAAAGCCAACCTTAACGGGCGTGTCACTTTCAATGCGCCAAAATTTGAAATGTTCATTATCAAAAAGCAGTTCTGCGTTTTTAACTTCAGTACTTTCCTCAGGTTTTACCGGACCAATGTCGACCTGATTATAATCAATACAAGCCAACGCTTTTTCAACCTGAAGTTCTCTTGGTTTTCTTGTTTTGGGATCTTTCCGGTCCCAATCATAAAGTCGGAACGTCACATCGCTATTTTCCTGTACTTCAAAAACCACGGCACCGCCTAACGTATGAACGGTTCCTGAATGAATAAAAATAGCATCATCAACTTTAGGGATGAACCTATGAAGCTTCTCTGAAACCGAGTTATTGTTAATAACTTCCATCAAATCATCTTTGGTGGTTCCTTTTTTCAATCCTGAATACACAATACTGTCATCTGCAGTTTCCAGTACAACCCAGGCTTCAGTTTTCCCAGTATCACCTTGTGGGATATAATCAGTTTGGTGATCAGAAGGGTGCACTTGCACTGATAAAACTTCATGACAATCCAAAAATTTCAGCAAGAGCGGAAAACGATCGCCATGATACCCATTTTTTCCCATGATTTCGCTCGCATAGTTCTGCATCAATTCTGTAATTGTTTTTCCTTTTAATGCTCCATCAATAACTTTGCTCGCGTAATCCTTTCGATCACTCAATAGCCAAGCTTCCCCTATAGGCTCCTTTTTCGGGAGCGGTTTTGACAGTAAATGTTCCAATCGTCTTCCTCCCCATAATCGGTATTGATAAATGGGTTTAAATTTTAAAGGGTATAGAAAATCAGTCATCATCATATTTCATTTTAAAGATTATTATAACGTATTATTCCGAATTCCAAATAAATTGGGTTTTACAACGATTGATGCTTTGTTGACTCATGCTACAATTCTTATTTTAAGACTCCAATCGCTAGGTTGGGCTGGTCAAATTTTTTGGATTGCGAAAAGAATCGAGACAAATTCAAAGATGCAACTGAATACTCACTTTTATACTACATAAATGTTAGGAATCATTACATATTTCACAGATTCAGCACATCTTATCGAAATATGTGTATGACTTTCCATAAGCGAAATTGGTGAGCATCAACACTTAACTTGATAAAGCCATTATGTTTTTGATAAATTTTGTAATTTTAGTACAGTAAAATCTGGGAATTTAATAAGTATGAATTATTTTGAGTAAAGCCAAACTTTCAATTCAATTGGTGACAACTCTTTGAACAACACCAAAACAATCATTTAAAATACAGATATTCATGTTCTTATACGTTAAATACATGGTGAGTTTACGTTGCAAAATGGTTGTTCAACAAGAACTTGAAAAAATAGGATTACACTGTATAAAAGTAGATCTAGGAACCATTGAGATTAAAGAAACCATAACGGATCCCTTAAAAATTGAGCTCGGAAAAAATCTAAAAAGATATGGGCTTGAACTCCTTGATGATAGACGAAATATTCTGATTGAAAAAATCAAGGCGGTGATTATCGAAATGATTCATTATTCAAAAGACATGCCCAAGGTGAACTATTCCGATTATATCAGTGAAAAACTAGGATATGATTATACGTATTTGGCTAATACCTTTTCTGAAGTTAAGGGAATTACCATTCAACAGTATATTATCAATCATAAAATTGAACGCGTCAAAGAATTATTGCTTTATGAAGACTTAAACTTAACCGAAATACCTTACCAATTGCATTACAGCAGTGTTGCACATTTGTCCAATCAATTTAAAAAACTCACCGGTCTTGCACCCTCCTATTTTAAGTCGCTTAAGAACAAAAAGCTTAAGAATTTAGAGGATCTTTGATGCTCAAAGTCCTATTTTTTATTGATAATCTTCCAAATATAAAAAGTCTTATTTTAAATTTTACACGGCATTCCATGGCTATCTTTATGCCAATGTGGGAATTTTGCAATTCTTCATCTATCCGGTATAATACAATGTCTTTAATAATTTACGAATTTTAAAATGCTGGCTCATCTCCGTGAAACAACGTGTCAATACTCTCATTAATTAATCTACCAAAGATGGAAACTCCTGAAATTGAGAAATCAAAAATTTTTATCCTTATGGAAATGGATCACTATATACCTAAGGGGATATCCATGAAAACCATTCTCAATAAACCAACCGGAAATGTGAGCATTGTTTATATTGACAGCGGAGAGCAGCTTTCTGAAAACTTGTCGCGTTTTGATCACTTTATTCAAATTATAGAAGGAAAGGCTGAGGTCCAAATCGATGACAATTCTTTAAATCTTATCTCGGGCGAGTCCATTATCATTCCTGCTCATTCTAAAAACACCATTAAAGCCAATGAACGTTTCAAAATGATATCAACCATTATCAAAAGTGGTTATGAATAACCTCATCCAAAAAAATCGAAACGTATGGAACTCAATAAAAATAAGGCGGTAATAGTTGCCCATCCAGATGACGAAACGCTGTGGTGTGGCGGTGAGATTTTAAAACACCCAAAAGACCTTTGGTTCGTGGTGAGTTTATGCCGAAAAAATGATTCGGATCGGGCTCCAAAATTTAGAAGAATGCTTGCAAATTATAATGCAGAGGGTGTGATGGGCGATTTGGATGATGGTCCAGAACAAGTTCCGTTAAAATCAAAACAAGTAGAAGAGACGATTTTAGATTTGCTGCCAGAAAAAAAGTATGACCTTATTACACACATAGCCCTTTTGGGGAATACACAAAACATTTGCGCCATGAGGAAGTTGGTAAAGGCGTTATCACCTTATGGCACAAAAAAAAAATAACCACCAATTCACTTTGGCTTTTTGCATATGAAGATGGAAATAAGGCGTACCATCCGCGTGCCATAGAGAAGGCTGATTTTTGTGAAAAATTACCGTTAAGTATATGGCTTGAAAAATACCGGATTATCACAGAAATCTATGGTTTCGAAAAATCGGGGTTTGAGGCCAAATCCACTCCCGAAAAAGAGGCCTTTTGGCAATTTAAAGATGCGGAAATGGCCTTAAAATGGTTCAATCTAAAACGATCTAAAGAAAACATTATAAAACATGACTAATGAAAGTGCTTGTTCTTTATGATTATCCTCCTTCCCCTGGCGGTCTTGCGACGCAGGGAGACATGCTCTACAGAGGTTTGTTGGAGCTGGGGGTTGATGCACATGCAGTTCATTTTGAATCGGCTCAAGAGAAAGAATGGTATTACCGATGGTTTGAGCCCGATGTGGTGGTTGGGGTGGGCTATTGGGGCCATACGCCACATCTGATACTCCATCCGCAACGTTATGGAATTCTGGCCGTTCCTTGGCTGGTCGCAGATGGGTATATCGCCAATTATCAAGAAGTTTTAAACGAATTGCCACTGATCTTGGTTACCTCCAATTGGGTGAAAGAAATGTATGTGCGTGATGGCATCCATCCGGATAATATTGAAGTTCTTCCCGTAGGAATAGACACGGATGCTTTTACGCCTTTGGAGAAGAACAATCCAAAAATTGCTGCAGTTCGTGAATCTTTAGGCATTTCTCCAGATCAAGTTATGATTTTGACCGTGGGTGGTGATGCCTCATCTAAAGGCGCCCAAGAAGTCATGCAGGCCTTGGCCATTATAGATACTAAAGCCCCCGATTGGAGATACATTTGCAAAGTATGGCCCCAACCCCGAACTCTCGTCCAAAATATGATCGATCTGAAAATGGCCGAATCTCTTGGACTCGAAAAAAATATAACCTACGCCACCAATACAGTATCCCGAAATTTTATGCCCTATCTTATTGGGGCGTGCGATATTTATGCTGCGCCTTCACGCCTTGAAGGCTTCGGAATGCCACAAGTTGAGGCTGGTGCATGTGGCAAACCTGTTATTGGTATCAATGCTATGGGCATGTTGGACACTCTTATCCATAACAAAACCGCCCTTTTGGCGAATGTTGCTCAAAAAATAACCGTAAACGAAGTTATATTAGGTGAAGAATCGGGTTTTGAAAACAATAGAAAAATTCACTTCGATAGTCCCAGGACAGTAGATTACCGCGCCAATACACAAGATATCGCCAAGGATTTGCTTAAACTGATGGAAGATGAAAAACTCCGCATAAAAATGGGAGCCGCTGGACGTGCCCGCGCGGTAGAATATTTTGATTACAAAGTGGTCTCCAAAAAATTTCTCCAAATATTGCAAGAGCGATTAGGAATTAAATAGATTTTAAATGAATCCAGAAGATAAAAAATTAATCACCTCTGCAAAAAAGGCCGCCACTGACGTGCTTTTGCACAACGCCCATGGCACTGTCGCCGATTTACCACGCACGGCGGGATGGGGGTATCCGGAACCCTATACCAGAGATCTTCTGATATCCGTCTTAGGGATTGCAACTACAGGAAATAAGCAACTTTTGCAGAGTGTAAAAAATGTACTTCTGACCTTAGCAAGCAATCAGTCGGAACATGGGCAAATTCCATCGCTTGTTCACGATAAGCATAATTTAGGTTCAAGTGATACCACACCTCTTTTTTTGATGGCGGTTGGTATTTTCAGAACCCTACTTGATGATCCTCATTTTTTGGAAGCCGCTGTGGAAAACGCCGTTGTCTGGATGGCCTACCAGTGCCCCACCAATCATTATTTGATAGCGCAACAACCTACCAGCGATTGGCGCGATGAACAATGGGTGCTTGGGTACGGTCTTTATGTAAACACACTCACCTACTGTGGTCTTAGGTTTTTGAAAAAGGAAGGACTGGCCAAATATCTTGGAGATGCCATCGGGCAATTGACCTATGCTTCAGATACATCGCATAAATGCCCACATGAAGGACTTGCCATTTATGACCAACCGTATTTTGCCTTATGGTCTTATAAAGTATATAGCAGTAATCGGTTTGATTTATTGGGAAACAGTCTCGCCATTTTATCCGGTTTAGCTTCGACGGAAAAAGCCCAAGCCATGGTGAAATGGATAGAAAATGAGTGCCAAGCTATGAATCGCACGAAAAATTTAATATTGGATCTGACTCCTAATTTTTTTCCTTTTATCCTACCCGAAGATCCCGACTGGCTACCAAGATATAGCGATTTTAATAGACCTGGGGATTATCATAATGGCGGGATATGGCCGTTTATCAGTGGGTTTTATATTGCTGCGTTGGTTGCTGCGAAAGAATTTGATCTGGCCGAAAAGAAACTTTTAGCATTGACCCAGCTCATCAAGAAAGGTAGAAATAAATCGCTGCAATTCGGTTTTAACGAATGGTACAAAGCCCAAACCGGTGAGCCAATGGGCCAGGATTGGCAAACCTGGAGTGCATCAAATTATCTATATGCGGCTGCCTGTGTGCAAGAACGAAGTATACCTTTTTTTGATACAATACAATTAAATTCAAATCGACAAACAAATCCAATGTAAAACAGGTCAATATATTGAATTCCTCATTCGCCTGCTTATTGTTTAATTAGGATTAGTGCACACAAGAGAATAATAGAAAACAATAGTATAAAACCCTTACAAAAATGAAAATTGCTTTTGTAGCTACATATCCACCACGACAGTGCGGAATAGGCACATTTACACACAGTCTCGCTCATGCTATGAAAAACATAGGTGATGGCGAAAATGAAATCATCATAATAGCAATGACTGATAATCATGAAACCTATGCATTTCCTCCAGAGGTAAAACTAGTTATACACCAAGAACAGCAAACCGATTATCTAGCCGCTGCCGATTTTATTAACCGAAGCGGGGCCGACGTGTGTATTCTTGAACACGAATTTGGTATTTATGGTGGTCAGAGCGGCGTCTACATTTTACCACTTTTACATCGGTTACATATTCCGCTGATCTCAACGTTACATACCATTCTTGAAAATCCTTCTTATACAGAAAAAGCCATTTTACAACAGATCTGTAAAATGTCAGATAAATTGGTCGTCATGAGCCATAAGGCAATTGAATTTCTTAAAGATATTTATGAGGTCCCTACAGAAAAAATTACAAGGATTGAACATGGTGTTCCAGACTTTCATTTTGATAAAAAACAGTCGAGAAATGAACTGAAATTGGATGACAAGAAATTGCTTTTGACCTTTGGATTTGTTGGGCGCAACAAAGGTATTGAGACCGTAATAAAAGCCTTGCCACAAATTATTGAAAAGCATCCCGAGGTGTTTTATATGGTATTGGGAAAAACACATCCCAATGTACTTAGAAGTGCGGGTGAAGAATATAGGAGCTACCTCCAGATGCTCATCAAGAACTTAAAACTTGGTGAGCATGTTGTTTTGCTCAACGAATTTGTTGAAGAAAAAGAACTTTTTAAATACTTGGCGGCCTGCGATATTTATATTACCCCTTATATCAATGAAGCCCAAATTACCAGCGGGACACTCACGTACGCCATGGGGTCTGGTTGTGTGGTAGTCTCCACTCCTTATTGGCATGCGGCAGAATTACTTACAGAAAATAAAGGCTGTCTTTTTGATTTTAAAGATGAGGCTGGATTGGCAACGGTCTTAAACGAGTTGTTAGAGAAGCCCAATTTAATGAAAACCATTCAACAGAAAGCCATACAATATGGTCAGGATATTATCTGGCCAAAAATTGGAAAGAGCTATTACGATCTATCCAAATACCTGATGTTGGAGTTGTCTAAACCGAGACAAAAAAAAGAAACGGACATCGATCTTTTATTGTTGCCCCCATTTTCATTGGCGCATATTAAAAGACTTACGGACGATACCGGCATCATCCAGCACGCCAAGTTTGGGATTCCAAATCTAAAGGAAGGCTATTGTCTTGATGACAATGCCAGGGCACTTCTGATGGTTTGCATGGCTTACAAACAGAAAAAAAGCATGCTGGCTTTAGAGTTAATGCCGGTATATATGAGTTACATCCATTATTTGCAAAATACGGATGGCACTTTTCGGAATTTTCTGAGTTTCAATCGGAATTTTTTGGATCAAGTCGGTTCTGAGGATTCCTTTGAGAGGACTATCTGGGTATTGGGCTACCTAATGGGCCATGCACCAAATGACGCCTATTATCAAAGTGCACGTTTGATTTTCTTTAATGCTTCCCCTAATTTTGAAAAGCTCAAATCTATCCGAGGTATCGCCAACACCATTATTGGCATCTGTTACTATCTTAAAACAAATACGTCAGATGCTGAGATGAAAATGATTTTACTGCGACTGACGGACATCCTTGTTGCTCATTTCGAACAAAATCAATCAGAAAATTGGAATTGGTTCGAGTCACTCTTGGCCTATGACAACGGCATTTTGCCCCTTGCCTTGCTCCATGCTTCACAGACTCTAGAAAACAAAAAAGTAAAGAAGATTGCTTTTAAGGCGATGCAGTTTTTAACGTCCCACACACTTAAAGATGGGTATCTTTCAGTAATCGGGAACCGACAGTGGTATGTAAAAGACAAAGAACGCTCCATTTATGCACAACAGCCTATCGATGCCATGGCTATGGTGCTCATGTATCATCAGGCTTTTGTTATAACAGCGGAACGAGGATATTTGGAGAAATTGTTTACGTCTTTCATGTGGTTTTTAGGTGAAAATGATTTGCGCATGAGCCTTTATGATTTTGAAACGAAGGGTTGTTGCGATGGGTTTGAAGATTACGGTGTCAACCGAAATCAGGGTGCAGAAAGTTCACTGGCCTACCTTATCTCTCACCTTACGGTGCTTCAGGCTTATGAGGAGTCTTATCATGGGCAAGAATTAAAAGTTTTTACTGATTTGTAGATGGCAACAAACAACTGTAATAACTCAATACCCACTTAGACTGAGCGTCCGTCTCAATCATGTACTTTAAAACTATAAAAATTGTCCACTTGACATGAGTACATTGATTATGACGACTGGTGGCTAAAATTTATAGAAGTTAGCCTAACTTTATTACGATTGAAAAATTTTTAACCTTTAACGTGATAGATATTGAGTCAATTTTATTTTAAATGAAATCAACGGTCAATTTTCCATAGCCTCAAATAATGCTGTCATTTCCACTACAGCATATGTGGTAGAATAATCGGAAACTGCATAAGGCAAGATCAAATTATTGTTATGGATAACGGAGCCACAGGAATACACAACATTAGGCACATAGCCTTCCCTTTCGGTTTCTAAAGGCATAAGCAATGGTTCTTTGAGTCGGCCAATTTCTTTGGTCGGATCGTCTAAATCGAACAAGGAGGCCCCTATACAATACCGCCGCATTGGGCCTACCCCATGGGTAATAATCAACCAACCTTTTTCAGTCCAGATCGGAGATCCACAATTTCCCATTTTTGAAAATTCCCAAGGATATTTTGGCTGTTGTAAAAGAATTGGATCCGTCCAAAGCGTGTTTCTATCCGAAAACATAATGTAATTATTGATCCCATCCAATCGAGAAAGCATGGCATATTGGCCGTTGATCTTTTTAGGGAAAAGTGCCAAGTTTTTACCCATAGCACCTTTACCGTGCAAAGGCATGATCCGAAAGGTGTAAAAATCTTCAGTAGACAGGAACTTAGGTAAGATGGTGTGGCCATTATACGCAGTATAAGTAGCATAATAGGTAATGCTGCCGTCATCGTCAGTAAACTGAACAAAACGCGCATCTTCTATGCCTCCGCTCTCTGATTCTGAAACCGGATAAATGACCCGTTCACTGATATCAGAATCGCGTTCAAATTCTATGTCATAATAAGAATCCACCAGCCAAGTGATTTCTTCAAGAGCTACCCGTTTATCAATACTAATATCCGCATCCTTTAAAATATGATTTACCGAATTTTTCAAGGTAAAATACTCAAAATGGTCTGGTAAGTTTTCTACTATCACCTTTGAATATTTATCTGGAATTTCCATCTCCTTCATTTTTTTTACAAAACGGCCCTTATGATATAGTTTTTTATGAGATACATCTGCGGTGTCCATGGAATTACCGATCTTCATTAAATGAAGATTATTATGTATATCAAGAATTGCCCTTCTAAATACAATTGATGAAATATGTCCTTCACCCGTAGCCCTGAAAGAAATAATAACGCGCATTTCACCTTTCTCCAAATAGGTCTGATCACTGTCAGGAATGATGGAGGGATTAAAAAAAGCTGTCGATTCCATGGAGTATTCCATAGTAAGATAAGAACCTATAAGCATTTTCCGGTCCACAGAAATCGCATCAAGTTGACCTCCATCTGGTCAATTAAACCTCTAACATTTTCGCAATGTCTTTTAAATAATTTAGTGATGTTACGATGTCTTGCAGAAAACTCCCGCAATGTTTGCTGTAAAGCAACGTGAACCTCGTTTTCAGTCATACCAAATACCAGTGATAGCATATTCTTTGTACCTTGATCGCCATTCATAAAATAGCGGGCAATAACCCTGCTAGAATCGGGTAGAAATTTCAATTCTTTTCGTGTTACAGGAACTCTCATTTTATTCAATTATATAGGTAATTTACGATTAATTCAGGAAAATTATTCTGTTTTCAGGGAATAATTTGCGCTGAAACAAGTAATAATTCCCTGTCCTCATCTAAAATAAAAACGTCTCTAAAGCACTACAAAGTCTTAAATCTAAAAGTCTAAAGAGTGCATAGCGGTTGAAATTGGATAAATATATTAGTGTCCGACCATTCCAACTTTGATATTGCGATGTCCTATAAATGGTCATTTAAAAAGATTAACTAGTATAAGTATAAATGCGCCGCATTAAACAAAGTCGATTTAATTCTTGCACCGGATTTTTTCATGCTTCTTAACTTTTGAAATCAAGATGCATTGAAACTTTAAACTATACAAACTAGAAAAGAAAAGACAAAACTTAAAAAGTTTACCCCTAAGCTCATAACCCATCGTTTCAGCAAATATTTTACTTATTTTAACTCTTATACACTTGCAATTTTTATATTTGTTTGAGGTTAATTTTCCAAACCTAAGTAGTTCATGATCAAATATCTTTATATTCTTCAGGCTGTAATCTTAAAAATAGGATTTTTAATAGCTATATTAATTCACGCCAATAGTTTTTCGCAGGATATAGAACCTAGACGATGGACCTCTATGCCTATAGGGACAAATGCTGTTGGTTTTGGTTACAGTCATGTTTTTGGAAATATCGATGTGGATCCTGTGCTACAGTTAAAGGATGGCAGCGTAATGGTAAATTCCATTGCTGTTCAATATGTCCGCCCATTTAGAATTGGTAATAGACAAGCACGAATTGACGTTCAAATTCCCTACTCTTTTGCGAAATGGGAAGGTATTCTTAACGGAGAGGACAGAGAAGTCTCTCGAAATGGCTTTGCCGATCCAAGAATTCGCCTTTCTCTTAACTTTATTGGGCCTAAAGCCATGAGCCCTAAAGAAATGCAGGCTTTTAGGAAGGAAAACCCTAGCTATACCACGTTCGGGGCCTCAATTGCGGTTAATTTACCCATAGGACAATACGATGGTGATAAGTTATTGAATATAGGTACTAATAGCGTTGTTATCAGACCTCAAATAGGAATGGTACATATTTGGGGAACTTGGTCTTATGAATTATCGACTTCTGTATTTTTCTATACCAATAATACTGATTATTATGTAAATAAAACGAAGGAACAGAATCCGCTTTTTGCAATGCAAACACATTTGACCAAAGAATTCAAGCACAGAATTTGGACAACCATAAGTTTTGGTTATGGTTTAGGCGGCCATTCTATTGTGAATAGACAATCGAAAAATGATGAGAGAGGAAATTTGTTAGGTGGACTTTCAGCAGGAATGCCTATATATAAAAAGCAATCTTTAAAAATAGGCTACGGAACGACTCTTACTGTAAAGGATATTGGCGCCACTACGAATGGTTTTTCAGTTGGTTGGTCTAGCATTTTCTAGTTCTCTGTCAGGGTCTTCGATTTTCGGTCTTCAGTATTATACTTAAAATTATCAACTCTGGATAAATTGCTTCAGTTATACTAACCAAGTTTTAGGCTAGTTTGATCGGCCCATGTGAAATCCAATACCTATAAAAAAACGAACTTTATCGATATGATTGACCCATGAAACATCAAAATTAATTGGTCCCAAAAGTGAGTTATAGGAAAAGGTTGAACCAGCCGAAATCAGAATACTAGAGTCGATGGAATCAGACCATTTTCCATTTGCAGACAAGGCATCATCCAAATACTCTCTGAAATCACCAAAACCCAGTGAAGCGATATTAAAATGAGGTGTTATATAAATATTGTTCAGCAAATTATATTGCAACCCCAAATTTAACTTTACGAATTGACTCACACCAATTTCCTCCTCTTTCAGGCCTGGGAAAATATAGTAATTATTTCTTGGTGTACCAATATGGCCTCCCAAAAAATATTTTGAGTTTAAGGCAAGTTCAGAAAACAGATCGTCAGTTCCACTTTTTTCATCCTCTAAAAAGAAGTGTCCAGAAACCCCGATAATTGAGGTCAAACGATTTGAAAGTGGAAATCTTTTTTCAAAATCGGCTCCCAATCGTGTAAACCCATTGGTAGCACCGTTGTAGTTGATTGTTGGGTCTCCTAAAATTTTCAGTTTTAAATTTCCGATTAAAGACCTTCCAAAAAACCCCTTGATTATTTCACCGTCGGTGGCAAAAAACACTTTGTCCATCGTGTTGGAATTAAATTGAGCGTAAAGTTCAACATCGTAATTATCATAATTGCTAAATTGAAACGTATCAGTATTTAAAGTGGGGTTGACCGCAGGTTTGATATGGGTATTATGATATTTCAAACCAAAACCCACATAGCTTCTCAAGGCACTCAAATTCAAATTTATCTGATTATCAAAAGCATGGTACCTATTCTTGATATTATCAACATATTGTCCTCTCAAAAAAACTTTTTGTTTAAGCTGATGTCCGTACAATTCGGTGCGCCACCACCAATTCCGATACTCCCCAAAATTCTTTTGATATTGCACACGTAGTTTTGGCTGCTCGGCAATATCTACCGTGATCAAAAAACGGGAAGCATCACCCATGATGTTTCTGCCCGTATAATTTGCGATGATCCCAACGCCATTATAGCCATCATAATGAAGCGCTCCCTTGACGCGATGGGTGGACCGTTCAACGCCGTAAATTTCTAGAGTTTCAGAATCATCAATAATATCAAGATTATAGGTCATTTGTTTAAATATGGTTGTGCCCATAGCCCTATTTACCCCTTCTATCACGTCTTCTATGGTGGATGGGGTCTTTGTTTTTATATTGGCACGCGCTTTAACCAAACCGAGGTTCGCATCACTAATGCCATTAAACGTAACAGAATCGATTATAAATTTATCTTTAAGTGAAGGTAGGACAACTTTGCGCTGTTCAAATTGATTTAGCACCACAGCCAATGCAGTTAAAGTATCCCTTTGTTCTTGGGTGGCCGTCTTTCCTTCCTCATATATGGAAAGCGCATCCTTAAAATCGCCTGTGGAATAAGTTAAGTGTCCGCCATGATCAATCAAAATATCACACAGCGCTCTATTTTCAGGCCGCTTGATATTGCTGCTGAGCATGGTACTTTGAAAAATCAGGGATTGGAGATTTTCGAGGTTTTGTTTGGTTAAGGTGGGAGCCCCCACATCACTACCAATGATGATATCTGCACCCAATCTTTTTGCAACATCCGTTGGGAAATTATTTAATAGTCCGCCATCTACCAGCAAGGTCTCCTCGTGAGATACGGGTTGAAAAACACCGGGTATGGACATACTTGCCCGCATTGCCAGCGCCAAAGAACCATTATCCAATACCAACTCTTTCCCATTGACAATATCAGTAGCGATGGCCCTGAAGGGAATAGGCAATTCATTAAAATCATTGATATCATAAACTGGATAAGTGAGCATGGTTATAAACTCTCTCAGGTTTTGATCGTTCAACAAGGCATTCCCTAGTTCTACTTTATCCTTAGACCAATCCAATTCAACAATATAGCGATTAAACTCTGCCTTTTCTTCAACGCCCACATCCCGTAAAGAAACACCACCGCCCATTAACTTATCCCATTGGGCTTTTTTCACAATATTGACAATACTGTCACCAGAATACCCCGAAGCATATAAAGCACCTACAATGCTCCCCATACTATTGCCAACGATCAAGTCTGGAACGATACCTAAGGAATCCAACAATTGCAAGGTTGGAAGATGCGCAATGCCTTTTGCTCCGCCTCCACTAAGAACCAAAGCAACTTTTGGCTTTTTTTCTAACGGTTTGAGTGATTTAGTTGCAATCGTGTCTTGAGCGTGAACCGTACTTAGCGCAAATAAACAACAGAGGCCGACAAATAGTAATATTATTTTTCTCATAGCAATTGAAACTGAACTAGTATAGAATGATGAAGTTTAGCACATTAAATCATAATAGGAAGCATGTCCAACATCTCTAATACTGTCATTGACTGGTATAGTACATTATTGAGATTATAAAAGTAGTAAAACTAAACCGGCATTGACCATCATAGACTTTAATTCTATCTGTATTAATTTAAGCTTCTATAAATTAAAACTTCGGCAAATTATCATATTCGAAAGGCTGTGATGCGGTTTCATTATTACCTACACTGTTTTTTCCTCTTAGCTTTTTAACGGTATATTGAAAATAATTAAACGGATTAAGACCAAAATTTAGGAAAGAATCAAAATCACCTCAATAACCAACATAAACAAAAGGCCAACAATTTCTCGTTGGCCTTCCACTTTCTCATAGCAATGATTTCACAATCAAAAGAAAGTTAGTAATATTTGATTAATAGCTTTAGTCAATTAATTATTGACTTCACTAATGTATACGCAATTTTTAGAGATACGGTTTTATTATTTATTGATATAAGCATTATTTTATTTTATCAAATTCAAATAATTAAAAAAACAAAACACATACATCTGAAAATAAGTTTTTTAAAATAAAAAGCTATCATTTTAGAGATAGCTTTTTAAGTCACAAATTATACTAATGTTTCTCTTTAGGGACAAAAAAAAGGTTACTGGATGTTTCATTAGACAACTGCAGCACTCACAAACCAAATTGTATGGCGACATAGTTTGATACTTTGGCCCTAAAGCAAATGCGACCTTCATGGCATAAGAAACTAATATTTAAATTAGAAACCAACTACTCTTTTTGTCATAAATTAATGACTAAGAATACAATACTTTTTTTCCTTTGACTCCTTCAAAAAAGCTCCGCATAAATTTAAAATCAGCCTCTATATCTTCAGTTGTAAAGAAAGGTTCTGAAATTCTGTTTTGCTTGTTTTCAAAATCGAAGGTAAACATTATAATGGGCACATTTCCTTTTTTAGCAATATAGTAAAACCCAGTTTTCCATTCTTCCACTTTCTTCCGGGTGCCTTCAGGAGACAATGCCAATCTGAATTCATCTCTGTTTTCAAATAATTTGGCAATGGCCTCAACTTTGTTTTGCCCAGGACGTCTATCTAGCGGGGAGCCACCAATAGCCTTAAAATAATAACTAAAGGGCCATTTAAAAAGTTCCTTTTTAGCCACAAAATTTGATTTAATACCAATCACGCTCCGCATTAAAAGAGCAATGTAAAAATCTTGCCAACTCGTATGAGGGGCACCAATGATCACGGCTTTTTTAATACTATTTTTAGACATCGTGACATTTCCTGCCAGCTTCCAACCTAAAATTTTAGAATATATAAATTTTGCTAACAACCCCATATTACATTTTTTCGTAGAGGCTTCTTAATTTTTCTCTAGTGGCCGTTTGCTTCCAATTTTTACCAAGAGCATTTTCCCATAATGGCTCCAATCCTAAAGCTACATCAATCATAATATCAAATTGATAATCTTCAAGATGCGAACAGATACCTTTTGGAATTGTAATCTCGTGAATTTCTTTCATCTTTTTAAATAAAGCCACGCCTTCTGGATAAAATTCTTCCAAATGATCAAACACAATGCAATTGCCTACGCCGTGCTTTGTACCTAAAAGATACCCCAATCCATAGCTCAATGCATGCGCTACCCCCACTTGGGAATAAGCAATGCTCATCCCACCGTGCCATGATGCCATCATCAATTTATCTTGCATTTCTTCTTCCTTATTATTTCCATCAACAAAAATATCGACACATAATTCATAGGCTTTCTCCCCATAACTCTGGCTAAATGCATTCAAAAAAGTACCTTGCAATGATTCCACACAATGGATATAACAGTCCATTCCTGTATAAAACCATTGGTCTTTTGGAACGCCTTTTGTCAATTCCGGATCTAAAATAACTTGATCAAATGGTGTGTAATCCGAATTGATACCCAACTTCCTTTCAGGACCTGTCAATACGGTTGTTCTTGAAACTTCCGCTCCTGTGCCTGAAATAGTAGGTACGCCAACGTGATAGATGGCTGGGGATTTTACGAGATCCCAACCTTGATAATTCTTTGATTCCCCAGAATTGGTCAACATTATGGATACAGCTTTGGCCAAGTCCAAAAGTGTACCTCCCCCAATTCCAATAATTCCTGAAGGCCTGTCTTTATGCTTTAAGATAATCTTTTCAACTAAGGCATCTACTTGCGATGTTGTAGGCTCTTCATTGGCAGAGATAAAAATCAATTCATCTTCATAGCCTAAAGAAATTCTTGAAGTCAGCCAAGCATTACCCTTGAAAACATCATCCACCAAATAAATAAAGGGTGCTTTTTCATTTAATCGTTTTGGTGCGATAATATCGCTTAATTGATTGAAACTGCCTCGTCCAAAAACTACCCTGGACACCATAGGAAAATTTTTATAAGTCATTTTTTTGAGTTTTTAATCTTTTGTTCAGAATTGGAAGCACCTCCAATAAACTATGTATGGTATTAAATTTTTGATGTTCAGGTTTACTGGGAACAACCTGTTCATGGATCCAAGTGGTATGGAAAGGTACATGAATTGCCTGCGCTTTAATGTTGATTAAAGGCAATATATCTGATTTTAACGAGTTTCCGATCATTAAAAACTCAGAAGGTTTAATATCTAAATGATTTAACAAATTGGAATAATTAGCTTCCTGTTTATCGCTGACCACTTCTATGTGATGAAAATACTTCAACAATCCAGATTTCTCCAACTTCCGTTCTTGATCTAACAAATCACCCTTGGTCACAACAATCAATCGGTAATCTTGGGATAATGTTTTAAGCACTTCCTCCACGCCATCCAAAAGCTCGACAGGTTTATTGAGCATAGCCTTCCCCAGGTTCAATATGGCGGCAATGGTTTCATTACCGATAGAATTATTGGAAAGTTCTAAGGCAATCTCTACCATCGAAAGAATAAATCCTTTAATGCCGTAGCCATACAGAGGTAAATTCTCTATTTGTCGTTTAAATAGCTCCTGATCAATCTTATTTGCCGTTTCATAGGCGGCCATCAGTTTTGAAAATTCAAGTTCAGCATCCCTGAAATAGGTCTCATTGACCCATAATGTATCATCGGCATCAAAACCGATGACCTTAATATTGGTGTAATCTATTTCCATAATCGTTTTGCACGTTCCAAATCTTCAGGCGTGTCAATTTCCACACCTTCTACATGGGTTTCTATCATTTTAATTCGTTTTCCATATTCCAAATAACGAATACATTCTATCTTCTCAGAAGCTTCTAGGAATTGCATTGGTAAATTATAAAAATCAAGAAGTGCCTGTTTTCTAAAAGCATAGATTCCTTTATGTTTAAAATAGCGTGCTCCTGACTCTTTATCACGTGGAAATGGGATTGGACTTCTCGAGAAATAGAGCGCGAAATTATTCTGATCTACAATAACTTTTACCGTATTCGGGTTACTTATTTCGTCCCAGTCGTGAATTTCCACCATTAAAGATGCCAAATCAATTTCTTTTTTATGATCATTCTTAAAAGCATCCAATACTTTCTCCAAACTTTCGCGTTCAGTAAAAGGTTCATCACCTTGCACATTCACTACGATATCAACGTCTAAGTTTTGAACAGCTTCAGCAATGCGATCGCTTCCTGACTCATGTTCCTTTGAACTCATGATGGCCTTACCCCCATTGTTGACAATTTCATCATGAATGATACTACTATCCGTCACTACATAGACATCGTCAAAAAGATTAGTGGCCAGAGTAGCTTCATAGGTTCTAAGAATAACAGTTTTTCCCGCAAGGTCCTGCATTAATTTACCAGGGAACCTTGAAGCTTTGTAGCGTGCCGGAATCATTGAAATTATCTTCATAGGGCTTTGTTTATTTCTATTCAAAAATAAAGCTTTTTAAAGTATTTCGTGGTTTGGAATGTTTAATCTTTTTATTAAGTTCAAATTATGCTCATAAAATATCAAAAGCCACTTCTAGATGCTCTTTTTCACTTCACTTATAAGATCAACCTATTTCAAACTTCAGATTATTTCAGGGGCATGGTCTTTTTGAGCAGTTTAAAATAATTAGTCATTGTAATTTCAATAGTGCTGATTATTTTTGCCTACAATGCGCAATTCAATTATCTTTCTGTAATTGAGCAAATAATTGTAATTTTTAAAATTAAAATTTTAATAGGATGAAAAGTAAAGTCATTAATATGTTCGGAGAGAACCAAGGTCAGCAAGAGAGCGGAAAATATTCTAGTTTATTAGAGACGTTTATTTCACCTTTTTCTCAGGCCTTTACTGATACAGAATATGCTGAAGAGGTTTTTGAATTTGCCATAAATGCGTGGAATTTCGGAAATATGAAGACGATCATGCCGGTAGAGGAATTTCAAGAGACGATTAATGCCATTAATGATCAGGATAACCTGGATAGTGTTCTATTACAGAAAATGATTGATTATAAGACATCCAAATTCAAAAAACACACCAACTTTATCGTTGATTTTGAGCTGAAAGAAACCAAAAATGGCCCAGTTTTATCTGTTGTTACGCAAACTGAAGAAGCGTATTTAACTGAGGTGATTCATTCTATGGAAAATGATAGTTCAGTCGAAGATTTTGAAGAAAACTTTATTAATCGCAGTGCCATAATTCTAAAACCAAAACAACCTTTATGTGATTGGCTCAACAATTTGCATCCCGATGAAGATTTTGAACTAGCATTTCTCGACCTCAATATTTATCTAATTGATGATGACATTGAGGATATTGAACAGTGGTTAAGTAAAAAATTTGATAAGTTCTTTACGCTGGAATTAAAAGCTTGGAGTGCCAATAAAAAGGAATGGCCTAAAAAACGAACATTTGAAATATTTAAACTTTGGTTTGATTTTGAGGTCTCGCAAATGATTTATGATACTGAAAAAAGACCTGTTTTGAAATATTAATCATATATGTGCAATCCCCTAAGAAAACTTTTGAGTTGGCAATTGATCTCACCGGTTATTCATTTTGATATGCGCTCACAATATTAAGAAACTCAAATACACTGAATTCAAAAATCGTTCATAGTTTAGTAGTCGCTCATTATGGTTTTCGGATTATTTCACGAAACAAAAAACTCTTCAGGAAATCCTATTAAATACAACTTTCCTTTTGCTCGCGTAATGGCGGTATATAGCCACCTCAAATAATCCTTATCAATGCCGTTGGGTATATAAGGATGTTCCACAAAAACAGTGTCCCATTGACCACCTTGCGATTTATGACAAGTGATTGCATAAGAAAACTTGACCTGTAAGGCATTGAAATGCTTGTTATTCTTAATTTTAAGGAACTTCTTATAATTTGAAGTTTCATATTCGTAATCCTTTTGAACTTCTAAATACAATTTATTGGATTCTTCGTAAGGCAATGAAGGTGATTCTGCCTCAATGGTATCCAAAAGCAATACGGTTTCAAAAGGTTCCATTTTTGGATAATCCACCATTTTTACTTTCACTTCAGCAAATCGGAATCCGTATAAATCCTGGATGCTGAAAATTTCCAAAACCTGAACAATATCACCATTGGCTATAAATCCTGCTTCCGAAGTTGGTTTTACCCAAAAATAATTATTTTTCACAACCATTAGAAAATCACCCACGGTAATTTCATTTTCATTATTTAAAATGCGTTCTCTAATTTGTTTGTTATATAAATTTGCCCGTTTATTACTTCTAACAATAATGGCGGTCTCTTCATGACCCTGATATGAATACCCATCATTTATAGCGTCCATAATCTCATAGCCATCAACTAATCTCACAATATCTGAATAACCTTTAAGGTTGAACTTAAAAGATTCATAGAACTCACCTTCCAATACTTCGCGTAAATTGGTGGCGTTCATCAAAATTCCAGAATCTTGATCTTGTCTTACCACTTCATCCAACTCCATGGAAATGACATTTTTATTATAATTTAGATTAAGTTGAATGCTATCCAACGCAGGACTTAAATCTGATTTTACAGGTGGCAACTGTGCTTTATCGCCAATGAGTAACAACTTGCAATTGTGGCCTGAATAAACATATTGCATTAAATCATCCAAAAGTGATCCGTTTTCAAAAAGTTTCGAATCAGAAGGCGCATCAGGTATCATGGAGGCTTCATCAACTATAAATATGGTATTTCTGTGTTTATTGGGCTGCATCACAAATTTAACGCCACCACCCTTATCTTTTTTTGGGAAATAAATTTTTTTATGGATTGTAAATGCTTCCTTTCCTGAGTAATTGGAAATTACTTTTGCCGCTCTTCCTGTGGGTGCCATTAATACGGCACTTTTTTTAACATGCCACAAATTGGAAACTAAGGTGCCGATGATGCTTGTTTTTCCGGTTCCAGCAAAGCCTTTAAGAAGATATAATTGATTGGAATTGGTGTCTAAAGCGAAATTCGCAAGCTGATCGAGGACAATATTTTGTTTTAATGTAGGTTCAAAAGGAAATTTTTGTTTTAAATGCTTATAAAATTCGGAGGCGTTCATTTGAGGAGGAATCATTTTCTAAAAGCGGAAAGATAGGGTTTATATAGAATTGTTGTAACTTTAGGAGACTATTTTTGATTGAAATAAATAAATTATGGCAAATAGATTTTTAAATTTCATCATTTTTACTAGGTTTGGTTTTCGTGAATAAAAAAAAATTGTAGATTTGCGTAAGACCAATTATAAAAATAAACTCACAAACTATGCTAACAGTAATTCTTGCTATTGTAATTGTTATCCTTCTTACGATTGGAATCGTCTGGGTGATTGACAAATTTGTTCCAAAAAACTTTAAGCCTATTTTACACATTTTACTTTGGGCAGTTATTGCTTTTCTTGGCTACTCCACCTTCATGTCAGTTTATGGAGAGATTCAATTCAATGAACTTAAAGAAAAACGCTATGCGATTGTTATTGAAAAGCTAAAAGATATTAGAGATGCTGAATTGGCATACAAACAAGTCAACGGAAAGTTTACAGATAGCTTTGAAACTTTAATTTCATTTGTTGACAATGGTAAATACACTATAGTACAGCGTAAAGATTCTTCTATTGTTGATGTTGAAATGACAAAACGATTTGGTGGTGTGACGATGATGAAAGATATTGTTATTGTAGATACTTTAGGTTTTGTTCCAGTGAAAGATTCCTTATTTGGTGCTGACACAAGATATAAGACTATGATGAATGTTCCTGTAGGAAAATCAGGAGCGAAATTTGATCTAAAAGCAGGCATGTTAGATAATATTCCAGTATTTGAGGCAAGCGTTGATAAAGCAATTATTCTTGATGGAGAGGATAACAACCTAATCTCTAAAGAAAAACAAGTAGTTTCTGTGGATGGTGTTAATGGTCCTAAACTTATGGTAGGTTCTATGGATGAGGTTAAAACCATTGGTAACTGGCCTAAAAATTATTCAACTGATTAATAAATTGGAATCAAATCCTTTAAACAGAATGTCCATTCAAATTAGTTTGAGTGGACTTTCTTTTTGTATCCTTAGCAGTTCTGAGTCCAGGATCGTTTATTTGAAACGTGTTGACTTCAAAAACAAACGGACACCGGAAGCGGTGTTGGTGGAATTACAGAACCATATTTCTAACGAACCATTGCTTTCTCAGCCATTTGAAACCGTGTTAGTATTATTTCAAAATGAGCTTTCCAATGTTGTCCCTGAAGAATTTTTTGAAGAAGAAAATGCAGCAGACTATTTAAAGTACAGCTCAAAAATCATCAAAACAGATTTTATCTCACACGATAAAATAGAAGCCAACAATAGCATAAATGTATTTGTTCCTTATATGAACATTAACAACTATCTGTTTGAGCTTTATGGTGAATTTGAGTACAAACACGCTTCTACCATTTTGTTGGAACGTGCCTTATCAGACATCAGAAACAGAGAGAAAGATAAGATTTATTTGAATGTTGAACCTTTCCATTTTGAAATGGTGGTGGTCAAAAAAGGGCAACTTCAACTTTACAACACCTTTGAATATTACACCAAAGAAGATTTTATCTACTTCATTCTTTTCGCTATTGAACAACTCAAATTAAATCCTGAGACCGTGATAGTTAAATTGACCGGACATATTCTCAAGAATGATCCGCTGTGGCAAATTCTTTATACGTATATCAGATATGTTGAATTTGATCGGCCATCAAAAGAGTATAGCTATGACGCCTTGGAAAATCCTCTACAAAAGCATCAATACACCCTTATTTTAAACAGTTTTAACTAATGCGAATCATCTCAGGCCAATATAAAGGAAGACGCATCAACGCGCCAAAAAAACTACCAGTACGTCCAACGACTGATATGGCTAAGGAAGCACTCTTCAATATTTTAAATAACAGCTTTTATTTTGATGAAATCTCAGTACTGGATCTATTTGCCGGCACGGGCAGTATAAGTTATGAATTTGCTTCGAGAGGCACGGAAAACATAACGTGTGTAGATGAAGATTTTGGTTGTATTAAGTTTATCAATAAAACTGCTGAAGAATTTGAAATGAACATCAGTACCATTAAAAGTGATATTTTTAAATTCTTGGAAAACACCAAACTTCAATCGACAGTAATTTTTGCCGATCCGCCTTATAATTTCAGTTTGGAGCAATTTTCTAAAATCCCTGAATTGGTGTTTCAAAATAGTCTTTTAGAAAGTGGCGGTATTCTTATTGTGGAACATGCCAAGCAAACTGATTTATCACATTTGGAATATTATAGCTACCAAAAAGATTATGGCGGCAGTGTGTTCAGTTTTTTTGAATTAAAAGAAGACTAAAATCTCTCAGAGTCGCAAAGACACAAAGTTCTGTTGAAGTCCTTTTCAAATTTGTGGACTATAGATTGTGTGGACTTTTCTCCATTCAGAAGTTTCCTTAATGAGAAAACTTTAGCATAAACAGACAAATCAGAATATCACATTAAAAGTGTGGTGAATTCAACCAGCAACTACATTGTGCATCGCTCTTGTATTTTGTACTTTGATCCCGCTAAAAAGCAGGATTAGTTCAATTAGCATATTACAATGTGCCTATAGCCTATGGAATGGGTTGCACTAAATAAACAAAGCTCCTTGAAAAATTCCAAAGAGCCTGTTTAAATAAGTAAATCTATAAGCCGAATTCTGTACCACGCCTTGGCATGGCCCTTATCATTTATCTGAGCGTACTGTTACCAGCACACTTTAGCTGCCTACCCTCCAACAATCGAGCGTGCCGCCCTCCCGCCTGCCACCATCTGTTAAATACAAACGGCGGACAAGCAAACATTGGTATACATGACATTGCACCACATAGAGTTTACCTGGTTTCACTACAGCATGACCTGTACATTCTTTCTGTTGCACTTTTCCTGATCTCACGACCGATGGCCATTAACCATTATGTTGCACTATGGTGTTCGGACTTTCCTCCAAATCTTCGCAAAAGCAAGGATCTCATAAAAGAATCTTTCAATCCAAATTATAAGATGTCCATCAAGTTGAACATTCAGCGATAAGGCGATTTACTTAAATGCAAAATTAGTGTAAAGTTAGAAGTGAATAAAGATATATGCAGGTAAAATTCGTCAATTATGAAAAATTCAACTTTTCAATGACTTTAAGTGCTTAAGGCACTTTTCACTCCCTACTCCTATTTGTTAATAACTAATGCTAAAATCACCACATGTCATTCCTTTATTAGCACCGAATTTTTAACTTTGTTACTTCAAGATGTGCATGACAGATGCGCAATTGAATTCAACAAAAAACAATGGAACATTTCGTCGTATCGGCACGCAAATACAGACCACAGACCTTTAAGGATGTTGTGGGCCAGCAGGCCATTACCAATACGTTGCTGAATGCCATTGAACATCATCATTTAGCCCAAGCTTTATTATTTACAGGGCCGCGTGGGGTTGGTAAAACCACCTGTGCACGTATTTTGGCCAAAATGATCAACAGCGACGGGACCGAAAAAGAAGATGAAGATTTCGCTTTCAATATTTTTGAATTGGATGCCGCATCAAATAACTCTGTAGATGATATCAGAAACTTAACTGATCAGGTTAGGATTCCACCCCAAGTAGGAAAATACAAAGTTTATATTATTGATGAGGTGCACATGCTCTCTCAGGCGGCATTCAATGCCTTTCTAAAGACTTTGGAAGAGCCACCAAAACATTGTATTTTTATTTTAGCCACTACTGAGAAGCATAAAATCATTCCTACAATCTTATCGCGTTGTCAGATCTTTGATTTTAAACGTATAACAGTTAAAGACGCTAAGAATTATTTAAAATACATTGCGGAAGAACAAGGTATTGAGGCCGAAGATGATGCCCTTCATATCATTGCTCAAAAAGCAGATGGCGCCATGCGTGATGCCCTGTCTATTTTTGATAGAGTGGTTAGTTTTTCTGGTAAAAATTTGACAAGACAGGCCGTTACAGAGAATTTAAATGTACTGGATTACGAAACATATTTTATAAGTACCGATTATATTTTAGAGAATAAAATCCCGGAATTACTCATTCAATTTAATGACACCTTATCAAAAGGATTTGACGGGCACCATTATGTTGCCGGATTGGCGTCGCATTTTAGGGACTTAATGGTCTGCAAAAATGAAAAGACCGTTGAACTTCTTGAAGTGGGTGAAGACACCCAAATAAAATATATGGAACAGTGCCGAAAGACCTCCTATGAATTTCTGATGAAGGGCATTGCACTGGCCAACGATTGTGATCTCAAATTTAAAAGCAGTAAAAATCAACGCTTACTCGTTGAACTCACCTTAATGCAGCTTGCCTCTATCACTTTTGATGGAGAAAAAAAAAATAGCAAACATTACATAATTCCTGCTTCTTATTTTAAAAACAAAGGAATTACCCCAGTACCAGTAGCACTTCCAAAGAAAGAGAAAATAGAACCTACAATTGTTGCTGAATTTACTGAACAAAAGTCGGAGCTAAAAAAACCGCAAGCATCCAGTGAATATGCCCAAAAGATAATTCCTAAAATTGGTTTAAAACCAGATCCACAACGCACCTCAGGACTTTCTTTAAAAAGTATCAGGGCTAAAAAAGAACATCTCATCAAGCAGATGGAGGTGGTCATTGATCCCAACGATTTACCAAAGGAAGAATTTACCGCGGAGGCTTTCCAATTAGCTTGGTCAAATTACATCAAAACCTTACAAGATAAAGGAGAAAAGATCATGATCTCGATTTTGGAAATGAACACACCTCGCTTAAATGGCACCGAAATTCATGTAGAATTTCCAAATGAATCTCTCAAAATAGAACTGGAACGTGCCCAATTTCCATTAATGGAATACCTCAGAAAAGCAGTTAGGAATTTTGAACTAACTTTGCATGTCCACGTGAATGAAGAGGTTGCAAAGAAATACGCCTTTACGCCCATGGAAAAATACCAGAAATTAAAAGAAAAGAACCCCAATATTGAACTCTTGAAGAAAACCTTTGGGCTGGACCTTTAATCAGGAAAAGAAAAGCTTAAGAATCTTTAGGTTCAAAAATGAAAAGACTTATGAAAATCTCAATTTTATTGGTTGCTTTAATTTCAATTGTTTGTTTGAGTTGTGACGGCAGACAAACCAAAAAAGAGGCTTTAGAACGGGCTGTTTCCGAATTTAATTTAAAGAGCACGCCGTTAGAGCTGGCTACCTTTCATCCAAAAGGTTATGTTGAAATAGTAACGGACACTATTATTGGAAACGGCATCAATGTCCATATCAAAAATTATTCACTGTTAGCGGAGCAGATATTGGTATCCAACAGTACAGAAGACAGTTCCAAAAATGCAAGTTATCAACGAGTGTTCGAATCTGAAATAACCATTTCATCAGCTTTCAAGGATATTTTTAGTACTCATATTTCCGCAAGACAGTTTAAGGCCTTTGATAAGGATCAGTTTTGGGATCACGCCACCTTACAACACACTTGGGTAAACCAGGAGCTTTCAACCGATAACCTTATTAGATTAGATATTTCCTTCATCAACCCAAAAAACAAAACTTATAAGTTGTACAGAATGTCCATTGATAATTTCGGTCAACAAACACTGAACTTAGTAGAAGAGCAGAGTTAAAATTATTGAGATTATACCTCTCATCTTCTACATCAAAAAAAAAATTAAACACAAATGCTCGGACTTAAATTACCTACAGACCCACGTTGGGTCAATATTGTTGAAAAAAACATTGAAGACATACTCACGGATCATGCCTATTGCGAGCAAAAAGCGACAAGCACAGCTATTTCTCTGATTGTTAGTTTTCCTGAATATACAGAGTTAGTTCAAGAAATGGTTGCCTTGGTGAAAGAGGAAATCAGCCATTTCAAAATGGTGCATGACAAAATTCTCGAAAACGGGTGGTTACTTGGCAGAGACCGGAAGGATGATTATGTAATTCAGCTGTTAACCTTTTTCCCTAAGGGTGGAAGCAGAACCACACAATTGGTCCATAGGCTGCTCTATGCTGCATTAATTGAAGCGAGAAGCTGTGAACGTTTTCGTTTGCTTTCAGAAGAATTGGAGGATAAGGAATTGGCTGAATTCTATAGAAAGTTAATGGTCAGTGAAGCTAACCATTATACAATGTTTTTAGGCTTTGCAAGACAGTATGGCGACCGTAAGGAAGTAGACATCAAATGGAATGAACTGCTGGAATTTGAAGCGCAAATCATGAAAGATTTAAGTAAAAAAGAGACCATACATGGTTAAATAAGGGCCTTTTAATTAAGATAAGATGATAACTCATAAAAAAAGCTCCAAAATTTGAAGCTTTTTTTTATAGGATATTTTAAACGCTATTAGAGCCTGTAAGTAAAACCAAACTGCATGACGCCTTGTCTGGCTTCAAGGTTCATATCGTCATCAAAGACGTTTGAAATTCCGTATAAATAACGGAAATCAACACCAATCTCGTCAGTTATCATATACTCTGCAAATCCAACGCCTGAAAATACAAAATTTTTAAATCCGTCATTCTCTTTATGAATTTTCAAACCTACTTGTGGACCAACGCCAACTTTGAATCCACCAAAAATATTGTAGTTCAATATCACAGGTAAGTTCAAATAATCAGTTTTATAGTATTGCAAATTTGCACCTTCTGGAGAATATTGCAATTCTGTCATAACCGCTAAAGTTTCCGTAAAACCGTAGTCTACAAAAGCTCCAAAAACAAAACCATTTCTGTGCGGATTTGGACGAATGCCGTCGGTTTCATAGTCCATATTGGAGACATTGGTCGCAAAATGCACTCCGTATTTAATGTCTTGAGAAAATGAGTAGGTAGTCATACCTACAAAAAGTAGAAGGGTAAATATTTTTTTCATAATTCGTGATTTGAGGCTGTCAAGATATATTGAAAATTAGTATTACAGGTAAAAATTAGATATGTAACAGAAAAAAGAAGATAAACGGCTAACTTATACCAAGTTTACACTTGAAACCGTTCCAAAATAGACACTTTTGACAATACCATCTGACAACCCGATTTTTGGAACATAAATGTATTTTGCATCGCTCCATTTCATTGCTGAAAGATATATTCTAGTAGCTGGAATGATCACATCGGCCCTATCTTGATTGAGATCCAATTCTGTAATACGCTCTTCATAGCTGTAGGTTTGAAGCATATTATAATAGGAAGTCAAATAGAAATAAGTTAACGGTTTTCCTGCAGCTTTTCCTGAAATCTTGAATATTTTGTTAATGTTTCCACCCGAACCAAGAAGATTCATCTTTTCAAAATCTTTAGTATTCTGTTTTATCCAAGTTTCTAATTCCAACCATACTTCTTTTGGAACAATGTCGTTCAACAACCTTACTGTACCAATTTTAAATGATTTTGAAGCCGTTGTCACCCCTTCATGAATGACTGAGAACTCAGTACTCCCTCCACCAACATCAACATACAAGTAAGTTTTACTCCTATCGATAAAACTATTCAAATCAGTAGCGGCTATAATAGCGGCTTCCTCTTCCCCATCGATAACATCAATCTTTATCTTAGTTTGTTTTTTTATGAGCTTTACAATGTCGGTGCCATTTTCTGCTTCACGCATTGCTGAAGTTGCACACGCTTTATAAGCCACAACCTTATGGGATCTCATCAGCAACTTGAAAGCATTCATGGTGTCTACCAAGCGTAATTCATTCTCTTTGGAAATTGTTTGATTCAAAAACACATCCGCCCCCAAACGGATGGGTACACGCACCAATGAGCTTTTTTTGAAAAGCGTGGGCTTTCCTTTTTGCTCAATGATATTTGAAATAAGCAACCGTACAGCATTGGATCCAATGTCAATAGCAGCATATTTTTTTATGGTCAGCATAATTTAATTTTCAAGTTTATTGACATAATAATCATAGATAGCAAATTGCGACCTAACTTTTGGCAAATCATTACGTCTGTATTTATTTTCATGATTGCCACATAGCAAGCGGGCTTTCACATTGTCATTCCAGGCGATTTCAAAAACGTCCAATAGTTCATTCTTGATATCCTTGTCATAAATTGGGCAAGTGACTTCCACTCTATTTTCAATATTTCTTGACATCCAATCTGCAGAAGAAATAAAAACTTTGGGGTCATCATTATTGCAAAACACCAATAATCGGGTATGTTCCAAAAATTTATCGATAATACTAATAACTTCTATATTTTCACTCATGCCTTGAATGCCTGGAACCAAACAGCAAATACCTCTCACAATCATTTGGATCTTTACGCCTGCCCTACTAGCTTCATAAAGTTTATCTACCATCATATAACTAGAAATACTATTGAGTTTCAGTTTTATGAAAGCTGGTTTTCCGTTCTTAACATTTTCAATTTCGGTATCAATAAGCTTGAACAGTTTCGTTTTGGTATAATGTGGCGAAACAATAATATGTTTATATCTAAAAATTTTGTAATTGGTTTCAAAAAAGTCAAAAACCTTGACCACATCCTTTAAAATTTTTTGATCGGAGGTAAATAAGGTATAATCTGTATAAAGTTTAGCTGTGGACTCATTAAAATTACCAGTGCTCAAAAATCCATAGCGTTTGATCTTATTGTTTTCTTCCCGTTCTATAACGCACATTTTGCTGTGCACCTTGAGACCTTTAACTCCAAAAAGAAGATTGATCCCATCAGTTTCCATTTGTTCGGCGTAATCAATATTGGCTTGTTCGTCAAAACGCGCCTGTAATTCAATGGCCACAGTCACTTTTTTACCGTTTTTAGCGGCATTGATTAACGAACTTGCCACATGTGAAATTTGTGCCAATCGATAAATGGTAATCTTAATGTTTTTTACTTTAGGATCGAGTGCCGCTTCCCGTAAGAATTTTACAACATAAGAAAAAGTTTGATACGGCGTGTGCAGTAAATAATCCTTTTTGGCGATATTGTTAAAGATGCTCGTCTCTAAGCTTAAGCCTTTTATTGGTAAGGGTTTTATTTTACCATACAGTAAATCGGTTCTCCCCAAACTAGGAAAATCCATGTAATCCCTCCTGTTATGGTAACGCCCACCCGGAATTACACTGTCTTTGGAATCAATGCCCATCATGTTCATCAGCAACTGCAAGGTTTCAACATCAATGGTTTTATCGTAAACAAATCTAACAGGCTCACCTATTTGTCGATGTTTAACACTATCAGAAATTTTCTCAATAAAACTTTTACTCAAGTCACTCTCAAAGTCCAATTCGCCATCACGCGTGATTTTGATCATGTGTGCCGAAATCGATTCATACTCAAAAATATTAAAAATATCATTTAAGCAGTACCGCAATAAATCGTCCAACATGATGATATAGTTGTTGTCGTCTTTTTTTGGAAGGACCACAAATCGATCCATTGACTTGGGAATTTCAATAAGTGCAAACTGTTTTTGTTGGTTTTTAAGGACCATTTTTACGGCGAGATATGCTGCATGGTCTTTTAAGGTTGGCAATTTCACCTTGTCACTCAAAACGATGGTCACCAAAGCAGGACTGACATACTGAATAAAATAATTTTTTATAAAACGATGTTGTTTTTCGTCAATTTGTGTTTCATTGACGATATGGATATTTTCAACTTCCAAACGCTTATGTATAGTAGCCAAAATATCGAGACTATCACTTTGTTGTTTAATGACTATTAGTGTAATAATTTCCAATAATTCGCTTGCTGAAATTCCTCCCAATTCACTTTTACCTGTTTTTCCGGCTTCATCAATGCGTTTGACGGTGGCATAGCGCACCTTAAAAAATTCATCGAGATTATTTGAGAAAATCCCCAAAAACCGAAGACGTTCAATGAGTGGTACGGTTTCATCTTCTGCCTCTTGCAGAACACGTTCGTTAAACTGTAACCAGCTCAATTCTCTATTGATGTAGGTATTGGATTTTATATCTGAAACCATTAAGTGCGGACTGAATTTAATCTATGACAAATATATTCTAATTATAAAATAAAGATACTTCACAAGATATAATTATTTGTTAAGGATAGTCGCATTATCTAAAAAAATTTCAGATCTATCTCTTTTAAAAATGAGGTATTTTATTTAAAATCTTTAGGTTTTAAGATGACTTTTGTTTTGCCTCGAATCAAGTCCTTCCATTGGGAAATTTCAAAATCGATCATAACCAAACCGGAAGTTGGTAAATTATCTACAGAGATGTCTCCTAAAGTATTAGCAAGGGTAGTGAACGCGTAATTATGTCCAAAAATCATCACTTTTCCCAAGGAATTGTCTAACGATTTTATAAAACGTAATACTTTATCGCCACCAAAATCATAAAGCTTTTCGTCAATGGTCAATAAATCGATCTCTAAATCAAGATTATCCATAAATATTTGACAAGTTGTTCTTGCTCTGTTTGCAGAACTAGAGTAAATGGCATCAGGAATAAAATTATAAGTTCCAAATGCGTTCGATACCAAAGTGGCGTCCGTAAAACCTCTCCTGCTTAAAGGACGGTTTAAATCACTGACCTCATAATCCCAAGATGATTTTGCATGTCTAACAAATACTATTGATTTCATAATTTTATTCGATTAAGTGTAATTTTTATCGACTAAGTGTTGTGTATATTGAAATAAAAGTTTAATGTTGTGTTAAATTTATAAAGTTTTTTTTTAACTAACTAAAACCTGAGCACTATGATTGCAAAACTTTTAATACGTATTTAATAAATACCTTACATAATAAACACAGTCGTTTAAATCTTTAAATTACCGTTAAAGTGTGCAGCCATGTCCATTTAACGATTATTTTAGTGAGTTATCACTTTTATTTGATTTGACAATTAAATCGATCGTTCTTTGTTGGAAGCTATTAATTAATTATGACCCCAAATCAATATAATTTCTTAATTCAATACGAATTAGTTTATCCTATTATCTTCCCTCAAGTAAATTTACTGTTTAAAAATTGTATTTTCCATCTTTTGATGATGGTCAATGTATTAAGATTTTAATTCCCAATCGTAACGACATGAAAAAAATTACCTCTCCTATTCTACTAAAATTAAATTTAGTATTGGTTTTTCTTTTATTTGCAAATGTGCTTGATACAAGTGGACAGACCACAGCAGCGCCTTCCTCGCCCACTATAGAAGATAGTAGGTCTCAAATAAACAAAACCTCTCCATTTTATGATGTTGTCATAAATGAAAACAAACCTGTGAATCATCGTTCTTTGCTGAAGTCTGCTGCATTGGACGCGCCTTTTGATTGTGCCGATGGATTGGCTTTTATTCTGACGAATACAGGAACCAGTCAAGATAATTATGTAACTGGTTTGCACACTTTAAATTTAGCCACGAACGTCCAAAATTTGGTGAAGTATCCTTTGGTAGAGGAGGCATCTCCATCGCGATTCATAAACGCAATTGGCTATAACATTATGGACAATTTCTTATATGGCTTACTTCAAAACACCAACAAAATAGCAAAAATTGATACTGCAGGTGAGATTCAATATTTTGACATCACCGGCTCTTTTACTCCTGGTTACTATAGTTCAGGAGATATGGACACCACCGGAACTCTTTATTTATATAATGGAATAAGGTTTGTAGCAGTAAATCTTGATCCATCCAATCCAAATTTCTTAGAGGCTGTTAATTTATTGACCTATTCAGCTCCTGTCAACGATTTAGCATATAACACCATGGATAATAGCTTGTATATGGTTACCAGTACAAAGTCTCCAAAATTGTTACGTTATGATTTAACTGCAAATACAGTGACAGACTTGGGTGTGATTTCAGGCTTAGAAGCTGAGACCACAAGTTCTTTTGGTACCTCTTTTATGGATAGTATGGGGAATTTGTTCATTGCCAATAATAGTTCAGGTAGAACATACAAAATTGCCTCTCCAAATACAGGAGGTACTACTGCAACATTTTATAGTTCAGCAATGGATGGACTTCAACCTGGAGATGGTGCGCGTTGTCAAAATGAAATTACCTTTCCTGTAACCAATGATGATTTAATTTGTATTACTGAAGGTACTGAAACAATAATTGATGTAATGGCCAATGATGGCGAAGGCTCGTATGCTTTAGATCCAAGTTCAATTGAACTTATTGATCCTGCTACCACTTTACCAGTAAGTTCAGTAACAATTAGCGGTCAAGGTACATTTACAGTTGATGGAACTGGAATGGTAACTTTTGTTCCTGCGGACACTTTTACTGAAACTTCGGTGCAATACACAATTAGAGATGTACTTACAAATCTTTCTCAACCCGCTACAATAACAGTTTATCTTAATACGACAGAAGCACCAACTGCCGAGGCTTTACAATCTTTTTGTGCCTCATCTAACCCAACAATTGCTGATTTATCTGTAATTGGAAACACTATTCGTTGGTACGATAGCGAAACAAGCACAACAGTATTGAGTGCAACTACAGCATTGGTTGATAATAAAACCTATTATGCTACTCAAACTAATGAAAATGGCTGTGAGAGTATTAAAAGACTTGAAGTAACAGTTAAGATAAATGAAGATGTGACACTTGTAAGTCCGGAAACGGCTACATGTAATGAAGATAGAACCAGCTATACTGTTGAAGCTACATTTAAGGGAACTGCGCCGTTTACTGTCACAGGATCTGGAACCCCAGGAACATGGACTGACAATATGGATGGAACACATTCTTGGAGATCTAACGCCATTGCCTCTAATATAGACTACTCTTTTGAAGTTGTAGATTCCAATGCATGTAACACTGTTGTTTTAAGTGCTACTGCTCCACTGTGCTGTACGTTTGAAGTAGAATGTCCAACGTTTGCAGAGACTGCTGTAGAGTGCTATAGTGAATTACCAAGTGCTACATCTTACACTGTTGAAGAGTTTGAAGCTTTAGGAAATGCTGACGGACGTATTGATTCATCATGTGGTATTGTTCAAATCACGGCATCAAACAGTAGTGACAATGGCTCATGTTCACAAACTGTAACACGTACCTACACTATAACCCATTATGAGGATACCAATAACAATGGTGTTCTTGATGGTGATGAAACTACCATTCTTAATGTGAAAGAATGTATCCAAAATATTAGTGTGGCAGATGTCACGGCGCCAAACTTGGTAACTGACTATGAAGCTGTAATCGACATTACTTGTGATAGTATTCCTGCAATTCCAGAATTAGTATTTGAAGATGCATGCTCAAGTAATATGCAAGTTAATTTTGATGAAACTTCCACAGGTACAGAGGGTAGTTCTCAATATGTTGTAACAAGAACTTGGACGGTTTCTGATTCGTGTGCCAATGAGGCAGTTTACACGCAAATCATCAATGTGACCAATGCGGCTCAAATTACAGCAACAGATACAGAGCTTTGTAATGATGATAATTTCAATTTTGATCTCTTTGACTTACTCAGTGGATCTTATGATGATAGCGGCACATGGAGTGTTGTTGCAGGTAATGCAACTATAGATGGCAGCTTATTTAATCCTTATCAATTGGATTTAGGTACTTACACTTTCAAATATACTTTATCTGATGATTACTGTACTTCTGAAACTTTAGTAAATATTGAATTAAATGACGACTGTGTAACCTTACCATGTGGAATTGATGATGTTGTTATTTCTAAAGCAGTAACAACCTATCTTGATGGCAAGAATGATTTCTTTTCGGTCACTGGTATTGAATCTTGTGGATTTACCATTGAAGTTCAAATATTCAACCGTTGGGGCGCCAAGATTTTTGAGTCCAACAACTACCAAAACAATTGGAATGGCTCTTCATCAAAAGCATCTGTTGGAAGTTCAAAATATGTGCCAACAGGAACCTATTACTATGTCGTTAACTTAAAAAATAGTGGATTAAAACCTTTTGCAGGACCAATCTACGTTGCAACCAAATAAATTTTAACCTATGAAATTTGTAAAACTTAATATTATCGTTTTCATACTGTTCTCAAGCTGGGTAGGATTTGCTCAACAGCTACCCCAGTTTACGCAGTATATGTACAACACCATTTCCATCAATCCCGCATATGCAGGTAGTAGAGAAACATTGAGTATAGTAGGACTTCACAGAAGTCAATGGGTTGGTCTCGAAGGAGCTCCAACTACCCAAACACTATCCATACATGCGCCGCTTCGCAATGAAAAAATTGGATTGGGAATGTCCTTTATTAATGATGAACTAGGATATCAAAATTTTCAATATATCTATGGCGATTTTTCCTATACGATTCAAACAGGAGAAAAAAGCAAATTGGCATTAGGTTTAAAAGCTGGTTTTACGGGCTTTAGTCTTGACTCTGATTTTAGAGAAGCTGAATTTAATGATCCAGTGGTCTATGGTTTTGAAAACCGATGGAAACCAAATATGGGTGCAGGTGCTTATTGGCATTCAGAAAGATGGTACCTAGGTCTTTCTGCGCCAAGACTACTGAATACGGATTATAATGGTGAAGAGGAATTTGAAGCTTTAGAGGCAATTAGTTATTATTTCACCGGGGGTTATGTATTTGACCTTGGTGGATCAACCAAATTCAAACCTGCATTCTTGCTAAAAGCAACTAATGGTGCACCATTATCACTAGACTTAACGGCAAACTTCTTATTCAATGAAAAGTTTTGGCTCGGTGGGGCCTATAGAATAGATGAAAGAACATCTTCCCTTGGTGCCATTGTTGATTTTCAAGTGTCTAAACAGTTACGAATTGGTTACGCCTATGAATATCCATTCTCTGACCTTAGACCATACACAAGTGGCACTCATGAAGTGTTGCTGATGTTTGAAATCTTTAAAAGTAAACGTATTAAATCGCCTCGATACTTCTAAAACCTATAACTATGAAAACAAAATTATTTATATTCTTTCTCGCGTTTAGCAGCACGTTCATGGTGGCTCAAAAAAAGCTGGCAGATAAATTCTTTGAAAATTTTGCCTATGTAAAAGCCACTGAACTCTATGAAGAAGCAGTAAAAAAAGGTGATAGCAGTGAACACGTATTAACCCGTTTGGGCGATTGTTATTATAACAATTCCAGATCAAAGGAAGCCGCATTTTGGTACGGTAAGGCGGTCAACAAATATGATAAAGTCAATCCTGAATACATTTTTAAATATATCCAGAGTTTAAGAAGTATTAAAGATTATCAAAAAGCTGATAAATGGTTAGTGAAGTTTAAAAATATCCAAGGTGGCGACAGTCGGGTAAAAGACTTTGATGCCAACAATCTTGACCTTTATGAAGATTTAGCCTCCACTGAAGACCTCATTGTAACTATTGAAAATATGCCTTTCAATACCCAATATTCTGATTTTGGCAGTTATGTATTTGGGGATCAGCTCTATTTTGCTTCTGCAAGAGACACTGTTGTGAAAAAAAGATATGGCTGGAATGCAGAACCATTCTTAGATATATATTTTGTAACAGTAACCGAGAGTGAAGGCAAAAAGGAATTTACTGGAGCTGATTTTATAAACTCTTCAAAAATTAACACACCGTACCACGAAGCTTCAATAGCTATGACCAATGACGGACAGACGATGTATTTTACAAGAGATAATGTCAACCGCAGAAATAAATTGGGATATGACCGCAAAGGAACGTCCCACTTAAAATTATACAAAGCGTCTTTAGATAATGGGAATTGGAATAATGTGGTTGAATTGCCATTTAATGATGATTATTTTTCTAATGGCCATCCTGCTTTGAGCCCTGATAATAAACAGTTGTTTTTTGTATCGGATCGTGAAGGTGGTTTTGGACAGACGGATATTTATGTTGTCGATATTTTAGAAGATGGCAAATATAGCGAACCAAGAAACCTAGGTCCTAAAGTGAATACGGAAGGACGCGAGATGTTTCCTTTTGTAGCAAATGATAACACGTTTTATTTTTCTTCGGATGGTTATTTGAATTTAGGGCTACTGGATATTTATAAGTCTAAAATTTTAACAGACGCCAACGCTGAACCTGAAAATCTTGGTGCCCCATATAACAGTGGCTATGATGATTTTGCGTTCTTTTTAAAAGATGACAGTAAAAAAGGTTACTTCTCATCTAACCGTCCGGGCGGAAAAGGAAGTGATGATATTTATGCCTTTAATGCTGAACCTTGTAAACAAATCATTCAAGGTATAGCTAGAAATAGTAAAACTAATGAAGTTCTTGCGAATGTGGAAGTTCAATTAATCAACACAAACGGTAAAATTATTGCAACGGAAATAACATCCGCAACTGGCGCTTATGTTTTTGAAGCTGATTGTGATAAGAGCTTTACGCTCTTGGGAAGTAAGAAAGATTACAAGAACGCTATCACAGCAATAGTAACCAATTTAGAAAATGGCAAAGTCAATATCGCTGATCTTTACTTAATACCATTAATTGAAGACAACCAAATTGTCATCAACCCTATTTTCTTCGATTTTGATAAATGGAATATTAGAACAGATGCTGAATATGAATTGGAAAACATTGTGGATGTCATGAGAGAACACCCTGGTATGGTCATCAAAATCGAATCGCATACAGATAGTAGGGGAAGCGACAATTACAATATGAAATTATCGGACAGAAGAGCAAAATCTACAAGAGATTATATTTTGTCAAGAGGAATTACTGCGGATCGAATTGAGAGCGCAATTGGCTATGGTGAAACACAGTTGCTGAACAAATGTGCAAACGGTGTAAAATGTACCGCAGAAGAGCATCAATTGAACAGAAGATCATACTTCTATATATTGAAGGATTAATTTTAACGAAATTTATTCAAAAAAGCAGACTAGAGTCTGCTTTTTTTTTGTTTATATTTAAAAAAACTAAGATCTATATTTATTTCTGAAATTTCTGAGATTAAATTAAAGCGGTTAATAGTAGCCTTCATTTAAATACAAATGGTTATAAATGCAGGATGACTTATACATTAAATCCATATCGCCTTCGTATGCTTTTGAGTATATATGAACTAATTTATTAGAATCTGGGACTTGATGATAAAATGCTCGAAAGATGCTCAGATAAAACATCACAGTGAGATTAGTGCATCATGTTAACTCTTAAAGCATGGTAGACCCCTAATTTATGCTATAAACCGATGATATTTTCTGATGATTGATGAGTCAACAAAGAAACGTTTAGACGTTAAATTTAGGAGTTGAATAGCGCACTTTCGTAGGTCATTGATGTACGTGTGCATCTTTATTTATATAACGTTCAGACAATTCTAAATTTTGAGAACTTGTGTACAAGGACTATAAGCTCTTCATTATAGATGAAAATCTCAAATTTTGTTTGATTGTCACTAAATGCACTATTTAAAATATTACTATACAAAAAAGTCGCTCCTAAAAGCGACCTCTTCGAACAACTAACAATTTCAAAACTCAATTCTTGATTAACGTTTTATAAAAATATTTGTAAAGTACCATTTACCTTCAGAATTTTGCTCTGCCGAAATATCAAAATCGGTAAAATCACCTTCAATATTTGCTTTATGACCCGGACTGCTCAACCATGCATTAACTACCGATTCGGCCGAATTATAAGCATAGGCTACATTTTCTGTAACTTTAATAGCCGAAGCATTTTTAACTAAACTCGATTTACGTTGAAAAAAATAATCGTGGCTTACTTTATTTATAGATACCATATAATCAGTATGGGTATAGGCTACAGATTTAATGATCTTTAAATTGTTTAATGGGGTCAAGTTCACTCCTATTCTGTAATTATTGATCAACTCTAAAATTTCTACTTCAATGACCTTAGCCGGTGGCGCCTTCTCCATTAGAGAACTTTCAAAATTATCTTCTTGCAAATCTTCAGAAGAACAGGAAAAAGTGAACATGGCTAGTAAAACCATCATTGGCAGGTAGGTAGATAATTTCATAAGTAGGTTAATTCGATTTGGTACCGCTAAATTAGAAGAACAACCGAAAGAAACTGTTAAGGAAATGTTAAAATCGATGAAATACGTGTAGTTTGTCGGTTTTATATGTAAATCATCGATGAAATACAACCTTACTCAAGAATTTCAGGTTACTTAGCGATGAAACCTATCCTTTTGTCGATTTGATTACAATTTAGACAAGAAGATAGTTGAAGTTTTAAGTAAGAAAAGATACGGTTCCTTCAAACCATCGGACAGCTATAAACATCTACTATCCAAATACTGAATTAATTCTCTAAGGAAACTACTGCTTCCTAGTTCTGAGGTCATTGTCGAACGAGGAAACCTTTATGGACCTAAGTCTTTATATAAGATAAATAATCAACTGGTAGCCGCTCTAATCAAGGTGACAATCGCTCCATAACCCAATTAAATTCTTCGGTTAACCTAAATCTTATTCTGTCGTGCAACCTGTTTGGGCGTCCTTGCCAAAACTCAATTGAAATAGGTTTTACAATAAAACCTCCCCAATGTTCTGGTCTGGGAATCTCTTTGTTTTCAAATTTTCTCTCCAAATGGTGCAATTCTTCCTCCAACACTTCTCTATTTGCAACGACGTCACTCTGATGGGAGACCAACGCCCCTAATTGACTTCCTCGTGGTCGCGATTCAAAATAACCATCACTTAAGTTTGGAGATATTTTTTCAGCACTACCTTTTATGATAATTTGTCGTTCTGCCTTTGGCCAAAAAAACGATAAGCAAACTTTTGGATTAGCCATAATGGCCTTGCCTTTTTCACTTTGATAATTGGTGTAAAATATGAAGCCTTCATGCGTATATTTTTTGAGTAGCACGACTCTGCTTTTTGGGAAACCATCCAAACCAAGCGTTGAGATTGTCATGGCATTAGTCTCACCTTCATCAAAATTTGCATCGACTTCATAAAACCATTTTTGAAAAACCTCCATCGGATTATCACTAATGTTCGCTTCGATTAATGCTTGCTTTTCGTATGATTTTCGGTAATTCCCTAAATCTGTATCCATTACAAATGTCTTAAATGTTAAAATCTTACTATTTTTTTATTAGTAATCAAATTCTCATAAATTTAGGCATAATTTGTCTTAAATGCGATTTCAAGAAAGTAAATATTTTAACTTATTAGAGCATTCAAAAATAGAATTTTCATTTGGTGATTTATATTTCTTTGAGAACTTTATCCTCTCAGAATTACATGAAGGCATACACTTTGATTGGGATAAAATTCTGGAAGTTATTGGAGCAACTTTAGATTATTATAGTGGCGAATTCGAGATTGCTTACATTTCAAATCGCGTTAATTCCTACTCCACTGATCCACAATTATGGCAAAGATTCCATCAGGAATTCAACTTCATCAGCGCTATTGCGACCGTCACCTACAATGATTTTGGGTACATCAATGCATCAATTGAGAAACAATTTGCAAAAATAAGTCTGAAGCGGTGTGATCATTTAGAAGAGGCCTTGACCTGGGTGAAACATCTTAGGGAATTTAGTCAAAATTGAAATGCAGCCCATCCTTTGCCAATTTAACGGGTTTAAAAATCGTCTGCGCTTCTAATTTAAAAGCGTTCAAGTCTTCATACCGCGTTGAATAATGACCTAAAATCAAAGTTTTTACATTTGCTTTTTTCGCAATGAGTGCCGCTTCTTTTGCAGTAGAATGTTTGGTTTTTGGTGCCAAATGCGCGTGTTTATCCAAAAAAGTAGATTCATGATATAAGACATCTACATTTTTTATAATTGAAACAATATCTTCTTTATACGCAGTATCACTACAAAAGGCATAGCTTTTAGGAGGGTTTGGGGGCAAAGTTACTTTTTTATGGTCGATAAGGATCCCATCATTATTCAGTACATCATGGCCCTGTTTCAATTTGTTGTAATAAGCCACGTCAATATTAGCTTCTAAAACGGAAGGGAGGTGTAAATGTCGTTCGCCTTCTTTCTCCTTAAACAAAAATCCATTCGTATAAATACGATGATCTAAAGGTATGGTCCATACCGCTACCTTGTCATCTTCAAAAATAAGTTCTGAGGTATTAGAAGTTAATTCATGGAAATAAAGTGGGTAGTTGGTCCACGAATCAGCCAACTTCATCTGTAAGGTGATGACTTCCTTCAAACCTTTCGGACAATGGATATGTAATTCGGTTTCTCTGGTCAATAACCGGAATGTGGAAATCAATCCAACCAACCCGAAGAAGTGATCGCCATGTAAATGGGATATGAAAATGTGTTTTATTCTGGAAAACTTGATTTTGTTGCGGCGTAATTCCACCTGAGAACCTTCGCCACAATCAATCATAAATAAATGGTTATTGATTTCCAAAACCTGTGAGGTTGGATTGGTATCTTTACGTGGCGTGGCACTGAAGCAGCCAAGAATTGTAAGTTTCATTTTTATAGTTTAGAAGTCAGGAGTTTTATAGTTTAGCATCTAAACCTTAAATTTTTAAATTCCAAGATCCCGTTCCATTTCTTCCATTTCAATGACGTCATAGGCTTCTTTTAAGGTTGGCACCACAACAATTTCATCCGGCATGTCGTCTAGATTTGCTTGACTTGAAACGATAACAAATGAATGTTTTGCCCGACGATGCCTGTTTGAAACTTCCAAAAACTCCACAATGTCCTGCAAACCAATTTGTTTTAAAACAGATAAATTAATGATGACATTATCATTTTCGAATCTTGGATAGGTTGCCTGAAGTTTTTTAACCAATTCAATAATGGTGCTTTTTTCTTGTGTAATGATGGTTGTGTTGTTCTCTTTATCAAAAATCATAATCGTTGGGTTTAGTGTTTAATCTTAGAAGCTAATAAATATATAACAGCCATCCTAATTGCAACGCCATTTTGAACTTGATCCAATATAATGGCTTGTTTGGAATCGGCCACATCACTCGTGATTTCTACACCCCGATTAATAGGTCCTGGGTGCATTATTGTGATTTCCTTATCGAGAGAATTCAGCAAAGCCTTATTGACACCATATTGTTGTGTATATTCTCTCGTAGATGGAAAATAGGTCATATCCATTCGCTCATTCTGCACCCGAAGCATATTGGCAACATCACACCATTGGAGTGCTTTTTTTAGATTGGTCTCCACCTTCACGCCTAGTTTATCTATATATTTTGGCAATAAGGTTTTTGGTCCGCACACCATCACGTTGGCCCCTTGTAGCTGTAGCGCAAAAATATTGGAAAGAGCCACACGACTGTGCAAAATATCGCCTACAATAACCACATTTTTACCTTGTACCTTACCCAGACGCTCTCTAATAGAGTAACTGTCCAATAAAGCTTGTGTTGGGTGTTCATGAGCGCCATCTCCAGCATTAATAATACTTGCGTTAACATGTTGGGATAGGAATACACTAGCTCCGGGATTTGGATGGCGCATGACCACCATATCTACTTTCATGGCAAGTATATTGTTGACAGTGTCAATTAAAGTTTCTCCTTTTTTTACTGAAGATTGTGATGCCGAAAAGTTAATGACGTCTGCAGAAAGCCGCTTCTCTGCTAGTTCAAAAGATAATTTGGTACGTGTGGAATTTTCAAAAAATAAGTTAGCAATAGTAATATCTCTTAATGAAGGTACTTTTTTTATGGGTCTGTTAATGACTTCCTTAAAATGATCTGCAGTTTCAAAAATCAGTTGAATATCCTGTGAATTTAGATATTTTATTCCCAATAAGTGATTGACACTTAATTCGCTCATTGTCGGTATTATTTATTATTTATTCCTATTCGTTATTCTTAAGGAACTCAATTAAAAACAAAAGCCACGATCACCTTCTCCCTGTTTTCTGAAGTTTTCCTATCTCTTAAAAACAATTGTTCGCTATCCATATTTAGCTTTTGACTAAATAAACGGCATCTTCCCCACCGTGTTCTACCCAATTTACCTTTACCTTTTCTTCGTTAATAGCATCTACCTGCCGTCCTCTATAATTGGGTTGGATTGGTAAATGTCTGCTGAATCTTCTATCTATTAAGGTCAGTAACTCAATTTCGTTGGGTCTACCAAAAGATTGAATGGCGGTCAATGCGGCACGAATACTTCTTCCCGTATAGAGCACATCATCAATAAAGACAATGTTCTTATCCTCAACTATAAAATTAATTTCTGTGGTATTTGCTTCCAATGGTTTTTCACCACGACGGAAATCGTCTCTAAAAAAAGTGATGTCCAAGTGTCCTAATTGAATGTGTTTTATCTTATAATCGTTCTTCAATATTTGAGCTAATCGATTGGCCAAGAATTTCCCTCTTGGTTGCAGACCTATTAGAACGGTATTGGTAAAGTCGTTATGTTTTTCAATCAGTTGACAAGCCAATCGATGAAGAATGATGTTGATCTCTTTTGCGTTAAGTAGAACTTTTTGGCTCATAGTTTTCCAAACGTATTTGGTTTACAAATTTAGGATAAAAATTCTTGTGGGCAATGGTTTTATGATCATAAGACTCAAAGTACGCCCGTATAAAATAAAAAAGCCTTCAACATAAGTTGAAGGCTTTGATTATTAGATTAAAACTGAAATTCATAAGATTCCTGCCTTCGCAGAAATTAATTATTTCTTCCCGTCCATTTTATCTTTAAGAGCTTGTAAAGCATCATTGGCATCACCGAGAGTTGGTTTTGACTCTGCTGCAGAAGCTTCCGCTTTAGCAACAGCCGCTTTTACGTTAGCAATCTCTTCTTGTTTAAAGATAGCAGTATGAGAAGCAACAACACGTTTGAACTCTTTATTGAACTCAATAATCTTGAATTCAGCAGTGTCACCTTTTTTCAATTTCTTACCATCTTCCATTTCTAAATGACGTGACGGTACGAATGCAACGATATCTTCGTTAAATTCAACTGTTGCACCTTTATCTACCATTTCAGAAATTTCTGCTTTGTGCGTCGTTCCAAGAGCAAATTCAGTTTCGTATTTATCCCAAGGATTGTCAGTGGTTTGTTTGTGACCTAAACTTAATTTACGTCCTTCAACATCTAATTCCAATACCACAACATCTAAGTTATCACCTACGTTACAGAACTCACTTGGATGCTTGATTTTCTTAGTCCAAGATAGATCGGAGATATAAATCAATCCGTCAATACCTTCTTCCAATTCAACAAACACACCAAAGTTTGTGAAGTTACGTACAATACCTGTGTGCTTAGAGCCTACTGGGTATTTACTAGTAATATCAGTCCATGGATCTGGAGTCAATTGTTTGATTCCCAATGACATTTTACGGTCTTCTCTATCAAGAGTTAAAATAACCGCTTCAATTTCATCACCTACGTTTACGAAATCTTGAGCAGATCGTAAATGCGTTGACCAAGACATTTCACTTACGTGAACCAAGCCTTCAACACCTTCTTCTACTTCAATAAATGCACCGTAGTCAGCAATAACAACCACTTTTCCTTTGACTTTGTCGCCAACTTTTACAGTGTCGCCTAAAGCTTCCCAAGGATGCTTGCTCAATTGTTTTAAACCTAATTGGATTCTTGATTTATCTTCATCAAAATCAAGGATTACTACATTAAGTTTTTGATCCAATTCAACAATTTCGTTTGGATGGTTGATACGTGACCAAGAAAGATCAGTAATATGAACCAATCCATCAACACCACCAAGATCGATAAAGACACCGTAAGACGTAATGTTTTTCACAACACCTTCCAATACTTGTCCTTTTTCTAATTGGCTGATGATTTCTTTTTTCTGCTCTTCAATATCGGCTTCAATAAGCGCTTTATGAGAAACCACAATGTTTTTGAATTCGTGGTTGATTTTCACAACTTTAAATTCCATTGTTTTATTAACGTATTGATCGTAATCTCTAATAGGTTTCACATCAATTTGAGAACCTGGCAAGAATGCTTCAATACCAAATACGTCAACGATCATCCCACCTTTAGTACGACATTTAACAAAACCATTTACAATTTCGCCAGTGTCATGTGCATTGTTTACACGATCCCACGCTTTGATTACTCTAGCTTTACGATGAGATAATACCAACTGTCCGTTAGCGTCTTCACGTACATCTATTAATACTTCTACTTTATCACCAACTTTTAAATTCGGGTTGTAACGGAACTCGTTAAGAGAGATTACACCTTCCGATTTTGCGTTGATATCAATAATAGCATCACGATCAGTAATATGGATCACTACACCTTCAACAACTTCATCGTCTAGGGTATCCACGAAATTTTCTGATACTAATTTTTCAAATTCCTGAAGTTTTTTGTCATCTACTTGCTCAATACCTTCTTCGTAATTGTGCCAGTTGAAATCTGCTAGGAATTTTTCAGGGTTTGCTTGTGCTTCTGATACTTTAGGAGCTGTTTTTTCAGTAGTTTGAGTGTTTACTGCTGTTTCTGTTGCTTCCGTAGTTTCTACTTCGGCTTGATTTGTTTCTTTTTCAGACATTTGCTGAATACTAGTTTGTATTCTGAGTGTTTTTGGAAGTTTTATGCGATCAACACACAGAAGTGTTATTTGCTTTTTTCTTTTATTCCTTTTATCTTCCACGGGTACCGCTAAAAGGAGTGCAAAAATACAATATTATTTTCTGATTTACAAATTATTTACTGAACTATAATTGAGACCTCTAACCGCTGATTTGGATCCGTTAAACATTGATAGCGATAGCGTTACTATTTAAGATAATATTTCAATATATTTACATTTACATTAATTTATAAAAAATAATTATCATGGTAAAATCTAAGTATCAAAGTGTTTTAGATCTCGGAAAGGAACTAAATATTCAAAATGGCGATGTTTCTGAAGAAAATGGGGTCTTAAAGATTAAGGGCACTGCAAAAAATCAGTATGAAAAAAATCTACTTTGGGATAAAATAAAGGCAGTTGGTGGTGAAAATCCTTCAGACATCAAAGCAGACATTAAAGTGGCCGACACTTCTGTCTTTGCAAGACACACAGTAAAATCAGGAGAAACCCTTGGCAAAATAGCCAAGCAGTATTATGGTGATGCATCCAAATACCAAAAGATCTTTAAAGCAAATTCTGACATCCTGAAAAACCCTGACCTTATCCATCCCGATCAAGAACTTATTATACCAAATGAATAAATCATCCGCGCTATAGCATTATCAAAAACGACCTGTTGGGTCGTTTTTTTATGCTAAATGAATTAGACCTTCGGAACGACAATTTTTAGGCAAAAAAATAATTTGTTCTAGAAAGAACTTAATAAATTAGAATCCGTCCTAGAACAGCTATGAAAGTTTATAATATCTTTGAATTCGAAACTTAGGACTTTAATTTTATTCGTGCTCAATCGCATTTTTTGCCAAAGCATAGAGCTTCTCAAACTGTACTGTCAATGATAGGTTAGAATTATCAATTTCTATGGCATCATCAGCCTTCATTAAAGGTGAATCTTCTCTTGTAGAATCAATTAAATCTCGCGATTCAACATTTTTTAAGACGTCTTCATAGCTCACATCGTCATTTCTTTCAAGCAGTTCTTTATAGCGTCTTTTGGCTCTCGTTTCTGCGGAAGCAGTCATAAAAAACTTTAATTCAGCTTCTGGAAAAACCACCGTTCCAATATCGCGACCATCCATTACAACACCTTTCTCCTGCCCCATTTGCTGTTGTTGCAAGACCAACATACGTCTTACTTCTGAAATTTCAGCGACTTGACTTACCGATTGCGAGACCTCCAAAGTCCGGATCTCATTTTCAACATTTACACCATTCAAATACATTTCAGCAAATCCTAATGTGTCATTGTACTTAAAACTGAGTTTAATAGCACCTAAGTTGGCAATCAACTTTTCAACATCAAAATAATCCTTAGATATCATTTGATTCTGCATGGCATATAAGGTCACTGCTCTATACATAGCACCAGAATCCACATAGACATACCCTAAAACTCTGGCCAATTGTTTGGCAACCGTACTTTTTCCTGTTGATGAAAAACCGTCAATGGCAATAGTAATCTTCTTCATATTTATTCTATCTATAGACCCAAATCTTCTAAATTATCTCAAATCTATTTGGAGTCCAAAAAAATTAGTATTTGATGCGCCCGAATAACGTGCATGGGTGTAACTAAATCGCATTTTATTGAGCTTAATTCCCATCCCGAACGAAAGTCCTGAAAAGTTCCGTTCGTCGACAATCCGTAGCTCTTCTGCTCGTCTAAAATTATAACCAAATCGGAGACTAAAACCACGATCAGGAAAAAGTTCTGCGCCAATGATCGTATGTCGCATCACTTCGTTTAAAAAACCTATTTTTTCTTGGGTTTGGTTACCATCCAAATCTGTTGTTGCCCTTGCCGGATTAGAAAAATTAATGGGCCATTGTTGTAAATTATCAAATGTTAAATGCCATCTTAGCGGCACATGTTGTAAGGTTTGAGAAAGTCCAAAATTGACTTCGAGTGGCAGTTTTTCATTAAGACCCGCATAGGTTGTAAATTGAGTTCCAAAATTTCTAACGGTCAACGCCGCATGGAAATCAAGATCTTCATTAATATAAATTACCCCTATATCAATGGCACCACCAATCGAATTGTAGCGTTCTAGTTTTGATGTTATCAATTTTGCGCTCGCCCCTACATAAAAATCAGAATGGGGAATTTTAAACGAATAACCAAAAGACAAAGCGGCTTCATTCCCTGTAAAGGTTCCGGTAGGCATGCCACTCTCATCATAACCATCAAATTCTCCATAATTAATATAGGTCATCCCAACATGAAATGTTTGCACATGCCGGTCCCAGGTATAGGCATAAGCGCCCGTGCCATAACTGATACCCCCCAAATAACTGGAATAATTTAATGCCAATTGATTGTCCATTTCAGGATTTATAGTTGCAGGATTGTATAAAGCTCCTGTAACATCGTAATCAAAATTGGTGATCACCTTTCCTCCCAACGCCGCCTGACGCGGAGAAGAGACAAGATTTAAAAATTGATAGGTAGATGCGCCACCTAGTTGCGCGAAAACTGTGATGTTCGAAACGATAAAGAATAAAACAGTAATCCTCTTGGTCATAGAATGGCAAAAGTAGTATTTCTTACTTAAAACGCTAATATGATTATTTTATTTGTGAATCAAAAAAAACGGCAACAAATTGTTACCGTTTAATTGACAAAATAGTAAATGTCTTATTATAATGCTTTTGCATTCTTGACTTTCTGATCGGTTAAGGCGTATTTTAAAACATCACTCATATCCGTAACATAATGAAAGGTTAAGCCTTTCAAATACTCAGGTTTAATTTCCTCAATATCGCGTCTGTTATCCTCGCAAAGTAGAATTTCCTTAATGCGCGCGCGTTTCGCAGCTAAAATTTTCTCCTTTATCCCTCCCACTGGCAATACCTTACCTCTTAAGGTAATTTCACCCGTCATCGCTAAATTGTTTTTGACTTTTCGCTGTGTGAATAATGACACCAAAGACGTTAACATCGTGACACCTGCACTCGGACCATCCTTTGGAGTTGCTCCTTCCGGCACGTGAATATGCACATTGTATTTCTCAAAAACATTGGGATCAATGCCAAATTCTTCAGCGTTAGACTTTATATATTCCATGGCAATTGTTGCGGATTCCTTCATAACCGTTCCGAGATTACCCGTAATGGTTAAAGTACCTTTTCCTTTTGAGAGTATGGATTCAATAAATAAAATATCACCTCCCACTCTGGTCCAAGCCAACCCTGTAACTACGCCTGCAACATTATTATTTTCATATTTGTCACGTTCCATTCTTGGAGAGCCCAATACTTCCAAAACATCTTCATTGGAGACCTTTTTGTTATATTCCTCTTCCATCGCAATGTTTTTGGCAGCGAAACGCACCATTTTAGCTAATTGTTTCTCGAGTCCTCTGACGCCAGATTCTCTTGTATAACCTTCAACGATTTTTTCTAATTGTGGTTTGGCAATTTTCAGATCTTTATCTGTTAAACCATGTTCCTTAATTTGTTTTGGCAAGAGATGACGTTTGGCAATTTCTACCTTTTCTTCAATGGTATAACCCGTGACATCAATAATTTCCATACGGTCCAATAGTGCTGGCTGAATGGTGCTCAAGCTATTTGCCGTGGCAATGAACATGACTTTAGAAAGGTCAAAGCCCATTTCAAGAAAGTTGTCATGGAACTCAGCATTCTGTTCCGGATCCAAAACTTCCAACATCGCAGAAGAAGGATCTCCTTGATGACTGTTGGATAACTTATCAATTTCATCTAAAACAAATACCGGATTAGAAGTCCCTGCTTTTTTCAAACTTTGAAGAATTCTTCCTGGCATTGCACCGATATAGGTTTTTCTATGTCCACGAATTTCTGCTTCATCACGTAATCCACCTAAAGACATCCTGACATATTCACGACCTAAAGCTTCAGCTACCGATTTCCCCAAAGAGGTCTTCCCTACTCCTGGAGGGCCGTATAGACAAAGAATAGGCGATTTCATGTCATTACGTAGCTTTAAAACTGCCAAATATTCGATAATTCTCCTCTTCACATCGTCGAGTCCGTAATGGTCACGATCCAAGATGCGTTTTGCTCTCTTCAAATCGAATTTATCCTTGCTAAACTCATTCCAGGGTAATTCAAGGAAAAGATCCAAATAATTTCTCTGAATGGAGTATTCTGCCACTTGCGGATTCATGCGTTGCAGCTTCATCAACTCCTTTTGAAAATGATTATCAACTTTCTCATTCCATTTTTTGGATTTCGAACGTTCTTTCATTTCATCAATCTCTTCATCGTAAGAAACCCCACCCAATTCTTCCTGGATGGTCTTCATTTGTTGATGTAGGAAATATTCACGTTGCTGCTGGTTCATATCACTTTGAACCTTGGATTGGATGTCGTTTTTAAGTTCCATCTTTTGGAATTCAACGTTCATGAATTTTAAGGTAGCCAATGCACGCTCCTTCAAATCATTGATTTCCAACAATTTCTGCTTTTCTTCAACAGAAAGATTCATGTTTGACGACACGAAATTTACTAAAAATGAGTTACTTTCAATATTCTTGATGGCAAAACTAGCTTCCGATGGAATATTTGGGCTTTCCTTTATAATTTGAAGTGCTAAATCCTTAATGGATTCTATAATAGCAGAAAATTCCTCGTTATCTTCAGCAGGTTTAGCCTCGGCAACATCTTTAACTGTTGCTGTGATATACGGCTCCTCTGTCATGACCTGGTCAATTTCAAAGCGCTTTTTTCCTTGAATAATAATGGTTGTATTACCATCAGGCATTTTAAGAACACGAAGAATACGCGCAACAGTACCTGTTTTGAAAACATCTTTTCCTTCCGGATCTTCTATACTTCCATCTTTTTGAGAAACCACTCCAATAACTTTGCTGCCTTTATTGGCATCATTGATCAGTTTAATGGATTTATCCCTTCCAGCTGTAATTGGAATAACCACCCCCGGAAATAAAACCGTATTCCGTAAAGGTAAAATGGATAAAGTAGCCGGTAATTCTTCGTTGTTTATTTGCTCTTCGTCTTCAGGTGTCATCAATGGAATTAACTCGGAGTTTTCATCAAACTCCTGAAATGACAAACTGTCAAGACTTAAAAATTTAGATTCTTTCATATTATATTAAAGGTCATTATGTCATAACATTGACATAATGTTGTTTCTTTGGGTGTTAAGACAATAAATTAACCGCTAGTAATCAAGAGGTTAACATATCAATTCTTGATATTGAATAGATATCTTTCCAATAGTTATGCCATAGTTCTGATATGTATTTAAAGTTCAAAGTTAAAAGCTCAGGGTTAAGCTTGAATTTGAATTTGAAATCGCATCTGGAATTTGCCTGCCTACAGGCAGACAGATTATTTGGATCCTTTTTTATCTAAAAGTGTAACAAAGTTTAATTAATTATATCTTTATAATAAACCCATTGTTTTATTGACACCCAACCAACAACATATCAGTATTTTACTTGAGCAGTGCAAAAGTGGCAATCAACATGCACAAATGGAGGTTTATAACCGATATTTTAAGGCCATGTACAATACAAGCTTGAGAATTGTAAAGGATAATTTCTCGGCAGAGGATATTATGCAAGATTCTTTTTTGACGGCTTTTTCAAAGCTCGAAACCCTTAAAGACTTTTCAATGTTCGGGCCGTGGTTAAAGCGAATTGTGGTGAATAATAGCATCAGTTATTATCATAAAAATTCAAAATACAATGAGGTCCGGTTAGATGATGTTCTTTATACAGTTGAAGATTCACAAGGAATAGTTGAAGACTACGAATGGACCACGATTAAGGCTGCCCAAATAGTGGAATGCATGAAATGCCTAAAAGAAAACTATCAGTTAGCGTTACCTTATTTCTAATTGAAGGTTATGATTATGAAGAAATAAGTAAAATTATGAATATCTCTTATGCCAATTGTAGAACGATAATCTCTAGAGCGAAAGACAGCCTTAGGCAAAAATTAAATCCGACGGTTGGATTTTAAAAAATGAAAACATGAAAACAGACGAAATTGATAAACTTTTTAGGAATATAGATGGTGATTTTGATTTGGAAGCACCAAACGAAGGCCATAAAGCACGCTTTTTGGAGAAGCTGAAACACAACCAAATCCATAGACCTAAAGAAAATTCAAAAAACGCGTTTTTAAAACCTCTCCTAGCAATTGCCGCATCGATAATTATATGTTTTGGGATGTTTGTCTTTTTACAAAATAAACCTGAAGCCAGTGGATTGGCAAGTGTATCACAAGAATTTTCGCAAACACAAGAATTTTTCTCAACCGCCATTTCTTCTGAATTAAAAAAATTAGATGCACAAAGAAGCCCAGAAAACGAAGTTCTTGTGGCAGATGCCTTGAAACAAATTGATGTGTTAGAAACAAATTATGAAAGACTGAAAATCGATTTAAAAGAAAGTGGCAATGATAAACGTGTGATTTATGCCATGATCAGTAATTTCCAAAGCCGGATTGACATTTTGGAAAACGTTTTAAAAACAATTGAAGACATCAATCAACTCAAACAATCAAAACAAAATCAATCAATACTTTAAAATCAACGCTATGAAAATCAGACTATATCATCTCACAATATTCTTGCTCCTTTCGCATTTTACAGTTGCTGCAAGCGATTGGAATGGCAAACATACCAAAGAAAAGACCATTAAAAAAGAATTCTCCGTAAACCGTGATGCTTTGTTAAAAATTCAAAATAGTTATGGAAACATTAATATCATTACCTATTCTGGGAACACGGTCAGTATTGAGGTTAACATCAAAACCAACGGTAATGATTTAGACAAAGTAGAAGAAAAACTGAATACTATAAATGTTAACTTTCAAGCCTCTTCCAGCATGGTTTCAGCAAAAACCATATTTGGTAAAAGTAAGTCTGGTAGCTGGTGGAACTGGGGCAGTAACAACAACATCAATATGGAGATCAATTATTTGATAAAATTACCAATAGTGTTGATTTAAGCAATAATTACGGTAGTATCAATTTAGATCGGTTAGATGGGCATGCCAAAATAAACTGTGATTATGGAAAGATCACTACCAAGGAATTGATGGCCGACAATAATTCTATCTCCTTTGATTATACCAATAACAGTTATTTTAAATATATAAAGAGTGGAAAAATAAATGCGGATTACAGTAGCTTTACAGTCGGAAAAACCAAAAATTTGGACATTCATGCGGATTACACCAAATCAGTAGTAGAAATAGCTGAAGACATCACTTACACATGCGATTACGGATCCATAACCATTGAAAAAGCAAACTATATTAAAGGAAACAGCAATTATTTGACGGCACGTTTTGGCGAAGTTTATAAAAATATACAAGTGACTTCTGACTATGGCTCCATAAAAATTGATAGAATGACTGCCAATGCTGGAAACGTCACCATCGATTCAGACTACACAGGCGTCACCATAGGTTATGATTCTGACTACCAATTTAACTTTGATATTAATCTGGAATATGCGTCACTTAGGGGTGATGAAGACTTTCAGATTTCCAAGAAGAAAATAGAATCGTCAGACAAATACTATATAGGCCATTATGGGAATCCTAATACCAAAAACCTTATTAAAATCACGTCTGACTATGGAAGTGTGACCTTTAAAAAAATTAATTAATAAAATCCCCCGACATCTCGAAAACATCTAAAAATAAATCACTATGAAAAACTCAATTTTATTAGTTGCTGCACTATTGATCATCAGTACCATCCAAGCACAAAAGAAAATTAAAGGAAATGGGCAAATAACCGCCATTACGCGATCAACTTCAGACTATGATGCAGTAAAATTTGCTGGTTCATTTGACTATGTTCTCGTTTCAGGAAAAGAAGGGGAAATTGAAATTGAAGGCGAAGAAAATCTATTGCAATACATTATTACCGAAGTCAAAAATGGAACATTAAGTGTTACAACCCAAAATAAAATCAGTTTACAGCCCTCTAGAAATCAAACTATCACGATAACGGTTCCTTTTGAGAAAATCAGTGCGGTATCTCTTGCCGGTTCAGGTGATGTCTGGAATGAAAATCCTATCTCAGCAACTCATTTCAAGGCCGCAATAGCAGGTTCAGGGGATGTGAAATTAGAGGTCACTGCAACTTCAATAGATGCCACTGTTACCGGGTCTGGTGATTTGGATTTAAAAGGCCAAACAAACAGTTTAAAAGCTAGCGTTACAGGCTCTGGCGATTATAATGGTTTTAACCTTATTGCCAATGACGTGGAAGTTTCGTTAAATGGCTCTGGAGATGCGGAAGTCGTTTGTAATGGAAGTTTAATAGCACGGGTTTCTGGATCTGGCGATATTAAGTACAGAGGCAATCCTAAAACTGAAGATTCAAAAGTTGCGGGCTCAGGAAGCATAAGTAATTGATAAAACAAATCTGTTTTCAATTTATTATAACCTTTTCTTACTATTTTATAAACAATTATAATGGAGATTATTGGAGCCCTTTTTTCATAAGAACACACACCGGTAATTTATAAAGAAACTACTCTGTTCTTGGCACTCTAAACAATAATATAATACCAATCAAAAAGAATATAAAAAGGAACAAAATGGCGTTTCGCATACTTCCTGATATTTGGTCAATAGTCGCAAAAATGACCATACCAATGACGATTCCAATTTTTTCTGCGACGTCATAAAAACTAAAGTATGACGTGGTGTCCTTAGTTTCCGGTAAAAATTTTGAATAGGTCGATCGGGCTAAAGATTGGATACCGCCCATCACAAATCCAACAAAACCGGCAGCGATGTAAAAATCCGTGGGGGTGATCATAAAGTAGGCGTAAAAACAAAGGCCCATCCATATAAAATTCACCACAATCAGCGTTTTTATATTCCCAAATTTCGCAGAAGCTCTAGAAGTTAAAATAGCACCTACTACGGCCACTAATTGAATAATCAAAATGCTCACGATTAAGCCCATGGTTTTGTCACTGCTATCTGCCCAGGCAATTTCTTCTTCACCAAAATAAACCGCCACCAACATAATGGTCTGTACTGCCATACTAAAAACAAAAAAGGCAGCGAGATAGCGCTTCAGCCTTAAATTGGCTGTCAATGCTTTCCACACCTTTTTTAGCTCTTTAAAACCATTGAAAACAATAGCTCTAGTGACTTTATGTCCGTTGGATACGCCTTTAGGCAAAATATAAAAGGTGTATTGACTGAAAAGAATCCACCAAAGTCCTACTGTTATAAACGCCACCCTCATAGCCTCCAGTGATGCTTTATTTCTGGCTGCTTCTAAGGCTGTTTCAATTTCAATCTCGTTTCCGGTTGCCAAAATATCTGGTGCGATATCAATATAAAATCCGAAAAACTGAGGATTCATCACCATGGCTAAATTAAAGAGTAGCAGAAGAACACTCCCTATATACCCCAAAGAGAAACCCTTAGCACTAATTTTGTCCTGTTGCTCAGGAAATGCGATATCAGGAAGATAGGAGTTATAGAATACCAAACTGCCCCAATAGCCAATCAACCCCATAAAATAGAACAGTAAACTCAAGTGGATGTGTTCTAAATTGAACCAATATAATCCTATGCATCCCAAGCCACCCACATAGCAGAAAAACTTCATAAAACTCTTCTTATTACCTACATAATCGGCAATACCCGATAAAATTGGCGAGGTGACGGCAACAATTAAAAAAGTAAATGCGGTAACAAATGTAATGAGTGCCGTGCTTTTAAATTCAAAACCAAAGGCACTGACTATTTTAACTTCAGAAATAAACAATGCAGAATAAAATATGGGAAAAATGGAAGAGGCAATGGTGAGCGTGTAAACAGAATTTGCCCAATCATAAAATGCCCAAGCATTTAATAATTTCTTGCTTCCCTTTTTGTGGAGCTTCATTGATGGTAATTTAGTTGCTTCCTATTGGTATCTCAATAAATCAAGCCGGTATGATCAAAAGCAAATGTAACAGAAATTGGAAATAAAAAAGCTGTTCTCTCCAAAATATGGTTACGAACAGCTTTTAAAAATAGATATTAATTTTAAAATAAGGATGGATTAGCTCTTAAATGTGGTCACTCCAAATTTTCTAGCTTCTGCTCTGGCCTTATCAGCTTGTGCTTCAATATTTCTGATCCGTGTTTCATTGGCAGGATGGGTACTTAAAAACTCCGGTGGCGATTCACCCCCACTTTGCGCATTCATGCGCCTCCATAAATTGGCAGCTTCTAAAGGCTCATATCCAGCAATAGCCATTAAAATAAGGCCTATTTCATCGGCCTGAGATTCATGACTTCTGCTAAAAGGAAGCATTACGCCTACTTGAGACCCCACACCATAAGCTTGGTTAAATAGATTTAAGGTCTCTGGATTACTGATCACGACATTTCCGGCCACAGCACCCAATTGTTGTAACATTCCCGCACTCATACGCTGCTGACCATGATTCGCGAGTGCGTGGGATACTTCATGCCCCATGATGGCAGCTAATCCGGCTTCATCTTGAGAAACTGGCAAAATACCTGTATAGACTACTATCTTACCGCCTGGCATACACCATGCATTGACCGTTTTATCATCAACCAAATTATATTCCCATTGGTAATCTTTTAGATAACCTTGATATCCGTTGGCATCTAACCAGCGTTCAGCGGCTACGGCTATTTTTTGACCAACACGCTTTACCATATCAGCATCCTTTGTTCCCCTAACCACCTTATTCTCTGTTAGAAACTCATCATATTGTGCAAATGCAGTAGGAAAAAGTTGTGAATTTGGAACAAGAGCTAAGGTGTTATTTCCGGTGAACGGATTTGTAGCACATGATAAAAAAAGAGCAACCGTTCCTGTCGCTATTATCGCATTCTTATAATTCATTTTTTATTTTTTTAATTTGGGCTTAAAATTACAAAAACCATTCCCTATTTGATTAACTCAAAAAGAAATAGTTTTTGTTTTATGCGAACTGTAAACGAAGTTCCTATTTTCCAAAAATGTGCAACTCCGAAAAGCCTTTGTCAATGACCATGGTGTTGTCACCATTCATTTTGACTTCGCTTAAAGGAATTTCCACATTATCAATCTGTATTTTACCCACAGAAAAAGGAAGTCCATGAAGCTTTATCTTAAAACTTAGATAGTTTGCATCATACTTACCTTCTTTATGTTGCTGAATAATAAGTTCGTCAGTTTTTCCAGTCAACTTAAACGTTCTCAAACTATAACGTCCTTTGGTATAATCATAACCATCATGTGCATCATCAAATAATGTCGAGACCTCCTTTCCTTCCTTGTAATAGACTTCAAGCGTCACTTCTTCAATTTCTTTTTCACCAACATATTGTTGAATCGGAAATTTCGGAATTATGGCTCCAGCTTTAACAAAAATAGGAATGGTTTCAATATCCGCATCAACCCACATTTCTTTTCCACCAGACACAAGTTGATCTGTCCAATAGTTAAACCATTCGCCTCGAGGCACAAACATACGTCTACCCCGAGCGTTAGGCTCTAAAATAGGGCACACCAAAATCTGGTCTCCAAAGATAAATTCATCAGACCGGTAATGGGTATGCACATCGTCCTGATCAAATAAAACTAATGATTTAAGCATTGGAATGCCCTCATCTACATATTTCCAAAAAGAAGTGTACAAATAAGGCAATAATTCATAGCGCAGTTCAATAAACTTGCGCACAATATCAGTCACATCTTCATCAAATGTCCATGGCTCCTGATTGCCATGATCTCCTGATGAATGCACTCGGCAGAACGGATGGAAAATTCCTAATTGAATCCATCTTGCAAACAATTCTCCTTGAGGTTGTTCCGCAAAACCACCAATATCACTACCCGCAAAAGAGAATCCAGACATCGCCATACGTTGTGCTTGGATATTGGCAATCCATAAATGTTCCCAAGTAGCCACGTTGTCACCCGTCCAGGTAGAGCAATACCGTTGTGTTCCTGAATACGCAGCACGCGTAATTACGAAGGGACGTTTTGGATAGGCAAATTTCTTGACCCCTTGATAGGTCGCTCTCGCCATTTGCATGCCGTAGACATTATGGGCTTTTCTGTGGCTACATCGGTTACCGTCATATTCGTGTCTAACGTCATCCGGAAAGGTCTTGTTAGGCACTTCCATAACGGCAGGCTCGTTCATATCATTCCATACGCCTTTAACTCCAATATCTTCAATGAGTTCCCTGAATAAATCAGCCCACCAATCCCGTACTTTGCCATTTGTGAAATCAGGGAAATGACATTCTCCCGGCCACACCTTTCCTTTCATTAAAGGTCCATCTGCCCGCTTACAGAAATAGTCGTTATCTAATGCTTCCTTATAAACCCAATAATCTTTATCTATTTTAATCCCTGGATCAATAATCACGACCGTTTTAAATCCGTCGTCAAGTAATTCCTTGACCATACGCTTGGGGTCAGGGAAATGGTTTTTGTCCCAAGTAAAACATCTAAAGCCATCCATATAATCAATGTCCAAATAAATAGCGTCACAAGGAATTTTTAATTCTCTAAATTTTGAAGTGATTTCCTTAACATTAGATTCTGGATAATAACTCCATTTACATTGGTGAAAACCCAATGCCCATAGAGGTGGCAATTGCTGAGGTTTACCGGTTAAATCGGTATAATTGGCAACCACATCTTCCATTTTAGGACCATAGATGAAATAATAATTCATTTCACCGCCTTGCGCCCAAAAACTGGTGACATTTCGTCTTTCTTGAGAAAAATCAAAATAAGTTCTAAAACTGTTGTCAAAGAAAACCCCGTAGGCCTTTTTATTATGCAACCCGGTGTAAAAAGGAATGGCTTTATAAATAGGATCCGTTCCTCTGCCATAAGCATAACTGTCCGTAACCCAGTTTTCAAAGCGTTTGCCTTTCAGATTGAGTTCCACAGGTTTATCACCAAGGCCATAATAGCTCTCGCCATCATGAGAGGTTTTACTCATCTTCACGATGTTTCCACCATATTCATAGCTTTCCTCCCAATGGAAGCCCAATTCATCTTCATTAATGAGTTTATGATCTTTAGCGTCAAAAATATGGACTTTCATATCATTCTTCCTGATATGGCAGATAAGCTTTGACGTTGTCACCTTATATGATTCCGCCTCTTCTTCAATTTCTAATTGGTTGTATCCTGTACTTGCGTGTTTTGTAATAGCATAAGAAAAATCCCTTTCAAAAGTTCCAGTGGTTGCGTATCTAAAACGAATCACACTATCTCTCAAAATGGTCATTTTTAATACCACACCATTTTCGGCGGTAAATAAAAGAGTATCAACATCCTTTTTATAGGCAACTATTTTTGAAGGGAATAAATTCCCCTTTTGTTCTAATTCAGTATTTATAATCATAATTTGGTATTAAACTCCACAAACAAACATATAAGTTTACGAATATAAAATTTAAGTTAATAGTATTTATCAACTATAACGTTTGAGTTTGGTATAATTAATTAATTAAACTAACAATTATCTGTTCTTGTCAATTTTCTTTGGAGTTAACTCTGGCTGAGTGCTTTTTGAAGTATTTTGAGTTGGTTTAATCTTAGCCGGTTTCTTCGCAGATTTTTCAGGAGATTTGATCTTATTTTTTGTATCTATAGTTTTAATGGGATCTTCAATCTTAGAAATCAAAATCGGTTGGATTGATTTTGGTACAGTTTCACTTACATTCTTTTTAGTAGACTTATCTCTTGAAGGTTTTGGAGATTTGATTTTGGTTTCTCTTTTTCCTCCTGGCGTCGATTGAGATTCAGGCTTATCCATGTCCTTAAGCAAAATTTTTGCTTTATGTGGTTTCAAATCTTCTTTTCTATTTGATTTTTTAGAGGTTTTAGACTTCTTCTCTTTTGTCGCTTCAAGAGACTTTTTTTTAGAGGACTTAGCAAATTCTATATACTTTAAAACAACTACCCCAAGTGGAGGGATTATAATACTTGCAGAATGGTTCCGATTGTGTAAGTCGTCCTTTTTAGTCGAAATCAATTTGTTCTGAAACTCTCCAGTTCCGTTGTACCTTTTTGAATCACTGTTGAATATTTCCTGTAATTTTCCTTTATGAGACACACCAATATCATAGTTGATCATTGGTGTTGGGGTCATATTACACGCTACTATGACGTCATTTTCGGAATTTTTCCCTTTTCTTATAAACACCAAAACAGAGTTTTTGTGATCGTCATAAGCAATCCATTCAAAGCCTTCACCAGAAAATTGTTGCTCGTATAAGGCTGGTTCAGATTGATATAAACCGTTTAAATCGATGATCAGGTTTTGAATTCCTAGGTGAAATTCAGAATCTAACAAATGCCAATCCAAACTTGCTCTAAAATTCCATTCGTTTATCTGTCCAAACTCACAACCCATAAAAAGCAATTTGCCTCCAGGATGTGTAAACATATAACTGTACAACAACCTCAGATTGGCAAAACGTTGCCATTCATCTCCGGGCATCCTACCTAAAATAGAGCGTTTGCCATACACAACTTCGTCATGGCTTAATGGCAACATGAAGTTTTCAGAAAAGGCATATGTCATTGAAAAGGTCAAATCATTTTGATGGTACTGACGATAAATGGGCGGTTTGCCAAAGTATTCCAGTGAATCATGCATCCACCCCATCATCCATTTCATTCCAAATCCGAGACCACCAGAAAATGTTGGTGATGACACCATCGGGAATGCAGTGGATTCTTCAGCAATATTCTGCACATCGGGGTAATTGGAATAAACGGCTTCATTCATCTCCTTAATAAAGGCCACTGCCTCTAAATTCTCTCTTCCTCCATACATGTTTGGCTCCCAGTCACCTTCATTTCTAGAATAATCCAAGTACAACATTGAGGCTACGGCATCTACACGCAACCCATCCGCATGGAATTGGTCTAACCAAAAAAGTGCATTACTAATTAAAAAGGATTTTACCTCGTTGCGTCCATAATTAAAAATTAAGCTTTTCCAATCGTGGTGATAACCTTTACGTCTATCAGGATGCTCATATAAACAGGACCCGTCAAAATACCCCAGTCCGTGGGCATCCTCTGGAAAATGCGAAGGCACCCAATCCAATAGAACGCCAATGTCATTTTTATGAAGCGTATCTACTAGAAATTTGAATTCTTCGGGATAACCAAAGCGAGAGGTTGGTGCAAAATAACCTGTAATCTGATAGCCCCAGCTTGGATCATATGGAAATTCCATTATAGGCATGAGCTCCACATGGGTAAATTTCATTTTTTTCACATAAGCTACCAAATCATCAGCCAACTCAACGTAAGACATGAATCTATCTTCAGTTTCATGACGTTTCCAAGAGCTCAAATGTACTTCGTAGACAGAATAAGGCGCATCTAAGGCGTTATTCTTTTTACGTTTGGACATCCAATTCCCATCCTTCCATTTATAGTCATCCTCCCAAATAATTGAGGCTGTTTGTGGCGGATGTTCCGAACGGCGGGCATAAGGATCAGCCTTTTCTGTTTTGATATTATTATGGTGGCTTGTGATTTTATATTTGTACATATTTCCTAGACCCACATTAGAGATGAATCCTTCCCATACCCCACTTTTATCCCATCTCACATTGAGTTCGTGCGCGCCTTCCTTCCATCCATTGAAATCTCCCACCACAGAAACCTTTTTTGCACTTGGTGCCCATACGGCAAAATAAGTACCCTTACTCCCATCCAGTTCCATGATGTGGGACCCAAACTTTTCATAAAGCCTAAAATGTTTTCCTGCTAGAAATAGATTGATATCAAAATCGGTAAAAAGACTATAAGGCTTAACGTGTGCCATATTCTAAGTTTAAGAGGGTTAAAAAGTGTTAATTTAATTTAAAATAAAATCCTAAAGTACTAAAATTACGTAGACAAAGTAACAAGAAACGCATATTTAAAATCCTTGTGATTATCTTAACGCTTTAAGGAGAAAGGAATTCTAACCGCTTCCGACTTAAAATTAAATCCACAAATTAGACCATTATGAAAACACTCCCATTAATACTTTTATTGAGCCTTCTTATGAGTTGCAACAGTTCTGCCCAAAAAAAAGAGGGTAAAACACAAAAAAAAGAATTTAAAGTCACAAAGACTGATGCCGAATGGAAAGCTGAGCTCACTGCAGCACAATATAACGTCCTTCGTAAAGCAGGCACTGAACGCGCCTTCTCCAGTCCTTTAAACAACAATCACGACGTTGGAACTTATGTATGCGCTGCATGTAAAACCCCTTTATACAGAAGTGAGCATAAATTTGACTCTGGAACGGGGTGGCCCAGTTTTGACCGGGTTATCGAAGGCAACGTGGCCTTTAGTACTGATACTAAAATAGGATACCTACGCAATGAAGAGCATTGTGCCACCTGCGGCGGTCATTTGGGCCATGTATTTGACGACGGACCAAGAAAAACGACTGGAAAACGCCATTGTATCAATGGGGATGCCTTAGAATTTGTTCCTGACATTAAGTAAATATATTTCAATGTTGTAAATTCCAAGGGTTATTTAACAATTGGAATTTGAAATTTGGGATTTAGTGCTTTTTGATTTGATTTTAATACTTAACTTTATTGTATGGATAACCAACTTTTAACTGGAGTTATAAAGCAGTTTCAGTATTACAAAACTGCGGGCGACAAAATTTTAGCGCAGCTTAGCTTTGAAGACATGAACTTTTCCCCAAACGACGAGTCTAATAATATTTCTACCATCGTGAAGCATATGGTGGGAAACATGATGAGCCGTTGGACAAATTTTTTATATGAAGATGGTGAAAAAGTATGGCGCCAACGTGAGCAGGAATTTGAAAGTTCTTACACAGATAAAGATGAGGTTTTGGCCGCTTGGGAAAAAGGATGGGCGTATGTCTTCAATGCCATCTCTCCACTTCATGAAAGTGACCTAAATAAGATAATCTACATTAGAAACGAAGAACATACGGCAGCAGAAGCAATATTTAGACAATTGGGACATTACGCCTACCACATTGGACAAATGGCTTATATTGGAAAATTTCTTAAAGCCGATCAATGGATTTCTTTATCTATTGCAAAAGGAAAGTCCGTTTCTTATAACAAGAATAAATTCAATCAAGATAAAGGCGAGCATCCTTTTACGGATCAGGTTTAAATAAAGCGCTACTATTGAATGTTGTGCTCTTGACCTTAATATCGCATTCAACAGAAAAAGACAGCTCAATCAACACATAATCAATAGTGGACACCATTTAAATCAATGCACTTCTTTTTTTTCGATTTAACCGTCTTCACTCTATACAAATAACTCTTAATAAGTGTTCGAATTTTTGATTTTTGTAATTTGTGATTTAAAATATACTTTTTGTACCTTCGTAGCTTAAAATCTTGATTAAAAATTTCTCGGGATTCTAGCCTTGGCAAATATAATTGTTGCTATTGAAAGAACGAAATGCATACATGCGTTCTTAACTTTTTAATTTCACTTAAATATTAATTCAAAAATATAATCGCGTGAGTAAATACGATATCATTGTTCTTGGAAGTGGTCCTGGAGGCTACGTAACTGCTATTAGAGCATCACAATTAGGGTTTAAAACTGCTATTGTTGAAAAGGAAAGCCTTGGCGGTGTTTGTTTAAATTGGGGCTGTATCCCAACAAAGGCCTTATTGAAATCGGCAGAGGTTTTTGAATATCTTAAACATGCTGAAAATTATGGACTTTCTGTAAAGGATGCCGATAAAGATTTCAGCGCCGTTGTAAAACGCAGCCGCGACGTAGCTGGAGGCATGAGCAAAGGTGTTCAGTTTTTGCTGAAGAAAAATAAAATTGATGTTATTGAAGGTTTTGGGAAACTAAAAACAGGAAAGAAGATTGACGTTGATGGTAAAGAATATAGTGCAGATCATATCATTATTGCCACCGGTGCACGTTCAAGAGAATTGCCAAGCTTAAAACAAGATGGCAAAAAAGTGATTGGCTATAGAGAAGCCATGATTTTAAAAGAGCAACCTAAAAAGATGATTGTCGTAGGGTCTGGCGCCATTGGTGTGGAATTCGCATATTTCTACAATTCTATGGGAACTGATGTGACCATTGTTGAATTTTTACCAAACGTTGTTCCGGTTGAAGACGAAGAAGTCTCCAAACAATTGGAAAAATCGTTTAAGAAAAGTGGTATTAAGATCATGACCTCTTCTGAAGTGACTAAAGTTGATACTTCTGGAAATGGGGTTGTTGCCACTGTAAAAACTGCAAAAGGCGAAGAAACCCTTGAAGCAGACATTATTCTTTCAGCGGTAGGCATCAAATCAAATATTGAAAACATTGGTTTGGAAGATGTAGGCATTGCTGTTGACAAAGATAAAATTTTGGTCAATAATTTTTATCAAACCAATATTCCTGGATATTATGCCATTGGTGACGTAACTCCAGGACAAGCTTTAGCACACGTCGCTTCCGCGGAAGGAATTTTATGCGTTGAAAAAATTGCGGGACAAAATGTAGAGGCATTAGATTATGGCAATATTCCTGGGTGTACATACGCCACACCAGAAATAGCTAGTGTTGGGATGACTGAAAAACAAGCTAAAGAAAAAGGATACGATATAAAAGTGGGTAAATTTCCATTCTCAGCCTCAGGTAAAGCCAGTGCCTCTGGAGCTACAGATGGTTTTGTGAAAGTAATCTTTGATGCCAAATATGGCGAATGGTTAGGTTGCCATATGATTGGTTCTGGAGTAACTGATATGATTGCTGAAGCAGTGTTGGGACGTAAATTGGAAACTACAGGACATGAAGTTTTAAAAACAGTACATCCTCACCCAACAATGAGTGAAGCTGTTATGGAAGCTGTTGCGGCCGCTTATGGAGAAGTGATTCATTTGTAAAAGCCCCTCCTAGTCTCCCTGAAGGGGAGGAACTACTCATAAAATAAAAAAGCGATTCAAAATTATGAATCGCTTTTTTATTGGAATTTGAAAATTATATATTTTTTGGTGCTTTATCTATAGCTTAAGTCCCAATCCAAAAAACAACCCGTGTGGTGCCAATTCATCTATACCCAAAGCAAATTTAATATGGCCGTCTAAATTTGAAGTAATATCATAGCTCGTACTTATGTCAGCACCAATTTTCACTTTACTTGTGAAAAAATCAATAAAATAGCTCACACTTGGGCCTGCCATTAAATACAATCTATTGGCCACTTCATATTTTGCATAAATAGGAACATTTAAAAAATCAAAATCGCCCACTGAGATATATAAAACTTCAGGCTGGAGACTCAAATAATCATCAATGGGAAACTCCATAAATAGGCCAGCATAAAACCCAGTTTCATTAGTCGAATAAGAGCCAAATTCCTGCATGTCCACATTAAAAAATGTCTTGTTCAAACCGCCTTTAACACCAACTTTAATATTAAGATCCTGTGCATTTACACTTATTGCAGCAACTATAAAACATAGGACCACCCCTATCCTTTTACAAATCATAGCGCATCATTCAAAAAACTTTGGATAGCCAACTCATAACTTTGCAAACCAAAACCAACAATTACACCTTTTGCATTTGGTGCTATATAGGACTGATGTCTAAAATCTTCCCGGGCAAAGGTATTTGAAATATGAACTTCAACTACTGGTGTTGTGATCGCTTTTACAGCATCACCAATACCTACAGACGTGTGCGTGTAAGCTGCTGCATTTAAAACAATGCCGTCATAACTAAAACCGACCTCCTGAATTTTTGAAATCAATTCACCTTCAATATTGGATTGAAAATGGTCAATCTCAATGTTATGATATTTTGCTTTTATAGCATCTAAAAACTCTACTAAAGAGAGACTTCCATACAAATCAGGTTCTCTTGTTCCCAATAAATTCAAATTCGGGCCATTAATGATGATCAGTTTTTTCATAAGATAAAAGTATTAAAAATTGAGACATAAAAAAACCACCAAGGATGTTGGTGGTTTTATATTAAAAAATGGTAGTTAAACCTATAGTTTAAATAATAATCCAAATTGTGCCGTGTCAAAAAAGTTATTGAACACATTGATGTTGCCATTAAAACCAGAAACGGCTTCCCCACCATCAACTTTCGCAGATGAATATGAAACCACGTCAGCAAGGCCAAATGAGATCGCGATAGTCTCGGTTACAAAATAGTTGATCCCTAAATTAAGACCTACTCCAAACCCATCGGCTTTGATATCCGCAATTTTATCTTTACTTGACACATAACCTACACCTAACTCTGTATAGGTTTTGAAACGTTTACCTAAATCCAAGAAGTAATAGCGTGCAAAAATGCCAGCTCCAAACGATTTATTATCGCCTGTATCAATTCCGGCAACTTCTCTTGTGGCAGTGTTAAAAGCACCTTCTACTCCAACCGCAAAATCTTCCGTTATAAAATATCCTACTCTAGGATTAATAGAGAACCCACTAGTTTTCGTATCCGTGTTTTTGTCTTTTGTTGTGTTAAATCCAAGACCACCTTCAAGCATTATATCACTTTCATCAAAACCATAACTAGTTTCCACTTCTTGCGCATTGACCTGTGATAATCCAAAAACTGCAACTGCAGTCATAATCATTAATTTTTTCATTTGTTTTTAATTTTAAATTCTTATTAAATTTGAGGCTGCAAAAGTACTTCGGTTTTCTTATTATAAAAAATTAAAAACCCTGTATTTACTGTTGTTTTCAGCTATTATTTGCATATAAAAACCGAAGCTTTTGACTTCGGTTTCTATGTGACTGATAGTGTTTAAGTTGCTATTAGAAAGAATAACCAACTCCAAATTGCCAAACTGAATTTTTGGCGTCGATATTTTCTAAAAGAGTGTCATCTTTAAAAATTTTGGTCAAACCGAGATTATATCTTGCAGAAACAGATAATCCATTATCAAATTTATAACCTGCACCTAATGCTAAGTCCGTATTAAAGTTTTTGATATAAGAATCATCGATCTCAATTTCACCTCCATCTGCTCCTAGCTTATAATCGATTTCTTCCTTTACCTTAAAGCCAAATTGAGGACCTGCTTCCGCATACAATCCTTTAACCAGATAAACCTTGGCGAGTAAAGGAACTTGGATATAATCTAATTGGTATTCAACTTCATTGTCCAATCCTGCAAAGCCTTGTCCTGAATACAATACTTCTGGCTGAAACGAGAAACGCTCGCTAATTGGGAGTTCCATAAATACTCCTAAATGAAAGCTAGTTAATAGTTCAGAATCATTAACATCATCGCCAGTTACATTAGAAAGGTTGACACCTCCCTTTACTCCAAATTGTGGGCCGGTATCATCTGATTGTGCATAAATTGTAGTGGCGCTTAAAAGTGCAACCGTTGTTGCTAAAATTAAATTTTTCATGAGATTTGTTTTTTAAATTGAGGGTAAAGATAAGTAGTCATTATCTTACGTTTTTCAAGATTAACAGAATTTAACGAGGAGCTATTATTTTTAACATTTCCTTGTATTACTGGTCTCAGATCATATTTCAATGTCGATAAGGGTATGCGATAATCATTCTATATATGGTTAATGTATTCGAATTCTGTTTTATGGAAACCTAAATAACTTCTTCCCCTAAACACATCTCTTTAAGGAACAGAAATTTACATTCTATTTAAATCAACTGCTTTCAAACTTGGAAATATCAAAAATAATTTTCACCTATCACGTCAAAAGCAAAATACCGTTAAAATTCTAAGTTGAATTATGCTGAGGGAGCAATTTTAATGAAATTGGCAATTGGTTAAAAAATTAACATCGACTTATCAAATTACAGGTTGGATATCGTCAACATTTTCAAATAAGAACTATTTAGTCACTTTGAATATTTATTCGTGGGCTAACAAATGGTTAAATGATGTAGTTGAAATACATGTCAGATTTTTTCAGATGCTAACACTACTATTAACATATGAGTGTTAATATTTTGATCCTCAAAATGTTAATCGTCTAAGTTATTAACAATTATAGGGTATCTGTATACTGATAACTATCAAATATCCTACGAATGTTGGATTATTCGAAGTTTCCAATGCTGCTACATATCATAGAGGCTAAAAATTACAGAAATAATGACAATGCCATAAATTTGAGGAAAGAATTGAAATATAAGGATTTCATGTCACAGTTTTATTCGGTATTTACTTCTAAAATATTATCATTGTATAATGAATTTTACATCGAAATTTTCCTCTTAACACCAAAAAAAACGTTAGTAATGACATGGCATGATGCTCTTAACGATTACCAACTCTATTTAAAGATTGAACGTGGTTTGTCACAAAATTCCATTTCCAACTATAGCTACGACATACAGAAATTGGTCCACTACTTACAAGTAAACCAAATGGCTATTTCTCCAGTGGACATTGATTATATGACCATACAGACTTTTATTTATGAGACCTCCAAAAAAGTCAATGCGAGATCTCAAGCACGAATTATATCTGGACTGCGAAGCTTTTTCGGGTATTTAATTTTTGAAGATTACAGAAAAATAAATCCTTTAGACCATATAGAATCTCCAAAAATTGGACGAAAACTTCCGGACACGCTAAGTATAGAAGACATTGACAAGCTTATAAGTGCCATTGATCTCACCAAGCAATATAATGGCTACAGCATTGGAGAGCGTGACCGAACGATCCTAGAAACCCTCTACAGCTGTGGATTGCGCGTTAGTGAGTTGACCAACCTTAAAATATCAGACCTGTTTTTTGATGAAGGTTTTATAAAAGTCACCGGTAAAGGCGATAAACAACGCTTTGTGCCCATCGGAAATTCTACCCAAAAATATATAACCCTTTATAAAGATGAAGTACGCTCAAAAATAAAAGTTCAAAAAGAAGATAAAGACACCTTGTTCTTAAATCATAGAGGAAAACAACTTACGAGAGCGATGATCTTTACAATCATCAAACGACTTGCTGAAAAGATAAATTTGAACAAAACCATATCACCTCATACTTTCAGACACTCTTTCGCCACTCATTTATTAGAGAATGGAGCCGATTTAAGAGCCATTCAACTTATGCTAGGACATGAAAGTATCACGACTACAGAAATCTACATGCATGTGGATAGATCACACCTCAAACACGTCCTAAACACTTTTCATCCAAGAAAATAACGCATTTCATCGAATTTATTATCGTTTTATCGATTCTATAACTGTGATTAGATATATTTAAGGCTACAATACCTCCCAATCTAATCAATAATAATGATACCTCTACACAAAGCGACAGCTGAAGTTGAACAGAAAGAACAGCTAGATATTTATAAATATAAATATGCTCTTGACAATTCGCGTATAGGCATGTGGGAGTGGAATATGCAAGAAAGTAAAGTCTACCTCTCTAATGAATCCAAGAAAATTTTTGGTTACGACGTTGATGAAATGGATTTGCTCAAAATAGATTGGAAACAGCGGATCCACCCTGATGATCTGGAACAGATTCAACATTCCATAAAAAATTACATTCTGAACAAAACCAAAGAATACAGAAGTGAACACCGTATTATTAGTAAAGATGGCACCTACAAGTGGGTCTTGGACTCCGGAAAGATCATAGCGTATGACAAGCATAGAGTTCCTTCAAAATTCATAGGCACATCCATTGATATCACTCAAAGAAAGGAGGATGAAGAACGATTAAGGCAAGATTTGAGCGTCATCACGAACCAAAATAAGAAACTTACCAATTTCGCGCATATCGTAACCCACAACCTGAAGGAACATGCAGGTAATTTTGAAAGCCTTCTTGGTTTCTATTTAGAATCTACAGATGAAGAAAGCAAAGATGAAATGATTCAACACCTGATCACGGTTTCAGATTCATTGACAAAAACGATAAGCAGTTTAAAAGATATTGTTGCCAGCCAATCTCATACGAAAATTGACATTGCCCCATTAAATTTCAACAAATACGTAAATAAGGTTATCGAATTTCTACAATTTGAAATTGCTAAAAAAGATGTGATTATTAACAATAAGGTCAGCGATGATCTTGTACTTTTCAGCAATGAAACCTATTTGGAAAGCATTATCTTAAATCTAGCTTCCAACGCATTAAAATATTCACATCCAGAAAGGCAGCCTATCGTTACGATAGGTGTCAAAAAAACCAAAACTGGAATTAAAATTACACTTGAAGATAATGGCGTTGGAATTGATCTTGAGAAACATGGCCATGAAATGTTTAATCTCTATAAAACTTTTCATGGTAATAATAACGCTGAGGGCATTGGACTTTATATTACCAAAAATCAAATTGAGGATTTAGGTGGCATAATTGAGGTTCAGAGTGTTGTTGGTGAAGGAACGACCTTTATTGTGACTATTGATAAGAAAAAAAATAATCTGGCTTATCATAAAAACGCATAATCTAACCTCTATTCTACCTGTTTAATATCTTTATTCCATCCTTAATATTTCAGACCACTTGTAGTGCTGTTCAAGACCGCAATTTTATCGAGCGCTCTACTATTTTATCCTGTCAAATTTTAAATAATTAGGATAAAAAGGCGCGTTTTATTGACTAAATGATTCGTTATTTCCAAAATCAATGAAATTATATGCGTATCTGCGGAAAAAACATTTTTAAAGTCGTAAAAAATACCTTAACTTCACTTGTACATCCCCCTAAGTATAAAAATCTTATAGCATTAAACTAAGTTTTACCCTTCAGTAAGGTGAAAACCACCTTCGTTTTTTTAACTTAAGCAAGAGCTATGGCTTCACTCAGATCGGGATCACATCAATTAAACTTAAATTCAACTTTTGTGGACGACCTCAAATGGCAATTGGCTCTAGAATATTCAGGCATTGGCATGTGGGAATTTGATGCCGTTTTAGACCGTGTTTATTTTTCAGAAGGTTCAAAGAAAATCATTGGTGTTTCAGACCCGTTTTTTGGTTCAGCTGTCAATGCGTGGAATGAACGCGTGCACCCCGATGATCAAGAGGTTTATTATAAAGATTTTCAAGATCATTTAAAGGGATTAAAGCCAATGTATGAAAATGAACATCGCGTAAGGTGTGAAGATGGTACCTACAGATGGATTAGAGACAGGGGCAAGATTGTTGAATGGGATTCAGACAATCAACCAAAGAGAATTATTGGCACCCATACGGATATTACGACACAAAAATTAAATGAAAAGAAGATCAACGATGCTTTAATTATTGTAACAGAACATAATAATAAGCTTAAAAGCTTTGCCCATATCGTAACACATAACCTCAAACAACATACGTCAAATTTTGAGAGTTTACTCGAGTTTTATGATCAGACTGAAGGCCCAGGAGAAAAAGAGGAAATCATGGAGCATTTAAAATCACTCTCTCATTCCTTGACAAAAACAATAGTCAATCTTCATGATGTCGTCCATGTTCAAAACAATAAATCCAAACAGGTAAAAAAGATTTATATTGGTAAAGAAATAGATTGTATTCTGAAATTACTAGACCTGGTAATAACCGAAAACAGAGCTACAATCCATAATAATATAAATAAAAAGATATTTCTTTATTATAACTATTCTTACTTTGAAAGCATCATCCAAAATCTGCTTTCAAATGCAATTAAATATAAACATCCCGATAGAGATCCTGTAATTTCTATTGATTGTATCTACGACAAAAAACAGTATAAACTCATTGTTTCTGATAATGGGATAGGTATTGACTTAAAAAAATATAAAAAGGACGTCTTCGAACTTTACAAAACGTTCCATCACAATGAGGATGCGGAAGGTGTTGGTCTTTATCTGATTAAAAATCAGATTGAAAGTTTTGGAGGTCGTATAACTGTGGATAGCACAGTTGGTGAAGGAACGACTTTTACGATTTACGTTAAAAACAATAAAGCCTGACCAAGGTCAGACTTCATTGTTTAATATTTGTTCACAAAAACACTTATTTTGCAATATTTACGGCTCTAGTTTCTCGTATCACTGTTACTTTTACCTGTCCCGGATAAGTCATATCGGTTTGAATTTTTTGAGAGATCTCAAAAGATAGATTGGCCGCTTGTTCATCAGAAACACGATCACTTTCTACCATTACTCTTAATTCTCGACCTGCTTGGATGGCATAGGCTTTATTGACACCATTAAACCCAAAAGCAACATCTTCCAAATCTTTTAAACGTTGGATATAAGAATCTAATACCTGACGTCTTGCACCTGGTCTCGCACCAGAAATCGCATCACAGACTTGAACGATTGGCGCTAACAAAGTAGACATTTCAATTTCATCATGATGGGCACCAATGGCATTACAAACTTCTGGTTTTTCACCATATTTTTCAGCCCATTGCATTCCAAGAATAGCATGCGGCGTTTCCATGTCTGCTTCTGAATCTGGCACTTTTCCAATATCATGGAGCAATCCGGCGCGTTTCGCAATTTTAGGATTTAAGCCCAATTCAGCAGCCATCACACCACAAAGTTTAGCTACTTCACGTGAATGCTGCAATAAGTTTTGACCATAAGAAGAGCGGTACTTCATACGCCCAACCAATTTTATCAATTCAGGATGCAATCCATGAATACCTAAATCAATAATTGTACGCTTACCAACTTCAATGATCTCCTGCTCTATTTGCTTTTGCGTCTTTTGGACCACTTCTTCAATTTTTGCCGGATGAATTCTTCCATCAGTAACCAATTTATGAAGCGATAAACGCGCTACTTCGCGTCTTACAGAGTCAAAACAAGATAAGATAATAGCTTCCGGGGTATCATCCACAATAATCTCCACCCCTGTCGCAGCTTCGATGGCCCGAATATTTCTACCTTCTCTACCTATAATTCGCCCTTTCACATCATCTGATTCAATATTAAAAACTGAAACACAATTATCAATAGCTTCTTCAGTACCTATACGCTGAATGGTATTGATAATTATTTTCTTGGCGTCCTGTTGTGCGGTAAGTTTGGCTTCTTCCATAGTATCCTGAATGTAAGCCATGGCATCTGCCTTAGCTTCATTTTTAAGAGACTCTATGAGCTGTGATTTTGCTTCTTCAGCAGATAATGCAGAAATTACCTCAAGTTGCTTAATTTGGCTCTTATGAGCCTTTTCAACTTCTTCTTTCTTTTTCTCCAAAAACTCTAATCTAAAATCGTAGTCCTTGATTTTTTCCTCTATTTCTTGAGATAACTTTTTGTTCTTGGACAATTCATTGGACACCTGAGATTCTTTGTCTCGCGTTCGCTTTTCAGCCTCAGCTATTTTTTTATCACGGGATAAAATTATTTTCTCATGTTCAGATTTTAGTTCAATAAATTTTTCTTTAGCTTGTAAAAGCTTGTCTTTTTTAATAGTTTCTCCTTCTGAGTTTGCTATCTTTAAAATGGAATTAGACTCTTCCTTAGCATTCTTAATAATATTTGAAGCATTGTTTTTCTCCAATGTCTTTGCGACAATATATCCGAGTATTATCCCTAATACTACGCCACCAACAATTAGTAAAATTGTATTCGTATCCATGTTCAGTTTAGTTTAAAAAATTTGAAATAATTCAAATATCCCGTAAAATTGGGAATTTTGCAGTGCTAAATCTCTATTAAAAAACTTAACAACTGTAATAGTTCCCAAAAAAGGGAGTAATCAATATTGTAAACCTTCAAAAAAAGGTTTAGATAATAGTAATAGATCATTCTAAAAATCGGCATTTAAAAAGATATACAGATCTTAAAAAAGTCTGACTATATCACAAAAAAAAGCCTACATCAGTTTCGAATTTTGTATAAACCCCTTAAAAACAAGTTTAGGGCTAACAAGCTGATCAAAAATCTGCTCGAAGGCAGCTCGATTTTACAACTTAAACTCACCCTTTTTAAAGAATTAACGTTGAGTTTATCAAATATAAATAACTAATGTAGGCAGTAACCTATTTTATTTTAAAGAACGTTAAGAGCTTAAATGTGAATGAAGAAGATCGTCTAAAGCGGTTAATCTATTTTTGACATCTTCACTAACATTGTCTTTATCTATCATTTTTTGTTCCACTTGAGATGCAAACTGCAAGGCACACATTGCCAAAACATCTTGTTTGTCCCTCACGGAATAATTCTGCTCAAATTGACCGATCATAGTTTCAATTTTCTTGGCGGCTTTTCGCAATCCTTCTTCCTGATCTGGTGCAATCGTTAACGGATACACCCTGTTGGCTATGGATAGCTTAATTTTTAGCTGTTCTGACATTAAATACTATACTTACATTATTCAGACAATTGTGCAATACAATAATCTATATCTCTTATTAATGTATTAATCTTGAGCTTTGTCTCTCGTTTATTTTCATCACTGCCCAACATTGAATTTGCAATTTTGAGGGCTTCATATTTTTCAATCCATGAACTCAATGCCTCCTGTTGCTGAATAATCTTTTGCTGATAATTAGCCAATTCTTCAGAAAGCTTCGCATTGGTTTGTTTTAAAACCTCTTGCTTATGTAAAACTTTGCTGATTTTATTCTCTAGAGAATCAACAATATCTTCAACTTTACTCATTTACAAATTTCAATACTGATGAAACAAAGTTACTATACCTAAATAGAAATCACAATTGTTTTATCATAAATTTTGAAAATTTTTAAACGGGTATTCCTAAATCACTTACAATCCTTAAACTTAACCAAGGATTACATCTTTTTAGAATCGGTAATCTTTTAAGGCCATAAAAAGTGTTGGTTGTACTTCATGTTGAAATTGCATACTGTTCTTGTGGGCAATTTACTTTTTGAGCAGCTTATTTTGGGCACCGTAAGTGACATTAATAAGGCGTAACTTTAAATACCCTTATCTTTAGGCGCTTTACGTACTTTTTAATATTTTTAGCCTTTCAAACCTCGCTATGAAATTATTATCTATTACCCTATTTATCACCACTTTTGCGTTTTCTCAAGTAGAATATCCCAAAGATTATTTTAGAAGCCCGTTGGATATTCCAATAATCCCTTCAGGTACTTTTGCTGAACTAAGAACGAATCATTTCCATTCAGGAATGGACATAAAAACCCAACAAAGGGAAGGTCTCAATGTTTATACTGTTGCTGAAGGCTATATAAGTCGTATTAAAGTTTCTCATTATGGCTATGGAAAGGTAATTTATGTGACGCATCCCAATGGCTACACTAGCGTTTATGGCCACCTATCTAGTTATGCACCCATTATAGAAGCCTATGTCAAGGCCAAACAATACCAAAATGAATCTTACGAAGTAGAAATGACTCCGGCCGTAGATGAGTTAAAGGTCAATGCTGATGAAATTATTGCATATTCTGGTAATACGGGGAGTTCTGGCGGACCTCATTTGCACTTTGAAATTAGGGATCAACAGGAACGAACCATCAACCCCTTACTTTTTGGTCTTGAAATCCAGGATAAGAAAACGCCTTTCGTTTCAGGAGTATACGCCTACACAAAAGATGACAACTCATTTATAAATGGTAAAAAAGGAAGGGTTGAACTGCGTCTCATCCCCAACAAAAACAAAGATTACAATGTAGAAAGTATTGAAGCTTATGGTACAATTGGATTTGGCATTATCAGTTATGATCAGCAGGATCTAGCGGTCAATCAAAACGGCATCAATGGGTTGGAAACATTCTTTAATGGGCAACGAAAATTTGAAATGGATTTTAACCGATTTGCTTTTAATGAAACAAGACATATCAATCGATTTCTTGATTATGAATACTATAAATCAAAAAAAAGCCGCATCCAAAAGTTATTTGTGGAAAAAGGTAATGTGCTAAGCCTTTATAAAAATCTTGATAATGATGGCTATGTCAAAATTATAGACAGTACCGCATCGGTTTATAAAATTAGAATAACCGATTTTCATGGCAATGAATCTTGGGTCACCATTCCGATCAATGGAAAAACAATCTCAAAAACTCCTACAGAAATTGATTCTAAAGACAAAATTTATATTTTCTCAGAACAACCCACCAATTTGAATGAGAAAAATGTCAAAGTTTACTTTCCTGCCAACAGCTTCTATGAAGATACATTTATCAACTTTAAAGTGAGTAACGATACACTTTATCTACACAAGGATATTATTCCACTTCAAAAAAATGTCAAAATCCAATATGATGTCAGCAATTATAAAGATGCAGAAAAAGATAAACTTTATATCGCAGAATTAATCGGTTACAAAAACTACCCGAGTTATCTCCATACAAAAAGTCAGAACAATATATTGTCAGCTTCCTCGAATGCTCTAGGGACTTATGCGTTAGTTATGGACACGCAGGGGCCTAAAATTTCAGCAATCAATTTTCAGAATGGAAAATGGTTGAGCAATTTTCGTTACCTTAAATTTAAAATCACTGATGATCTTTCGGGCATCAGTAATTATAGGGCCACCATTAATGGCAAGTGGATTTTAATGGAATATGAATATAAGACAAACACCTTAACATTTGATTTTAACGATAATGTGGTGTCAGATACCAAGAATGAATTGAAACTTATTGTAACCGACAATGTGGGAAATAGTTCTACATTTGAAGCTACATTTTTTAGAAAATAAAACAGCAACCCTTTGAAACAACATGTTCACCTCTTGCGCGCCATGCTTTTTTTTCTACCTTTTTTAGGCTGGTCGCAAACCGCAACCATCAAGGGTATTATTCTAGACGATGCCAACTTACCAATTTCCAATGTCAGCATTATCTCGGATAACTCAGGAACTACAACCAATGAAAACGGTTTTTACGAGTTAAAAGTTGCCATTAACACAGATATTATTGTAGAGTTTACCCATATTTCGTACAAACGTGTGGTGGCCAAATTCAATCTTAAAAATGGACAAGATATAGAATTCAACCCGGTGATGAATATCAATGTTGAGCAAATTGCTACCGTGGTTATTAACGGAAATCAACGGCAATCTGAATCGGGCATTACCACCATTGCGCCTGCCATGATTCGCAACATTAAAGGCGCACAACCCGGCGTGGAAAATATTTTAAAAACCTTACCTGGAGTCAACATCTCCAATGAGTTGAGCACGCAATATTCAGTACGAGGTGGCAATTTTGACGAAAACTTGGTTTATGTTAATGACATTGAAGTTTATAGACCGTTTTTAGTGCGATCTGGACAGCAAGAAGGCCTGAGTTTTGTAAATTCTGATTTAGTCCAAAACGTCGATTTTTCAGCAGGTGGATTTCAAGCAAAATACGGCGACAAACTATCATCGGTTTTAGATATCACCTACAGGAATCCGATAAAATTTGGTATGAATGCTGACATCTCATTAATGGGTGGCAGCGTATCTGCGGAAGCGGTAACAAAAGACTCAAAATTATCAGGTATTATTGGGATGAGATACCGAGACAATAGTTTAGTATTGAATTCCCTAGAAACGGAAGGCATAGTAAAACCGATATTTGCTGATGTTCAAACTTATCTGACCTATAGGTTTACTGATAAATTTGAAGTTAACTTTTTGGGTAACATTTCCAGCAACACCTATGATTTTCAACCACAGAATCGACAAACCAATTTTGGAACCATAGCGAATCCGATGGCATTATTGGTCTATTATGATGGTCAGGAAAAAGATGCTTACAAAACTTATTTTGGAGCTCTTAAGGCGAATTATTTTGCGAGTGACGACCTGACCTTAAAACTGATTGCTTCAACATATCACACCACAGAAGAAGAATATTTTGATATTTTGGCGCAATACCGATTGGGTGAAGTGAACAGTAATATAGGTGATGAGAATCTCGGTGACGTTGAATTTAGCGAAGGTATCGGTGCACAACTGACACACGCCAGAAACGATCTGGATGCCCTAATTACCAACATTGAGCATAAAGGCGATTATCAGTTGGACGATAATACCTTTGAGTGGTCCATTAAGTACACCCATGAAGATGTTCGGGACCGATTGGTGGAATGGGAAGTCATCGACTCTGCCGGATTTTCAATTAATCCACCCAAATCAGATGCCTTTAATGACCAACCGTACCAGCCTTATCAAGGCCCTTTAGTCGCTTTTCAAAATGTTCGTGCCACCAATTATGTACAAATTGACCGAATTCAGGCCTATGCACAATGGAGCAGGCGTTCAGAATTAGGAAATAATGAGGTGTTTTACAATTTTGGAGTAAGAGCGCATAATTGGACCGTAAATGGGGACGGTATAGAAAGCACTACTCAAACCGTTTTTAGTCCAAGAGCGCAATTTGCCATTAAACCTGATTGGGATAAAGACATGCTGTTCCGGATTGCCGGTGGCGTTTATTACCAACCTCCTTTTTATAGAGAGCTCAGGGATTCTTCAGGAGTCGTCAGGCCTGATGTGAAGGCCCAAAAATCAATGCATCTTATTTTGGCCAATGAATACAGTTTTAAAATGTGGGACCGCCCTTTTAAATTGGTATCTGAAGCTTATTACAAGCATTTGACAGATGTTAATCCGTACACCTTAGAAAATGTAAGAATCAGATATCGCGCCACCAATAACGCCAAGGCTTATGCCTATGGTTTTGATTTTAGATTGAACGGCGAATTTGTTCCAGGTACAGAGTCATGGTTTAGTTTTGGGTATTTAAAAACCGAGGAAAACATTGAAGACCGCGGCTATATTGCAAGACCTACCGACCAACGTTTGAAATTTGGCATATTGTTTCAGGACTATGTGCCCAATATCCAGGAGTTAAAAGTGTACTTAAATTTAGTTTATAACACTGGGGTTCCGGGAGGCTCTCCTAGTTATGCTGATCCTTATGACTACCAAAACCGATTGCGGGACTATAAGCGCGCCGATGTAGGATTCTCCTATGCCATTGTTAGCGGAGAGAAAACCTACAAAGCCAAATGGAAAAATGCATTTAAAGAGTTGACCATTGGTGTGGAAGTCTTTAATATGTTTGATGTTCAAAACTCTATCACAAATACATGGGTAAGGGACGTTTATAGCAAACGCCAATATGCCATTCCTAATTATTTGAGTCCGCGCGTATTTAATGTGCGAATGTCTATGAGATTCTAGGACTATCTTACTTGACCCACTTTTCTCTTTCTTATTTCTCTCAGAGGCGCGGAGGCACAGCGTGGTTGAAATCTATATTTTTTAGATCGACTCAATTTGTAATTCAATATAAAATTTGTATTGATCAATTAAAACCAGTGTTATGAGGGTTTTACCTATCAATCTATTTTTTCAACTATCCCAAAACATGAGAGTCCTCAATAGTCCATTCGTTATTTTTAAACCGCAGTTTGAAATTCTCCCAAGACTCTTTCCCAACATTTTGTTGAACAATTTCAATGGAGTTTTCATTCACTTCTAAAATTATAGAGACATGTCCAAATCGATTAAAAATGGTGTCGTCAAAAACAACCAAATCGTTAACCTCAGGTTTTAATTGACTTCCATTAATATCCTGAATCAAATCTCTAGCTTTGTTTTTTATGATTATCGTTTAAAGTACGATTAAAAAAATCTTTGGCGTGCCCATAACTTACTGGCATTTCATGATTTAAACAGGACACATAATAATGTTTAACGAATTCTACACTTTGCCATTTTAATCCCAGATTATAACCGTCTTTGCTTAAGTATCTGCCAGACATGTTGGTCATACTATTATTGTAAAATACATACACATTATTAAAGACCTTTAAGATGTCCACTATTTGTGTTGCATCATAATGTCTTGGGGCCGATTTTTCTTGAATTTGATTTGCTGGCAAAACCACCTGAATATTATTGTGCTCTCTTTTGCAAGAGACCAAAATATAGGCAATCAATAGATAAGAGCCGTTTTTAAACGAATTCCTTTAATGCATTAATGACGTAATCTACCTCGTCCTTAGTATTAAAACATGACAACGAAAATCTAACGGAAGGTTTTAAGAGATTCTCCGTACATAATATTTCAGAAAGCACATGCGAATTTTGATTGCTCCCACTTTGACACGCAGAACCCTTAGAACAGGCAATTCCTTTCAAATCCAATTGAAAATGAAGCATCCCACCTTTTTCAGGAGCCACAGGCAAACACACATTGATCAAAGTGTAAGTGCTTTCATCAAGGTTGCCGCAATTTCCATTAAACATCATTTTTGGAGATAATGCTTTCAACTTCCCAATAAAATAGGTTTTAAGTTCTAAAATCTGCAAGCGCTCTTTCTCCAAATGAGCATAACTCAATTTCAAAGCTTTCTCCATTCCTACAATATTATGGATAGACTCAGTACCGGCACGAAAACCTCGCTCCTGCTCTCCTCCAAAAATTGATGCTTTTATTCCAGATCCCTTTCTGATAAAAGCAAAACCAACACCTTTTGGACCATGGAATTTATGAGCACTCGCTGCTAAAAAATCAAGAGGAATATCCTGTAAGTCCAATTTGTAATGTCCTACAGATTGCACCGTATCACTATGGAATAGCGTGTGGTTAGCCTTACAAAGATCTGCTGCTTTTTTGAGATCTAATTTATTGCCTATCTCATTATTGATATGCATGAGACTGACCAATTTCTTGTTGGGAGATTGCAATAACTGTTCTAGATCGTTAAAATCCACCATTCCATTTTCATGTAATTTCACGTACGTAATGGAAATATCATATTGCTTTTGAAGATGCTCGACGGTATGTAAAACCGCATGATGCTCCAATTTACTGGTAATAATTTCAGTGACGTCCAAATCTCTCACGGCACTCAATAAAACCAGATTATCGGCTTCCGTACCGCCCGCTGTAAACACAATTTCTGACGCATGGACATTAAAAAATGAAGCAATAGATTTTCGAGAGGTTTCCATCAGTGATTTTGCAGAACGCCCAATACTATGTGTTGAAGAAGCATTGCCATACTGCGTGCGCATCACTTCAGTCATACGATCAACCACGCCATCTCTTATGGCTGTTGTTGCTGCATTATCAAAATAAACGTTTTTCATTTTTAAAATTTCTGTTTAATCCATCATTTCGAAAGCTCTTTCAACTCTTAAAATTAGCTTTCAATCCGCAAAAGTACTGCAAATAAAATTATTTTGAAGATGAGACGTTATAAATTGGCAAATGCCTTATTTTTGCTCTTAAATTGATTGGAATGCGAAAATTACTTTATTTTTTATGTCTATGTTTATTGGTTTCTGCATGTGATGATGGTGACATCATTGAAGTAGAATTGGATTTTGATAGAACGTTGGAGATATGTAATTTAGATCCTACAGTTTATTTCTTGTTCGATACAAAAACAGACCCGTCGGAGTCTTTAAGTCTCATTTTTCCTAATAATTCCACAACAAGTCTCATTTTTAATCCTCCCACAAACAATTACGAAAGTACATTAACTATAAATGGAACCAATACGAAATTCAATTATAGAACCTATGATGGCAATCCTACAAATTTAATATGCAATCTCTTACCTGATGCCAACACAAATATTCTTAATGATTATGCGGCTACATCAGGTACAGTCTATGTGATAACAACTTATGTTGATGATGACGATGATGGAATTCCAAGCAATATAGAAGATGCGAATCTCGATGGTGATAACGATCCTGCAACCAACCCGACAGATTCAGACGGCGATGGCATTCCAGACTACTTAGATGCTGATGACGATAATGACAACGTTTTGACTAAAGACGAAAAGCACAATTATACTGAAGCTGATGGTCTCTCAAAAGCCCAAGATACAGATGGTGATGGCATTCCAGATTATTTGGATGAGGATGACGATGGTGACGGCGTTTTAACGCGACATGAAGATGAGAATATGAACGGGAACCCTATGGATGACCGTGATGAAAGTTCTCCTACGCCAACCATTGCAAGATACCTTGATGCCGTAGCTAAAGATTCTTTTGATTACGATAAGCTAAATAAAAACCAATTCAGACGCACGTTCACTATCAAATTTTACATCAGCAATGTGAATTTAGATATTATCAGTTTAACTGAACTTGATTTTGGAACCTTTAAATACAGCGTCATTAAAGAGAGTGAAATTAAAGATGCCAAATAGGAAACACTTAATGCTTTCCTTGTAGTGTTATGATCATAAACTCCCAAATTAAAAGCACCAAATTCCATTTTGACAAGGGCCACTAAACTATCTGGTGCTTATATTTATACGGGTAAGTGGATTATTAACAGATAAATCCGTGATTATCTCAAAATCAATATTAATTATCAGCGTTCAATTAAAATCGAACGAAATTTATTGCGGTACATTCTGATAGATATAAACCTCCATGGCTCCCAATCCATATTTTTGAAAATCGGCAGCATAGAATTTGACGTTATCATAACGTCCAAAAAGTGTTTCCAATTCCATTTTTAAAACACCCTCTCCAACGCCGTGGATAAACACAATTTTTTGGACGCGCTTATTGATTGCAAATTCCAATTGTTTCTTTGCGGTATCCAGTTGAAGCGTCAACATATCATAATTAGATAAATGACGTTCGTTTTTTGTGAGATTATGGATGTGCAAATCGACTTCCATTGCCGGTTGGTTGCGCTCCTTAGGTTTTACCTTTACAGACTTTCGTTTGGTATTCTGTTCCTTTTCTGACATAACTTCATTAATGGAATGTTCAGAAAAAATATTAGATTTCAAGGTATCCCTTTCTTCCAATTTAAGCAATTCATGAACTTGAAAATCGAGAAGAAAACCATCTTCCGTTTCAATAAAAACCGTCTTTCCCTCAATTTTCGCAACCGTTCCAGAAATAGCTTCATCCAAAACAGCAACTTTATTTCCTACTTCTAAACTCATAGCTTCTCGTCTTTATCATTGGAAGTTTCTCGGTCATTTTTACTAGGAATTCTTTTTGAAATACGATACACTCCAATCATTAAAATCATGATTCCTCCTATGAGCACATATTGGTTTTGATCCATTCCAGCTTTGGCGTAAATGGCAACAAATCCACCAACGATTATTAATAAAAGATTGATTACTCTTGACATGTTCATAGAATAGCTGTTTTTACTGTAAACCACGAAATTAAACATTTAGATTCAAAACGGCATTGGTTTCCGGCAAATCTAAGCTTTAAAAATCTGTTTGATAATTCCTTTCTTTTTATACATTTGTGTATGACCTTTATTAAGCTCTTTAAACCAGAAGATTTCATGATGCCTTGTCTTAATAAGGAACTCTTTGGCATTGAATGTTTGGGCTGTGGTATACAACGTGCCACCATCTTAATGTTTCAAGGAGATTTTGTATTGGCTTTTAAAATGTATCCCGCTATTTATACGCTATTTTTATTGGCACTTTTTCTTATATTTAACCTGTTTATCAAATTCAAATACGATTATAGCATCAAGATGGGCTTGATCATCTTAAACGTCAGTATTGTAGTCATCAGTTATCTAATCAAAATAATCAACTAAAAACCAATCAAATGGAAAAACAACAATTACCTAATGCAACGCTTATTTTAGTCTTCGGAATTTTATCAATAGTTACCTGTTGTTGCTATGGTATTATTGGTTTACCCTTGGGTATCATCGCTGTGGTTCTAGCCAATAAAGCCACTGCTGTTTATGCTGCAGATCCAGAATTATACACAGGGTTCCAAAATGTAAAAACAGGAAGAATTCTTGCTATTATTGGGATTGCCTTGAATGGTATTTACCTAATTTACGCTATATGGTTGTTCTCAACGATTGGATATGACGGCATACAGCAAATGCAGGAAGAAATCATGAGAGGGTTCAATGAAGGAAATGCACAATAATCTAATAATGAAAAAAGGCGGTTAAATATGAGTTAGCCGCCTTTTTTATGGATTATTTTGAAATAATTTACATTATTCCACCAATCAGTGCAGAAACAAAAACCAATACATATAAACTGATTATGGCAATGGCAAAAATGCCAACAAACTTATAATGCGATTTCAAGTTTGAAAACGCCGCGGTCAAAGTGTCATTATTGTTGGAACTAAGCGCACTTTTCATTTTTCGTGAGAAATTAAAAAGATACAGCACAGGAAAAAAGTAAACTAATGCTATGACAATATAAATAAATCCAAAATAGGACATATCCACACCCAAGCCTTCATACGGATTTCCTCCTGGCATAAGTCCCATGAACAAACTAAAGAAGATACCGCCAAGAATCATCAAGCCGATCCCCACAAACCCTAAAATTGATAAAAAATAAGTCCACGAAGACGTTTCTTTTAAATACCCTAAGATTACCGGTGGAAGATTCAACTCAAAAGTTTCAAAAGCAGATTTTTGTTCCATAATTACGAATTGGTTTCAAATTGTTTTAATGTACTTATAATAATATTGACACAGTCTAAAAGTTGTTTCTCATTGATCACCAACGGCGGGGCAAAACGAATAATGTTGCCATGTGTTGGTTTAGCCAAAAGCCCATTGTCACGCAAAGCCAGACAGATGTTCCAGGCAGTATCGCTATCTTCACTATCATTAATTACAATAGCATTCAATAAGCCTTTCCCTCTTACCAATTTTGCAATGGAACTGTTTTTTATATACCCATTCAACTCACTTCTAAAAATTTGTCCCAAGCGCTCTGCATTTTCCGCCAAATCTTCATCTTTAATCACTTCTAGAGCAGCCATGGCTACTGCAGCCGCCACCGGATTTCCGCCAAAGGTACTGCCATGATTACCCGGTTGAATGACATTCATTACTGCATTTGCAGCCAATACCGCACTCACGGGATAGGCGCCCCCACTTAAAGCCTTTCCTAAAATTAGGATATCTGGCTTAACGTTTTCATGATCAACCGCCAAAAGTTTGCCCGTTCTACCAATTCCAGTTTGCACTTCATCTGCAATAAACAAAACATTGTACTTTACACATAAGGCTTTTGCTTGTAACAAATATCCTTCACTGGGCACATAGACACCAGCCTCACCTTGAATAGGTTCCACTAAAAATCCTGCAACATTTGGATTGCTTTTTAAAGTGGTTTCCAATGCCTGCAAATTATCATACTCAATTTTTATAAAACCCTCCGTGAAAGGTCCAAAATGTTTACGAGCCACTGGATCATTGGAAAATGAAATGATCGTGGTGGTCCTACCGTGGAAATTGTTTTCACATACTATAATCTCAGCTTCATGATTGGCAATGCCTTTCACTTCATAAGCCCATTTTCGACAAATTTTTAAGGCCGTTTCTACAGCTTCGGCACCTGTGTTCATGGGCAATACTTTATCAAATCCAAAGTATTTGGTAACATATGCTTCAAATACTCCTAAGATATCGTTATGAAATGCACGCGACGTTAAGGTTAAAGTCTGTGCTTGCGCCACCATAGCGGCGATGATCTTAGGGTGGCAATGCCCTTGGTTGACAGCGGAATAGGCAGAAAGAAAATCATAATATTGTTTTCCTTCAACATCCCAAACATGCACACCTTCTCCTTTACTCAGTACTACCGGTAGCGGATGGTAATTATGTGCACCATACTTGTTTTCTAAATCGATCGCTTCTTGCGATGTTAATTGGTCTAAAACAGCCATTTTAATAAGAATTTAAGGTTTATGTCTTAAAAGACATTGCTTGACAGCTTCTCAACAGCAAACATTCATAATTAAATCTCGCTAAGCGAGTAAAATAACCATTCCTTCTATACCTTTATTCTTTCGATAGTGTTCGAAAAAGCAGCGTGGGAGAGAAATCATCCCTAAGGGTTCGCAAATTAGCAAATAATTAAACCTCCAAAAAATTTTATAGGCGATTTTACAACATCGAAAGTGAAATATTATTTCAAATAATACTTACAAAATCGCAATTTCTAATTCGCAAATCGCAATTGGTTTCACTATTTTTGCGCCATGGGAAGACGAAATAAAAAACAAATCTTTGAGAATATTCTAGTACTTGATGCTGGTGCTAAAGGAAAATCTGTAGCGAAGTCACCTGATGGTGCAGTAATCTTTTTACAAAATGTAGTTCCGGGAGATGTGGTTGACGTAGAAACTTTTAAAAAACGTAAATCATATTATGAAGGCAATGCTATTAAATTCCATGAATATTCTGATAAACGTACCGAACCAAGATGTCAGCATTTTGGAGTTTGCGGTGGCTGTAAATGGCAGGATATGGCTTATGAATACCAGTTGTTCTATAAGCAAAAGGAAGTTGAGAATAACCTCAAACGTATTGGTCATCTAGAACTTCCCGAAATTACACCAATTTTAGGGTCTGCTAAAGATTATTTTTATAGAAATAAAATGGAGTTTTCTTTTAGTGATAGCCGCTGGTTGACTTTAGAAGAAATTCGTTCTGATGTGGAATTGGACGATAAAAATGCACTTGGTTTCCATATCCCTGGAATGTGGGATAAAATTCTTGATATTGAAAAATGCTGGTTACAGGCAGATCCGTCCAATGCCATTAGAAATTCAGTTAAGGATTTTGCGGTAAAACATGGCATGGCGTTTTTTAATACACGTAACCAAACCGGCTTTTTAAGAACCATGATGCTACGCACGTCATCCACCGGTGATATTATGGTACTTTTTCAATTTTTTAAGGAAGATAAGGCCAATCGTATTTTGCTAATGGATTATATCGCCGAAAAGTTCCCTGAAATTACCTCCTTGCAATATGTCATCAACGGAAAAGCAAATGATACGATTTACGATCAGGAAGTGATTTGTTATAAAGGAGAGGATCATATTTTTGAAGAAATGGAAGGCTTGAAATTTAAAATCAATGCTAAATCTTTCTATCAAACCAATTCTGACCAAGCTTATGAACTTTATAAAATAACCCGAGACTTCGCAGATTTAAAAGGCGATGAAATGGTTTATGATTTATATACAGGCACCGGAACAATTGCGCAATTTGTTGCTAAAAATGCAAAGAAAGTGATTGGCGTTGAATCCGTAGCTGATGCCATAACCGCTGCCAAAGAAAATGCACAATTAAATGGTATTGACAACGTTGAGTTTTATGTGGGGGATATGAAAAACGTTTTTAATGCAGATTTCATTACCCAACATGGTCATCCCGATGTGATTATTACCGATCCTCCTCGTGACGGAATGCATAAAGATGTGGTGCAACAACTCTTAAATATCGCCCCTAAAAAAGTGGTATACGTTAGCTGCAACAGTGCAACGCAGGCTAGAGATTTAGAGATGATGGATGCAATGTATAAAGTCACAAAAGTGCAACCGGTTGATATGTTCCCACAAACACATCATGTAGAAAATGTTGTACTTTTGGAAAAAAGATGAGCGGATTGAAGACTGAGGACGAAAGATTGAAATTTAAACGAGAAACTATAGCAACTTGAAACAGAACACCTTCAACAAGTATATAAAAATTTTATTCTCTTTGGCAGTTATTGCCGGTTTATGGAGTTGTGAGCGGGATGATATTTGTGCCTCAACTACGCCAACAACGCCACATTTAATTGTTCGCTTTTATAACATCAATAATAGAAGCGAACTTAAAACGGTACGACGCATGAATGTGACTGCAGAAGACAATCCAAATTATATCCTTAACGACAAAACTGTGGATTCACTCGTATTGCCTTTAAGAGTGGATGCCTTGGACAATGTAAACACCTCCCGATTTGTTCTTACCAGAGACCAAGATTATGCAACCGATTCTATTCCAACAACGGCTGCAAACGCTGATATCATTGAAATAAATTACACTCCTGAACTCATTTATGTATCGCGGGCCTGTGGCTACAAAAGCATCTTTAACAACCTTAGCGCAATTCGTGAGACAGATGCGATCAACTGGATCATAGATATTGAAGTTATAAATACCACCATAAACAATGAAGATGCAGCGCATATCAATATTTATCACTAATCTGGTTCTTTTGTTGGTGTTGCCCCTATCAACATTTGCTCAAGAAAATCAAGATATTATAAAAGATCCTGTTAATGATACCATTATTGTTAAACAAAAGTATGGCTTGCGCTTGGGTGGCGATGTTGGCAAATTAGTTCGTTCTTTTATAGATGATGATTATAAGGGATTTGAAATTTCAGGAGATTATCGGCTTACTCAAAAACTATATTTCGCAGGCGAATTAGGCACTGAAGAACGGTCCATGAAAAATGACTATTTGGACGTGACCGCCACAGGCAGCTACTTCAAAGCTGGAATAGACTATAATATGTACAGAAATTGGCTTGATATGGAGAATCTCATCTATACAGGATTAAGGGTCGGCGCGAGTACATTTAGCCAAAACCTGAACAGTTACAAGGTTTATACAACTGATCAATATTACGACACGCCTTTTATGTCTTCAGATTTACAGGAATATAAAGGTTTATCTGCGGTTTGGATAGAATTCGTTGTGGGTATTAAAGCAGAAATTGTCACCAATTTATTTATAGGCATCAATGCACAACTCAAAGGTCTTGTCGCAGAGGATGAACCGTATAATTTTGAAAACTTATTCATTCCCGGCTTTAACAGAACTTTCGACAGTGGCCGATTTGGGTTCGGATTTGGGTACAATGTCTCCTATTTGATTCCTATATTTAAGAAAAACAAAAAAATTACAGTCGAAGATTAATTTCTGACAAATACATTAATTCCCACAATCATTTTATAAATTAATTTGCTTAACTTTTGCATCGAATTACTACCCTATGCATAAAGATGAGATTGCCGATTTAATAGAAGAAAAACATGACCTTCTTCTCAATTGGCTGAAAGAACAAGATGATGATAAATGGCTATTGGGTCCTGAAGGAAAATGGACTACAGGCCAACAAGCCTTACATCTCCTGCAAAGCATCAAACCTTTAAATGATGTGTTGAGTATGCCCCGTTTTTTTTTCAAATATGTTTTTGGGAAAAATAATCGCGATATACATAATTATGACACCATTGTCCACAGTTATCAGGAAGCACTGACAACCACTAATAATTTCACTTTTAAGGCTTCCAAAAACATGAAAATTCCTAAAATCAAGGACAAAACCTATATTTTAAACCGGCTTCAAGTAGAAAGCAAAAAGCTACAATACAAGACCAGAAGAATATCAGATAAAAATTTGGACACCTTGGTCCTGCCACACCCCTTAATGGGAAAAATTCCTATTCGTGAAATTTTAATGTGGACTGCTTATCATGTAGAGCACCACACAAAAATACTTCAAGAAAAGTATTGATTTCCTGTCACAAATAGAATCCATTGACGTCTTATTAGAAAACTACCATCAATGTGGCTTGCAATTGCTTTTTTCTTCCCATTACTTTTACGAGCTACGAATCAACTATTTTCGCAACAGTTAAAAGGACAGATTGTTGATGCCATATCAAACGAACCTATCGCTTTTGCTACTGTGCAATTTAGTGATAGCAAAGGCGTGGTTTCTAATATAGAAGGTTTCTTTAAAATTCCATCGGAACATCTAAATCCTGAGTCTATTTTGTCGATTTCATTTATGGGTTATGAAACTCAGAAATTGACCATCCAAAGGCTTCAAGACAACAAGTATATCATCAAACTCGCTGAGGCTACCAATCAATTAAACACCGTATACATAACTAACAAAGTGCCAAATGTTGACAGTATTATGACCAGGGTTAACAGAAAATTGGCTGAGAATTATAATTTTTCTGATGTTCAATACACCCTTTTCACAAGACATACCACTTATTTTAAAGCGGACAAGCTTAAAGTAGATATTGATAAATCGTCTGGTTTCAACAAAAAACAGCTGGAAGCTTCCAATACGCAATTTGGGGCGCTCACCAATCATATAATAAATAATCCTCCTACACGAATGTTCATTGACATGCTTTCAGAAGTCTATCTCAAATCAGATTATAAAGGGAAAATGGAAGTAAAAAAGGCGACCAAATTAGAAGATACCAAAAACAATTTATCTCTTGATGCCATTCAGTCGAAAGTGAGCGGAATCGTCCTGCAACATTTGGATACTACCCAAACCTACAAAGTAAAAACAGGGTGGTTTACAGTGGAAGATTCCTTGTCATTGAAAAAAGATAAGTCCGCTGAAAACACATCTGAAGACAACAGTTTTGCTAGTATCAAATATAAACATATCAACACCATCCAAGACCATCTTTTTAATCCAGAATCACCTCTCGATTTCGTTTTGAATCCTAAGCTTTATAATTATCAGTTGACCAATATATCTAGCATTGACCATCATTTAGTATATATCATCACTTTTCAACCCAAAAAAAGCCGTGCTAAATTTCAAGGAACCCTCTACATCAATGATGAAGATTATGCCATTTTAAAATTGGATTACGCCTATGCAGAAAATAAAACAGGCCAGAAATTAAATTTAAAGTTTTTGCTGGGTGTCAAATATGTTGAAAAGACAAACACCGGAACGGTCATTTATAAAAAAAATGACGAACGTCATAATTATTATCCCTACTACATCAATCATGAGTCGAGAAATTATGTTTATGCGCACCGACCATTTAAATTCACTGAAAATAGCAAAATCATAAAAAACAAAGTAGCTTTTGACATTACAATAGAGGGCACAATTGTGGAAAAAAAAGAACTGATAAGTCTAGGCTATACTCCTTTTAACAACACCACGTTTAATGCGATTACTGAAGTCAAGAACATAGATTATTTAGAGCTCAAACGGTACGATCCATCAATTTGGCAAGGTTATAATATCATGGAACCTTTGGAGGAATTAAAGAAATTTAAGATTGAAGACTGAAAACGAAATAGTCACAATTCTTAATGACTCTAAATCAAAATTGACCATCGGATAAAATTAGAACAAAAAAAATCTCAGATTAATAGTTGACCTGAGATTTGATATTTATTAAACTAGAAGAGCAAGCACTAAAGAAAATTATGATTTAATCCATATACTTCCCCTTTTTACTTCCTTCATACATCACATACTTTACCAATCTTGCTTCCAATTTAGCATTGACCAGATGGATTTTTCGAGAAGGCCTTAATCCTACATGTTTTAAAGCTTCAAGATTTGAGGTGATAAACCATGCGTCCGTACCCGGATAATTTTGTTTTAAGGTATCGCCAATACTTTTATAAAAGGATTCCATTTCAATATCCAAACGTTCACCATACGGCGGATTGAAAACCATGTGCAATTTCTCATCCCCCGCTTTTTGGGTTTTAAAGAAATCCTCATGCCGGACTTCAATAAAATCTTCCAACTTTGCATTTTTGATATTTTCATTCGCTTTGGCAACAGCACTCGGCGATTTGTCATAGCCAATAATTCTATGATGGAAATCTCTGGTTTTACCTAATAGTGATTCCTCAATTTTCTCAAACAAATCTACATCCCAATCCTGCCAACGTTCAAATGCAAATTCCTTACGCATCAAATTTGGAGGGATATTACAAGCAATCATGGCGGCTTCGGCCAAAATTGTCCCACTCCCACACATCGGATCCATAAAATCAGTTTGACCATCCCAACCAGATAACATGATTAATCCCGCAGCTAATACTTCGTTAATTGGCGCAATGTTAGTGGCGGTTTTATAGCCGCGTTTATGCAATGAATCTCCAGAAGTATCCAAAGAGATATTACACATATTTCTATCAATATGCACATTGATTTTCAAATCAGGAAACTTCAGATCTACATTTGGCCGTTCACCAACCGTATCCCTGAATTTATCCACCACAGCATCTTTTGTTTTTTGGGCTATATAAAGGGAATGCGTAAACAAATGTGAGTGCACGGTAGCATCAACAGCCATTGTTCCGGTGGGTTTAAGGTATTGCTCCCAGTCCATTTTATAGACTTGATCGTACAAATCCTTTTCGTTGTTGATCCTAAAACTATGGACGGGTTTTAAAATTTTGATGGCCGTACGAAGCGCCAAATTTGCCTTGTACATAAAACCTTTGTCACCTACAAAACTCACATTTCTAACCCCAGTCTTCACTTCTTTAGCTCCCAATTGGGTCAACTCCGTAGCAAGCAAATCTTCAAAACCAAATAAGGTTTTGGCCACCATATTAAAATTATTATCCATTATTCTCGTCCTATAGATTACAAAAATAAAGTATTTTTGCAGTCAGACGAATTTATAATGATAAAAGACATAACACAGTGGTACGCTTCATGGTTTGACACCCCATATTATCACATACTTTATAAAGATAGAGATCATTCTGAAGCACATCAATTCATGGATAATTTGACCCAGTACTTGAACCTTCCGGAGGAAGGCAAAATACTCGATCTTGCCTGTGGAAAAGGACGGCACTCCATATACCTCAATTCTTTAGGTTATGACGTCACAGGCGTCGATCTATCAGAAAACAGCATTGCTTACGCCAAAAAACATGAAAATGAAAAGCTTCATTTTGAAGTGCACGACATGTGTAAACCCTATAATCAAAAATTTGATGCCGTATTTAATCTGTTCACCAGTTTTGGATATTTTGACAAAACGGAAGACAACTTAAACACCATTAAAGCCATTAAGGAAGATTTAAACGAATTTGGCTTTGGAGCTATCGATTTTATGAACGCTGATTTTGTGATTGAAAATTTAGTTCCTGAAGATGTAAAAACAATTGATGGCATAGATTTTCATCAGAAACGATATGTTGAAGATGGCCATATTATTAAGGATATTAGTTTTTCAGATAAAGGAGTAGATTACAACTTTCAAGAGCGTGTAAAAGCGAAGACCTTAGCCGATTTTGAAATGTTATTTGAACAGGCTGGTGTGTACTTGTTGGATGTTTTTGGCGATTATAAGTTGCGAAAATTCCACAAAGCAACTTCTCAACGCTTAATCATGATCTTTAAATGAAACAATATTTTCTTCCATTTATAGCCGTCATTATAGGTGTTTTATTGGTGATGGTTTTTAAGCATAAAAAATCCAATTACACCAAATTGCTCCTATCCTTTAGCGGGGCGTTTTTATTGGCTTTAACTCTTTTTGATTTGTTGCCTGAGGTTTATGAACATTTGGATGCCAAACAAACTGGTTTGTTCATCATGCTAGGGATTCTTATGCAGATTTTATTGGAATTTTTCTCTAAAGGCGCTGAGCATGGTCATGTGCACATCCATAAAGATGAAACAGGTTTTCCTTGGGTACTGTTCATCAGTTTATGTATTCATAGCTTCTTAGAAGGTTTTCCAATCCATCAACATAATGATATGGTCTATGGCGTGCTCATTCATAAAATCCCGGTTGCTGCATTGATTACAACTTATTTGGTGGAATCTAAATTTACAACCCGTCAAATTGTTGGTTTTTTGGTAACATTTGCAATTATGACCCCTTTCGGAACATTAGTTTCTAATACGGTTCCATTTGTTGGTGACTATTTATTTTTTATTAATGCTGTTGTAATTGGGATCTTCTTTCATATATCGACCGTTATTCTTTTTGAAAGCAATGAAAACCATAGGTTCAACCTTTCAAAACTAGTACTTATTGCTCTAGGGATTTTGGTAGCTTATTTGATTTAAAGAAGAGACCGATTATTGATGATTGATGATTGAAAAACATGTTTAGCAAAGAAGACTCAAGAAAATTAAGAGAAGAATTTTGGATCAGTTTTGGCAAATCGTTTCCTAGAAAGTGGATTTTATATGATACCAAACTCAAAGGTTTTGCCTTTAAATTTCACTTTGACACCAAATCGGCCTTGGTAACTTTAGATCTTGAAGATGATTTGGAAAACAGAATCAAATTTTGGGATAAGCTCCAATCGCTAAAAACTATTCTAACAGATGAATTTCTACCAGAAGTCATTTTTGAAGAGGAATATTTTCTAGAAAACGGAAAAGAAATTTCTAGGATTTATGTGCTCTTAGATCAAAAAGTATCCATTCATAATAAAAACACGTGGAGGGATGTCATGGAGTTTTTTGTTGAGAAGATGACTTTGTTTGAAGCGTTTTTCGAAGATTATCAGGCTTTCATTGATTCGTAATTTAACGATTCTCAATACCCAGTTACAACCGAAAATTGATAAGGTTAATTTTGAGTTAGATTTAAAAACTCTAGTGTATGCAGTTTTTTCAACACCTGACTTGCCCATCTCTAAGATTTTATCGATATTGTTAACATACACTAAAACCTAGTAAAATATGATTATTGACGTCCATACCCACATTAATAACTACCATGAAGATCGTGTTGTTTCCATTGAGGATAGTCTCGACCTTTTAACAAAAACCATGGCGGAGAATAAAGTAGATTATTCACTGGTATTGTCGTCCTACAAAGTAAATGAACACAGACCTAGCACCACAAAAGTAGTGGAGGCCATAAGCAATAGAAACAATCTTGGCGTGGTTGCTGGTGTAAGTTATTTGAATTATAATTATAGAGATTTACGTGAGCTCAGTGAGTTTCTTGATGCCGGACTTATTAAAGGCCTGAAATTCTATCCAGGTTATGAACCTTTTTACCCAAATGATATCAGGTTTAAAGTGATGTATGATATGGCCATTGAGTTTGATGTTCCGGTGATGTTCCATTCTGGAGACACCTACGCTCCTACTGGGAAAATCAAATACTCCCATCCCATTCACCTCGATGACCTAGCTGTAGATTATCCCGATTTAAAAATTGTGATCTGCCATGTGGGAAATCCGTGGATTAAGGATTGTATGGAGGTTGTTTATAAGAACAAAAACGTGCATGCTGATATTTCCGGTTTGGTTTTAGGCGATTTCTCAGATAAGTTTGAACGCTATATGAAAAAGGAAATCGAAGAAATGATTATTTATGCAGGCGATCCCAAATATCTCTTATATGGCACAGATTGGCCTATCAGCAATATGAAATCCTATCTCAAGTTCATGGATCAATTGGAGTTGGACGATGATAAGAAAGAGTTGATTATGTGGAAGAATGCCGCCGATCTCTTTAAAATTGATGTCAGCAAATTGAAATAAGCAAGACTACAGAATATACAAGAAAATCATCAAATAATGGCAAATTGCACCTCCCAGCACGAATAAATGCCATATAACATGATTATAAGGGATTTTATGCACGGCATAAAAAATGATTCCGATGGTATAAAATGCACCTCCTGCAATAAACAAAACCAGACCATTGGGCCCAATCAACTCTGAGAGGTTTGTAAAATCAAAAATAATCAACCAGCCCATCACCAGATATAATAATGTTGAAACCACCTCAAATTTTCCGGTGAAGAACAATTTGAGAATGAGTCCGAAACCCGCTATCGCCCACACACTCCAAAATAATGGCCATCCCAAACTATTATTGAGCGCAATTAAAGTAACTGGCGTATAAGTTCCCGCAATTAAAAGATAAATGCTAATATGGTCTATAATCCTAAAATAGTGTTTTCGTTTTTCGCCCGATACAGAATGGTAAATAGCAGATGCCGAAAATAAAATAATTATAGAAATACCGTAGACAAGTACGGCAAATAAGCTCCAGTCGGCTTTATGTTCTTTATAACTGACCAATAATACTAAGCCTGCAATTCCTAAAATAGCACCAAAGCCATGGGTCCAAGCGTTTAATTTTTCTTCAAATTCTGATTGGATGCGCATTATTGTTTTATGGATTTAACGGCCCACTTATCAGTAAGCTCAAAATAATCGATTGGAAACGCAGATTTTTGACGTTCCAATTGGCGACTCTGAAAAGCACGTTCCAAGATATCTTCAATTTGATAATCTTCACTGACATCTAAAGGATTAAACTCTGCTTTCAATGAAATATCAAAAACCCGTGCCGTATTATTAAACCAAAATGCGCGCCAACCACTCCGCAATTCCTGTATCAATTGGAAGGTTGTTTTTCCTGTTTGTCTGTGAATTAATTTAACCAAAATCTGGCCTTCTGTACGCGTGAGCTTTTTAAGTTCAGCCGAAAATTCCTCCTCAATGTACTTTTGGATAATTTTAGAATATCTACGCTTATCACTTTTACGATCCAAAGTTTCCAAACGCTGATTAAGATCAACTAAACGTTCAGCCGCCAATTTCGCATAGGGATACACTTTTATGGTTTTTCTTTTTAAAATCAAATAACGAATTCGATCTTCTTTGCTATCAAATTTCAATCTGTTGAGCACAACCACAGCATCTAAATCTATGATGGACACCGGAATAGAATCGCCATCAATATAATAATATTCCACAGCAGTCGAATCTTGCTCTACAGGCTCAACTTGAGCGAGCAGTAAAAAGGGTAAAAAAATAAATATGTAGGTAATCAACTTCATTGGTGCAATAGCGCTAAAATCATTCCAAAATTAAGAATTTACATATGCAATAACCTTAAAATCCTATTAATATTATTAATTTTAGAGAAAATATTTACCCATGGCAAAAAAGAACATTTTAGACAATAAATCATTGGAGTTTTTAGAAAACTATTTAAATAATGCATCCCCTACAGGATACGAATGGACCGGACAGAAATTATGGATGGACTATCTTAAACCTTATGTAGATGAATTTATTACAGATACTTACGGCACCGCAGTTGGTGTCATCAATCCAGACGCTAAATATAAAGTAGTCATTGAAGGGCATGCTGATGAAATCTCGTGGTATGTCAATTATATTACAGATAATGGCCTCATATACGTGATTAGAAATGGTGGCAGCGACCACCAAATCGCGCCTAGTAAAATTGTAAATATCCATACCAAAAATGGGATTGTAAAAGGTGTTTTTGGATGGCCAGCAATACACACGCGTGACAAATCAAAAGAAGAAACGCCTAAAATTGAAAATATCACCATTGATGTTGGCGCCAAGAACAAGGAGGAAGTTGAGAAAATGGGCGTTCATGTGGGATGTGTCATTACGTATCCAGATACCTTCCACATTTTAAATAACGATAAATTTGTTTGTCGTGCACTCGACAACCGAATTGGCGGCTTTATGATTGCCCAAGTTGCGCGATTGTTGCACGAAAATAAAAAGAAATTGCCTTTCGGATTATATATCACAAACTCCGTTCAGGAAGAAATTGGATTGCGCGGTGCTGAAATGATTGCAGAACGCATCAAACCAAACGTAGCGATTGTTACTGATGTGACACATGACACTACAACACCTATGATCGACAAGAAAAAAGAAGGCCACTTAGAGCTAGGTTTAGGACCCGTTGTGGCCTATGCTCCTGCCGTTCAACAAAAATTAAGAGATTTAATTACAGAAACTGCCGAAGCCCATAAAATTCCATTCCAACGTTCGGCGTGCTCTAGAGCTACCGGTACGGATACGGACGCCTTTGCTTACAGTGGTATGGGTGTGGCAAGTGCTTTGATTTCATTGCCATTGCGATACATGCACACCACAGTGGAAATGGTTCATAGGGATGATGTGGAAAACGTGATCAAATTAATATATGAATCTCTCTTGACCATTAAGGAAAACGACACATTCAGTTATTTTGATAAATAATGGACACATCACTACAAAAGGATTTGTTTGATGTTCCAGAAGACATCTGCTATTTAAACACGGCGAGTTTATCGCCGTCGTTTAAAGCAGTGGAAACCGCTGGAATTGAAGCGGTACTTCAAAAGAGCAGACCCTATCTCATTCCATATTCTGATTTCTTTGAACCTGTTATCGAGTTAAAGAAAAGATTTGCTAAAATAATAGAAACAGATGATTATGAGCGAATTGCAAGCATTCCTTCGGTGTCTTACGGCATTGCTGCGGCAGCAAAAAACATCACCTTGAAACCAGGAGATACAGTGGTAGTCATGCAGGAACAATTCCCCAGCAATTATTATTCTTGGAAGAAATTAACCGACACCTATCAAGCACATCTAAAGATAGTTGAAGCGCCAAAAACAAAATCCATGAGTGGAAACTTATGGAATGAAGCTATTTTAGAAGCTATTGATGATGCCACTGCGGTAGTTGCCATGGGACATATTCATTGGTCTAGTGGCGCCTTGTTCGACTTAAAAGCAATTAGGGCAAAAACAAAACAACACAAGGCGTTGCTGATCATTGATGGCAGCCAATCTGTTGGCGCCTTACCTTTTTCAGTGAATGAAATCCAACCTGATGCTTTGATTTGTGCCGGCTACAAATGGCTTTTCGGTCCTTATGGCTGCGGCTATGCCTATTTTGGATCTTATTTTGATCAGGGCGAACCTTTGGAAGAAAATTGGACCAATCGCCGGGACAGCCATATCCTACCAGATTTAACCCAATACCAATCACAATACAAACCTGTCGCCAACAGATATATGATGGGAGAAAGCGGCAGCTTTATCCATGTAAAAATGCAATTGGAAGCTTTAAGGCAAGTTATTGCTTGGACACCTAAAGCAGTTCAGGAGCATTGTAAGAAAATTTCGGCAAACGCTGTTAACGATTTGCGGAATCTAGGCTGTGCTATTGAAGATGACAACCATAGAAGCCACCATCTTTTCGGGCTCAAATTACCTGAAACCGTTGATATTAAATCATTTAAACAAGCACTTTATAAAAACAACATATTCGTTTCATTCAGAGGTGTTTACGTACGACTATCTTGTCATTTTTTTAATACTGATAAAGATTTTGAGAAATTTGTCGACTGTTTAAAATCACAGATACGCTTATGAAGCAGGAAGAAAATATCGCTGTTTTAAATGCAGATGGCTCACCTACCGGTGTAACCTGTTTAAAATCTGAAATTCATAAAAAAGGCTATTATCATGATACCGCCCATGTCTGGCTTTATAATGACCATGCCGAAATATTATTGGCACAACGCGCGGCTTCGAAAACTATCTATCCTTTATTATGGGATGTTTCAGTAGCTGGGCATGTTGATGCCGGTGAAACCATTACACAGGCAGCCATCAGGGAAACCAAAGAAGAAATTGGTATTGAAATCCGCGAAAATGACTTAGATAAAATTGGCGTTTATGACTGTTTTCAAAGCTATACAAATGGCATAGTCGACAATGAGTTTCACCATACCTTTGTTATGAAAACTGGTCTCAAGTTAAGTGATCTCAAAATAGATAAAAATGAGGTGGGACAGGTGAAGTTTGTGAGTATTCCTGAGTTTCGTAACCTTTTGAAAGAAAGTGATTTTAACGGGCATTTTATTAAAAATAATACGCCATATTATCTTGAGGTTATTGAAGCCATCACACATAGACTACACTAATTAACGAGATATGACCTTATTCTTGCTTGCCATCGCTCCTGTATTCATTGTCATTTTTTATATTTTTATAAATGACAAATATGAAAAAGAACCGAAAAGACTGCTTGTTCAGAATTTTCTGCTGGGCGCTATTGTCAGCATTATCATTACCACCCTGCTTTATGTCATTATAGAAATTCCGCTTCCTTTAAAAAACCATGAAAGTGTTTTTGAACAATTTATCAAAGCGTTTTTTGTGGTGGGTCTGACCGAGGAATTCAGCAAGTATATCATCATCCGCTATTATTCCCAACCTCATGAAGAATATAACGAACCTTATGACGGAATCGTTTATGCTGTTATGGTTTCTATGGGCTTTGCGGCCACTGAAAATATTATGTATGTGCTTCAGGGCGGAATGGAAATAGCCATAATTAGGGCTTTTACAGCCGTTCCTGCACATGCTACCTTCGCAATCCTTATGGGCTACTTTATGGGGAAAGCGAAATTCTCAAATAATAGAGTCATTTTAAATTTGACTGGACTTTTCCTTGCCGTTCTGTTTCATGGTGCTTATGATTTTTTCCTGTTCATTGATTTTATTCCAGGAATCTGGATAGGTGCTTTTATCTCTCTTCTGATTGGAATTGTATTGGCGCGCAAGGCCATCAGAAAACACCAGCTCAATTCGCATTTCAATATTCACAAAGAGCGCTGAAATAATGAGTGTTTCGGCTCAATTGCAGTTTATTTGCTTAATTTTATCGGAATGAAAAATACCATTGCTGAACGAATTTCAGATTTTATAAAGAACTTCCCTCCTTTTGACCAACTTTCAAAAGGAGATTTATACGCCATTACCAAGGAAGTCACTATCACCTACCTCGAGAAGGACAAAAATGTTTATGTTGAAGGTGAAGTCCCTCACGACAGGTTCTACATGATCCATAAAGGCGCCATTGCACTCAAAAAAGTTATCAATTCAAAACAGGAAACGATAGATCGTTTAGATGAAGGTGATATTTTTGGCCTCAGGCCGCTTTTTGCCAAAGAAAATTATGCAACGGATGCGGTCACCGAAGAAGAAAGCATCCTCTACAGCATTCCTTTGGCTACTTTTAAGCCTTTGATCAGCCAAAACAAGGATATTGTGGACTTTCTCATTGAAAGCTTTGCTTCCAATACTGAAAATCCGTTTTCAAAAGAATTGCATGGCACTTTGATTGATCATCGTTTGGATCTTGTTGCAAATGACAAGGAACTTTTTGAACTGCAGCCTGTGCGCTATACCAAAAAAGTAATTACTGCCAAAGGAGAGACCAAAATAAAGGACATTGGACAACTCATGAAGCGACACCGCATTGGATCCATCATCATAGAAAATGATCATGTTCCAGTTGGGATTGTAACAGATGCCGATTTACGAAATAAGGTCATCACTGGAGAACATACCATTGAAGACAGTGCAAGCCAGATTATGAGCACACCTGTTTTGTGCTATCCCAAAAGCGTGTCTATTAGCCAGGCACAGCTCACCATGATGAAACACCATGTGAGCCACTTATGTGTTACAGAAGATGGTACACCAAACTCAAAAATCATAGGTGTTATTTCTCAACAGGACATCACTGTGATGCGCGGCAGCAATCCAACGGTTTTAATGAAAGCCATTAAGCGTTCCAAGTCCACTAAAGAATTAAAGCATATTCGCAAAAGAATCATGGTGCTTCTGGAGGGTTTCATGGAACAAAATATTCCATTGACCCAAACCAGTAAAATAATTTTTGAATTGAACGATGCCACCGTTAAGCGCATTATTGAGCGATGCATTCAAAAAATGGACAGACAACCTCCTGTCAGTTTTGCTTGGATGTCTTTTGGCAGCCAAGGCCGTAAGGAGCAATTGCTGCATACGGATCAGGATAATGGGATTGTTTTTGAAAGTGTCAAAGAAAATGAACTGGAAGCGGTCAGGGATTATTTCATGTTGCTTGCAAAGAAAATCAATAAGCGATTGAATGCCATTGGCTTTGATTTTTGTCCCGCAGACATTATGGCAAAAAATCCAAAGTGGTGTTTGGGTTTGGATGAATGGAAACAACAATTCAATCAATGGACGTCGAATACGGGAAATGACGAAATACTCCTGTCTTCTATTTTTTTCGACTTTGATATTACCTATGGCGATGCCAATCTCACAAACCACCTGTCTGAGCACATCTTTGAAATCACAAAAAACAATCACTTGTTTTTGTCAAAACTAGCAGCCAGCGCTCTAAGAAGCGCTTCTCCCCTAGGTTTTTTTAGGCAGTTTTTAGTAGAGCAGGATGGGGCGTATAAAGATTTTTTTGATATTAAAAAACGGGCTATCATGCCAATTTCGGATGCTGGCCGTCTTTTTGCACTTTCCAATCACATTAAAAACATAAATAATACAGCGGAAAGGTTTGAGAGAATGGCTGAGCTATTCCCTGAGGACAAAGAATTTTACCTATCCTGTTCCTACACTTCCAAAGCACTGCTCAAATTCCGTACAAAACAGGGCCTGCTCCATAATGATGACGGTCGGTTTATCGAATTATCAGCATTGACAAAAGAAGAAAAAATGAAATTAAAACGCTGCTTCAAAACCATAGCAAAGGTTCAGGAATTGATCAAACTGAAGTATAACGTCAATAACTTTATGTGATGCTTTGGAACTTCAAAAAGAAACAATATCCAGACTATTGGAAAACATACCTTCATCACTTTGAAAAAAAGGAGAAAAAGAAATTAAATACCTCACGATTTGTGTCCTTGGATACGGAAACCACTGGATTTGATTTTTATATAGACCGCATGTTGTCCATTGGCGCGGTATCTATAATTGAGAATAGAATCACAGTGGCAGATGCCTTCGAAATTTATTTGGAACAATCTCATTTTAATCCCGAAACTGTTCATATTCATGGAATTCTGCAACATGGGTTTAAAAAAAAGATTTCGGAAGAAGAAGCCATACAGCAATTTCTGATCTATATAGAAGATGCGGTGTTAATTGCCCATCATGCCGCCTTTGACATTAAGATGATTAACCAAGCCCTAAACCGAATGGGCTTGCCCAATTTAAAAAATAAGGTCATTGACACCATGGACCTCTATGCAAACACAAGAATTAAGTCGAATTTTATTGATAACCGCATTCGCTATTCTCTTGATGACATTGCGGAAGCCTATGCCATTAATTTAGAAGATCGGCATACAGCATCTGGCGATGCCCTAATTGCCGCATTTATATTTTTAAAGACAACAACGATCCTCAAGAAATCAAAAACTTTTAAGTTGGAAGATTATTTTCTAAAATCAAATAGATTTTAATATGCTTTCTAAAATTCGTAACTTTTCGACCACTTATGATAAAACCCTATGGACACACACTATCAAGTAATACTTAATGGCGCTCAGGAACTTTCAGTTTCCAAGGACGACCTAAATTCTTTGGATGCCATACAGACATCTCATTTAAAATACCACATACTTCAGAATGCCAAATCTTACCGCGCAGAAATCACAGACCGTAATTTCAACGAAAAAACATATAAAGTAAAAATCAACAACACCACTTACAATGTAAACATTCACAATGATTTAGATCAACTTATAAAAGATTTAGGCTTCGAGATTGGCAGCTCTAAAAAAGTTGATAAAATTTTTGCTCCAATGCCTGGATTAATTCTTGAGATATCCATTAAAGTTGGTGACACAGTTAAGGAAAACGATCCGCTATTAATTCTTGAAGCCATGAAAATGGAAAATGTGATCAGTTCACCCAGAGAAGGAATTATCAAGTTCATTTCCGCTTTAAAAGGAGATGCGGTTGACAAAAACCAGTTATTGATTGAGTTTGAGTAGATCCTTGTGATTACAGAAAACAGATCAATAAAGTTTAAAAATTCTTAAAAAAGTGACGAAAAATTAATAGTAATAGTAATAGATTCGTGAATTTGAGGCAAAAACCAGATACCTGCTTTGGCAGGCATTAGTTATATCTCCGCCTTCGCGGAAATAAAAAATAAATTTTTTAATGAAAAAAATACTAGTTGCAAATCGAGGGGAAATTGCCATCCGTGTGATGAAAACCGCAAAAAAAATGGGCATTAAAACTGTCGCCATCTATTCTACCGCAGACAGAGAATCTCCTCACGTACGATATGCCGATGAAGCGGTACTTATTGGAGAAGGTCCTTCCAACCAATCTTACCTCTTAGGTGATAAAATCATTCAAGTTGCCAAAAATTTAAATGTTGATGCCATCCATCCGGGCTATGGATTCTTAAGTGAGAATGCTGATTTTGCAGAAGCTTGCGAAGCCAACGACATTATTTTTATAGGTCCAAAATCAGAAGCCATCAAAATAATGGGCAGTAAGCTAGCTGCGAAAGAAGCCGTAAAACATTATGATATCCCAATGGTACCTGGTATTGACCAAGCCATTACCGATGTTGTTAAAGCTAAGAAAATCGCCCAAGACATTGGTTTTCCTATACTAATCAAAGCCTCTGCCGGCGGTGGTGGAAAAGGAATGCGCGTTGTTGAAAAGGAATCTGAATTGGAATCCCAAATGACGCGTGCTATTAGTGAAGCGACTTCAGCATTTGGCGACGGCTCCGTGTTTATTGAGAAATATGTGAGCTCACCGCGTCATATTGAAATCCAGGTTATGGCTGACACTCATGGTAATATTATCCATCTCTTTGAACGTGAATGCAGTATTCAGCGCCGCCATCAAAAGGTGGTTGAAGAGGCCCCGTCATCTGTTCTAACACCAGAACTGCGTTTTAAAATGGGAGAAGCCGCCGTAAAAGTCGCAAAAGCTTGTGACTATGTCGGTGCTGGAACAGTAGAATTTCTTTTGGACGAACACCTAAATTTCTATTTTTTGGAAATGAATACACGCTTGCAAGTTGAACATCCCGTAACGGAGCTCATCACCAATACTGACTTGGTGGAGCTACAGATCCGAGTGGCCCGTGGCGAAGTCCTAGCCATCAAACAGGGGGATTTAAACATTAAAGGCCATGCTCTGGAACTTCGTGTTTACGCAGAAGATCCGTTGAACGATTTCCTACCTAGTGTGGGTCATTTGGATGTATACCAATTACCGGAAGGGAAAAACATTCGTGTAGATAATGGTTTTGAAGAAGGAATGGATATTCCAATTTATTACGATCCAATGCTTGCTAAATTAATTACTTACGGTGAAACAAGAGCTGAAGCCATTGAAGAAATGTTGAATGCCATCAGTAATTATCACATTGAAGGGATTGAATCAACGCTACCTTTTGGAACCTTTGTTTGTGAGCATGACGCTTTCAGGTCGGGAGATTTCAATACACACTTTTTGAAGAAATACTATTCTGCGGACAAAATAAATGCACAAAATAAAGAAGAAGCACATTTGGCAGCTGTGATTGCAGTCAAGCAATATTTAGAAGATCAGAAGATATTGAGAGTGCCGGAAGGAAACTGAAGCTACCATTTAAATAGCAGTTGAAGTCAAAATTGAAGCTACAATACAGAGACAGAGTTACACAAGGCTCTATAAAAAAATAAGAAGACAATTGATAGAGAATCTTGGCGTCTCTGCTAACATACAAATATATGGAATCAAAAATAAAAGATCTTAACGATAAACTTGCCTTAGCCCATCTGGGAGGCGGACAGGACCGAATTGACAAACAGCATGAAAAAAAGAAACTGACTGCAAGAGAACGCGTCCTATATTTACTAGATGACGGTTCTTTTGAAGAGATTGGCGCCTTGGTTACCCACCGCACCAAAGATTTTGGCATGGATAAACAACAATTTTATGGCGATGGTGTCGTCACTGGCTATGGCACTGTACACGGGAAACTGATTTATGTTTTTGCACAGGATTTTACGGTATTTGGAGGGTCGTTGTCGGAAACACATGCAGAGAAAATCTGTAAGGTCATGGATCTGGCGGTAAAAGTTGGTGCCCCTATTATTGGATTGAACGATTCAGGCGGCGCCAGGATTCAAGAAGGAGTGCGCAGTTTGGGTGGTTATGCCGATATTTTCTATCGCAATGTACAGGCTTCAGGCGTGATTCCGCAAATCTCTGCCATTATGGGACCTTGCGCCGGTGGCGCTGTTTATAGCCCGGCCATGACAGATTTCACCATTATGGTACAAGATACGAGTTATATGTTTGTAACAGGACCAAACGTAGTGAAAACCGTGACCAATGAGAGCGTCACTTCAGAAGAGTTGGGAGGTGCCAGTACGCACTCTACTAAATCTGGTGTGGCCCATATTACGGCCACCAATGATGTGGAATGTTTGGAAGACATTAAAAGACTCATCAGTTATTTACCTCAAAATAACACCGAAACTACACCTCTTTTGCCGTATGACTTGAAAGATGAAGTCCGAGATGAGCTTTCTGCTATCATTCCTGACAACGCCAATAAGCCTTATGACATGCATAGCGTGATCAACGGCATTATTGATATTGATTCTTTCTATGAAATCCATAAGGATTATGCCGAGAACATTGTGGTCGGATTTGCCAGATTAGGTGGTAGAAGCGTTGGGATAGTCGCCAATCAGCCGATGTATTTGGCTGGTGTTCTGGATGTTGACAGCTCAAAGAAAGCAGCACGTTTTGTTCGTTTTTGTGATTGTTTCAATATTCCCTTACTGGTTTTAGAGGATGTTCCAGGTTTTTTACCCGGAACTGACCAAGAATGGCGTGGCATCATTTTACACGGGGCTAAACTACTGTATGCCTTTAGCGAAGCCACTGTGCCAAGAGTGACCGTTATTACTCGTAAAGCTTATGGAGGCGCCTATGATGTGATGAATTCCAAACATATAGGAGCCGATATGAATTTTGCCTGGCCAAGCGCAGAAATTGCGGTAATGGGCGCCAAAGGTGCTGCAGAAATTATCTTTAAAAAAGAAATCAATAAAGCTGAGGACAAGGAGGCGAAGTGGAAAGAAAAAGAAGCGGAATACGCACATCATTTTGCCAACCCGTACAGTGCTGCTGAACGTGGATTTATTGACGAAGTCATTTTACCTAAAGACACCAGACGGAAATTGATCAAGGCTTTTGCCATGCTGAAAGACAAAAAAGAAAATGGACCAAAAAGAAAGCATGGGAATATTCCTTTGTAAAAGTTTTTAAGTATTCAACGTAAATGTTATAACGGTTCAAGTCTAAGCTAATATTAAACAAAAAATTAAAATGAGTATTATTTCCCAATATTAGGCAAATAATACTCATTTTTTTATTGATCTCTAAATTGGTTTCGGAGCAGTGTAAATTTACTCGTCACTAAATTATTTAGTATTGCTTCAGAAAAGATTATAGTTTAGAAATTAATTTCTTCTTACCGTTTGATTGTTTTTTCTGCTTTGGTTTTGAACTCGGTTTAGGTTTTGGCTGATTCTCTTTTAATCTCACATAAATCAATTTAAAATGACCTTTAGAGTCTTCACGTCGGTCAATTTCGAAATCTTTTATGGATTTAATCAATGGTGTCAATTTCTGAAAGCCATAATTACGAGAATCAAAATTAGGCTGTTTCTTCTGCAGTAAACTGCCTACATCTCCTAAAAATGCCCATCCATCATCATCAGCAACATCATCAATGGTAGTCGAAATAAACTTGATATCTTTTGCTGTGATCTTATCAATATCGCTATCAGTTGACTTCGATTTTTCGCTGGAAGCACTAGGTTCCTCCAAACTTTGGTTCTTCAAAATTTCAATATAGATAAACTTATCACAGGCCACAATAAACGGATTAGGTGTTTTCTTTTCGCCAATGCCATAAACTTTCATTCCTGCTTCACGTAATCGAGTTGCCAAGCGTGTAAAATCACTGTCACTTGATACCAAGCAAAAACCATCCACTTTTTCCGAATAAAGAATGTCCATAGCATCAATAATCATGGCAGAATCCGTAGCATTTTTACCAACAGTATACCCATATTGCTGAATTGGGGTGATGGCATTTTCCAACAACAAATTCTTCCATTTAGAAAGGTGCGGCTTTGTCCAATCGCCATAAATTCTTTTAATAGTGGGGTTTCCATATTTGGCAATTTCTTCCATCATCTCTTTTACATGGGCTGAAGGAATATTATCGCCATCTATTAGCACTGCAAGTTTAGTATCCATTTAAGGGGAATTATTTTAAATTTCTGAAGTTATTTAAGGCTAAAGATAGTATTTAATTATAGGAAAATAATGGTAGTCACTCTTTTTTAAGAGTTCTATAACGAAAAAGAAAACCACAGTCAATAGAGACTATGGCTTCTTCTTAATCCAAATTTAATTCTATCCAAGTACGAGAAAGATACTAAAGAAGTAATCTTTGATACACTTTATCTTTAACAGACCGGTATTGATCCACACATTCTTGATATTTTTCAAATACTTGATCATGCTGATGCATATAGAATTGGTCACATTCCAACTCATCACATTCGCGCACATTGTTCAATAAGTTTCTGTAGGTATAGAACTCATTTAATAGATGAATGTTTTCATTGACATCATCTAACAATTCATCACGTAAATTTTTATCTCCAATTTTATTTGAAGCTATTGTTGCAAGTCGCTCCGCTTCATCATTCATAGCTTCCAAATGCGCAATCCAGGTATGAAGCTCGCGATGCATATGTCTTTTGACGATTTCGTCATCTGTCTCATTTGCGTAGCTGAAGGGTTCCATTAGACAATATTTAATTTTGTTATATTATTTTGCTTCACATCCAAAAGTGTTATATCCTTATCACCGCCAGGGAAAGTCCAACTAATACTATCATTTTTGGCATATCCCATTACAGCGGCACCCATTGGCAGCAACAATGAAATCTTTTTTTGGGAATTATTGCTTTCCGCAGGTAATACTACCTGAAAGGTATAGGACCAACCATCCTTTGTAGCAATTGTAATTTCCGAATTGATTCTTACAACATCATCAGGCATTTTGTCATCATCCAAAATCTCAGCGCTTTCCATCTCCTTTGCGAATTTGGTCAATGATACTTTTTGGGTTGAATCTTTATAATCATTCGTAAGGTTCAACAAACGTTTGATTGCCACATACTCTTTCTTTTCCAATATTAAATTACCATATTTCATGTTTACTCAATTTTTTAAATTTATAAAAATATTATGCTATATATATTATACTGTACTGATTATAGCAAATAAGTACGCTGCTTTTCGCAGATTACTGTTTTTGTATTGAGAAAGCTCTATTTTAAGTCTTTCATCATATTGATACACAAGATTATAGGATTATAAAGAACAGATTTCTTCTTGAAAACATACTTTTCAAAATCCTTTCTGGCTTTTATAAACCTACAAATTAATTTAAACGAGTGCTTTGTTATTTCCAGAGGTAGAGAAACCCTTGGCATCTTTAATTATAGAATCAAAAATAACATTGTGCCCTTTAGTTATTGAATATTCACTACACGACCAAATGAAACTTTTATCATTAGTTAAACTGCAATATATGAGATGCTCACACGATCCACACAGGCTGTTTTCTAAAGCGTTCATAATTAAAAGTTTTAAGCTTAACTATTAAAGCAATAGACGTGCCATTAAACCCCATTAAAGCAAACAATAAACAATGTGCTGATTATCAGATTTTTATACTAATTAGAGTAAAACATAAATTCTTTAAAGTGATACCATTGTCCTCACTGGAGAATTTTTACCCAGCCTAGATTGCTCTATTTAATTTTATCGCGAAGGGTTTTACGGTCAATTTGAAGAATCTCTGCTGCTTTCGATTTATTATTATTGGTAGCTTCCAAAACATTGAGGATATGCCGTTTTTCCACTTCTTTTAGAGAAAGATTGAGATCTTGCTTTGGAAATTCGATTTGATACTTTAGATAATTTGGTAAATTATCAATTTCCACGTGTTTGTCACACATAATTACAGCACGTTGGACACTGTTCTCCAATTCTCTGATATTACCTGGCCAATCATAGCGTTGCAGCGCCATTAACGCCTCATCTGAAATTTGTACAATGTGATCCTTATACTCTACCCCATATTTAAAAAGAAACTTTTCCACCAATAATGGAATATCTGTTTTTCGATCTCTTAATGGCGGCACTTCTATTTGAACAACGGTGAGCCTATAATATAAGTCCTCCCTAAAACGCCCGTTTTTAATAAGTTCCTGCAAATCCAGATTGGTTGCCGCGATAACCCTAACATCTATCTTTTCTGCTTTTTGCGAACCAAGTTTCATCACCTCTTTTTCCTGAAGCACTCTAAGCAAGCTGAGCTGCGTTGATAGTGCCGCATTTCCAATTTCATCCAAAAAAAGTGTTCCTTTATTGGCCGCTTGAAAAAATCCGCTTCTATTGTCATTGGCCCCCGTAAAGGCACCTTTGGTATACCCAAACAACTCCGCTTCCAATAAACCTTCTGGGATAGCCCCACAATTGACTGCCACAAAAGGTGCGGCAGAAAATTTACCCATATAATGAATTGCTCTTGACACTAATTCCTTACCTGTTCCACTTTCGCCCTTTATCAATACTGTCGCCCTATTATCCTTTACTCGGTCAATGATATTAAACACGTTCTGAATGGCGTCTGATTCTCCAATCAATTCTCCAAATATGGCTTTGCGTTGGTGAGGAATCTTGGTTATGGATTTTGATTTTTGCCGCAAGACTAATGATTTCTGCACCGCACTTTTAAGTTCTTCTTTTGTAAATGGTTTAATTAAATAATCCATGGCACCCGATTTCATTGCTTTTAAAGCGCCGTCTATGGAAGGGAAACCAGTTACTGCCAATTTGGGAATTTCCGGAAAATGCTCAGAAACATATTTGACCAACTCCAGCCCATCAACACCGGGCATTTGAAGATCAGTGATCAATAAATCAATAGTTCGATCCTGTAAAATGGCGATGGCCTCCTTTACGGAAATAGCCTTATAGGTATGGTAATTTAAAGAATGCAAATGCCTTTGGATAAGCTCCAGAATATGGACATCATCATCAACAATTAATATGTTTTCCTGCTCCAATGGCATAAATTATAATTTTGGGAAATTCAATGTAAAGATAGTTCCCTTTGGTATATTGGCCTCATGTTTTATAGTTCCTTTATGGGATTTAATAATTCCATGCACGACGCTCAAACCCAATCCAGAGCCATCACCAACTGGTTTTGTGGTGTAAAACGGATTAAAGATAAATTCAGAAATATCTTTTGAGATGCCGTGTCCTTCGTCCTTTATGATTAAAACCACGTCCCTTTCATAATTAAAAACTTCAATTGAAACAAAACCATTCTGTGGAGAAAAATAAATGGCATTGATCACTAAATTGAAAATTACTTGTGTAAATTGAATAGCATCTACCCTCAAATAAATAGCTTCATCACTCAGGCTCAAAAGATGGTTGAGATCCTTTTTTCCGAAACTTGGTCTTAAGAGGTTGATCGCATCTGTGATGATTGGACAAATATTGACCAGTTCCATTTGCTGTGGCATTTCACAGGAGAAAAACATCAATTTTTTCACTACCTCTCTTGAAAAAATAGCGCTGTGCATTATTTTATCCAAATCCTGCAAAGCTTCCTTGTCGTTAACAAAACGCTCTTTCAACAATTCCGAAAATCCCAAAATATTAGCCAATGGCGTATTTAGTTCATGGGCAATCCCTGCGGTGATTTCACCTAGGATAGCAAGCCTATCTGCGCGTTCCATCCGTCTTTTGGTGATTTCCTCTTTGTCAATAATTTCCTTTCGCTCAATTAGGTTGCCAAGTTCTGAAGCAATGATTCGGACCAACTGTTTTTCTTCTTCCAAGAAAACAATTTCATTATATTTTGACTTCGGATAGCCTATTTTAATGGAGCCATAAGGTTTATTGAATACTTTAATAGCCGCCAAAATAAACACAAGTTCTTGAGAATCTTCTCCTGCCTGAATCAACTCATCCCCAAGTTTCAGTTCTACGAAAGCCTCATTACTATAAAGAATGGACTCCTTTAAGCTTAAGGCAATGGCTTTAAAAGTAGGTTCTAAATCAAAAAGGTTGCAATTGGCAATATAGGAACTCACATTATAAAGACATGTGAGCTCCTTAATCCGTTCCTTTAACTTGTCTTCGGTTGAAACGACTCTGCCCATCTTTTCTTTAAAGCCTTTGGTCTATAATATCTTTCACCACTTCTGGATTTAACAATGTACTTGTATCTCCTAGATTTGACATATCATTTTCTGCGATTTTTCGTAGTATACGTCGCATAATCTTGCCGCTTCTTGTTTTTGGCAAAGCTTCCGTAAATTGTATTTTATCGAGTTTGGCAATCGGTCCAATACGTTCGGAAATCAACTGATTGATTTCCTTACGCAAATTCTCATGAACCCTGCTCTCACCAGTTTCTTTCAAAGTTACGTAACCATATAGAGCGTTTCCTTTAATATCATGCGGAAATCCTACAATAGCACTTTCAGATACTGCCGGATGTTCGTTAATCGCATCTTCCAATGGCCCCGTTCCAAGATTATGTCCGGATACAATCACGACATCATCCACCCGTCCGGTGATTCTATAATACCCAACTTCATCCCTTAAAGCACCATCCCCCGTAAAATACATATTTTCATAGGTCGAGAAATAAGTTTCTTTATAACGCTGATGATTGTTCCAGATGGTACGCGCCATTCCTGGCCAAGGGAATTTAATACACAAACGTCCTTCCACTTGGTTGCCCTTTAATTCTTCACCATTTTCATTTACAATAGCAGGTTGCACGCCTAAAAACGGCAACGTAGCGTAAGTTGGTTTTGTTGGGGTTACGTAAGGTAGTGGTGAAATCATGATGCCGCCAGTTTCAGTTTGCCACCACGTATCAACAATAGGGTTTTTACCTTTTCCAATAATATCATTGTACCAGTGCCATGCTTCTTCATTAATTGGCTCACCCACAGATCCCAAAACTTTTATAGACGAGAGATCAACGTTTTCAACAAAGGAAAGATTTTGTTTCGCCAAAGCACGGATGGCTGTTGGTGCCGTATAAAATTGATTTATTTTATGTTTTTCAATAATTTTCCAAAATCTTCCAAAATCCGGATATTGAGGGACACCTTCAAACATTACCGTAGTCGCACCATTAGCCAAGGGTCCGTAAACAATATAGCTATGACCCGTAATCCAGCCAATATCTGCGGTACACCAATACACATCATTTTCTTTGTATTGAAAAACGTTCTTAAAGGTATAGGCGGTGTAAACCATATATCCGGCCGTGGTATGAACCATACCTTTTGGCTTTCCTGTAGATCCTGAAGTGTATAATATAAATAGTGGATCTTCGGCATCCATGAGTTCTGCTTTACAATCTGACGATGCCTTATCCATTAAGGGCTGTAACCATACATCACGCTTTTCAACCATTGTCACATCGGCATTGGTACGCTTTACCACCAACACTTTATCAACAAGTTCACAATCTTGGAGCGCTTCATCTACAATACCTTTTAAATCAATACTTTTATTACCTCTAAAAGAACCATCTGCGGTAATTACCATTTTACAATCGCTATCAATAATCCTTGTGGATACGGCCTTAGCTGAAAAACCAGCAAAAACAACATTATGGATCGCACCAATACGCGCACAGGCCATTAAGGTTATGGCCAGTTCTGGAATCATAGGTAGATATACACAAACACGATCTCCTTTTTTTATACCCTGATCTTTCAGTACGTTGGCCATTTTACAAACGCGCTCATGAAGCTGGGTATAAGTGATGTGTTGAGCTTCTTCCGCTGGGTCATTTGGCTCAAAAATAATGGCCGTCTTGTCGCCTCGATTGATCAAATGCCTGTCAAGGCAATTTTCTGTAATATTGAGTTTTGCACCTTCAAACCATTTAATCTGTGGTGTACTAAAATCCCAACTGAGCACATTATTCCATTTTTTACGCCATAAAAAATGCTCTTCTGCTATTTCCTCCCAAAAATTTTCAGGCTCACGAATTGACTTTCTATAAACTTGGTAATATTCTTCAAGGTTTTTAATACTGTAATTACTCATAATGTATGTGGTCTTTTTTGTGGAATTGATCAGTTATTTTCTAGGCTCGCTAAATAAGTTAACCTACAGTTCATTTTCAAAAATATCAATAAATTTTAATAGTTGCTAAATATTTCACCCTACTATTTGGGCGCTCAATTTCTTTTACATTCATTTCACAGATGCATTCTCTGTGCATAAGCTTTAATTTCTTTGATTACTTTAGGCGCCAATATAATTGTCGCCGTCATTGTTGGAATGGCCATCAAGGCAAAAGTTCCATCAATAAGATTAAGCATCATGCTTAAAGGGGTTAAGGCTCCTAGTAAAATACTGGCGATATAAAAATAATTATAGTAGTGTTTGTTATGGGCACCGAATAAAAACGACATGCATTTTGAGCCATAATAAGAATAGGTAAATAATGACGAAATACTAAAGGTGGAAATACAGATCAATAACAAATAATTTCCATAAACAGGAATAGCATCATTAAAGGCTGCGGCCGTCAAACTCACACCGTTGGCTTCACTTGTTTGCCACACACCCGTTACCAAAATGGCAAGAGCTGTTAACGTACATACGACCAGCGTATCAATGGCTGGCCCTAGCATAGCTACCAATCCTTCTCTAACTGGCTCATTTGTTTTTGAAGCACCATGCGCCATTGGAGCGGTACCTATTCCCGCTTCATTTGAAAATGCGCCTCTTCTCACTCCCAACAAGATCAATCCACCTACAACACCTCCCAAAAATGAATCTCCTTTAAAATTATTGGCCGCAAAGGCATCCGTAAACATTAACGATAAATATTTCGGCACCTCCTCAATATAAACACCAAGAATAATTAACACCAGCACAAAATAGAGCAACACCATGGATGGCACTAATTTTTCCGCCGTTTTACTAATTCTGTCCAGACCCCCTAATATTACCACTGCTGTAATGGCAACCAATATGAGCCCAATTATAAAATTGGAGGTATCTGTCACAACCACTCCATTTGGTTCCAATAAAATAAAATTTATCGCTTGTTTTAATTGGTTGACATTAAAAACTGGCAAAGCCCCTACCAAGCCGCAAATACTGAAAAACACAGCCAATGGTTTCCAAGATTTTCCCAAACCTTCCATGATAAAATACATAGGACCACCTTGAACATCCCCATTACTGTCTTTTCCTCTAAACATAATGGCCAGAGCACAGGTGAAAAACTTCGTAGACATCCCAATTATGGCACTGATCCACATCCAAAACATAGCTCCAGGACCGCCAATATGGATTGCAACGGCTACACCGGCAATATTACCCATCCCTATTGTAGAAGCCAAAGCGGTGGAAAGGGCCTGAAAATGAGTGATTTCACCAATAGCATTAGGGTCATCGTACTTCCCTCTCAATACATTTATGGCATGAAAAAAATATCGGAAAGGTAAAAATCTTGAGCGTACCAAGAGGTATAAACCACCTCCTATTAAAATGATCAATAACGGCAAACCCCAAGCGTAGTCAGCAAACGATTGAAAAAGCGAATCTAATGTCTTCATGTTTTGGTTTTGATTAGCGATTTTAAAGATATAGTTTTCGATTTAAAAAGCTCAAGAATGTGCTCTAAAAAATAAGGATTAGACTTAAAAGTTATTAATTTTGAATTTTAACATTATATTTACATTTACTAGCCAAAACCTCATTGAAAGCAAACCGACTTTATTTTATTGATGCCGTTAGGGCATTTGCTATTTTGATGATGTTGCAAGGTCATTTTGTGGATACGCTTTTGAATCCTATTTACCGTGACGATTCCTATCCAGCTTATACGGTATGGTCTTATTTTAGAGGAATTACTGCACCAACTTTTTTCACTATTTCAGGTTTAGTTTTTCTTTATTTACTGTTAAAGGCACATGCTAAAGGAAGTGACAAGCAGCGCTTGCGAAAAGGGGCCACCCGGGGTGCTATGTTAATTGTTATTGGTTATGCCCTTCGGATTCCTTTTTTCTCATGGTTAAAAGGAAGTTTTGATACTTATTTTTTGGTCATAGATGTCCTGCAGTGTATTGGACTCTCCCTATTATTATTGATTGGTCTATATTTGCTTTGCAGAAGAAACAGCTATGTACTGTCAGTTGTTTTACTGAGCATTGGCTGTCTTATTTTTATAACTGAACCTTTATATCGGGACCTGACCTTAGAAAATGTGCCTCTGGTTTTTTCCAATTACCTGAGCAAAGCCAATGGCTCTGTTTTTACGATGTTGCCTTGGTTTGGCTATGTAGCGTTTGGCGGGTTTTTCGCCACGCTGTTTTATAGAAATTCGCAAAAAAAGTATTTTAAGCAGATTACCGTAACCGCTTTTTTTGTTTTAGGAAGTCTCCTACTTTTTTATTCCACTGTCATATTACAAAAACTATTTGATTTTACAAATATTGAATTATTTGAACGTTCCGCAAACTACAATTATCTCTTTTTAAGATTAGGAAACGTGCTCTTGTATTTTGCTTTTTTCTATATGCTGGAACGCTTTATGAAGCAATCTATAGTAACGCGAATAGGAGAATCTACTTTAAATATTTACATCGTACACTTTATTATTATCTACGGAAGTTTTACAGGTATTGGCTTAAAGCATTTTTATTATAAATCTCTGGAACCTTGGGAAGCTGTTTTTGGTGCTTTGGCTTTTATTGTAGTGGTATGCCTCATTGTGTTCCATATTGGAAAAACAAATGCCTTTATATATAAGTATCTAACTAAAGCATTTCATTTGATAAAAAAACCAAAGGCTCCTGCAAATGAAACTAATGAGAGTGATTAAATTCGCGCCTCTAAAAAGCGTTCCACATTATTTTTAATGCGTTGTTGAATTTGGCTGACATCCGCTTTAACAAAAGGCTCTCCCATAATATTCTCATAAAGTTCTATATAGCGATCAGAAACCGTTTTAATATAATCATCACTCATGTCAGGCACCACTTGTCCTTCCTGTCCCTGAAATCCGTTAGAAATCAACCATTGGCGTACAAATTCCTTTGACAGTTGTTTTTGTGACTCCCCATTGTCCTGGCGGTCTTGATAACCTTTGGCATAAAAATAACGTGAAGAATCTGGCGTATGGATTTCATCAATCAATACTATTTTTCCGTCCTTTGTTTTCCCAAACTCATATTTTGTATCCACCAAAATAAGACCTCTACTGGCTGCAATTTCTGAGCCCCTTTGAAAAAGTTTCCTAGTATAATCTTCTAAAACCAAATAATCCGCTTCATTTACAATACTACGTTTTAAAATCTCCTCTCTAGAGATATCCTCGTCATGGTCCCCCATCTCTGCTTTTGTTGCAGGGGTAATAATAGGATCAGGAAATTTATCATTTTCTTTCATTCCTTCAGGAAGTGTTACGCCACACAACATTCGTTTCCCCAATTTATATTCTCGGGCGGCATGACCCGCCATATACCCACGAATCACCATTTCAACCTTAAAAGGTTCACATAGATGTCCTACGGCCACATTAGGATCTGGTGTTGCAATGAGCCAATTAGGAACTAAATCTTGGGTCTGTGCCATGAAGTTAGTTGCAATTTGATTGAGGATTTGTCCTTTATAAGGAATTCCCTTAGGCATCACAACATCAAAAGCACTCAGTCGGTCCGTTGCAATCATGACCAATAGCTCGTCATTTATATTATAAACCTCCCTTACCTTACCTTTATAAAAACTTTTCTGGTTTGGAAAATTGAAATTAGTAGTTGTAATGGTATTCATGATCTTAGAGATTTAACAATTAATGAGATTACAAAAGTAAGGCTATTGGCAGAAAAATCACAAAAAAAAAGAGCAGTAAAAACTGCTCTTTGTAATCTTATTTTTTTGATGACCTATCGCTATTCAAGAGAAATAGCTATTTAATTTGAACACTTTATTTGGTTCGACGTAGAGTATCGGGGAATTAAAATCTTAATTCCCGTTCACAAGCGCGTTTATTTCAACTATAACCTTTTAATACGTTGCATCCCAACTTCTAAAATTTGAGTTTCACTGATTAAAATCTCAAATTGTAGGTTGCGCCAATTCCAAGCACCTGAATATCAACATCGTTGTCAGCAAATGTATTTTGATAATAGGCAAAGAAATTCCAATCGCGATTGTGATAGCCTATTTGGGGGTTTACATAAAGACCACCGTCATTATCATCAACATTGGTCAAAAAACCATAACCAAAGTCAACTCCAACAAACAGTCCTTTTGGTTTGAAATAATATCTCGCAAAAGCAGCCGCTGGAATAATTCCAAAGTCGTCCACTACATGATTGCCAATTATATGGTCAACATCACTCTTACCAAACATATGGCTATATCCTGTAGCCAATCCAATACCAAAATTAGGCGTCACCAAATACTGGGCCTTCAAATCCAATCCTAGCGAAAACGTAGAGGCATCATCCATATCGCCCACCGGCAGTCCTGCATTCACACCAACTTTTAACCATGAATTCTTTGAGGTCACATTAACCTCGTGATTTTGGGCAAATGTTGTCCCAACGATACATAATGTCAATAACAAAACAATCTTTTTCATTCTTTTAAATAGGTTTTAAATTAAGTAGATCTATTAGTCAAAATGTGTACCACTTCTAAGTTTTTGAGTGGTAATTTTTTGTTCTAAAACGCAATGGATTGACATTGAAATTATTATTAGGAATGACACCACTGCATTGTTGACATGTCGCTCCTGACAAGTCAAAGCAACTTAAGATCTCTTTAAATTTTCCTATTCTCTAGTTTCAATTTCCTTGTAGGCTTCAATGATTTTTTTAACCAATTTATGACGGATGACATCTTTTTCATCCAAGAACACCATGCCAACGCCTTCTACATTTTTTAGGATTAAAATCGCTTCTTTTAATCCAGACGTCGTACGACGTGGCAAATCAATCTGCCCAGGATCTCCAGTCAGTAAAAACTTAGCGTTTTTACCCATTCTGGTCAAGAACATTTTCATTTGGTTATGGGTCGTATTTTGTCCTTCATCCAAAATAACAAAGGCATTATCTAATGTACGTCCGCGCATAAATGCCAATGGCGCAATTTGGATGGTTCCATTTTCAATAAATTGGGCTAATTTCTCAGCAGGAATCATATCCCTCAAGGCATCATATAAGGGTTGCATATAGGGGTCCAACTTCTCTTTTAGGTCACCCGGAAGAAAGCCTAAATTCTCACCAGCTTCAACGGCCGGTCGTGTTAGGATAATGCGTTTGACTTCTTTGTTTTTTAAAGCTTTTACGGCTAATGCTACGCCTGTGTAAGTCTTGCCGGTCCCAGCCGGACCAATAGCAAAGACCATATCGTTCTGTCGCATACTTTCAACCAATTTCCGTTGGTTGACGGTCTGTGCTTTAATTATTTTACCTCCTACACCGTGGATAATGACTTCACTACTCTTTTCTGAAGTTGAATATTCTTCGCTGTCTACACTTGTCAACACCCTTTCAATAGAGTTTTCGTCAAGTTTATTGTATTTAGCAAAATGCGTCGTCAACATGGTCACCCGTTTATCAAATTCTTCCAACAAATCTTCATCGCCATAAGCTTTAATCTTATTTCCTCTAGCTACGATTTTTAATTTTGGAAAATATTTTTTAAGGAGCTCAATATTAGCATTTTGGTCTCCGAAAAACTCTTTTGGTGTAATTTCTTCTAATTCTATTATAAGTTCATTCAAAAGCTACAGGATTTAATATATTAATCTCTTAAGTTTTACTAGTTTTGTGTGGGCAAAAAAACGAGCATATTTTTCTCGTTCCCATACAAATCTAACTGAAATATTTTATAATAAGTTTTATCAAAACATTAATTATATAAATTCTTTTCAACAGATTAGAGAAAGCAAGGATACCGTAGAAATCAACTAAAAAAAAGAACAGAAAAAAGTACATGGCAATCATAACATTAACCACTGATTTTGGAGAAAAAGATCATTTTGTTGGCGCCATAAAAGGTGCAATTTATACAGAACTCGAAGATGTAAAGATTGTTGATATCTCTCACGCCATTTCACCTTTTAATGTTTCTGAAGCTGCTTATATTATTCAAAACGCCTACGCGAGTTTTCCAAAAGGCTCAATCCATGTCATAGGAATTGACTCGGAATTAAATGCAGAAAACAAACATATTGCCGTAAAATTGGACGATCATTATTTCATTTGTGCCAATAATGGGATAATGAGCATGATCTGCAATGAAATTGCACCCCAAAAAATTGTGGAAATCAATATCCATGACAAATTAGATACTAATTTCCCTGTTTTAGATGTTTTTGTCAGAGTGGCCTGTCACATTGCCCGCGGAGGCACCTTAGAAGTTATTGGGAAAGTCATTACACATATTAAGCCCATAAAAAACTTGATTCCTTTTGTCAATGATGATCAATCCCAAATTATTGGCAGCATCATTTATATTGATAATTATGGCAATGTCATCACAAATATTCGCAAAAAATTCTTTGAACAAATCCAAAAAGGACGTTCATTTGAAATTTCAGCACGGAATTATAAGTTCAAGATTATTTATAAAAGATACAGTGATATCGTCAATTTTGAGATTCCAGAAGAACAACGTCAGGATGAAGGTCGAGGGTTAGTGGTCTTTAATTCCTCTAATTATTTAGAAATTGCCATTTATAAAAGTGACCTTGCCACGGTTGGAAGTGCATCCAGTTTAATGGGATTACAAATGCGGGACACCGTTACGGTTAATTTTTTTAAATGACGAAAGGGAAGTCTGATGACCGATGAACCATGACGGAAGACTGAAGATTGATGACTGCCTCCCCTTTTAGAGCTTTTGCGAACGTGGGAAAACTTAGAATTAGCTAAAAATAAAATAAATGTTTGTAAGAATCGTAAAAATGAGTTTTGAACCTTCAAAAGTTGAAGATTTTCTAAGCTATTTTGAAACTAAAAAACAGTTGATCAGAAATTTTGAAGGCTGTGAGTTTTTAGAACTTTACCAAGACAAGACGAACACCAATATATTTTTCACTTATAGTTATTGGAGAGCAGCATCAGATTTGGAAAGTTATCGAAACTCTGCTCTTTTCAAGGAAGTTTGGGAAGTAACCAAGCAATCCTTTAACGACAAACCAGAAGCATGGAGTGTCGACAAATTGGTGTCACTTAAATAATTTACATTAGAGATCTATGTTTGCAATACTTAAGAAAGAAATCAATTCCTTTTTTGCCTCACCCATTGGATATTTGGTGATTGCCTTGTTTTTAGTGCTCAACGGACTTTTCATTTGGCTGTTTAAAGGGGATTTCAATATTTTGGAAAGTGGTTTTGCTGATATGACGCCCTTCTTTCTATTGGCGCCATGGATTCTTGTGTTTTTAGTGCCTGCGGTAACCATGCGAAGTTTCTCGGATGAAAAAAAACAAGGCACTTTGGAATTATTGGTGACCAAACCCATTTCGCATTTGCAAATTGTATTGGGCAAATATGTTGGCGCTTTGTTATTGATCGTCTTCACGCTGTTGCCAAGCTTACTTTATATTTTAGCTCTTGATGATCTTAAAATGGATACCAACATTCTGGATTTTGGAAGCATTGTTGGTTCTTATCTTGGATTGTTCTTTTTGGTAGCAGCATATACGGCTATCGGACTATTTGCCTCTACACTTTCTGACAATCAAATTGTAGCATTTATAGGAGCTGTTTTTATGTGCTTTTTCTTTTATTTTGGGTTTGAAGGCCTTTCAGGTTTAAGCTCTTTGCCGCTAGAGCAATTTGGAATGGAAGCGCATTACAACAGTATAAGTAGAGGCGTTTTAGACACTAGGGATTTATTATATTTTATAAGTATTTCAATTTTCTTTATTGCAATGACACAATTCAACATTCAAAAAAAATAATATGATTATAACACCTCTCTTAGTTATTTTTCTGGTGATCGTTTTTACGTTAACCTTTCTATTTGTGAAAACCATAGACGACCGCAAATGGATCACTATTCCGCTCAGTCTTATTTTGACGCCCTTTCTTTATTTCTATGCCTTCTATCCCTTACTGAATATTTTTAGCAGTTACCATCATCAAAAATATTTCGATTCCGAATTATGGCATAAAGAGCCTAGCTTCCGTTATGAAATGTACGATAATATACAAGAAACCGATACCTTCATAGGAAAATCCAAAGCCACCATGAAAGATCTTTTAGGAACTAGGGAGTGGCTGACCTGGGATGATGCCAAGGATGATTTTGATGAGAACCGTTGGAATTATGGGATTGGGATTTTACCCGGAGCATTTAATAGTAAATCAGAAGCCATAGAAGTCGTTTTTAAGGATGATAAAGTGATTAAGGTAAACACGCTTCAAGTAACTCTAAAGACGAATGATAAAAAATAAATCGAACCTTGTAAAAATCGTTGTCCTTTTAGTCTTGCTATTCGCATTAAATTGGGTAGGCACTAAGGTTTACAAACGTTTTGATCTCACTCAGGACCAACGCTACACATTATCACAATCCGCTCTACAGATTGTTGAAAATGTAAAGTCGCCGTTAATTGTTGATGTCTTTTTAGACGGTGATTTCCCTCCAGAGTTCAGGCGGTTGAGAAATGAAACCCAACAACTATTGGAGGAATTTGCTTTAGACAATAATCAAATTAAATTTAATTTCATTAATCCCCTAGAGGATGAAAACGCACGCGATCGCAATATTGACCAATTGATAGAACGTGGTTTGGATCCGATGCAATTAACCGTTAATAACAACGGAAAAACCTCTCAAGAATTGATTTTCCCTTGGGCTTTGGCCAGTTATAACGATCAGACGGTTAAAATTTCATTGATCAAAAACAAAATCGGTTCCACCCAACAGGAACTCATAAGCAATTCCATTCAACATTTGGAATATGCATTTTCTGAAGGTTTTCAAAAGTTAGTGACCCCAAAAAGTAAAAAGATTGCCATATTAAAAGGGAATGGAGAACTTGAAGATAAATACTTGGCTGATTTCCTGAAAACCATTAAAGAGCATTATTTTCTTGCGCCATTTACCTTAGATAGTGTGGCCGCCAACCCGCAGTCCACCTTGAAGAAACTCAATGATTTTGATCTTATTATTGCGGCCAAACCCACTGAAATTTTTACGGAGGAAGAAAAATTGGTATTGGATCAATATACAATGCACGGCGGCAAAAGTCTCTGGCTCACCGAAAGCATTTTGATGGACAAAGACAGTCTTTTTAATGATGCAAGCCGAGGGATTGCCATTATGAACGATCTCAACCTGAACGATTTTTTCTTTAAGTATGGCGTCCGAATCAATCCTGTAATTGTCAATGACCTTTATTCTGCTCCTATAACTATTGCTATGGGCCAAGGCAGCGACGCTCAGTTTCAACCCTTAAAATGGCCCTATTCTCCTTTGGCAGCGGGAAACCCTAATCATCCTATTACAAGCAATTTGAATTTAGTGAAATTTGATTTCGCCAGTCAAATCGACACCTTAAAAAGCAGCACTAAAAAAACAATTCTTTTGCAGAGTTCAAAACTCACCAAACTGGAAGGCGTTCCAAAAGAAATTGCCTTGGAGATTGTCACTCAAGATCAAGATCCTTCAACCTATACCCAAGGACCGCAAAACTTAGCCGTATTGCTGGAAGGGGAATTTACATCAGCATATAAGGACAGAATCAAACCTTTTAAGTCTGCTGAAAATAGGGACCAAAGCGCGCACACAAAGATGATTGTCATTGCTGACGGTGATATTATAAGGAATGATGTTTTCAAAAATCAGCCACAAGAACTTGGTTTTGACCGATGGACAGGGCAAAGTTTTGGTAATAAGGAGTTTTTATTAAACGCCGTCAATTATCTTTTGAGTGATGATGGTTTGTTGGATGTCAGAACCAAATCAATAAACATTGCCTTTTTGGATGAACAGAAAATAGTAAAAAGCAGAACACAATGGCAACTTATAAAAATTGCGCTACCGCTTTTGATTTTGGTGCTTTTTGGTTTTCTTTTTAATTATATCCGCCGTAGAAAGTACACTTAAATTTAGTTTTTTGTGCTAACAATCACTTTTTGGCTTTCTTTAAAGTCTCATCGGATATTAGAGTAATGGTATTCCAACGTCATTTTTACAGATTCAAAATAATCAAAAAAATTGGAATTTTGAGGATGGCTTTTTAAGATTATAATTTGTCTGGTTTGAGACTTTAAATTAAAGTTCTAAGCTATCCCAAAAAGAGTCAAATCGGAAATTCCTAAGCAAGTGAAAGCGGATATTTTCAGAATAAACATACGCCCAAACTGTTAATAAAATTGTATAACTAAGGTTCACTAGTGTCAGTTTATTCAAATATCTTTGCTCTGTCTAATTAATATACAAAATAAACATATACATGAAGTTTATCGTATCTAGTACCTATTTGCTCAAACAATTACAAGTATTGGGAGGTGTCATCAACAACTCAAACACCTTACCAATTTTGGATAATTTTTTGTTTGAACTGAATGATTCGCAACTTACCGTTTCTGCTAGTGATTTAGAAACTACAATGTCATCAATAATTGATGTTGAAAGTACAAGTACAGGCAGCATTGCTTTGCCTGCACGATTATTATTGGACACCCTTAAAACATTTCCTGAACAACCTTTGACCTTTGTTGTTGAAGATAACAACACGGTTGAAATCAGTTCTAATCATGGAAAATATGCCTTGGCCTATGCTGATGGGAATGAATTCCCGAAGGCTGTGGCTTTAGAAAATCCTAGCACCACAACGGTCATGGGAGATATCTTGGCAACTGCCATTAGCAAGACAATATTTGCTGCTGGAAATGACGATTTACGCCCAGTAATGAGCGGTGTGTTTTTTCAGTTTTCTACTGAAGGACTCACCTTTGTTGCTACCGATGCGCACAAATTAGTAAAATACACGCGTGAGGATGTTACTGCTGATCAAGTGGCTGAATTTATTATGCCCAAGAAACCTTTAAATCTTTTGAAAGGAATTTTAGCAGGCAATGATGACGCTGTGACCATTGAATACAATGATTCCAATGCGAAATTCACCTTCGAAAACTCAGTGTTGATCTGTCGATTGATTGATGGGAAATATCCAAATTACGAAGCCGTGATCCCAAAAGAAAATCCTAATAAATTAACGATTGATAGAACGCAATTCTTAAATTCTGTAAGACGTGTTAGCATTTTCTCAAATAAAACAACACACCAAATACGTTTGAAAATAGCTGGTGCTGAATTGAACATATCTGCTGAAGATATTGACTATAGCAATAAAGCGGAAGAGCGTTTGACTTGCGATTACCAAGGCGACGATATGCAAATAGGATTTAACTCGCGTTTCCTGACTGAAATGCTGAACAACCTTGGCTCCAATGACGTGCAGTTGGAAATGAGCTTGCCAAATAGAGCTGGAATCCTAACACCAATTGATGATTTGGATGAAGGCGAACAAGTCACCATGCTGGTGATGCCTGTAATGTTAAACAACTAACCAATTCCTGCGAAGGCATGAACATTGTTGTTTAATAGAACTATATATTCTTAAAAACTAAAGAACGCCTACCGTAAGCAAGTAGGCGTTTTTATGTATATGAAATTAAAACAGCCCATTATAATTTATTAAAACAAACTACCCAGAATCCAACGACTTGACTAGGGGTGTTAACACGATATTCTCACCTCCGTGAGAATTCTTAGTCCTGCGAATACAGGAATCTCGTATTATAACAAACCTAATTTTTATTAAACCTAAAAACGCCAACTTTTAAAAAAGTTGGCGTTTATGATTTGTTATTTTTTCAGAGATTCCTACCTCCGAGGCAATTAAGAAATAAAATTAAATGAGAATGGATAACTTGGAGTTTCTCCGTTGCTGGCTTTGATAGCATTTATCACAGGGAGCACAATGGAAACAAGCCCTAAAATAATAAATCCTAATATTCCCAGTCCAAATAATAAAATCAACGGAATGCAAATCACAAAATAAACAATGAGACTTAGCTGAAAGTTAATGATGTTTTTTCCATGGGCATCCATTTGATACACTTTTTCTTTCTGGGTCACCCAAAGTACTAACGGAAGAATCAAACTTCCGAAACCTGTTGCTAAAGTAATCAATTGGCTCAAATGGGTTATGACGATCAATGTTCTATCCTCTCTCATGGTAGTGATGTGTTTTAGTGTTAATAAATAGTGTTCATCAAAAAACCACTCTTAAAGACTAAATGGCCATACAGTTCTTGGTGGTGATTGATGTAACTATATGACGATCAATGACCAGAAATGTTACAACTTCTAAAAATGATAGCTAAGTTTGACGCCACCATAGTAATTTCGAGGATTTCCAGGATAGTAATATCTTGGTTCAGAATTATTAAAACCAGTCGCATTGATTAGAATGGATGATGCATATTTAGTGTCCGCCAAGTTGTTGATTCCAAAATTCACCTTAAAATCCAAATTTTCAACAAGCTGAATAACATAGTCAAACTTTAGATTTAGAAGATTATAGGCATCACTGTATAAACTATTGGAATCGTTCATCGGCATTTCGCCAACATAGAAGTGATTTAAAAAGAAAGAAAATTTCTTATAGTTTAAAGCTACTCCTGAAGCCAGAGATATATCTGGAACCCCAGTGAGTTGGTTCCCTGAAAAATCATTATCCCCATCAATAAATTCTTTAAACTCATGCCAATTAAAGGAGGCATTAAAGAATGGTGCTACCCAAAATGAGTCTGTCACATGAAGTTTAAAATCGGTTGAAACCTCTAATCCATTGTGCAACGTTCGTCCTGCATTTCTGCCAATATATTGATCATCTCCCACCCTTTCTGCTACCAATAGATCCTTAATGTCCATCAAATAATAAGAGGCCATGATATGCCACTTTCTTTTGAAAAAATAAGCTTCACTTCCTATTTCATAATTATACCCCTTTTCTGGTCCAATTTCAGGATTAATAACACCTTCGGGAGTCAGAGTCTCTTCCAAACTCGGATAATTAAAACCGTAACTTACATTCGCAAAAACAGTTTGATGCGCATTAAATTGATAGGACAGATTAAGATTTGGAGCTATCATATCATCAAAATTTCTTGAGATATCCCTTGTGGCATCTTCAGTATTCAATTGGTCATAAAAATGGTAGACCGTGTTGTTGTAATTCATTCCAACTTGAAGTGTAACCTTTTCTATCACAGGTAATGTTAAATTAGTGAAAAGATTCACCTGGCCTCTATTTTCGCGATTATCACTTAATAAGGCACCTTCTAGACTTCCGTTTCCATTATTTTCAGCATAGCGGTTTTCAATAGTTTTCCATTGGTACACATCCTTATAAAGTTCCGTGCCAAAATTCCAAATGGCATTTTTACCCAAGAACTCAAAGCTGTTGGCAAAAACTGATCGCAAGCCATATCCGTTAGTAAATTCATCCAGAATATTAAAAGGTCGTGGCTCATAGTGGTCAACATAAGAATAAAACAGACTCGTACTGTTTTCAAAAGTTGAAGAAAACTTGTGGGTCATATTGAGACCTAGTAGATTTTGTTTATCCAATTCGTATCCTTTAGCCTTTGACCACGTAAAAGCGGCTTTTTCAGGGTTTTCATCATAGTCTGTTCTACCAATTGAACTCGGTATTTGCGCATTATAATTTGTATGATTGACCACTATTGAAAGTTGAGTTTTATCACTCAGCCTATAACTCGAATTCAAGAAGTATGAATTTCTATTATACTGACTATTGTCACGATAGCCATCCATTTCCAAATGGTCATAGTTAAAATGAACAGTGATTTTCTCATCCGAAAAATTGAAAGATGTACTATTTTTAAACAACCCAAAGGAACCAACAGTCGCATTATTATTTACAAAATAACCTTCTGATTTCGCCTTTTTAGAGTTTAGAAGTAGGGTCCCACCTAAATTACTACCGTACAAACTACTTTTTGGACCTTTAATAACTTCTATGGACTCTAAATCTTCAGGGTCATAGATGTCCAAAGCAGTTTCTCCCACACCATTTGTAATCGGAATTCCATCAAAATAAGCTTTAATTTTATTGGTTCCGTATAACGTGCGCGATCCTACACCTCTAATTGTAATTCGGTTTGTATTTATTGCACCACTTTGAATATATACCCCCGAAATTTTGTTTAGAGCATCTACAACTGCAACTGGACTTTGTTGTTCAAGCTCTTGCGCTGAAACACTGGTTGCCGGTAAAATGATCCCACTTTTATTTTCAAGTGATGCCTTGACCAAAACAGGATTGAGCGTTTCGGTTTGTACGCCTTCATACATTAGAAATTTTTGATTCCCTTTAGAAAACATAAAATTTTCAGTTTGAAAATCTGGGTGTTTCAGAATGATATTTAACGGAAGATCAAAATCTTTTGGAAGCACAAAAACGCCACGGCTATCTGTTTTTGAAATCAGCTGATTCTTAAACATTACAGAAACCCCAGAAATGGGGATGCCATTTTCAGATTCAACAATTCCTTTCAATTCTTGTGCTTGGAGCATATTAAAAAAAACGGTCATGGAAATCATAACCGTTTTTAGGTGTATAAACCTCATCTTTATCTATTTCGCCTGATAACTAACTTTCCAAATGGCGTTACCGGAATCATCATTAACCAACAAATCTCCTTGTGGGCTAACCGTAACCGCCACTGGGCGACCATAGACTTCTGTACCAGACTTATCCGCAATAAAACCGGTCAAAAAATCTTCAGCCGGTTTTGGCGCTCCATTCTCAAAAGGAATAAATACCACCTTATATCCAGAAAGTACGGAACGGTTCCATGACCCGTGCTGACCAACAAATGCACCGTTTCTATATTTTTCAGGAAATGCTGTGGCATCATAAAATGTAAATCCTAACGAGGCCGTGTGCGGACCTAAAGGCACATCTGGAACAATTGCATTTGCAACCAGCTCTGGTGCTTTTCCTTCTAATCTAGGATCTTCAATCTGACCAAAATAAGAATAAGGCCAGCCATAAAACCCTCCTTCTTTGACACTTGTGGCATAATCAGGCACCAATTCATCACCAAGTTCATCACGTTCATTGATCGCTGACCATAACTCACCATTTGCAGGGTTCCAATCCATTCCTACCGGATTTCTCAAACCGCTAGCATAAATTTTCTCATCTGAACCGTCTAAATTAACCACCAAAATATTAGCACGACGTATTTCTTCTTCCATGCCGTGCTCTGCAACATTGCTGGCAGAACCTACAGAAATATAAATTTTATTTCTTTCTTTATTGGTAATAATATTTCGTGTCCAATGGTTGTTATAACCGCCGGCAGGTAATTCTACTATTTTCTTGCCCTCTACATCCTTCATTGAGGTCTGATTCTTTTTGTAGGGATATTTATAAAGTCCGTCAGTATTGGCAACATAAAAGAAATTGTCAATGATCAACATCCCGAATGGCTGATGCAAATCTTCAAGAAAAGTTTCCCGAACCTCAAAATTACCGTCATTATCCAAATCACGTAATACAGTTATTTTTCCGCCATCTTTTCCTGTGGAGGCTTCACTCACAAATAAATCGCCGTTAGGTGCAAAATAAGACCATCTGGGATTATCAAAACCATCAGCGTATTTGGTAACCACAAAACCTTCGGGCGCTTGAGGTAAGGTATTTTCTGGCCAATCCACCATTTTGTTGACATTGGCGACAGATTCTGTGGCATAGGGTGCAGCCAACTCTAGTTCACCTACAGCGGTCATCACCACACTTCCAGAATGAGTTTTTTCTTTTTGCTCTTTATTGATCTCATCCATCTTCTTTTCTGTTTTCGATTTACATGAGACGATAAACACGAGACTTAGTACTACAAATATTTGAATAAAGTTTTTCATTGGATTTTGGTTTTTTATAAATTTAAGCAACAGCTAGGCATTAAAATAATATTTTCTGGTTTAAATAGTTTATCAGATAGTTAAATTCTATATCTTATATCAATTAACTAAACTTTTTCTAATCAGATTTTAGATGTCATTAATGAAAAAAAATCTATTTGGTGGTTCCTCTCAATACCAACTTCGTTCTAATTGTTTTAGTCACAGGGTCCGTTTTGGCTTTTCGCTCCAAGCGATCGATCATAAGTTGTACGGAAGTCTTGCCAATATCAAAAGTATGCTGTGAAATGGTAGATAATTTTGGGTCTGTGAAGACGAGTACGTTATCATCAGAAAATCCAATGATGGATAGTTCTTCCGGAACTTTATAGCCTTTGTTTAATGCTTTGTGCAAGGCAATCACTCCCGATATATTATCTATGGACAAAATACCATCAACTTTTTTATTTGAAAGGAATAAGTTGTCAACGATTTTTTCTACGTCGGCCTCCTTACCAATATGAATGACGATTGGCTCGTTCTTATAATTGACTTCTTCTTCCAAAGCTTTGAGATACCCGTTGATTCTAAGTTTTCCAACACTTAACTCTTCAATATCACTGATGAGGACAATGTGTTGCCGCCCTTCTTGTAGTAAATGTTTGGTAGCTTCATAAGCCGCTCCAAAATCATCTATAATAACCTTATCACATTCCAAATGATCTGCAACGCGGTCAAATAACACCATAGGAATCCCTTTGTCTAAAAGTTTTGAAATATGCTCTGTTTTGTTTTTAATTTGTGTCTCTTCTGCGATGGACATGATGAACCCGTCAACACTACCGTTTGAAAGCAATTGCAGACTGCTTTCTTCCTTCACTAATAATTCATTTGAAACACAGGTGATAATATTATAACCTTGTTTTGAAGCTTCCATCTCAATAGCATAAAGAGCTTTTGCAAAAAAATGATTGAGGACATTGGGGATAATTACACCCAAGGTATTAGTTCTATTGCTCTTTAAACTCAAAGCCATTTTATTGGGCTGGTAATTAAGGTGTTTTGCCAATTCCTGAACCCGCAGAATAGTATCTTTACTAATCTCTTCGCTATTATGCAAGGCTTTAGAAACCGTTGAAACGGATACATTTAATTGTTCTGCTAATTGTTTGAGCGTCACCATGGCTTTTTAAAATTAAAAAAGAGTATACTTTTATAAAAGTACACTCTTTATTTCTAATACAATATGGTTGCTTAATTTTTTAACAACTTTATAGAATTCAACTTGTATTTGGCGAGTTTTCTTGCAGAATACAGCCTTCGCCGAAATTGTTCTTTAGTTCTTAAATATTCTCACATAATCAATACTAAATTCTTGAGGGAAAATGGCATCATCAACTTCCGGCCCTCCAAAATTTCCACCCACGGCAAGATTGAGCAAGAGATAGAATGGCTTATCAAATGGCCAAGTGCTTTCATCTTTAACTTCTGGAGAAAACGTATAGACTAAAACCTCATCAATATAAAACTTAATAAAGTCTTTTGTCCAATGACATTTGTAAATATGAAAACCGTCTTCCACAGTTTCTATTGTAGTGATTTTGGTGTTTATTGACTGACCGTTGCTGTCGGGCGTATGTAAGGTGGTGTGAATTTCGTGAGGATTCTTGCCTACATATTCCATAATATCAATTTCACCAGATTTAGGCCAGCCTACTTCTGAAATATCATTGCCCAACATCCATATAGCTGGCCAAATGCCTTCACCTGTAGCCAATTTTGCCCGTACTTCAATCGTGCCATATTGAAATTCTATATTCTCTTTAGTGTTTATTTTTCCAGAGGTATAATTGGTTCCATCGAAACTGGCAGTGAGCACAAGATGCCCATCTTTTACTTCGACATTTTTCTTAGAATAAATTTGACGTTCGTTATTTCCCCATCCGCAAAGATCAGGACAGCCATCACCAAGTTCATAATTCCAAATGGCTTCATTTAATTGATTGCCCTCAAAATGTTCCTCCAAGATAAGTTCTTGCGATTGCACAGTATTAAAAAACGCGAATGAAACCATACATATGGCGTTGATTAGTTTCATTTTAATTCGAATTTAGAAGTTAATGTGGCACTAGAACTGCCACCAACAAAAACACCGAAACTCCCAGGCTCTACAATGAACTTTCCGTTATTATCATAGAAACCCAATTCAGCTTTCGATAATTTAAATTTTATGATCTTGGATTCCTTCGGATTCAGTTCTACTAGTTCAAATCCTTTCAATTCTCGAACAGGTCTCGTGACACTTGCAAATTCATCCCTCAAATATAATTGTGCGACTTCCTTTCCCTTAAGTATACCTGTATTAGTCAATTTGACAGATACGTTAACCTCATCGTTTGAAACTACCTCAACTTTAAGGTCACTATAACCGAAAGAAGTATAACTTAAACCATATCCAAAAGGATATAAGGGCGCGTTACTGACGTCCGTGTAATGTGACCAAAAGACCTCACTCTGACCAGGATTCAACGGTCTCCCTGTACTTTTGTGGTTGTAGTAAATTGGGACTTGTCCTACGTTTTTCGGAAAGGTCATCGGCAATTTGCCACTTGGGTTGTAATCACCATAAAGTACCTGCGCAATAGCGTGTCCACTTTGTGTGCCCAAATGCCATCCTTCTACAATTGCTGGGATGTGTTCATCTGCCCATTCGATCGTTAATGGTCTCCCGTTATTGAGAACCAAGACAATGTTTTTGTTAGCTTTATAAACCGTTTCCAATAACTCTTGCTGAACACCGGTAAGTCCAATTTCTGAGCGACTTCTGCCTTCTCCGGAATGCAGACCATGTTCTCCCAAAACCATCACCACAACATCTGCATTTTTTGCCGCAGTGACAGCTGAAGAAAATCCGCTTTTATCCGATACATTGATCGTCAACTCTTTAGGAAACACAGTTTCTCCTATCACCACATCAGCACCTTTTTCATAAGTTAAAGTATTGCCTTTATAGGCTTGCATGCCTTCCAAAACTGTTACTGCGGTCTCATCATCAGCGGCAATACGCCAACTTCCCAACGGACTTGTTTTATCGTTGGCCAATGCCCCAATTAGTGCAATCTTTTGACCTTCTTTTTTTAATGGCAGTAAATTGTTTTCATTCTTTAATAGGACAATCGACTTTTTCGCCATCTCTAAGACGGCATCCTGACTTCTTTGACTTCCTATAACTTCCTTTTCAACAGTTTCATTTAAATATTTATACGGATCATCAAAAAGTCCAAGTTCATATTTGACCCTTAAAATTCGCTTTACCGCATCGTCAATCAAGCTTACATCAACACGTCCTTCATCTACCAGACTTGCTAATTCATTAATATACGCGTAAGATTCCATATCCATATCCGCTCCAGCATTTATAGCAAACTCTGTTGCTTGGCGACGGCTTTTGGCATATCGGTGCGCGATCATCTCATTAATGGAACCCCAATCGGTGACCATAAAACCATCAAAATTCCAATCGCCCTTTAAAATATCACGTTGTAAAAAAGCACTCCCAGTTGCAGGAATACCATTCAATTCATTAAATGCATTCATAAATGTTCTCACCCCTGCTTCTTTTGCGGCTTTAAAGGGAGGTAAAAGCACATTGTATAAAGTTGAAGTACCTACATCTACGGTGTTGTAGTCTCTACCCGACTCCGCAAATCCATAACCCACAAAATGCTTTGCACAGGCTGCAATCGTATTGGCCAACGTCAAATCATCACCTTGAAAACCTTCAACTCTAGCAACGGCTATTAAAGACGCTAAATACGGATCTTCTCCCGCACCTTCCATGACACGTCCCCATCTCGCATCACGAGAAATATCGACCATTGGCGCAAAAGTCCAGTTGATACCAGAGGCAGCAGCTTCTTCCGCCGCAACTTGTGCGGATAATTTTATGGCTTCCAAATCCCAACTTGCAGCTTCTGCAAGTGGAATTGGACTGATGGTTTTATAACCATGGATGACATCAAAACCAATGATTAACGGTATGCCCAAACGGGTTTCTTCAACCGCTATTTTTTGAACTTCCCTCACTTCTTTGACACCTCTTACATTAAGCATGGAACCTACCCAACCTTTTTTAAGATGCTCATACTTATTGGCAGCATCGCCTTCAGCAGGTACCGGGCCCGTCACATCCCAAAAACCATTGTACTGGTTCATTTGACCAATCTTTTCTTCTAAAGTCATTCTTGCCAAAAGCGCATCCACTTTCAGTCCGATAGAGTCTACTTCCTTTGTGTAAACCGTAATGTGTTCACTACTGTTAGCGTTGGCTTCTCCACAAGAAACCAACACCGCCAGCAGGCTGCTACTAATTATTATAATTAAAAACTTCTTCATTTATTGGTATACTTTTACATAATCAATTTCTAATGTCGATGCCGTAAAATCAGGATCGATTGCGCCACCAAAATTACCGCCCATGGCGACATTCAGGATCAAAAAGAAATCTGCGTTGAAAGGTGTGTCAGGGGTGTTTGGAAACGTATGATACACTTTATCATCAACTAAAAATTTGATAGACTCTGGTGTCCATTCTAAACTATAGATATGGAATTCAGTTGAAGCCGTAGGAACGATAGTAGTTTTTCCAACGCCGTTGCCACCGGAATTACCGGGAAAGTGCAAGGTAGAATGTATGGTATTTTGATTGTTGCCAACATGCTCCATGATATCAATCTCACCAGAGGCAGGCCATACATCCGTTTGATAATTTTGTCCCAACATCCAAATGGCTGGCCAGGTGCCTCCTCCTGAAGGAAGTTTAGCTCTAACCTCTACTCTACCGTAGGTAAATGCAAAGATGCCATCTGTTTTTATTCTTGAAGAAGTGTAACCACCGTTCTCAGCCTTGGCAGTAATCTTTAAAATGCCATCTTCAATGTTGACATTATCAGAACTATTTGTATAGGTCTGGGATTCCGCATTACCCCAACCATTATCGCCTGTACCTAGATCATAAGTCCACTTGGACGGATCTGGTGCACCATCAACATCAAAGGTATCTTCCCAGATCAAGTCATTATAGATGGTGCTGAACTCTTCATCCTCATTTGGTTCTTCTGAGGTTATAATAAACCACCAACTAAAATCGCCGTTACCATCTACTGTGGTCAAAAGCAATTCATTTGGTACAGATCGCTCAAATATTTTGTATTGATGTGATCCCCCGGTATAGTATCCAATAAAACCAACTCCAGATAGCGTAATGGTTTCTGATCCGCCTGGTGCACTTATTTGCCAATTTTCAGTATAATCGTTATAAGGATAGTTGAATACATCATCGCCATCTACGGTGCCACCTCCAGGACCGCCTAATTCGTCAATAAAATTATTACGACCAAAGACGGTACCGCTTGTATCAGTGGTAGAATCATCGTTAGTGTTATTGGTAATGTGGGTAAAGGTTCCATCACTATTAAAAATATAGCGATCGTCGTACATGCCTACGCCCGCTTTTTCCTCTGGGCTGGCACCGTACCATTCGGCTGGAATATTGCCACCAACCGGACCAAGTCCAAAATGACCTGCTTTTTCTGATTTGATACGCCAGGTTTTACTTCCATCACCGTATAAAATATCCAACAAATCCGCTGGAGGAGTATAGTCAACAAATACCTCGACCGCTATGGTGGTTGAGGTGGAAATTCCACCAGTTCCATAGGCCATGGCCACAACCTGATAAGTGAATATCCCAGAATTTGGACTTGTGAATGGAATGGCTGCAAAGCCACTTGGTGTTAGTTGCTGACTTTCTGGAGCGATAAATTTATAGGTCAATGCGTTATTGGCACTGGCTGTAAAATTAACTACGCCACTCCCATCTCCATACGGATGATCAGCATCGGCTCCCACGATTTCTGCGACTACTTGCAGGTTTGAAGGTGCGATGAGCTCACCTATTACGGCATCATCTTCTTGACAACTGACTACCATGACGGCAGTAAGAAGTAAAAAGGTATATACATATTTTAGATTTTTCATACTACGGTTTTTTTCTTCTAATTATGAAAATAAAGATTATCGATATAAACGGTTGCACCTGAGGACTCAAAGAGCAATTGTGTCAATCCTGAAAGATCAGTGGTGAAATTTGACAAAGATATTTCTACACTAACCCAGCTACCATTGACCACAGTCGAAACGAATTCAATATCTTCATTTAATGGGCCATCACCTTGATTGGTATTGACCAATTTCAATCCCAATGACGTTGCATCAGGAGACCAATAGTCAAAATGCACGTGGGTCATAGCGGAGAGATCTGTAGGTGTGTCATAACTGGTCACAATACCTGAATAGTTTAATTGTTCGTATTTCCAGGTAGTGTTACCATCAATCGCCACTTCAGTCAATTGTGTTGTTTGAGACCAATCGGGGTTCAGTTCGCTGATGCCAACTGTGGTATAAGCATCGCTGTAAATTGAAATTACATTGGATGCCGGTACTGTTGGTGTTGGCGCTGCTACTTCAGGTGCGGTTGGTGCTATATTTCCTTTATAAAAATACAGGTTATCTATATAAACGGTCGCTCCTGAGGACTCAAAGAGCAATTGTGTAATTGCTGAGCGATCCATTGAAAAATCTGACAAAGGAAGTTCTACACTTACCCAGCTGCCATTGACCACATTTGACACGTATTGTATGTCTTCTTTTAACGGGTCTCCATCACCATAACCGGTATTGACCAATTTTAATCCTAAAGCAGTTGCATCAGGAGACCAATAATTAAAATGTACATGGGTCATTCCAGATACATCTGTTGGATTGTCATAACTGGTCACGATACCTGTATAATTCAATTGTTCGTATTTCCAGGTAGTGTTACCATCAATAATCACTTCTGTCAATACCGTTGTTTGTGACCAATCTGGGTTCAGTTCGCTGATGCCCACACCAGTATAAGCGTCACTGTAAATTGAAATTACATCGGAGGCCGGTAACGTTGGCGCTGGCGCCGCTGCTTGAGGTGCTGATGCATCTGAAGAATCCTTATAAAAATAGAGGTTGTCAATGAATATGGTTCCTCCAGCAGGGGTTCCGTCAAATTTAATTTGATGGATGTCATACATGGAAAGTCCTTGACTGGTAAACTCAGATAGTGGGATGTCGTAACTGTTCCACTGACCTGCTACGAGATCCTTGTGAACCAATTTCTCGCCACTATCGATACTTATTGGAGAAATATCAAAGGCCATATTTTCGTTGGCGGTCCAAACATCTATATGTAAAAATTCCATCTGAGCGGCGTCTGCGGCAGCACCAAGCTCAACGCCTTGGTAATTTAAATTTCCGTATTGGATGATATGATCTCCATCGATTTCAATTTGATTGTAAGTTGTTGATTGATTCCAGTTCGGATAAAAGTTTGTGCCCGTAATATTTTCATAAGCATCACTGAATATTGAAATGACATCAGTTGCCGCTCTATTGGGCTGCGTTGGTGCGGCCTGTATAGGTTGCAGAATTTCAACCACGTCAAATTCTTCAGTATATGATGTCGTTTCAACCGCTGCACTGAACGCTGTAACCGTTATGGTGTAAGTGCCAGCGTCTTGATAAGTGTAAATGGTGGTCTCATCAATATTTGACATTACAGGATCACTGCCATCACCAAAATCGACGTTATAGCTCAAGGCGAAATCTGCGGAAGCAGTCACATTGACGGTTTTGGATTTAGTGCCATCATTTTCAATTATGACCATTAAATTTTCAGGTGCATTAAACGAAACCTCTATCTCTTGATTTACTGTAGTTGAAAGCCCATTAAGCCCATTGGCAGTAATTATTACTGTGTACGTACCTTCTTCATAAATGTGATTCAAACTTTTACCAGTAGGCACCACTCCAGACGGATCTGAGTTATCTCCAAAATCCACGTTAAAGGAAACTGCACCTTCGCCTGTTGGAATAAGAGTTACTGCTCCAGTATTATCTTGGCTGACAGTCACTGTAGCTGATACGTTCGATGGCGGCGCAATATTCTCTACAAAACTGATATCCACATCATCTTGTGAACAACTGAAAATTGCTAACACTATAAGACTTAAACTAAAAATATATTTTACTGTTTTCATGTCATCTATTTTTTTAGTATCCGGCATTCTGAGTCAAACCAGAAATATCTATTTCTCTTTGAGGAATTGGAAAAACTCCTTGTGTTGCGGCATTATAACCAAGCGGACCTAAAACATCGGCAGCTTGGCCCGTTCTTACTAAATCGAAAAAACGATCGCCTTCCATTCCTAGCTCCAAACGTCTTTCATTCCAAATTGCCTGAACCGTTGCAGTCACTCTGTGATCTTCATCACCGAAAGCCCTATCCCTAACCCTGTCTAAATAGATTTGAGCCAATGCTTGGTTAGCAGAGGATGATCTTAAGTTTGCTTCTGCGGCCATTAACAACACATCCGAATAGCGGATGGTACGTTGGTTGTTTTCGTAGTTCAATTCAGGCTGCCCGCTGGTCTGCCCTTTTCGTGGCAAATACTTTTTATTATATAAACCTGTATTTTTAAAAGGTGCTACCTGATAGGTAACATTTAAATTAGGGTTATTAGTTGCATAGGCCTCTACATCAAAAGTGGTCGCGTCTTTTCTTTGATCGCCGTCTTCATATGCTGCTGCCAAATCTTGTGTTGGTAAATTTGTACTCCAACCAGAGTTATAAGGCATTTCTGAGGTGCCATTGAAACCTCTAACTCCTCCTTGTTGAACAGCAAAATTACCCTGCCCTCTAGTTATACCGCCCCAGTTATAATAAGGCTGTCCATTAGAGTATTGAACTTCGTAAACAGATTCTGGACCATTTTCACCTGACAATAAGAAAATATCATCAAAATTTGCTACTAAGCTAAATGGACCATCCACAACATTTTTAAGTACTGGAACCGCTTCGTCAAATTTGTCTTGATATATATACACTTTTCCCAATAAGGCTTGTGCTGCATATTTGGTAATTCGCCCTTGTTGTGCTTGCGAAGTTGGCAACACACTAATAGCTTGGATCAAATCTCTTTCCATTTGTGCATACACTTCAGCTTTAGGAGATCTTTGTAAAGTGCCAAAATCTGAAAGGCCTAATTTATGATCGGTAAACAAGACCACATCACCAAACATTTTAACCAGATTGAAATAATAAAAGGCTCTTAAAAAATGAATTTCTCCAAAAAGTGCTTCCTTCCCTTCAAAATCAACCGTATTACCCAACATGTTGGCATCTTTATAACCTATTAGATAATTAGTTCTGTTAACGCCTTCATAAGCTGACAACCATAAATCTTGTAATGTACTATTGTTGGTTAATATCTTATAATCATCTATTTGCTGAAACGCCACCACATCCGATGCATTTTCTCCACCTGCAACTGCATTATCTGAAGCCACATCCCCAACGACAATTACTTGATTCAACCATTGAGTTGGTGAATAACAGCTTACCGCCATGGCCTGATAATCTGCTTCTGATTGCAAATAATCTACTTCTGTAACTTGGTACTCATCATGTGGATCAAAATCAACCACATCTGAGCAACCCCAAAAGATTGAAAGTATGGTGATTAAGCCTATACTATTTTTTATATTTTTCATACTACTTTTTTTTAGATGTTAAAACTTAAGGTCTAAACCAATTAAAAATGTTCTTGCTTGCGGATAAGCGCCTCTATCTATACCTGTATCTAAAATACCTCCAGATATTTCAGGATCATAGCCTGTATATTCCGTAAGTGTCAATAGATTTTTCGCTTGAGCATATATACGAACTTGGCTAAATCCTGCATTTACGCTTGCTGGTAGGGTATAACCTAAAATCAAACTTTTAATTTTGATAAAACTCCCGTCTTCAACATACCTATCAGAGGGTCTAATATTACTGTTCGTATCCGCAAACGTGTATCTTGGATTAGCCGCATCATTGGTGGTGCCTTCTCCGGTCCATCTATTTAAAATACTTCTATCCTTGTTAGTAAACTGTGCATTACGTTCGTAGGCTCGGTAAATATCATTTCCTACTGATGCATAAGTAAATATGTTTAAATCGAAGTTTTTATAATCAAAACCTAAATTCCAACCGATATTGAATTTTGGAAACGGATCTCCAATTTTCGTTTTATCTTCATCGTTGATAATGCCATCATTATTCATATCCACAAACCGAATATCACCCGGCTGCGCTCCTGGTTGTGTGGCATGTGCGTCAATTTCTGATTGGTTTTGAAATAAACCATTCGTTTGATATCCGTAAAAGTAACCCGGGGTAAAGCCCTTTTCAAAGCGAGTCGCCATTTGACTTTGACCATTAAAATAAGATCCACCTGCTATAAATGCAGTACCGTCTTTATTTGTTTCGGTCACTAAATTTTTTGATCCTGTAAAATTAACTGAAGTATTGAACCCAAAGTTTCCAGCCCCACTGTTTCTATACCCTATAGTTAAGTCGATACCTTTACTTTCTGTGCTTCCAATGTTAGATTTTACAGGTTCGGAAGTTCCTGCATACAATGGCGGTGCATCTGTAAACAATAAGCCATCAACAGATTTATTAAAGTAATCCACAGCTAAGGAGAGATTGTTAAACAAAGTTGCATCAAAACCAATATTGTATTGCGTCTGCTCTTCCCAGCTTAAAAATGGGTTATTGAATGAATTGACAGTTGCCCCAGAAACAAATTCAGTTCCGAAGGTATAACCATTGCTATTCGCGGTTGAATTATAACTCGGGCCACCAATGGTGATACTAACATACTGCGGGTCTACGTTTTCGTTTCCTACAGTACCATAACTTCCTCTGAGTTTTAGGAAATTTATAGCGTCCACATTAAAGAAATCCTCGTTAGTTATAACCCAGCCTAAAGAGCCTGCATAAAAGTTTGCGAACTTATTATCTTTACCAAAAGCAATAGATCCATCGCGCCGTGCAGAAAACGAGGCTAAGTACTTATTGTTAAAGTCGTAATTAACCCTACTAAAGTAAGATAGGTTTCTGCGTTCTAAATTCTGACTACTATAGCCTGTATAAGCATTTGTATTTAATTTAGTATTGACACCTGTAGCGGCACTAATATCTGCCCAAGCCCAAGAATTGTCCCTAATATCCTGTCTGGTAGTACCCATTTCATCTCCTGTGGATTGACTTCTAGAGATCCCCAAAACAATGTCAAAATTATGTTGATCATTTAAAGTAAACTCGTAATTCGCAAAAGTTTCTAGTGTATAACTAAAATTAGAATTTTTTCTTTCGGTGACACTGTTGTGAAACGATGGAATTATAGTTGTGGTACCATCGCCATTATCAACCTCCTGAGTCTTCACAGTACCATCAGGATTGTAATCACTAGACACATTGTTAGGTCCATAATATGCTAATGGCGAGAAACTTTTACTTGTCTGATCCCATTTGGTATAACCGAAACGTGAGGTTATTTTAAGGTTATCCAAAATATCATATTGCAACTCAAATTTACCATATAACTTATCGCCATTGCTTTCGTTATGAGTGTCTTCCAACCTCTGCACCGGATTAAAAATTTCAGACAATAACAAGTTACTATAGCCATATGTTGCAAAATCATTAGGATCTGTATGGTATGGAGATACTGTTGGATCAAAATTTATAGCGTTACCAAGGATCGAATTAAACGAATTCTCCGCAATGGTTTGACTTTTAATGTTTGCATAACTTGTATTGACTATAAATTTTAATTTAGATGTTTAGAGGTCAGTAGTTAGTTGCTTATTAATTCTGTCTGATATATTTTGTCTCTTTGCACCATTTTCACAATAAGATTGTTGAATATTGTGGCTTTGCTCTGTGAGCGGTTTATTCTAAAACAAAACTCATTAAAATACCTGTTTAGATTGTCAGGACTTACCCAGGAATAGGTTGTTCTTATCCAAGATTTGACCTGGTGTATCATTGTATGGAGCGCTTTAAAATTTAATCCCTTGTTACTTTCTATTTGTTTGATGTTGTAGGCTTTTGCAATGGGCCTGTAACCTCTCCATTTATCCGTTGTAACATTGGCTTCCCGGCTTATATGGTCGACAAAGAT
>NZ_AUHD01000005.1 GCF_000423005.1 Gelidibacter mesophilus DSM 14095
ATAGCGCACACCCATATAGCGTGCAGATAGGCTCTTGGTTGATGAAGCCATTTCAAAACAAATAAAAAATGCTTTGCGAACTCCAAATTTAACCTTGTGGAAAAGCGTATTGGCCGTGGTAGATTCAATATGTCCGCAGATATTGCACTGTCTTGCAAAATCCTTGCGAACTTGGCAGGCAGTATGATTACATCTCAAGCATTTGTAGCCCATATTTGATTTAATTGAAGCTAAGTATTTCTTGCAATCTTCATCGGTTTTGAACCGATCAGAGAACTCTAGAAGATTTTGACCTTTAAAAATATCCATAATATTATATGTTTACTGACAATAAAGATATGTATTTAGATACTGACCTCTATTAAATTTTATAATTCTGAGATTTTATCTGCCACCACGTCTTGAGGATCCACTAGAGCTTCTTGATGGCGCAGAGGATCTTGATGGAGATGGGCTAGAGCTTCTTACCGATGGCGAAGAACTAGAGCTAGAACGGCTTGGTGTGTAGTTTGAGCTACTCCTTGAGCTAGAGCTGTTGTTTCCACTTCTCCTTGTAGTGTTGCTTCTAGATGTTCCAGAGCTATTAGTTCTTCTCGTAGGTGTTGTGGTTGTAGGCCGCGTTCTGCTATTAGGTCGTGTGCTCGGTTGAACCCTTCTATTTGTATTGGGTTGAACATTTCTGTTTGTTGAATTAGAACGCGTAGTGTTGCCACTTCTTCTATTAATAGTCGTATTGCTATTTCTTCTATTTATAGTAGTTGAGTTAGCGTTCGGTACTCTTCTGTTTGAAGAATTCACAGAGCTACGTCTTCCACTGTTGTTATTGTTTTTATTTATAGAAGACGCAGAATTTCTATTTATGGATGCGTTTGAGCGATTGTAGCTGGTGTAGATGCTGCCTCTCCTTCCATTACTGTAAGACAGATTTCTGTTATAACCGTAGTAACCGTAATAACCATTCCCATAATTTGGATAATATCCTCCATAACCATAGCCATAACCGTAATAAGGATAATATCCACCATATCCAAAGCCAAAACCATAGTAAGGGTAATATCCACCATACCCATAACCCCAACTGTATGGGCTATAATAACCATATCTGCTATATGGATACCAGCTGTTATTATTGTAATAAACATTGATATCTACGCTTTGGCTGTCTTGTCCCCAACCAGCATATCCGTCTTGGTACTCCATATCTCCGTTTTCGTCGGTATAGTTTCCTTCGTAATCGTCTATATTAGTAAAAATTACGTTTTCATCTTGAGCAATATACTCAAACTGTTGAGATTTCTGTCCAAAATACTCCTTGTAATAACTGTTGTTATTGGATGGAGCAGTTTCATAGTAGACTACATCCTGAGGAGCTTCGGAACGATAAATTCCATCATTTTCATAACCAGCGTACTGATATGATCCACAAGAAGCTACAGCGAAGAATAAACTTAGTGCAACAAAAAATGGCAATTTGCGATATAAGTATGTTTTAAATTGCATATCTATTTGTTTTTATTGTTGAACATTACAAAAATAGTTAGTTTTGTCGAACTATTTATTTATTTAACATAAGCGCAACTTTTGTGCCAAAATCCAAGTAATGAGTAAAAATCTTACAAGTAGAGCGGAAGACTATTCCAAATGGTACAACGAATTGGTTGTAAAGGCCGACCTGGCTGAGAACTCCGCAGTTAGAGGTTGTATGGTTATTAAACCATACGGCTACGCTATTTGGGAGAAAATGCAGGCGGAACTTGACCGAATGTTTAAGGAAACTGGGCATCAAAATGCTTATTTTCCGCTTTTTGTACCAAAGAGCTTGTTTGAAGCTGAAGAAAAGAATGCAGAAGGCTTTGCTAAGGAATGTGCTGTGGTTACACATTATCGATTACAGAATGATCCTGATAGTCCGGGAAAACTGCGCGTAGATCCGGAAGCTAAATTAGAAGAAGAGCTAGTTGTGAGACCTACAAGTGAAGCTATTATTTGGAGTACTTACAAAGGATGGATCCAAAGTTATAGAGACTTACCAATATTGATCAATCAATGGGCCAACGTTGTGCGATGGGAAATGCGAACACGTTTGTTTTTGAGAACTGCGGAGTTTTTATGGCAAGAAGGACATACAGCTCACGAAACCAGAAAAGAAGCATTGGCTGAGGCACTATTGATGAATCAGGTCTATGCTGATTTTGCTGAGAATTTTATGGCTATTCCTGTTATTCAAGGTGTGAAAACTGAAAGTGAGCGTTTTGCTGGTGCAGAAGAAACGTATTGTATTGAAGCGTTGATGCAAGACGGAAAAGCACTTCAAGCTGGAACTTCACATTTCTTAGGGCAAAATTTCGCCAAGGCATTTGATGTAAAATTCACAAACAATGAAGGTAAGCTGGATTATGTATGGGCAACCTCTTGGGGAGTGTCCACACGGTTGGTTGGTGCTTTAATCATGACTCACAGTGATGATAAAGGCCTGGTGCTACCTCCAAACTTGGCGCCAATTCAGGTAGTGATTGTTCCTATTCATAAAACGGAGGAGCAGTTGGAGGAGATTGGTGCTGTGGCAAAATCATTAATGCGTGAGTTTAAGGCAAAGGGCATCAGTTGTAAGTACGATGAACGTACGACACAACGTCCTGGAGCAAAATTTGCACAATATGAATTGCAAGGCGTGCCTTTGCGAATTGCGATTGGTCCCAAGGATTTAGAAAATAAAACGGTAGAGTTAGCGAGAAGAGATACCTTATCCAAAGAAAATGTGGCCATTGACGGTTTGGTGGATAAAATTGACGATTTGCTAATTGAAATTCAGCAGACATTATTTAAAAAAGCCCTTGATTTCAGGAATTCACATATTACTGAAGTTGATAGTTTTGATGATTTTAAAACTGTCTTAGAGACCAAGACTGGCTTTATATCAGCGCATTGGGACGGAACTGCTGAAACTGAGGATAAGATAAAGGAAATTACAAAAGCAACGATAAGATGCGTGCCCTTAGATCAGAAAAACGAATCGGGAAGCTGTGTGTTTACTGGGAAACCATCCACCGGAAGAGTGTTGTTTGCGAAGGCTTATTAAAATATTTTTAAAAAAGTTTGATTAGGTGTTGCAACATTTAAAAATAGTTGTATTTTTGCACCCGCTGAAAGACATGAATAATCAATATTTATGTCGGTCAGGTACACAATAAAATATTGTGTGTTCATTTAAAAAGTTTGCATATTGATAAAAAAAGCTATTAATTTGCAGTCGCAATAAAACAAATGGCCCGTTCGTCTATCGGTTAGGACGCCAGGTTTTCATCCTGGTAAGAGGGGTTCGATTCCCCTACGGGCTACAATTTTTTAATAAGAGAGAAAGAAAATGGCAAATCATAAGTCAGCATTAAAGAGAATCAGAAGTAGTGAGTCAAAACGTTTAACCAACAGGTATAAGCACAGAACTACCCGTAACGCTATTAAGAAGCTACGTGAAATGGAAAATGCAACAGAAGCTCAAGAGTTGTTGCCTTCAGTTTCAGCTATGATCGATAAATTAGCGAAGAAGAATATTATTCATGCTAACAAAGCAGCAAATTTGAAGTCAGGTTTGTCAAAGCATGTTGCTTCTTTATAAGATAAAGGAAAAGGTTTAATACTTTTAATAATCCATTCAATTTGAATGGATTTTTTTGTGTTTAAAAATTTGGATTATTGATTGTATAAATTGGTCTAGTTTTAAAATAGTTTCAGATGGATCTAAAATTAAAATACTTTCCAGATTTAGCTTTGTATAGTTGAATCTTAGCTAAAAACAAAAAAGCTCAAATTTTTAAATTTAAGCTTTTTTTATTCATCTGAATTATATATTATCCATTCATTGATACTAAAAACTCTTCATTGTTTTTGGTCTTTTTAAATCTGTCATTGATGAATTCCATAGCTTCAACGGGATTCATATCTGCAAGGTATTTACGCATCACCCACATTCTTTGAATGGTATTGTCATCCAATAGTAAATCGTCTCTACGCGTGCTGGAAGAGGTAAGGTCAATGGCTGGGAATATACGACGGTTAGATATTTTTCTATCCAATTGTAATTCCATATTACCGGTTCCTTTGAACTCTTCAAAGATCACTTCATCCATTTTAGAACCTGTTTCTGTTAATGCGGTTGCTATAATAGTCAAGGATCCGCCATTTTCAATATTACGGGCCGCCCCAAAGAAACGTTTTGGTTTGTGCAAGGCGTTGGCATCCACACCACCACTCAATATTTTACCAGAGGCTGGCTGAACAGTATTATAAGCTCTCGCCAAACGTGTGATGGAATCTAAGAGAATGACCACATCATGTCCACACTCTACGAGACGTTTTGCTTTTTCCAATACGATATTGGCGATTTTAACGTGCTCATGTGCTTCTTTGTCAAAGGTTGAAGCAATAACTTCTCCGCGAACATTACGTTGCATATCGGTTACCTCTTCTGGGCGCTCATCAATCAACAAAATCATTTGATAGACCTCAGGATGATTTGCCGCAATGGCGTTAGCCACATCTTTTAGAAGCATCGTTTTACCGGTTTTGGGCTGTGATACAATCATGCCACGTTGTCCTTTTCCTATTGGAGAAAACAAATCCATGATTCTTGTAGAAATCGTACTTTGTCTGTCGGCAATATTAAATTTTTCCTGAGGAAACAAAGGTGTCAAATGTTCAAAAGAAACCCGGTCTCTCACAACTTCGGGCTTTTGACCGTTTATTCTGCTTACTTTAATTAATGGGAAATATTTTTCACCTTCCTTAGGAGGTCTTACATGACCAAGAACGGTGTCTCCAGTTTTTAGACCAAACAATCTAATTTGAGATTGCGATACATAAATATCGTCTGGTGAGGAGAGGTAATTATAATCTGAGGATCGTAAAAATCCGTAACCATCCTGCATAATGTCCAAAACACCTTCACTTTCAATAATGGCATCAAATTCAAAATCTGGCTCTCTGTAACGGTTTCTATTGTCCTTGTTGCCGTTATTTACTTTAGAAGAGGCGTGATTGCTGTTATCACGATTATTGTTATCTCTATTAGAATTATGATCCCTAGAACTAGACTTATTCCCGTTGCTGTCATTAGAACGTTGTGATCTGTTCTCTTTCGGTTGTGGTTTGTTGGTCGATTCCTTTTCTTTTGGGTTATGTTTTTTCTTTTCTCGAGGCTCTGCTTTTTTAGGGCTAGATGATTCTGTTTTAGCCTTGGTAGAGATGTCAGCTGAAGCCGCCGCTTTAGAAGCTACAACCTGAGGTTGTGCTTTTTCAGCTATAGGTTTTGTTTCTTCGACTTTGTCAACTGGTAAGTCCATTTTTTGTTGGGTCTTGTCTGAAGTTGGTTTTTTCTCAACACGCTCTCTTTTTTTCTTTAAAGGCGCTTTTGCTGTTTTTGCTGGTTTTGGCGTTTCAGCTGGGGTGTCAGTAGTTGCAGTGATTTCTGTTTTTACGACATCTGGATTTGCTGCCTGTACATCTAAAATTTGATAGACTAGATCTAGTTTTTTGAGCGTACGGTACTTAGGTACATTAAGTTTTTGAGCTATTTCCTGGAGTTCAGAAAGCTTCTTTTCTTTTAATTGCGAAATTTCAAACATGTATGTTTATGGGTATTATTGTAAAATTGAAATTGGATTTATTCCGATACTCATTCAGAATTAAGAAGAGGAAAAAATCAAATGTAATTTAGAAGATTTAACAGCCTATCACTGTGTGAGTAACAAATTGTTAATGCAATAATACAATTTTATTTTAAAAATGACTGTATGTTTAAAAAGAAACTGTTAATTTTGCCCTTTAATTTTTTAGATTAATAAATGTTACAGCGTATACAATCCGTTTATTTACTTATAGCAGCCGTTTTTTCATGCGGCTTGATATTTGTATTCCATTTATGGACAAATGCCAACGATGTTCCAGTATATGCCAAGGATAATATGTTGTATTTAGCACTGTTTTTTGGATCGGCTGCATTATCTTTGATCTCTATTTTTAGTTATAAAAACAGGAAGTTCCAATTTGTTTTAGGACGACTTAATATCATATTAAACTTTATTTTATTAGGGTTATTTATTTATCTATTGCTAATGGCGCCTGGAGAGACTGAAATCTCTGAGAAAGGCGTTGGGATCTTTATTCCTATTTTCTCTATCGTATTTTTGGTGTTAGCCAATAAAGCCATAAAAAAGGATGAAGATCTTGTAAAATCTGTCGATAGATTGCGATAAACCTACTATCTTAATTTTATTAGTGCGTAAACCCGAGGTGAAGATCTCGGGTTTTTTTAGTGAAACTCATTTTTGAAAAGTACGAAGAATGCATTCAAAAATGTAAGTTCAATTATTTTCGCCCATTGCCGGGATCAGAGAAGACCTTATCAAAGAGAAGGATTTTTAGCAGTTTGGTTTTAAAACTCACTTCTTAAATTCAATCACCTCTAAATTATCAATCTTGCTCCCATCAATGGTAAAGCGCAACATTGTTCTGACGTTTTGAAATCCGTGTTTGCCAATGGCTCCCGGATTCATATGTATAAGATTGAGTTTTTTATCGGGCATCACTTTAAGGATATGGGAATGACCACAAATAAACAGTTTTGGAGGGTTTTGATAAATTGATTCTCTTATGCGAAAGTCATATTTTCCAGGATAGCCACCAATATGGGTGATCCATACATCAACACCTTCACACATAAACCGATTGTTTTCCGGGAATTCCAAACGTACTTTGGCATCATCGATATTGCCATAAACTGCTCTGAGCGGTTTGATCTTCTTAATAGCACCTGTTACTTCTATGTTGCCAATATCGCCTGCATGCCATACTTCGTCAGCCTGTTTCACATGTTTTAGGATTGCGTCGTCGATATAGCTGTGGGTATCTGAAAGTAGGAGGATTTTTTTCAAGTTCTGCTGTTTTGAAATATATTTAATATGAAACCTCACAGGTTTTGGAAACCCGTGAGGTTTAAAACGGAATTCTAATTATCTTTGCTCAGCACAAAAATAGTGATAATGACATTAATCTATTAGGGAGTAGTGTATTATCGCCTATCAAATCGTAGGTTAGTTATTCTATGGATTAAAGAACCGAAAATTTGATCTACATCTTTCAAATTTACCAAATTACATTGAGATATTTTATCGAATTGTCATATAACGGAAAAGAGTATCATGGTTGGCAAAGGCAACCCAACGCTATTTCCGTACAAGAGGTTTTGGAGCATGCATTGACTACGTTGCTGAGAATTCCTATAAAAATCATGGGCGCCGGGCGTACTGACACTGGCGTTCACGCCTCTCAAATGTACGCACATTTTGATATGGACGAAGCCTTTGATTTTGAGACCTTAGTATTTAAAATCAATTGGTTTTTGCCACCTGATATTGCCGTCCATCGCATTTTTATAGTACGGGATAAAGCACACGCCAGATTTCATGCATTGAGTCGAACTTATCATTACCGCATCTCTAACACCAAAAATGTATTCACACATGATTTTGCCTATAAAATTCATTTGCCTTTGGATATTGATAAAATGAATGAGGCCTGCAACATATTATTGCAGTATAAAGATTTTCAATGCTTTTCTAAAATGCATACTGATGTAAAAACGTATTATTGCGTTATTAAAGAAGCTTCGTGGGTTTTAAGCGGTACTGAATTGACTTTTATCATTACCGCCGATAGGTTTTTGAGAAATATGGTACGCGCTATTGTAGGAACCATGGTCAATATTGGTTTAGGGAAACTTGAGGTTAAACAATTACACGAGATCATCAAATCAAAAAGTAGGAGTGAGGCCGGATTTTCAGTTCCGGCCCATGGTCTATATTTAATGGATATTCAATATCCCAATACTATTTTTAACGATTAATGATATGACCAGCAAAAAGAAAACGAAAGTTTATGATGTCAGTCTTTTTAGGCGTTTAATGCAATATATTAAGCCTTATAAGCTTGTCTTTGCTTGGACTTTATTTTTTGTAATAGGGTTGGCTATTTTTGGTGCTTTAAGGCCTTATGTACTGCAGCAAGCTATTGACAACCATATAGAATCCCGCCAATATGAAGGGTTCATGTTCTATATTATTATAATGATTGCATTGCTGGTTCTTGAGGTAGTCTCTCAATTACTGTTCATCTATTATGCCAGTTGGTTGGGGCAATCTGTGGTTAAAGATATTCGGGTAAAGCTATTTAGGCATATCTTGAGTTTTAAGATGAAGTACTTTGACAACTCTTCTGTGGGCGTATTGATTACCAGAACAGTAACCGATATGGAGCGTATCTCCGATATTTTTGGAGAAGGTCTTTTTATGATTTTTAGTGATATTCTAAAGATGCTGGTGGTAAGTGGTGTCATGATTTTCATGAATTGGAAGCTCAGTATTTTAGTATTTACAACTATGCCCATCGTGCTTTTCGCAACTACAATTTTCCAGAAGTATATGAAAATTGCATTTGAAGATGTAAGGAATGAAGTCTCCAATCTCAACTCTTTCGTGCAAGAGCGTGTCACAGGAATGAAAATCCTGCAGCTTTTCACCAGAGAAGAAACAGAATATCGGAAGTTTAAAGAAATCAATGCCCGCCATAGAAAAGGTTGGTTAAAAACGGTTTGGTATAATTCGGTGTTCTTTCCAATAGCCGAATTTTTATCGTCATTAACTCTCGGACTAGTAGTTTGGTATGGCGGTATAAACATTCTTTCGGATGATTTAGCCTCCCAAGGCGATTTGTTTGCTTTTATTATGATGATTCCGATGTTGTTTAGGCCCTTGAACCAAATTGCAAACAGATTCAACACCCTTCAAATGGGGATTGTAGCTGCTAATCGGGTTTTTGATGTTTTGGATACTACCTCTCAAATTGATGATGTGGGGCAAATTGAAGCGCCAGAATTTGCTGGAGATATTAAATTTGAAACCGTTCATTTTTCATATATTGATGACGAGGAAGTCTTAAAAGGTATTTCGTTTGAAGTAAAATCGGGTCAAACCATTGCTATAGTCGGCGCAACAGGAGCTGGGAAATCGACCATTATTAACTTGTTGAATAGGTTTTATGATATTCAAAAGGGGAAGATTTTTATTGATGGTACTGATATCAAACAGATGACTTTAAGGTCTCTAAGAGCTCAAATAGCGGTCGTGCTTCAAGATGTCTTTCTTTTTGCGGATACTATTTTAAATAATATCACACTCAACAATCCTGAAATAACGGAAGCACGTGTGCAACAAGCGGCCAAGGATATTGGGATTCATGAATTTATCATGAGTCTGCCAAATGGCTATCATTATAACGTTAAGGAACGCGGCGTGATGCTGTCTTCAGGGCAACGGCAATTGATTTCTTTTTTGAGAGCTTATGTGACCAATCCGAGTATTTTGATTTTGGACGAAGCGACCTCTTCCGTAGATTTCTATTCTGAACAGTTAATGCAGGTTGCCACTGAAAAAATTACAAAGGATAGAACTTCAATCGTGATTGCACACCGTTTGGCAACCATTCAGAAGGCAGATAATATAATTGTTATGGACGCCGGACAAATTGTGGAACAGGGTACTCACAAACAATTACTTCAAAATAAGGATGGCTACTACAGAAATCTTTATGAGGTGCAGTTTTTGAAGGAAGAGGCTGTTTAGATACTTAAAACTGATTTTAGTATGTGGTGATCTTTGTTGAAAAATTACCACAAGCACTTATTAGATACTAATATTAGATTAGGGAATTTTACGCCAAATCTCTTTTAATCATTTCAATCAGTTCGGCATTGTCCTTGAACATCACAAACTCACCATTCTTTATAAAGGAAATCTGTCCTGTTTCTTCACTGACAGCAATAGCCAAGGCATCTGTTTTTTCGGTAATCCCTACCGCAGCACGATGTCTCAAACCAAACCTTTGTGGAATGTTTCTTTCGTTGCTAACAGGTAGTATCACACGTGTGGCCTTTACGGTATTACTTGCAATAACAATAGCGCCGTCGTGCAAAGGGCTGTTTTTAAAAAATATGGATTCTATGATGGGTTGGGTCACGGCAATATTCATCTCATCGCCAGAGCTTGTCAAAAAGTCGAGATTGTTATTGCGTTCCAAGACAATCAATGCACCAGTTCTGGTAGAGGCCATTTTCTGACAGGCAGAAATAATTACCTCAACATCAGTTTGGACTTGTTCTTCCGTTTTTAGAAAGTTAAGATGTCTTAAAAACTTACGTTTATTACCGAAATTTGTAGAACCCACCATCAACAGGAACTTTCTGATTTCTGGTTGGAAAACGACAATTAAAGCAATAATCCCAACGTCCATAAAACCGCTAAAAATAGTGCTCAATAAGCCCATCTTAAGGAAGGTAGTCAGTTTCCAAACAAAATAGATGATGATGATCCCAATAAAAATATTGATGGCAACAGTACCTTTTATGAGTTTGTAAACATAATATAAGAGAATGGCGACAAGGAAAACATCAATGAAATCGATGATTCCGAAATCCCAAAAATTAAGCTGATCCAAAAGTGTTGGTTTTTAGTAAAATTAATAAAATATGATTAATAAATAAATTCGTTTTCGTTAATGACCACATTGTTGGACTTCACTTTAGAAAGTGCAGATTTAAAGGTAATATAATCCTGAAAGTTCAGTTGGTCATTGATGTTCAGGAAAAATTCATAGGAAGCATCTTGTGGTAATGCTGCAAGATCCTCTTTTAAACTTTGTAAAGATGTTTTTTTAATAACAGAATCTTTAAAGATAGTCACAAGCTTGATGTCCTCAGCGCTTCTAAAATCAATGATGATGCGTTTTTCTCTCGGATTTTCATAGTCTGCTGATAAGTTGGGCAATACGTAATTGGTCTTATAAATGACCTTGGTGAAATCTAAAAAACCTAGGTTTTTGATACTCGTATCATTGCAGGTGTAATAGTTTTTAGAATTCACATTTTTATGAATTTCAGCATTTCGCTTTTTATCCTGTAAAAGGATAATTTCGGGAATAACCTGACTTAAAGTAAGTCTTCTATCAACATTAATAAGCCAGTTGGTTGTACTAATGATGTTGTTTTTATTAAGTTCTAAACTGTCTTTTTTCGTTTCATCATAAAAAATATAGATAGGTGAAATATCAAGAACTTCAGTAATGTCAGAATTTATTACTTCTGGAAGTAAAATTGTTTTTTCGTGATTACAAGAGAAAACCAAAAGCAATAATAGAAAACGTGAATATTTCATAGTTTATGAGTTTAAATGTTGTGTTAGTTTTACGCATTCTATAGCTTCCTTGACATCATGAACCCTTAAGATGGCAGCACGTTTTTGTAAAGCCACAGTATTCAAAACGGTGGTTCCGTTTAGAGCTTCAGATGCTGAAGTGCTAAGGGTTTTGTGGATCATTGATTTTCTTGATAACCCCACTAAGATTGGCTTTTCTAACATTTTAAATACTTCCAAATGCTTTAAAAGTTCATAATTCTGAGCGGTTGTTTTAGAAAATCCAAAACCAGAATCTACAATTACATCTATAATTCCTAAGGCCTTCGCCACAGCAATACGTTCAGAAAAATAATAAAGAATGTCTTTCAAAAGATGATTGTAATTCACATGTTGTTGCATGTTCTGCGGCGTACCTTTCATATGCATCATAATATAGGGCACTTTAAGTTTCGCCACGGTTGCCATCATCATAGAATCCATTTTTCCTGCTGATATATCATTAATTATGCAAGCTCCAGCGTTTATTCCTTGTTCTGCTACTTGACTTCTAAACGTATCAATAGAGATGCGAATATCAGGGAAGTGGTTGGATAAAAGTTTAATTATTGGCATCAACCGCCCCAATTCTTCCTTTTCACTGATATGTACAGCCTTTGGTCTCGAACTGTAGGCGCCAATATCAATAAAAGTAGCGCCATCGCTCAACATTTTATCAACTTGTTTTAAAACGGCATCTTCATTATTATAAAAACCGCCGTCATAAAACGAATCCGGAGTAAGGTTTAAGATACCCATAACCCTTGGGATGGTCAAATCAATAAGCTGTCCTTTACAATTAATGGTCATGAAGTGGGTCCGATTTCGAGGTTTAAAATTCAGAGTGGTGATTGTGCTAAAGTCAAATTTAAAGCTATTTCTTAAATTTTAATTTTATATCTGTAAAACTTTGAACCCTGAACTTTGAACTCTGAACTATTTAGGCGAAATTTACGCAAAATTACCAGTTTCTATGCAAGATACCTCAAAACAATATGATGCCGTTATTGAAAAATGCAGAAATCTCTTCGTTAATAAAATGTCCGATTACGGAAGTGCATGGCGTATTTTGAGGCTGCCATCATTGACAGATCAAATTTTTATAAAAGCACAGCGGATTAGAGGTTTGCAGCAAAATGCCGAGCAAAAAGTGGATGAGGGTGAAGAAAGTGAATTTATTGGCATTATTAACTATTGCACTATGGCCCTAATTCAATTAGATATGGGCGTGGTTGAAAAACCAGATTTGTCCGTCGATCAAGCAACCAAGCTTTATGATGAGAAGATTGTACTTTCCAAACAGCTGATGATGGATAAAAATCATGATTATGGAGAGGCATGGCGTGATATGAGGGTCAGTAGCTTGACCGACCTTATTTTGCAGAAACTATTACGGGTAAAACAAATTGAAAACAATTCTGGTAAAACTTTGGTTAGTGAAGGTATTGACGCCAATTACCAGGATATGATTAATTATGCGGTATTTGCTTTAATTTTGCTCAATCAAAAATAATGCAATCTTCAAAATAGATTTAAAATTTTATGAAACATTTCGTTAGCTTTAGTAGAATATTTGTAGGCATCCTTTTTATCATTTCTGGGTTTGTGAAATTGAATGACCCCTTGGGTTTTGCTTATAAACTTCAGGAATATTTTGGCACAGATGTTTTAAATCTGCCATTTTTAGACCCCTACGCACTTATTATTGCCATTATGGTGGTGGTTTTTGAAGTGGTGTTAGGAATCTTTCTTTTGATAGGATATAAACCGAAATTTACAGTGTGGAGTTTATTGCTGATGATTGTATTTTTCACGTTCCTAACGTTTTATTCTGCTTATTTTGATAAGGTAAAGGACTGTGGATGCTTTGGAGATGCAATGCCTTTAACGCCATGGCAAAGTTTTACAAAAGACATTATTTTGTTGTTTTTTGTTTTGATTTTATTTTTCGGAGTGAAGCATATCAAACCGATTTTCAGTAAACTTGGAACAACTGTTATTGCGCTTTTAGGCTTTCTTGCTTCACTATCCTTTGCATATTATGTGATCATGCATTTGCCGGCCATTGATTTTAGAGCCTATAAAATAGGAGATAATCTACAGGAAAACATGCAGCTTGCGCCTGATGCCAAAAGGGCCATCATTGATTACGAATGGACCTATACCATTAATGGCGAAACAAAAACTTTGACAGATCGCGGACAAGGGCCAGCTACTTACGATGAGATTATTGGTGTTGAAACAAAAGAAATTCAGGCAGCCGACCTCCCGAGGATTCAGGATTTTTCCATTGAATCTGAAGATGAAGATCTCACATCATATTTCTTGGAAAAAGATAAATTGCTCATGATTGTGGCATATAATTTAAAATCTTCAGAAAAAGAAGGGATGGCAAAATTGAAATCCTTGTCAGATGAAGCTCTTAAAAAAGGGTATACCATTATTGGCATGACGACTTCAGATGAAGCAACGAAGCAAAATATAAAAGCAAATTATAACTTAGATTTCGAGTTTTATCTGTGTGATGAAAAGGTGTTGAAAACCATTGTTCGCTCCAATCCTGGGGTAGTCATCTTGAATAAGGGGACCGTTGTGCAAAAGAAGCACTGGAATGATATTGAGGATTTAAAATTGTAACTTACAAAATAAAAATATTAATTATAAACTTGAAGTCCTTTCTCTTGAAAGGATCTATAAATAGGCTTATGAGAACTAAAATAGTAGCAGGAAATTGGAAAATGAACAATGATTTGGCACAAACCGAAACGTTGATTACAGAACTTAAGAGGCAGAACAATCCTTCTGATGTTGAGGTGATGATTGCACCATCGTTTACAAATCTTTGGCAGGCATTCAATTCATTAAAGGATGATTCGATTGAAGTTATTGCACAGAATATGCATTTTGCAGATTCCGGAGCTTACACAGGAGAAGTTAGTGGAGAAATGCTCAAGAGCCTTGGAATTAAGACGGTTATTTTAGGTCATAGTGAACGTCGGGCTTATTTCAATGAAACTGATGAACTATTGGCCAAAAAAGTAGATGCAGCATTGAAAAACGATATCCGTGTTATTTTCTGTTTTGGTGAAGAATTGAAAGATAGAAAGTCTGAAAAACATGAGGATGTTGTTGGCAATCAAATTAAAAACGCCCTATTTCATCTAGAAGCTGAGGCCTTTAAAAACATTGTTTTGGCTTATGAACCAGTATGGGCTATTGGCACTGGAGAAACAGCAAGTCCTGAGCAAGCACAAGATATGCACTCATTTATCCGAAAAACCTTGGCGGACAAATACGGCAAGGATTTAGCCGAGAGTGTGTCCATTCTTTATGGAGGAAGTTGTAAACCATCAAATGCGAAAGAAATTTTTTCAAAGCCAGATGTTGATGGTGGATTAATTGGAGGAGCAGCGCTTAAAGCTGAAGACTTTTTTGCAATTGCAAACTCATTTTAAATTTAATCAACCTTACTTCAATTTATAGTGTTACTTGTAAACTCTGTAAATCGTTAAGGATATCCTAAGTCAAATCATGTCCAATACCATTTATATAGGTTATTATTTTAAGGTTGCACCCTTGCAACCAGCAACTGAAATTCTGATTGCCGAATTAGGTTATGCGGGTTTTGAAAGCTTTGTGGAAACAGAGGAAGGCGTAACGGCATACATCCAAAAAGAGGAATGGAATGAAAATATTCTAGAAGATATTGATATTTTAAAATCTGATGAATTTGAAATTTCTTATACATTTGAGGATATTGAACAAACCAATTGGAACGAAGAATGGGAAAAGAATTTCAACCCCATTGTGGTTGATGGGGTCTGTTCCGTTCGAGCACCTTTTCATGCGAAACCGGAAACCGAATATGATATTGTCATCGAGCCAAAAATGAGTTTTGGAACGGGGCACCATGAAACGACCCACATGATGATTCAGCATATTCTTAACAATGATTTCAAAGACAAATCTGTATTGGATATGGGCTGTGGAACAGGTGTTTTAGCGATTCTTGCTGAAAAAAAAGGTGCCCATCCTATTGATGCCATTGATTATGATAATTGGTGCTATCTAAATAGTTTGGAGAATGTAGAGCGAAATGATTGTAAGCACATCACGGTTTTGGAAGGTGATGCAAGTTTGTTGAAAGATCAGAAGTACGATACAATTATTGCGAATATCAACCGAAACATCTTATTGAATGATTTGGGTGCCTACATAAAATGTTTGCACCCGAACGGATCAATTTTTTTGAGTGGATTCTACGCAGATGATATTCCAGCTATTCAAGAAGAATGCAATAAACAGGGCTTGAAGTACGTTGATAGATTAGAAAAAAATAAATGGGTTGCCTTAAAATTCGTAAATTAACGAACAGCCCAAATGAGTAGTATTAAATAGTGCATACTGAAGACTTAAAAAATGAGTACTAAAGAGAAAATTCAAGAAGACCTTCTCGTTGATACCTTAGAACAAAACTTGAACGAGATTGTATTGTATAATGACGATGTCAATACTTTTGATTACGTCATAGATACCTTAATTTACGCCTGTGACCATACTCCTGAACAGGCGGAGCAATGTTCTATCTTAGTGCATTATAAAGGGAAGTGTACCGTAAAAACTGGCCCTTATGAGGAACTTGAACCACGGTGTTCTAAGCTTCTTCAGGCTGGGTTGAGTGCGGAGATTGTATAAATTATGAGACCTCACAGGTTTTTGAAACCTGTGAGGTCTTACTAATATTAGCTTTGCGACTTTGCGTCTCTGCGAGCCAACTCTAAAAAGTCGACGGACACACAAATTCCGTCTTCGGCAAATCTGTTTCTTTAATGCTGGAATAGCCACCAGCAATATCCACTAGATCATTAAATCCGCGGGCTTTTAAAATTGATGCTGCAATGACCGAGCGATAGCCACCAGCACAATGGATGTGGTAGGTTTTTTTGCTGTCCACTTGGTTCATATTTTGATTGATAAGGTCTAGTGAGAAATGTTGTGCGCCTTCTAAATGCGTCGATTTATACTCCCCATCTTTTCTAACATCAAGAATATTGAGTTCTTCTGATTTTGCTTTTTCCGCAAATGCTTCTGCAGAAATGGATTCTAGAGTAGCCACATCTTTTCCAGCCGCTTTCCAAGCATCCATACCACCTTTCAAATAGCCGAGCGTATTGTCATAGCCCACGCGAGATAAACGGGTCACGGCTTCTTCGCTACGTCCTTCCGGCACTACAAGAATCAAAGGTTGTTTTAAATCAGTAATCAAGGCACCTACCCAAGGGGCAAATTGACCATCTAAACCGATAAATATAGAATTAGGAATATGACCTTCTATAAAATCACTTTGTGTTCTCACATCTAAAACCAACGCTTCTTCGTGGTTGGCCATTGCTTCAAAATCGTCAGGATTAAGAGCGACGTTTCCTGTTTCTAGAACCTGATCAAATGCTTCATACCCTGTTTTATTCATCAGGGCATTTTTTGCAAAATATTGTGGTGGTGGCGGCATTCCGTCCAAAACTTCATTTACAAATTCTGCTTTGGTCATATCCGCCCGAAGGGCATAATTGGTCTTCTTTTGATCGCCAATTGTGCCAACTGTTTCTTTGCTTAAGTTCTTCCCGCAAGCCGAACCTGCGCCGTGCGCTGGATACACAATAATAGTATCAGCCAAGGTCATAATTTTATTTCGAAGCGAATCGTAAAGCATACCCGCTAAGTCTTCTTTAGTTAAATCAGATTTAATGGCTAAATCAGGTCGTCCTACATCGCCTAAAAATAGGGTGTCGCCAGAAAATATAGCATGATGATTTCCATTTTCATCGCTGAGTAAAAAAGTTGATGATTCTAAGGTGTGGCCAGGAGTATGCAACACCTTTATAGTGATCTTTCCAATTTTGAACGTTTCACCATCTACAGCTGTATGGATATCATACGATGTTTCTGCTCCAGGACCAAAAACAATGGTCGCTCCTGTTTTGTTGGCCAAATCAACATGTCCAGAAACAAAATCGGCGTGAAAATGGGTTTCGAACACATATTTTATTTTAGCATTTTCAGCGTTGGCTTTGTCAATATAAGGTTGGATTTCGCGCAACGGATCGATTATAGCCACTTCACCTTCCGATTCAATGTAATAAGCACCTTGCGCCAAACATCCGGTATATATTTGTTCAATTTTCATCAATGTTTTTTTTTAATTCCTCAATCCATATAACTATTGGATTGAAATCTCATTTTTATATTTCCAAACCCTTTAATAGGAATGGTTTTTAATTTGTTTATCAAAGATACTAAACCTATAAATGTCATTTTGTAACTTCTGTAATCTTGACTTATGCCAATTCCATATACATAATATAACAGGCCATAATCAATGTGAAATATCCAAAGCCTTTTTTTAGCATTTGGTTGGAAACGTTCTTAGAGAAATAACCTCCTAAAATAATGCCTATGATAGTTACTGCAGAAAAGGTTAAAAGAAATGGCCATTGAATATCAATGTTTTGGATATCACCTGTAAATCCGATAAGTGAGTTTAGTGTTATAATTACTAATGATGTTCCAACGGCTTTTTTCATAGGAAGTTTTGCCCATAATACTAGGGCTGGTACATATAGAAATCCGCCACCAGCTCCAATAAGACCCGTGATTGTGCCAATAACAAGGCCTTGAATAAACGTGATATAATAAGGTTGGGTTTTGGTTGTAGTGACCACCTCTTTTTTAGTTTTGATCATGGATATGGAAGATAACAGCATGATAATCGCAAAAAAGAGCATGACGGCAATTTCTTTTGTAAGTATAAAATCACCAACACTGAAAAAAGTACCGGGCAAGCTCGGAACTAAATACCTTCTGGTTAAATAAACGGCTATAAAAGAGGGGAATGAAAAAATCAAGCCCGTTTTAAAATCCACCAGCTTTTTCTTATGTTTTTGGATGGTGCCAACCAATGAGGAAGAGCCAACTATAAACAAGGAATACGCGGTGGCAATAATCGGATTAAAGCCTAACAGGTACACCAGAATTGGAACGGTCAAGATAGAACCACCGCCACCGATAAGGCCTAATACGAGTCCCACTATAAGAGCTCCAGTATATCCTATAAGGTGTGCCGAATCCATATTAGTGCGGTAATTTATCCTTTAGGACGCCGTAGACGTAAGTGCCTAAAACAGCCGCTAAAATAACGATTAACATCGTAAAAACGCCTGTTCCAACCAAGATATACATGGGTCCCGGACAAGCACCAGATAGCGCCCATCCCAATCCGAAGAGAGTGCCTCCCAAAATATAACGCGTTAAACCTTTATCTTTATCAGGAACGCTCATCAAGTTGCCCTCAATATTTTTAAACTTGAATTTATTCGTTATTAACATTAATATGATTCCGGTACCAACAGCAGTACCAATAATGCCATACATGTGAAACGATTCAAAGCGAAACATCTCATAGATGCGATACCAGGAAACCGCTTCTGATTTCACCAGAATGATTCCAAAGACAATTCCAACGAGTAAAAATTTTAAAAATTTCATTTGTGTGTGTTTAATGTTTTTTGAATGTCAGAAGCAATGCCAGCGTCAACTTTTCAGCTAAATGTGGATTTGCAAAATGACAGCTTCTGTTAACCAAAAATTAAAGGGAATAATAAATGAATCATAATCAATCCACCTAAGAAAAATCCAATTACTGCAATTAAAGATGGCAGTTGTAGGTTGCTCAAGCCCGTAATGGCGTGCCCTGAGGTACAGCCACCAGCGTAACGGGTGCCGAATCCGACCAGAAAACCTCCAACAATTAAAATGGCCAATCCTTTAAGGCTGAAAGCAGCATCCCAGCTGAATAGTTCCGGCGGTAATAAGCTCTTCCCTGCGTTATCAAAACCGAGCTGTGACAGATTTTCAACAGTTACAGGATTTAAATCAATATCAATAGGATTTGAAAGTAAGAAATGAGCGATAAATCCACCGATGACGGCTCCTAGAACAACCGTTAAGTTCCATTTTTGGGATTTCCAATCGAAGTCAAAAAATTTGGTTTTTTTACCTGCACCTGCAATCGTGCAGAATGTTCTGAGGTTAGAGGACATGCCAAAGGTTTTTCCAAAATAGATAAGGATAAACATGATCATGGCAAGCAACGGTCCTGACACATACCATGGCCAAGGTTGTAAAATAGTTTCCATTAAATTAAATTTTTGCAAATGTAAGGGTAGTAAATGTGGAGTACGAATAATTCATGCTTAAAATTCGAGAACCTCAATTTTGTTCCGACTAAGCGCGATTTTTTTTTCATTTTCCAATTGTTTCAAAATTCTTGAAATAACGACGCGTGAGGTATTTAAATCTTCGGCAATATCCTGATGGGTTTTGGAAATTGTAGAAGAAGCATTAAGTTTTACATGATCCACTAAGTATTTAAAGAGGCGCTCGTCCATCTTCATAAAGGCCAAAGTGTCTATGGTTTCGAGCATTTCATTAAAGCGGATTTGATAACTGTTTAAAATAAAGTTCCGCCAAATTTCATTATTATGGAACCATTCCATCATTTTGTCGTTAGGAATCATGATGACACTAGAGTCTTTATCGGCAACCGCTCTGATTTTGCTTTTGGATCTTGACATGCAACAAGTCAATGACATAGAGCAGGTATCTCCCATTTCCAAAACATATAAGAGAAGTTCGTTATCATTGCTGTCTTCTCTTAGCACCTTGATGTTGCCTTCTAACAATAAAGGGACGTGGGTGAGATCCTGCCCTATATCCATAATAATATCATCTTTTTTAAAGTGTTTAATAATGCCATATTCAGAGATGCTCTGAACGACCGTATTATCAAATTGCTGATGGAACTGCGCTAATAATTTTTCTTGTATCATAAGCCAAAAATAAACATTTACAAATTTGAAATAAATTGTTTGGTACTAAAATAATAAAAGTGTTATATTTGCAGCCACTTTAAAAGGCCTTGCGCAGTCCAGATGGCAACTGCTCGAATGGTAACTCGCAAGTTAATTGAAGTAAAATTAGGCCTCGTGGCGCAACTGAATAGCGCACTTGATTACGGCTCAAGAGGTTACTGGTTTGAATCCAGTCGAGGTCACTAGTGTTTATAAGGGTTTCAAGAGATTGAGACCCTTTTTTATTTTTCATATTCACACTATATTCACACTTTTTAGAATTATGACTGTTCACACTACTCTTTATATTCCCTGATATTCTCGACTTTTCCAATTTGCAATAATGGATTGCAAAATAATTCTTTTTTTTTAGAACTACATTTGCTACACTTACTACATCTTTTTGAGAGCTGGTGAATGAAAATGTATATTATATTCCTGCTTTTCCATCTTCTAATCCGTCTACTGTAAAATAATTATTTGTTTTTAGAACTGCATTTACTACACTTACTACATCTTTTTTAGAGAGCTGATGAAAGAAAAAGCATTTTATGTACTCATAAAAGGACTTTGATCTGAGTAGCTATTAATGCTTTAAATAAAGTTTAAAAAAATCATAGAGTTATATGCAATAACATATAGTGTCTATCATTTTATATTAATTGTATGTTATTGCATATAATTTTGTATTTTTGTGCATAATTATACGCAAATACATATAATGGAAGAATTGGCGGATTTTGTAAAAACACGGCGGAAAGAAGTTAATCTCACTCAAGAAGAGTTTGCTGATAGGGCAGGAGTGGCATTGACTGTAATCAGAAAAATAGAACAGAATAAAACAAATTTGAATCTTGATAAGGTAAACCAAGTTTTAAAGATGTTTGGGCATAGATTGGTGCCTGTTAGTTTTAAAGATATAAAAGAAGATGAGACAAGCTAAAATCCAGTACGGAACTATCTTTTGTGGAACGTTAACGGAAACGGATGATGGAGAATTTATATTTAAGTATGATGATGATTATGTCAATCAATATCCCACTCAATTCATAACGTTTACTATGCCTGTGCGAAAAAAAGAGTATAAGGATAAACGATTATTTCCATTTTTTGAAGGCTTAATTCCTGAAGGGTGGTTATTAGATATCGCATCAAAAAATTGGAAAATAAATACCAACGATCGCATGGGATTGATATTAGCTTGTTGTCAAAATTGCATAGGTGCTGTTAGTGTTCAACCAATACAAATGAAAGATGAGTAAGTGTCTATATTGTTATAAGGACGTTGTATCAGGTAATGATTTTCACGCTGAATGTAGCCTTGCTTTTTTTGGTGTTGAAAACCCTCCTACAATAGAATATTCTCTAAAAGAAATGTCGCAATTGGCACTACAAGTTGTGGAACGCAGCGTTTCTGTTCCTGGTGTTCAACCTAAACTTTCTATGTCCTTGATTGCCGATAATAAAAAGGACAAACGTTTAACTGTAGTTGGGGCGTTGGGTGGAAATTATATTTTTAAACCGCCTTCCGAAGATTATCCAGAAATGCCTGCCAATGAACATTTGACGATGAACATGGCGCAATTATTTAATATTGATGTTGTACCACATTCCCTTATCAGGTTGGCGTCAGGTGAGTTGTCCTATATTACAAAACGGATTGATAGAAATGAAGATGGATCTAAAATCCATATGATTGATATGTTTCAAGTAGTGGAAGCTTTCGATAAGTACCGCGGCTCTATGGAACGAATAGGTAAAGCGATTCATGCCTATGCTGATAACACGTTTTTAGATGTACTTCGGTTTTACGAGCTGACTGTTTTTAGTTATTTAACAGGAAATAACGATATGCATTTAAAGAACTTCTCCATGCTAAAAACATCCTATGGTTGGGCTTTGTCTCCTGCTTATGATTTATTGAATGTTGCCATTGTGAATCCTGAAGATACCGAAGAACTAGCGTTAACTATTGCTGGGAAAAAGAAAAAAATAACCAAGAAAATACTCTTTGACTTTGGAATAGGTTTAGGCTTGTCTAAAAAGCAAATTGAAGGTGTTTTTAAACGCTTCAAGGAATTGGAAGATGATGCTTTAGCTTTGATTAAAATGTCGTTTTTAAGTGAGGATATGCAGCGTAATTATATTTCCAGTTTAGAAAATAAATATCAGATTTTAAATGAGATTTTTTGAGAAGTAATAAAGTTGTAATCTTTTTAGAATATTTCAAACGCAGTTTGTTCGTCGTTGATTTTTTAAATTCAATATAACTTAATCATTGTACTGAATTTTTTATATACAAATTTAGTTTGATTGTAAAATGAGCCGGAAGTCCAAGTCTCGAGAGAACCCGTAGACTTAGTAATATGAGTAAACATATATTACTAAGTGAACATAAAATTAAAAGTTATGGCAAAGAAAAGTTTTTCAGGTGGTTTAAATTCGTTGTTGGGTGAAACTAAACAGCCGGAACAATCTACAGAGAATGTAGAACCAAAAGCACCAAAAAAAGAAATTACAGAGACTTCTCAAATTGGTACCAAGGAAAAAGAAACCAGAGCTACTTTTATAGTAAATGAGGATTTACTGGAGAAATTAAAGTCCGTGGCTTATTGGGATCGAGCTCTCATAAAAGATGTTGTAAATAATGCTTTTGAAGATTATATTTCTCGCTATGAGAAAAAGAATGGTGAAATAAAAGAGGTGCCTAAGAAATAATAATTATGGATATCGTCAAATTTAAAATCACGCCTAAAACAATTATAATTGAGGTTAGAAATATTAATAATTACTTGTTTGATTTTAATGAACCTGTAGAAATAAATAAGGAAGATCGCGATGTATTATTGAAGCTTCATAATGCGCTTAATATCCTTTTTAAGGAAGAAAGTAATCCAGAGTGTAAAAACTATATTGCGCCAAATCAGATAAATATTTTTGACCAGATTGATGACTTTAAACTAAATGTTTAAAGACAAATAGAATCCTAGAAGTAGTTTTAATCGAGTTTTTTTCTATCTTCAATAAGTTTGCAATATGCAATATGATCATCTTCACTAAGATGCTTTTTCATCCATTCACTCATGCCAATATCATTTTTTTCCAATACATAACGATTAAACGAAATGATGTCTTTGCATAATTCAAAGCCTAAATTTTCCATGTTATTTCTAGTGTCTTTAGGTAATGCAATTAACCATTCTTCAAAATCTGTTTTTGTAGGTTCTAGGATCTCGGTTTCTTTGTGATACATATAAGAAACAAGGGCGAAACGAAGTAGCCTAGCGCGTTCTTCACGCTGATCTTCTGGAAGGTCCGCAATGATTGTTGCTATGGCTTCTCGTTGTTTTTTATTTGGATATTTCATTTGTTTGGAAATAACCTATAATATAAAAATTATATTCTTAATCAGATTCATTATGTATAAATGAAAATTCGCAGGATATTTTCCAAGTAGGCTAGGACCAACCATTGCTTATACACGGTATCAACTGTAGTATTTACTGATGCCAATCATCTGTGTTTACATTAAATTCCTCTATTGTTACTTTAGAATCTAATAACTTTTTTCCTATTTCCAAGTTCAATAAACTACAGAATGGAAATGATGTGTGCGTTTCGGCACCAATATCTTTATCTAAATCCCTATTTGAACCCCATTGTAATCTAACATCAACAGTTCCATCAACCTCGATTTTAATAATTTTACTTTCAATTTTCAGAACTTTTATAAAATCAGGCGTTATTTCTTCTAAATAGTGATGAGTGGACAAAAGACTAATTTCATCAATATTTGCATAAATAGAATGTTCAACAAATTCATTACTTATTTTATATTCGATTTGATTAATAATCAGTTCTCTACTTTCATTAATTGTCTTTGCAAAAGTTGAAAAAGCTCCAATTATCTGTTTAGAGAATATTTCTATTTGGCTACTTTCAATGTCGTAAGTACATTGATTTATGTGTGTATATTTATTTAAAATTTCTATTGAATCTTTAATGTCTTTTTTCAAGTCATTAATTTCCTCAATTTCCATTATTTCTTGCTCTACAAACTTGTCCTCAAGTCCTCCCTGAATTGCATATTTTACTCGTTGTCCTCTCGAAATTCCATTTGGTGTTTGAGTTTCATTCTTGTACCAGCTACAATTTCTAACATCATTATCTGGTGATAAAGAATGCAAAATATGTCGTGATAATTCTCTTATGCTATAAGCGAAGTTGTTAAACCTTAATTTGTTGTTTTGGTCATTCAGATTATCGATGCTTGAATCTAACAGATTCTTTTGAAATTCTGTTTCTAAAATAATTCGAAGTTCATTTACGTCCTTTTTTTTCATATGCAGCTAACGTTCTGTATATGATTTGTGGCGTGTTTCGTCAAACCTTTCCAAATAAAAACCGGCTTTGGGAAATCCGCAGGATTTTCCAAGTGTGGACTGACCAAGCCATAGCTTATATGCGGCTTGTTGTGGTGCGTACTTTCCCCCTTTGTTTCTTATATTATTCATTCAATAATCTTAAATTGGAAATGGAATTGAATCAACCCAAGTCCAAATTGGATCTATCATGTTTGGATAAAATACAATTGCAAAAAATCCAATAAAGGCCACTATTTCAGTTATCAATAATCCTGTTAATTGAGGGTTTTCATAGTAACTGTCAGTTTCCTTTTGGGTTTGATTAAATTCTAATTTTCCTTTGTGACGAATTTGTTGAATTGTTCCGATAAGTAATATGAAACAAATTGTCCACATAAAATATTTATTTACACCTGTTACATCTATTAATAACCTTGAGAAGTTGATAATATATATCATAAAAGCTATGTATAAATATGACTGTCCAATTCCAGAAATTATACTGCCGATTATATATTTTATTTCCTTTTTGTCAAAAGATTTTAATCCGATTAAAGCTCCTGGTAATCCTACAATGTTTAAAATTATCGGGCCTATTATTCTCGATATTAAACTAAAAAGAATAATGCAACCAACTATTATTGAAAATGTAATCATATATCCATTCGTAGTTTAAATTTTTCCGTCATTTTATTTTTTCGTATGCACCACAACTTGTTTATGCTAGTACTAAACGTACTAATAATGCCCTAATTTGAGAGTATATTAGCATCTTTTTGCTCTTAATTTACTTAGCAATATAATCTAATTTCAAATCTTTTTATGATTTGATCAATCTCATTCTAAATTAAAATCATTCAACCTTTAATAACTCCAGACCATTATCATTTAATGGGATTCCTTCCTTTTCGCTAATTCTTTTTGCTTCAAACCTTATATATTTATACAAAGTTCTTTTGCTTTTTATTCCGGTTGCTTTTAATAATTGATCTGCGGTTAATCCTTTTAGTCTTAAATTATAGGCTTCCTTGGCCAATAATTTTGCCGTATCAGATAGCCCTTTTGGTTTGCCGCCAATTCTTCCCTGAGATCTGGCATAGTTTAAACCTGCGATAGTCCGAGCTCTTATAAGTTCTCTTTCGAATTCGGCTACAGCTCCAAAGACGTTTGCTATAAATCTTCCTTCAGCCGTTGAGAAATCAAAATTCAATTCCCCTATTTTTAGGACTATTTTTAAGCGTGCAAACTCGTCCAAAAGGAAAATTAGGTCTTTCAAACTTCGTGCTAAACGATCCAATTTAAGAACTATTAAAACATCTTTCGGTCTTAATACTTCCATCAGCTTGTTTAGTTCAACGCGTTCGAGATCTTTCCCTGAAGCTTTGTCCAGAAATAATTTCTCACAACCTAAAGCAAGTAATTCTGTTTTTTGGGATTCAATATTTTGTTCGGTTGTTGAAACTCGTGCATATCCAAATACCATAAATAGTATAGATTAAAACGTGTATAAAAAGATAGTAAACTAAATTAAAATGTAAACCACAATGTACACTATTTTTTCTTTAAAAACTGTAGATCTATTTTAAATAATCAGGCTTTAAATATAGTTTATCAAAACTATCGTTATAGTAAACCATAGTTATTAAATGAAAGCTCTAGTCGATAGCCATAGCGCTTTTTGATTATTTACTTAAGGTCAGCGCGTTTTGATAAAAGACATAGTGAGCAGTGCTTTTGAAGGAATTCGGTCTATGTAGGCTTCGCGTATGAACAATGGCGTGGTATGGCACTGACAATTACAAACATGTATTTACGAGTAAGCGAGCACTAGCCATTGCTTATACACATGTTTGTTGTAGGCATTATTATTTCAAATTTCGATTTCTGATTTTTCGATTGCCATCATAAATTTATTTAATTCTACAATTTTAATGTTAAAACAAACTTTTCTTTTAATATAAATGTCTCCATTTACACTAGTTTTATTTGCAATTCCAATTTGTTGAATTCTATCGTTATAGTTTTCCTTTATTTCCCTGACAAGGATTAAAAAATGTTGAAGTTTTTGAAAAGCATTTTCTGTTATTTCAGCTGATGTTTTAAATAAATAGAAAACTTTATTGTTCTCTTCACAAATTTCTGAAAAATATAAATTATTAAAAAAATATGGGCCTAAAATAATTTTAGAGATAGTTTCTTTTTTAATATCAATCTTTCTTGAGTCTGTTCGGAATATATCTTGTTTTGTTGGAACATCTTGATCAAATATTTTGTCTCTTAATTTTTGGGTAATAAAATCTAATTTATCTCTAGAATGCCCAAGTTTATCTTTGGTTATTAAAACTCTCCATTCCTTTTCATATTTCCAAGCTTTATACTTTGTGGAAATATAGTATAATACGGGTTCTATCATACTTAATTCATTGTTTTTGAACTTTATATATTTTGAAATGTCAATTGAATATAATTTCTTTTTATAGGTTATTGGAAAGATGTAAGAGTCTTTAACATTAAGCTTGAGACTTTCTAATAATTTATTAATATTTAATTCAAGAACAAAACCATCATCATATGAATAATGAGCCCACATTAAATTATTATCGCAATTTTCTGTTAATGATAAAACCCCTGTATTGAAAGAATTTAAAAACGAGAGCATCAATTTTAAATCTTCAAAATTCACATTTTTTGATTTTTGATATGATTCAAAAAGTTTATCGTTTGTAAATTGTTCAATAAAATCTTTATTGCTTATCCCTAAACATTTATATATTCCTTGCAAAATGAGTGAAAAGTATTTTTGATTTAAATTTTTAAAATCCCATAAAAGCATACTTCCATCAAGAATATCATTAAGTTGATTTGGATGTGAAAAATATAAGTATGGATTTTCCTTACCGGTTAAAACATTTACCGAATTATCATTCAACGAATAGTGCTTATACATCTTCTTTGGATAATTTAAATTTGTAAAATCGTTGAGATTTATATTTGGAATGTTTTTATTCATAGTTTCTTTTTTACAATTTGCTGGTCATATAGTCTACGTGTATGAGCAGTGGCGTGGTTGGTCATGAACAATTTCAAACAGTTACTTGCCAGAGGAAAATCCGCAGGATTTTTCAAGTAGACGAGAATAAGCCCTTGCTTATACACACTCTTGTAACCAGTTATTTTTATTCACAAAATCTTGAATATCCAGAGCAAGCCTCGTAATTTCCTAATTCACAAGCTTTTTTCATATATTGACAAGACTTTTGTCTGTTTCCTTGTTTTCCATAAACTATTGCACATTTCAGATATGAATCCGTGTTATATGGATTAAGTTCAATTGCTTTCTCAAAGTCAGATATTGCAGAATAGGAACTTCCTCTAAGTTGATGTAAGTTTCCTCTTAAATAGTAAGAATCACTATAAGTCGGATTGTATTGTATTGATTTATCAAAATCTTGTTCTGCTTTATCGAGTTCGTTTAACATTAAGTAGGAAAGTCCTCTATTGTGATATGCTTCATAGTCCAAAGGGTTTTCTTCAATTGCTTTGCTAAATGTTTCTACAGAAGTTAAATATTCTTCTTGTTTACTCTCACGAAGCCCTTTTTTAATTAATTGTGCATAAAGAGAACTATTAATTTTAAAGCTTGAAACTTTATGAAAATCAAGCCATTTTTGTGTTGGACAATCTTTTACACAATTACCATTCTTGTCTATATAAAAAGTTTTTTCTTTTAAAGTTACTTTTGCTTTTCCATTCTCAAATTTTTCTGCATTATTAAAAATTGGTTTAATGACAAGATTTCCATTTTTGTCGGCATAACCACTTTGCATTCCTTTAACCCATACAGAGTATAGTTCATCTCCATAATTCCAAATGGTATTATATTTACCAAAAGGAATAACTATGTTACCTAAATAATCTACAACAGCATCTTGATAAACCCCATCACTAATTTGGAAAAGTAATTCATAATTTCTGTTACTTGAATTGAGTGATTTTATATAGTCATAAAATCGAAGCTTATTTATCTTATTATTAGAGTTTTCTAAATCATAAATTTTATAAGACACGTTAGTAGAATATCGATTTTCTTCTTTTTTTAGCATAATCGCATAATTATTTACGATATCTGAAACAGAACTGAATTCAGCTTCGGTTATTTGCTTTCCTTCATTATTAAAAAGACAAATTGAATTTTCTTTTTGATTTAATTTTACTTTAAAATATTTATTTCCAATAATTTTTATACTTCCAAATGCAATAGTTGGAATAATTTCTTGGTTTTTAAAATTGAAGACACCACTTTTTCCATTCTCAGTTACTTCAAAATAATTTGAACTGTAGACGCCATAATCTGAAGTGTAGATAGCTGATTCATCTTTGACTTCAAAAATATGCTGAACATTATCATGAATTAAAGGGATAAGAATTTCTCCGTTTTTATTTATTATTCCTCTTTTTCCATTTAACTCTACAACTGCGTAGTTAGAATAAAAATTTCCCGCCCAGTCATATTTTTTTTCAATTACTAAATCCTTACTTTCATTAATATAACCATATTTATTTGAAGAGAAATCTTGGATTGTTGCCATGCCATTATTGAATTGTCCTGTTTCATCACAAGATGTTAAAAATCCAACTGAAACTATAATTATTATTGTTTTGATGATGTTTTTCATAATTGGTTATAACTTGTTAATACCAGTACTAAATGGACTAATAAGACCTTAATTAGGCAGTCTGTAAGCATCTTTAACGGCTTAATTGACTTAGCAATATAATCTATTTTCAAGTCTTTTTATATCATTAATTTTCGAATCGTTGACCTTAAGCAGTTTTGGGTTACTTTGGAAAAGAACCAAAAATCTACAATCATTGGCAATGTTCAATTGAAAGTCTTTATAGTTTTGCAATATGAAGTTTACGAGATATTTCGCTGGAGTAATAAAAAACCAAGGCATTCCGCATATTGATGTCAATGAATATCGCAGGCTTTTCAATATAATTTCACTGGAGGCGAAATTGGAAGAACTTTATAAGCTCAATGACAATGAGCGAAGCCACGACAGGAAATATACGTTAGACATCAGGATCCACACTCTAAAAGAACTATTGGACAGGCAGACAATGGAAAACACTCCCCAAAACGTTCTGAAGTATATGTTGAGCGAATCAAAATCTGAATATTAATTTTAAGAATATTATATTTACATATGTGCTATTCAACTGTTTTAAGGAAACAAAAGGACGAAATCGAGGAAAGGCTGCAAAAACATTTTAACGCTACTTTTTCCATTGATGGAGAATATGAACCCTATTATCATGCCAATGGGTTTACCCATCGCAATCTTCAGATTATAAAAATGGATGAACCTGAAAAGGATAGTTCCCGCAAGCTGGGGCCTTGTTCCCAATTGGGCCAAAACAGACCCTGAGAGTTTCAGAAAAAAAAGCAATACTTTGAATGCACGATTGGAGAGCATATTTGAAAAATCTTCGTTCCGTGATAGTGCAAGAGATAAAAGGTGCCTGATACTTGCCGATGGGTTCTTTGAGCCACACCATGAGCAAAACGTATCGATTCCTTATTTTTGTTTTCAGCCGTCGAAAGAATATCCCAAAGGAGATCTGTTTCTATTTGCCGGACTTTACAACGAGCTTGATTCTGATTTATACACCACCACCATATTAACAACTGAAGCAAACAGTTTTTTTGCTGAAATCCATAACAAGAAAAAACGTATGCCTTTAGTCCTGGACCAGAATCTTTATTTGGATTGGTTTGATGATATTTCAGAACAGAGTGTTAACGAGATTATGGCCACAGGGTTTACCAACAAGGAATTTTTAGCGCATCCGGTAAGCAGGGATTTGTATAAAAAGGATGTTGATGCGAACAAGTCGTATATAATTAAGGAAGTTGAAAGGAACTCTTTATTTTAGGAAATAGTGGAACATCAATTGGATTGAGGGTAATTTTCGTTGAGATATTTTTTCACTAATTCTCCTCTTGGAAATTTTTCATGAAACGAAGCCCAGTCTTTGAGCGTTTTCAAGTCGTTAAGAAGTGGTAGAATACCTTTTTCAAAGTCTTTTCGCATCTCCTCGATAAACTCTTGGACGTTTGTGTCCGCCGTTAATTGGTAACCTGTTTTATTTTTATACGTATGTTCGAGTCTGCTAATCGGCACGAAATAGGAGTCCCTTTTATGGGAGAAGATGTCATTATAGGTGAGCTTTTTCTTTGCAGGATCTTTTATATGGTCAGGTAATGCTAGTCCAATGTTAAAGCAGAAGTCACTATTGTCTTTATTGTTCCATGAAAAATTTTGGAGATTAATTACAGTAAAAAAGACACCCATGTTTTTCCACCAAGTTTGCCCAGATGTCTGGTAACCCTGACTTTTTAATGTAGGCTTAAGGTACGTCTTGACTACTATTCTCTGAATGTCTTTTGCGTTCATCGTCTGTCGATATAATTGTTGTCTTCCTGCCCTAGACGATAGATCAAAGCTTTTTAATTTATATATTAAGGTCTTAAGGTCTTAGTTTATTGGAAGCACTTTTAATAAAAGAAATAGTAGCGGTCTCGGCGATGAGTAGTTGTTTGGGTTAGCACTTAACTTTGTAAGCACACATCAAACTGAAAATCCGTTAGAATTTTCAGAAGTAGGTGAAAAAATCAATTACTTATAGCGATTGTTGTATATAATTTTTATTCGAAAATGTGTTTCCAGATCTTTCCTCTAAACCCTGTAATGATTCCATAATTCTTGTAAAAATCTTCATCTAATCTATATTCGAAATCCTTAAAATTAAACTTGTAAATCCAATTTTCCCCTCCATCATAAGTCTCATAAACAACACTGTAATCGAGAGATCCTTTATTTGCATAATTTATTCCAATTCCTTTGTTATTATCAGTAAAATGGAAGTATTTGATCCATTTATCACTAGTTTTCTTCCAAGCAGCTGTAGGACTGCTTTTAAAAAATAGATTTTCTTCAAGACCATTATTCATATTAATATTTTTAGAAATAAAGGCATTATTTTCATTAAGCTGCTGAACATCCCATATCCAAGTATCAAAAACAGAATAACTGAATGTATTATTTATTCCTTCTATTATTATAGATTTCCCGTTAGATACATTTTCTCCAAGCGAAATGAGGCTATTATTAACCACACTTAATTTATGAAAATCAAAATAGGCCCCAGCTGTGCTAGTTGATGAATTATATATTAAATTGAAACTACTGTTATCATTCGTGTGATATATTTTACCCTCAACACCTAATAAATAACCATTTGTTGGAGTGGAAAATTCCATGTCAATTATATTATAAGAAGAACCTTCTTTTAAAATTTCATTAAAGGTCCTTCCTCCATCATCCGTATAGTAAAGAATGAAATGAGAATCAGTTTGGGTTCCAACCCAGCCTTTATTTTCATCTATAAAGTACATTGGTTTGATGTAAAACCCGAAGTCTTTAACAATTTGCCAATTATACCCTCCGTCAGTTGTTTTATATAATCTTCTGTGAGCAGCTAAAAAAGCAGTTTTTTCATTAACCATTTTTATATTCTGTATGTCATAATGTTGTAAATCATCCGTGCTGGACTTAACAATTAGTGGAAATGTTCCAAAAAGATTTAATGGCGTTGAAATTATGAATTTATCATTTTCAAATGCTGCTAAAGTGATTTTTTCATAATTTAATATTGGAATAATTACTTTAATTAAATCTATTTTCTTTTCTAAAGGTTCTACAGTAATTATGTCATCATTACCAATATTGGGATAGGTAAATTTAAAATTTGTAATCAAATCTAAGTTTTTTCCTTTTATTATCAATGTGTCTCCAATTCTTACTTTTGTTTTGCTAACATCTGTTATTTCTATAATATTTGATTCCATTTCTTCTTCACTTGAATTTGAACAAGAAATAAGAAATAATGAAATAAAAAGTATTAATAGGTTTTTCATGTAGTTAATTTTAAATTATGTAAAACTTGTTTGTACCAGCATTAAACATACCAATAAGATCCCAACTGGGCAGTATATCAGAAGCTTTGATGCCGTTAATTGACTTAGCAATATAGTCTAATTTCAAATCTTTTTTTAATTTTATCAACTTAGTCCATCTTAGCAATGAAAACTTAAAAATAAATTTATTAATAATAAGCGTATCTGAATATGTATTCGTCTTTTTAATTACTTGCATTAAATATTCATATCTTGGGAGAGCTTTGTAAAGTTGTTTTTTATTTCCCCGCAAAAAACGCTGCCAAGTTCTCACTTTGTGCCAAAACCTTATCAGCTTCCAATTTTGCTAAGTCTGGTGGATAGCCGTAACGCATTAAAATTTTTTTTACGGTAAGCCTTAATTTGGCGCGGACATCATCTCTGTTTTGCCAATCTACTGTGGCATTGTTTCTCACGACATCAACGATGGTGTGAATGAGTTCTCTCATTTTTTCATCGTCCAGCATTTTGGTGGAGTCGTTTTGAGACAGCACGGTGTAAAAAGCGTATTCTTCAGGAGTTAATTTGAGATCTACGCTCTTTTGGTCTTCCAAACGCATTTCTTTAGCCATTTCAGAAAGCTCAGCGAGGACTTGTGCTGAATCTATTTGGTTGTTGTGGTATCTTTTAACGATAGATTCCAACATCTCTGAAAAACGCTTCCCTTGTGCGATATTCTTGACTTTGCGTATTCTTACTTCATCGCTGAGTAATTTTTTAAGCAATTCGTAAGCAACGTTTTTTTGTTGCATGTTTTTTACTTCCAATAAAAACTCATCTGAAAGGATGCTTACCGACGGACTTTCTATTCCTGCGGCTTGAAATATATCAATGATGCCATCACTGCCTAATTTATCGTCAATAATCTGTTTGATGGCGGTTTCAACTTCATAATCTGAAATAACGGTATTACCAGAAAATTTATTGATTCGGCTTTTTATGGCTTGAAAAAAAGCGACATCATCTTTAATTTTATTGGCTTCTGCGCTAGGAACGGACATCGCATACAATTTAGACAATAGCGTGACTTCCTTTAAAAAGCGGTCTTTGAGTTTTGGCGTAGCCAAAATAAAGTTCTGCGCTCCTAAAATAATCTGTAAACGTCTGGAAACTTCCGAAGTGAAATAACTTCGGTAATCAAAACCTGAAAACATTTGATCCACAACTTCATATTTCTCAAGCATGCCTGCAATAGCTTCTCTAATATCAACAACAGGACTGCCTTCGCCACCGCTTTGTAAATAAACCGCCATGGCATTACGCAAATCTTGACCGATACCAATATAATCGACAATTAAACCGCCTGGCTTATCGCCGTAAACACGGTTCACTCTCGCAATGGCCTGCATTAAGTTGGCACCTTGCATTTTCTTATCCACGTATAAAGTGTGCAAACTTGGCGCATCAAAACCTGTGAGCCACATATCACGCACAATGACCAATTGTAAGGGATCGTTTTTATCTTTCATTCGCAACGCCAATTCCTTGCGTTGTCTTTTGATGGTATGGTGTGGTTGAAACATGGGAAGATCATCAGATGAACTGGTCATGACTACTTTTATGTTACCTTGGGTTAAATCCTCATTATGCCATTCGGGGCGAAGTGCAACGATTTCATTATAAAGCAAAACACAAATTCTGCGTGTCATGCCGACTATCATGGCTTTCCCTATAAATACTTCTTGGCGTGCTTCAAAATGTGCTACTAAATCTTTAGCAATGTCTTTGATACGCTCGGGATGTCCAATGACGGCTTCAATAGTTGCCGTTCTCTTTTTGACATATTCTAATTGTTCTTCAGAAACATGCGCAATGGCATTGATTTCTTCGTCTATCGTCGATGCCGTTTGTTCATCAAGTTTGATTTTTACCAAACGTGATTCATAACTAATGGGCACTGTGGCACCATCATCTACCGCTTGTTTGATATCGTAAACGTCAATATAATCGCCAAAAACTGCTGGTGTGGACTTGTCTTCTTTTTCAATGGGTGTCCCTGTAAAACCGATATAGGAAGCGTTGGGTAGCGCATCTCTTAAATACTTGGCATTACCATATCGGATTTCACTGCCTTCTTCGGTTTCAACTTCACGCGCTTTAAAACCGTATTGGCTTCGGTGAGCTTCATCGGCAACGACCACGATGTTGGTGCGTTCTGATAAAGTGTCAAATACATTGCCTTCGTCTGGCGAGAACTTTTGAATAGTGGTAAAAATAACGCCACCGCCACTCACATTTAATAGTTCTTTGATATGATCTCGGTTTTGCGCTTGTACAGGCGTTTGACGCAATAATTCTTTACAATTTCCAAAGGTAGAAAAGAGCTGATCGTCCAAATCGTTTCTATCGGTAAGGATGACGATGGTCGGATTGCCCATGGCGGGATGCGTTACAATTTGCCCGCTATAAAACACCATGGACAGTGATTTTCCTGAACCTTGTGTATGCCAAACCACCCCGATTTTACGATCGCCATCTTCGGCGTGTGTGGCTCTTACGGTTTGGTCTGCGGCTTTTTGAACGGCATAATACTGATGGTAAGCCGCTACTTTTTTAATCTTGACTTGAAAGATTAAACCTGTATTTTTATCCTTTTTCTCTTCTTGCTCAAAAACGGTACAATAGCGAATGAGTTCGACCAGCGTTTTTTTATTGAGCATGTGCTCGGTTAATATTTGTAAATCTGTGCGCGGATCATTGGGCAATGGAGTAGGAGCTTTCCAACTTAAATACCTCGAAAACGGTGCGGATAAGCTTGATGTTTTAGCATCAATACCATCACTGATAATGCAAATGCTGTTGAAATAAAAAATACTAGGAATAGCCGTTTTGTAATTCTGAATTTGTTGGTGCGCTCTGATTAAAGTGGCTTGCTCATCGGTGGCATTTTTAAGTTCGGCAAAAACCAAAGGCAAGCCGTTAACGAATATGACCACATCAAAACGTTTTTCGTTATTGTTCTCTTTAACGACCAATTGATTGACTGCCCAAAAACTATTGTTCTCTGGCTGAGCCACATCTAATAATTTAATATTGATACCGCGTGTTCTGCCGTCTTTATGATATTCTACGGTAACGCCATTGGTAAGATAGGTATGGAAACGTTCGTTGTTTTCCATAATATCCAAAGTGCCCAAGTTGCGTACTTTTTGAAAAGCTTCTATTCTGGCTGCTTCTGGCACTTCAGGGTTGAGCTTTTGAATGGCATTTTTTAATTGCTGTTCCAATAACACCGACTCAAAACTCTCACGTTGCGGATTATTGCTATAAGGTGCAATATCTGGTCCATAATGATAAGTATAGCCTTGCTCAACTAATTGCTCTATAAAAGCGTTTTCAATGGTGTTTTCGGTGATTTTGGTCATTTTATCTCAAACGTTTTTTTATTTCACAGCTAATTCTAAGGTTTCAACATTTTTCACTCGTAATTGTCCACTCATAAGTTGGGGTAACAAAGTGTCTCTGGTTTGTGATAGCGATTGTATTTGTTCTGAGTTAGTTAGAATCTTTTTAAAAATGGGTTGTATTATAGCGTCAAAATCCATTAAAACTTCATTTGGAGGTAAAACCGTTTCAAAATATCTTAATATATCGGTTTTTAAATTTACAAATACACTACCACTGCCTTGTTGAACTAATCTTGGTCTGATATTCGTAAAAAGTAAATACAAATATTCATTTGATACAATAGAACTGGGAAAGTGCATCCAGCCATCATGAATACACGTATCTACAGCTAAAATTTTAGGCATACCAGGCGTTGCGCTATTTGATAAAACTAGGCTTCCTTCTTTCTTTAGAGTTGTTTTAGATAATCCTTCAATTCTTATGTGCTCCTTAATGTTAAAGATATATGGAGATTCTGTGGCTGTGGCATCTGAAATTTTAAGCCATCTATAGCCCGAATCTGAAATATAGTCTTTTATAGGTCGTGGTGATCCTCCTCTTTTTATTTCAGTTAGATTTCCAATTTTCCCAATCCTCCATCCATCTGGCAATTCATCTTCCAATTGGTATTTCCCAAACCATTCTGTAAAAATAGTTTGTGCGGTTTGCTCTAAGGTGTCATTTTGAGCACGCAAATTTTCTATTTTACCATCAAAAGCTGTTAAGACATTGGCTATGGATTTTTGTTCTTTAAGGTTTATTGGATATTTAAACTCGATTGTCTTGAAAGCACTATGGTTTAGGTCTTTTTGTACTGAACCCGCTGCTACCTTCTGCACGTAATTATAGACTTTTTCACTTTTCAAGTACCAGTAAAGAAAATTCCAATATAATTTGTCATTAGGTATTACTTTAAAGCTATTGTTATGTAATATTCCATATTTGTTTTTAAGAACTTCTCCTACTTGTCCTGTCCGAGTAAAGATTACATCTTCTTTATGAATAATGCTTTGTTTGGGAACCAAATCAGGATTTGCGTATTGATCTACGGTGTTATTTAATAAATTATTAATTTTCAATAAGGGAATACCGTTTTCTTTGTCCGAAAGGACATGATTTGTTTTTGCATTTATTGCCACTCCCTGAGCTAAATCGACTAACGTTCCGATAGTCGTTTCAATCCATCCCTCTGGTAGGTTTTTATTTCCTTGACTCATAATGCAAATCCAATATTAGCCAATTGTGTTTTAATCTCTTGGTTAAGAGTTTCTTCTTGTTCCATTTGCGCTTTCAGCAAAGTCGTCAAATCTTTCATCTTTGTTTCAAACGGGATGCCATCACAAATTTCATCTTCAATCCCCACATAGCGCCCTGGTGTTAATACATGACTATGTTTGCGAATCTCTTCGATAGTTGCCGATTTACAAAAGCCTTTGATATCGGAGTAGAGTTCGATTCTCTCCGGTTTTCTCCAATTGTAATAGGTATCACGAATCTTAGCAATATCTGCATCACTAAAATCACGGTTCACTCGGTTTATCATATACCCCATTTCGGAAGCATCAATAAATAAGACTTCTTTGCTGTGGTCACTTTTCTCTCGGCGTAAAAACCAGATACAAGCAGGAATACCTGTGTTATAAAATAGTTGTTTTGGCAGTGCCACAATGCATTCTACCAAATCATTTTCTACTAATGATTTGCGTATCTCGCCTTCGCCAGAGGTATTAGAACTCAACGAGCCATTAGCCAAAACGGTTGCCATCACACCATTGGGTGCCAAGTGGTATAACATGTGTTGCATCCATCCAAAGTTGGCGTTGCCACTGGCAGGAATGCCGTATTGCCAGCGGGCATCCTCTTGTAACACATCAATGCCCCATTCCTTTTGGTTAAAGGGAGGATTGGCAAGAATATAATCAGCTTTCAAATCAGGGTGTGCATCTTTTAAAAAAGTACCTTCGGTATTCCACGCCACAAATTGTGAGTTGATATTTCGAATGGCAAGGTTCATACGCGACAATTTCCACGTGGTTTGGTTGCTTTCTTGTCCGTAAACGGTAATGTCTTTAATGTTTCCGCTGTGTTCGGTGACGAATTTTTCAGACATCACAAACATACCACCAGACCCACAGGCAGGATCATAAACCCGTCCTTTGTAAGGCTCAATCATTTCCACCATAAGTTTTACAATGGCTTTTGGCGTATAGAATTGTCCACCTTTTTTACCTTCGGCATTGGCAAATTCGCCTAAAAAGTATTCATAAACACGTCCAAAAAGATCTTTAGAGTTTTCGTTTTCTACTTGTAGTTCGGTATTGGAAATCAAGTCAATCAATTCGCCTAAAGACGTTTTGTCCAGATTGGCTTTTCCGTACACTTGAGGCAGAACGTTTTTGAGTTCTTTATTTTCTTTTTCAACAGCTTCCATTGCTTCGTCAATGGTTTGTCCGATGCTTGGGAGTTTGGCGTTGGCGTGAATATGTTCCCAACGCGCCAACTTAGGCACAAAGAAACAGTTTACGGCAATGTATTCATCCCGATCTTCAGGATCGCTCCATTCGTCGGCTTCTAATTTATGGTATAATTCATTAAAGGATTCTGAGATGTATTTTAGAAAGATGAGCCCTAACACGACGTGTTTGTATTCGGCTGCATCGATGTTTTTACGCAATTTATCTGCTGATTTGAACAGGTCTTGTTCAAAGGTATTTTTACTTTTTGCCATTTAAATGTATTGACTGTTTGGTTTAACGCTTTAAAAATAGCAAAACCGAGTGAGTATTGGTGTGTAAAGCTATAATTATATAAATATAGAATTGTATAAAGAGCAGGGAGTGAGGAGTTGAATGGGGAAATAACGTTTCATTTTAGCGTAAATTGTTGATAACCATTTGACAACATATTAGTGGTTTTCGAAAACTTTATAGAGAAAGGTATAAGTTTGGGTTTAATATAATGAAAATAGGTGCAGAGTTAATGATTGCACTTATAAATGAGTTGTAAGAATTATAACCAAACCAAATGGCAACATCAGTAAATTCAGCATTTAGCACCTTTAATGAAGATTATGTAAATCTTCTAAAGGAGAGGACAAATATAGCGAGAGCAAGTAGAAATTGGTTGTATGGACAATTGAATGGACTTGAAGATAAAGACGACCTTAATTTTCCTTATAAGTATGATGGTTGCCATATTAACTATGGTTCATTTGAAAGAAGAACTAAGATTCGCGAATTGGACGATGTTGACTTAATGTTCTGCTTAGGAGGTAGTGGTGCTTATTATTCTAAATTTGGAAATGAATATACTATACATACACCAAATGCTGGCTCAAGATTAAAATATTTATCAGATTCTGATATTTTAAACTCAAGAAGAGTCGTTAATAAATTTAAAAGCTCTTTATCTACAATTGGACAATATAAGTCGGCTGAAATAAATAGTCGTGGAGAGGCAGCAACATTAAAACTTTCGTCATACGAATGGGTATTCGACATTGTACCTTGTTTTAAAACTGATACAGATATTTATTTAATTCCTGATGGCAATGGAAATTGGAAACCGACTGACCCAAGGATAGACCAAAAAAGGATTACAACAGCAAATCAAAATAATAAAACACTTGTTTTACAGCTTGTTAGGACATTAAAGTATTGGAATAGAAGAAATTCAACTTACACTATTTCATCTTATCTTTTTGAAAATATTATAATCAATTTCGTTAATTCAAAAGCAGAATTAAATAACTATAATGATATAAATATCCGAGACTTTTTCTATTATTTAAGTTCGGCTATACTTAATTCTGTATATGACCCAAAGGGGTTTCAAGGGGATATGAATACTTTTACATATGTAGAGAGAGTAGCGATTTCAAGAAAGGCTGATTGGGCATATGAGAAAGCTAATGAAGCTGTTAATGCTGAATTAAAAGATAAAGACCAAAAAAAATCAATTAATCTTTGGGGAGAAATTTTCGGAGCAAATTTTCCTTCATATGGCTAATAGGGGAAAGAAAATATTAATAAGGCAAAATAAAGATATTCATATTAACGAATTACTTGCGCAAAAGAGAGTTTACTCCATTGCTAAAAATTATCAAGGGTTGTTGATATTTATTTCTGTTCCGCTACCAATTATTATTTCATTGTTAGTTAAAACTAACCCAACAATAATTAATGAAGCAAGCTATGTATTTGTGCTATATACAATTATGGCGGGAATTGGAGAAAAGATTTTAACAAGTACTATTGATAGATTAAAAAAAATCGCGGCATCGATTAAGGAAACGTTTGATACTATAGTACTTGACATTCCTGTAAATGAAACTTTAAATTTAGTACTTATAGATAGAGAAATAATTAGACGGTATTCTTTAAAGTACAAAGAGAATCAGAAAATTGTCGAAAAAGTTACAGATTGGTATTCTTTAGCTATAAGGAAAGTTGAAACTAACGTTGCAAGTTTACTTTGTCAACGTACTAATATCACTTATGATTTTTCAGTTCGTACACGTTATAAATTTATGGTTTATGTAATTAGCGTAATCACTTTTACTATTCTTTTAGTAATCGCTCTTATCAATGATTTTAGTGTACAAGCTTTTCTTATTGAGGTAGTTCTTCCATCAATTCCAGTTTTTATGTTTGCGTATAAAGAAATCAATTCAAATACAGAATCAATTGATAATCTAAGTCATTTGAGAAATCTTATTGAATCGACATTAGCAAAAACTAATATTGACGACAAGATTGATAAAGAACATTTGAGAAATATTCAAGATAGGATTTATAATAACAGACTTTTAAGTCCTATGATTCCAGAATTTATCTATAACTTTTTAAGACCAAAACTTGAGGATGAAATGAATTATTCAATGGAGGAACGGATAAAAATACTGCGAACAATAAAATAGTATATAAAAAATATTATGAGCCAATAGTTTTGTGCTTCAAAATCGCCTGCTTTTCAAGTACTAAAACGTTAGCGAACAATATACTCCTTAACGAACATCTTATGTAGACCACAAAACTTGACTTTAATTAAAAATGAATACAATAACTCAAATAGAAAATGCTTTAAAAGCAATTAATCAGGCAAGCTTTCAGACCTTAATAAACCATTTATTACACTTACAAGGCAACAAATTTATTAGTGCTCCCGGAGCTGTAGTCGGTAAAGAAAAAACCAGTAAAGGAACACCAGATTCTTTTTTTGTAAATGAAGATAAATACATTTTTGTGGAATGTACAACTCAGGAAAGATTAGGAGAATCGAAAAGTTTCTTTGAGAAGCTTTCAAAGGATGTTGACCATTGTTTTAAAGAAGAGATTACAACAATAAAAAAGGATAAAATAGAGAAAGTCATATTAGCATGCAATGAAAAAATTAGCGCTGAGGAATATAATCAACTAAATAACAAAGTAAAATCACTTAATCCGGAAACAAAGATTGAGGTTTTAAATATTCAAAATTTACCAATGCTGATATTTGACATCCCCAAGTTAGCTGAAGAATATCTGAACATTCAAATCGTAAAAGGTGATATATATACTCTTGACCACTTTCTTTTAAAAACAGAAAAGGGCTTACAACCTTCGCTTACTAATGAATTCATTGGTAGAGATGAAGAAGTTAAAAATAGTATTGAAGCTTTAAAAAAATATGACATTTTATTATTGTCAGGTGGTGCAGGTGTTGGAAAATCTAAATTGGCAGTTAAGATTTTGAAGGAACTTTCAAATGATGATTATGTTCCAATCGTTATCCAAAGTTCAGGAGTGTCATTATGGGATGATTATCAGCATCTTTTTTTTCCAGGGAAGCAACATATAATTTTGTTTGATGATGCTAATAAATCAATCAATAACCTAAATTATTTGTTGAGCAAATTAGAAGATTCCAAATCTTATTCTGCAAAAGTAATAATTACATCACGAGACTATGTGAAAAAACAGGTATGTGCCAGCCTTGATAATTATCCGTATAAAGAATTTATTATACCTGAATTTAAAGATGAAGAAATAGGGAAAATAATTGTGGGGGCTTTACCCAATCTTCAATACCATACCGATATAAAACGAAAAATTATAAATTTAGCCAAAGGAAATGCCAGAGTTGCGCTAATGGCTACTTATTCCGTTACGCCAGATTCTGAAACAAATTATTTAAGCAGTCCTGTATTACTATATGAAAAATACTTTAAAAAATTATCAGAGGAGATAGGCATTTTCAATAACCCTATTTTTCTCAAGTCTCTCGCTATTGTTTCATTTTTTGGTGTTTTAGACAGGACTAATGAAGAATTACAAAATACTCTTTCAATTAAATTTGGAATTGACTGGAATGAATTGTGGACGTCTATTATTGAGCTTCACAATAATGAAATAGTAGATGTCTATTCTAATGAAATAGTAAAAGTATCAGATCAGGTTTTAACAATATACGCCTTCTACAAATGTTTTATTGATGACCAGTCTGCCGTTATAAATTACACAGAATGGATTGCCACTTTTATAGAAAATTCTTCGAACAGAATTCGCGCCACGCTTATAGATGTGAATAATACATTTGTTTATAATCACGTGAAGGAATTAGTGTTACCTCATTTGAATGACGTTCTAAAGCTGATAGATTCAGACGAAGAATTATATGCTTTTTACAATCTATTTTGGTTTTACAAAAGTCGGGATTGTCTGTTGTATTTAAAAAAATGGATAGAATGTCTTCCACAAGAAGAACAGCAGGAAAAGCTAAGTTTTAGTTATAAGCATAATGATCATACACGAGCCACAAAGCATTTTGAACTTTTAAAATGTTTTTGGAACCATCCAAATGAATTATTCAAACCATCGCTTGAGCTAACATTGAGGCTTTTAAGCAAGCAGCCAAGTCGATTACCCGAAATATTAAAGTTTATCCACGAAGATTTTAAGTATAAGCTGGATGATAGAGAACAAGGATACCAAAGACAGAATATGCTATTGGATATTTTGTTAGATGGCAAGTTAAGTGACATTGAAAAATCATTTGCAAATGGTGTTTTTCTAAACTTATCAGAGGCTCTGTTGGGCTGGCATTATTCAGAATTTGCTTCAGCTAAGGGTGCCGCATTGACAATTTATAATTTTGATTTATATAAATCAGAGGAACTAACGAAATTGAGAGAGCGAATCCTCAACCAAGTATACCATTTGTTTGATTCTGAAAATGAGCAAATACATAGAATACTGCATAAAATTGTTCGTCCTGGTGGAGATATCGACAAGAGTTTTTATGTAGATGAATTGCCTATTTATCAAAAACTTATTTCTGAAAAATTGGATAATAAACAATATGCGCATTGTAAATTTGTCAGTGTACTTGCCAGCCATTTAACAGGTTTAGAAACTACATATCCTGAAAACTGGAATGATTTTATTGAATCTGATATAAGAAAACTATCTAAGTTTTTGAAGCCGAGTTGGGAATATAGAGAAGGAAAATCCATTATAGAATCTGAAAGCGAACAAAAACAAGAGTTTGATGATTTTGTAAGAACGAATAATTGGGAAAGTATTGAGAAATTTCTTGTAAATATTGATGCTTTATTCAAACAGCAAAAAGACAATAATGGTTGGCATATAGAATCCGCTATTACTGACATTTATATTTCTATAGCAAGAAAAGATAAATCCGACTTTGAAAACGCATTGAAATTATTCTTCGATGGTAAAGTCATCTTCCCATTACGAGCAACCGTTGTGAATATTGCCTTGTCGGAAAGTATTATGACAGGAAAAGAACTACTGGATTTAATGAACGAATATGAATTTAAAGGAAAGCCGTATTGGACATCTGTTCTGTTAACTATGTTACCAAGGAAACAGATTAATGAAACTTTCTTAGAGTTACTACTAAACAATTTCAAAAACTCTGTTGACTATATTTATGTTCCTCGAATGCTTGATTATCTGAAATATGAAACTGTATTTGATAGCTATAAGGACAAAAGAACGGAGTTAGAAGAACATAACATTATCACTTATATAACAAGCCTTATTCTGAATAAGATTCGAAAAACAAGACTTGATTTTGGTTCTCATTTTTGTGCGGAATGTGCACCTTATTTTAATAATCATCTTCAACTTCTAAAAAATGCTTATTGGGCACAGTATGAAATTGATTCTCATTTTGATTACGATGGTAAGGAATTAAAAGCAATTTTAGATATTGACAGAGCTTTTATTAATGAAAGTTTAAGAAATGATGTGATTGGGTTAGATTACTCTTCTAAAATTAGATTAGAAAACATTAATACTGATTATATTTGGGAGTATCCTGAATATGAAGAACTGATAGAAGATGTATTATTGACGATTTTAAATAAAGAAAAGTATGCATTATTTATTGAAGATGATGTTTATTCCTTATTCAAATATGGGAATACTGATGCAAAGAGAGCAGAAAAAGTCAAGGCATTGATTTCTAAATTAACTCAAAAACATTTTAATAATGAAAAATTACTAATGATGTTGGTAGAAGTTGTCTACAGCAGCTACAGAGATTGGTTTATGGAATTTTTCAAAGAGTTTCTTTTGCTGAATAAAGATATTGAAATTACAAAACAAATTAGTTTTGGCAGAACTTCAAGTACCACAGGTAGTTGGGTTCCTGTTTATCAGAAGAAAATTGAATTTTATCAAGATATTGTAAGAATGATAAATACTTTACCATATATCTTAGACTATTCTGAACATATAGATTATTTCGAGCAAAAAATTATTTGGAAGAAAAAAGATATTGAAAGAGAACAGAAGCGAGATTTTATGGAAGAATTTTATTAATAAAGACTTCTGTAAACACTCTCAATCCTAATCACAAAGCTTCCAACCATCAGTCGTTTTTCTATACGGTACAGTTTTTATGATTTCTTTTGGATTTTGCTTTTCGTTATTTTCTTCAAAAAAAGGAGTCTCACTTAAACGTTCGAACACAATTTTAACCTTGGCATTATTACTTTCTGGCAAATTCTGAACTTCGCTTATTTCTTTGAATTTATATTCGCAGGTTTTGAATTTTGCAGATAATGCCCCAGAACGTTCTTTTACTTTTCCTACAAGTAACTTCTTAGCTTTAGAGGTTAGTTGGATATTGAATACCTCTGTTTTGTTACCAAAATTGCTTTTTTGTGTAGCTAAGGTGTCAATGATTACTAGCCCCAAATCTTGAAATTTTAAATATTTTTCCATTTTATCGCCAAATCTTTTATTCATAGTGGTATTCACTCGTATTTCACCATAGTCAAATGTGGTAGTTTTTATTGCTGGTTTATTAGTTTTTGATTCGCACTCTCTAGCAATATCCGTAGCTTTGTTTTTTGAAAGTTCATCAGAACCACAAGCGGTTAATATTAAAGAAAATAGAATGGTTAATGTTATCATTATTAATTTCATAGTTACGTGTTTATAAGTTTATTCTTTAGTTAATCTCAAAAGTCTATTCTAGCCATAAGCCTTTTCCTATGCTATTTAAAAAATCTTCAACACCTTTTCTTATTGGAATCGGTAGGCTATGTAAGCGTTTTTGAATCGGTAGTTTTCCCATTTTATCAAGTGGTGTCATTGATAAATACAAATCATCATTTGATCTGTTCCAAAATCCAAAGATATATTCCTCTCCAGGCTCGATAATGATCCTTTCTTTAAAGGTAACTGTGCCTGCATGTGTTGGGCTGTCAGGATGGACCTGATTTTTATTTACGGTAAGTTTAAATTTGATTTCTTTGGATTCGTTGTCAAATTGTACAGATGAACCTATTTTACTTTTATGTTCATTGCCATGCACATAATCATACTCATCATTTAAGCGGGATAAAAATTGATAATCGTCAATGTAGTTTCTATTCCAATTATTCATTATAAGGAATACTAGATTTTCCGCTTCTAAAATCCGTAATGCTGAAAATAGTTTTTTATAAGCCACCAAACCTTTACCGTAATAGTGCTTTTTCAACTCTGCTAAACTATTTAATTGAATAGCGTGTTTTAAAACTCCATTTTCAAATCCAGAAAGATTTAGCCAAACTTTCTTATCTATAGCGGTATTGGAATCTCTAATTTTCTCTTTTAATCGCTCTTTCCTTAGTTCTTCTTGATGTAGTTTTTCTTGTTCGTGTTTCTCTTGAAATAGAGTATGGCAATGACTACATTTAAATCTATAAGATGATTTTCTTATTTTGGAGGTATAAAGTCTAAACTGAGTTTGGCTTTTAGGATGCTGAATTTCCATTGAGTTGCAGTCTGAACACAATAGGTAGAAACTCATTGTTGAGTACTCTAGAACTAAATCATTCAAGTCTTTTTGTGAAATTCCAACCGCAATTCGCAATTTGCTTGGTTGATTAATTAACTTGAAATCTTCATCAAACTCCCAATACTTTTCTAATAGTTCGGTTTGTTCTGGTGATAATTCATTTGAGATTTGTAGTTGTATGTTGGCGATTTTGTTTAAGATGTTTTCCATATTACTTCATAAAAAAAGCGTGGAACTGAACTTGTCGGCATAAGAGGTATCGCCAGACACCCACCCACCAAACAAGAACAGCCCACGCAGTAACGTGGGCGTCTTGCTTTAATGTTGGCGGGAATATTATTCTGGCGATTTCCTTATGCAACGATTAAAGCTAAAACAGCGCTTTATAATTTAATTGTTTTTTTCTATTCTATATTTTTCAAATTAATTTTAACAAATTTAGGGATATTAATTTTGATTAGCTTAGTGCTTTTGTTGAAAAACGATCAGAAAAACGATTTAGCAATGCTATATAATACTGCTAGTGATAATTGTTCTAACAATTGTTAATCTATGCTTGAATTACTTTTCGACTTAAGATATAAGTGTAACGCATCATTAATAACTTCTTTAATTTTTAGGTCTTCTTCCAATGCTCTCAATTTTACTTCTCTTAAAAGTTTTTTAGGGAGATAGAATGAAAATTGAATTTCATCTTCCTGTTTAACCTTGATTGGCATTACCTTTTGAATAGTCTTTACTTGACTACTTGCTTTTGCCTGATTTATTAGATCACTCATTTTATCCTTTTCCATAATTGTATAATTCTATTTTTATATAATGCTATAATTCCAGATTTATATATCTATATAAGACTTTTCAAAAGCTCTTTGGTTAAATTATCCAATTTCTTCTGTGCATTTTTATCAGTTCTAACACCGCCAACTAAAACAGATCTAGTAAACGATACTAAATCTGAAATATGAGTTTCAGCAATTTTTACGTTATACTCTGCCAATCCAATCAGGATATCTAAAGTTAGCGTGGTATTAGCTTTTACCATATTAAAAACTACCATTGTTTTATTTATTTTACCTTCATTTTCAATTAGGTCTATGGTACCTTTGATGGCCAATAGGTCTAGAATACCTGCTTTTGTTGGAATGAGAACTAAATCTGCTGTCTGTATCAATTTTGATAAGTGGTTTGATAGATAAGGAGGTGTGTCAATGAAGATAAAATCATAATTGAGCTTTTGAATACTATCAACTTCATTTTGTAAGGGAATAATATCAAAACTTGTAACCACATTTTTCAACTGAGCTAAACTGCCTTGCAAATCCATATCAATCATAGCTACTTTGGCACTAGCTGAAATATTTTGAGCGAGGTTAAAGGCGAGCGTAGATTTTCCAACCCCTCCTTTTTGATGTGTAATTAAAATAATTTTCGTCATAATTGTATTATCTAGATCTGTGGTTGTTGAATTTGATTTCTTGATCTTTGTAGCTTAAAAGCTTTTCGATTCCTTTTAGGGATAATTTTCTGTCAATTTCAGAACCCTTTTTGCTCACACCATTTTTATCGATGAATGAAATCCCTCTACCGATTTTGGTTTTAATATTCTGATTTTTAAGGTGAAAAACTATATCTTCAATAGAATCTGATATCGATATGGCAGAAAATATAGCCTCTTTCAAATCTGTTGATCGTTTGTCGGTAGGTATGAACTGTTCCTGTGCTTTAATTTTTTCAAGTTTGCGCTCTACTTTTCGCAAATCATACTTCTTTTCTATTTCACGGCAATAATCGAGATTTTTATAATGCGTAAAACTATCAGGTACTGCTAGATTGTTATCCATAATTCTACTAGCGACTATGTGGATGTGTTCTTTCTCTGAACCTTCCTCGTGGATATAAGTTGCGTACATATTGTTTTGAAAGCCTATTTTCTTCGCGTAACCCTCTGAAATATCAATCCAGTCTTGATTGTTCAGTTTACCCTTGTCTTCTGGAGCAATTCTAATTTTAATGTGAAAGGCTTTTTTTTCACAACGATCATTTCGTTTTTCCATTTCTTTCATCTGCTCAAATATTTGAGAGGCATTTCCTAAACACTTATTACTAATTAATAATTCGCCTCCTTTTTCACAATAAGAAAGTGCATTGCTTGTATATGATATGGATTGTAGCTTTGCTATCATTCTTCAAGTTTTTTTAGTTCTGCCTCTAAAGAATTCCTCCTAAGTCGTGTTTCATATTTATGTTTTAAATCACTGATTTTCTGTAAGATTACAGTGTCTTTTAGTCTAATCTGCTGTAATGTATTTTCTAGATGCTGAGCAGTTCCATTTTTTTCGGAAGCAGAATGAAAAAACACATAGTCATAAACTAGTTGATAATTATCTCTTTCTTCTTTCAAAACACTTTTCTCATTTAAATATTGGGGGATATATTTAAAGATTGGATAGCTCAATAGCACTAGAAATATTATAGATAATAAAAATTTAGAGCTAAAAGGCGTGTCTTTACCGAATAGGACATATTCTGTATTTTGATTGATAACTGTTGGAATTTCCTCTAGTACTTCTTTTAATTTTTCTTTTGAAAAACTCAAACTTTTCTTCAAAATGCTTTGATTGCTTAAAATACTTTTTATGTTATCTTCTTGACTTACTAAAATATCTTTGTCTATTTGAGATGCATTAGAATTATCAATTTTGTTTGAAATTTCATTCAATTTATCTGATACATTTTGCATCAGATTTAGAATTATATTGTCATTATTTTCTGCCATAATTGAAAATTTATAGTTGAGATTTTATTTCTAGAATATGATTTTTTATTGCCTCTATATCATCTAAAACAGCCTTTTGGTCTGCAATCATAAACTGGACTCCCGAGTTTAATTTCTTTGAAATTTGATTCAAATTCACACCAATTTTTATTAATTGGGAAGTGTAATTTGTAACATCAATATTTTTTTTATTGACCTCAAAAATTGGTTTACCTAGTTTCTCTAGTACACAATTTCTAATGTAGAAAGAGGCTTTTATTTGGAGTAATTCACATTGATCATTGAGCAGTATTTTATCTTCAGATGCTAAATAAAATATAACTCTATCTTTATTTTTTGACTTCATAATTTTCTTAATTATGGGGTTTGTTTCTATGAGCAGCTTTTGCTGCGAATAGCCAGGCTTGGGCATAAGTGTGAACGGAGTGGTCACGTTGCCCACGACTGGCTAAGCCCAGCACCTTACTTTTGTTGGCTTATTAAATAGTCGTTTAGATCGTTGTGTTCTGAGTAGTGTACACTACAATCAATGACCTCATTTTTGGTGTTATCTTCAATGTATTTTAAGGCTGTCTTTCCAGAGACGTCATTATCAAACAAAACTTTGATTTTGGAATAGTTTTGCACTAACGCCAATGTGTTTTTAACAAGCGCTGTGCTATTGAGAATAATAAAATCTTCCTTTGGAATTTTATTTTTGAGTGTCAAGTAGGCTAACGCATCCCATCCTGATTCAAAAAGAGAAACAGTATTTGATTGATTCAAAAAAGTTGTAATGGACTTTTTTCCAAGACAGCCTTTAAAAAATTTGTTTCGTATTTCGAAGCCCTCTAAATCGTTTCTAAATCCAATGCCATAATACTCTTTTTTGTTGTCGAATGTATAATGGATCTGGTGGAAAAATTGTCTGGCAAAATCGAGATTTATTTTTCTTTCATCGAGGTATGCTAACAAGTTTCTGTTCTTGAGATCAGTTATTTTTAGTATCGAATAAGTGGACTTATTAGCTTTAGGCGTTTCTTCTTTACGATGAAAGGAAAAAGTATTAATTGAAAGGATATTAAGAGCTTCCTTTGGAGAGCAATTGTTTAAATGCATTATTAGGTCTATAATTGATCCTCCTTCGTTCGTGCCATAATCCACCCATAAATTCTTAACTCGGTCAACTTTTAGTGATGCTGTTTTTTCATTTCTGAATGGAGAAGAGAACATTGAGTATTTTCCATAATTTTTTTCAGGTTCCAGGCCAAGTTTTTTCAGGTAGGAAATGATGTCTATGTTTTTTGCTTCTTTAAAGTTCATTGCTTTTAATGAGTTGTGTTTTGTTCAATAAAAAGAGGGTATCCATAACTTTTTCTCTCTCCTAACTTGAATCCGATTTTCTTTAGATTACGTGAGAATTTTCGACTAGAATAAATACTATACTGATTCATCCTACAATAGTTTTCATATTCGAAGTAAACTTCCTGGAGCGGTCTGGTTTTATGCATAGAGACCTCGTATCCTTCGTCTTCTAAAAACATTAATACACTATCGCTTTCTTTTTGGTATTGTAAAACTTCATCTTGTACTATTTTACTTTGAGTAAAGTCTTTATTTTTAAGCAGTCGAGATAATCCGTTTAATACCCAGTTAAATACTCCGGATAGTTCATCTTTTATGATTTTTTTTGAAAGTTCCTTGTCTTGGTCTTGAGAAGGTATAGTGACTCTGAATGGAAGAATTATAAACCTTCTGAAAAACGCATTGGTATTTTCAACTTCTTTAGGTAGCTCATTGCAGTTGAACATTAATTTGGCATAATCAGTGATAATCTGAGTGTCCTTATATAGTAACTTTGCTTCTACAGGCTCTCCTGAAACCAGCTGTTTGAAAATACTACTTTCTAGCTTTCCGTTGATTTCACTGGAGTAGTTAAGGAGTTTATTACCTAATTGAGCTCTTGAGTTTCCTTGGTCGTCAGTTAATCTGTTTAGAGAGAAATTTGTAACATTTTGACTGCCTAACAATGCCATCAGTATTTCGAACAAAACGCTCTTGCCGTTGGCGCCAGATCCGAATAAAAGCAAAACTTTTTCCAGTTTTAAGACACTGTTTTTTACGAATATATATCCTAGATATTCCGCCAATATGTTTTGCAACTCTATTTCTGGCAGCACTTTATCTAGAAATTTTTTAAATTGGGGTGCTTCCGCTTCGCTATTATGGTCGAACGGCAGTTGATAGGTTAAAAAATCTGACTTATCGAAAGGTCTTAAAATTTGTTTCCTAGATGTTATTTCAAAAGTTCCGTTATTCAGATTTATTAGAGTAGTGTTGCTTTTGTTCTCAGCTTCTTTTAATCGAGCATCAGATAGAAATTGTTTATGCAAATCATCCTTGAAAATGTGATATTTAGCATCGAATTTATAAATGCCCATTTTTAAGGCGACATCTCCTAAGAAGTCTTTGGAGTTGTTTTCGCTTATAACTTCCCAATATTGGGAATTAAATAAATAGATTGAATTATTTTTACGACAAAAGCTATAGCCATTATCATCTACCACTTTTAATAATATCTCTACACAAGAAACCAAAAAATGTTTTTTTTGAAGTTTACCTTGGCCCTCTGGTTGATCACAATATTCTCTAAAATCAACAGGCCTAATGCAATCGATTATTTTTTCTAGAATGTCATTAACTCGGTTTCTTACTGTTCTTTCTGAGGAATCATTAACTGATTTCAAAAGAGTTCCGTTTTCATTCAGTATCTCTTCAATACTAATAGTAGATATATGTGCGCTCATATGATTGCCATATATTTATATACAAGGATTCTCAAAGCCCCAACTGTAAGACTTAGTTTAATTGGTTCGTTATAGAGATGTTTCAAAAAAGAATTATTCTCTATTTCGGTTTGTGAGTTTGATTTGTTATCTTGTGCTTGAATTTTTCGAAGGTTGTTGTAATGCTCTATCATTACTTCAACCTTTTCTTTTTAGAAGCAAAAAACTCATCAGTCTCAGATTCTATTGCCTTAATGGTTTTTTGCTCACCCGACTGGATCCATTCAATTATTTCAGACTTGAAGAAGAAACTTCTGCCGTTTTTTTTGTGGTATGGAATAGTTTTTTTTCTACAAAACTCATAAATAGTTTTCGGCTTGTAACCTGTTAGTTTGGCTATTTGGTTAATGTCTTTAGGATCTTCATCTTCAGAAATTACTAATGTAGGCAACCTTGATGAGTCTTTTAGGTCAAGTATTAAGTCTTCAATGTTTCTTAATCTTGATTCAATAAGTTTAAATGGATTTTCCATCTTGTAGTGTTTTTAAGTTCGCTACAAAGATGTGATGTAAGTGAAGAGGGTAACCAGTTGTAATCGGTTACAAATGTTAGTAATTATACTTTTTTGCTCGTTCTTTTATTAGCTTTAGCTCTCTTACAGCCTTCTCTGTGTGGTCGTTAGAAATATTTTCGATTACAATTTCATGTAATCTTATTTTATTTTTAACTTTTTTTGATGTACTATTATCATCTATTCCTGTCCTATTTGATTGAGAAGTATAATATCTAAATTTTTGGTAAAGAGCTTCTCCAGATGACAAGCCAAAAGATTCTATAATTTTATTACAGTTTTTTCTAGTTACTGTAATATTTTCATAGACACATATTAAAGCGATTTGGTGTATTGTTAGCTTAGCTTTAGCCTTTGATTCAACTTTAAAATTGGCGCTATAAGAATGTTTCTGAAATAATGGTGCAAAAAGACGGTTTTGCGAAAAAATAATGCACCATGCTTTGTAATAGTAGCCTTCAAGTTGACCATCGTTAAAAGCACTATATATTTTATGCGTGTTTGCTTCTCTCAACAGTGTAAATCCTCCGCGATTAGTCCAGGTTTTATTTCGTGTTAAATATTCAAATACTTTATAAGAAAAATCCTCTCTGTTTGCGAACATTGGTAAGTGTGGTTTTATCTTATCATTTTCAAATTCATTAAATCCTTTTCTAAATCCTTCTGCATATTCAGTAAAATACGGTTTTAAGTCCAAAAAAGTTTTTATATTTTTTTTCCCATTGAGATGCATGTCGAAGTTGTTTTGAACAACTCCATTTAACTTGTTGCACAAGCTTTCTCTACTAAAGAAAGCTCCTTCAATAATAAATGGGTAAGGTGAATATAGTAAATGTTCTAAATCATTATCAATTGCTTTACTTCTGCAACTTTTTTTTTCTAATAGTTTTCGAGTTGATTTAAAATAAAATTCCGTGATGCTTTTGTCAATGGAATTGTTATCAAATAAAATTTCATGCATAAAATCCCAAGGGACTATAATGCTGGTTTTGTTGCTAGACCAATTAAAAAAACCACTAATATTTTTTAATTGGTCTATAAGCTTTATGTCGATCAATATATCTTTCATGTAATTTTTTTCGAATCTTATTTCTTTATTTAAATCAACAATATTAATGTAGTAAGTGTAGCAAATGCAGTTCTAAAAACAAACTTTATTTTAAAAATCTAGTAAAGAATTCGCAAATTCCTTCTTTGCTTTATCTTCAAAACCTGCAAAATAATTCTTGGTTACATTGAGGTCACTATGATTTAAGGCTTCACTAATAAATTCCATTGATGCTCCTTTTCGAATTGAATTTGTTGCAAATGAGTGTCTTGCCCAATAGAAACTGCAATCTGAAGATAAATTGTTTGATGTTGCGATTCTTTTAATATGGTCATTTATATAGCGATTGAAATTTTTTATTTTTTTGTATTGGGTTTCGCTGTTTTCTGATTGCGTTACAATGTTAAATACGAAGCCATCTTTCTTTTTATTGCCATGTTTCTTTATTATACTGCTTGTGAAGTCGGTTAAATAAATTGTGATTTCTGTTTTTTCTGAAGATTTATCAAAAGTTTTTGCTCTGTAGTAAGTGAATTTATTATTGGCGATATCTGAATATTTAAGTAAGGCGATATCTTTTAAGTTCATGCCATTGCAAGCATAGCTAAAAAACCAAAAATTCTTCGCCTCTTCTTCCTTGTCATTTGCAGCTTTTGCATTAAACAACGTTTTAAGTTCGAAACTATTTAATGCTTTTTTCACCTTTTTGGTACGAGGTATTTTATATTTGTTTTTTCCAAAGGGGTATATATCAATGCTTATGTCATTCTCTTCAATAGCATTGTTAAAGACCACTCTTAGTGTTCTCGTGTAAATTCCTACCGTAGTATAGCTTTTGCCATTGCCAATCATAAATTTTTCATAGTCCTTTAGCCAATCAACGGTAATGTCATTGAAGGATAGTTTGTCAATACTGCATTTCTTTTTATCCTCGCTAAAATTTGCTAGAGAGTTAAGGGTGTATCTATAACTTTCTGCTGTGCCAATTTTGTCATTACTTATATGTTTATCGATGACTAAATTGAAATGATATTTTATATTATTTTTATCAGTTGATTTGCGAAACAGCTTTGATTCAAATTTAGAAAAATCAAAAACTGACATTGCTTTGGCTTCATCATTCGCTCTTTTTTCAATAGCCTTTAACTTTAATTCTATTTCTTTGTTCGTGGCTCTTAATTTTTTATTTTCTGGATTTAACCAGATGGTTTCAAACTCCTTTTCTGTTAAGTCAATTCCAGTGGTGAAGTATCTTACTTTTTTAACATTTTCATGTTTGTTATAAACCCTTAGTTTAACTGAATATTTACCATTTTCTTTAATTCTTCTTGTTTCGTGATAAATTGAAATATTGTAAGTCATCCCTTTTTTGTTTAAATCAAAGATATAGGTATTCACACTATTTTCACACTTTTAATGGTATTAAAGAGTAATGAACAGGTATTGTATTTCTGTGATATTATTGATTTGCCTGTAAATAAAGGGGTTTTGGAGTATTTAGGTAATATTCAGGTAATGAACAAATACAGGGACTCTTGATTACGGCTCAAGAGGTTACTGGTTTGAATCCAGTCGAGGTCACTCTAAGCTATTACAAATAGCAACAAAACCGCGCAAATCCTAGGATTTGCGCGGTTTCTTCATTTTTAGGAATTCATATAATTTGATGTTTTATGGTAGCTTATGGTAGCTATTAGGCAACTTCGGATTAAAAATGGTAGCTTAGCTACCACGATGAAATTCAGCTTAAGGTTGAATTTTGGTTGTTCGGTTAAGTTTGATTCGACTTTCGTAGTAATTCAAGTTTAATTTAATACCAAAGTTATGCGTACTTCAAAAACATTCTCCATCCAATTTTGGATGGATACAAAGAAATCCATAAATGGAGAAGGGCTAATCTATGGCAGGGTTAATGTTGACCAAAAAAGATCAAGTATCAGTCTGAAGCGAAAGTTGGATATTGAGCAATGGGATGAAAAAAACCAAAAGCATCACGGCAATTCACAAAAAGCTAAAGATTTCAATCGCTATTTAGATTTATCAAGAGCTAAACTTTTTACTTGCTATCAAGAACTTCGTGACAATGGAAGTCCCGTGACAAGTAAAGCAATTAAAAATCTTTTTTTAAACGAAGGCTCATTTGGTCATACTCTTAAGGAGCTTATTGATTATCACTCTAAAAAAATTGAAAATACTCATGCAGTTGGGTCTATCAGAAATTTCAAGGTTACTGAAGGGTATGTGGAACGATTTCTAAAGAATAAGCACCTCACTGATATTGCTCTTTCAGTTTTGAACTATGAGTTCTTATGTGATTTTGAGAATTTCCTTAATGCTTATTATCCTAAGGGTCATCCCAAGGCGATGAGCCATAATACAGTTACCAAACACATTCAGCGCTTAAGAAAGATTGTAACGCTTGCCTATAATCTTGAATGGATTAAAGATGACCCTTTTCGAAGATGGAAATCTTCATTTGATAAGGTGGATAGAGAATTCCTATCTGATAGTGAGCTTTCAAAACTCGCCACACATCATTTTGAACTTGACCGTTTGGACCGTGTAAGAGATCTTTTTGTTTTCAGCGGCTATACAGGCATTTCTTATGTGGATATTCGGAATTTGACAAAGAAAAATGTTTGGATTGGCGATGATAAAGGTCATAAATGGATTACAACGTTTAGGCAAAAAACAAATACTAAAATCAAGATTCCATTGTTATTTCGTGCAGAACAGATTCTACTTAAGTATGAGGCGCATCCAGTGACACAGTTTACGGGTAAGCTTTTACCATCAATAACCAATGAGAAGGCGAATCTCTATTTGAAAGAAATTGCCAAGGAAGTCGGAATTGAAAAAAATCTAACCTTTCACATGGCACGGCATACGTTTGCTACAACAGTGGCATTAAGCAACGGAATGCCAATCGAAACCGTTTCTAAAATATTGGGACATTCAAAAATAACGACAACTCAAATTTATGCTCGTGTCATGGATCACAAGATAAAATCAGATATGGATGCCGTTCAAGAAAGACTCAATGAAAAGGCGAGAAAAATTGAAGAGGAAAAAGAACTTATGCATTTACGGGAAAAGATTATTGCGGCTGAAAAGAAAAACTATTCCCATATGAGTAAGGAAGAGCTTCTTAAGAAGTTGAACAATGTGCTTAACGAATAGCTCTATTGCGACTAATGGGATTAATAATTATAATCTCAAACCAAAAACTTTATATATGCAATAGCATATATAAACAAGAATTTTATTATTATTATATGCATTTACATATTATTTAGTACTTTTAATTATAATTATACTTAATTACATATAATGGAAGAGCTGTCAGATTTTGTTAAAACACGACGGAAGGAAGTTTATCTCACTCAAGAAGAGTTTGCAGACAAGGCAGGGGTGGCATTGACCGTAATTCGAAAAATAGAACAGAACATGGATAGGACGGACAAAGTGAACCACTCGCAGCGGATGAAAGTGAGCATAGCAAAGTAAGTGCTCAAAATCGATTCATCTGTGGTTAAAATTAGTGATTATTTTTTAGTTTTTTACGCATGGATTCTCCTTTAATATCTATTCTATGAGCTGTGTGCACCAGGCGATCCAAAATAGCATCTGCAATGGTCTGCTCTCCAATAATTTCGTGCCATGCTTCAACCGGTAATTGGGAGGCGATGATAATACTGTGTTTGCCATGTCTGTCCTCTATAATTTCCATAAAAGAATGCCTGTTGATACTATCCAAAGCTTTAAGTCCAAAGTCATCCAAGATGAGCAGATCTTGTTTTTCCAGTTTATTGATCTGCTTTAGATAGGAACCATCGGCTTTTGATGTTTTTAGCATGGTAAAGAGTTTATTGGTATTAAAATACATCACTTTGTGGCCCAATGAACAAGCTTGATGGCCAATCGCTGATGCCATGTAGCTTTTCCCCGCGCCTGTACTTCCAGTAATGAGTATGTTCTGTTTTTGTGTTATAAAATCACAACTTGAGAAGCGTTGTATTTGATTTTTATCCAAGCATCTTGAGGCATCATAATCGATAGCTTCCATAACGGCACTGTACCTAAAACGTGCCGCTTTTGTTAAGCGCTCTATCTTTCGGTTCTGCCGATCGTCCCATTCACTTTGGATGAGATACGCTACCAGTTCATCATTGGTGTAGGTAATGTTCTGTGGGGACAAGCTCCCGTCGAAGGCTCTGTACATACCGTATAGCCTCAACTGTTTCATGTGTTCTAATGTTTGTGTGTTCATTGTTTATGGTTTTAAATTTATTTATAATAATTACTGCCCCTGATATTGTTATGGTTGGGGATTTCTGTTTGCTGTTCGATATCTTCATCTAAAGTGTCCCATCCGTTTTTAAGGATACGTTCTATAATGTTATAATTGTGCGCACCATAATCCAGAGCGCGTTTACAGGCATTGTCCAATCGTACATTGCCCACTTTTTTGGTAAGGTGCAATATGCCCAGACATGATTTATAGGATTGCTCAGGGTGTTGTTTTTTATCGAGTATTTTAATGATCAGTACTTTGCAGTGGTCTCCTACCTGAGCAGCCCAGGCAATAAATTTTTCACTGCTCCATTCACTGACAAAACGATGGTGGGAAGGCATATGCTCCTTTATGGAGGTGTACCCATATTTTTGTTTTGCTCTTGTGTGGACTGTAAGTAGTTCTTGCTGATGGTAAACCTCTACAGTACTATCTGAGTAAATAACCTTGACCCGCTTGCCTATATGTTGATAGGGCACGCTATAATAGTGTTTATCTTTTCCGAAGTAGATATGGCTATTTTTATGGACCGTTGCATTTGCAGAACGTTTGATCTCATAGCGTTTTGATGGGAGTGCTTTGAGTTGGTGTTTTTCAATCTCTTCAAACAAAGAATAGCGTGAGTATTCCCGTCCTCTAAAAGACATGTTGTTATGCAATTTAAGCTGTTCTAAGATGGCTTTGTTAAGTTCAGACTTGGTATGGAAGGTCTGGTTGCGCAGTGGTGAAAATACACGGGTATATATAATGCGCACAGCATTTTCAACAATGGCCTTGTCCCTGGGTTTATACGCCCTGGTGGGCAATACAGCTGTTTCGTAATACGCTGCAAAGTCGGCAAAGTCTTCATTTACCTTGGGCCCATATCGACTGCTCTTGGTTACGGCAGCCCTTAAATTATCGGGGACCAAAGCCTCGGGCACGCCACCGTAAAACCAAATTGCATTTTCAACGCAGGCCATAAAATCTTCTTTCTTTTGGCTCTCACAGGCTTCTACATAGGTGTATTGACTACTGCCCAGAACACAGACAAAGACCTACAGGTCTTGTATTTCTCCTGTATGACGATCTACAATGGAGAGCTTTTTTCCTGTAAAGTCGATGAAAGGCTTATCGCCAGCTTTATGGGTAAAGTGCATCACGGGAGACACCTCTTTCGCCCATTCCCGATACCAATACCTAAACTGGGAGATTTTGTAACCATCTGGATGTTTGGCATAGTATTCTTGCCAGAGCAGCTCTTTTGTAACCCCCGTTTTGCGGAGCTCTTTATCAAAATAGGGGAAGTATGTTTCTAAGGTCAGTAACTGTGGACTCTTGTCTTTCTGGTCGGTTTTAAAGAGATTATTCAGTTCTTCAAGTGTCATGGCAGACACTTCGTAGTTGGTAAGCTGATAACGCTTAAAAAAGTCAATATACTTGGTGATCGTATTGCGCGATAGCCCTGTGACCAGGCTTATTTTGCGCTTGCTTATGCCTTCGCTGTAAAGTTTAAAAATCTGTTTTATTTTTCGCATATCTATTTGTGTGTTTGCCATAATATCTTTTTCTAAAAAGATATTTAAAGCTGTACAAATAGAATCGATTTTTAGTGGTTCACTTTCATCCGCTCAAGGTGGTTCACTTTCACCCGCTGTGCTATGCTCAGTTTAATCCGCTGGAGGTGGTATACTATGCCCGTTGTTTGCAGCTTATGAAGTTGAATAAGATAATGAGCGAAAAATCAGATTAGAGATGATGTGGGGTTTTTAGTTGTTTCGTTGATTGACAATTAATTTTTTTTTTTTTTTTTTTTTTTCTGTAAACCAATCTGGCGGAAAGATTTTAGTTTTCTTCAAAACTTATGAAAAAATTTAACCAATTTTAAAATTCTCGAACTCTTTATTCATGCGATCTATAGTGTCTCTTATTACTTTTTTGTTCACAGAAGCATAGCCCAATACTAGACCGTTTTCAGGTTTGTTATTCATGAAGTATTTGCTATATGGATGTGCAATGATTCCTTTTTTTAATAAAGCTTCAGAGAACTTCTTATCCTTTATTTGCAACGGTAATTTTCCAATAAGATGTAACCCTGAATTGTAAGGACTAATTCTAATGTCATTGCTGAATATGTTTTTGAAATAATTTAGAAAGAATGATTTACGATCCATTGACACCTCTAAAACTCTTCTAAGATGTTTGTTTAAATAATCTTTTTCAATAAAATTGCTTAGCGTATTTTGGATTGATGGGGAAACAAATCGGGTAGATTGTTCGGTTAATGCCCTAATAGTATCTATAAGATAGTTTGGCACAATCATATAGCCAATTCGGATGGAGGGATGCAAGAGTTTATTAAAAGTCCCTAAGTAGAACACTCGTTCTTGTTTATCCAGACTGAATAGTGATGAAATCGGATTCTCCAAATTGCTAAATTCATGATCATAATCATCTTCTATAATTATTGAACTGTTACTGGATGCCCATTTAAGTAGTTCCATTCGTCGTTTTAAACTCATCTTAATACCTTTCGGATATTGGTTTGAAGGGGTTGTATATATTAGTTTTGGATTTGTGCATCGTAACCCTGTTATTTCTATTCCTTCCTCGTCTATTTCAGATAAATGAATGCTAGCTTTTAAATTGTCAAAAAGATTGTAAGCGTAGGGGTATGTCGGATTTTCCATAACTACGTCATCATTTGGGTCAATCAATGCACTTCCAATTAAATATAAGGAATGTAAAGATCCAGTGGTAATAACAATTTGGTAGTAACTACAGTTAATACTTCTATATATTTTTAGATAATCAGCAATATTTCTCCTTAAGCACTCCAGCCCCAATGCACTTGAGTATGATAACTCAGATGCTCTTACTGTTCTCCAATAGTCATTAGATAACTTTTTCCAATGCTGAACCGGAAAAACATCCAACGGCGGAAGTCCCGGCCTAAATGCAACTCCTCTTTTAGCAGTGGATAGAATTTGAAGGTTCTTGTCAAATGATTGCGCAATCATGGACTTTTTTGGATAACCCCCATTATTGAGATGGCTTTTAAAATTATCTTCAGTATTTTGACTTTTTAGCGAAACAACATAATATCCTGATCCAGGAATAGCATCCACAAATTTCTCCAATGTCAATAAATTATAAGCTTTAACAACAGTACTTCTAGAGATACCTAAATCTTTTGCCAAAACGCGAGTTGGAGGTAGTTTTAGGTTTTCTTCTAAGCCTTTTTTAATAATTGCACTTTTTAGTGACTTATATAGGGGTAAGTATATGTTATTGTTAGAATTAGAAACCTTAAAACCGTAATTCAAAAGAATATTTTTAATGTTGAAATGCAAATTGGTATATGTATTTATTAAAAATTGGTATGTGCAATATATTGTAACCTTAACTACTTTTAACATAGTTAATGAGTTTTTTAACAGAAGTATATGATAAAACAAATCTTAAGGTACCAATTTTCTAGTCTTTTAATCTTGGCGCTTGTTTTAAGTGGCTGTTCAGCCATTAAGACTGTTGATTTTGAAAGTCTTGTAGACACGACCTCAAAACCCATTGATTTTCAGATTAAAAAAACGTATAAATTGGAAGACGATGGGGTTTATGTTAGCAATGAATTTACTGGTGCTCGTTTGAATGGATTTGAAAGAAAAAATGATAGTACTGCGATAGTGATAATAAAGCCAGAGAATTCACCTATAAATAATAGTGCTTATTACGCTTTTAAAGCTTGGTCAAAAAATGCTCGATCCTTTTATTTTGAATTTAATTATCCAGAATACTACAAGCATAGATATATGCCAAAGATAAAGGAAAATGGTAATTGGAGAGTGCTAGATTCTTCCCGTGTCTACAAAAATGATTCTATTTTTACCATAAAACTTAATTTGACTGATACACCAATAACGATTTCAGCGCAGGAAATTCAATCCTCAAATGATGTCAATTTATGGGTCTCCAAGACTATTGAAGGTAAAGATTATGTAAGATTAAAAAGTTATGGTAAATCAACACTTGGTATAGGTTTACCTGTTTTAGATATTTATAAAGGAGACAAAAAAGGGAAGGACATCGTGGTGCTGCTCACGAGACAGCACCCACCTGAAGTAACAGGCTATTACGCCTTTCAGGAATTTTTGAAAACGATTCTTGATGATTCTGATTTGGCTGCTACATTTTTAAATAAATACCGAGTATTGGCCTTTCCTATAATGAACCCCGATGGAGTTGATTTAGGACATTGGAGGCATAATGCGAATGGTATTGATACCAATAGGGATTGGTCTAAGTACAACCAATCAGAAATTAAACAGGCAGTGCAATTTATAGCGACTGCTTTAAAAAAGGATCATTCTAAAGTTTTATTGGGACTCGATTTTCATTCAACCTATGAAGATGTTTTCTATACCAATGATATTAGGAAATCAACGACACTTCCAAATTTCATTGATGATTGGTTTACTGCACTAGAAAGAAATATACCAGATTATAAAGTGAATGAAAAATCAAGTAACAGCACTAAGCCAGTATCAAAAGGTTGGTTTTTGTATGGGCATAATGCTGTAGGTATCACTTATGAAATTGGCGATGCTACCCCAAAAGATAAAATTCAATTAATTGGCAAAGTCTCTGCGGAACAAATGATGAAAATTTTAAATCAAGCTGTAGTAATTAAATGAATCATTTTTCTCATTGCGTTTTCAATATATTTTAAGAACAGTGGCCAAATGAGTTGTAGTCGTCGTAATCAAGGGTTGTTTCTTCAATAGGTAAGATATAATAATTAATCAACAATCAAAATAACATGAGTAATAAAACAAGGCTTTTAGGTGTGATTTTTATGTGCTTAAGCACACTTTTGTATGCGCAAAATACAGTTACGGGTACCGTGGTTGATGATAATGGGATGACCCTGCCAGGCGTAAATGTTATAGTTAAAGGGACCTCAAATGGGACTTCTACGGACATTGATGGTAATTATTCTATTGATGCTGCAGAAACCGATATTTTAGTGTTTAGCTATATCGGCTTTAAATCTCTAGAGGTCAAGATTGATCAGCGCTCAGTCATTAATATCACCTTATTGGAAGATTCACAATCTTTGGATGAAGTAGTGGTTACTGCCCAAGGTATCAAAAAATCCAAAAAAGCATTAGGATATGCCATTGCTAAATTGGATCCTGAAGATGTTGAAAATCGTCCTGAACCAAATTTAGCTAAAACATTACAAGGTAAAATTACCGGTGTTACGATTTCAGAATCAAATGGACAATCTGGGGCAACTACTAATATTAGAATTAGAGGTTCAATATCGCTTACGCAGTCCAATTCTCCTTTAATAGTGGTCAATGACGTGCCGTTTGCTGGCGACATCAATGATATTGATGCTAACGATATTTTAAGCATGAGCATATTAAAAGGTTTTAATGCGGCCGTTCTTTATGGTAGTGAAGGTAGGAATGGCGTCATATTAATTCAGACCAAAAGTGGAAATGCTGAATTAGGAATGTCTAAAACAACGGCTACGTTTTCCACCACCTCTTATATGAATATAGTTTCTCAATTGCCGGAATACCAGAATAAATACGGTCCTGGACAAGAAGGTAGTTATATCCCGTCATTTTTATCCAATTATGGACCGGCTTACTCCTCTATTGACGAGGTAGCACATCCCTACGCAGATATGGGGGAAGTTTTTCCTCAATATAAAGATGTGATGGTGCCTTATGTTGCTAAAAAAGATCATGTTAAAAATATATTTAATAACGGTTACGGCAAAATATACGCCCTTGCCGTTTCAACAACAAAAGATAATTTAGGATTCAACATTTCGGCTGGGTATACTGATGAAGAGGGTATTATCGACAATAACAGTTTGAAGCGTTTCAATATTGGACTTGGTGGTAATGCTAAATTAGGCGAAAAATTGCTTCTTTCGGCGACATTGAATTATTCTACAAGAAAAACCGACAGAGTTCAATCACAAGAAATTTTTAGACGAATATTTTATCTTCCAACGAATATTGATTTAACAGAATTGCCCTACCAAAATCCTTTTACTGGGGAATCTGTTTATTATAGAAATGATACAAATCCGTTGTGGGTATTAAATAATTCCGGTATTACTGATGATGTGGTAAGAGTGTTTGGGACAGTCAACGCAAACTATCAACTTAATGATAATCTTAATGTCATCTATAGGGTTGGATATGATAGTGAGCAGTTTGATACTTTCGATTATTCTAATAAGGGTGGGTATTTCAATGATGAATTCAGAACAGGTTATCTAAATATGGGTTATAATAAACAAGTTGTCGTGGATCAAACCATAATTGTTGGTTTCATCAAAGATTTGACTAATGAATTAGGTTTGGAAGCTCAGGTAGGCGGAAATTCTAAATTGTCAAAATCAAAGATTATGTCTTCTGATTCTCAGGGACAATTGACTTATGATTTTTTAAGGCCCTCTAACTACAGCACATCACAATCTTATTTTGAAACTGAAGATGAAAATTTGGCTGGTGTTTTCGGTCAGCTTCAATTCGACTATAAGAACTATTTATATGCCACCTTATCCGGTAGAAATGATTGGGGAAGTACGGTAGAATCCGGTAATCAGTCTTTATTTTATCCAGGTGCGTCCATTTCCTTCATCCCAACTTCAGCTTTCAATTTTGGCAGTGATGTCATAAATTATTTAAAAATTAGAGGTGCATACGCTACGTCTTCGGGCTTTCCCGAAGCATATAGAACAAGAAATACATTGATCATTGATGCCAATAGGTTTGCCTCGGCTGATGGTTCCCTGCCTGTAACCAATAGATTTAACAAAATATTTGCCAATCCCAATTTGCAACCTGAGTTGCATAAAGAGTTTGAAGTGGGTATTGAAACTAAATTACTTAATAACCGTGTGACTTTGGAAACATCGCTATATAAGAGGGTGTCAGAAGATCAGATTGTTGCATCACCTTTGGCGCCTTCTTCAGGTTATGATATTCAGTTTATCAATTTGGGAAGGGTTGATAATAAGGGGATTGAAGTTGATTTAGGAATTGATATCATTAAAAATGAGAATTTTCAATGGAATATGAGAAACCTATTTACTGCTGAAGAATCTTTAGTGGTTGAAACTACTGCTACTGGGGCTAATATTAATTTAATTGCTGATCGATGGGCAGTTGAAGGTCAACCTTTGAATGCTATTGTTGGAAGTTATGCACTAAGGGATAATAATGGTAATCTTTTAATAAGCGGGAATGGGGGCAGCACTAGAGTGGGTGAAGTTATTTCCAGTGATGATATTGGTTTGGATGATAGGGTTATTGGTGATCCCAACGCTGATTGGAGGTGGACAAATATCAATACATTTACTTATAAGAATTTTAGGTTGTCAGCACAAATAGAATATAGTCATGGTGGAGATATTTCTTCGCGTTCTGTAGAAGATATGCTTGAACGTGGTGTCACTAGAGATACAGAAAATCGAGAGGGATCTTTTGTGATACCTGGTATCTTAGCCGATGATGCAACCGGTGATGTTTTATTGGATCCCAATGGTAACTCTATTCCCAATACCGTTCAATTAAATGGATTAAGAACTGCTTTTTCAAATTATTATAATCCCAATGACTTGAGTATGTGGGATGCTTCTGTATTTCGTGTAAGAGAACTTTCTATTGGATATTCATTGATAAATAAAAAAGGAAGTAATCTTCCATTCGATAAGTTAGACTTATCATTGGTAGGGAGAAACCTTTGGTTTAAGGCGCCAAATTTTCCCAAATATGTGAATTATGATCCAGAAAATGACGGTGGCTTGGGAAGAAATAATTTGCCATCCACCAAAAGGATTGCACTAAGTTTATTATTGACATTTTAATCCATTAAAAAGCACAATAAATGAAAACAATATTTAGATACTTTGGCTTTACATTAGTTACATCACTTTGCCTATTGACTTGTGAAGTTAGTAATTTTGATCTTCAAGAAAATCCAAACCTACTAAACCCTAGTAGTGCCGATCCAGAATTTCTACTTAACGAGGTTCAGTATCTCTTTCAGGATATTATGGGTGATATGGTTATAAACACTGATGATATTATGCGCTATGAGGCTATGACAGATGTATATTCAGATGTCGCAGGTGTAAATGTTTTAAATGGGGAGTGGAAAAGATATTATGAAGCTTTAACTATTTCTAACACTTTGGAAGATTTAGCCGAGTCAGATTCAAATTTACTTTTCCACAACGCAATTAGTAAATTGCTGACTGGTTATCTTACCGTGACATTGGTTGATTATGTAGGGGATATCCCATATTCTGAAGGTGCGAATCCTACTGATTTTCCAAATCCTAATACAGATAATAGTGTTGAACTTTATAAAATGGTTCTTTCAGATATTGATGAGGCTATTGCAGATATAGAATTGGCCACTTTTAGTGTTTCTTCAGATTTGTTTTACAATAGCAATAAAGATAAATGGAAAGCATTTGCCAATTCTTTTAAGTTAAGATTGTTGATTCAAACAAGATTGGCTAGTAGCGATTTAGGAATTTCTGATTTACAAGGTCAAATAAATACATTATTGGCAAAAGACATTATTGATTCATCCTCCGACGATTTTGTATATTCTTATGCTTCTGTTCAAGAACCTGAAAGCAGGCATCCTTATTTTAGAAGAGGATATATCAACGGTTTTGCTCAATATATGGGTAATTATTTTATGTATATGCTGAAGGATTCAAAAAGTATGAGAGATCCTAGGATACGTTATTATTTTTATCGTCAATCTGATATTGACCCCTTTAGTGGTCCTCCATATTTAGCATGTCAAGGAGACCCTACAGTAGATTATTGTTATTTGGGCGATCAATATTGGGGATTAGATCATGGAGAGGCAAGGACGGGAAGAGGAGATAATTTATTAAGGACAGTATATGGGGTTTTTCCTGGAGGCGGCGCATTTGATCAAAACCAATTTGTTGGTTCTCCACATACCAACAACTTAGGAGGGGCAGGCTTTTTACCAATTCTAACATCTTACAATGTAAAATTTTTAGCTGCCGAAGCTGCGCTGATGCTGGGTACCAATGGAGATCCAGAAACATTGCTCGAACAAGGTATTAGGGCATCGATGAGTAAAGTGATGAATTTTGGTAACATAACATCTACTTATGCTGCAACTGCGGCAGACGTAGATGATTATGTGTTAGAAGTGTTAAATGATTACAGGGCTGCAAATACGGAAGAAGAAAGACTAGACGTTATTATTACTGAGTATTATTTAGCCACTTTTGGGAACTCGATTGAAGCTTATAATGCATACAGAAGAACAGGATATCCTTCAAATATTCAAACACCCATTGATAATGATAACCCTACTTTCCCTAGAAGTTTCCCTTATCCGAACGATGAGGTTTCGACAAATCTGTCAATAAGTCAAAAATCAATAACCGCAAAGATTTTTTGGGATAAAAATCCGGATGGTTTTATAAAATAAACGAAAAGTTATGAAAAAATTATTAAAAATTTCAGTTTGTTTTCTGGTTCTTTTTGGTTGTTCTGATGACGCCAACTTGTTAGAAGATATTGCAATGAGAGGCGGTTATATTCAATTTGAAGAAACACCAACTTTAAAAGTAAATATAGCAAATGTTGATAACGCTGTTATATCTGAGAGATTAATTGATCCAAATAAAAATGCAACAAACTATTCTCTCAATTTATTTTATAAAGATAAAGTGGTCATAGATTTTTTGGTCATAAATTCTTTTCCAGCAACTATGAACATTCCAATTAGTGACATTACAAGTGCTTTAGGGATGACAAATGCCGATATAAAGTTGAATACAAAATTTAAGTTTGTCGCTCTTGTGACCACGCCGACAGGAACATTTTCCGGTGAAACTCCAAAGTTTAATGATGAAAATATCAACTTAGGAGGGGATACAACTGTGCGTTTAAAAGCAACTGCATTGAACGATGCCATAGAGTTTGATATCACCTTTTTCTAACCTGCCAAACTAGAGCAATAAATTCTTTTTAAAAAAGGCCTTTTGTTTAGAGGACGGAGCTTAATTTATAACGGAAGCAAGAATAAATGTGGAGCTTTCATCAATGTTGCAAATTCAGGAGTTGTCAATTTCATTTCTTTTGGTGTTTGTATTGATGAAGAAATTGGTCTTAATAATAAATTTATTACTATGGATGACAGGAGGGGTAGCCGGTTAGGGGTTTCTGACGAACATATTGATGGGTTATCTGCTTTAGAAGATCTTTTGTGCTATCCTGACGGTTCACAAGATTTCCATATAGAAATGATAGTGATGAATTATTAAGGATTTATTTAACAAGGCTAAAAGATCTCTCTATACAAAACAATTATGGAATTTTCTTCAAGCGTTTTAGGAAGACATCTCGAGGGATGAATTATATGGCTTAATGCTTGTGTATTAGGCTAGTCAAATAACAGATTAATGGATGTGGCTAAGCTTTTTAATGCTGAAAATGAATCTGTTTAAGAAATGAGATATACATTTGAATAGATGATTAAAGTAGTTTAAGAACTATATTTTGAAGTAGTACTGAATCTGTAAAAATTAATTTTTAAACATTTATGCTATTTAGACAATCTCATTTTTATTTGATTAGTAGTATAGATGTCAACTGAATCGTTAATTCGAAATTTGCCTGTTTCATAATCTATACAGAAAGCGACACATATTGAACCATAATTCTTTATATCAAATTCAATGCTAAAACTAAAAAACATTGTTTCTATTGCTATTTTAATACTCGTAATATCTTCTTGTAATCAATCAAAATCTAAAAAAGATGTTGTTTTTGATGCATTATTTGAAGGGGCGAGATTAGATAGTGTTATTCCATTGGATAATAATAGCTTTCTGCTTAAAATAAACCCGGCTTTTGAGCCTGTTAATGATAGTCCTTACTATGCTTTTTCTTTGACCTCAGAGACAGCTCAAACAATTGAAGTTTTGCTAGATTATGGAGCTTATAAACATCGCTATATACCGAAGTTGAGCTACGATAAACATGTATGGAAAAAGATCAGTAAAAATAATATACGTTTTGACACAGTGAACAATAAGACGGTTCTCAAGTTAGATGTCTCTTCTAAAAAATTATATGTTTCTGCTCAAGAAATTGAAACATCGCAAGATACTTATAGATGGGTTGATAGTATTATAAATGATAAGCCAGAAATTAAAAAATCAATAGCTGGGACAACGGTTTTAAAACATAGCAATTATGTTATGCAATATGAAACTCCTGAGGTGAAAAAAGCGATTGTTCTAATTGCAAGACAGCATCCACCAGAAATTCCTGGAGGGTCTATAGGTTTTAAAGCATTTTATGAAGAACTAGTAGCTTCCAACGAGATTGCGCATCGATTTAGACAACACTATAATATTTATGCTTTTCCTTTATTAAATCCTGATGGTGCTGATTTAGGAAACTGGCGCCATAACGCTAATGGTGTGGACCTTAATCGAGATTGGGTTGAGTTTGAACAGCCGGAGACGCAGATGGTGAAAACTTTTTTAGTGAACAAATATAATAATGGAAACTCCATTGAATTCGCTATCGATTTTCATACATCTTACTCTGGACCTTATCTGTTGGTTCTTGATTCAATTAATAATGTTAAAAGCAAAGGAATCATTGATAAATGGATTGAGAACATTGAGACGAATTCCTCTTTTAAAGTAGAGGCAAGACCTAGAAGTCAAGAATTGCCTTACTGTTATAATTATTTTTATAACACTTATGGCTGTGAAGCTGTAACCTATGAAGAGGGAGATGAAATTGATAGAGATATTATTAAACAGCGTGCAAGGTTATATGCGCAACAATTTATGGAAACAATGATTTTAAAAATTAAAATCAATGAAATATAATTTGTTTCTTCTTTTGGCTATTATATCGTGCATCAGTTTGTCTTGTTTAGAGCCAGAAATTGAAGCTGATATTTTAATTATAAATGGCACCGTTTATAATGGAGTTGATCAAAAGCCTACAACTGAATGTGTTGCCATCAAAGATGATCTTATCATCTATATTGGTGATGCTAATGCTATTTCGATAAACGCAAAAATGACGATTGATGCTGATGGTTTAATTGTGTCACCCGGTTTTATAGACCCTCATACCCATGCTGATCGAGATTTAATCAATGAGGAAACCTCCCACAATCAACCCTTTTTGTTCCAAGGGATTACTACTGTTGTCGTAGGTAATGATGGAGATAGTTTTTATCCTACCTCCAAATACAGAGATTTATACGATAAGCAAGGTCTAGGCACCAATGCAGTATTGTTGTTTGGGCATGGGACAATAAGAGAGCAAGTCATGGGTAGAAGTGATAGAAAAGCTACCGATAATGAGATGTTTCAGATGCGGGAATTGGCCCATCAGGAAATGAATGCTGGAGCTTTTGGAATTTCTACAGGTTTATTTTACGCTCCAGGGAGTTATTCAAACAGCCAAGAAGTTATTGAGATTGCAAAAACAGTTTCAGAGCACAATGGCATCTATGATACGCATCTTAGAGATGAAAGCTCATATACAGTTGGTTTAATTCCAGCAATTGAGGAGGCAATAGAGATAGGCAGACAAGCTAAATTGCCTATACACATTTCGCATATCAAATGTTTGGGCGTAGATGTTTGGCACCAAAGTGCTGAGATAATAAATCGGATTGAAAGTGCACAACTTGAGGGGATAGAGGTTACGGCAAATCAATATCCTTATGATGCCTCTGCCACAGGTTTAAAATCTGCTGTGGTTCCGCGATGGGGTGAGAGTGGCGGTACAGACTCTCTCTTTATAAGATTTGAGAATAACAGATTAAGACCGAGAATATTACAGGAAACAAAAGTCAATATTGAGCGTAGAGGAGGTGCGGATAAATTGTTAATTGTAAAATGTGAAGACACTGCTTATGTTGGCAAAAATCTACTGGAAATTTCTGAGATTTTGAATATATCGCCAGAAGAAACTGTTTTCAATGTGTTGAAGACGGGATATGTGCGTGTGGCTTCTTTTAATATGAATTCAGATGATATCCATGCATTTATGAAACGAGATTGGGTTTTTACAGGATCTGATGGAAATACTGGACATCCTCGAAAATATGGAACCTTCCCTCGAAAATATCATAAGTATGTGGTACAAGATGAGGTCATCGATATTGGTTTTTTTATTAATCAAAGTACATCAAAGACTGCGGATGCTATCAGGATAAAAAAACGAGGCAGGTTGGTTGAAGGGTATTATGCAGATATCATAATATTTAACCCGAAAACATTTAAGGATAAAGCTGATTATAAAAATGCATTTCAGTTAGCAGAAGGGTTGGAATATAGCATTATCAACGGGAAACTGACAATTGATAAAAGAGAATACAATGGCAAATTAAACGGGAAAGTGCTAACGAAATAAATAAAACTCAAAAAAACATGAATAAACTAAATCTGTATATTGGAATCTTTGTGTTACTTATTTTAGCAAGTTGCAAAACTAGTTCTGAAAAAGAGCATTCATCTGAAGTTGAAAAATCAAATATTGTTAGTACTATTATCGCAGATAGAGATAATTTTTATCACATAGACTTCAAAAACTATCCTGTCAAAGAAAAGAGACTTCCAATTGGTGTGTTTGATTCAGGAATTGGAGGATTGACGGTTTTAAATGCTATTGTCAATTACGATGAAAACCAAAATGCAACCCTTTTAAAAGGCAGTGATGGGATAGTCGATTTTGACAAGGAATCTTTTATTTATTTAGCAGATCAAGCTAATATGCCATATGGCAATTACTCAAAGGAAAACAAAGGGGAGCTTTTAAAGGAGCATATCATTAAAGATGCTCAATTTTTACTGAGTAATAAGTATTATGTCAATGCTACCGATAAAAATTATACTGATGATAAAGAGCCTGTAAAGGTATTAGTTATTGCGTGTAATACTGCCACAGCTTATGGCAAAGAATATATAGAGGAGTTTATTAGAAAGTCAAATACCTATATAAAAGTCATTGGGGTTATTGACGCCGGTGTTAGAGGTGCTTTAGAAAGGATTGAAAAAGACGAGGATGCGATAATCGGGGTTTTGGCTACTGCTGGAACTGTGGCGTCAAAAGGCTACAGTAATAGTATCATAAATTTAAAAGATAAGTTAAATTACAAAGGCAATATTGAGGTGTTTTCTCAAGGAGGAATAGGTATAGCAGAAGCAGTAGATGAAGATACTGACTATTATAATAAAAATTTAAAGCGGCCTCAAGATAATTATAAAGGACCGAGTCTAAATGGTGATGTTAAAATTGATAAAACACTATTTGATATTTACAACTTTGATTTTGATGATAATAAAATGTTATGTGATTCAGAGAGAGCTGATGATTGCTCTATACTTCAAATTAATGATGCCGAGAATTATGTACGTTATCACTTAGTTACGTTGATGGAAAATATACGTAAGTCAAAAACCAATAATAAATTGAAATCTATTATTTTGGGATGTACCCATTATCCATATTTGAAGGATGAGATTTCAGGTGTCTTAAAAGAATTATATAATTATAAAGGGGTAGATGGTGTCTACTTTTATAGAGCTTTGATGGCAGCGAATGTTGAATTGATTGATCCAGCAGTTAACACGGCAAAAGAGCTTTATGACTACTTAAAGCAAGAGCAACTATTCAATCCTGATGGAGATATTAAAAGTAGTGAATTTTATATTAGTGTTGCCAATGCCGATAATGACAATATAGTAATAGATGCTGAAGGCAACTTTCCGTATGATTACAAATACGGTAGGAAGGAAGGGGAAATTCAAGAGTATGTCAAGATGGTTCCATTTAGCAGGACTAATATTTCTGATGATAAATTAGCCAGAGTTCAGGAGCAGATTCCTTATGTCTATCAGTTGATACAGACTTTTAATAAGAGCAATAGTAAAGTTAAAAAAATGACTGAAGATGAAAAAATATAGTCCGATGAATATCTTACTAGGGAATGATTCTGTGTATAGCAAAATTCTAAGTATTACCACGCTTAAAAAAAGTGGTAGATTGGTAGTTGTATTACCCTGTTTTTAAAGTTCTCTTTAATATTGTTATTTTAATAATTTAGTCTCAAAAACAAAGAATATGATTAGTAAGAAAATCCTTGTTATTTTATTCATTATAGTTTTATTCAGCTGTGGGCCGAATAGAACTACAACCTTACAATCTCCTCTACCTCCAGATATCGGTCAGGATTTACAGGCAAAAAACGGAATGGTTACTTCCGCTAATAAATTAGCAAGTCAAATAGGAGTCGATATTCTTAAAATTGGGGGAAATGCGGTTGATGCTGCGGTTGCCACAGCATTTGCGGTAAGTGTAACAGAACCTGAAATGTCTGGTTTAGGTGGTGGTGGAGCCATGATAATATGGTTAGAGAAAGAGAAAAAAACGATTTATCTGGACTTCTATTCCGCTAAACGTATGGTAACCTATACCAATTTACCGAATAAAGGTGACGATCAACCTCTTTGGGAAATAGCGATTCCAGGTGAAGTTGCGGGACTGCTTTATGCTTTGGAAAATCATGGTAACCTTTCAAGGAAACAGGTTATGCAACCAGCAATCGATCTCGCTGAAGATGGTTTTCCCATGTACCGAACATTGGCTGAATTTATAGATTCCAGTGCTGAGAGACTAAAAAAATATGAAGGATCAAAACTTTTCCTTCCAGATGATAACCCATTCCCAGTGGGAAAAATATTTAAGCAACCAGAACTTGCAGAAACTTTACGAGAAATTGCCGAAAAAGGCGCCGATGCTTTTTATAATGGTCCGATAACACAGGACATTATAGACGTCATGAATGAAGGAGGAAATCCAGTTACCTTACAGGATTTTAGAGATTATAAGGTAAGCACAAATAGAGGATTTTTAAAGACGTCATATAAGAATTGGACCATCTTGACGGCACCATCACCACAAGGAGGTTTAGAAATTATTTCAGATTTAAATCTATTAGAACCATTTAATTTGAAAGAAATGGGACTCCCCACACAATCCGACACAACTTTTCATGTATTAGCTGCCGCTATGCGCGCAGGCATTGCAGATCGACAATTTATTGCGGACCCTAATTGGGTGGATGCTCCCATCTCAGTATTAAGTTCTAAAGAGTTTGCCTTTAGACGAGCTAAAGAAGTTTTTAAAACACCTATTCCGGATACTATTTCTATTCAGACATTGAAAGACCTTAGCAAGACGCCTAAATTGGAAAACGTAAATGATGGAGAAACTACATCTTTATCGGTTATTGACAAGGACGGGAATGCTGTTAATTTAACACATACACTTAGTTCTGTTTTTGGCAAAAATGCCGTATGGGTTCGAGGTTTTTTCCTTAATAATTCAGGTATGAAATTCTCAAGTGTCGAAAATGTAGATGTATTAGATAAACCTAAATCCGATTATTGGACTAGATATTCTACTATTGCTCCAACAATTATTTTAAATCCTAACAATACAGTTAAAATGGTTTTAGGAGCCCCTGGAGGAGGACGAATTGACCCAGCAATAGTTCAAAGCATTATTTACATTCTCGACTATGGGATGGATCCTGCCACAGCAGCTAGAATGCCTCGAATCTACCCGAATTATGACACTTCAATTAATATTGGAAAAGGTTTTAAGGGAGAAGTTATAAGTAAAGCATATAATAGAGGTTATAGATTTCATGTGGGTTTAGGCGGATATGCGCGAATCTATGTGATTGAAAATGATAATGGAATATTAAAAGGTGCTGCCGATCCAAACCATGAAGGAGGGGTATCTGGTTATTAAATTAACTTAGCTGTTCAAATATATTCTATCGCAATAATTGGACAATTTAGGAAGTATAAAAGTCAAACTAATTTATTGAATGAATTATTATGTTCTTGAAAAGATACGAAGTATTCCCATAAAGGAATTTGTTCATTTTATAGCCAATTCGAATTAATAATAAAATCATTTGCAATCATGAAAAACAATTTATATTTCATCTTCTTCCTTATAACATTTAGTGTTATCACTCAAAAAAAAGATTCACAAATCATCTTAATAAAAAATGTAGAAATATTCGATGGTATTAACCAACAAACTATTATTGGAAATATTCTTATTGAAGGAAATAAGATTTCTAAAATTTCCAAGAGTAATATCTCTTCCACCTCTAAAGATGTTTTGGTTATCGATGGAGAGGGAAAGTTTGTAATGCCAGGAATGATTGATGCTCACACTCATATTGGTATGGAAGGGATCCCAATGGGTTCCGCGACGGTAGATTGGGGAACGGCCAATATTATTTCTACTCAAGCTGCAAAGCATCGTCTATTACATGGATTTACCACTTTAAGAAATATGGGCGGAAATGCTATACCTTTAGCCAAACAGATTGATAAAGGAACAGTACCTGGTCCGAGAATTTATCCAAGTGGAGCTTTTATATCTCAATCTGGTGGTCATGGCGATTTTGATAATATAACGGCGGTACCTCGAACTTCAGATAATTTGTCCTATTCAGAAAGACAGGGGATCGCAGCAATAGCCGATGGAACTGATCAAGTATTAAAACGTACACGCGAACAATTAAGGCAAGGTGCAACTCAAATAAAACTTATGGCGGGTGGTGGAATTGGCTCTTCTTATGATCCTATTGATGTTACCCAATATTCTTTGGAAGAATTCAAAGCCGCAGTTTTAGCAACTGATAATTTTGGAACTTACGTAGCCGTTCATGCCTACACACCACGAGCTATACAAATAGCAATTGAAGCTGGTGTCAAAACAATTGAACATGGACATTTAATGGATGAAGAGACTGCTAAAATTATGGCTGAAAAAGGAGTTTGGTTGAGTATTCAGCCATTTATGATTGAAGAGCAGAATGATTATCTTATAGGCTCACCAAGCAGAGAAAAACGAGATTATGTTTATGGGCATACGGATGAAGTTTATAAAATAGCGAAAACATATAAAGTAAAAACAGCATGGGGTACCGATCTTACCGGAAAACAGAAAATTGATAGACGTAATGATCTATCTCGATTAATTGGATTAAAAAAATGGTTTTCTCCATATGAAGCACTTAAAATGGTGACTTCTACAAATGCTGAAATGTTGCGTTTGAGTGGGCCACGTAATCCATATCAAGAAGGTAATTTAGGAGAGTTAACAGAAGGATCTTATGCTGATTTAATTATAATTAACGGCAATCCTATGAAAGAATTTGATTTACTAAATAATCCAGAAGAGAATTTTCTACTGATTATGAAAGATGGCAAAGTATATAAAAACTCACTAAATGATATGAAGTTCGATACCACGCTATAGATTCTATTGAAAAATACAAGAAGCTTTAAAATGGATACTTAGTCTGTTAATTGAATTTTGCAAATAATCAGACAGTTCGCATAAACTACGTAAGTCTTACTAATCTCAGATTAAATATTAGTCTAAGATTTTCAATTACTCAAGTTTTACATCCTGATCGAGCTGTTCAATCACTGTTATTTACAAGAGGATCCCTAATGTGGGCATTATAGATTTGACACAATAAAATTTTTGGATTGGCAATAATGTTCATAAATGGATAACAACGTTTAGGCAAAAAACAAATACTAAAATCAGGACTCTATTGTTGTATCGTGCAGAAAAGAATTTTCCGAAATAAAAGACGCATTCTGTTACACAGTTTACGGGTGAACTTTTAACATCAATAATATATGAGAAAGCCAACCTCTATCTGAAAGCGATAACCAAGGACGTTGAAATTGAAAAAAACTCAACTTTCACATGGCAAGACATACGTTTGCTACAACAGTGGCATTGAGCAACGGAATGCCAATCGAAACCGTTTCTAAAATATTGGGACATTCAAAAATCACGACTACTCAAATTTATGCTCGTGTCATGGATCACAAGATAAAATCAAATATGGACGCTGTGCAAAGAAGGCTCGACAAAAAAGCGAGGCAACTTGAAAAAGAACACGAGCTGAAACTGCTAAGAAAAAAAAATGCAGATGCTGAAAAGGACAAATATGCTGAGATGTCAAAGGATCAACTCCTTAAGAAGCTGAACAAAATAATGAACGAAAAATCAGATTAGAGATGATGTGAGATTTTTAGTTGTTTCTGTTTTCTTGATGGGCAATTAACAATAGGGTATTTAATTCGGCGTTAGCATTTTAATTTGATGAGGTTAAAATAGAATACCTTGATCATAGTTTAGTGAATATGGTGCATCAGGAAATATTTGCTGATTGCCTGTGGGATCGATGCTTCGATGGTCCATAGATGGCAATAGGAATTACCATTAGTTTTTCTCTTTCGTACACTCAATACCATTGAATGCGGCCATCTTTGCTTGGTCGATATCCTCAAATTGTTTTGTACCTAAAACGTCGCCAATATTGACTTTGAACTTTTTAGTGTATCTGTCTTGATAAATGACAATTAAATGATCCGTAATTTTTAAGTATGAGATGCCTTTCTTGCTAATCTTCCATTCTTTTTTTAGCCAGTTGATGCGTCTGTGGGACTTATTTCTTAATTATTTTTCATGCTTTTTGGGATTTACATAATCATTGGTCATTTTCTCAGCACAGACACATCCAACTTTAAATTCCTCTCCAAAATCCCTGTGGCTTACACCGTGTACATATCGTATGCGCTCGTTATTTCACATCATGCACGTTTCATACTGGGTTTCATCCGAAGATTGTCCCTCAGCTCTGATGTCATAAACCTCTTCTAAAATCCATCCCTTATGAGGAACACCCGATATATTCCAATAATTACTCATTTTGATATGTATCCATTTTTAAATGTACGAAATGTTGGATGATAAATTGTTGAGCAGTTACAACATGGGTGCGACATTTTACTATTTTAAAGCCAGCGTTTCTTTGATGTCATAATCATTTTAATTCTCAATTTTATATAGGAGATAGAAATTAAGATACTAGATTATGCCAATCACAAGCATTTTTTCATTGGAATGGATTTTAATTGTCATACTATATACACGCAAGTCAAATTTGTATAACTCGTCTATCAAATTATTATGGCATTAATCCTATCACTGGTCTCATATTCTCATTTACTTTTAAGTTGAAAATCATTTCATTTTAATTCTGGTGGAAAATTGGTAATTGGTTTGTTTTTATAATTATCTTGGTCGCTTATCCTTAATCTAACTGAACTGGTATTAATTTAACATCTTGTTTTTTAATATGGATAGGACACTAATAATAATTTTATAAATTTACGAGCTTCTAAAAGTTGTTCAGTTCAACAAAAATTTGTTTCAGTTTTAAAATGTTCACCGAAAGTTATTTAAAAACAATATTTGATACATATTATGCGTCTCTTGTAGCCTATGCCAACCGTTTTTTGTCTTCACACGATGAATGTGAAGATGTGGTGCAAGATATTTTTGCGGATTTGTGGCAAAAAGAAAACAACTTTCCAGATGAGATTTCACTGAAATCATATCTTTATAAGACCTCAAGAAATAAGTGTCTTAATATAATTAAGCATAATAAAGTAAAAGATAAATATGCAACAACTTCTTTTGGGCAGTTAAATGATGACAATCTATTTATGCAGCACGTACTTGAAGAAGATATTTCGAGACAGTTGTATGAGGCCATTAACACACTGCCAACTCGTAAGAGGCAGGTCATAATACTTAGCTTAAAAGGACTTAAGAATAAAGAAGTTGCTGAAAATCTTAACATCAAACTACAAACAGTTAAAACCTTAAAGTCTCAAGCTTATAAACTGCTAAGACAGAAATTTCAAGATTTAAGTGTTCTTATTTCATTCTTAATAGCTCCAATAATGAAGTTATAGATGTCGATGAACGAGCCGTACTGGTTTGGCTGTCCTTCTTGGATTGATGCAATATCGAATAAAGGCATTTAATGATGACCGTTATAATTTATCTTCTTAGCAAATTTATTTTTTTTAACACTTCTCAGTAGTACCTTTTTAGTTTTTAGTTGTTCTATTTATAAATACAATAATAGAATGAACACTATTTTTCATATTGCGAGACTGATTATCAAGAAAAAACTGGAGGTCTTGACACCTGCTGAAAAATTGCAATTAAAAGAATTTAAAAAAGAACATCCTTTTCTATCTAAGACTAATTTTTCTAAGATTTCTGATACTCTTAGAAGCTACGAGACCATAGATAAAGATAAGGCATGGGAAACTATTTTACTAAAGACAGAACAATCCAAAACGAAACAAAAAAATCCATTCTCCATTAGGTCTTGGATTAAATATGCTGCAGTTGCTATACTATTCTTGGGTATTGGATTTTTATATCAGCAAGGTTATTTAGGTGATACATCATCACTCGATATACCAAACGAATTCATTACGCTGGAACTCGGAAATGGTAGTACCAAAATTATAAATGAAGACGGCGCGTCTGAATTAATCGATAATGATGGGAATATAATAGGTAACCAAAAAGGAAAAACCTTAGTGTATGGCGCTACCGTATCAAATGAAACGTTAGTCTATAATACCTTAACCGTGCCTTATGGCAAACGCTTTGAGGTGCTCCTATCTGATGGTACTAGAGTACATTTAAACGCCGGAACTTCTTTAAAATATCCTGTTAAATTCATCGAAGGCCACAACAGACAAGTGTTCTTAAAGGGCGAAGCATTTTTTGAAGTTTCCAAAGATGAGAAGCATCCGTTTATTGTCAATGCTGAGGAAATTAATGTTAGAGTACTAGGCACCCAATTCAATATGTCTTCCTATTTGGAAGATGCAAAGATTACCACTGTGCTTCTTGAAGGTTCTGTAGTTGTCTATAGAAGTAACGAAACTTATAATCAGGACACGGCTACGCTTTTAAATTCAGGCTTTAAAGCTGAATGGAACTCGAATAATCATGTCATTAAAATTGATAAAGCTGATACTGAAATACACACAGCTTGGATGGATGGACGGTTAATCTTGAATGGGGTACCTTTTAATGACATTCTTAAGAAACTGGAAAGACAATATAACGTTGTCTTCATAAATAATGATAAGACATTAGAAAACAGGAGGTTTACTGCGCGTTTTGATGTGGAAAGCATTCATCAAGTCATACAAAGCCTGAGCTACTCGGCATCCTTTAACTATGAATTTGAATCTAATAAAATTATAATTAACCCATAAAAACTATAAAACATGTCTCTTTAAAACTAACAGAAACAATCAAAATAAAACATCATCTTTTTAATCTTTTGTAGGTATAGAATGAAAGAATAAAAAACCGGAAAATGTTAGAGCATTTTCCGATTTTAAAAAAAATGATCTAAAAATGTTCAACTCTTTAAATCAAATCAAAAGTATGAAAAAATTCATTATCAGGGTTTACAGCTTGCTATATATCCCTAAAATAAGTTTAAGAATGAAGCTCACCTACATGCTGCTTTTTTTAGCATTATTTCAAATTCAGGCCAACAGCACCTATTCTCAAAATACGAAAGTGACTTTAGACTGTAAAGCCATGACAATAACTGATGTCTTAAATGAGATCGAACGTAAAACCGAATTCAAATTTTTATATGAGGATGATATCCTAAAGAAGTATGAGATTGTCAGTATTTCTGCTACTAAAGAAAAGCTGTCAGAAGTGCTGAACAAACTTTTTATAAATACAAATATTGGCTATAAGGTGGTTAATAAGCAAATTGTTTTAACGCCTAAAGCTGTGTTTTATTCTAAAAAGGAACCCTCATTTTTGAATTCCTTGAAATTGAATTTATCAGATCTTTTAAACCAACAAAGTGTCAGTGGAATAGTGACCGATGAGAATGATGAGCCTTTAGCAGGTGCAACAATTGTTGTTAAAGGCTCAAAAAACGGAGTGAGTTCAGATATTAATGGTAACTATAATCTTTCGATTTCTGCAGATTCAGAGACTCTCATTGTATCCTACATTGGCTACGAAACTGTTGAGATTGTTATTAATAATCGAAGTCTTATTAATATTCAATTAAAAACATCCGTAACAAGTTTAGATGAATTTGTTATAATTGGTTATGGTCGCGCAAAGAAAAAAGATCTTACAGGGTCTGTTGGAACTGTTGATGTTGCAAACATTACCAATCAATCACCTACTATTAATTTAGATAATGCATTGCAAGGACAAGTAGCTGGTGTCTATGTATCAAGTTCTTCAGGACAACCAGGTGCAGCAGCTAAAGTACGGATTAGAGGTGCCACATCATTATTGGGTTCCAATCAACCTTTATATGTCATAGATGGTATTCCTGTGGTTCCAAATAGTAACATTCCATTAGGAGGTTCGGAAGGAGGTCGTTTAGGAGATGAGCTTGCGAAGGAGGGCATCAGTACTCCGATTGGAAATATTAGTACTGCTGACATAGAGTCTATAAGCGTCTTAAAGGATGCTTCTGCGGCTGCTATATATGGTTCCCGTGCTGCAAACGGGGTGATAATTATCAATACTAAACAAGGCATATACTCGGGCAAAACAAAATTTGAAGCTAGTGCATCAACAAGTGTCCAATTTGCTCAAACTTTGGACGTTCTCAATGCAGCGCAGTTTAAAGATGTATGGACAAAAGCCGTCGAGAATGGTACTCGAAATGATGCCTTCGCAGCTAGTGTTTTGGATGGCTCGTATTTTGGAAATGCGGATACTAATTGGGAAAAGGAAATAGGGCCAGGTAATCCTGTAACTTCTACCTATAATCTTAACGTTTATGGAGGATCCGAAAAGACCAGGTATAGCACGTCTTTAGGTGTTAACACTCAAGAAGGTGTCTATAAGAATACAGGATTTGACAGGTATAATTTTAATTTGAATCTTGACAATAAATTAAGTGAAAATTGGACTTTTGGTACCAAAGTCAACCTTTCTACAACAGATCAAGAGGCAATTGATGGTGGTATTACGCAACTCTCATATAATTTCAGGCCAGATTTACCAGTATTTGATGAAGACGGTAATTATTCGTTTTCACCTCAATTTAATAGCGAAAATCCAGTAGCAAGATCCCAAGGAACGAATAGCAATAATACACTTTTGATATTAGGATCAATTTATACAGAACTTGAAATTTTTAAGAACTTAAAGTTTAAGACCTTGTTCTCTATTAATTATAATTCTGGTAACCAGAAAAGCTTTTATCCGTTATATACTGCTATCGGTGGTTGGAGTCGATTAACTGGCAATGGAGATGGTTACGCACAAGAAAGCAGAAGTAGATTTACAAATACACTCTTGCAAAATACTTTAACTTATGATAAACTGATCGGCAATCATGATGTCAATGCGATAGTTGGGGCTTCTTTTGAAAAATCGAAAAACTCTTACCTCAAGGCATGGGGTGAAGGATTCTTTAATGATGTCTTAACTAATGTTTCAAGTGCTACAATATATAATGATTCTTCTTCTTATGAATCTGGATCTGGCTTAGCCTCATATTTTGGACGTGTCAACTATGGTTATGACAGTAGATATCTGTTAACGCTTTCCGCAAGAGTTGATGGTTCTTCTAAATTTGCAAAAGACAACCAGTATGCCTTTTTTCCAGCGGCAGCGCTTGCTTGGAGAATATCCAACGAATCATTCTTAGAAGATAGCAGAATTATAGACGATCTTAAGTTTCGTGCAAGTTTGGGAACAACAGGGCAGCAGGATTTTGGCGATTATGCATGGCGAACCTTATTTGAAACCGATAATTATGGTCCTGACCCGTCAGTTATCATATCTCAATTGGGAAATGATAAACTAAAATGGGAAACTACAGATCAGTTTGATCTCGGTATTGATTTCTCATTATTTGACAGTCGTTTTAGCGGCGGAGTTGGATATTATACCAAAACAACAAAGGACGCCTTATTTACAGCCATTACACCAGGTAGCACAGGGTATAACAGAATCATCGCAAATATAGGAAACACTGAAAATAAAGGTGTTGAATTAGAATTGAAAGGTGACATTATCCGCTCAAGTGGTTTCAATTGGAGCTTGTCTTTAAATGTGAGTAAAAATAAAAATAAATTGATCAAAATTTCTGACGATTTCAGGGATGAAGATGGCTTCTTAACTGGTTTTCCTGGTGGCGGACGATTGAAGGAAGGTAGTCCAATTGGCTTGATCTATGGCTATGTTTCTGAAGGTATTATCCAGACAACTGAAGAAATCGGGGCACTAAATGATGGGTCAAGTACTGGTGTTTATCAAAATAGTGCAACTGCTCCAGGAGATTTGAAATTTAAAGATTTAACGGGGCCGGACGGTGTGCCAGACGGTAAAATAACCAATCTAGATCAACAAGTTATTGGTGATACGCAACCAGATTTTTTTGGCGGTATTAATAATACTTTAAGGTACAAAGGATTTACGCTCTCAGCTTTCTTTACATTCTCGGCAGGGAATGACGTGCACGCATTTGGTTTGGGAAGAGATACTAACTTTGCAAGCACTTTTATTGGTGAAAACAAAGTGACCAGTGTTTTGAATGCTTGGACAAAAGAAAATACCGATACCGATATTCCGAGGATAGTATACTTTGACCCAAATGACAACGATAGAGTTTCATCGCATTATGTATATGATGCATCATATATAAGATTGAAAACTCTAAATCTTAATTATACATTCTCTCAAAAAGTAATTGATCAAATGAGGTTTTTCGATAGTTTATCACTTTATATGACTGCTCAAAATCTTTTTACCGTTACAAATTATCCAGGAGCAGACCCCGAGGCTTCTAACTTATACAATAATGATATAAGTGCAGGAAGAGATAATAACAGATTTCCTATTTCAAAGGTGTTTTCCGCAGGTGTGAAATTAGGATTTTAAAAACTAAAAATTATGAAAAAAATAGCAATTTATATATCAGCCTTCTTTTGTATGTTATCATGTGAATTAACGGATGTATTAGAAAATGACCCACCTAATAATTTAGTGGCTGAAAACGTGGTTAAGAATGAAGCTGACGCAAGAGCTTTGCTTAATGGGGCATATACTACCATAACATCATATACCAGCGCATATTATTATATGTACACTGAACTTATTCCTAGTGCTCTTGCAGGTTCCATGAGTCAAACTGGAGGTGGAAGTGTCAACGGTGAGTTTTCTATAAATGATGTTCGTTTTGATAACCCTTTTGTAAGAGACTATTGGTTGATTTTTTACAAGGTGATGGATATTGCGAATAATGCCATCATCCAAACTGCGGAACTCTCTGATGAAAATATTTCTCCTATCAGTAAAAAAGAGATCATAGGTGAAGCCCACTTTCTTAGAGCGATGGCAACTTTTGATGCCCTCAGATATTATGGTCAATTTTTTGATGAAGACAGTAAATATGGCATTGTTTTAAGAACAGAACCTTCAAATTTCGTAACTAGAGATAAAGCCAGAAGTACTGTTTCAGAAAGTTACACACAGATTTTGGCAGATTTGAACATCGCCATAGCTGATGCTCCTGAATACACGGTATCTTATAGAGCTTCCAAAACAGCTGCGAAAGCATTAAAGGCTAAAGTATTACTTTATCAAGGTAAATACGCAGAGGCGGCAGCTTTGGCTGACGAAGTGATTATGAGTGGTTCTACATCTTTAGAAAGTTCATTTGAGAATGTATTCAGTAAAGGATTGAAGTCTTCTGAAATGATCTTGATGACTTATAGAGACGAAAATTCCGATAATATTGATAATAATAGAAAGCGTTTTTATCCTGGCCGTGTTGGTGCCTCTTGGCTGACAACTTTAATGACGTCAGATCCACGGAAACCATTTAGTTATAGTGGTGACAGCGTTTTAAAAACAAACAATGCAGAAGTTTTTAGACCTACCTATTTTATTCGATTGGCAGAAATGTACTTGATTAAGGCAGAAGGGTTGGCCTTTAGTAATGGGAGCTTAGAAAATGCTAGTGCACCCCTGAATGTCATCAGAAATCGCGCAGGTATTGGAAATTCAACTGCAAAGAATTTGGATGAGCTAAAGGATGATATTTTTAATGAAATTGCTAGGGAATTAGCATTCGAAAACGGTAGCGAGTGGTTTGCAGCCATCCGATTCAATAAAATAATGAGCTTAAAGCCTACAGTTACAAGCTCAAACCAGTATATTCTTCCTATTCCGGAAGAGGAAATTAACGGAAATGGCTCAATTACACTCGCTGACCAAAATCCTGGTTACGAATAAAGAAGCCAATTAAAAATTTGAGTTAGTCCTTTTGATTTTTGGGCTGTAGCAATAATTAAAGTTATAGCCCTTCTTTCAAATAAATCCAGCTCAATTGTATTCCATTTCTTGAAGTATATCCATACTTCGTAGCTTCTTATTGGATCCTTTAACAGAATTGCTTTTTTGTTTTAGAAGATTCTAAAGTGGCGAAACCATAAATTACCCTAAACATTTAAAACAAAAGTATGAAAATTTTCAGAATACTATTAGTCTTCGTTTTTCTCCTAAGCTCCTATGGACTTTCGGCCCAAACAGATGTGGTCAACATAAAAAACCTTAATTCTAAAATTCCTATTGATCCTACAGTAAAAATAGGCAAACTAGGCAATGGTCTTACCTATTATATAAAACACAATCCTAAGCCTTCAGACAAAGCAGAGTTACGGCTTGTTTTAAATGTGGGCTCGATTTTAGAGGATGAGGATCAACAAGGCCTTGCACACTTTATCGAGCACATGGCTTTCAATGGTACCAAAAGTTTTGAAAAAAATAAGCTCATTGATTATTTACAAAGTCTTGGTGTTGAGTTTGGAGCCGACTTAAATGCTCATACCAGTTTTGATGAAACTGTATACAAACTTTCGATTCCAACTGATGACCCAGAGATTTTTAACACTAGTCTAAGTGTATTAAGAGATTGGGCAGACGGTATTACATTTTCCCATCAAGAAATTGATAACGAACGTGGTATTGTTGCTGAAGAATTGCGTGCAAGAAGTGGTGCAAGTACACGTATGTATTATCAATCTATACCAATGCTCACGAATAACTCAAGATATGCAAAAAGACTTCCTATTGGAACATTGGACGTGATAATGAATTCTGAATATGATGCTCTTAAAAGATTTTATAAAGATTGGTATCGTCCAGATTTAATGGCACTAGTGGTAGTAGGGGATTTTGATGTTGCCGAAACAGAAGAAAAAGTCAAAAAAATGTTTGGGGGTTTAAAAGTTGTTAAAAATCCTAGAGAACGTGTTTATTATGATATTAATGATAATGAAGCCCCTTCCGTTAGCATTATTACAGATAAGGAGGCACAAGGTGTTAGCATTTCTATTTACCATAAGAAGCGAGGTACTGAAGTTGAAACCTTGAAAGATTATAAAGAACAACTCCTACAAATGCTTTATTCAGGCATGTTAAAACAACGTCTTGCCGAGGTAGAGAAATCCTCAGAAGCACCATTTTTATCTGCAAATGCAGGTATGGGAAAGTTTTTGGGGCCTTTAGATAGTTATTATTTACGAGCCATCTTAAAAGAAGACAAGGTTAATGAGGGTATTGAAGCTTTATTGACAGAAAGTGAGCGGGCTAGACGCTTTGGTTTTAAAACTTCTGAATTAGAGCGTTATAAAGCAGAGTTACTCAATAGCGCAGATCTATATAGGAAAGAAACTGGAAAAATTCCAACGCGCAATTACGTAGAACGTTATATCGATAACTATACGGATAATAAACCTATTCCGAGTGATGCCTTTAGATACAATTTCTACAATGAAATATTGCCAACCATAACAGTGGAAGATGTCAATAACCTTACAAAAAAATGGATTAGCGATAAAAACATTGCAGTTGTCATAAATGCAATAGAAAAAGACGATTTGAAGTTGCCAACCGTAAGCGAGATATTGGAACTTCTAAATAGAAATTCAAAGAAGAAAGTGGAGCCTTATGTGGATACTCTTGAGAATCTTAAGTTAATGACTGAGATACCAAAAGAAGGTGAAATTATTAGCAGTACATATAACGACAAGGTTGATATGACGATGTGGAAATTTGCAAATGGCGTTACTGTAATTGCAAAACCAACAAGCTTTCAAAACGACATGATTTCAATGAATGGATTTAGACCTGGAGGAAGCTCTGTTGCGCCAGATTCAATATACGTTTCTGCAAGAAGCGCAGGTAATATCATTGGCGCTAGTGGCATTAATAATGTATCTAATATTGATTTAGATAAATTGAACATGGGTAAGAGTGTCAAAGTAACGCCGTACATTAACTTCTATGACGAACTGTTATCAGGAAGTAGTTCCGCTGCAGATTTAGAACGAATGCTACAAATGACTTATTTGTATTTTACAGCACCTAACAAAGATCGAAATGTATTTGACGCATATAAGGCAAATTCTTTATCACTATATAAAGATCAAGACAAAAGCCCTGATGCAGTGCTTAGGAAAAAAATCAGTGAAGTCATGACACAAAATCATTTAAGAGGAATCCCGCTTACAGAAAAACAAGTTGAGAAAGAGATGGATTTAGACATCGCTTTTGATTTTTACAAGGAAAGGTTCGCATCTGCCAATGGCTTCACCTTCGTTTTTGTGGGCAATTTTGATATTGAAAAACTTAAAACTTTTACTACGCAATATTTGGGAAGTCTTCCTTCGAATATTAATAAAACAAGCACTTGGAGTGATATCGGATTAAGACGTCCTGAAGGCATCATTAAAAACACAGTAGTAAAGGGTATTGATGATAAAAGTCAAGTGGTCATGAATTTTTCGGGCAGCTTAGATTTTACACTTGAAAAAAAGGAGCAATTAACCTTATTGGGCAAATTGCTCAAAATTAAGCTCACGGAAGAACTTCGCGAGAAAATGTCTGGGGTTTATGGTGTAAGAGTTTCTGGTTTTGCAGCCAATAGACCTAATGATTGGTACCGTATGAACATCGAATTTACTTGTGCACCGGAGAATATAGATAGGTTGAAAAATAAAGTTTTTGAAGAAATTGAAAAAATAAAGCGTGATGGCGCATCTCAAAAGGATTTGAACAAACTTAAGGAAGCCGAATTGTCACGTACAAAAGAATGGCTGACCAATAATAGTTATTGGATTGCAAAACTAAAGGAGGCTTATGAATTTGATTTAAAGTATCGCGATATTTTAAATTACGAAACTCAAATAAATGAGTTGAGCACCAAAGATTTTAAAGATGCAGCCAACACCTATTTTGATGAGAACAATTATGCTGAATTTATTTTGCTGCCTGAATCGATAGTTAAACATTAAAAACCTCCTTTAAGGATCAGTGAATTTAGTGTTCAAAAAGCTTGGATAAATTTTATTCAAGCTTTTTATATTTAATAGTATTGGCCTTAGATGAAAATCTAAAGTAGTGAAAGATAATATTGTTTTTATATCTTAATAAAGTGAGTTCCAATTTACAAAACCGCACTCCTTGTTGATGGATGGATGGATGGATGGATGGATGGAACAAAATTGACCTGTGCTTTTTGTGTTAACATATTTTCATCACTCGCTCAGCCCATTGCAACTCCATTTCGCGAAAAGCTCCATTTCGTGCAAAGCGCTTCCCTAAAAATCTTGGACCCAATTCCAAAGTTTACAGATTTACCGTGTAAATATGTCTTAATAAAATGTGCGTTATTTCTCGAGATTACCCTTTGGTTAACTTTGGAATAGCGTCCGCTTAACCAAGTAATCACTATTCCATTTTCTTCACAAAGTTTAAAATTTAGCTCGAGACGGACTGCATAACCGGTCGTGCCTCTCTTTTATAAGTCCTTACTCGATCTAAATTTTGGTTTCGGTATTCGAAAAAGGTAACAGCGATAGGCACTATGGGAAGTAAATGATTGAGAAGATGGTGATGGCTAATTGTATTCATACTGTTTAGACAAAAATTGTTGGCTATTATGAAGCTTTGATCCGACAACTCAAATTAAAAGGAAAACGCTCAAGATATAATAAGTAAATGGTTTTATATCATTATGGCAAGAAATACACAGCATTAAAAACCAAATATCGGGGCTTAAAAATTGGTCTATTTCATTAGAAATAAAAAAATTAAAAAGACTGGGCTTACAGTTTTATAAAATATAATTAAAAAACTTAATCTTGGAACTGTTAAAAGATAAGTTGTTACCGATCATTTGGAATCGGCTCTTTAGTTTTTGCAAGAAAGTATGAAAGCACCGAAATGGAATGGAGGGATGGAATAGCAAGAGGGTAACGGGCAGAGCCACGTTACGAATTCTTTTTAGCGCATAAGTTGTTGAATTTCAATTAATTAAAAACCGGTAAATTTTATAAATTTCATGAATTTGCGACAAACGCCCACAAACCGCCTGTAAACAGGGAAGAATTTGCGTCAAACCCACAAAAAAGCAAAAGATTATGGATTCATTCATCACCATCAGATTCAGAAGGAAAACCGCCAAACGTTTTCAAGAATTTTCAAAGACACACTTCAAGACTCATACAGAAACGATGGAAGCCATTCTTGACTTTTTCTTTTACAATGAGATCTCGCCAAAGGAAAAACTGGGGCCAACCGGAAGAACCATTGAAGCCAATTTAAAGAAACGGATGAATGCGATTATAGCGATAATTAAAGCCATCGAAAAGATCAGACCAAGCCAACCGTTGCTATGCTTCATTCCTTGTTTACAGAAATCCAACCAGTTAAAAAGCCGCGATTGATAGAGAAAAGTCCTGAAGAATTTAGAGCACAATTTGAAGGTAAAAAAACTGAATAAAATATTACCGTGCATTATCAATCGAGAAGTTGAACTATGTCATTTGAAAGATAATTATACTTATAGATTATATCTGTCTAATCCCTGAAATGAAAACATAAATAGATTTATTTCATGTTAAAATAGATTATCTCAAAACATATAGAATCTTGTTGGGTTTGAAATAGGAAAGAAGAGGCACCACATGCTTTTGTAGGGTTTTAGTTATAATGGGTCGCTATAGTCCTTAATCTTTGTGGTATGAAGATAGTCCCGTTGGGTTTTAAATGAGTGGTTCTTTTTTATTTCATCAGCTTTTAATATCCATTTTTTTGCACAGGCAACCCAATTGACAATTGGATTACCGTTCATTTTCCAACCTATGGCCTCATAAAAATTATAGAACATCTGGGCTTCTAAGTAACTCCGCTTTTCCTTTTTAAAAAAATCTAAAACTATGTGTTCATTTTCAGGTCTTGTTTGTTTAATAGAGTTTTTAAATGTTTTTATTTTTTGTTTATTAAAAGGAACCATATTTTGGACAGAGGTCGCATCAAAAATTGAACAAGAGTTGTTCGTTTTTTGATCAGGGTCAGTATCATATCTGAACAGCTCTATGATCGAGCCAATTTGTGGATTGCTAGAAGGATAGTATTTTAAATATCCTAATTTATTTAGATCTTGAAGTAATTTTAAGTAAGTAGTTCTCGAACGGATTTTTGCAATAGACATAATCAATTGACTATTGATCATTAATTTTTGTGGAAAACGCTTTTTATTCCACAATTGAAAGAAAGCCAGATACAAGTTTCGATGACCTGGGCCGATTCCTGGATCTTTGTGAAATTTGCGCATTACGCCATTGAGATGAGTGATGTAATTGACAGTTGACATAACATAAAGATTTTAAACATTATTTTGATAATTAGAAAATTAATCAATTTAAATAGTTTATTATCAGATATTTGTGATTTTATTTTCGAATAAAATTTGCTATTGTTTAGTCTCTTTTGATAGCATAATGCATGTCTGGTCATTTCGTTTAATGGAATCTGATATCTATTGATAGAAGCCAAATTTTTTAACAGAATAGGAGTTTTCAGATTTAATACGATCGAAACGCTTATTTCAGAAGAATTTTGAGAATTTGTTTAACTAAGTGCTCTATTCCCATAGGAAATTAGGATCTTCAAATTATCCTTTTTCGACAACAATAAGTGATGAGACCAGACGATATATATAACCATAAAACATTCATAGGTAATTTGAAAGACTCAAAATACTTCTGTATATTTTGAGACAATCAATTCAAAGATTTGGCAATAATTGCTTATATTGCCAAATCTTTGTGTAATAGAATTTAAAAAAAACATAGCAACTATCGCTTCCGAAACGCTACATATCGATAACCTTATTAAGGAATTTTCAGCTAAGGAGAATTTCAAAGTCATTGATATTATGGCCTATTATCAAAAATTTGGTAATGATGTTAAACGCGCTACCGTATATTGGAGAATATATGATCTTGTAAATAGGGGAATACTTCACAGAGTAAGCAGAGGATTGTATTCTTTATCAGAAAGTGAAGGCAAAGAATATATTCCAGAAATTAATAAATCTTTAATATACCTATCTGGCAAAATTTATAAGCAATTTCCATTTATTGATTTCTGTATATGGTCAACAAAATGGTTAAATGAGTTTATGTTACATCAACCATTTCGATTTTATAACATAGTAGAGGTAGAAAAGGAAGTGATGGAATCGGTTTTTTATGCACTAAAAGAACAAGGAAAAGAAGTGTTTCTGGACCCATCAGAAGACATAATCAATAATTACGTTGTAAATGCTTCTGAACCCATTATCATTACACGATTGACAACAGAAGCGCCTACCCAAAAAGTAAATAAAGTAGTCACCCAAACCATAGAGAAATTACTGGTAGATATTTATTGTGACCCAATAATTTTCGCAGCACAACAGGGAGCGGAATTAAAATGGATATACAAAGCAGTACTTGACAAATATAATGTAAATAAGCCTAAAATGCTTCGCTACGCGAGTAGAAGAAATAAGCGAGATGAAATAGAGAGTTTTAGAGAATTGATTAACAGATGATAAAATTAAACTTAATATCGAATTTGAAATTATTGAATCTATTATTTCTATACGATATAAGAGAAATTTTATTTTAATTTGACCATTCTTGGAAGTTCCCATTTGTCAGCTTAATTTACTACTATGAAAATTAATGAAAATCAAGAGAGTATATATAGCGGCTTTAAAAGTATTGGAGAAGAAATATCTGGATTTTATTTAGGTGTTTTGAAAATAATTAATGATGATACAATTCCTTCGAGATCTTATCTTATTGCTCATTCTGCAAGAGAAATTGATGGAGGTATCAGAGATATTTTAGCACCAAAGGAAGAAAAAGAGAAAAAACAGAAAGAATTATCATTAGAAGGGGAATTAAAAAATACTAAAGGCCATGTTGCTTCTATTTTGGTAGCATTAGATTTGCCTATTGATGATTCTTTTGCCTTATAATACATAGATGTTGCTACAAAATTCGTTAAGAATACGCATAGAAGCGGTGCTTTCAAGCCATCAAGAGCATCAAGTGATATAATTCTACTTTGGGAAAGGTATGAAATTATTTTGCTCAAATTATTAGGTAATTTTATAAATCAATTAAAGCAGATAGAGAGAATTTTAAAGTTTGATAAACCAACTGATGAAATTCTACACACGATAAAGAACATTTTTAGTGATAAGCAGAAAGAGCATTATTTTTACAACAATTTAAAGAATATTAATTGGCTTGAACCATTACACCAAAATGGTTTTTTTTCTCCTGAATATCTACTTGATGATTCTTATTGGAATCAATCCGAATATTTGGAATACCTATCGGTGCAAATAAAAGAGGGTGAAATTGACGAAGCCTACAGCGGAGCGAATCCTTTTTTAGAGGTTGAGGCATTTAAGCCAAGTTCACTTGAGCGTTTTTTCGTTTATAATAGTTTCAAAGCTCCGAGAAATTTTAATTCTACTGCAAGGCTTGTTGGCTGATTTTAATCAGCCGCTTTTTAATATCATGATAAATATTCTATTTAAAGACAGGATTAAGGGTAGGGTTCAAGCATTTTCGTCCTCATAAACCATTGGACCTATGATACACAAATAATTTTGTATACTTTACTTCTTCTCTATCAGTAAAATCTTAATTTATTCATTTGTCTGGACTTAGAATTTACCACGCGCCAATCTTGGTTGAACAGAAATTATTTTATAGGTCCCTTACAAATAGTTTCAAGAAATTTTAATTATTTAATGCTAGTATATTTAATAAGAAGGTCTAGTTTTGCAAATTAGTATTTTTAGAAAAGGTTGCCTGCTCTTGTAGGCATTAAAAGGGAATCTGGTGAAAATCCAGAACTGTCCCGCAGCTGTAAGCTTTTTGTTGAAGCCCAATTATGGTCACTGTCTATTGAGATGGGAAGGCCGGGTGGATGAAGCAAGTCAGAATACCTGCCATTTCTTATAATTCTTTAAGGCTTTCGGGGATTGGAGCTTGGATTTGTAATACAAGCGCTGTGTTAAACAGTTGTTTTTGTCTTCCTTATTCTTCCTCGTGTGCAAAAAATGATCATGAGGAACTGCATACATTTCATTTATATTTTATTTTTCGGATTGGTATCCTTTCCTACCGTTCTTTTTGCCCAAGTGCGGGATACCTTGGTTCCTATTGAATTAAGCGAAGTGCTCTTAAGTCACGACAAAAGCCGTTACGAAGCCCACCATTCGCCTGCTCCAGTCCAATCCATTTCAGGAGAAACACTCAAAAAACTCAGCAGTTTATCAGTTGCCGATGCGCTGAGGTATTTTAGTGGCATTCAGCTCAAGGATTACGGCGGGATCGGTGGTATAAAAACGGTTAATGTCCGAAGTATGGGCTCGCAACATACCGGCGTTTTTTATGATGGCATTCAATTGGGCAATGCGCAAAACGGCCAAGTGGACCTTGGTAAATTCTCTCTCGAAAACATGGAGCAAGTCAGCCTTTATCAAGGCCAGCGCACAGAAATGGATCAGTCTGCAAAATCCTATGCTTCCGCCAATACCATTTATCTCAAAACCAAAACGCCAAAATTTAATGAGGATCAAAAGTATCAGTTGGCAGTTGGCGTCCGCACAGGATCTTTCGGACTGTTCAATCCCTCATTGAGCCTCAATTACAAAATTAGTGAATCGATTTCAGCTCGTGTGAGTACCGAATTGGTAAACGCACATGGCAAATATCGATTTCAATACTCTAATGGGGTATATGATACCATTGCACAGAGAAAGAATGCTGACATCACCTCCTATCGTCTAGAAGCCTCGTTGCATGGCCAACATGATAAAGACACATGGAATCTGAAATATTACCATTATGATTCCGAAAGAGGATTGCCGGGAGCAATAGTGGCCAATCGGTTTAAGCGTCCGCAACGCTTGTGGGACAGAACTAATTTTTTGCAGGCCGATTACAAACATCAATTTTCACAGAAGTATTCGCTTACCGTTCGAGGGAAATACGCTGATAATTATTCGAGATATTTAGACCCAGAAATTATCACCACAACAGGATTTCTTGACAACACTTACGAACAGCAGGAGTATTACCTCTCTCTAGTGAATACATATAGGATCAAGCCATTTTGGACCTTGAGTTTGGCTACAGACTTTCAGTACAATGTAATGCAAGCCGATTTATACCGTTTTGCCTATCCAAAAAGAAGTTCACTTCTAAATGCTTTGGCGACGAATTTGAATTTTGAAAGATTTAATCTCCAGGCCAGTCTTTTAAGTACCAGTGTTTTTGAATCTGTGAAGTATTACGAAGCAGCAGATGATTTGCAAGAGTATTCGCCGTCTCTCCTAATTAATTTTCAACCGTTTGCGTCGCCTGATTTCAGGATGCGCACATTTTATAAAACCATATTTAGGATGCCCACCTTTAATGATCTGTATTACACCTTTGTGGGCAATACATTTTTGGATCCTGAATATTCTGAACAGATTAATTTAGGTTTTTCCTGGCAAAAGGAGGTTGGAACTACGGTTTTCAATTTGAGCAGTGACCTCTATAAAATTTGGATTACCGATAAAATTGTGGCCGTTCCAGGCACGAATCTGTTTAGATGGACCATGTTCAATCTTGGGGAGGTAGAAACATTGGGCATAGAAACGAAACTTACCAACTCCGGAAAGCTCGGGTCTAGGATTAATTATTCGGCTGTCCTTAACTATACGTTTCAGGAATCTTTAGATGTCACCCCCGGAGGCAGTAGCTACGGGCAACAAATCCCTTATACACCCAAGCATAGCGGCGGTTTAAGTGTAATGATCGATTATAAGGAATTCGGTTTTAACTATAGTTTTATTTATACAGGCGAACGCTATAGCCAAAAAGCAAACATTGCATCAAACTATTTGCAACCTTGGTATACGCACGACTTATCTCTGAGTTATGATTTCCCATTCTTGATGAAAAACCCTTTAAAATTGGGATTGGAAGTCAATAATGTTTTAGACCAGCAATATGCAGTCATTAAAAATTTCCCAATGCCCGGAAGGTCCTTTCGGTTAAGTCTTAATTACGAATTTTAATCTCAAAAAACGATGAAAAAACTATGTGTATTAGTGATGATTTTTTTTAATGTGTATGCTTGCCAAACTGATGATCCCGTAGCGGATGACATCATCCAAAACCCTGGAGACGGTGGCATTGAACAACCCGGCGGTATTGTTGAAGGCTTCTTTTTATTGAACGAAGGCAATATGTCCATGAACAAAGCGTCCCTTGATTATATGGATTATGAGACTGGAACTTACAGGAGAAATGTATTCAGTCAGGCCAATCCTAACTTAGTTGGAGGGCTAGGAGATGTAGGAAATACCATAGGTATCTATGGCTCAAAATTGTATGTTGTCGTGAATGCTTCCAATAAAATTGAAGTGCTCAATGCTGATACTGGCATACGCATCAAACAAATAGACCTTGCGAATGGTCGCTACGTCACGTTTTACAAAGGAAAAGTTTATGTGAGCAGTTATTTGGGCAGCATTGGAGACCCTAACGCTCCTAAAGGCATCGTGGCGGAGATTGACACCACGAGCTTGAATATTACTCGCCGAGTAGAGGTAGGGAGGCAGCCTGAAGAACTGGTGGCTTACAATGATAAAATTTATGTAGCCAACTCGGGTGGCTATAGTCCGCCAGATTATGAATCTACCATTTCTGTGATTGACATTCCTAGCTTTACAGAAAACAAACGTATTGAGGTGGCGGTCAACCTTCACCGTTTAAAAATTGATAGGGAAGGCGACCTATACGTGACCTCAAGAGGTGATTATTACGAGATTCCGTCAAAGTTGTTCGTAATCGACACCAAAACCGAAACGATTAAAAAGAGTTTTGATATCGGGGTGACTGATTTTACCATACATAATGATGTGGCTTATATGTACAGCACAGAGTTCAGTTATATTTCTGGCGATTATGATATTTCTTACCGAATGCTGGACACGCAAACAGAAATATTTCTGGAAACTACATTTATTTCTGACACCCACAAGGCGCTTATCGAAATGCCTTATGGCATCGCCGTTCATCCTGAATCAGGTGATGTCTTGATTACGGATGCCAAAGATTACGTAACGCCGGGTACGCTCTATTGCTTTACTCCGGAAGGCGCATTGAAATGGTCCGTTGAAACGGGTGATATTCCCGCACATATAGCTTTTAAATACAAATAATCTAAATCTTAAATAACAAAAAAATGAAAACAAATTACAACAAACTACTCGTGGCTATTTTTAGTATTGCCCTTTTTCTGACCGCGTGTTCTAACGATGATGATCATGGAATTTTAGCGCCAGAAGTGACAATGGACATCCAAGATCAAGCACTTCAACTGAGCGTTGGAGACAATTCTACCTTCTCGGCTAGTAATCAAAATAATTCAGTATATACGGAGACCTGGTCTTTGGGAGATAGCATTGTGTCTAATGCTGATACCTATATTTTTGAACCGAAAAACTCGGGGACTTATAATCTTTCTTATGCTGCTGTTAATGAAGCAGGGACGTTTGCCTATGAATACACCATAACGGTACTTCCTAAGTTAAGACCAATAACCGACGACAGCAAAGCGTTCGTAACGGCTCTTTTAGACTTTTGGCCAGCTCCGGGTCAGTTTATCAATAAAAAGCCTGGAAACCTAGAAAGTGCAGAAGGTATTATTGGAGGCCGTGGCTTAGTAAGTTTAGGAGGCTGGGGAGGTTCAGTAACCTATACTTTTGATCATACGGTACTTAATCATGCTGATAAAAACGACTTAATTATATATGGCAACGCCATGCCAACATTCTCTGAGCCGGGTGTTATTTATGTGATGCAAGATGATAATGCTAACGGATTGCCAGATGATAAATGGTACGAAATCAAAGGAAGTGGTCACGATTTAGAAGGTACTGACCGCGCTTATAAGGTTACTTATTACAGGCCTGCAACTGCTGATGGCGATGTGCCGTGGGAAGATAACAACGGCAATACTGGTGTTATCGCCAAAAACGCATTTCATAAACAAGCCTACTATCCAGAATGGATTACTGAAGATTCCTATACCATTTCTGGCACCTTGTTATCCGATAGTAATATTGATATGAGCAATCCTTCCTACATCACCAGTAAACCTTTTGAATACGGTTATGCTGACAACACGAGTGGTGGAGATCAAATTGATTTAGCTGATGCCATTGATGCAGACGGCAATCCCGTTAATTTAAGTGGGATTGACTTTATCAAGATTCAAACCGGAGTACAAGCCAATATGGGGTGGCTGGGTGAATTATCGACTGAAGTCACTGGTATTGCTGATTTAAATCTGATTGACTAATCATTATATAACTAAAACAACATGAAACTTAAATTCTCTTTTTTTAAAAAATTATGCATTCTCGCTTTTGCAGTGAGCATCGTAGGTTGTAGTAGTGATGACGATGTTTTTGTCAATCCACCATCCGTAGAGGGCGCCCAACAATTGCAAGATACCATCACCATGGGACAATCTCTTTTGCTGCGTCCGAAATTCAGCAATACCAAAAATTCAATTTATGAATGGAAGGTTGATGGCGAGTTGGTAGGCAATGATTCAACCTTCGTATTCATCCCGCAAGTCCGCGGAACGCATCAAGTAAGCGTCTTGGCGAAAAATGAAGGAGGAGAAGCGTCTCTGACTTACGACATCCACACATGGGGCGCTTTTGAAAATGGTTTTTACTTGATCAACGAAGGTTGGTTTGGACGAGGTACCGGAACGGTGGGGTTCTACCGCTATGATAGCCAAACTCTGGAAGATAGTGTGTTTGTGAAGACCAACCCAACTAAGGACCTCTTCCCTTTAAATTCTACTTTAGGATTTGGAACCATTCATAATGAAAAATTATATTTAGTGAGCAAGGTAGGAGGGCCAGTTGTGGTTTCTGATGCTTATTCGTTGGTAGAAGAACAACGGATTCCATCCAATTCTGGCAACGATTGGCGCGCATTTGTTGGGGTTTCAGATACGCAAGGTTTGTTGAGTTCCAGCAATGGTATTCATAAGGTGAATCTTGAAACGCTCCAAGTTGAAGATGCTCTAACTGGAATTTCAGGACAGATTGGAGACATGCTAAAGGTAGGAGAATATATCTTTATATTATCTCAACGCGAAGGTGTTCTTATATTAAATGCTGCCACTTATGAAGTTGAGAAACGTATCCCGGATATGGCTTTAGGTTTTGTAAAAACTGAAGACAATAGGGTTTGGGCAGCAGGTGGCACCACCTTGGTCAAAATTAATTCGAGTACTTTAGAAACTGAAGACATAGAGCTCGGCTTTAAAGCAAATAGTAGTTGGGGAGCTTGGCATCCTAGTTCAATAACTGCCCATGAGAATACGGTATTTATTGCTAAAAACGGATCTTTCGGAGGTGGAAATGAAATTTATCGCTATACAAATGACAGCGCTTCATTGCAAAATCCATTTATCAAACTTCCGGAAACAGAGGTGCTTTATGGTGCTGGATTGGCATTTAATCCAGATTCAGGTCAATTGGTTGTGCGTACCGTTCGTGATGGCTGGGGCGAAAACTTCAGTTATAATAAACTTCATTTTTATAATTCCGATTCCGGTAATTTAGAAAAAACCATAGCCTATGATGGTTATTATTTCCCAAGTACTATGGTGTTTCATGAATAGCTATGATGAATTTAGGAAATCCGCTCTTAATCTTTAATTATAAATGCTCCAGTATAACATTGGAGCTTTTTTTTTGCTCAACCTAGGTTAGTTGAAACCGATGATTGCTCTTAATGACCTGATATTTCCTGAGAATTTTATCGAAGAGTTTGTATTGCCCCTGGACATCAGTTGTGCCTTAGGTAGGATGTTCAAAAGCATTGTATCTTGAGAGATTTTGATTCAAATCAGTAAATCTCCATCAGACAATTCATTCAGTTTTTGATATGCGATTAATCGTTATCAGTCTTAGCTTGCCGAACTTCGCGAAATGTTGGATTGTTCTCGGTAATTCGTCCCGCTCCCTTTTTGTTGATTTTGAAAGTGACGTCTTTAGTTGTGGTAAATAAAAGTACCGATGAAAATGACGTTTGAAGATGTGATTTTAAAAATGCATAAGTGTCTTCTAAGCTGAGTTCTTGTTCCTCATCTTCTGTTTCTTTGGATCTGTAGTGTGATTTCACTAAAATCTTAAAGTCATCTTCTGTTTGAAGAGGTCGGACAAATATATTCTTCAGATTAGGTTTGCCAATAGTTTTTGCCATAGTCAATTTAGCAAAGGTACCGTCCTGAATACTTGCTTTTACTTGATTCCAGAAGAGGTCGAAAACGATTTGATAAGACATAAACTAAAGATTGAGGATAGAGTGTTTGTTGGTCCAAAAGTAATATAAATAAGTTGATTATCGACGAAGTCTAAATTCTTACCGTAGTCGTTTGTTGGAAATTCTCCTAATGATTGGCAATTCACAAACCGAAAACCTCATTAAAATAAACCTCTAAAAGATGATTTTTCATTGAAAAAAATCAAGGTTCCTAGGGTTTAGATGAAGAACGCTAATTTGGAATCCTGTGTATTTTTTAGATATAGTCCCATTTGTCAATTTTTGGAGCATAGAGATTGGCAAAAATCTCCCCTATTATTTAAATTAAATCAAAATTACCTAGGAAGTAAAGAAGTGATTCAAGTACTTTGAAAATTGAAATTTTTTAGCCAATGGATAACTTAATTACATTTTCAATTACGGTGTTTACCGGGTTTTTTGCCATTACCAATCCGATATCAAATATGACTGTTTTTTTATCTTTAACTCAAGGTGCGGATGAGGAAACAAAAAGAGATATCAATAAAAGAGCAAATATTATTGCCTTTGTAATTGTGACGGTTTTTGTGCTTTTGGGAAAATATATTTTCGAATTGTTTAATATTAGTATTCCTGCATTTAAAATTACAGGAGGAATACTAATATTTTATATTGGTTTTGATATGTTGCAATCAAAACAATCAAACATCAAATCGCTTAAAAAAGTGCAGATTGATGAAAACATTGCGGTTTCACCATTGGCCATTCCAATTTTGGCCGGACCAGGAACTATTGTAACCGCCATGAATTTTGTGTCTAATGTAAAGCCCATTCACGTGTTTTTGGTCATTGCTATATTTGGATGCATGAGTCTATTAACCTATCTAACTTTTAGGTTGAGTAGATATATTGTTAAATTGGTAGGCTACAATGTCATTGCTGTAATTGGAAAAATAATGGGTTTAATCATTGCCATTATTGGAACAGGTATGATCATAGAAGGAATTAAACTTTCCTTTAATTTAATGAACTAATCCATTTAGCCTTTTAAACTCGCTGAGTAAGCATAGCTTTTAGCTCAAATAATTCAGCTTTAAATCAACTTATTTTATCAAAATATACTTTTGATTTCTTCGGGCTTCTCTTTCGAAGCTCAGCATATTTGTTTTAAGTTTTCTTCCCGTTTTAATTATTGATAAATGCTTCTCTTTTTATAGACTAGTCTTCATGTTTATCATTTGGTATAATCAGAATATATGATTATAATGTTGGCTACTGATGTTTCTGAATGTGAATCATCTAAAAACTGCATAATGAAAAAAGTATCCCATCCCAGTGTGAAATTATTGGCTAAAGGCCAGAAGTTTAATGCCAAACAGATGGAGGCCAAATCTGGCGCGCTCTTGCCAAAACATACGGCATCCATCGAGTCTGTATTAATAGTATTGGAAGGAACATGTATTCTGGAATTGGAGGATAGTGATCATATCCTAAATAAGGGAGACAGTTTTGTGGTGCCACCAGGAATAAAGCATCAAATTAGGGTTATCAATGATTTTAAGGCGGTTCATGTGATGACCAACGATATCCAGTTCAAGTTTTTCGATTAATAAAGAAATAAAGAATGGTAAGTGCGTTTTGCTAATGAGCTAAGAGTTTCTTTTAGTGAATTGAAAGCTTTACTTTCACCTAGATTTACCGTATTGCGAGGGCATAAGAATTGAATTATTGAAATTATAATCTTAACTATTAAAATATAAAAATGGAAAAATCAAAACGCTATCAGGAAGGGAAAGACATCATAAAAAAATATGAAGATCCCTCAGGTGCTCCGGCATACTCCATAACTTTTGACAGCTTAATGGATTTAGATCCTGAACTTGAAAATTATATAGTTGAATTTGCTTTTGGGGACATTTATTCTAGAGAAGGGCTGTGCGATGAAAAAAAGACGCTGATTACAATTTCGTCTTTAGTAACCCAAGGATTGGAACCGCAATTAAAATTGCACGTCAATATAGGGCTCACCATAGGATTAACTCCAACTGAAATAGTGGACGCCATTATTCACTTGTTGCCATACACCGGTTTCCCACGGGTACTCAATGCCTTGAAAGTGGCCAAAGAGGTCTTTGTTGAAAGAAATCTTAAAGTAAGGGATTAATGAAGATGGTTTCAATTTTAGATTATCATCAAAATGCCTCTAAACACTTTTGTTAGTCTTCTCTAGATTGATTTCTTTGGATGCCTCAAAAATGTAATGCAGATCGTTAAACCGCTAAGGGAAAGGTCATGCATCTCGGATTTTTTAAATTGATGAATTGCAAACGCATTGCAATCAAGGCAAGAGCAGCGATCTTTCCTGCTTTCGTTTTATTGTTCTCGCTAAGTTCTTTTTCAAATAAACATTTATAACATTGTGGGCGATGGCGCCTGAGCAGATGACAATTAATCTGACAATGGTGCCTAAAGCAGTGGCAAATATAACGGCGGAAATTACAGAAATGCCAGTCCAAAAGCTCGTGTCAACAACAGTGCAGCTATAATTAAAAAAGGGTTGTCATTTTTTTAATGACAGCCCTTTTCGACTAATTCAAATAAATAAAAATTTTCTAATCAATAGCAGAGTTGGATTGAATCTCTGATAACGGTATTGGTAAGTAAGCGTGAGCTGCAGCGCTAAAATTAGTTCTTCCTGCGGCTTGCATGGCTTGGTCTAGCATTCCCCATCTACGTAGATCAAAAAATCGTACGGATTCTAGGGTCAATTCCATGGTGCGTTCATGGATGATCTGTTTCTTGACATCAGCTTGCGAAGTAGCCGAAATTGCCGGCATATTACCATGTACGGCTCTCACTTTATTGATGAGAGGAATGGCTTGAGCTGTAGCTCCCGTCTCGTTCAACGCTTCGGCATACATTAATAAGACATCAGCATAGCGCATTAACACCACATTGACCCCAACATAACTGTTGTTCCATACATAATTGGGCAACCACTTTCTGAAATAAGCAGCATTGTCATTGGTGTCTCCATAAGTTTCCATCATTAAGGCGTCCCATGTGCTGCCTTGCATTTGATTGGTGGTCGTATTATTAAAAAATGGATCTTTGAAGTAGAGTGAGCCATACAATCTATTGTCGTATAGACCATTATTGGCAATTCTACCTTCACTTTTCATTTCGTTTACCACGTTCATGGTTGCTGCAATGCCGCCCCATCCGCCCACGGACCAGTCTCCTACAAAGGCATGTAATCGTGTGGAATTATCTGATGTGGCATCTGAAGTTTTAAACTGGAGTTCAAATATCGATTCTTGATTGTTTTCATTTTCACCGTTAAAAAGACTTAAGAAATCAGTTTCTAAGGCGTATGAACCCGTCGTACCATCAACAATTGGCTTAAGGGCTACAACCGCATTTTCAAAATCCGAAGCTTCTGATGACGTTGCGTCTCCAGCTTTATATAAATATGCTTTTCCTAAATAGGCGAGGGCCGCTCCTTTAGTTGCTCTTCCTGGCTCCGTGTTATCGACGGTTTGAAGCATGGAGGCTGCATCCGTAAAATCCTTAATAATAACCTCCCACGATTCTGGTCGTGAAGCTAGGGGCTTATCTAAAGTTTCGTTTGAAATTAATTCAGTTCTTAAGATAATTTGTTCATAAAGCGTCAGTAATTTAAAATGATAGTATCCTCTTAAAAAAGTAGCTTCTCCAATAATCTGCTTTTTTTCTGCGTCAGAAATTTGATCTGATGTCATTTCTCCAACCTTAGAAATGACCTGATTTGAGAAATTCAACCCTTTGTAATTTGTGGTCCATATCACATCTAAAAATGTATGGCCATTGGTGTAATTGAAATTATATATAGACATCCAATGCGAATAGTTACTAGCATCTGGCCCGGGTAAGGCATAATCAGATCTAAAATATTCTACCACTGGTCTTCCTTCTTGCCAGCCATCCCAAAAATTACTTCTTGATTCCAATTCTGAATAGGCTGCCACCAAACCAGATTGTGCATCTTCAGCATTTCTCCAAAAGTTCTCGGTGGTGAGTTGATCAGGTGATGTTTGCTCTAAAAACTCATCATCACTGCAGGATGTTGTGAGAGTCAGTATAAAAGCAACGATAATTGATTTATATAAATTTTTCATTTTGTTTTGTTTAGTGATTCTTAAAATGCTAATTGTACTCCAAAAATTATAGATTTATATTTTGGATATAAACTATTATCAATACCTCTTGATAATACACTGCCACCAACTTCTGGGTCCAGGCCACTGTAATTTGTGAATGTAAATAGGTCTTGTCCTGTGAGGTAAATTCTGAATTTATCTAAGGCCATAGCCTCTAGAGCACTGGTTGGTAAGGAGTAGCCAAGCTGAATGGTTTTGATTCTCAAATAATCGCCATCCTCTAAAAACCGGGTTGAGGCCCTACTGTTTCTGTTGGGATCGCCCAAGACAGCCCTCGGAATGTTGGTGTTGGTATTGGAAGGTGTCCAAGCATTGGTCGCTTCAACTCTGTAATTCCTTCCCGTATCTAAGCTTAATAATCTAAAATCATTACCGTTATATATTTTGTTGCCACCAACACCTTGGAAAAATATATTAAAATCAAAATTTTTGTAATCGGCAGTCAAACTCAAGCTATACTCGTATTTGGGAATAGCCGTTCCCTGATAGGTTTCATCTTTAGAATCAATCTGTCCATCACCGTTCTGATCAACAAACCTGATGTCGCCAGGAGAAGCGTCTGGTTGTGCACCGTGGGCATCAATTTCAGCCTGTGTTTGGAATATCCCATTTGCCACAGGTAAGAAATATGCTCCAGGCTCATACCCAACTTGCGTTTGGTTCACAAAATGATCCGACCCAAACAATAACCCTATACCATATAATTTTTGATTGGCATTACTAAGTTTTGTAACTTCACTATTAACAGTTGTAAAGGTCCCAAAGGCAGAGTAGTTAAGTTCACCGTCGTTGTTAACATACCCCAACTCAAACTCTAAGCCACTATTTTCAAATTCACCTACGTTTACAACTGGATTATTGACACCACTTGATGGTGAAACCTCTTTTGTAATCAGTAAATCTTCAGTGGTGGTTTTATAATAGTTGATAGCACCTTTGAGTTTATTGCCTAATGAGGCAAAGTCGAGTCCAAAATTTGACGAGGTGTTGGTTTCCCATTGTAAATCGTCATTCTGTAAATCCCTGGCGATACTTCCTAAATAGGAGTTTTGTGGATTTCCAAAAACGTAACCGCCATTGCTTCCGTCTTTACCTTGGGAGATAAGAGCGATATAATCGTAGTAGCCCAAAGCACTATCGTTACCGGCCTGACCCCAGCTATACCTCAGTTTTAAGAAGTTGAAAACTTTTTGGTTTTTCATAAAATCCTCGTCGGTGATCTTCCAACCGGCAGCTACCGAAGGAAAAACGCCATATTGATTGTTCTTACCAAATTTTGAACTGCCATCCCTACGGACACTAGCTTGGAATAGATAGCGGTCATTGTAGGCATAATTGATTCTTCCAAACTGAGAAACCAATGCATATTCTGCGTGGGTTCCTTCTGCCGAATACGTGCCGTCGCTAAATGCATTTATGGTATTAAAACTAGGATCTAATATCGTTGCTGGTACCTTGTTGCCGTCTTCATCAAATTTATAGCCTTCAGCTTGCACATAGGTTTCTTTGAAAGGCTCGGAGATCCTTTGGTATCCCGCCAATAAATTGACCGAATGTTTATTAATGTCAAACTTGTAATTAATGGTGTATTCTTGATTTAACCTTCTGAATTCACTGTTGTACTCAGAAACAAAGGCATATTGATTTTGAGGATTGTCGTCTATGTCCCTAACTTGAAAAGGAGGATGATAGGCATAAGTATAATTATCTCTGTTTGAAAGGGAAAAATTTGCGTTGGCATTTAATCCCTTAATTATTTCGTAGTTAAAACTTACATTCCCCAAGAAGTATTTCATCTTTGTGTACCCGTCGATGATGGCATCTTCACCCACTGGATTTCTATGATCAGGTAAATCGCCAGTTCTATAGCCATATCCAGATGGTTTTGACGGATCTAAAACAGGTATTAAAGGCGAGATGAAATAGGTTTCTCTCAATGAAAATTTATAATCTTCTTGATTGGTTTCACTATAGTTCAAGCTCGTATTAATTTTTAATTTTCCCTTCGTACTTCCAATATTGGCATTGATGCCTTTTTTTGAAAATCCAGAACCTATTAAAATTCCTTTTTCATCGGCATAGCTCCCTGCCACGCTATAATTGATATTGTCCGATGCGCCACTAACGCGGACATTCAATAAATTTAATTGACCAGTTCTATGGGTTTCATCAACCCAATTCGTGTTTACACTGGGAGGGTTTTGAACATATTGTGGTAGACTCGCACTAGCATTCTCATACATTTGTCGGTGTACGGACACGTAGCCATCAGCATCCAACAAGTTCATTTTCTCTCTGGCGGTGTTAGAGCTCAAGGAGGTTTCTATCTCAATTTTTGTTTTACCTACTTTTCCTTTTTTTGTGGTAATGATAATCACCCCGTTGGCAGCTCTCGTTCCATAGATTGCCCCAGAAGCGGCATCTTTTAAAATTTCAATAGAGTCAATGTCATTCGCATTTAAGAAATATGGATCAGCTTGTACGCCGTCAACAATATATAAAGGTTGGTTGTTTCCAAAACTTCCAATACCCCTAATGGTAATATCTGATGTAGAGCCAGGGCTGCCAGAAGAAGATGTTACCGTAACGCCTGCAACCCTACCTTGTAATGCGTCCACGGGATTAGTGGTTACAACTTTGGTAAGATCTTCGCTTTTAACAGAACTAATGGCTCCGGTCACATCACTTTTCTTTTGCGTTCCATAGCCCACAATAACCACCTCGTCCAAATCTTCGGCACTTTCTTGTAATGAAACATTAATGGTTGTGTCATTACCTACCGTAACTTCTTGAGTTGAAAATCCTAAGTAGCTAAATACTAAGGTCGTTTGGGTGTTTGGAACTGTTATGGTGTAATTGCCGTCAAAGTCTGACTGTGTTCCTACCGATGGATTAGATTTGAGATTAACGGTCGCTCCCGGGACTGGTATTCCGGCATTGTCTGTAATAGTCCCTTTTATCAAAATGCCTTGAGCATAGGAGCTGGTCATAAATCCAAAAGACACAAATACAAAAAGTAGTAAAAACAGACCTTTAGAAGAGTGAATTTGATTTTTTGATTGTTTTTTTTTCATCTTAATAATTTGTTTATTAGTTAGCTGAAACTTCGTTTTAACTTAAGTTTAAGAATACCAAATATGAAATTATTTTAGGTTAAAACATTGGAAATCACCTTTACTTGACCTTTACAGCTGTGATAAAATTTAATTTTATTGAGATTTTTTGAAGATGAATAGGATTCGGTAAGTGCTTGGTTTTGTGAGTTTTGTTGTGTAATCAGTATGTTTTGTTGGATGGGATGTGGACAAAATAGTGTTAGAGATAACCTTATAACTTAAATGTTTTCTAAAAAAGTCACAAGATTGTCTTTTGACTCCAAGCCGAGCTTTTTTCTTAAGCGATGCCTTCCGATTTCTACAGAATTTAATGAGATATTGTTAATATTGGCAATTTCCTTGGAGCTCAATTTGAGTTTGACTTGTACCGCTAGCTGAACATCTTTATCCGTTAAGTGCGGGAATTCTTCCTTGATTTTAAATAGGAAGTCACTTTGTAAATTCTCTATATTGGCATGAAAACGTTGTATATCTTCATTGAAATCAAATTTAAACGTGTATTCTTTAATAAGACTATCAATGTTTTTTTTGAGCTCTTTTAAATCGGTGAATTTTAGATTCTTTAAAGACTTTGTGAAGTCTTTATATATGGAAGTGCGTTGTGAGATAAACAAGGCCAAGTTTGTGAGTTCCTTCTGGCGAAATTCTAATTTGTGCTCCAAATTCTCTCGTTCTAAATGTTGAGTTTTTAACTTCTCTTTTGATAGCTTATGGCTTTGCAAGTAAATCGCCTTCTTCTTTTTTATGTTATTCCAGAGGCTTCCAATAATTAGAATGGCAATAATGACCAATAATAGCGCACCAATCAGTAAGAAGTTTCTTTTCTGAGCTTCTAAATTTCGTTCTTGCTCTAAGAGTTTAATTTCGTTTTCACGTCGTTCGGCCTCGAACAAAACTCTCATTTCGGCTAAATTCTCACTTTTATTACTACTAAACATTTCTGACATCCCTTCGACATATTTCTTATAGTAGTTTAAAGCTTCTTTGTAATTGTTATTGCTTAAATAATAATCAGACATAATTCGATTATTCTCTATTATCAATTCCTTATTATTAGTTAAGCTTTCAGAAATTATTCTTGATTCTTTTAACAATTCATAAGATTTGTCGAAGTTGTTCAAGAGAATGTTTACTGTTGAAAGCTCATTTAAAATCTCAACTTTATTTCTTTCATAATGAATTTCATTTATAATGTTCAGAGAAGATTCTAAAAATACCATGGCGGAATCTAGTTCATTGATTTTACGATAGCACACCCCCATGTTCTTCATGGTAGCAGCAATTCTGTCCTTATTACTAGTATCTTTTATGAGATTTAAAGATCTCTTAAAAAATGATAAAGCTAAATCACAATCATCTTTGGCCTCATGTATTAATCCAATACTGTTGTAGCTGTAGGCAATGCGCTGTTTGTCACCTATTTTTTCATGAATTCTTAATGTTTCCGTGTGATATTGGAGCGCATTGTCAAGATATCCAATATCATAATAAAGCCACCCAAGAGTCCGTAGTGTAAACGCTAGATCATAATCATTTCCAATTTCTTTTCGTATTTCTAGAGATTGTAATCCATATTGAAGTGCTTTATCATAAATATCATTGAACAAATAACCTTGACAAAGATTGATAAGGGCTAAGCCTTCTTCCTCTTTTTGTTTGAATTCCTTTGATAATTGCAATGCCTCAGAGCCATATTCTATAGTTTTATCTGGATTGATTGCCCAATATATTTCCGCAATCCTATTTAATATGGCCGTTTTATTTGCACGTTTAGTTGTGGGTAATACTGTTAATAAGCTGTCCAATTCACTTTGCGACTCCGTTGGGTTTTCATCCCATAGATTTTTTTGAGCGTGCGTTGTGAAACAGATGCAGATAAAGGTAAATAGGATAAGATGTGAAAATTTATTCATTCGTCAGAATTTGTATGTAAAAGAGTTATACTCTTGTCGTTTGAAAGATTTATGTGTTCTCAAATATCGACAATATAATTTTATTTATTTTTCTCAAACATCACTTTGTAAGGTCAAGTAAAGGTCTATTTTGTGTTATTATCAATATAAATTCGAAATTTGTTATCTAATAATACTAACTGGTTATAAAATGTATCTAAAAAAAACAATTAAGTATTTAATGGTCTTTGGGCTGTTGTTTCACTTGAGTTGTAATACTTCAAAAGAATCTCCAAAAGATGAGAATACTACTGATTTCTTAAATTTCAGTAAAGATATTTTAGATTACCATATCACTCCAAAAGATGCTAAAGACAGATCGGGTCTCATGTTTTCTGATCAAGGCGCTTGGTTTGCCTATGGTCATCACAAAGAATCAAATGAGTCTATTGGCTTTTCAGGACCTTTTTTAATGACGCAACAAAATGGCGTTTGGTTGACTACTTCTTTTATAAGTGCCATGATTAATGTTGACAATAATTATGAATCATTAAGCTTTAAATCCTCTCATAGTTATGCCAGTCATCTTGAAAATCGCTATTCAAGTGAAAGATTATCTGTTATTGAAACATTGTTTTTTAAAAACGGTCATACCGCGTTATTTCAGACCAAAATTAAGAATACTGGTACCGAAACTATCGATGTAGAAATGCTTTGGGGAAATGCTCCAATTTTGATTGAAGGCATTTCATTGTCAGAAAATGATCACACCATCACTATTAATTCCACAAAAACCGATGCTATAGGCTACCTTACTTTCTCTAAAAACACCCAAGTTGAATTGGTCGACAGCTTACAATACAAAGCGAAAGAGGTTCTAACTTTAAAACCCAACGAAACCAAAGAAATTGTGGTGGCTCAAACCTTTATTTTCCCTGAATATTCATGGGAAGAAGAGAAACAAAGCATTGCTAACGTGAATTTTGATTCAGTTTTTGAAGTTCGAAAAAGCGAAAAGAACAATCAGTTAAAAGCCATTATTGAAAATAGGAAACTAGAATTTAAAGATGATAAATATGTTGGGGTTTTGGCTAAGTCACATTTAACCTTACAAAATAACTGGCGTATTCCTGCTGGGGAATTGACTAATGAAGGCTTATTTCCAAGTTATCATTATACCGGATTCCACGGGTTTTGGGCCTGGGATTCTTGGAAACATGCTGTGGGACTAGCCTATTATGATATTGACTTGGCGAAAAATCAAATGCGCGCCATGTTCGATTTTCAAAGTGACGATGGATTTATAGTCGATTGTATCTTTCGAGATACCACCATTGAAGCTCATAACTATCGCGACACCAAACCACCACTATCGGCATGGGCAGTTTCTAAAATTTATGAAAAAGATAAGGATGCCGAGTTTGTAAAAGAAATGTACCCAAAAATCAAAAAATACCATGAGTGGTGGTACGCCAAACGCGACCACGATCAAGATGGATTATGCGAATATGGTTCTACCGACGGGACCGTAATTGCCGCAAAATGGGAAAGTGGAATGGATAATGCCATTCGTTTTGACGATTCCAAAATCCTCAAAAATGGAGAAGGTGCGTATTCTTTAGATCAGGAAAGTGTCGATTTAAACGCTTATTTGTATGCTGAAAAACTTTATTTAAGTGAATTGGCAGAGATAATCAATAAATTAGAGGAGGCAAAATCCTATAAAGACGAAGCGGCACTATTGAAAGATAAAATCCAAGAACAATTCTATGACCCCGAAGACGGTTGGTTTTACGATACTACTCTTGACGGTAAAACTTTTATTAAAGGTGAAGGAAGTGAAGGCTGGACGGCACTTTGGGCAAATGCAGCAACACAGGAGCAAGCTAATGCTATAACACTTAATATGATGGATCCTGAAAAGTTCTATACGAAAGTCCCTTTTCAAACGATGAGTGCAGATCATGAAAAGTTCAATCCACTAAGAGGTTATTGGAGAGGCCCGAACTGGTTGGATCAGGCTTATTTTGGAGTGCAAGGCTTACGTAATTACGGATTTAATACAGAGGCAGATCAAGCGACCATTCAAATTATTGAAGGAGCCAATGGCGTTTTAGGAAAAGGAAAAGCCATTCGTGAAAATTACCATCCCATAACAGGAGAAGGATTAAACGCTCAAAATTTCAGTTGGAGTGCAGGACATCTTATAATGCTTTTACAAAATGACTAAATGAACTACGACAACTTAAAAATATCAAATCAGCAGGCTGAAGACATTCTCTTCAAGCTATTCCAGATTAAAGGAAAAGCAACAGCACTTCCTGGAGAATTGGATTTTAATTTTCGAATTAAAGTTGATAATGCCGAGGGCTATATTCTGAAAATCTCCCGTCCCAACGAAAATGAGAACTATCTCGATTTTCAACAACAACTCTTGCAGTTTGTTGCAGATCATGGAAAAAACCTTATGGCGCCAAAAGTTATAAGTGATACGAATGGCAATGCTATTTCTAAAATCACCGATGATTTTGGAAAGGAACGCCATGTTCGCTTATTAAGTTGGGTTTCTGGACGGGTTTGCAGTGGCGTCAATCCGCAATTAGATGATTTGCGTTTTAGTTTAGGTAAACAATGCGGATTGTTGACCCAAGCGCTGCAAGGGTTTGACCATGCAGAAGCACATCGCACATTTGATTGGGATGTGGCACAATCACTTTGGACAAAAGCCCATGTTAACTTGTTTAATAACGAAGAAAAAGCTATTGTTGAGAACTTTCAAGATCTATTCGAAAACTCTCAGGACACCTATTCGAAATTAAGAAAATCCGTCGTTCACAATGATGCCAACGATAATAATATCATTGTCTCCTCCGATTTAATTCATCCAAAAGTTGAAGCGGTCATAGATTATGGTGATGCTGTTTATACCCAGATTATTAATGATCTTGCGGTTGCCTGTGCGTATGCCATAATGGATCATAACGACCCGTTGGAAGCGGCTTTGCCGATTGTTGAAGGTTATTATTCGACGTTTGAATTGCAAGAAGACGAATTAGCGCATATATACAATGCTATTGCCATGCGATTGGTGATCTCGGTTACAAAATCTGCCATCAATAAGATTGCAGAACCTGATAACACCTACTTGTTAATCAGTGAAAAACCAGCGTGGGAAGTACTTAGAAAATGGCGCAATATAAGTTCGGACTTTGCTCATTTTAGTTTTAGAGATGTCTGTGGTTTCGAGGCGCATCCTAAGGCGAAGTCATTTAAAGATTGGGCTGAAAAACAAAATTTTGAACTAAACCACCTGTTTCCGAGCATTGATAAGAAAGAAGCATATCACGTCGATTTAAGCGTATCAAGTAAATGGATCGGTCACCAAGAAGAATTTAATGATTTAGATCTCCTTCAGTTTAAAATTGATCGACTTCAAAAGAATCATCCTGACAATATTATCGCTGGTGGTTATTTAGAACCTCGGGCTTTATATACTTCGGATGCTTATGATAAAATAGGAAATTCTGGTAAGGAAAGTAGAACCATTCACTTAGGGGTTGATTTCTGGTTGCCAAGTGGCACTCCTGTTCACGCATTATTTGATGGCGAAGTGGTTATTGCTGTCAATGACGCCGGTGATAAGGAATACGGTGGATTGGTGATCTTAAAACACCAAACCGATGACTATGAATTCTATACACTTTATGGGCATTTATCGGCTGAAAGTGCTACTAAACACAGAGTAGGAGACACTATAAAGAAAGATGAAAAAATTGGTGAATTAGGAACGTCAGATGAAAACGGTAATTGGGTGCCTCATCTTCATTTTCAAATCATGCTTTCACTTTTAGAATATAAGAATGATTTCCCTGGAGTGGCGTATTATAATCAAATAGACGTGTGGAAGAACATCTGTCCCAATCCGAATGTATTATTCAAATCCGAAGCACTTCAAAAAACTGTTGGCACTTCCAACGCAGAATTAATCAACTATAGAAAGCAACACTTAGGCAAAAGCTTAAGTCTTCAATATAAAGTGCCCATCAAGATGGTTCGGGGTGCGGGTCAATATTTAATGGATCAATACGGACGTAAATATTTGGACACCGTCAATAATGTGGCGCATGTTGGCCATGAAAATTATGACGTGGTAAAGGCAGGTCAGAAACAAATGGCTCTGATCAATACCAATTCGCGCTATTTGCACGACAATATCAACGCCTTGGCCGAAGAACTTATTGAAACCTTGCCCCCGGAATTAAGTGTTTTACATTTTGTCAATTCGGGTAGCGAAGCAAATGAACTGGCCATTAGAATGGTCAAAGCGGCCACTGGCCAACGGGATATTATAGCCAGTGAAGTGGGCTATCATGGCAATAGCAATATGTGCATTGACATCAGTTCCTATAAATTTGATGGAAAGGGTGGTAGTGGTGCGCCAGAACACACCCATATTTTCCCTTTGCCAGATGCGTTTAGAGGAACATATAGAGGTGATGACAGCGCAGAAAAATATGCAGAAGAGGTCCAAAAACAAATCGATGTTATTCATGAAAAAGGTCGCGGTGTTGGGGCGTTCATTATAGAACCTATTATCAGCTGTGGCGGACAAGTTGAGTTGCCCCAAGGTTTTTTAGCCAAAGCATACGAAAAAGTGAGAGCCGCTGGCGGTCTGTGTATTTCTGACGAAGTCCAAACGGGTTGTGGCCGGATGGGAAAAACATTCTGGGGCTTTCAATTACATGATGTGGTTCCGGATATTGTCACTATTGGCAAGCCGTTAGGAAACGGTCATCCCGTTGCAGCAGTGGCCTGTACGCCAGAAGTTGCAGATAAGTTTGCGAATGGCATGGAATATTTCAATACGTTTGGTGGGAATCCAGTGTCCTGTGCTATTGGTGCTGAGGTCATCCGTACCGTTAAGCGAGAAAAATTGCAAGAAAATGCCTTAAAAGTTGGCGCCTTTTTAAAGGATGAACTCCGGAAGCTGGCTCAAGAGTTTCCAATTATTGGTGATGTGCGCGGACAAGGCTTATTTCTTGGGATTGAATTGGTGGATGCGAATATGAATCCGTTGGCAGCACAAACCGATTATTTAGCGGATAGAATGAAAGACCACGGTATTTTAATGAGTACCGATGGCCCCGATAATAATGTTTTGAAAATTAAACCTCCAATTATCTTTACTAAAGACAACGCCAGAGAATTACTTTTTTATTTAAGAAAAATATTTGCAGAAGATTTTATGCAACTTTAAAATTATAGAAATGAGATTGAGACTATTAAGTATTATCGCCTTGTTAGTGGTTATGGGTTGCAAAAACGATCCTCTTTTGGAAGTGTCAGATCAAACACTCCACTTTAATCACGAAGTGTTTGAAGATCATAAACTTCCGCCAAGAGCCACCTATTTTGCATTTGAATCGGCTGATCTTAAAGAAAAAGAAAATTCAAAACGCTTCATGAGTTTAAACGGACCGTGGAAATTCAATTGGGTTAAAGATCCAAAAACGAGACCCACCACATTTCAAAATGTGAATTTTGACGACTCTGATTGGACAACAATTCCAGTTCCTGCAAATTGGGAAGTGGAAGGCTACGATCACCCAATTTATTTGGACGAGCGTTATCCGTTTACCACGACCTGGCCAGATGCACCAACCGATTATAATCCCGTAGGTACCTATAGAAAAGAAATTACTTTAAATAAGGAATTTTTAGCTGAAGATGTCATCTTGCATTTCGCGGGTGCCAAATCGGCAATCTATCTTTATATCAACGGCGACTATGTAGGCTATTCCCAAGGCAGTAAGTTGCCAGCGGAATTTAATATTACTAAGTATTTAAAAGAAGGTAAGAATTTATTGGCTTTGCAAATGTTCCGTTGGAGTGATGCCAGTTATTTGGAGAGCCAGGACTTTTTGCGCATGAGTGGTATTGAGCGTGACGTCTATTTATATACACAACCAAAAGTGACTGTTTCAGATTATTATGCCTATACCAATTTGGATGATAATTATGCGAACGGCATTTTTAAAAACACCGTCTCAATAGTCAATCATTCTAATGAGCCTGTCAAAAGAAAAGTGTTCATAGAAGTTTTTGATGGCGAAACATCAAAATTTACTGATTCTAAAGTTTTAGAGATTCCAGCGAATGATAGTATTCAATTTTCTTCAGAAAGCATTTTTGAAAATGTGAAACAATGGTCTGCCGAACAACCAAATCTATATACTTTAAAAATAGTTTTAGAAGATGAAAACAATGCTAAAAACGATCAATTCATCACCAGAAATGTAGGTTTCAAAAGTGTAGAGATCAAAAACTCTCAAGTGTTGATTAACGGAAAGGCTATTTACATTCGTGGTGTTAACCGACACGAAACGGATCCTCTCACGGGTCATATCGTATCACGAGAATCGATGGAGAAGGACATACAGCTAATGAAACTAAATAATATTAATGCGGTGCGGACTTCACATTATCCCAACGATCCGTATTGGTTGGAATTGTGCGATAGATATGGATTGTACGTGGTAGATGAAGCCAATATTGAAAGTCACCCGTTAGCCATAGACAAAAACACGCAAATAGGAAATGAAATGAGCTGGTTGCCAGCACATGAAGCGCGTACGCAACGCATGTACTATCGCGATCGGAATCATGTTTCAATTTACTCATGGTCTTTAGGTAATGAAGCGGGAACGGGGGAGATTTTCAGAACCACCTATAAGTGGTTAAAATCTCATGATGATAATCGGATTGTACAATATGAACCTGCGAGAAAAGAAGATTACACTGACTTGTATTGCCCAATGTATCCAAAGCCAGAATTTCTGATCGAACACGGAAAATCCAATTCGGATAAACCATCCATCATGATCGAATATGCGCATGCCATGGGGAACTCGGTCGGTAACTTGCAGGATTATTGGGATATTATTGAAACCTACCCTAATCTTCAAGGGGGTTATATTTGGGATTGGGTAGATCAGGCTTTGGAATATAAAGATGAAAATGGCAATCCGTATTTTGCTTATGGACATGACTACCATCCCGACTTGCCAACCGACGGAAACTTTTTGAATAACGGTTTGGTCGATCCACATCGTGTGCCACACCCACATTTAACAGAAGTCAAAAAAGTTTACGAACCCGTCCAATTCAATTATTTGGGAAATGGGATCATAGAAGTTACCAACAAGAATTTCTTTGTAGATTTTTCTGATAAAACCATTTCCTGGAAAATATTGGAAAACGGCAAAGAAGTTTTTCAAGATGAGAATATTAATGTTGATGTGAAGCCTCAAGATACAGAGAAAATCAAACTTGAGAAATTTCCAACTTCCTTATCTTCAGGTAATGAATACATCCTACAAGTCAGTTTAATTCAAAAAGAAGACAACAATTTAATTCCGAAAGGCTATGAAGTGGGCTGGGATGAGTTTGTACTTCAAAAAGGTCAATATAATATGGCAATTTCGTCTGAAGGGAAATCTCTTGAAATCGCTCAAAACGACGATACATTCACAATTAAAAATGACCTTGTTGATTTGAAGGTCAATGCAGAAACAGGAGAAATCCAATCGTGGACTTACGACGGAAAGCTCATCACTAATGAAGCGATCCGTCCAAATTTCTGGCGGGCACCAACAGATAATGATTTAGGAAACAATATGCAGGAATGGGCTAAAATCTGGCAGGACGCCACCTATAATTATAACTCTAACTTATCTTTAAAGCCTACTAAATCCAATGATGGCGTAACTTATAAAGTCAATTATCTATTGCCAAATAATGAGGCGAAAGTAGAAGTTAAATACACCTTGAAAACCGATGGGAGTTTAAATGTCCATTATAGCTTTACACCCAATCAAAAGGATCTGCCTAACATCCCTCGTTTAGGGATGTACATGACCTTATCCAATGATTTTACTGATGTGTCTTGGTATGGAAAAGGTGAGACGGAAAGTTATTGGGATAGGAAAACTGGGGTTAAAACAGGTGTGTATGCTGGGAAAATCGTAGATCAGTTTGAGAGATACCTCCGTCCTCAGGAAACAGGAAATAAAACGGATGTCCGTTGGGTTGAAGTCTCATCTCCTAACTTAAATTTAAAAGCTTCGAGCGCTGTTTTACTTAACACAAGTGTTTGGCCATTTGATATGACCGAAATTGATTTTAATAGTGATGATGCCAGCGAATCGGCTTCTGGTTTGGTGCCTGTCACTAAAAAGCACGGCGCCGATATTAAAATTGGCAATACGGTGCAATGGAACATTGATTATATGCAAATGGGAGTTGGCGGCGATACGTCGTGGGGACGATTAGTCCATCCGGAATATACAATTCTGGCGGATAAGGTCTATAAATATTCATTTGACATAAAACCTTTTAACTAAATTTAAACATTTGGAATAGAACCTTTTTAGATGGCCTTAGGGTATTTCATTTCTAACTGAAAAGCTTAGGTATGAAAAAGAAAATTTAAGCTAGGGCTTTTGTCTCAAGGACAGAATCTTACATGCAATCCTGAAATGCATGTATTAAAATGATGTTAAACAGTTGTAATTTTTTTCAGTACAGCAGACTTTCTGTAACTTTCCAATTCAAAATAAAACACTTATGACAGCCAAAGAAAAACTAGCTTCTCTGAGAACAGAAATGAAGAGAAACAACATAGATGCCTTCATCATTTATTCAGCCGATCCGCATCTGGGAGAATACCTTCCGGCAGAATGGAAAGAACGAACTTGGCTTTCTGGATTTACGGGTTCCGCTGGTTTTGTGGTCGTGACTGCTGATAAAGCTGGACTTTGGACTGATGGGCGTTATTTTTCGCAAGCTCCAAAAGAATTGAAAGGTTCGGGTATTGACTTGTTTAAAGACGGGATGGAAGGCACCCCCAATTATATTGATTGGATCATATCTGAAACTTCCGAAGGGTCGACTATTGCTGTTAATGCATTGGTCACTGCTCATGCCAATTGGGTTGATTTGGATAAAAAATTAACCAAGTCTAAACGTCATCTTAAAGACTCACCTTTGCTTAATAATGTGTGGACGGACCGTCCTGCACCGAGTAAAAACACTGTGTTTATACAACCAATAGAGCGAGCTGGCCAATCCGTAGCCGATAAAATTTCAGCCATTCGTGAAAAGATGAGCTCAGAAGGCGCTACAACACACGTTATCTCTAGTTTGGACGATGTGGCCTGGACCCTAAATCTACGAGGAAGTGATGTCAAATGCAACCCTGTATTTTTAGGCTACGTATTATTGACCCTGCAGGAATGCTTTCTTTTCGTGGATGTAGAAAAAGTGAGTGAAGAAACCGAAAACCAAATCAAAAAAGCAGGTGTGGCTATAAAGCCCTATCATGAGTTTTTTGATCACCTCTCAACATTAAAAGAGGAGTCGATCTTGATTGCACCTAATAGTAATCAATCTGTTTTTGACGCCGTTAAAAATGCGAACACTATTATTGAGAAGCCCGTGCCTGGAAATTTAATGAAGGCCATCAAAAATGAAGCAGAGCAGAAAGGTTTTAAAACAGTAATGCTAAGAGATGGCGTTGCTCTGGTGAAATTTCTTCATTGGTTGACCCATAACGCTGGAAAAGAAGAAATGGATGAATATAGCATCGGTGAGAAATTACACGAATTCCGCGCAGAAGGCAAGAATTATATCGGCAATAGTTTTGATAGTATTGTTGGTTATGAAGGAAATGGTGCCATTATGCATTATTCAGCAAAACCTGAGGGAAGTAAAAAAGTGACGAATCACGGGAGTATTTTAGTGGATTCTGGAGGGCAATATTTAGAGGGCACTACCGATATTACCAGGACATTTCCGTTAGGCGACGTTTCGGAAGAATTTAAAAAAGATGCCACAAGAGCTCTGAAAGGTTTGATTCAATTGTCGATAGCTAAGTTTCCTAAGGGCACAAAAGGTGTTCAACTCGATGCTTTAGCAAGAATGCCTTTATGGAAAGAAGGGAAGGATTACAATCACGGTACTGGACATGGGGTAGGCAGTTTTTTGAATGTACACGAAGGACCTCAAAGTATCCGAAAGGAAATCAATCCTGTGGAATTGCAAGCAGGGATGGTGATGTCTAATGAACCTGGTTATTATTTCGAAGATAACTATGGCATCCGACATGAGAATTTAATCCTGATCAAAACCTGGAAAAAAACCGAATGGAATACCTTTTATGAATTCGAAACCTTGACCTTATGTCCGTTTTTTAAGAGTATTATGGTAAAAGATATGCTTTCTCAAGAGGAAATAGATTGGATTAATACCTATCACAAAATGGTTCAAGAAAAACTGGGGCCATTGTTAGAGGGAGAAGTCAAAGCGTGGTTTGAAGAAATGGTGTCGCCTTTGTAAATAATAGTTTTGAATTATAAAATTTTCCTGGACTTTGTTCCGGGTTTTTTTTGAGAGATTAGTTCGATTTGATAAAAATGGGCAAGGAATGAATTTAGATTCTGCAGTTAGTTTTTATCAATCAAACTTATAGCTCACACCAAACATAAAATTCCCTTTAGGCATCGGTACTAAATTGGTCTCAGTGTATTCGGCATTGAAAATATTATTTGCCGATATTGAAATTTCAAATTTCTCTTTCTGGTAATCTACAGAGAGATCCATTACGCCATACTCATCTCCAGCGGTGCGAACTGCGTATTTATAGAGAATTGTTTGTGAGAAATTCTTAATCAATTGCGATCTGAAATTTGCGATAAACTGATGTTTCAAAGAGTTGATGGCATATCTGGAATATGGAAGATCAAGTTCCTTTATTTTATCTTCTATAAACGTGTAACCAAAATTGATTTTCTGGTCAAAGTTCAACATGGAAAAGCCATAATCAACAGATGCTTCTAAACCTTTGGTATTAAGACTTCTTATATTAGTGGCCTTAAAAGGCTCGTCCTCGGTAATTTTTATGAAATCGATTAGATTTTTAGAATCCCTATTAAAGAGAGCAAACGAGAAATTGAATGTCGATTTTTGAAATTTTAACCCAAGCTCTTCAGCAATAGCTTCTTCAGGTTTTAACTGATCATTGCCCAAAGTAGTAGGGTCGCTATAATATAAATCGGTATAGGTCGGGATTCTATATGTATAGCCCACGTTGGCAAAGGCACGCAGATTTTTGGTTATGTCTACCCCAGCATCTAAGCCCGGAAAAGCATGAAATTTAAAATCTGAATAATAAGACAGTGCCACTCCTGGAGTTAAATCGACACGATCATTCAAAATCTTAAAGCGTTGCTCCAAAAACAAGGTAGTTACAGTTCGGGAGTGACTGCCTAAATTATTACTTGATAAGAAAACCTTCTCAAAATTGACTCCAAAACCTGTAATACCAATGTTAGAACCGTAAGAACCATTCACTTGTGCGCCTATTTTATTGGAAATATGTAGATTTCTATAGCCGCTAGGGTTTTGACGGTCATACAAATATAAATCCTGATTTCGTCTCCAATAAACTTGAGGTGTAATGGTCAGATTCTCCTTTTTAAATCGTGTGGAAACCCCTACCAGACTGGTTTGAGTTTCTTCGTATTGATCTATTGCTGCTGGGGTCGCATAAAAGCCATTCGCTCCAAACTTTCTATCTGTAAACGTCGCTAAAACTTCAATGGGTGTTTTTTGAGTGTTGAATTGACTCTTGATAAAATAGTTTTGGGTGTCATAATCCGTGTTAGAACGATAGCCTTCAGAAACATTCTTCGAAAAATGCACCAATTGATTAGAATTTTCAAAATTACTACTGGCGGTCACTGCTGCTCCTAGCTGTTCATAAGAACCACCATTAAGGGCGATGGATACTTGATCAGTGCTTTTTTTCTTGGTGATGATATTTACCGCACCTGTAAAGGCATTTTGTCCATAAACCCTTGCTGCTGGCCCTTTTATGATTTCTATGCGTTCAATGATGTCCAAAGGCAGGGCTGCGTTTAACAGGTGGTGCCCTGTTTGGGGATCGTCCATCTTGATGCCATCAATCAGCAGTAGAGTTTGATCAAATCCGCCACCTCTAATATATAGGTCGGCTTGCATGCCATCTGTGCCGCGTTGTCTAATATCCAAACCTGCAACTTCCTGTAATAGTTTTGCCAAAGACGTAGCGGGACTTGTCTTAATGTCTTCGGAAGTAATAATCATTATGGAGCGTGACTCTTTTGAAAAAGGAATTTCAATACGTTGCGCTGAAATGATTATCTCGTCAAGATCTTGAGGTGTTTTTTGATTTTCTTGAGCGATAAAATAGACTGGAGTGACTAGAAATAAAAGTAGAAATCTAAAGTTCATTGTGGGTTTTAATAAGGGATCAAAGTTAAATAAACGGCTTGCGAAAATCCTAACAAAAAGTTGCTAATTCTAGATGCTTATCATTTCATGTTAGGATTCACTGGGCATCAGACACATAGTAAAGCTCTTGAAGGTCGAAACAAATGATTTATTTGAGATTCAATTTTTAGTTTGTTGAATGGAGGTGCATTTATTGATATGGTTTGCAAAAAAGATGTTATTTATTCTGCTAAACCCCAAAAGCTATCCTTTATATGGGGTTTAATATTAAAATTTGAATTTAAACTTTCTTAAAATTTGTTAAAAAAACCTAAGTATCTACACTTCTAAAATTAAAAAATTAGATTTGTGAAACCATGAACTATCCTTAAATTATATAACCCATCTTTTAATGAAAAAAGGATATATTGTTATCACGCTTATCATCTGTGGAATAGTTGCGCTTATATTTTATAGGATCAATGCGAATTCCAAAATCAACCGTCCAAAAAATGCACCAAGAACAGCTAATGTCATGGGGGTTGAAGGAAGGATCCTCAAAGCCGAGAAATTTGCTGAGAACCTAACTCTATCGGGTACTTTGGAAGCCAATGAAGAAATTGAGTTACGAAGTGAGGTTTCCGGAATTGTGGAAAGCATCAATTTTGAAGAAGGTAAGAAAGTGTCAAAAGGACAAGTTCTTTTTCGAGTGAATGATATTGAACTTCGGGCACAACTGTCAAAAGTGAAAACGGCACAGCAATTGGCTTCTGAAAATCAAAGAAGAGCGAAGCTGCTATTGGATAAACAGGCTATAAGCCAAGAGGAATTTGATGTGTCTAACGCCGATTTTGAATCGGCACGTGCCGAATCTGATCTTATCGCGGCCCAATTATCAAAAACAACGGTTCGGGCGCCTTTTTCGGGAACCATCGGTTTGCGTTCCATCTCAGAAGGCACTTACGTGACGCCTTTAACGCCAATTGCAAGATTGGTCAATACAAATCAACTAAAACTGACCTTTGCCATTCCTGACAAATATGTGTCTCGGATGAAAGTGGGCACCATTTTAACCTTTACCACCTCCAATTCCAAAGAAGAACATACAGCGACAATTTATGCCATAGAGCCCCAGGTGGATATTGCCACAAGGACCTTGAAGATGAGAGCCATTGCCGAAAACAAGGAAGGTAAACTATACCCAGGAACCTTTGCCAATGTGACCTTGCCGCTTGAAACGGTGGACGATGCCTTGCTGGTACCTACGGAGGCATTGATCCCTATTCAAAATGGAAAGAAAATATTCGTCGTAGAAAATGGCCAAGCCAAAGACGTTGAGGTTGAAACTGGCGCAAGAACAGACAGTTCTGTCCGGGTGCTTTCGGGAATTAAAGCTGGAGATACCATTTTGACTACCGGTGTGATGTCACTTAGAAATGGCACGCCGGTTAAAGTGAATTTAATGAATCAAGCCAACTGATGAGTTTATCCACCTTAAGTATCAAGCGTCCTGTACTCGCCATCGTGATGAATTTGGTCATCATGCTCTTCGGTATTATTGGTTTTACCTATCTCGGGGTCAGGGAATTTCCATCAATTGATCCCGCACAGATATCCGTAAGCACAAGTTATTCTGGTGCCAATGCTGATATTATTGAATCGCAGATCACTGAACCGCTCGAAAAATCCATCAACGGCATTGATGGGATCAGAAATATAACCTCTTCAAGTAACCAAGGATCCAGCAGGATCAGTATCGAATTTAATCTTGACAAAGACCTGGAGGAAGCTGCCAATGATGTGCGTGATAAAGTCTCACAAGCCATCAGAAGTTTGCCTCAGGATATCGATGCTGCGCCGGTGGTATCAAAAGCAGATGCCGATTCCCAAGCCATTATTTCCATGACCGTTCAAAGTGATAATAAGAACATCTTGGAACTCACGGATTATGCCGATAATGTCCTTGCCCAACGTTTGCAAACCATTCCGGGAGTGAGTAGTGTGCAAATTTGGGGACAGCGCCGTTATGCGATGCGGATGTGGATTGATCCTATAAAATTGGCATCCTATGGGGTTACGGTTTCTGAAGTGAGGCAAGCCCTATTGTCCCAAAATGTCGAACTGCCATCTGGAAAACTCACCGGGGCAAATACTGAATTGACGGTCAAAACCATTGGCAACCTTTCTACGGAAGAGGAGTTTAATGACATTATCATTTCCTCGGAAGGTGGAAAAGTGGTCCGCTTTAGTGATGTGGGAAAGGCCACTTTGGAAGCGGAAAACATGGAAACCAAGTTGAGCGATTCGGGCCAGCCCATGGTTGCCTTGGCCATCGTTCCACAACCGGGAGCAAATTATGTGGCCATTGCCGATGATTTTTACGAAGAATTCGAGAAACTCAAGGAAGATCTTCCTGCCGATTTCAAACTCAACGTCGTTATTGATAACACGTTATTTGTAAAACGCGCCATCACCGAGGTGGTTGAAACTTTGGCGATTTCCATTGTACTCGTTATTTTGGTCATTTATGTCTTTTTCAGAAACTGGTCCATGGCGCTGCGCCCGCTTATTGATATTCCAGTATCTTTGATTTCCACGTTCTTTATCATGTGGATGTTTGGTTTTTCCATCAATGTTTTGACGCTGCTTGCCATTGTGCTTGCCACTGGCTTGGTGGTGGATGATGGGATTGTGGTTACCGAAAATATCTACAAAAAGATAGAAGAAGGGATGTCGCCCATTGAAGCCGCCATAAAGGGCTCCAATGAAATATTCATGGCGGTCATTTCTATCTCCGTGACCTTGGCTGCAGTATTTTTACCGGTTATATTCTTGGAAGGTTTCGTCGGTCGTTTATTTAGGGAGTTCGGTGTGGTCATTGGCGCGGCGGTAATGATCTCGGCATTTGTGTCCTTGTCCTTAACCCCAATGCTGAATGCCTATATGATAAAACCGGGGAAACAGAAACGCTCTCGGTTCTACAATTTCACGGAACGCTATTTTGTAAGGATGAATGCAGCTTATGCCAGTTCATTGGGAAAATTCATGAAAAACAAATGGTGGAGTTTTCCAATTTTGGTCATTTGTATTGTGATGATTGGGGTGTTCTATAGCTTGCTTCAAAAAGAAACCGCACCTTACGATGATAGAAGTTACTTAAGGGTAAGTGTAACGGCGCCCGAGGGAGCGTCCTATGATTATATGGACCGTTTTATGAATGAAATGACCGATCTGATCAATGATTCCATTCCTGAAAAAAAGGTAAGTTTAATTATTACTTCCCCTGGTTTTGGTTCGTCTTCAGTAAATAGTGGTCGTGCCATTATTTCGTTGGTGGATCCGAGTGAGCGTGACCGATCACAAAAAGAGATCGCCGAAGATTTGACCAGATGGACCAAAAACTTTGAAAACGCACGCTCCAGTGTGTCAGAAACACCAACTATCGCCGTAAATAGAAGAGGGGGAATGCCTATCCAATATATCATTCAAGCGCCTAATTTTGAAAAACTGAAGGAGAAAATTCCGGAGTTTATGGAAGAGGCTGAAAACAATCCTGTTTTTGCCAATACCGATGTGGATTTAAAGTTCAACAAACCGGAAATCTACGTAAGTATTGATCGTGATAAAGCCAAAAGTTTAGGGGTTTCTGTGTTGGATGTGGCGCAAACCTTGCAATTGTCGTTAAGCGGACAACGCTTTGGATATTTTATGATGAATGGCAAGCAGTACCAGGTAATTGGCCAGTTTGATAAGAAGGACCGTAACAAACCGATGGATCTCAAGTCAATGTTTGTTAAAAACGATAAAGGCCAATTGATCCAAATGGATAATTTGGTAACCACAGAAGAGCAAAGCAGTCCGCCCCAGCTCTATCACAACAACCGATACATGTCGGCCACTGTTTCGGCAAGTTTGGCTCCAGGAATGAGTATCGGTGATGGTATTGAAGCCATGGAAAGCATCAAAGCAAAGGTGTTGGATGATTCCTTTACGACCGACTTAGGTGGTGAATCCCGTGATTTCGTTGAAAGTAGCTCCAACACCATCTTCGCCTTCGGACTGGCATTGTTGCTTATATTTTTGATTTTAGCCGCCCAATTTGAAAGTTTCATTGACCCGTTTGTCATTATCCTGACCGTGCCTATGGCGGTTGCCGGAGCGTTGTTTTCGCTTTGGCTATTTGGTCAAACATGGAATATCTTTAGCCAAATAGGCACCATTATGTTAATCGGGTTGGTTACCAAAAATGGTATTTTGATTGTGGAATTTGCCAACCAACTTCGAGAAGAGGGGATGGAAAAACACCAAGCCATCACGAAAGCCGCAGAATCCAGATTACGGCCAATTTTAATGACCAGTTTAACCATTGCATTGGGGGCCTTGCCAATTGCATTGTCACTTGGGGCGGCTTCTACAAGCCGTATAGGTATGGGGGTGGTCATTATTGGAGGAACTATGTTCTCATTGGTATTGACCCTGTTTGTTATCCCGTCCATTTATATGATGTGGTCCCGTGAGAAAAAACACCATCCAGAATTTGATAAAATTGATAGTTATGAAAGCGTTTAAAATCTGGTCAATATATCTGGGTGTATGTTTGGGATTGGTTTCCATACAAACACAAGCTCAAGAGGTATTGACCCTTGAAGAAGCGGTAGCAATTGCCTTGAAAAACAACTATGACATTCGTTTGGCAAAAAACGATTTAAAAACGGACTCTATTGGGGTAAGCCCGGGTTTCGCAGGAATGCTTCCAAGAATATTTGCACAGGCCAACACCAATAACAGCACACAAAATATCTCACAAACACGTTCGAACGGTGAGGTTATAGACTTGGATAATGCCAAAAACAATAGTCTTAATTATGGCGTTGGTCTGGACTGGACAATTTTTGATGGCTTAGGGATGTTTGCCCGCTACGACCAATTGAAAGAACTTGAAAAATTAGGTAAAGCAGAATTGCAAAGTGTGCTCTTGGATCGGGTGAGTGAGGTGATGATCACTTATTATGATTTGGTGCAACAACAGCAACAAAGGATTGCTTTAGATAGCACTTTGGTGATTTCCCGACAACGTGTTGAGCTTGCCGATAATCGCTTTAGTATTGGGAAAGCGTCCAAATTGGAAGTGTTAAATGCTCAGGTGGATTTGAATACGGACAAAACACTTTATATACGGCAGAATGAAATGTATGCCAATACAAAGATCAGGCTAAACGAAATCATGGGGAGACATCCGGAAATTGATTTTAAGGTGAGAGATGATGTATTAATTGCGACTGATTTGCAGCTCTCAGAATTGGAAGATTTAGCAAAGACTCAGAATCCTGAATTACAGGCTCAAATTATCAACAAACGCATTTCAGAATTAGAATTAAAACAGCTTAAGGGTAATCGTTATCCTAGAATTTTGGCCACAACCGGTTATAATTTCAGCGATTCAGAATCCAGTTTGGGATTTACCACAAAAAATAATGCACAAGGCTGGAATTATGGGTTTGCTGCAAGTATCGATATTTTTAACGGCTATAACCAAAATCGAAATGAAAAAATAACCAAGTTACAAATTGAAAATACAACCATTGCCATTGAACAGCAAACACAAACCATAAAATCACAATTACATACCGCATTTAAAACCTATCAGACGAATTTGAGCTTGATTGAATTGGAAACTAAAAATGAGGACATTGCAAAAGAAAATCTTGATATTACTTTGGCTAAATACAAAATAGGAACCATTCCAACCATCGAGTTTAGAACCGCACAGCTTAATTATATCCGAGCCACCTTACGAATGACCAATGCTATTTACCAAGCTAAATTATCAGAAATCACATTAAAACAACTTGCTGGAAATTTGTCTTTGCAATAAAACAGAATATCATGTCAATTATCAGCACATTAAAAAGGTTCTAAAGACTTTGTTAAACTCCGTCCGAACCTATCAAATTAGTATGTCTTCCAGGTTCTTTTAATTACCTTTAAACCTTGAAATTTATAAGTATTAAATATTTTTAACATTTTATTATAAGGGCATTCCTCAATTGGAACGTCTTGAGGTTAGAGATGTGACAATTCCTGTCTGTTTTAAATATTTTAATATCCTAACTAAGAGTATCAAATGAGAACTATCTTTCTTTACCTTTTATTGGTTTCATTACCTTGGACAACTGCAAAAGCCCAAGTTTTGGATCCTGTTAAATGGTCCACTTCTGTTGAAAAAATATCTGATACAGAGTATGATCTGATTGCAAAAGCAACTATTGATCGCGGTTGGCATCTGTATTCTCAAAGCGTCCCTGAAGACGGACCAATCCCTACCACATTTATGTATGATATTGGTAAACATGCAGAGCTTATGGGAAATACCATTGAGGATGAAGGCCAAACCGTTGACGATCCTGTTTTCAATATGCGTATCAAGTATTTTGACAATGTTGCTGAATTTAGGCAACGTATCAACGTGCTCAACAACGAACTTTCTATTGTTAAAGGTGAAGTTGAGTTTATGGTATGTGATGATATGCGCTGTTTGCCTCCAGCTTATATTGACTTAGAATTTGATTTAACTAAAGCAAAGCATGTCAGTGGAGCGGATGCTGATGTTTCAGAAGAAAATGGTACTATTGATTTTCAGGAACCTGTAAAAATAGATACTGATAAAGAAGTTATTATTACTGAGAAGGAAGAGGTAGAGGCTGAAAATAGTGGTCTCTGGACCATCTTTATTTTAGGTATGGGGGCTGGTCTTATCGCCTTGTTTACACCATGTGTTTTCCCGTTGATACCAATGACCGTGAGTTTCTTCACCAAACAAAGTAAAGACAAGGCTCAGGGTGTGAAAAATGCCATAATTTATGGTTTATGTATTGTTGTTATCTATGTGATCTTGGGTACCGGTGTTGTGGCCATTTTTGGAGCGAGTGCAATTAATGAGTTCTCTACAAGTGTTACCTTCAATCTTTTATTCTTTCTTATCCTTGTGATTTTTGCCGTATCCTTTTTAGGAGCATTTGAAATTATGTTGCCACAATCATGGGCGAATAAAATTGATAGTAAAGCCGATAGAGGGGGATATACCGGCATCTTTTTTATGGCCTTGGCACTTGCGATAGTTTCATTTTCCTGTACCGGACCTTTTGTAGGTAATATAATTGTCCTTTCTGCCACCAAAGGTGGGTTGGCTCCAATGATTGGGATGTTGGGCTTTTCGTTGGCATTGGCATTACCGTTTGCTTTATTTGCTGCATTCCCAGGTTGGATGAACTCGTTGCCTAAATCTGGTGGATGGTTGAATACGGTGAAAGTGGTTTTAGGATTCTTGGAATTGGCATTTGCCTTCAAATTCCTTTCCCAAGCCGATCTCGTTTTACAGTTGCATTTCTTGGAGCGGGAGGTGTTTATCGCTATTTGGATTGCCATTTTTGGAGCCTTGGCATTCTATCTTTTTGGAAAAATTAAATTACCGCATGATTCGCCACTGACCCATATTTCTGTAGGCCGTTTGAGTCTAGGTTTGTTGGTGTTGAGTTTTACAATTTATATGATTCCAGGACTCTGGGGAGCGCCTCTCAATTTAATTAGTGCATTTCCACCACCATTAGATTATTCTGAATCGCCTTACGGTGTGGGTAACTCTAAAACTGGAGGAGGATTTAGTGCAAGTGAGTTACAAGAACTTCCAGAGGGGGCTCATCTTTTGGCGCCTCATCAAATTTTGGCCTTCAACGATTACGATAAAGGACTCGCCTATGCTAAGGAAGTTGGTAAGCCAATAATGTTGGACTTTACCGGTTGGGCATGTGTCAACTGTAGAAAGATGGAACAGAATGTTTGGCCCAATGATCAAGTGTTGAATATGCTCAAGAATGAAGTAGTCTTGATTTCATTGTACGTTGATGATAAACGGAAGCTTGAAGATGATGAGGTTATGGAGTCTAAGCTGAGACCTGGTAAAAAATTAAAGTACATCGGACAGAAATGGAGTGAGTTCCAAACCATAAGATACAAAACAAACACACAGCCTTTTTATGCCCTGATAGGTCATGATGAGGAAAACCTTAATGATCCCGTGGGTTACACGCCAGATGCACAAGATTATATTGAATGGATGAAAGAAGGCGTAAGTGCCTTTAAAAAATAAGTCTTCAAGGTTGAGATTGAAGACATCAAGCTCTTAAAATCTATTTTTATATATAAGGAGATGCTCGTGCAAAAAGCCACTTCTTAATGTTGAAGAGGCTTTTTTTATAGGGAAAATCTTTAGATAACCTGACGATACTTTAAAGTTGCTTTTCTAAGATTGTCCGAAAGGGTTTTTAGCCAGATTAGTTGACTGGCAATTAAATAAGCTTCCTGAAGATTGTGGAGTGTTTCAGTATCTAATTCCGTATGACCTTTTTGGATGTTTTCGTCTCTTAGTCTTGATAAACTATGGTAGGTTTCCATCAACTTTTCCTGGGCCTTTTCAATATCAATGGTAACGGTCTCGCATTCGGCCTGGCTATTATCGAGGATGGAGCAAGACGCTTCAAGCGTATTGGCTATTCTTAATGTCAAGGCATTGAATTCTTTTGATGCCGGGGTGGTTTTATGATTTATAATAAAGCTTCCAATAGAGGCAATGGCAGACACCATAGTTTGATTTAAAGTCACCATATCATATATTAATTGAAACTCAATTTGTTTAGATTTTGGATCTTGGGTCAGCCTTTGGAAGGCAGCATTAAGATTACTAATGGCCAAAAACGCTTCTTTTCGTGCCAATTTATAAGCAAGTTCGTTCTCGTTTTTATCATAATATAGCATTTGGGTCGCCAATAGATATTTTCTGTTTTTGTCCAAAGCATCGACAAGCACATTCTTTAAATTCAAAGCTTCCCAACTTGGCCATAAGCTGTAATTGGCAACAACCGCAATGCTCGCTCCTATAATCGTATCAATGACACGATATTGGATTACTTGAAACGCATCAGGGTTGATAAGTGAATACACAAAAACAATATTGATGGTAATCAGCGCAGCGGACGATTTATAATTTTGTTGTACCAATGCAAATGCTAAGGTTAAGGAAATGATGGCCAAAATAGCATACACAACCACATTTTGGGTTAATAACACAATGGCAATGGCAACGGCAGCTCCAATAAGCGTCCCAATAATTCGATCTTTGGAGCGGTCTTTGGTCAGGCCGTAATTAGGGCGCATAATGACAATGATGGTCAAGAGAATCCAGTACGTATTTCTGATGTCTAAAACGGTTCCTAGTATAAAAGCGAAAATTATAGCCACAGTAAACCGTAAAGCATGTCTAAACATAGTCGAATTTAAGCTGAAATTTTGGGTAATGACGTTTAATCGATACTCTTGTAGTGTTAAAAACTGACTTGTGTTCTGTCTTTTTAAAGATACTTTGGAAGCATCTTTAACATTGGCCATTACACGCCGAATGGCGTTGATTTCATCAAGTATCTGTTCTTGGTAGTCATAGAGGTTTCGGAGAAGCAGAGCGCCTTCTCGAGCTTTTGGCAATTGAATGTCATTAACATATGTGGCTATGTTCTCTTTGGTTTTGGACAATGCATTTAATAATTGGTCGTTATCTGATGTTTTGTCATTTTGAATGAGTAAGTCTGATAAGTGGATCAAATCATTGCCCATTATTTTATTGAGTTTTTTGGAAGCTTTTAAGTATTTTTTATCGCTAAACAAACGATCTATATCATCGTAATTTAAATGTTTGGCTTCAATAAGTTCGAAAATATTGACTGATGAAATAAAAATCAATAAATGTTTTTCGTCGTAATGTGAACGTCCTGTACGTTTCCGTTCCAACAGCAGTAATTCTCTTAAGGTTTCATGCTTTTCATTGATCTGAGTTTGAAGAATAAAAGCTTGTTGTATGAGCTCTTGACGCTTTGACTTTTTTGTAAGCAAGCGTGCTCTTAATTTTAAATAGTCTCCAATAAGGGACAAGGTATCCGATAGGAATTGAATTTCATCTTTTTTTGGTGAAATTATTCTAAATACAATGGAAATGAGCAAATACCAAAGTCCGCCACAACCCATCAGTATGACGTGCACGAGAATATCAAAAGCGGTATCTTTCTGGATGGCAAAGGCCAATACCATGGCTAATAGGCCTGAAAAGGAGACCATCGATGCCCGAAATCCATAAATGGAAATTAAGGAAATGGTAAATGAAAAGACAGCAAGCGCTGCAATTAATAGGACGAGATAAGGTTTACAAAATAGAATGGTAGTAGTTACCAACATGGTTAAGGCAATGCTTATTAATATGGCATTAACCTTACGTTTCAAACTTCCTGGGATGTCTCCGGGAGCATTTAAAAAAGCACCCATGGTAATGGCGGGAGCATATTCAAAATAGCCAAAATACCCTAATACAGCTAAAGGGGTTACCGCCGCAAATGTGAGTCTTACGCCTCTATAAAAGTGGGCGCTTTTTATGAATATCTCTATGGTTGTTAGGAGTGCCTTCAAAAATCATTACAATTGTCTGCAAAGGTAAACTAATTGATTTGCTATTATTTCCAAGGTAAGGTTATTTTAATGTTACCCGTTTGAATTTTTCAGATATAAAAAAACCACTCCGTCTTGAGAAGTGGTTATAAATATTATAATTTGAGAGACGAGATTAATCTCATCTATGTTAATCCTCACTTCCCCAAGGTACACCTGGTGTATCTACTTCCTTTGTGAGATCAAATTTCACTGAAAACAATCGGTCTGTACCTATTCTTCGAAGATTGTAAGTAAATGAACTATCATCAACAGTTATCCACCATACGTTGTTGGCGGCATGATCCAATAAGTTGGCGGTAAATTGATCCGCCGGAAAAAACTGAATGTCTGGACGTCCAGTATTTGGACTCAGGCCACCGTATTGCGTAACGTCATCATCACTGCCATCCATCTTTCTATGGTCGTGTTTTAAAAGAATTAAATGGTCTTCTCCCATAGTAAGTACCCAGGTTCTAGATTTGTCATCGCCTACAAAAAATGGAATTCTTAGAATATTGTTTTCACAACTTCTAACATGCATTACTAATTTTTCCCCTGTAAAACCATCGCCAGCTTTTCCTCCAGCAATAATTGCACCTTCATAAGCTTTTCCACAGTGATTTTTTAAGGTGTCCCAAAATTTAACGGATCCAGGAACCTCCTGCGCCAGGAACTGGAGCGGTACTGCCAATAAAATAAAGAGTAATTTTTTCATGGATCCAAGATATGTATTTATTTGTAAGTTGCCAATCCCTATAAATTACCCAAAGGCGTAATCATTCCACGGTCAAAATCAAATCATCCTGAATCACCATCGTGCCTTCTTTAAGGGTGATGGATTTCACCTCGCCCGCTTTAACTGCGGTAACTGTGGTTTCCATTTTCATTGCTTCAATAATGAACAAAGGATCATTCTCTTTTACTTTTTGACCGCGTTTAACCAATACTTTGTATAAAGAACCTTGTAAAGGTGCTCCAATGTGACTGGTATTTGTTGGGTCTATTTTTTCGTGGGTTTCTTTTTTAATATTGAGAGATCTATCCAAAACTTCAACCAAGCGGTTTTCACCATTCACTTTAAAGAAAACGATCCTGACACCGTCTTCATTCGGAACGCCTACAGAAAGCAACCTGACAATAATTGTTTTGCCCGGTTCCAGTTCTATTAGGATTTCTTCACGCTGCTTCATGCCATAAAAGAAGTTTTTTGTAGGCACTAAGCTCAAATTGCCATAGAGTTTATAATTCTCATGGGCCTGTTCAAAAACTTTCGGATATAAGGTATAGGACAAGAAATCTTCAATTTCAATGGCTCGGGTAAAGCCTTTCTGAAATTTCTTTTTGAAGGCCTCATATTCCGCATCAAAATCGATAGGCTCCAAATGTGCGTTCGGTCTATCGGTATAGGACTTTTGATTTCTTAAAATGATTTTTTGTAATTTCTTTGGAAAACCACCGGTTGGTTGACCTAAATCGCCTTTAAAAAAATTGATTACGGATTCGGGAAATGAGATTCCCTCTCCACGTTCCATGACATCTTCCGGGGTAAGATTATTGGTAACCATAAAGATGGCCATATCGCCCACTACTTTGGAACTCGGCGTTACTTTTATCAGATTCCCGAACATAGTATTTACTTTGGCGTACATTCTTTTTACCTCATCAAACCGATCGCCCAATCCCAAGGCAATGGCCTGCGGACGTAAATTGGAATATTGGCCACCAGGAATCTCATGTTGAAAGACCTCTGCTGTTCCCGCCTTTAATCCTGATTCAAAAGGGTAATAGAACTCACGCGTGTCTTCCCAATAATTTGAGAATTGGTTTAAGGTTGTCATATCAAAGTCGTGCGCTCTGGGTTGCCCTTTCATCATCTCAACCACGGCATTAAAATTTGGTTGGGAGGTCAATCCGGATAAACCACCCAATGCCACATCAACCACGTCAACACCAGCCTCAATGGCTTTGAGGTAAGTTGCTGTCTGCAAGGAAGACGTGTCATGCGTATGTAAATGGATCGGAAGCTTAACGGTGTCCTTCAGCGCAGCTACCAATTCCGTTGCGGCATAAGGTTTTAATAAGCCCGCCATATCTTTAATGGCAATCATGTGCGCGCCAGCATTTTCTAGGTCTTTAGCTAATTGTGTGTAATATTGGAGCGTGTATTTGGTTTCATTAACGTCCAAAATATTTCCTGTATAGCTGATGGCAGCTTGCGCAATTCCGCCAGTTCCGTTTCTGACATAATTAATGCTTGGCTCCATAGCTTTTACCCAATTGAGTGAATCAAATATTCTAAAAATATCAACGCCATTTTCCCAGGATTTTTCTACAAATTTTTGAATCAAATTATCAGGATAGGCTTTGTACCCTACGCCATTACTGCCACGCAATAACATCTGGAATAAAATATTAGGGACTACTTTTCGTAGTTCGCGAAGACGTGTCCAGGGACTTTCATGTAAAAAGCGTAAGCAGACGTCAAAAGTGGCGCCCCCCCAAACTTCCATGCTGAAGGTGTTGGGATGATTTTTGGAGAAACTCTCAGCAACTTTCATCATATCAAAAGTTCGCATTCGTGTAGCCAATAAAGATTGATGCGCATCGCGCATGGTCGTATCGGTATAGTGGATTTTAGTATCGTTTTTGAGCCATTCGCAGAATTTTTCCGGTCCCATTTCCGTGAGCATGTCTTTTGTGCCCTTTGGATGTGGGGCCGAGAGGCTATATTTTGGGACTTTGGGGTTTCTAAAGACTTTATTCTCATCTTTATACTTTACATCAGAATTTCCGTTGACAATCACTTCTGCCAAGAACTGCGTCACTTTAGTCGTTCTGTCCTGTGGTAATTTAATTTTAAATAAGGAAGGCGTATTTTGGATGAAATTGACGGTGACTTTCCCTTCTTTAAAAGTGTCGTGCAGAATCACATTTTGTAAAAAGTGAATGTTGGTGTTGACACCTCTAATGCGGAATTCCTTTAAGGCACGCACCATTTTACGCACGGCGCCATCTAAAGTTCTTCCGTGGGCAGAGACTTTTACCAGCATCGAATCAAAAAAGGGGCTGACACTATAGCCTTGATAAATACTTCCCGCATCCAAACGGATGCCCATTCCTGAGGCACTTCGGTAGGTGGTGATGGTGCCGTAATCTGGAGTGAAATTATTGCCAGGATCTTCAGTGGTCAATCGGCATTGTAAAGCAAAACCATACGTTTTTAAAGTTTCTTGTTCGTAGATCTTAATTTGTTGGTCTGAAAGCTTATAGCCTCCAGCAATGAAAATTTGAGTTTTGACCAAATCGATTCCCGTTACCATTTCTGTAACCGTATGCTCTACTTGAATCCGTGGATTGACTTCAATAAAAAAGACATTATCTTCTTTATCGACCAAAAACTCTACCGTTCCAATATTGTTATAATTAACTTCTGTGGCAATATCTACGGCGTATTTGTAAAGTTCCTGTTTGACTTTATCAGAAACATTATGTGAAGGAGCAATCTCTACTACTTTTTGATGACGGCGCTGTACCGAACAATCCCTCTCGAACAAATGACGAATATTCCCGTGATTATCGGCTACAATCTGTACTTCAATATGTTTTGGGTCTTCCACGTATTTTTCGAGAAACATCGTGTCATCGCCAAACGAGTTGAGTGCTTCGTTTCGGGCAGAATCGAAATTCTGCTCCAGATCTTCGTCTTTTCTGATGATGCGCATCCCGCGTCCGCCACCACCCGAAGCAGCTTTCAGCATTAAGGGATACCCTATACTATGTGCTTCTGATAAAGCAATTTTTAAATTTGATAACTTCTTTTTGTTGCTTTCAATGATGGGAACTTTACATTTTACGGCAATTTTCTTTGCTGTGATCTTGTCGCCCAAAGCATCCATGACTTCCGGATCTGGACCGATGAAAATAATTCCGTTTTTTGCACACCTTCTGGCAAATTCTGAGTTTTCAGACAGAAAACCATACCCTGGATGAATGGCATCCACATTTTTAGACTTTGCCAACTCAATGATTTCATCCATATTCAAATATGGTTTCAACGGTTGATTGTCTTCTCCAATTTGATACGATTCATCGGCCTTATTGCGATGTTGGGAATAGCGGTCTTCATAGGTGTAGAGTGCGACAGTAGCAATATTCAATTCTGTACAGGCCCGCATGACACGTATGGCTATTTCTCCTCTGTTGGCAATAAGTACCTTTTGTATCTTCATGGTGTATCTATGTTTTGTAATGATTTTGGATGTCTAAAAATACCGAATCTATAAGCTTACTTGTCAGTTTTCTGTCACGAAATTCTGAGTTTTAGAATGAAGAGCTCTGTCTTGATAATGAGATTTTTATCCACTTGTATTCAACGATTCGTTCGAAGATAATTTTTAAATTATTTAAAAACAAAAAGTAGGCTTAAAAATTAAAGCAGATTGGCTGTTTGATATATTTGAGATTAGGAGATTTTCGTGAAGGATACATCCTGTGGTCAACGCTTTTAATCTATAAAACATGACTAATTTTCATAAAAAAACCATCCCGCTTTTGACGGGATGGTTTTATCATTTTGAACTTTAAATTGCATTGTCGCACATAAAGGCGCCTCGCAATGACCAGCATTATGGTACTTTATTTTATCATGTCATAAGAACGCTTGATGAATTCGCTCAGTTCTTTTCCTTTCAACAAGCCTTGAGAAAGACGTGCTAAATCTAAACTTTGAGAAATCAATCGCTCTTGTTTTTTCTTGGTTTTAGTGCTTAGAATTTCACTTACCAATTCCGAATTGGTATTGACCACCAAGTTATACATTTCTGGCATATTGCCCATCCCAAACATACCGCCACCGCCAGTTGCTTGCATCTCTTTCATACGACGCATAAACTCTGGTTGGGTGATGATGAATGGTGACGCATCGCTATCCATAGCCTCCAGTTGGACCATAAACTTCTCAGAAGGAATTGCTTCTTTCAAAATCGTTTCCAATTCGGTTTGTTGCTCCTCGGACAGTTTTGAAATTTTAGTGTCATCTTTCTTGATCAAATTGTCAACATGATCAGCATCCACACGTGCAAAGGTGATGTTCTCCTTAGTAGATTCCATTTTCTGCATCAAGTGACTGATAATTGGCGAATCCAATAACAACACTTCATATCCTTTTGCTTTCGCAGCTTCAGTATAACTGTGTTGTGCATCTTCGTTAGAAGCATATAAAATGACTAGTTTGCCATCTTTATCCGTTTGGTTATCCTTGATTTTGTCAAACAATTCTTGATAGGTATAATATTTACCGTCAACCGTTGGATATAGCGCAAATGCCTCTGCTTTATCAAAGAATTTATCTTCTGAAAGCATTCCGTATTCAATCACAATTTTGATGTCATTCCATTTTTTCTCAAAATCCCCACGATTCTCATTGAACAATGATTTCAATTTATCCGCTACTTTACGTGTGATATATGAAGAAATTTTCTTCACATTACCGTCTGCTTGCAAATAACTACGTGAAACGTTCAATGGAATATCTGGAGAATCAATCACCCCTCTTAACATGGTCAAGAACTCAGGAACGATGCCTTCAACATTATCCGTGACAAATACCTGATTTTGATACAATTGAATTTTATCCTTTTGGATATTCAAATCACCCGTCATTTTAGGGAAATATAAAATTCCGGTTAAATTGAACGGATAATCCACATTCAAATGGATATGGAATAACGGCTCTTCAAATTGCATTGGATACATTTCCCTGTAAAAAGAATTGTAGTCCTTATCTTCTAATTCAGTAGGTTGTTTGGTCCATGCTGGATTAGGATTGTTGATGATATTATCAACTGTTATTTTCTTTTGAGGTTCAGTAGTTTCTTTACCGTCTTTATCTTTTTTGGTCTCTGGTTTGTGGTCTGGATCATTAACTTCCTTAGTTCCAAATTTGATTGGAATAGGCATGAACTTATTGTACTTGGTCAATAGTTCACGGATTTTAGATTCTTCTAAAAACTCCGTAGAATCTTCTGCAATATGAAGAATGATTTCTGTACCGCGTTCCGTTTTAGGATCTGGTTCTAATGTAAATTCTGGAGAACCATCACAAGTCCAACGTGCGCCTTCTGTATCTTCTTTATAGGATTTAGTAATGAGTTCAACTTTCTCTGCCACCATAAAAGCGGAATAAAAACCTAACCCAAAATGACCGATGATACCAGAATCTTTTCCAGCATCTTTATATTTGTCTAAGAACTCCTCAGCTCCTGAAAAAGCGATTTGGTTGATGTATTTTTCAACTTCTTCAGCAGTCATTCCAATTCCTTCGTCGATGATGTGCAGTTTTTTACCCTCTTTATCGATTTTGACTTCGATTTGGGGGTTACCATATTCTACTTTTGCTTCGCCAATATTGGTTAAATGCTTTAATTTTAACGTAGCATCTGTAGCATTACTGATCAACTCACGTAAAAATATTTCGTGATCACTGTACAAGAACTTCTTTATCAGTGGAAAGATATTCTCTACCGAAACATTAATATTTCCTTTTGTCATATTTAATTTATTAAATGTTCCCATTAAAATAGGAAACCGATTGAACTTTAGTTTGTTTCATTGTACTAGTCAACAAAAATGCCAATTCAACTTTCGTGACAAGATGGCATAAGAAAAGCCATACTTTTGCAGAATGGCTTTTCTCAGTTTTTAGTTTTCAGTTCTCGGTTATCAGGTAGTGACATTGAACTGTCATTTTACAATTCCCTGATCCCTCATCACTGTTCAAATCATCAATCTGTTATTTCTTTAATCCTTAATCTGCTCTCTCTTTTGAATCGATTCGTCGTTCTTTTTATTCTTCACATAGGTTTCCAACCATTGGTCTTGTTCCCAGAGCATGTGCAAAATGGATTCCTTGGCGCTATAGCCATGACTTTCGTTAGGTAGCATGACCAATCTAACAGGTGCTCCCAATCCTTTTAAGGCGTTGAAATAACGCTCACTTTGCATTGGATAAGTTCCTGAGTTGTTATCAGCTTCACCGTGAATCAATAATAAAGGTGTCTTCATAGTGTTGGCATTCATAAAAGGCGACATCGTGTTGTAAACATCTGGAGCTTCCCAATAGTTGCGCTCTTCACTTTGAAACCCAAAAGGTGTCAAAGTTCTATTATATGCCCCACTTCTGGCGATACCTGCAGCAAATAAATTGGAATGTGATAGTAAATTTGCCGTCATAAACGCCCCATAAGAATGTCCGCCAACCGCAACGCGATCGCGATCAATATAGCCCATGGCATCAACAGCATCAATGGCTGCCTTGGCATTGCCTACCAATTGTTTGACAAAAGTATCGTTGGGCTGATCATCACCCTCTCCTACAATCGGGAACGCAGCATCATCCAATACCACATAACCTCTGGCAACCCAAAATAAAGGTGAGCCGTAAGATGGATACGTAAATTCATTGGAGTTGGAGGTGTTTTGACCGGCGCTGTTTTTGTCTTTATATTCACGCGGATAGGCCCACATGATCATCGGATATTTTTCACCTTTTTTATAATCGGTAGGCAAATACAAAGTTCCTGTGAGTGGCAATCCGTCATCACGTTTGTAGGTAATCACTTCTTTATGGACATCCTGTATGCTCTTAAATGGATTCTCAAACTGCGTCAAAGGTTGTAGGCCAATACGCTTTTTGATGTTTCTGATATAATAATTTGGATATTCATTTTTAGATTCAATCTGAACCACAAACTCTCCTGCTTTTGCATCTAAGGCAAAGGCGATATTCTCAACTTTATCGGTTAATTTCGATTGGTATAAGCGTTCGGTCTTTTGCGATTTAAGATTTATTTCATCTATAAAAGGGAATTGCCCATCGGCACTAAAACCATCACCAATTAAATAGGCTTTTCCATCATTGAGATCCAAACAGATTCATCATAAGCATTTAATGTGGTAACGAAATTTCCTGGATCACTATAGACATCTTGATAGTTTCTGTCCGAAAGCACTTTTGGAGCCTTATTTGCGTTGGAAGGGTCAAACAAATACGTTCTTGTATTTCTGCTGTTCCACCATCTGTCATAAGCAATGGCCGTGTTGTCGTTCCCCCAACGAATTCCGGCAAAACGATCTTTTGTTTTTAAAAGGGATTGTTTCTTAGCTGTAAAGGGTGCTTTTAGTTGAAACACTTCATCTCTAAATGCTACTTCCTTAGCAGGATCTCCTTCGTCTAAAGCTTCGGTCCATACTAAGGTTGCAGGCTGGTCATTACGCCAGCTTAAATTACGCATTCCTGTACGTACAGCCATAAACCCTTGAGGTAAATCTTCGATAAGCGGCACTTCCAATATTTTTTTTACCAAGTTGGCATTGGCATCATAAATAGTTGTGGTCGATGGAAATCTGCTATAGGGAACTAAATAAGAAAAAGGTTTGTTTATGGTGGTGACCATCACATAGTTTCCATCAGGAGAGAAATTGATACTCTCGTAAATATCCGTTGATTTCCAATTGCTGGATTTCCCGTTGAGATCTATTTTTTGGATATCAGATAATGCCAATTGTTCAAAATTATATTCGTCGTTGGGGTTTTTCAGTAAATCCTGGTAAGTTCTATTTTGAGCTTTGACACCAGCTTCACTTACAGAGATTGTAGGGCCTTCGGGAACGGATTTTTTTGGATCAATTAATTGCTTTTTTGAGGATGGAAGCGTTTGGACCAATAAGTAATCACTGCCCTTAGACCACGTATATGGCCTGCCCATGTTGGCGTTGAGGTTGTCTTCTGTTAATTTTTTTGCTTGAGCAGTATTGATATCTATATACCATAATTCAACACCCTTAGATGTGGTATTTGTAAAAGCAGCAAAATTTTGATTAGGTGACCATGACAAATAAGCAAGACGCCCATTTTCTGGCATTCCAGAAATATCTTTAGGATCGCCATTCCTTCCTTTTCTGATTTTAAAATCGGTATAGTACGTAGTCCTGCTACCAATATTTGTTACCGGATTAATACGCAATCCACCAAGACGCATTTCGGTTTCTGAAAGTTCATCAATGGTTTTATAATTGCTTCTATAAAGAAAAAGAATGTTTTCACCGTTGCGATCCATACTAATGCGGGGTGCCATTGGTGCCTCTGCAAGATTCAGGATGCTCTGATCAGGTTTTTGATAAGATAAATTGACTTGTCCAAAACTGATCAAGGACAGCAGAAAGAAGAAATTCAGTAATAATGCTTTCATTATAATACGATTTTAGTTAAAAAGTTAAAAATACTCAAAACGCCATAGAGGTAGCCTCAAATTAATGTTAAAATGGATTGTGATTTTGGCAATATGGTATTTAAAATCTGTATTTTTATGAATACTGCGAATATTGTTTAAATTGCAAGACTTTTTAATAATTAATAAATTGACTTATGTATAATTCCAAAATAATTGGATTAGGGCATTATGTTCCTGATAATGTGGTGACAAACGACGATCTTTCTAAAATGATGGATACTAATGACGAATGGATCCAAGAGCGTACAGGCATAAAGGAGCGTCGCTGGGCAATTGAAAACGATGGAGATACAACTTCGGCAATGGGAGTCAAAGCTGCCAAAATAGCTATAGAGCGTGCAGGAATAGATAAGGATGATATAGATTTTATTGTGTTTGCAACCTTAAGTCCTGATATGTATTTTCCAGGACCCGGGGTTCAGGTGCAGCAGGCCTTAGATATAAAGACCGTGGGCTCATTGGATGTTCGGAATCAATGCTCAGGCTTTATATATGCAATCTCGGTTGCAGATCAATATATAAAAACTGGAATGTATAAAAATATTTTGGTTATTGGGAGTGAGTTACATTCCCACGGATTGGATAAAACAACGCGTGGGCGAGGTGTTACCGTTATTTTTGGTGATGGGGCAGGAGCTGCGATCTTAACAAGGGAGGAAGACAATTCTAAAGGAATTCTTTCTACGCATTTACATTCTCAAGGAGAGCATGCCGAAGAATTGGTATTGGTGGCTCCAGGAATGGGAAAACGTTGGGTAAATGATATCCTTAAAGATAATGATCCAAATGACGAAAGCTATTTTCCACATATGAATGGGCAATTTGTATTTAAAAATGCGGTGGTTAGATTTAGTGAAGTCATTATGGAAGGTCTGGCAAAAAATAATATGAAAAAGGAAGCTATTGATATGTTGATTCCCCATCAGGCTAATTTGAGAATTTCGCAGTTTATCCAGAAAAAATTCGAACTTAGAGATGACCAAGTGTTCAATAATATTCAAAAGTATGGTAATACTACAGCTGCTTCTATTCCGATTGCGCTTACTGAGGCATGGGAAGAAGGTAAAATAAAAGAAGGTGATGTGGTCGTTTTGGCCGCTTTTGGGAGTGGCTTTACATGGGGAAGTGTGATCATTAAATGGTAACAAAAAATGGTAACAAATTCCTGCGAAGACAGGAATCTCGAGTTTAACTAAGGCAAATTTCGAGTATTAAAGGCGTTGTAGATTCTTTCAAAATTATTTTTCTCAGAATCTAAATAGCGAACACACTGAATTCGGGCAGACTAAAAGTCGGTTTCGTGAAATAGTTGATAAAGAATATGTTGTAACGCATAATTATTCGAAGTCACTTTGGCAATTGTGAAATGTCTAGAACATTGATAGGAACAAAGTAGACGGAATGAATCCAATAGCTATTGGGATGGGAAAAGCTATACCTGTAGAATAGTAATAACAACAATGAGTTTTCTGCTACTAATCAAAATTAACTAACACTTGATTAACTTATGAAACTCATCACTATTATATTAGACGTAGAAATTTCTATTTTATTTTATCAAAATCTAGTTTTAACATCAATTAACATCAATTCTGAAATTTTGAAGGTCAATACTTTCAAATTTAACTCTTGGCGTAGTGGAATGTGAGAAATTTTTTTCAAATTGAAAATACACTCATCTTGATTACTTAATGAAATTCGTGCATTTGTTCAAAATAAAAATCCAGAGGTCGACTCTGGATTTTGAATATTCCTAAATCCCAATCCTTTTTTTCTAAAAGTAGAAGGCTAATTCAAATCAATTTAAAAATAAGCATGGATAGTTAGGTGTATTAAAAAAATGATGAAAATGTTAATTCTCAAAGCCATTCTTACGATTTAACATAATTTTAACACTAAATTTTTAATTATTTTTATAGTAGTTTACATTTTTGATTGAAGATTACTACCAGCTGAGTCTTACGTAAATTAGGGGTTCTTTCTAAATGGTTTTCTTATTTGGGTAATGAATTTTGATTCTTAATAAAAGGACGGTTAAATTTGCCAACTCTTACGCTCGTGTCAACCATTTTTATAATATCTAATTTTAAAGCAATGTTATTAAATAAAAAAACTTTAGTATTCGGAGCCTCTTTAAATCCGAGCCGCTATTCCAATGTGGCGCTGCACAAATTGGTTGCTCACCAACATGACGTTGTGGCATTTGGGTTGCGGGAAGGGGTTGTTGCAGGTGTTAAAATTGATACGGAATTGAAACCATATACGGGTATTGATACGGTAACTTTATATATGAATGCCTCAAGACAAGTGCCATTTTATGAGTATTTGATGACGTTAAAACCTGAGCGTGTTATTTTCAATCCAGGAACAGAAAACCCTGATTTTTTTAAAATGCTACGTGAAGCTAACATTGAATTTGAAATGGCTTGCACTCTAGTTTTGCTTGGTACGAATCAGTATTAATCCTAGAAAGGTTAACGCTCCGTTTAAGATTAAGATAAAAGCTCCAAATTCAAAACCAAACCACCTCAAACTATTAATACTCAACAAATAGGATAAAATTGGAGATAGAATGGCAACAATAGGTACTAGTTTGTCTCTAACCTGCCATTTTGTAAAGAGACCAAAAGCATATAGCCCAAGTAAAGGACCATATGTATAGCCTGCAAAGACTAATAATTTTGCAATAACGCTTTCGTCCTTTATGACATATTTAAAAGCAATGATGATCACGATCAAGACAAAAGAGATCACGATGTGAATGCGCTTTCTGATAGCTACTTGTTGAGCAGCATCGTATTTTTTTTCAATGTCTAAAATGTCTATGCTAAATGAAGTGGTTAGTGCGGTTAAAGTACTGTCTGCACTACTGTAGGCTGCAGCGATCAATCCGAGTAGAAAAAAGACAAACACGCCAATGCCCAAATGTTCTTTTGCCAAAATGGGAAAAAGCTCATCTTTATGGGCATCGATACCATTCTGTTGTGCGTAAACGGTTAAAAGAAGGCCTAAACTTAAAATTACAAAATTTACTAGGGTCAATATGATGGTAAACCAGAACATATTCTTCTGTGCATCTTTTAAGCTTTTGCAGGTCAGGTTTTTTTGCATCATATCCTGATCCAATCCTGTCATCACAATGGCAATAAACGCTCCTGATATAAATTGCTTCCAGAAATAGTCATTAGATTTATAATCTTCAAAATAAAACATTTTGGATAAGTCGTTATCTAAAACAAAGCCTAAAATGTTTCCGCCACTAATACCTAAATCATCACTCACATAATAAATGGCAACACCAATAGCAATCAGCATAAATAAGGTTTGCAGTGTGTCAGTCCAGATAATGGTTTTGATCCCAGATTTAAAAGTGTACAACCAAATTAGAAAAACGGTGATGGTGACGGTTTGCCAAAAACTGATACCCAAGTCATCAAAGAGAAGAACTTGCAAAACATTAGCGACCAAAAACAGTCTGAAACTAGAGCCAACAATCCTTGATATTAAAAAAAATGAGGCACCGGTTTTGTAAGAAGCGTTTCCAAAGCGCTGATCCAAATAGGTGTAAATTGAAGTTAAATTAAGTTTATAATAAAGAGGGAGGAGTACGGTGCCAATTACCAAATAGCCTACAATGTAGCCCAATACCATCTGCATATAGCTAAATTGCGACGCTTCAACCCAACCCGGGACCGAAATGAAAGTCACTCCAGAGAGCGATGCGCCAATCATTCCAAAGGCCACAACATACCACGGTGCTTGTTTGTTGGCTTTGAAAAAAGTGTTGTTATCTGAGTTTTTTCCTGTTAGAAGCGCTATCAAAATCAGAACTCCAAAATAGGAAAGGATAAGAAGTATAATTGTTGTGGAATTCATAAATAAAAAATATGCGCGAAATTACTTATTTATGTTTTCAATTTTCAAATTCTACGCTTTAATATGCAATAAGAATTTGCTAAAGCATATAAAATTCACCGCTAAAATTGTAAATTCGCAACTATGGAATTTTCTTCAAAACTACTCGAAAAGGCGGTCAATGAAATGTCGCAGCTCCCCGGAATCGGGAAACGAACGGCATTACGTTTGGTGCTCCATTTATTAAAACAACCCAAAGAACAAACTATGTTAATGGCTTCTGCCTTGCAGAACATGAGAAATGATATCAAATTTTGCTCAAGTTGCCATAATATTAGTGACACCCAACTTTGTGAGATATGTTCCAATCCGCGAAGAACTGAAGAAATTATCTGTGTGGTGGAAGATATTAGAGATGTGATGGCGATTGAGAATACAAGTTCCTTCAAAGGTTTGTACCATGTTTTAGGAGGGAAAATATCACCTATGGACGGCATTGGGCCAAATGATCTCAATATTGTGTCCCTTGTAGAAAAAGTGAAAGAAGGCCGCGTAAAAGAATTGATTTTTGCATTAAGTTCTACTATGGAAGGTGATACTACCAACTTTTATATTTTTAGACAGATTCAAGATTACAACATTGTGACATCAACTATTGCAAGAGGGATATCAGTGGGGAATGATCTGGAATATACCGATGAGGTTACTCTTGGAAGAAGCATCTTGAATAGAATTCCTTTTGAATCCTCCTTAAAATCTTAATTTTTTTTGAAGTTATCGGTTGTCATATTAAACTATAACGTACGCTACTTTTTGGAGTTGTGTCTCAAAAGTGTACAAGATGCTATTGTAGATTTGGATGCCGAGATTATTGTTGTAGACAATTGTTCTTCAGATGACAGTTGCCAAATGGTAAAAGCGCTTTTTCCAACGGTTATTTTAATTGAAAATAAAGAAAATTTTGGCTTTTCTAAAGGAAATAATATAGGCGTTGCGGAAGCCACAGGTGATTATCTTTGTATTTTAAATCCGGATACCGTGGTTTCAGAGCGTGCTTTTAAAAAGTGTTTGGCATACGCTGATGATAAGCCGCAAATGGGTGTTTTAGGGTGCCAACTTATTGATGGCCGCGGTGAGTTTCTTCCTGAAAGTAAACGAAACATTCCCACTCCATTAGTGTCAATCAAAAAAATAATGGGCTTTTCAAAAGCTTATTATGCCAACCATTTGTTGCCTTCTGAGAACGGAGAGGTTGATATTCTTGTTGGTGCATTCATGATTCTCAGAAAGATAATTTATGAGGAGGTTAAAGGTTTTGATGAAGATTACTTTATGTATGGCGAGGATATCGATCTGTCCTACAAAGTATTAAAAGCTGGGTATCAGAATTTTTATTTTGGAGAAGTATGTACTTTACATTATAAGGGAGAAAGCACCTTTAAGGATAAAACTTACGCGAGACACTTTTACGGGGCGATGCAGATGTTCTATAACAAACATTTCAAATCCCATTCTTTTTATAATATTATGGTTTGGTTTGGAATACGGTTGTCCCGTTTATTCTTAAAATCACCTAGTCAAAATAATGAAGAAGTGGAATCTCGTGTTTTTCTGTCTGCCAATACAGAGCGCGCCATGAAATTTCCATTTAAAGTAGAGGTGGGTTCTAGTTTTTGGGAAATATCACCAAATACACAGGTGATTTTTGATGGTAACACTATTGATTTTGAGACGATTGTTGAGTGCATGCGTTCTTCTGACGCGTCCAGATGTTTGACTTTTAGGATTTTACCAAAAAGTGCTCGTTTTATAATTGGTAGTGATAGTTCAAAACAAAGGGGTGAAGTATTCCTCTTTTGAAAAGTCAAATGAATATATGGGTCATGAATTCGGAAATTATAAAGGATTATGTAATTAAGTATAGCAATTTTAACTAATTTTGCAACAGCAAATAAAAATTTTAGGATTAGAATAATAATATGGCAAAATTTGAACTGAAACTCCCAAAAATGGGAGAAAGTGTAGCAGAAGCAACCATCACTTCTTGGTTGAAAAATGTTGGAGACACTATTGAAGCTGATGAAGCAGTATTGGAAATTGCAACTGATAAGGTGGATAGTGAAGTGCCAAGTGAAGTGGATGGCATCTTGACCGAAATCCTTTTTAATGTAGATGATATCGTTAAGGTAGGTCAGGTGATTGCGGTTATTGAGACTGATGCAAGTGCTGCTCAAGCACCTGCAGCACCACAACAAGAGTCTGTTTTAGCACCCGGTGCTGAGTCTCCTGAAGTTGCACAAGTCGCACAAACAGTTGAAGCTGCAAAATCTGCTGTAGCAGCTCCCGTCACTTCTACTGAAGATCGTTTTTATTCGCCATTAGTTAAAAACATTGCCAAACAGGAAGGAGTTTCGCAATCTGAATTGGACGGTATTTCGGGTACTGGAAAAGATGGACGCGTCACTAAAAATGATATTTTTGTATATCTCGACAACAAAAAAACAGCGCCTGCCTCAACTGCGGCGTCTTCCACCTCTGAATCTGGTAAAGAAACTGCTTCAGCAGAGCCCGTAAAACAAGCATCTGTTGCAGCTCAGCCAAAACAGGAAAAAACGGGAGATAAACAAAAGGCTGCCTCAGAGTTTGCTAGTAATGGCGATGAGATTATTGAGATGACTAGAATGGGCAAGTTGATTTCACATCATATGGTGGAGTCCGTACAGAAATCTGCGCACGTTCAAAGTTTTATTGAAGCCGATGTGACCAATATTTGGAACTGGCGGAATAAAGTGAAAAGTGGATTTGCAAAGCATGAAGGTGAAAATCTAACGTTTACGCCAATATTCTTTGAAGCAGTGGCGAAGGCACTCCGCGATTTCCCTATGATGAATATTTCGCTTCAAGATGATAAAATCATTAAAAAGAAACATATTAACATTGGAATGGCTGCGGCACTTCCTGATGGAAACTTAATCGTTCCAGTTATAAAGGATGCTGACCAATTGAACCTGATTGGAATGACCAAACGTGTTAACGATTTGGCCAATAGAGCCCGTTTGAATCAATTGAAACCAGATGACATCCAAGGTGGGACCTATACCGTAACAAATGTTGGTACTTTTGGAAGTATTATGGGAACCCCAATTATCAATCAACCACAAGTGGGAATTTTGGCTCTCGGTGCGATCCGAAAAGTTCCAGCTGTTGTAGAGACTCCAGAAGGCGATTTTATTGCCATTCGCTATAGAATGTTCCTTTCGCACTCTTATGACCATCGTGTGGTCAATGGTGCATTGGGTGGGCAATTTGTAAAAGCGGTCAAGGATTATTTGGAAGCTTGGGATGTGAATCGCGAGATATAATCCGAAAATCAGTTCTGGCAGTTCGGTAGAAACGGGATGTAAATTGGTCCGTTTATTTTGAAACACAAAGCCTAAACAAATCATAAACCTAACCTTGAAACAGTTAGGTTTTTCTATTTTTACATTCATAAATTTTACATCATCAACAAACAAGAAAGCATAATGACTCTCAATCTTACCAAACCCATCTGTTTTTTTGACCTCGAAACCACAGGGATCAATATTACTTCAGACCGTATTGTGGAAATTGCTATTTTAAAAGTACATCCTAATGGAAAGGAGGAGCGAAAAACATGGTTAATAAATCCTGAAATGCCCATTCCAGCTGAGGTTACTGCAATTCATGGAATCTCTGATGCGGACATTGCTGATAAGCCAGTCTTTAAAGAATTAGCCAATGAGATTAATACCATGGTCAAGGATTCAGATCTAGCCGGCTTTAATAGCAACCGTTTTGATATTCCGCTGTTGGCAGAGGAAATGTTGCGTGCAGGTATCGATTTTGACATGAAAGGTCGTGTGGCAGTTGACGTACAAACTATTTTTCATAAAATGGAACAGCGCACATTGGCTGCAGCCTATAAGTTTTATTGCGACAAAAAACTGGAAGATGCCCATAGTGCGGAGGCCGATACAGAAGCAACCTATGAAGTCTTAAAAGCTCAAATTGCGAGATACGATGAATTGGAAAATGATACCAAGTTTTTAGCCGAATTCAGTTCCCGCAAGAAATTTGCTGATTTTGCAGGCTTCATCGTTTATAATAAATATAATGAAGAATGCTTTTCTTTTGGGAAACATAAAGCCAAAAGGGTAGAAGACGTATTGAATGAAGAGCCAGGGTATTTTGGATGGTTGCTCAATGCGGATTTCCCGCTATACACTAAAAAAGTATTGACTGCCATTAAGTTGAGAGCTTTTAATAATAAATTGGCCTAAACTTCCTGCGGTGGTAGACTTAGGTTCAGTGAAGCGCATCTCAAAGTTGTTCATAAGCGCTTTAGATTCCAGTTTCATTACGTGATTCTCTATAACACAATTCAGAAAGCTAATGAAATGAAATTCATCCTTGTTTTATTAATTTTGCCCAATACTATTAAGAAAAAACGGAAAAAATAATAAGTGTGCATTCGTGGCGATACACTTTTGCAGCTATCAAACCAATAACATTCAGAAATGAAAATCATTTGTATAGGTCGTAATTACACGGATCATATCAAGGAATTGGCCAATGAAAAACCAACAGATCCGGTCATATTCTTAAAGCCTGATACGGCTATTTTATTAAAAGGTCAGCCTTTTTTTATCCCTGATTTTTCTAATGATGTCCATCACGAAGTGGAAATTTTAGTAAAGATATCTAGAGTTGGGAAGCATATCGATAAAAAATTTGCGCACAAATATTATAATGAGATCGGTCTTGGAATCGATTTTACAGCACGAGATTTACAGCAAAAATTGAAAGATAAAGGCTTGCCGTGGGAAAAAGCGAAGGCCTTTGATGGCGCGGCACTGGTGGGTAAATGGTTGCCAAAGTCCGATTTTGAGTCGGTGGATGCCATTAATTTTTCATTAGAAAAAAATGACTCTGTCGTACAACAGGGCACTACAAGTCTTATGCTTTGGAAAATCGATGAACTCATAGAATATGTGTCAAAATATTTCACTTTAAAGATTGGAGACATTATCTTTACAGGAACGCCGTCAGGAGTTGCTAAAGTAGAAGCAAATGATGAACTGAGAGGATTGATTGAAAATAACGAAATGTTTAAATTAACAATCAAGTAAATGGAAAAAAATTATAAACTTTACCGCGTGCGTGAATTGGCCGATGGCGATGAGGATTTTATTATGGCGATTGCTGCGGCATTTTTGGAAGAAGTTCCAGAGGACGCTGCGCGACTTAAAAAAGCCGTGGCAGAAGCAGATTATTATACGACCTATCAGGCCGCTCATAAAATGAAACCCACTATTGATATGTTTGAGTTGGGGGTGCTTCAAGATTTGATCACGGTTCAGGATTGGGGGAAATTAGAGAAGAAGGGTGAGGATATTTCCGATGAACTAAAAAACGTTTTGGATGCTGTAAAAAAAGCATCTGATGAAATTAAAAAAGACTTCAACCTTTAATGTTAGCAGAAATTATCACCATTGGCGATGAAATCCTTATTGGCCAGATCGTAGACACCAATTCGGCATTTATCGCTAAACAACTGAATAAAATCGGAGTATCTGTCTATCAAATCACGTCGGTTCAGGATGATAGAGAGCACATCCTTAAATCATTTAGAGAAGCTGAAGAGAACGCCAATATCATCATTATTACTGGCGGACTTGGGCCAACTAAAGATGATATTACAAAAAAAACAATCGCAGAGTATTTTAACGACACTCTTGTGAGAGATGACGCCGTTACCGAAAATGTCAAACGGATCTGGTCGCATTTTGTGAATACCATACCATCACAAGTCAATCTGGACCAAGCACTAGTGCCTTCAAAAGCAGAAGTCTTGATGAACTATCAAGGAAGTGCTCCAGGAATGTGGCTTGAGAAAAACGGTAAAATATTCATTTCGCTTCCGGGGGTGCCTTATGAAATGAAAGAATTGATTGAGGATGCGGTCATCCCGAAATTGGTAAAGCGCTTTAAATTCCCATATATTCAACATGAAACAGTATTGACCTATGGCTTGGGGGAGAGTGCTTTGGCAGAACGCATTGAAGCTTGGGAAAATCATTTACCTTCTTATATAAAACTCGCTTATCTGCCAAGTTTGGGGAGAGTTCGATTGCGTCTTTCAGGCAAATCTATGGACAAGCACCTGATCCAGATTGAAATAAAGCATCAGATTGAATTGTTATTGCCACAAATTGAAGATATTTTTGTGGGCTTTGAACGTGATGAATCTATTGAAGCAGTTATTGGAAAAGAATTGATTGCTTTGGGGAAAACCGTAGCCACAGCAGAAAGTTGTACTGGTGGCAAATTGGCAGAATCTATGACTGCCATCGCTGGCGCATCACAATATTTTAAAGGGAGTGTGGTCAGTTACGCGACCCAAGCTAAGATAGAGGTCTTAAAAATTGATCCGAAATTGATCTCTAAGTTTTCAGTAGTGAGTCAGGAAGTTGCTGAAGCCATGGCTAGTTCAGCTTTGAAATTATTTGATACCGATTACGCTATTGCAACAACAGGAAATGCTGGGCCAACAAAAGGCGATGCCGATGCTGACGTAGGGACAGTCTTTATTGCAATTGCTACAAGAGACGAGGTGTTTTCAGAACGCTTTTCTTTCGGGAATCATCGCCATCAAGTCATAAATAGAGCCACGACTAAGGGCTTTGAGATGCTTCAAAAAGAAATTTTAAAAAAGTAACAATTTTAGTTTGTTGATATTGTAAAGTTTTACTAAATTTGCAAACTGTTTTAAATAACATTATTAAAGTTAGAAAGAATGTCAAGAGTTTGTGAACTTACTGGAAAAAAAGCGATGGTTGGAAACAACGTATCTCACGCTATGAATAAAACGAAGCGTAAATTTGATGCAAATTTGATCAAAAAACGTTTTTACATTCCTGAGGAGGATAAATGGGTAACTTTAAAAGTTTCTACATCAGCGTTGAAAACCATCAATAAAATTGGAATTACAGCGGCGCTTAAAGAAGCTAAAACAAAAGGTTTTTTAAAATAATAGCCAACAAGGATGAGATTTTCGCAGTCGCGGAAATGAATAATAAAATATTTTACAATGGCAAAAAAGGGCAATAGAATACAAGTCATATTAGAGTGTACTGAGCACAAAGAGTCTGGTCAACCAGGAACTTCTCGTTACATCACTACAAAAAATAAAAAAAACACACCAGACAGAATGGAGATTAAAAAATTTAATCCGGTTCTTAAGCGTGTGACAGTTCATAAAGAGATAAAATAAACGTAGATTCCCATAGACATGGGAATTGTAAAATAAATTTACAATGGCAAAGAAATCAGTTGCATCGTTACAAACAGGATCTAAAAGATTAACCAAAGCTATTAAAATGGTTAGATCTCCAAAAACAGGAGCTTACCATTTCGTTGAGGCCGTAATGGCACCTGAGTTTGTGGACGATTTTTTAAAGAAAAATTAAATATATACACTATATTTTAAAAAACTGCTTTCATTTGAAAGCAGTTTTTTTATGTCTATATTTGAGCTGAAAGTGACAAATTTACAGTTCGTATTATAAGGCAGGGATTTTGTTGTTATCTTTGGGCGTTACCTTTATCAACTTCAAGGTTTTCGCCAAAAAAACCTGAAGTTGATAAAGGTCGGGCTTTCCGCTATATCTTTTTAATGTGCTGGCTTTGACAAGCTCAGCCAGCACATTAAAAAGGATGCCGCTGCAATCCCTAACGCAAAAACGTCGTGGACATATAAATATCGCTTAACAAATAACGCGCAACATCATGAGCTTCTTCAAAAAAATATTCTCTTCAGAAAAAAAGGAAACCTTAGATAAAGGATTGGAAAAATCCAAAACTTCTTTTTTTACCAAGCTCAACAAAGCCGTAGCTGGAAAATCGAAAGTAGATGATGATGTTCTTGATAATCTCGAAGAAATTCTCGTATCTAGTGATGTAGGTGTCGATACAACTTTAAAAATCATTAAAAGAATTGAAGCGCGTGTCGCCCAGGATAAATATCTGGGAACTTCAGAACTCAATCAGATTTTAAGAGAGGAAATAGCAGGGTTATTATCTGAGATAGATAGTGGCAACGCTACTGAATTTTCAATACCAACGGGTAAAAAGCCTTATGTTCTTATGGTTGTGGGCGTTAATGGTGTTGGCAAAACCACAACTATCGGTAAGCTGGCATCACAATTTAAAAAACAAGGCTTAAATGTTGTGCTTGGTGCCGCAGACACCTTTAGAGCAGCTGCAATTGAGCAATTACAAGTTTGGGCAGACCGCGTTGATGTGCCTATGGTGCGTCAGAATTTTGGTAGTGACCCTGCTTCTGTCGCATTTGACACCTTAAAGGTTGGCGTCGCTAAAAATGCAGATGTAATAATTATTGATACCGCTGGACGTTTGCACAATAAGGTTAATTTAATGAATGAATTGACAAAGATTAAGCGTGTCATGCAAAAGGTTGTTGACGATGCGCCTCACGATGTGCTTTTGGTATTGGACGGTTCTACAGGACAGAATGCGTTTGAACAAGCAAAACAGTTTACAGCAGCCACAGAAGTGACATCCTTAGCAGTCACCAAACTTGATGGAACAGCCAAAGGAGGTGTGGTCATCGGTATTTCGGACCAATTTCAAATTCCCGTCAAGTATATTGGAGTAGGCGAAGGTATTGACGATTTACAAGTCTTCAATAAATATGAATTTGTAGATTCCTTTTTCAAGTAGTTGTAATTCCTGTGAAGGCAGGATTCTCATGTAATTTTACAATAGCTTAACAGATTTCCATATTTGTGCATCTACCAGCATTGTTTTGACCAAAAAGAAGAACAACAATATTTTCAGAGGTCGTTGGTGTTTTGTACCAATAACATTGTTCAATAATTGATTCAACAAACCTCTTTCCATTCAAGTCCTTTTGAATAATCAATTCCTTTTGAGTATTTTTAATAAAAATACAATCAATGAGAACATCTTTATTATGTATCACATTTGTTATCGTTTTTTCCTGTAAAAATTCTGAAGATAGTAAGGAAGTTGTGGAAAAACCTTCAGCAGAAATCAGTGCTGTTTCCACTAAAGAATTAACTGAATTTAAGGTGCTGGACTCCAAATTTATTGATAATTCCCAACTATGGGAAAGTTTCAATAAAGATTTATCGGATTTCACTGAAAATAAATACACGGCTTTAAAACCTTTAATTTTAGAACAAGATATCCCAACATTACAAAGCCATATTCAATCAGGGAAATTATCTTACGAAAATCTAACAAAATTTTATCTCTACCGTATTCGCAGCTTTGATAGAGAAAACGAACTCTCCTTAAACGCGGTGATCTCATTGAATCCGAAGGTCATTTCTGAAGCCAAACAAAAAGATATTGATTTTAAGAATAAAATGTTGAAACATCCCATTTATGGAATGCCCATTCTTTTAAAAGATAATATCAATACCAATGCCATGGCAACGACTGCCGGTGCTGTGGCGTTTCAAAACAACAATCCCAGCGACGCCTTTATTGTAGAACGTTTGAAAGAACAAGGTGCACTTATTTTAGGCAAGACCAATTTAAGCGAATGGGCCTATTTCTTTTGCGGAGAGTGTCCGAGTGGGTATAGCGCCATAGGAGGACAAACTTTAAACCCGTATGGTAGAAAGGTCATGGATACCAGTGGGTCTAGTTCGGGAAGTGGTGTTGCCGTTGCCGCTAATTTCTGTGTAGCAGCGGTTGGAACTGAAACATCGGGATCTATCTTATCTCCTGCCAGCCAAAATTCGGGGGTAGGATTAAAACCAACTATTGGGTTATTGAGCAGGAGCGGAATTGTGCCTATTTCATCAACCTTGGATACACCTGGGCCAATGGCCAAAAATGTCACGGACACTGCCATACTTTTGGATGCGATGCTTGGTTTTGATGGTACGGATTCAAAATCAGTCAAGAGTCATTTAGAAGATTCATCTTATTATGAAAGCAACTTTAAGACGAACAAGCTTAAAGGAAAGCGTTTTGGGGTATTGACAACATTATTGGAAGATTCTCTTTATGTGCGGGCTATTGAGGATTTAAAATCTGCAGGTGCCATCATTATCGAAATTGAACCGGAAAAGGTCGAATTACCTGATTTTTTGAGACTTCTCAATTTGGACATGAAAAGAGATTTCCCCAATTATATTACAACTTGGGGAGATTCCAATTTAGAAATTAAATCTATCGAAGATGTCATGTTATTCAACGAAAAAGATTCCGTGGCGACGATGCCCTATGGTCAAAGCTTATTTGCAGGAATTGTTGCAGATTCAGCTACTAATGAAGAATTTACTTCCATTAAAAATACGCTTAAAAACAATGGGCAGTTGTTTTTTGATATCCCATTTCAAAGAGACAACTTAAGCGCTATTTTGTCAATAAATAACGCTCATGCTGGTTTTGCAGCAGTTGCTGAATACCCAGCCATCACGGTTCCAATGGGGTATACCGATAGTGGTGCACCCAAAGGCTTGACGTTTATAGGAAGACCATGGACCGAAGCTTTACTTTTGTCATGGGCTTATGCTTATGAACAAGCATCGAAAAAACGTATGGCTCCTGAGAAGTATAATTGATCGGTTCAAGAGTCCAAAATTTTAAGTTATGAAAAGAGATAGGCATAAGGCCCAAAATTGTAAATCTTTATCCTTCAGGATACCCGTTCCTAAAAAGGTTTGTTAGGCGGGTTGTAATTCGTTTTATTCCGTACCTTTGCACACTTAATTTTTTTTGAATATGAGAACGAAATCACTTAAAAAGAACCGTATAAACGTTGTGACTTTAGGGTGCAGCAAAAATGTTTATGACAGTGAAGTCCTAATGGGACAACTCAAAGCGAGCGGTAAAGATGTGGTGCATGAAGAGGAAGGTAATATTGTGGTCATAAATACTTGTGGCTTTATCAATAATGCAAAAGAAGAAAGTATTAACACCATTCTCGAATTTATGCAGAAAAAGGAGGATGGTGAAGTGGACAAGGTTTTTGTGACCGGATGTTTAAGCGAACGTTACAAGCCAGATTTGCAAAAAGAAATCCCAAATGTGGATCAGTATTTTGGAACTACGGAATTACCTGGGCTCTTAAAAGCGCTTGGTGCGGATTATAAACATGAACTTATTGGTGAGCGTTTGACCACCACACCAAAAAATTACGCGTATCTAAAAATTGCAGAAGGTTGTGATAGACCTTGTAGTTTTTGTGCCATCCCACTGATGCGTGGTAAACACAAATCAACACCTATTGAGGATATTGTGATTGAAGCAGAAAAATTGGCAGCAAAGGGTGTGAAGGAGTTAATCCTCATTGCACAGGATCTTACCTATTACGGACTCGATTTATATAAAAAACGCAACCTCGCCGAATTACTTGAAGCGCTTGTGAAAGTAGAGGGCGTGGAATGGATTCGTTTGCATTATGCATTTCCGACGGGATTCCCCATGGATGTGCTAGATGTGATGAACCGAGAGCCAAAAATTTGTAACTATCTCGATATTCCGTTACAACATATTTCTGATAATATCCTAAAAAGTATGCGTCGCGGGACCACTAAGGAAAAAACGACCAAACTCCTTCAGGAATTTAGAAAGGCAGTTCCGGAAATGACCATAAGAACCACTTTAATTGTGGGATATCCAGGAGAGACTGAAGAAAATTTCCAGGAATTGAAACAATGGGTAACCGACATGCGTTTTGAACGTTTGGGCTGTTTTACCTATAGCCATGAAGAAAACACACATGCGTTTAATTTAGAAGACGATGTACCGCAAGAAGTCAAACAAGATCGTGCCAATCAAATCATGGAGGTGCAATCTCAAATCTCTTGGGAGTTGAATCAAGCCAAAATAGGCCAAGAATTTAAAGTGGTTATCGACCGTAAAGAGGGCAATTATTTTATTGGACGTACAGAATTTGATTCTCCGGATGTGGATAACGAAGTGCTGATTGATGCCACCTCATCTTATTTAAAAACAGGTGAGTTTGCTACAGTCACCATTACGGAAGCTGAAGATTTTGATCTTTACGGAAAAGTAGTGGCATCTTAAAAGTATGTCGTTAATTGACATTTCAATTAAACCAAATCTTCCTTTGAATTAATTTCATTGATCAAGATTTGGTTTTTTTTTCTTGCAGGAAATCAAAATCCAAAATACCGCGCTGCAATAGAGAAATAAATCAACACCCCACAAATGTCAGATAATGATGTTACCAATGGCGCACTCGCGGTGGCTGGATCTATTTTTAACTTGGTAAATATAAATGGGAGTAACATGCCAATTAAACTTCCGAGCATAACATTGATGACCATTGCAATACAAACTACGATAATAACTTCTGGAGCCCTAAAACTAGCAACCGCCGCAACACTCGCCGCCATAGTGATGCCCAGTAAAAAGGACACCATGAGTTCTCTGCCTATCAATTTATACCAATCGGAGATTTGAATTTCACCTAAGGCCAAATAGCGAATCATAAGCGTTGCCGATTGTGATCCGGCATTACCGCCACTGTCTATCAATAAAGGTAAAAAGAATACTAAAGCAACCACCTGCTGGATGACATCTTCAAAACTTGCCAATGCGGCTCCTGAAAAGACATTCATAAAAACTAAAAGGACGAGCCAAACAATCCTGTTCTTATATAAGATGAGGATGCGTTCCTTCAACGGATTTTTACTTGCGTTTTGAATCGACCCGAATTTATGGAAGTCTTCAGTAGATTCTTCTTCAATGACATCCATAATATCATCAAAGGTTACAATGCCTATAAGAACGCCATCATTACTTAAAACGGGCATGGCTTCCCGATCATAATCCTTAAAGACCTGAATGGCTGCTTCTTGATCATCCAAAGCATTTAAGAATACAAACCGATGATCGAGTAAGTCAGCAACAAGCTGTTCGGGACTAGCTAAGATAAGGTCTTTAATGGATACATCATCAATTAATTTCCAATTCTGATCGATGATATAAATAACGTTAAGCGTTTCAGAATCCTGACCGAATTTTCTAATGTGCTCAAAAGCCTTAGCAACAGTAATATCGGCTTTAATGGCAACAAATTCAGGAGTCATCAAGCGTCCAATACTATCCTTTGGATAGCTTAGAAGTTGAATCGTAATTTTGCGTTCTTCAGGAGAAAGCATCTCAATAAAGCTTTGCGCAATATCTCGGGGTAAATCCTCAAAAAATGAAGTTCTGTCATCAGGCTCAATATCATTGAGCAATCGTGATAGTTTTTGGGTGTTTTCTGATAACCCTTCAATGACTTCCTCTTGTTCGGATTGCGAGAGCATTTTAAAAACGTTCTTAGCCTGTTCCCTTGATAACAATCTGAACAAAATAATTTTATCATTGTTTGAGAAGTTTTCAACCATCAGTGACAAGTCCAAAGGATCCATATCCTGCATGGCACGCTTTAATTCACGCCATTTTTTATTTTTTATTAAATCGATAAAATGTGGTTTGGTAACTTGCATAAACGAATTTTTATTAGCATCAAAATCTTTGAAACAAGAACTTGTTTGGGAACTTTTATTTGGGTGATAAGTGCAAATGTAAGCCTTATATTTTGCTTTAATGCCCAAGGTTTTACCCCTGTTAATGAAAAATTTATTTCAGGCTCTAATTCTTTAGAGCCTATTGTTTTTATAGAATTATGACCTCGGGAAAATTCAAATTTTTATGACATAAAGACAAATTTAATTATACCTTCTGCATATTTGCTGTTTTTGACTGTGCTTCAATAATTGCGAATTCAATTTTATATTACCTAATTTTGAATATTCTAAAACAATCGTTCGGGTGAAGAAAATACTTATTATCGAAGATGATCCAGAGCTGAATAGAAATATTAAAGAAGCGCTTTTGGCAGAAAACATGCAGGTTGAAACGGTTTATGACGGGTTGTTGGCGGAGCGGATTCTTAACAAATCACATTTCGACTGTATCTTATTGGACATTAATTTGCCTGGAAAAAGTGGTTTTGACTTGGCGAAAGATTTCAGGACCCATAATATGGCAACGCCTATTTTAATGATTTCGGCGTTTTCTGAACTGGAAGATAAAGTACACGGCTATGAAATGGGAGCCGACGATTATATTACCAAACCTTTTTACATCCGCGAACTGATTTTAAAGATCAATTCCCTTATAAAACGCAGCCAAAACAATGCTGTTGACCGTCAAGAAAATGAACTTATTATTGCTGGCGATCTTCAGGTCAATACACGATTGAAAAAAGTAAGCCGACAGGAAACGGAAATTTCCTTAACACCAAGAGAATATCAAATTCTTCTAAAACTGTTGGAATCGAAAGGAGAAATTGTGTCCAAACAACGGTTGGTCCAAGAAATATGGGGGAAGTCTTTTGATGCCAATACCAATACCATCGAAGTGTATATTAATTTCTTAAGAAAGAAGATCGATCGGCCGTTTGATAAAGAATCCATCAAAACCAAAATCGGTTACGGCTATTATTTTGAGGACTGATGAGTATTAGAAGAAAAATTCTATTGTATTTTTCAGCAACAATCATCAGTTTGTTGGGCATGACCCTATTTTTTATTTACACCCTTTTCTATGAATATCGTGAAGAAGAGTTTCAGCAAAAACAAAAACAGAAAATCACCTCCACCATCAAGTTTCTAACGGAGATTAGACAAGCCGATGAATCCATTATCCAAGCCATGGATCGGATCAGTATCAATGAATTCTACGATGAGAAACTTCTGATTTTCGACCATTCAAAAACCTTGATCTATTCCAGTATCGACGATTTACAGATTCCACAGGAAGAGGTCAACAACATCCTGAAAGTATTGACCATCGTCAATCCATGGCTAGAAACCAAAGACGATTTATACGATGTGGTTGGTGTTTACGTGAAATACAACAACAATACCTACTACGGCATCAATAAAGCTTTAGACGAATCGGGTTATTCGAAATTGGATTTTTTACGATACGTATTGTTGATTACCTTTTTAGGAATTTCTTTAGTAGTGATTTTAATAGCCTATTACCTGTCGCGGATTATCGCGGAACCCATTGTGGATATCACCGAAAAAATTACCAATTATAATTTTGATACGCTTTATATTCCGATTGTAGTGAAGCGTTCTGAAAATGAAATTGTGGTTTTGGCGGAACAATTTAACAAGTTGATGAAACGAATGAAAGAGGCGGTTTCCTTTCAGAAACATGCTATTAATCATATTTCGCATGAATTAAAAACACCGATTGCTGTTTTGGTTTCCAATTTTGAACGCATGGAAAACGAAACGGATTTGGAGGTTTTGAAATCGCAGTTCAATCGTCAAAAAGAAGATACCAAAAACCTCAGTGAAATTATAAACCTCTTATTGGAACTCTCCAAAACCGATGCCGGCCAAAGCATTCCAAAAACAAAAATCCGAGTGGATGAGCTGATTTTTGATACGATGGATGAGCTGTTGCAATTATATCTTGATTTTGAATTCTCAGTCGATTATGTCGGGCCAACGGACAACGAAAGCTTGTTGACCATTCAAGGTTCTGCTCGTTTATTGAAAGCGGCATTTATGAACCTCATGTTGAATTCCATTCACTACAGTTCTAATAAAGAAGGCAGCATTCGTATTATTACTGATGAAAAACAACTTCAAGTTGATTTTATTAATGAAGGTCCTGTCATCACTACAGACGAACAGAAATTCCTCTTTCAGCACTTTTTTAGAGGCGAAAACAGTAAAGGCAAATCGGGTTTTGGCTTGTGACTTGTTTTTATTTCCAAAATTATTTCGCAACACCAAGGGTTGATATCGTATCATACAGACCATAAGAATTTAAATACCTTCACGGTGATCTTCCCTTTCCAAAGCGATTGATGCGTCTTCATTAATCGATTCTTAAGCTAAACTTTATCCATTTTAAGGTCTTTTTAAGCTTGTTTTGAAGTCTTTTGCCACCATGAAAATGAAAGACAACATCATAGGTGGTAAAAATACATTGGGTTCTACACGAATCTTTTCGAAGTTTGCATTCTTGATTTTTATCGGCATTAGCTCAAACGTTTTTGGGCAATTTCAGCAAGCAGATACCCTGAAACTTAGTCGACAGCAGTATGAAGAGCTTTTCTTAAAACAAAACCTGCTGCTCCTTGCTGAGACCTACAAAATAAATCAGGCTGAAGCCATGGTGTTACAGGCAAAACTCTGGCCTAATCCAAGCTTGACCGTTGAAGAAATAAATCTGTGGAGTACCAATAAACAATTGTCTTATTTAGAGGAGCCACTACCTCAGATTTTTGGAAATGTTGCCCAAAACACACAGTTTGCAGTTCAACTGGAACAACAAATTATCACCGCCGGTAAGCGAAAAAAGCTGATGGCCGTTGAAAGTGTAGGTGTTAAAGTCGCAGAACAGGAATTTGAACTACTTCTTCGAAATCTGAAATATGAGTTTAGAAATACCCTCACCGAATTACAGTATTTGCAGCTGTACACGCAAGTCTTTTTTAAACAACGCGATTTGATCCAGAATCTTCTAAACGCCTATAAACGACAACTTGAGAACGATCATACAAGCAAAGGCGACTACATGCGACTTCAAACCTTGCAATTGGAACTTTCAAAAGAAATCAATGAACTTTCCAAAGCGAAAAACGAAATGGAAAAGGAATTAAAAGTGCTTTTGAGCATTAACGTTCCGGTTCGTTTATTTGTGCAGGAAGATGATTTTACGCCCAATTTAGCCAAACTTCAAAATCTTGATGTTTTGAATCTGCAACAAGATCTCTTTACGCACAGACCTGATCTGAAAGTGGCCGAATTGGAACATGAGCATTTCAAGAATTTATTGACCTATGAAAAATCGCAAGCCATTCCAGATATTAATTTGAATGCTTCGTACGATCGTGGCGGAGGTATTTGGCCAAGTTTCTTCGGATTTGGGCTGTTCATAGATTTACCTGTTTTCAATAGAAATCAAGGCGCTATCGCCCATGCGCAATTCGGTATCGAAAACACGAACATCCTTTCCAATGACATGCGATTAAGGGCGCAGGCCGAATTTGATCAGCATTATAAAGATTTCAAAGCTGCTTTAATGTTTTATGAAAGCATAGAAATCGATTTTGAAACCGATTTAGACGAAATTTTCGAAAGTTACACCAAGAATTTCACGAGTCGGAATATCAGTATGCTCCAGTATTTAGATTTTCAAGAGGCTTATTTGGAGAATAAAAGAATCATCCTTGAATCGAAGAAAGAACTCCATCTACAATTGGAAAAGCTCCAATACACCATCGGAAAAGAAATTTAAAAACAACTTATTCAATCCTAAAAATGTACAACACCAATTTATACCGTCCCACTCTTTTTGCTTTTGTGCTTTTACTTATGAGTAGCTGCGCGAAAACTAAAAATGAACCTATCATTCAAGAAGATAAGGCCACGTTTTGCCTTAATGATTTCATGAAAGATGATATCATCAAATTTCCTGTAGAAAAAAGAGCTATAACCGAGTCTATTTTGCTTAATGCCAAAGTGGAAGCCAACCCGGACAAACTGGTGCATTTTGTGAGTTTGGTGAGTGGCTTGGTGACCAAAACCTATTTTTCTTCAGGTGAAGAGGTTAAAAAAGGACAGTTGCTTTTCGAAATGAGGAGCAGTGAGCTGAGTAACCTCACGTCACAAAAATCAAGTTTGCAATCCCAAATTCTCGTCGCCCAACGCGTATTGGAATCGGTTCAGGAAATGCATCGTGATAAGATCGCTTCCCAAAGAGATTTGATGGAAGCACAAAGTAATTTGGATGTATTAAATGCAGAACTTCAAAACACCAATGCGCAACTTAATTTATATAGTGCAAGTACTGAACGTGGTGTATTTCAGGTGAGAGCTTCCACTTCTGGCACTATTATCAGTAAAAATGTGGCAGCAGGCATGCAGGTTTCGGCAGAAAGTGATCCGCTTTTTACAATTTCTGATTTAAAGGAAGTTTGGATCATGGCCAATATTTACGCTGGTAATATTCCCTATGTAAAACAGGGCATGCCGGTAGAAATTAAAGCCTTGCCTTACGCCGATAAGATATTTTCAGGAGAAATAAATGCCATCTCACAAGTGTTTGATTCCAATGAACGTGTTTTAAAAGCACGTATCGTGATGGATAATTTAGACGGCAAACTCATGCCGGGAATGTTGATGGATGTTACCGTTGAAAAGGAGGACGGCCTTATGGCCAATGCGGCTCCTGTAAATGCGCTGATTTTTGACGATAACCAGCATTTTTTGGTGCTTTATAAATCCGATTGCGATATCGAAGTACGGAAAGTGACGCCCAACATCCAAAATTCCAACACGGTCTACTTTGAAAATAATATTGAAGAAGGCGAACAGATTATCACAAAAAATCACTTGCTGATTTACAACCACTTAAAAGCTCTAAAATAAACCTTATCCATGAAGAAATTTGTCCAAGGTATCGTTGGGTTTTCCTTAAAAAACTCCACCATTGTATTTTTTCTAACAGGATTGTTGTTGGTTGCTGGAATTATAAATTATATCAAAATTCCGATTGAAGCATTTCCAGATGTCACCAATACACGAGCGCGAATTATTACGCAATGGCCGGGTAGAAGTGCCGAAGAAGTAGAGAAATTTATTACCCTGCCTGTTTCTAAGGAAATGAATACCATTCCAAAAAAGGCTGAAGTGCGCTCCACATCTCTATTCGGGCTTTCGGTGGTCACCGTTATTTTTGATGATGATGTTGAAGACTTTTATGCACAACAATATGCTTCCAATAGACTTCAAGGTTTATCCTTGCCCGAAGGAAGTGATGCACAAATTGAACCTCCTTCTGGAGCCACCGGTGAAATTTTCAGATATGTGGTGAAAAGTGATTTACCAATAAAAGAAATTTCCGCCATTCACGATTGGGTCATTGAGCGCGAGCTTTTATCGGTTCCCGGCGTTGCGGATGTAGCAAGTTTTGGAGGTGAGGAGAAGATTTATGAAATTCAGATCAATCCCAGCGAATTAAAAAATTATGATCTTTCGCCCTTAGATGTCTACGAAGCGGTATCCAAAAGTAATATCAATGTTGGTGGTGATGTGATCCAGCGTGGTGATCAAGCCTATGCGGTGCGCGGCGTTGGTTTGTTGGAAAGTGTTGAAGACATAGAAAACATCCTGATTACGGTAAATGGATCTACTCCAGTTTTGGTGAAACACGTGGCCGAAGTCATTATTGCCGCCAAACCCAGATTGGGCCAAGTGGGTTTGGATGAAGATGATGATCTTGTTCAGGGCATTGTGATCATGTTACGAGGTGAGAATCCCGCTGATGTTATTGAAGGTCTAAAAACCCGGATAAATGAACTCAACACCCGGATTCTGCCTAAAAATGTGGAGATCGTTCCTTTTATTGACCGATCAGAATTAGTTGAAACCACAGTGAGTACCGTAACCACCAACTTAATTGAAGGGGTGATTTTGGTATCTTTGATCGTATTCATCTTTCTTTATAATTGGAGAACCACTCTGATTGTGGCGTCGGTAATTCCGCTATCCTTTTTATTTGCGATTATCATGTTGCGCATTCAAGGCTTACCAGCCAACTTAATATCTATGGGTGCACTCGATTTTGGACTGCTCTTGGAAGGTACTCTGGTTATTGTGGAACAGGTTTTTGTTTCCCTCCAGATAAAATCGCGTCTCATGGGGAAAGATAAATTCTCCAAAGTATCAAAATTGGGCATTATTAAAAAGAGTGTAGGCAAGGTGTCAACACCCATCTTTTTTGCCTTGTTCATTCTTATTATCGCGCTAATGCCAATCTTCACCTTCCAGAAAGTTGAAGGAAAGATGTTTTCGCCATTGGCCTTTACTTTGGGTTATGCACTGTTAGGCTCGTTGATTTTAAGTTTAACCTATGTGCCGGCCATGTGTAAAGTGCTGTTGAATAAAGGGGTCAATGATAAGGAGAGCATCGTTTCAAAGTTTTTCAATGTCCAGTTTTACAAGCTTTATAAGTTTACTGACAAACATGGAAAAGCCACTTTGTATACGTTTGTCGGTTTGCTGGTGATATGTGCCGTAAAATTCAGTTATTATGGCACGGAGTTTTTGCCAAAACTAAATGAAGGCGCCCTTTATGTTCGCGCCACCTTACCGGTCAGTATACATCTTGACGAATCGGTTAAGTTAGCGCAGGAGATGAAAGAAAAAATAAGACAACACGACGAAATAAAATTTGTATTGACCCAAACGGGACGTCCCAATGATGGTACCGATCCTACGGGGTTTTTCAATATCGAATTCCATATTGAATTAAAACCTGAAGGCGAATGGGAACGAGACATTTCAAAAGAAGATTTAATGGCCGAAATACGCGATGATTTGGAAACCTATCCTGGGATTAATTTTGGGTTTAGTCAACCTATTCAAGACAACGTGGAAGAGTATGTCGCCGGTGTGAAAAGTTCCTTGGTGATTAAAATTTTTGGTGATGATCTCTTCGAGTTGGAAGGAAAAGCTCATGAAGTTGCTGATGCCATCCGGGATATTGAAGGCATTACCGATTTGAATGTGTATGAAAATATCGGTCAACCCGAATTGCGAATTCAGTTGCATGACAACAAAATGGCAAAATATGGCGTGACCATGTCTGATGCGCAATCGGTGGTAGCCATGGCCATTGGAGGTCAGGCAGCAACTACTTTTTATGAAGGTGAACGGATGTTTGATATCCGAATTAGATATCAAAAGGAACATCGGGAATCTGCTGACGCTATTGGTAATATCTTGGTTCCAGTTTATGATGGCCATCATGTGCCATTAAAGGAAATTGCCACTATTAATTTTCATACAGGCCCTGCATTTATTTATCGGGAAGGTAACAGCCGTTATATTGGGGTTGGTTTTAGTATTGAAGGTCGCGATTTGGGAAGTACCATTGCCGAAGCACGTAAAAAAGTGGAAGCTGAAGTAGAAATCCCAGCGTACAACAAAGTGGAATGGGCGGGAGAATTTGAAAGTAAGGAACGTGCCAGTAAGCAATTAATGGTGGTCGTACCAATTTCATTATTGTTGATTCTTTTCTTGCTGTATATGAATTTTGGAAACGTGAAAGATACTATTATCGCCGCGCTTACCTTGCCTTTCGCCTTCGTTGGTGGCTTGATTTCCTTATGGGTTACGGGAACGGTTTTTGGTATTTCCGCGGGCATTGGATTTATAATCCTTTTTGGGGTTTCTACTATTAATGGCCTCATATTGATTACCGTTATTCATGAGAAATTACAGGAGTGCCACAAATTAAAAGCGGCGATTGCTTTGGGAGTTAAAGAGAAAATAAGACCTATTTTGATGATAGGCCTCATGGGAGCTATGGGTTTGTTACCAGCGGCACTTTCTAATGGGATGGGTTCTGAAATCCAAAAACCCTTGGCCATTATGATTGTGGGCGGTATTTTAATTTGCACCATATTGTCGTTGACAGTGTTGCCTCAGTTGTTTTATATGGCATATAGAAGATCTAAGGAATAATTGGGTGGGATATACAACGAAAAGAGGGAAGGCGAGATTCGGTTAGTCGCTCTCTTTTCGTCTCTCCAATGGCTTGTTGATTTTATCGATGGCCGATTCAATAGATTTCTCAGGTTCAATAATATTGTATTCTCCCCAAAATGCCGGATCAGAGAAACCGGAGGCTTCATCGCTTAAAATAACCGTAGGTTTTAAAGATTCTTTCCTGGTAAAGGTATCATCCAGACTTTCTTCCCAATCGGTAATGGCCATTTCGCTGCTTAATGTGTATACACTATTAAATAATCTGCCTTTCCAGTTTACCTTAAACGTTAATTGAAGATTGCTATATCCGTAATACCATTTGCCATTTTGGACCCTATAATCTACCCGATAGGCCGCTTCTGTTGGATACACAGTAACTTTATTGGGTTTCTTTTTAACGAACATTTTAGAAGCCATTTCACGATTGTCCACATTTAAGTTATACATGGCACTGACCAGGGAATAGGTTTCAGCATCAATATATAGTTTACCATAATGCATAGGTTCAATAATGTTAGGTTTTGGTTTGAATTTGACCACATATATGGAACGGTTATTGATTTCAGTAGATTTGTCAAAAGAAAACTCATAATTGCTAAGATCGTCTTCAGAAAATATAAACTGCGGATATTTGATCACATCCGCATAAAGTGAGCTATAGGGCCCACCCTGTAATTTTATGGCCAGCGTATCCAATCTATTATAATCTGTGCTTTTTCTTGCTTTGATAAGCTTTACTTTATCTGCTTTAGAGGAATTGTAAGGTTGTCGATATATTTCTACTATTGCTTCAGATAAACTGGCATCTCGGCGTCTTTTTTTTATCGTTTCCCTATAAAAGGCAGTCATTATCGTTTCTTCATTAATATAGTTTTCGCCTTTTTTATCCAAAACAGCTTTTACAAGAGTGTGGGCATTTTTTGGAGCATTTATTTTTATTTCTGAAAGCTCCATCACAGCTTCTTCCAATAAAATTTGGATGTCATCGCCATTCAGATTGGAAAGTGGAATTGTTTTGGTTTGGTAGCCTAAAAATAGCATTGTAACCTCTTGATCAGCTGAGTTGTTGGATACTTTTAAAAGAAACTCACCTTCAGAGTTTGTAATGGTACTAATATTGGTACCATTGACCAGTAAAGTAGCGAAAGCTAAAGGCTCTTTAGATTTGCTGTCAACCACGACTCCTTTAAACTCTGTGTGGATTTGGTTGATGTCTTGTTTTTGGAAACTAGGACTGGCATAAGCACTCCATCCGTAAAGAACAAAAAACAGGAGACTCAGCAAATGGCATTTGACTAATAGTTGAAGAGAGTAGGTGCGAGTTTTCATAACGTCTATTTTTTAATGTATAAAATACAAAAAAAATGAATGCCCTAACCTGCTTTATCTGTTAAGGTTAGAGGTTTTATTTTAGGAAGGTTTTATTGTTTACCAAAAATATGGCATTGACAAAAAATAATTTGCCATTCTCCCAAAAATTCCTGAAAAGGATGTCGTCTGCCATATAGATGATACTGCCACTTCCTAAACGTTCTTCTCCGAATACTAAAGAATTCTCAAGGTCCTTTAAGGTGTTCTTTCCGGCAAAACCGGATGCCTTTTTCGGATGGTCACCTAAGTAGGCCACATTGTAGCCGTTTTCCAAAAGGCTATAAGTATTAGATCCTGATTTTAGCGTAAAATAGCTTTGGTCATAACCAAAGGCCAAAGGATGCGTATTGTCCACCTCCGATTTGAAAATAGCACCGGTAATCAGGTTGTTTGTGTTTTCTCGTTCTCTTTCAGCGTAGGGCGTCAGGTTGCTTTTTACTTTGGTTGTATCTTTAGAAGTATTTGACTTTAATTCAAAGTCTTTATGGTCTGCAAAAATGTTTAATGCGCCATCTATAGCAATAACTTTTCCTCCTTTCTTAATCCAATTTTGAAGTTTTTCTAAATTGGAGTCATTAAAGAACCGGCCATAATTTCCATGAGGAATAACCAATACTGAGTATTTATCAAGCTCAATCTGTGCGAAATCACTGGTGTTGATGGACGTTACCGGATAATGCAATTGTTGTTCAAAAAAGTGCCATACTTCACCATACCCCAAAGACGAGGTATAGGTTCCTGAAAGAACTGCAATGTTTTGTTTGTTGATCAATTTGACATTTGGCGAGCCGAAATCTGGTCCTGATTTTGAAAACCCACTAGAAATTGGAACTGCTTTTCTTTTAAATTTATTGGCAGCTGTGATCACGACATCATCAAAATTGTCAATCTTTTTATTATCACCTCTAATAATGATCAGTGCGCCTCTATCAAAAGATTCCGATTTTCTGGTGGTTAAAGGTTGTTCCGTAAACCGTATTTTAATATTTTGTTTCAATAATTCGGCTAAAAATTCCGCATCCTTCATATGGTTCCATTTACTGATATAAGCTACGGCATTCGTATTTTTTACATTTAATTCTAGCGTTTTTCCTACAATTTCGGTTTCAACTAAACGCGTACTTGCCGTTGCATCCAATCCATAAGCGTATGGTAAGCTCCATGCTGTAATATCATAGGTAATGGAATCGGCTAATTTGGTATTGGGTTCCAATAAAACCTGTACCATTTGACCTTTTGGTTGATTGGTGCTCACCACAATATTTTCCTCAGAAGAATTGAGATTACCATTTTTGCCGTCTTTGTAATTATAGCCTGATATTTTTTTGGATGTTGCGGCGCCATATTTTATGTCGTGTCGGTCTAATAGTGTTTTTAACCCCTCTATTTTATCAGAAGAACCACTCATGACGTAACTCTTATATTTCACGTTTTTATTGGCGAAGAATTTCTTGAATTCCAAATTCAGTCTGTCGGCGTTTTTAGAAGCCATTTCCACCGTTGATAATCCGGTTGTGTAATGGTGCTCCAAACGATCGACGAGCGTTAAGACATCGCCTTCATCATTAAGAATACCTAAACCTGATTGACCGCCTTGCTCATAAGTCATCCCAATCGCTCCCAGATAAGTGGGGTAGGTGTCTCCGTAACTTGGGTAAAGCAAATCAAACCTTTCCCGTGTAAAATACAGCCAGCCATAGGTATCAAAGTGTTTGGCGTGATTTGCACCAATTTGGGTTTGAAAATCGCGTTGCCAATCGGTTATGATGTCATGAAAGGGTTCTGCTGCTGGCGAGAAATAATAGGGATCATTGATGCCCTGTTCATGAAAATCGACGTGGATTTGTGGCAACCACTTATTGTAGACTTTTAATCGTGCTTGTGTTTCTTTTTGGGTAGCCCAGACCCAATCCCTGTTAAGATCAAAAAGGTAGTGGTTGGCCCTTCCTCTAGGCCAAGGTTCATTGTGTTCGCTCGCTTGTTGGTCAATATTATAAGGTGTGCTTTTGGTTTGAATGTACCAATTGACGTAACGGTCACGTCCATCAGGATTGAGACAAGGATCAATAATGATTACGGTATTTTTCAACCATGTCTGTTTTTCCGTCACTAACGTATAAATAGTTTTCATCGAAGCTTCTGTGCTTGACGCTTCATTTCCATGAACGTTATAGCTGAGCCATACCACCGCAATGTCATTGAAAGTTGAATTTCCATCACCTATGCCAGCATTTTTAAGGTGGCTCTGTCGGATGTTCTCAAGATTTTTGATATTATCTTCTGAAGAAATAATCGCCGTATAGAGCGGTCGTCTTTCATAAGTCTCGCCATACTTTTCAAATTTTACCTGATTTGGTAATTGTGATGCCACCATTTTAAAATAATCCACGACCTGATGGTGTCCGGAAAATTCTGTGCCTAATGGATACCCAAGAAATTCTGATGGCGATTGAATATTTTGGGCATGCGATACACAATTGGCGCTCAAAAGCACAAAGAGGAAAATAGATAACTTTTGCATAGTGTGGTAACCTAGAATAATTAAGTAGAGTAAAGATAGGGAGCGAAAGTGAATTAACTTTAATTTAGTACTCAAAAAATACTAAGAGCAGTATCTTTACATTTCATTTTTATTTACGCGTATGCCAACCGATTATATTCCATTTAAAGACACTCATTATTTTTCATCCCTGATTTGCGATTATTTAGATGAAAAAGACGATTTGAAGCCTTTTTATAATCGCTTTCCAAATCTTGAAAGTTTTGAAGAGCAAATAAAAGAGAAGCAAGATTCTTATAATAAAAATAACAGATCAGATTTGGTCAAAGCCCTCATGATGCAATATGAAGATTTGACAATTTCTGCCATGACGCTTACAAATATTGATCTTTTGAAGCATGGCACAACCTTTACAGTCACTACAGGCCATCAATTAAATTTATTTACCGGTCCCTTATATTTTTTCTATAAAATTGTTTCTACAATTAATCTTTGCAAGGAATTAAAAGCGGTATATCCACATTTTAATTTTGTTCCCATTTATTGGATGGCTACAGAAGATCATGATTTTGAAGAAATCAACTATTTTAATTTTAAGGGAAAAAAGGTACAATGGAACAGGGAAGCTTCTGGTGCCGTGGGAGAGCTCGATTTAGAAGGTTTGGATAACGTATATGATGTGTTTGCAGCGCAGCTTGGCAAAAGTGAAAATGCAAAATCCTTAAAAAAACTATTTCAACAGGCCTATTTAGAACATGACAATTTAACAGCCGCAACGCGTTTTTTGGTCAATAAGCTCTTCTCAATTTATGGATTGGTTATTTTGGATGGGAATGATCCGATCCTGAAAAAAATATATCAGCCTTATATAGAAGAAGAATTGATACAACAAACGGCATTTAAAAAAGTGTCTCAAACCAATGAAAAGATCAATGCCTTGCCAGCAAATTATAAAATTCAGGTGAACCCTAGAGAAATAAATCTGTTTTATAATAGTCAGAACCTAAGAGAACGTATTTTAGAGACCGATGGTGTTTTTGGTGTTTTGGATACCGATATCCGTTGGTCAAAAGACGAATTGCTTGCTGAGGTCAATGAGCATCCAGAACGGTTCAGTCCGAATGTTATTTTGCGTCCCATGTACCAAGAAATTATTCTGCCCAATTTGTGTTATATCGGTGGGGGCGGAGAATTGGCCTATTGGTTGCAATTGAAATCCAATTTTGAAGCACAGGATGTGACCTTCCCGATTTTGCTATTAAGAAATTCGGTATTGCTCATCACGGAAAGACAAAAGGAAAAACTTAATAAGTTACAGGTTTCTGTTGCTGATCTTTTTTTGAGCCAAAATGATTTGATGACCAAGGTGACCAAGTCCATTTCTGATATTAACATCGATTTTACGCCACAAAAAGAACATTTAAAGAAGCAATTTGAAGATTTATATGCTTTGGCAGAGCAAACCGATAAATCCTTTAAAGGGGCAGTTGCGGCACAGGAAGTAAAACAGATTAAAGGGCTTGAGAACCTTGAAAAGAGATTATTGACCGCACAAACACGAAAACTTGATGACGTTTTGGAGCGGGTTAAGCTGCTTCAGGATGAGCTTTTTCCGAGACAGAGTCTTCAAGAGCGGCATCTCAATATTTCCGAATTTTATTTGGAATATGGCGAAGGAATCATTCAAAGCTTGATTGAGAATTTAAAACCTTTAAAAGCTGAATTTCTAATTTTAGACATTTCAAACCTTTAGATCCCGACTTATGAAGAGTATGCATAAAATCGATTTGAACTTAATTGAGATGACCCTAGATATCATGAAATATGCTATAGGTCGTATTTCTGCCACTGAGCACCTTATTGGCAAGCCCAAAAAAGAAGCGGAACTTAAGAGTTTGGTTGGAGAAACCATTACTGCAAAAGGTATTGGTGGAGAATATGCTTTTAATCTATGGAAAGATCATTTGGCCACTGCAAATGTGCCTGTAGACCATCCACGAAATCTTGCCTTTGTACCGGCATCGCCAACAAAAGCAGCCATTATGTTTGATTTGGTGACTTCGGCATCCAGTATTCATGGTGCCTATTGGATGGAAGGTGCCGGTGGGATTTTTTGTGAGAATGAAGCTATGAAATGGATCGTTTCGCTTACGGGATTACCGGAAGGCGCATTTGGAGTGTTTACCAGCGGAGGTACGGCGGCTAATCTGTCTGCCATTGTCACGGCAAGGGAGCATTGGCGTCAAAATCCTGAATTTCAAAGAGAAAAGGGGTTGATCATTACCTCAATAGGCGCACATTCATCTATCAAAGCGATGGCAAAAGTGGCTGATGTTGATATTCTTTTGGTCGATACTGAAGAGCGTATGACAGGTGACGATCTAAAAATGGCGATTGAAAACTTGACCGAGCATGAACGTAAGCGCTTGTTTGCTGTGGTAGCAACGGCCGGAACAACAAATGCAGGGATTATTGATGATATGGCGAATATTGCTTCAGTATGTCAAGAAGAAAATTTATGGTTTCATGTAGATGCCGCTTACGGTGGTGGTGCCTTGGTTGCAGATTCAGTCCGTCATTTGTTTGATGGGATTGAAAAAGCAGACAGTGTGACCATTGATCCCCATAAATGGATGTTCTCTCCTTACGACTGTGGGGCGGTTATTTATAAACAACCAGAATTGGCAAGAAACGCCCATTCTCAACAAGGTTCTTATTTGGATATTTTTAAGGACGAAGGCGCACATGGCTTTAATCCGACAGATTATCAAATTCAGTTAACCCGTCGTGTACGTGGATTACCATTATGGTTTTCATTGGCAACGCATGGTACAGATCGGTATAGGCAAGCGGTAGAACGCGGTATTGAACTGGCGCAAATAGCAGGAAAAATGATTGAAGCGCATCCCGATTTAGAATTGGTACGAGAACCTAGTCTATCTTGTGTTCTATACCGAAGAATAGGATGGGAGCCCGATGATTATACCCATTGGACCTATGAGAACCATCGCAAAGGTTTTGCTTTGGTGACACCTACCAAATGGAAAAACGGAGATAGGTTTGAAACTGTTTCTCGATTTTGTTTTATCAATCCAGATACGACAGAAAAGGATATTGAAATGATTTTGGAAACGATGGTGTCCTAGAGAAATCATTTTCTTATTAATTTTATCTATTGAAGATTTTTAAATGTTATATGGCTTCTAAATAAGACATTCACAATTTCTTTTAATATTAAAAATACTCTCCTCAATGAAAAGTATTTTTAATTAGATTAAATAGCTGATTAACAGAGGTGTTATATTTGAATAAAACCGATTTTTAAATTTTGCCGATAATATAAGCCGTTCATCTGAAAAATATTTTTATACCAAATTTAGTCCGTTTCTTTGCAGGGCAAAGCAGACATTTTGTACCCTAAATTGATTCATATATGAAATACTCAAAATATGAATTTAAAGTTGTCTGAAACATTTAATCACATTTTCCCCACCCAATCTAACTCAATCTTAATGACTGACAATTATGACACGTTTATATTTTTCTGCCGTTTCTTTGGTCCTATCCTTAATAGGGCTTAAAACTTTTTCCCAAAGCCCTCAGGTTGTAGGGCAATGGAGTGACCCTATTTCATTCGACATAGTGCCTGTTGCCGTGGCTAATTTGCCAGATGGCAGGTTGGTAACTTGGTCTTCAAAATATCACGATGATTTTGGTGGTGATGATGGATATACCTTTACCCAAGTTTTTGATCCTTTAGGAGGGCCAGATGGATTGGGGGGTATTTTGCCAAGAACAGTTACGGATACCAATCACGATATGTTCTGTCCTGGAATTAATAATTTGCCTGATGGAAGAATTATGGTAACTGGGGGAAGTTCTGCTGAAAAAACAAGTATTTATGATCCCCGCACCAATGTCTGGACTGCGGGAGACGATTTAAATATTCCCAGAGGTTATCAAGGGTCCGTAACGTTATCGGATGGCTCCATATTTACCATTGGAGGCTCATGGAGTGGAAGTGCAACCTTTGGTGGCAGGGATGCTGAGATTTGGACAGAGACCTCAGGATGGCGAAGACTTACAGGATTACCTGGTGAGTTGCTATGGAATTCAAATGATTTAGCTGGCGAAAAAGAAGAGCAATATCGCTTAGATAATCATGCGTGGCTTTTTGCTGCACCAAATGGCAAAATATTTCATGCTGGCCCTGGAGAAAATATGCATTGGATAGATGTTACTGGAAATAGTGGCAATGGGTCTTTCTGGCCTGCTGGGCCAAGCGGTAAAAGAGGAGTTGACCACATGTCCATGAATGGTAATTCAACCTTATATGATATTGGAAAAATTTTAAAAATCGGAGGGAGCGCCTCGTATTCCTCTAATACCATTAGTAATAAAAAGGCTTTCGTTATTGATATCAATAACGAAAATGATGTTACTGTTACCCCTACCGGTCCAATGGCACAGGGTAGGATTTATGTCACCAGTGTAGTTCTTCCAAATGGGGAGGTTTTAGTAATGGGCGGTATGGAAAATGCCGTGGTATTCTCAGATAATAACGCGCATTTGACTGCTGAAATTTATAGTCCGTTGACCAATTCATTTCAAACCCTAGCCAGCATGCAAGTGCCTAGAACCTATCACAGTACCGGAGTATTATTACCAGATGGACGTGTTTTTATGGGCGGCGGTGGTCTTTGTGGGGAAAAGTGTGGGGCGAATCATAAAGATGCTGAAATCTTTAGTCCCCCTTATTTGTTTAATTCAAGTGGAGGTTTAGCTACACGTCCAACTTTAAACGCGCCTGATAAAGCATATTATAATTCATCTTTACCAGTTACCACTTCGGTAGGAAGTAACCCAGACTTTTCTTTTTTAAGATTTTCTTCTGCCACCCATAGTGTAAATAATGAGCAACGACGCGTTCCTGTCACCTATACAGGATCCAATGGAAATTACCAATTAAACATTCCTAATGCTAACATAATGCCTCCAGGTTATTATATGCTATTCGTGTTGGATGACAATGGCATTCCTAGTATTGCTGAAACGGTATGGGTTGGCAGTAAAGATGATCAGGTTGCGAACGCTAATTTACTGGTAGAATTCGATTTTTTTGAAGGTGCTGGAAATCGGGTTAATGATCTTTCCGGGAACAATAATCACGGCACTATCAAAGAAAGAAATGACGCTGGTGAAGAGATAGGATTAAAACAAGAGTATTGGAGTACCGACGGTATTTACGGAAATGCGCTTGAAATGGATGGCATTGAGCATTTGAGCAATTCAATTATCGAAATTCCCACTTCGGGTTCATTAGAAAGCATTACCAATCAAATCACCGTTATGGCCTGGGTCAATAGAAATACCGAAAGCGTGGTGGCACAAGATGGTAATAAAATCCCCAATGTATCCATTTTTTCACATGATTATCCGCGCTCTTTTTTTATGGGCTACCATGCATCCGAGTTTAAAGTGGAGTTTAGAACACTCGACGGTAACCATTTTAATGGATATACTGGAACCCATTATACGCCAGGGAAATGGGAACATTTTGTTATGACCTATAACGGTGCCATTGGCAGGGTTTATGTAGACGGGAAACAGATATTCGAACATGCGGTTTCCGGAAATTTGAAAATCAACGCGGGTGATAATTTAACTGGCAACACCTTTACGCTTTCAGGATTTTACGATACTCGAACTTCAGGTTTGCCAGGCTATGCCAATTATAGCGGAATTTCTGATGAGTTGGACGGCCGTATGGATGATTTTAAGTTATATGACACAGCCCTCACTGAAGCAGAGATACAGAGCATTTATAACGCCGAACGCAAAATCGTTAAAAACGACAATCCTTGTGATGATGTGACTTTGGTTTATGAGGTGAATGGCAAGCGGGATAACGGCGCCAAGGAATTAACCTTAAAAGTTGGCGACTCTATCGGGTTCTTTCTCAATAAAGATGATATAGACTTTGAGGAAATAAAAGTTATTGGTCCTGATGGAGAAACTTTTCTTAACAGTAATATTATCAATGGAATTACCACCGCACAGGCAGGCGTGTACCAAGCTACCTTTACTTTAAAGGATACGTCTTATGCCTTAGATTTGAAAGCTATATATGCGAGTAGTGAGATGAATAAAGAATTATCGAATGGTTCTAAAATGGTTCATCACAAGCGTTTTAAGGAAAATGCCGTAGATAAAAAACCATTGAGTTATTGGAGTACCGAATGGGGGAATACAGGAGACGTTGTGCCTAAACATGACCATGAAATTCATTTTGATGTGGGTGAAACGTCGAATATTTCAGGAATTGAATATTTGCCACGACATCCTGAAACTGGTTTGAATGGAACAATTAAAACCTATGAGATTTACGTTAGTAATTCTACTTCTTCTTGGGGTGCGCCTGTAGCAACGTCCGATACGCATGGAGAATGGGCTTATACCCATGATCTAAAAACTGTAATATTTCCTGAAAAGGAGGGCCGCTATTTGCGCTTGGTTGCAAAATCCGCATATAATAATTCCCCTCAAGCTACCATTGGCGAACTTAATGTCATACTTATTGAAAATACAGAATGCTATAAAGAACTGAAAATAAACGTGCATACTCCCAAAACGTTTACTTATGATGAAAGCTGGTCAGCAGCTGAGGGTGACCCGAGTGGGGTTTCTACTAAATATGACGATATCGTCATTGAATCTGGACAGGGTGCTGTCTTTTCAGCCAACACTACCGTCAATAATTTAACTATTAATTCTGGAGCCTCTTTAACGGTTGACGAACAGAAGATTTTAACCTTTCAGTCCATTACTTTAAATTCAGATGCCACTGCTTTTGCCAGCTTAATAGATAAGGGCTGGGTTGCGGGAGATGTCATCTACAACCGATATGTCAATGTCATGGGCACTGAGGCTGGTGGTGGCAATGATTTAGTTTCTTCGCCTGTAACCAGTGCAGTATTTAATTCTGAATTTGTGACTAACAACCCAAAACTGTCTGAACATCCGGACGCTAATGGTACCTATGCATTTGCGCCTTATATTGTTGTAGAAGGAAAATATAAGAATTTTGATATCGGAACGGACAGATCAGGAAAAATCCCTATCGTTTCGGGAGTAGGATATAGAATGGCCACTACTGATGTTGAAGAAGAGAACTTTAAGGGAAGCCCAGTGACTTTTATAGGTAATATTAATCGGAATGTGGTCAATGTTCCCCTTGCTGATCCGGTCGGAGGAAACGGTTGGAATTTAATCGGGAATCCTTACCCTGCCTATATTGATTTTTATAGTTTCTTAAATGAAAATATCGATCAACTAGATGAGCGAGATGCTTATCAAGCTGTCTATGCGTATACTGGTAAAGCCAATCGAGATAAATGGCGAATTATAAACTTTATACCACAGGATGATTCTGCAAATATTGCTCCTGGCCAAGGCTTCTTTGTGAAATCAAAATCTGGAGGTGGTCTTGTAAATTTCTTGCCTGAAATGCGGACAACACAAGGTTCAGGAAGTTATATTGAAAACCGATCTAATATTAATAAGGTGTTGAGCAAACTGTCATTGCGCCGGGCTGAAGCTGTAGCGAGCACAAGTGTCTATTTTATTGATGGTACAACCCGAGGCCTAGACCCGGGTTATGATGCGGCAGAGTTTGGTGGCAGCAAGATTGATTTTGCAATTTTCACGAATCTTTTGGAAGATAATAAAGGCCTTGGTATAGCCATTCAAGCGCTTCCTTATGAAGATTTCAATGATGTGGTCGTTCCTTTGGGCATAAGAGCTAAAGGGGGCCAAGAGTTGACCATTAGCGTTGATGATCTTTCCACGTTGCCTTCTAATGTAAATGTCTATTTGGAAGATACCCAAAACAAAACGCTTACTTATTTGAATAATGAGGACTTTAAATTCACGCCAACTCAAGATATCAACGTTTCCGACCGTTTTAATGTGCATTATTCATCTAAAACGCTATCTGTTGATGACTTGGTATCTAATAATATTTGGATTTATACGACTGCCGTTCCAAAAACTCTGTTTATCAAAGGTCAACTGGGAAGATCCACCAATGCTTGCTTATATGACATACAAGGTCGGTTGGTAATGAGTAAAATCCTGGATTCTAATAATCCTCAAAATACATTGGATATCTCCACTATTGGTTCCGGTGTGTATGTGGTTAAAGTTAGTAACGACAATTTAATTAAAACACAGAAAGTTATAATAAAATAGATTTTTCGAATCTAACATTTTATTTCATTGATGATTATATAAAAGCTGAACAATCAAGAATTGTTCAGCTTTTTTAGTTTTCTAAAAGTATTATTGATGTTTGCTTTACGGTTTTTAAATTGATTAAAAGTTCTAATATTCTAATTGTAAGGAGCTTTGCATTACTATTTAATCAGTAATTTCTAAGAAAACTAATAACTGTTGACTATTTCTTGAAGGGAAAGAGCATCTATTGAGTTCGCACGGAATTTTAGATTTCAATACCTCGAAAATTCAGCTGATTTTTGTAACCTTTTAATTTTAAGATAATTTGAAGCGTTTTTTGGTAGTTGAACCTTTGTCGAAAAGTTTGGTAGTTTGACTTGATAAATTTTTGATATAAAATTTAAGTATGTTATTTGCTCGGATAAATGGATTTCCTAGTCCTTTTAATTAATTCAGAATGACTTAAGATTATACCTCAACTAATTCAAATTTTTATACCGCTATGAACAACTTTACTTATTCTACTATTTTTTCACTGCTCCTATTGTTAGGTGTGAAAGGTCTTGCTCAAAACGCTCAAACCGTTGGTCAATGGAGTGCTCCAATTCCTTTTGATATCGTGCCTGTGGCCGTCGCTAATTTACCAGATGGTAAGTTGCTGACATGGTCATCTAAATATCATGACAATTTTGGAGGTGCGGACGGATATACGTTTACCCAAATATTTGATCCGTCTATTGGTTCAGATGGAGGTGTGTTTCCAAGAACAAGAACCCAAACCAATCACGATATGTTCTGTCCTGGCATTAACAATTTGGCCGATGGACGAATTATGGCAACAGGGGGAAGCTCAAGTGAAAGGGCCAGTATCTATGATCCTAAAACACAACTTTGGACAAGGGCAGATGATATGCTTGTAGCTCGGGGCTATCAAGGTGCAGTAACTTTAGCTGATGGTTCAGCATTCACTTTAGGTGGGTCATGGAGTGGTGGTGCCTATGGAGGTAGGACAGGTGAAGTTTGGACAGAAGAATCAGGATGGCGTTTACTTCCTGGATTGCCAGGAGAATTACTTTGGAATGCTGAAGACAGTAATAGAGAGCCGGAAAATGAATTTAGATTAGACAACCATGCTTGGTTATTTGCGGCTCCAAATGGAAAGGTTTTTCATGCCGGTCCGGGAGAAACCATGCATTGGTTTGATGTTACAGGGAATGGCTCATCACAAGTAATTGGTCAAAGAGGAACAGATAAATCAGCTATGAATGGCAATGCCGTTTTGTACGATATAGGAAAGGTTTTAAAAATTGGAGGAAATGGATCTTATGATGGTAATGATTTAAGTACCACCAAAGGATATGTTATTGATTTTAATGATGAAAACAATGTTACGGTAACACAAACCAGTAATGATATGGCCCATGGAAGGATTTATGTCACAAGCGTAGCCCTTCCAAATGGAGAAGTTTTGGTTTTGGGAGGCATGAATAGATCTCGAGTGTTCTCTGATGTGGATGCACATTTATCTGCAGAAATGTTTAATCCTGATACAAATACCTTTAGAACCTTGGCCAGTATGCAAGTGCCAAGAACCTACCATAGTGCGGGTATTCTTTTAAATGATGGTCGTGTTTTTATCGGCGGCGGCGGACTTTGTGGGAATTGTCCTGCAGGTGGCGCCAATCATCCTGATGCAGAGATTTATAGCCCTCCTTACTTGTTTGATACCAATGGAGATTTGGCAGTGCGTCCAACTCTAGGCGCTCCGGATAATGCTTTTTATGAGAATATATTGCCAGTCACTGCTTCGTCAGATGTTACAGAGTTTGCTTTTGTTAGAATGTCATCTGCAACTCATAGTGTAAATAATGAGCAACGAAGAGTTCCTGTAACTTTCACAGAGTCTAATGGCGTTTACTTATTAAATATGCCAAATGCAAACATAATGACTCCTGGTTATTATATGTTATTCGCAATGAATGGAGATGGAGTTCCTAGTATGTCAGAAGCTGTATTGGTAGGTCCGCCAGATGCTCGGATACATGGCGAAGATTTATTAGTAGAATTTGAGTTTTTTGAAGGCACTGGGTCTTTTATCACAGATACATCTGGTAAAGGTAATAATGGAGAAATAAAAGAAAGAGATGATAATGGAGTTTCAATACCATTAAGTTCTGAGTTTTGGACTCCTGATGGTTTCTCAGGAAGTGCGCTTAAAATGGATGGCATGGAATTTACCAGTAATACAATAGTGGAAGTTCCTACATCGCCGTCATTGGCGGCATTGACAGATCAAATTACGGTCATGGCCTGGGTGAATAGAAATACGGGCAGTGTAATACCACAAAACGGTGAGATTCCCAATGTGGCTATTTTCGCCCATGATTATGCCTCCTTTTTCTTTGGGTATCATAACTCTCTATACAAATTAGAGTTTTTTACGGATAATGGAGGTGCAGCCAGTTGTTATACAGGTGAATATAATCCTGGTGAATGGGAGCATCTTGTAGGTACTTATGATGGTGCGGTTGCAAGACTTTACGTTAATGGTAAACAAATTTGTAGCGATATTGTAACTGGTAATTTGCAGATTAACACACAGGATCCTTTATATAATACGTTTACACTTTCTGGATTTTATGATAGACGCCCTGCACCTGTTGTGGCTTATGGAAATAGTAGTGGTATTACAGATGAACTTGATGGCAGCATGGACAAGTTTAAATTGTATGGTATTGCCCTTACAGCTGAAGAAATACAGAATATATATAATAATGAGCGAGGTGTTGTGGTTGATGGTAAATCATGCGAGGATTTAGAAATCGTTTACGAAATAAATGGTGTAAGGAATAGTGGGGCCACAGAGATCACAGTAAATGAAGGTGATGATGTAGGTTTATTTCTTAACATAGAAACTGTGGATCATACCTTAAGAGCACCAGACGGAAGTATTTTGAATAATAACATTATCACAGATATTACAAATGCTCAGGCAGGATTATATACTATAAATACCACCTTAGATATGCCGTTTTTGCTCGACCCAATGTTATTGTCTGTAAGTAGCGAGGAAACCGTTGATGAAGCTGCAGGTGCGTTAAATGCACTTGATGGTAATCCTGCTACCTATTGGCATACAGAATGGGCACCTGGAGGACAAGCAACCGATCCTAATTATCCGCACGAGATGGTACTAGATATGGGTGAAAACTCGGTTTTATCAGGCTTTAGTTATTTACCTCGACAGGAACAATCCAATGGTAGAGTAGGTGACTTTGCTATATATATCAGTGATTCAACGACAGACTGGGGTACTGCCGTTGCTTCAGGAACGGGAACCAACAATATGACTGCTCAGACCCTTACTTTTCCTGCAACACAAGGACGGTATGTGCGATTCTTAGCGTTGACACCAGCAATTGCTGGCCAGAGATGGGCATCAGCTGCTGAGCTTAGCGTTATTAGGTCAGTTCCAGCTGTGATTTATGCTGATAGTGAAGAACTCGTGGGTGAGTTCGCTCCAGCCGTGCAAGCAGCTGATGGAGATCCTAATACTATTTGGCATACAAAATGGAGAGGGACCAGTGACCCATATCCTCATGAGATACAAATAGATTTGGGCGAGCAACAAAGTGTGCTAGGCCTTGAATATTTACCTCGACAAGACGCTAGTTTAAATGGTACAATTGCTGGGTATGAAATTTATGTAAGTAATACTAATGGTAATTGGGGCGTTCCAGTAGCAACTTCCAATACAAATGGAACATGGGCGTACAATCATGATAGAAAAACTGTAAATTTTACTCAAAAACAAGGTCGATATGTCCGGTTACGTGCCACTTCGGAAGGCGCTGGTCAAGCATGGGCATCCGCTGCGGAAATTAAGGTTTTAACGCCATCTAATCAGTGCGTTAAATCTATATTGGTAAATGTTCAAAATCCTATAACTTATACCTATTCTAATGACACATGGACGCCTAGCGATCCAACCAATGGTTTAGCAACTTCAATCGATACGATTATAATTAATGATGGTGAAGTTCAATTTTCCAACGATATATTCTGTGGTAATTTAATAGTTGAACCAGGTGCGGCACTAACTGTAAATGCCGCTGCGACATTGACAGCTACTATAATAACTTTGAATTCTATATCAAGTTCTTATTCTAGTTTAATTGTTAATGGTGAAGTAAATGGAGAGGTTAATTATAAGCGATTTGTCAATATCATAGGATCGTCTTCTGGTGGAAACGACCTTATCTCTTCGCCTGTAGAAAATGGAATATTTGATTTTGATTTTGTGGATGCAAATCCAAATTTACCGCAGAATCCTAATAACTTTGGAATATATGCATTTGCTCCTTTTAATGTAGATAATGGTGCTTATGAGAATTTTGACATTGGTGTTTACCGCCAAGGTGAAATTCCTCTGATCTCTGGGATGGGTTATAGAGCGGCGACAAATGAAGGCAGTAACTTAACCTTTACGGGGTCGGTTGCCAAATCGATTGTCAATATTCCTATTTCGGATGCTTCGGCAGGCCGCGCTTGGAACCTTATTGGTAATCCGTATCCATCTTATCTTGATGTGAAAGAGTTCGTTGAAAATAATGTAGACGAATTTAACGCTCAATACATGGCGGTTTATGGTTATACGGGTAGTAAAGGCAGTTGGGAAACTTATAATAATGCGACAGATGGACCATTAATTGCTCCAGGACAGGGGTTCTTTGTTAAAGCAAAATCAAATGGTGGTGTTATTCAGTTTACGCCAGCAATGAGACGTGCAGGGTCTTCAGATGACTTTATTCTTGGAAGACAAAATGCGAATAAGGCCTTAAGTAAGCTTAAGTTAAGCAACGCATCCACTTCTGTGTCAACGAGCATCTATTTTATTGAAGGAACAACTAGAGGCTTGGATCCGGGATATGATGCTGCTGCTTATGGAGCTACTGCAGTTGATTTTGCAATATTTACTAACTTATTAAAGGATAATTTAGGCCTTGATATCGCTATTCAGTCTTTGCCTTATGAAGATATTAATGACGTAGTAGTACCTTTGGGAATTAAATCAAAGCCTGAAGCTAAACTTGTGATCAGTATTGATGAGCTCTCCACGCTTCCATCCAATATTAATGTTTATTTAGAAGACACTGTAAATAAGACGCTTACTTTGTTGAATAATGAGACATTTGTATTTTCCCCAGAGACAGAAATAAATGGAATTGGCCGTTTCTTTGTGCACTATTCAGCAAAAACGCTTTCAATTTTGGATATGGATACTGATGACAATTTACATATTTATACTACGGTATCGCCTAAGGCTTTATATATTAAGGGACAACTGACAAAAGCAACCACCGCCAGTCTATACGATATTCAAGGCCGATTGGTATTGAGTAAAGTTCTAAATCCTAGTACTACAGAGAACACAATAGATATCTCAACCGTAAGCACTGGAGTTTATGTGGTTAAGCTTAATAATGATAATCAAATTAAAACCCAAAAGATTATCATTAAATAAGACATAAAAAAATAACTTTAACACAGGCTGCTCTCACTAAGAGCAGCTTTTTGTTTTTTAAATATTTTTAAACTCGAGGAAAAGCTAATAACGAAAATTTTGGAGTCATTAAAATAAAATAGCTTGGATGAAAAAATAACATTGATGGATTTCTTGTACGCAAAGACCAATGAAGTTATTTTCTATCTTGAGTATACTGCTATTTGATTCGAATTTTTCGAAATTGTAGTTGCATTTGAATCGCTATTATGCTCCTATCAAAGTCTTTTAAAATGAAGATGTAACAATTTCATGTTTTAAAAACCAGCTAAGTTTAGTAGAAAGCCTTTATCCATGAATTTCACATTTAATAATCGATTATTGATGCTTTTTAATATCGATCGTCGCGTTTAATTAATTAATGACCGTGATATATTGTTGATTAATAGATGTTTCGTCGAAAAAAAAAGTAGTTTATCTTGATAAATATTTATTTAAAGTATTAGTGCTTTTCTTTATGAAGCTATTAATCAAATTCTTTCTTCGATGTTTTATTCAACAAAAAAAAACAGGATTTCCTTTGTAATTTTGGGGATTTCCATCTTTGCTGTCCTGGGAGTTGCACCTTTTTTCTTAGGATCAGGTCTTACCACACCTGTGCCTGTAGGAACATTCTTAAACGGAAACTTTCCAGATGTTACAGCGTCGGCCCTGCCTTATCGACCAGCTTTTCCAAACCTTACTTTCAATTCCCCTTTAACATTCGCTGATGTACCCAATAGTAACGTATTGATAGTTGGTCAGCGTAATGGTGAAATTTTTTGGTTTGAGAATGATGAAACAGTGACCACAAAGAACCTCTTGGCAGATTTGTCTGACAGGGTAGGTGTGGTGTGGGATGGAGGGTTTTTAGGTTTAGCCATCCATCCTGAATTTGGTACTCCTGGTAAGAATTATTTTTATACTTATTATACTTCCAAAGATGATCAAGGTAGAGATTTCCCTGATGCCTTTTTAAGTGGTTTCGGATGTTATCAGGAGGATTATTGGGGTGGTTTTCTGTATCTAAGACGTTATGAAATTAACCCAGCCACATTTACTATTGTTCCAGGATCAGAATTAACAATGCTTAAAATGCGAATGTTTAGTTGTACGCATCGTGGAGGATCTATGGATTTCGGAACAGATGGATTTTTATATTTGACCACGGGTGAACAATCTGCTTATACAAAACCACAAAATATAACCACCAATTTGGACGGAGCAGTTTTAAGAATTGACGTCAATCAAGATCCGACTAAAAGTCATGCGCCTATAAGAAGGTTAAACACCGGACGTTTTGCAGATGAAATATCTGGTGTTGGCTATGGGATACCAAATGACAATCCATTTCTAAGTCCTTCCGGTCAAAATTTTGAAGAATACTATACGCTAGGTCATAGAAATCCGCATAGAATGACCAAAGATGCACTCACTGGCACTTTTTATATTGGAGAAGTTGGAGAGAGTACGCACGAAGAAATTAATGTAGTTAAAAAAGGAAAAAATTATGGATGGCCTGTTTATGAAGGTTATGCTACGGGTCCTGGAGCGAATTGTGGCAGGCCTGATGCTGGAATGTATAATAATATGCCACATGAAGGTCCTTTGGTGGCTTTTCCTCGTTCAGATGCGAACACCATAATAGGGGGTTATGTCTATCGTGGCACCAAAATGCCTGACTTATATGGTAAATTTATCTGTGCGGATTATGGAGCTGGTGAAGAAATTTGGTCTGTAGATGTAAATACTGGTGCTTATGATCTAATAACGGCATTTTCACCAACAGATATTATATCTTTTGGAGAAGACAATAAGGGAGAACTTTATTTATTACCTCAAGGAGATAATGTTTTTTTATATACCTTAACTCAAGTGAATGAGTCGCCCACTGATTCCGCTCCCCAATTACTTTCAGAGACTGGTGCTTTTCAAGATTTACAAACATTGACGCCAAATCCTGGAGTCATACCGTACGATTTAATAGAATCATTTTGGTCTGATGGGGCTGAGAAAAAACGATGGTTGGTAATTCCCAATGATGGTGCTCATGATACACCACAGGAAAAAATTAGTTTTTCAGAAGATGGTGATTGGGAATTCCCTACTGGATCTGTAATCATAAAGCATTTTGAAATGCCAATTGATGAGTTGAATCCGATGGTAACAAAACGTCTGGAAACTCGCTTCTCAGTAAAAGCCAGTTCCGGTAACTTTTACTTTTTGACCTATAAATGGAACAGTGCTCAAACAGATGCTGTTTTGTTGGAAACTCGTTTGGATGAAAATATTGAAATTACTACAGCGAATGGGTCTATAAGAAATCAAACGTGGACCTATCCAGGTGTTCAAGATTGTATCTCTTGCCATAATCCTGCAACAAAAGGAACTTTAGGCACTAGAACCCGCTATATGAATTCTGATTTGACCTACCCAACCACCGGACTAACAGCCAATCAATTGGTCACCTTAAGTCATTTAGGAATTTTAGATGAACCCATTGACGATAATACTGTGTTGGGCTATCAGACCTACAAAGCTCTTGATGACACCAGTGCTAACTTGGATGATAAGGCAAGATCTTATCTCGATTTGAATTGCGCTTATTGTCACAGACCCGGAGGAACTGGAGAAAGAGCACAGTTTGATTTAAGACTTTCCAACAATTTAGTTGAAACAGGGTTGATGTACGCCGGAATAAATACGCCTCTAGGAATTCCTGGGGAGAAGATAGTAGTAGGTGGTGATGCTTCAAAATCTATCCTTTACCATAGAACAGAGAGCATTGATCCTACGGTTGCGATGCCTCCAATTGCTAAAAATGTAGTGGATCAAAAAGGGGTAGACCTCATTTTTGAATGGATAAACCAACTCGATCCCAATTATGAGGATCCAAGGATTAAGCCTTCTACTTACATGGTTACAAACGTAGGCAGCAGTTTGGTAATGGATATCGCTGGGGTATCTCAGGCCAATTATGCCGATGTGCATCAATGGCAGTATGTTGCTGGAGGTAATCAACAATTTATAATAACATCCGCAGGTGGTATTTATTATACGCTCAAAGCAGTTCATAGTAGTAAAAATATAGACGTTGCAGGTCAAGGTCAAGCTCCAGGAACTAATGTGATTCAATATGAAGAGAATGGTACGGATGCCCAATTATTTTCCTTTGACTATCTTGGAAATGGTCAATATGCCATAAAAAGTAAAGCGAATGGTCTCTATCTTGGAATAGAGAATAAGTCGGTGGTTAATGGCGGTAGTATTAAAACCTATGCCAATGATGGATCTGATTTTTTTAAGTGGACATTTACTGATTTATTGAACGTTCCAGTAACTGGAGTTTCCGTAACACCTGAGTCGGCAGGTGTATTCACAGATGAAACCTTTTCTTTAACTGCCTCGGTATTGCCTGTTAACGCTAGTGAACAGAATGTCCTGTGGTCTTCAAGTGATGAAACCGTTGCTACGGTAGATGGATTTGGAGTTGTTACCGGCATTAATATAGGCACTGCTACCATTTCAGCAACTACCGTTGAGGGCGCATTCACTGACGTTTCTCAGATAACCGTATACGCGGGTTCTACCATTGGTGCTTCTGTTTACAACATAACCAACGTAGGCAGTGCATTGGATATGGGTGTTGCTGGGCAATCCTTAGATGATCTTGCGGATGTTATTCAATATATAGGTAGTTCAATTCCTGATCAGCGGTTTATTATAGCACCTGCTGGAGAGAATTATTATACGTTGAAGGCCGTGCATAGCAATAAAAATGTAGATGTGCTATATGCCGGACAAGAACAGGGAACGAATGTAATACAGTACCTAGAAAATGGCACGGATGCTCAATTATTTTCTTTGGAATATCTTGGGGACGACAAGTACGCGATAAAGAGCAAAGTAAACGGACTTTATTTGGGAATAGAAAATAATTCAACAGATGTTGGGGCTAGCATTAAAACTTATGCCAATGATGGATCTGATTTCTTTAAGTGGACATTTACGGATTTAAGAGCAAATGATTGTATCGGGACCATTGTGGATCATACCGACCCAGTCGGTACTGGCACCATTACTGCAAGAGGAGAGATTGATATAGCAGAAAATAGATTCAAGGCCTTTGATAATAAAAAGACAGCTAATGATTTTAGTAAATGGTTAGACAACACAGGTGTTCCTAGTGCTAGCAATCCGAGCTTTATTGCCATTGAGTTTGAAAGACCTCAATATGTAAATCAATTAGTAATTACAAGTGCTAATGATGAACCTGTCAGGGATCCTCAAAATTTTAGAATATTGGGATCTAATGATGGTGCTTTTACGGAGTTGGGGAATTGGACGGGTCAGCAATTTTTCGCCCGTTACCAATCTAAACATTTAGTATTTAATAATACGACAGCTTACAAAACATATCGATTGGAAATTACTAAAAATCTTGGTAATGTAGCCATGACTCAATTGGCCGAGATAGAATTGTTGGGCTGTGATAGTGCGCCGGTAAGTACGACTTATACCTACAATAACGGTTGGTCACCTGCCGATCCGAATGGTATTACTTATGCTAATGATGTTATTGAAATCAATGCTGGAGCAGCAATAATTTCAAATAATACGGTGTGTGATGTTTTAATCATTAACCCAGGAGCTGGTCTTACCATAAATAATGGTATAACGCTCACAACAAATACAGCAACATTAAAATCGACATCGAAGTTGTATTCGAGTGTCATTGCTGATGGAACAATTGACGGAACTATAAAATATGAGCGATTTGTAAATGCTAACGCCAGCGCTGGCGGAAATGATCTTATATCGCCGCCGCTTTCTGGTGAAATTTGGTCAAGTTTCTTAGTATCTGAAAGCAATGCTGCAGATCTGCTAGATAACGGTGCAACCAATCCAACAACTTATGCCTTTGGGCCTTTTGATAAGACTGCAGATGCATATGTAAATTATACCAGCGTTGAGCCTGAAGGTTTGGCATTAGCAAGTGGTGTAGGGTATAGAGCGGCAACTGATGTTGGAGCAACCTTAACTTTTACCGGCACAATTTTAAAAACTCAAATTGCAGTAGATATCGTAAATTCTGGGGCTATTTATTCTGATTGGAATTTAATAGGTAACCCGTATCCGTCATATTTAGACATGGCTTTATTTTTGTCCTATGGTTTAGATTCTGGTTCTAATCCAAGTGTTCGCAATATAGATATTCTAGAGAATGCTTCCGGTATCTATGGGTATACAGGAGAGGCAACAGCCAACAAATGGAATGTAATTACATTAGCCAATGCAAGTGACAAATTAATGGCGCCGGGCCAAGGCTTTTTTGTGGCCGCGAAGGCTGCCGATGTGGCGGCATATGACATTGTTTTTGATCCTTCGATGAGAGCAAATGGCACGGATGATGATTTTATCCCGAATAGGAATGCGAATTCATTAACTTATTTAAAATTAAATGCAAATAAGGGCGATAAAAATTATACAACAGAGTTTTACTTTAACCCTAAAGCTAGCTTAGGTCTAGACCATGGATACGATGGTAAAATTTTAGGTAATGTGGCACCTGGGTTTGCGCTTTATTCACATTTAGTGAAAGATGATACAGGACTCCCAATTGCTTTACAGGCCTTAAATCCATCAGATTTGGCCAATACAATAATTCCGTTGGGAGTTAATGCAAATAGAGGTGAACAAATTAGTTTTAGTATCAGTGAAACTACTTTGCCAAATGATGTTCAAGTTTATTTGGAAGATAAAGTTGCGAAGTCGTATACTCTATTAAATTCAAGTGATTATAACCTTACTCCAAATACGGAGCTAAGTGGCAAAGGCCGTTTCTATCTTCATATCTCATCAAAAACATTATCAATAGATGAAAATAACTCTGATAATTTATTGATTTATGCAACCGCAAATCCAAAATTATTAATCATTAAAGGACAGTTAAATGCAGCAACCATGGTAAATTTATATGATATCAATGGAAGATTGATTTTAAATAAAACACTAAATCAATCTGAATTGGTAAACAGTGTTGATATTTCAAGAATTGGAACTGGCGTGTATTTTGCAAAAGTATTTAATGAAAGTCAAATTAAAACGCAAAAACTGATTATAAAATGATCTTTTAAACTGAAGAGTCAAATTGGCCATTTTGTAATGAGAATCTAAAATTTTCTTTAATAGCATTTTAGTGAGAGAAGGAGTGGAGCCGCAAGGCCTTCACTCCTTTATTTATAGATCATAATCCTGCAAAGTGCATTCTAATAAAGTTTTATTAAATTTATAATCACGAGACTAAATGTTTGCGATATCTAGTAAAATAAATGTTATAGGATTGGTATGACTTTGAATAGGTAAGAAACGAATTCAAAATTGGGATAAGAGACCTATTAAGTGCTTATTGAATTCAATTGTGACGAAATTTTCACTAGCAGTTCATCGAATATAAATTTATTTAACACGTATTTTATAATTATTTGCTTATGAATTTTATATATATTTGTCGTTAAAAGTTATTTTTTTTGTCGATAAAATTAAGTTATTTGTCGGCGTAGGTTGAAAAATGGTTATGGGTTCCTCTTTATTTTTTTATATTTTAAAATCAAAGAAGACTATAAATTAACCTGTTATTAATACACTATTTTAACAATTATTACTCACAAATTATGAAACAAAAATTACCTGTTATTTTTTCTCTAATATTTCTATTAGGTCTCAACGGTTTTTCTAAAAACCTTGAAGAACTAGATATTTGGAGCACCCCAGTTTCTGTTGAATTAGAAGCTGTTGCTTTACTTAGTTTGACAGATGCTAAGTTGTATGTGTCCAATTTAAGCACTTCATCAGTAATTGAAAAAGCTCTTTTAAGTTTTGATGAGATTGATACCTATGTATCACCCGCTTGTCCGGAAGAAGGCCAGTCCTGTGATGATGGAGATTCAAATACTGTTAATGACGCCTTAGATGCTGACTGCAATTGTGTAGGTGTAGCAAGAGCTTTATCATGCGAAGATGTAGAGATAGCCTATCAAATTAATGATGGCATAAGAGTGAATGATGCAACAACAGTTACCGTTGGAGAAGGTGACAAAATTGCCTTATTCAGTAATTTAGAAAATTATACGGTTTCAGGTCCAGGCGGTATTGTTCCGGGTAACACCATCAACAATATCGGAACTAGTCAGGCTGGCGTTTATACTGTAAATGGCACCTATAGGAGTGCATTACCAATGGCAGCACCAATTTTGCATTATGTATCAAGCCAAGAGACAGTTGCTGAAACAGCTCCAGCAACAAATGCATTTGATGGTAGTAATTCTACATTCTGGCATTCACAATATTCTAATGATCCAGATGCGCCATATCCTCATGAAATTCAGATAGATATGGGTGCTGGCTCCGTATTATCTGGTTTCACGTATCTACCGCGTCAAGGAAATGCGAATGGGAGGATTGCTGGCTATGAGATCTATGTCAGTAATTCAACTACTGATTGGGGTGCGCCTGTAGCTCAGGGGGTTGTAGGAGGAACTGGAGTTAATGCACTATGGGAAAATAATGAAGATAGAAAAACTGTGAGTTTCCCTGCAAAACAGGGTAGGTACTTACGTTTTGTAGCCACAAGGCCGGCAAACAGTACTCATCCATGGGCAACTGCAGCGGATCTTACGGTTATTAGAGCAACAGGAGTCACGGCAACAGCGAGTAGTTCGCAAGCTATCAATCCACCTTCATACGCTATTGACAATAATGATGGAACATTTTGGCATTCAAGATATACGGGTACTCCCCAGACGGCCTATCCTCATTATATTACATTAGATTTGGGGGTTAGTTCCAATGTGTCTGCTCTGGAGTATTTGCCACGTCAGGACGCAAATTCAAATGGTAGGATCTTAAATTATGAGATATATGTAGGGAACTCAATTGCCGAATTGGATGCTGCCACAACGCCGCTAACTTCAGGGACTTGGACGTATACCGGTACAGCAGCCCAGCAGAGAGTTTTAAAAACTGTTAATTTTACTGAGACATCAGGTAGATATGTACGCTTGTCAGCAACCCTAGCTGTAACAGATAGTAACGATGGATGGACTTTTGCTTCTGCAGCTAGAGTTCGTGCTGTCAGAACAAGCATCAATGTACCCTGTTCAAAAACCATCGCAATTAATGTAGATCCTATAGTTACTTACACCTATACAGATGGTGCCTGGGCTCCAGAAACCCCAATTGGTACAGCTACTGCAAATGATATTATTAATATTGCTTCAGGTAACGCAGTGATTTCCAATGACATGAACTGTAATGCTTTAACGGTTAGTCCAGGAGCATCACTTACGGTAGATCCTGGAGTCATATTAACCACGAACACCACAGCTTTAGAATCGACATCCCTCACTTATTCCAGTTTAATCTTAAATGGTACGCTTGAGGGTGAAGTGAGCTATTCGCGGTATACCAACGTTGTAGGAACCTTAGGAGCTGGAGGAGGTAATGATTTGATTTCAGCACCTTTATCCGGTGTGGTTTTTGGGCCATTCGCTACTGCCAATACCGGTCTTCTTGCAGCATCAGGAGTGGCAAGAGCCTTTGCGCCTTATAATACGAATGCTGGTGAATATCAAAATTATAATATTACAGATAATGTAGCTACCACCATTACTTCAGGCGCTGGTTTTAGGGCAGCAGCCACAAACGGCAACAATCTGATCTTTACAGGAACCGTTGCTAAAACTAATGTGGATGTTCCTATTTTGGATGTGGGATTAGGTAAGGCTTGGAACCTTATTGGAAATCCGTATCCATCTTATCTTGATTTTGACACCTTCTTTACTGCAAATTTAGATGAACTTAGAGCAGGCGAAGCTTATCAGGCCATTTACGGTTATAAAGGAAATACAGGTGATTGGAATATTGTAAATAACGCAACATCCTCTGAATTTCCATTGATAGCTCCTGGACAAGGTTTCTTTGTAAAAGCTAAGATAGGTGGGGGCAGTATTCAATTTACGCCGGCTATGAGAAGGGTGGGTGATTCAGATGATTATATTGTAGGTAGATCTTCTAATTCAAATAAGGCCTTTAGTAAGCTTAAGTTGATTAGTGCATCTAGAGCTGTTTCCACAAGTATTTATTTTATTGAGGGCACAACTAGGGGCTTGGATCCTGGTTATGACGCTGCCGCTTATGCTGCGACTCCTGTTGATTTTTCAATATTTACGAATTTATTGGAAGATGGTGACGGTTCAGGTCTCGATATCGCTATTCAGTCCTTACCTTATAATGATTTTAACGATGTCACTGTACCGTTGGGAATCAAGGCTAAAGCAAACACTGAATTGATTATAAGTGTTGATGACCTTTCAACAATACCTTCTCATATCAATGTGTATTTGGAAGATGTTCAGAATAAGACGCTTACTTTGTTGAACAATGATGTCTTTAGATTTACACCTTCAATAGATGTGAATAGTTCAGAACTTTTCAATGTCCATTATTCAGCTCGAACACTGTCAATTGGAGATATGCAGTTCAGTGATGATTTACGAATCTATACCACTACGTCACCTAAGACTTTATTTATTAAAGGCCAATTGACAAAAGCTACAACAGCAAACTTATACGATATTCAAGGCCGATTGGTATTGAGCAAAGTATTAAATCCAAACAGTACAGAGAACACAATGGATATCTCAACCGTAAGTACTGGAGTCTATGTGGTAAAGGTCAATAGTGACAACCAAGTTAAAAAACAAAAAGTATTAATTAAATAGTATTTAAAAAATAAATAACAAGAAAAGCTGTCCTGTATGGACGGCTTTTTTTATTTATAACTATCGGGATTTGATGCTTTGCAGTACATCGATCCTAGAAAACCTGCTCAGTTTCCTTATGCTAATAGAGTCTGTTGGTTTAATATCTTAAATACTTAAGAGGGTTAGTGTTAACGGATTTATAATACGTAGCAAAACTTACAACTATCATGCTGTTTAGATGTACACTAATCAAATGGAAGGCCTTGACGAGAATGTAAGGATTTTATTGTCAGTGGTTTAGGTTATTATCTTTCCAAGGTGTCAAAAATAAATATATTTATTTGGTATTTATAAATACTTGGTAATGTATTATGTATATATTTGCGACTAATTTCCATGCATGTTGTCGTTGAATATGAGCGTTTCATCGAAGGGAGTTGAAAAATTAATAATTTTTAAAATGCATCCGAGTGAGCAATGAGATTATTACAAGGAATACTATCTATTAACATTAATTACCCCAAATTATGAAACTAAAATTACCTATTATTTTTACTTTTTTATGTCTTTTAGGTCTCAGTGGTTTTTCTAAAAATCATAACGACCTAAATGTATGGAGCACCCCAGTTTCTTTTGAATTGGAGGCTGTTGCTTTACTAAATTTGCCGGATGCTCTTTTTTATGCGTCTAAAAATGAATTGAGTTTAGCTAAGGTTGAGTCGTATGTTGCGCCGCCTTGCCCTGTTGCAGGAACTTCTTGTGATGATAAAAATCCAAATACTATTAATGATGTAGCAGATGGCAACTGTAACTGTTCTGGGGTACCTATATCATGTGATGGTGCGGTTGTATCTTATGAGATAAATGCCGGTGACAGATTAAGTGGTGCTGCAACAGTTACGGTGGGTCAAGGTGAGGATATTACCTTATTCAGCAATTTGGAAAATTATACGGTTACAGGTCCAAATGGTATCGTTACAGGCGGAACCATTGCTAATATTGGATCTGCTCAAGCTGGAATTTATACTGTGAATGGCACGTATAGGAGAGCAATATCAACGGCAGCTCCAATTGTGCAATATGCATCAAGCCAAGAGGGAACGGCTGAAGTAGCTCCTGCAACAAATGCTCTTGATGGCGATCCTGGTACCTACTGGCATTCACAGTATGGCAATGGAAATTTGGTTGGTTACCCTCATGAACTGCAATTCGATATGGGCGAAGGATCAGTATTATCTGGCTTTACCTACTTACCACGTCAAGGAACTTGTGATGGTTGTTCAAATGGAAGGGTTGGTAGTTATGAGATTTATGTTAGTAATTCAACTACGAATTGGGGTACTCCAGTAGCTAGAGGATTTGATGGAGGTACAGGAGCTAATGCACCATGGGGAAGTACTATGCTCTTAGAAACTGCTAATTTTCCTGCAAAACAGGGCAGGTATTTACGTTTTGTGGCTATTTCACCAGCAACTGCAGGACAGCCTTGGGCAACAGCTGCGGAAATCACAGTGAAAAGAGTAACCGCAACAGCTAGTAGTGCTTTAGCGGCTAATCCTGCTTCAAACGCTAACGATAATAATACTAATACATTTTGGCAGACTGCTTCTGGTGCAACAGGTTCACCATTCATTACTTTAGATCTGGGGATTGAATCGAATGTTACAGGACTTGAATATGTACCACGTCAGACCGGCACAGTTGGTAGGATTACAACTTATGATGTGTTTGTAAGTAATTCCCTTAGTGATTTTGGTACGCGGGTTGGTTATGGTACTTGGAGTTACTCTAATCCGACAAGTTTAAAATTAGCCGCTAATTTTATTGAAAAACGTGGTCGTTATGTAAGACTGGTTTCCAAAAGTGGCACTGCTGCCACAGCAGCTGAGGTAAGAGCAATCAGATCAACGGTTAACATACCCTGCACCAAGACCATCCAAATCAATGTGGATCCTATTGAAACCTTCACTTTTACTGATGGCACTTGGGCACCACGTACTCCTATTGGTAATGCCACTTCCAATGATGCGATCTTGATTTCTTCAGGAAATGTTTTGATTTCCAGTAATATGACTTCTAATACTTTAACAATTAATCCTGGGGCTTCACTTACTATAGGCTCAGGGGTGACTGTAACTGCCAATTCCACAACTTTAAAGTCAACATCAGTTTCTTATTCGAGTTTAATCTTAAATGGGTTACTTGAAGGTGTCGTGAGTTATGAGCGCTTTACAAATATTATCGGTACTTCCGCTAGTGGTGGTAATGATTTGATATCTGCTCCGTTAACGGGTGTGGTTTTTGGCCCTTTTGCAGCGGCCAATGCTAATTTAGCTGCATCTGGAATACAAAGAGCATTTGCACCATATGTTTTAGGTTTAGGCGCGTACAAAAATTATAACATTACAGATAATGTAATGACGACTATTACTTCAGGTGTTGGGTTCAGAGCCGCTACAACCAACGGAAGTAATTTGATTTATACGGGATCAGTGGCAAAAGCTAATGTGGACGTTCCTGTTTCCGGTGCCGTTGAAGGTAAGGCATGGAACCTTATAGGCAATCCTTATCCTTCTTATTTGAATGTAGGAGATTTCTTTTCACCAAATAACATCGCCCAATTAGAAGACAGCTATGTATCCATTTATGGCTATAAAGGTAGTAAAAGTGATTGGGAAGTTTACAATTTAGCAAATAATAACGATGCACTTCTTGCTCCAGGACAGGGGTTCTTTGTTAAAGGGAAACCAGGTATGGGGATTGTGGAGTTTACACCCGCAATGCGACGCACAGGAAGTTCAGACGACTTTATCGCCGGTAGATCAAATACTTCAAAAGCTCTCAGCAAGCTTAAATTGAGCAGTCCGTCCAAAGAAGTATCCACAAGTGTTTATTTTATAGAAGGCACAACCAGAGGCTTGGACCCTGGTTACGATGCTGCTGTCTATGGCGCAACTGCTGTAGATTTTTCAATCTACACCAATTTGGTAAAGGACAATTCAAAACTTGATATCGCTATTCAATCTTTACCTTATGATGATTTCAACGGGGTTGTCGTACCCTTAGGAATTAAGGCTAAAGCCGGAACTGAATTGGTTATTAGCATTGACGACCTGTCGACAATACCATCCAATGTCAATGTGTATTTAGAGGATGTTGAAAATAAGACCCTTACACTCTTAAATATTAAAGGGTTTAGATTCACACCTTCTGTGGACATTAATAGTTCCGATCTTTACAAGATCCATTATTCAGCTAGAACACTTTCAGTTGATGATATGCAGATGAATGACGATTTACGAATCTATACGACTGCAGCACCTAAGGCTCTTTTTGTTAAAGGTCAGTTGACAAAAAACACTACAGCAAGCTTATACGACATTCAAGGAAGATTGGTGTTGCGTAAAGTTTTAAATTCTAACAGTACTGAGAATAAAATTGATATTTCAACCATAAATACTGGTGTTTATGTGGTAAAAATTAATAATGATAACCAAGTTAAAACACAAAAAGTGATCATTAAATAATAAAGAATATATTTATAATAGGAAAAGCTGTCCGAAGGGATGGCTTTTTTTATTTGAATCTATAGCAATGCTGACTATTCCCTGTATTTGCTGTAGCGGAAGACAATTTTGATGATTAGGCGAAAATTTGATCTCGTCTATTGATTTTGATAGAAATTCATAATGAGAAAGAAGTCTGAATTCACTTTTTATTTTTATATATATTAATGCGATTGATTTGAAGCAATTTACAATTTCCTTTGTTCGATAAGAGTTTTTTCTTCCATTGGTGCAGACCTTACGGGATTTAACCAAAACTAACTGTTATAAAATTCAATATCTTTACACAAATTAATCAAAGAAATCAAGAGTCCAAAATTCGTCATTAGAAAATCAATTACTACTTTTGCGCATGCAACATAATAAAGTCCTTATCCTAGATTTCGGATCGCAATACACACAGCTGATTGCGCGCCGCGTTAGAGAACTCAACATTTATTGTGAGATCTATCCTTTCAACAAAATACCATCAGATATTGATAGTTTCAAAGCGGTCATTTTATCTGGAGGACCTTCGTCTGTAAGAGCAGAGAATGCCCCACATCCCGATTTGTCTAAAATTAGAGGTCATATGCCATTGTTGGGGGTGTGTTATGGCGCTCAGTATTTGTCGCATTTTTCGGGTGGCTTGGTGGCTCCTTCTGATTCTCGCGAATATGGAAGAGCTAACTTAACCTACATTAAGGTTAAGGAACCTTTATTTAATCACATTGATGCAGGTAGTCAAGTGTGGATGAGCCATAGTGATACCATTAAAAAATTGCCATCAAACGGATTGTTAATTGCCAGTACGAAAGATGTTGAAAACGCTGCGTTTGTAATTGAAGGAGAGCAAACCTACGGAATTCAATTTCATCCTGAAGTCTATCATTCTACTGACGGCAAGCAACTTTTGGAAAACTTTTTGGTCCATATTGCAAATTTAGAACAGGATTGGACCCCACAATCTTTTGTTGAAGAAACTGTTGAAGCTTTACAAGAACAAATTGGTGATGATAAGGTTGTTTTAGGTCTATCTGGTGGCGTGGATTCGTCAGTAGCTGCAATTTTGCTTCATAAAGCTATTGGCACAAATTTGTATTGCATTTTTGTGAATAATGGTTTACTTCGTAAAAACGAATTTGAAAGTGTACTTTCACAATATGAGGGTATGGGTCTCAATGTAAAAGGTGTTGATGCTTCGGCACGTTTTTTGGATGCCCTTGCCGGATTGAGCGATCCCGAATTAAAGCGCAAAGCTATTGGACGTGTGTTTATTGAAGTTTTTGATGATGAAGCGCATAAAATTAATGATGTGAAATGGTTGGCACAAGGCACTATTTATCCAGATGTTATAGAAAGTGTATCAGCAACGGGAGGCCCAAGTGCCACTATAAAGAGCCATCATAATGTTGGGGGATTGCCTGATTTTATGAAACTTAAAATTGTAGAACCTTTAAGAGCATTATTTAAAGACGAAGTACGGCGTGTTGGTGCTTCCATGGAAATGGATGCAGCTATATTGGGACGTCATCCTTTCCCTGGCCCCGGATTGGCCATTCGGATTCTAGGCGATATTACCGCTGAGAAAGTGCGTATCCTACAAGAAGTGGATGCCGTATTTATCGACAATCTTAAAGCGTGGAATTTGTACGACAAAGTATGGCAAGCGGGAGCAATTTTATTGCCAGTAAATAGCGTGGGTGTTATGGGTGATGAGCGAACTTATGAAAAATGTGTCGCCTTAAGAGCCGTAGAAAGCACCGATGGAATGACTGCGGATTGGGTAAATCTACCTTATGAATTTCTGCAAAAAACCTCCAACGAAATAATAAATAAAGTAAAAGGCGTTAATAGAGTAGTGTATGACATTAGTTCAAAGCCGCCAGCAACGATCGAATGGGAATAATTAATTCCTGCGAACACAGGAAGTCTGTAAGTTTAACGGAGTCAATCCCATCACTATTATAAGAATAAGAAGTTAAGAAATTCCTTTCTTCTTTTTTAAGAGGAATTATAACGGGAATATAAAACGATATCAATGAAAAAACTCATTTTAATTTGTTTCATCACTTTGTCCTGCAGTTGGTTTGCCAATGCGCAGAAATTTAAGCAACATACGGTTAAGCAAGGTGAAACGGTAGAGTCTATCGCAAAGAAATACCAAGTAACAGCTTCTGATATTTATGCTTTAAATCCGGATGCCAAAAAAAAACTGAGCATAAACGCAGTTTTGATTATTCCGAATACGGCTACTTTTTCTTCTGATGCGACCGAGGAAATTAAAGAGTTGACGGGTTATACATCCCATAAAGTAAGACGCAAGGAAACACTTTATAGCATATCAAAGGAATATAATGTCGAAATTGAGGATATAAAGAAGCATAACAAGCGCTTATATTCAGAAAATTTAAGAAAAGGCGATCAAATTAGGGTCCCCAAGTACAAAACGGTGGTTTCGAAAGTGACGCCAAGTAGTGCCATTAAAACGTATACAGTTCAGCCAAAAGAAGGAAAATGGCGTGTGGCCTATAAATTTGGAATTACAGTTGCCGAATTGGAGACCATGAATCCTGGAATGAACGAGGTCTTACAGCCTGGAGACTTAATTAACGTGCCAAATTCAACGGATGAAAAAGTTATCGATGATAGTTTCAATTATTATACAGTTCAAAAAAGTGAAGGCTACTACCGTTTAAAAGTAAAACTAGGCTTGACTCAAGAGGATTTGGAAAAGCTTAACCCAGAACTGAAAATTGACGGACTAAAAGAAGGTATGGTTTTAAAAGTGCCGAATAATGTAACCGTTGGAGAAGTGGCTGGTAGTGTTGATGCAACCAACCTGAGCACTAATTTAAGGAACTTAAAAACGAAACGAATTGCCGTCATGTTGCCGTTTCGTTTGAATAGAGTGGATACGGATTCGGTTCAAGAAGCTAAAGAATTGATTAAAACAGACACGCGCTTGTCCGTTTCTTTGGATTTTCATGCGGGCGTTTTGATGGCAGTTGATTCAGCCAAACAGTTAGGTGTTTCCACAAGATTAAAAGTTTTTGATACTGAGGATCAACTTGCTCAAATTTCTAAAATTTTGAACAGCAATGATTTTTCAAGCTATGATGCCGTTATTGGACCTTTAAGAGTAAATAATTTTGATCGCGTGGCTAGAGCGCTTGAGAAAGATCACATTCCAGTAATATCTCCTATAACCAAGCCAGAGCAGCTGTTTAACAATGTTTTTCAAACCGTACCTGATACTGAACTGCTAGAAAAGGCGATTATTCAATATGTAAAAAATGATGCCTCGAGAGTCAATGTGGTCATCATCTCCGATCATTCTCAAAGCGCGCGCAGTAATCGATTGAAAGCTGAATTTGGAAATGCAAAACAAATCTTCTCTAGAAAAAATAAGGAAGGTCAGGATGCCTTTTATATTCTGGCGGCCGATTTAAACGGTGCTTTTGCAAGCGGAAAAAATTATGTCTTTTTAGAAACTGCCAATGAAGCCTTGGTATCAAATGTAACCAGTATGCTTAATGGGTTGACCAATAAGAATCAAGACATTGTTTTGGTTTCAACCAACAAAACGGATGCTTTTGAAGGTGCTAACGTGTCCAACTATCATCTTGCCAATCTGAAATTCCACTATCCATCTACAAATAAAAGCTTAAATTCAAGTCAGCCGAATAGCTTTGTCAAATCATACAAAAAGAAATATGGTGTTGAGCCCAATAAATTTGCTGCGAGAGGTTTTGATTTGACTTTAGATGTTCTTTTGCGACTGGCTTCTGATGAGGATCTCTACAAGGCATCCAACAATTCAATTGAAACGCAGTATACAGAAAATAAATTTAGATATTCTAAGAAGTTGAATGGTGGCTATTACAACGAAGCTGTATATATTGTAAAGTACACTCCAGAACTAACCATAGAAGAAGCAAAATTATGACCTCAAAAGTAGTTTACCTTGGCGATTTAAGAACCGAATGTACCCATAATAAATCTGGAGATACTTTTATAACTGATGCACCTACAGATAATAATGGCAAAGGTTTGGCATTTTCGCCAACAGACACTGTTGCAACGGGATTGGCAAGTTGTATGATGACCGTTATGGGCATCAAAGCTAGAGATATGGGGGTTGAAATGAAAGGAACTACGGCTGAAGTCACTAAAATTATGGCTAGTGGTCCTCGACGGATTTCAAAAATTGAAGTGGTTTTGGATTTGCCATTTCCGGCAGATGATAAAACAAAGACCATACTTGAAAATACAGCCAGAACTTGTCCTGTTTTTTACAGTCTTCATCCTGATATAGAAAAGGATATCACCTTTAAGTGGGCTTGATGATTTACAGACTGTTTATTTCTTTAATGTTGGTTGTGCTATTTAAAGGACAATCCACTACTGACGAAGTTTTAGAATGGCAGGAAAAACACCAACTTAAATGGTCGAATTTTCAAGGACAACCTAAAAGTCAAGGTGATGTTGTGGCTTTAACAGCTTCCGGAATTTCTTTTGAGTATGCTATCCATGAAGAAAATGGAAAAGCGGTGGGCTTTAGTTCAAAAGCCGAAGCGCATTTTTACCCACAACGTTCATGGGTTCACAAAGAAAGATCATCTGACCATATCCTCGCTCATGAGCAGTTGCATTTTGATATTACAGAAGTGCATGTACGCAAATTTAGAAAGGAAATCTCACAATTAAACATTTCAAAACAGATCAAACAAAATTTGAACAGAACCTATCAGGGTATCAATAGAGACATGGCAGCCATGCAAAATATGTATGATTTGGAAACGAATCATTCAAGAGACACCATAGCTCAAGCTGTTTGGAAACAAAAGATTGAGAACGCTTTAGCCGACTACAGCGATTATAAAAAAACAGAAATAAGTGTTAGAACCCGACAAGAATTTTCTCATTAAACTTGCCCATACTAAGATGCCGTTTGGTAAATATGAAGGAAGGTTTCTCATTGATCTCCCTGAGTATTATGTGGTGTGGTACCATAACAAAGGATTTCCTAAAGGTCAACTAGGGCTGATGCTTGCAACCGTATATGAGCTAAAACTAAATGGCTTAGAGAACTTAATTCGAAACATAAAACAAAGGTATCCAAAGTAATGTTTTTAACTTTATCCCTAAAATTCGTTTCCAAATGGATGCAACACCTGTTAAAAAATCTGAACATGTTGAAGAGAAATTCAAATTAAAACATCTTCCTTCATTATTTGTTAAAAGCTTTAAAGCTTGGAATGATGAGGATCCATGGCGGTTAAGCGCCGTTGTGGCGTATTATGCTGTATTATCTTTGCCCGGATTGATTGTGATTCTGATCAATATTGTTGGTTCCATTTGGGGGCCCGCGATTGTGCAAGGCCATTTGACCCAAGAAATTGGAGAAGCACTAGGACCGGATGCCGCAGAAATCATTAAAACGATGATTACCGAAACACTCAATACTGAGAAAAATATTATCTCTACACTAATTGGGATTGCCAGTATTATTTTTGGGGCTACTGGAGTGTTTTATCAATTGCAGATTTCTCTTAATAAAATATGGAAGGTCGAAGAAACGGAAAAATTCAGTTTCAGGAAAATGATTACAGACCGCGCCAGAAGTTTTGCCTTTATATTGGTGATTGGTTTTTTATTGCTCATTAGTTTTATTGTGACGGCAGTTTTGGGTGTATTTAGCAATTATATAAAAGAGCTGTTTCCTCAAATTGTGCTCTATGTTGCTTATTTGTTGGATTTAGTTGTTTCCGTGGGAGTGGTTACCACGCTTTTTGCGCTGATGTTCAAATATATGCCAGACACAAAAATTAGATGGAAAACCGTTTGGATAGGTGCGTTTATCACTGCCCTTCTCTTTACACTTGGTAAATATATATTGGGTCTTTACTTTGGGACTGCCAACCCTGGATCTACTTACGGTGCTGCTGGAAGTATTGTTTTGATTCTACTTTGGGTTTCGTATTCCTGTCTTATTTTCTTTTTCGGAGCAGCATTTACGAGAGAGTTTTCAATAAAATACAGACATGATTCCCATACCATATCAGAAGTGCTCACTGAAATTGAGAATGAAAAACGGACTTCTCAAAATAATCAATCGTCTTAAAATTTAAAACTTATCTTTGTATAAATTATTCTAAAGATGCATACAGCAGGTTTTGTAAATATTATTGGGAATCCTAATGTTGGTAAATCAACATTGATGAATGCCTTTGTGGGCGAAAAATTATCAATCATCACATCTAAAGCGCAAACGACAAGACATCGGATTCTTGGAATTGTGAATGGTGATGATTTTCAGGTGATTTTATCGGATACTCCAGGAATAATCAAACCGGCTTATGAACTCCAAGAGTCCATGATGGACTTTGTCAAATCTGCCTTTGATGATGCCGATGTGTTAGTGTACATGGTCGAAATTGGTGAGCAGGAGCTTAAAGATGAGGCCTTTTTTAGAAAAATTACAAATTCTAAAATCCCTGTGTTATTAGTGTTGAATAAGATTGACAAATCTGACCAACAACAGTTGGAAGCACAAGTGCAATTATGGACTGAAAAGGTGCCTAATGCAGAGATTTATCCTATTTCAGCCTTAGAAGGATTTAATGTTAAAGAAGTATTTGGTAGAATTATCGAATTGTTGCCAGAGTCGCCCGCATTTTATCCAAAAGATCAATTGACAGACAAACCAGAACGGTTTTTTGTTAATGAAACCATTCGGGAAAAAATATTGATCCATTACAAGAAAGAAATTCCTTATGCGGTCGAAATTGATACTGAGGAGTTTTTTGAAGAGGAAACCATTATAAGAATGCGATCGGTGATTATGGTAGAGCGCGAAACTCAAAAAGGAATCATCATTGGTCATAAAGGCGCCGCACTCAAAAGAGTAGGCGTGGAAGCTAGAAAAGATTTAGAACTGTTTTTTGGCAAACAAGTCCATTTGGAACTTTACGTAAAAGTTAATAAAAATTGGAGGAGCGACCAGCGGCAATTGAAACGTTTTGGTTATAATCAGTAGGAAGTCTTTAGGTTGCAAGTATTTTTTAATTCAAATCTGCCTTCTCATTGTAGATGATTTTTAAATAATTCGCTATGATACTTTGTGTCATAACTCGTACGCTCAGGTTATAGAGTGCTCGTCCTAAGCTATTCCATTGGTCTTTAGTGTCATTTCCATAAAATTATAAAGTCCATGCATTTCTGATTTTCCTTTGGCTCTTCCGTAGCGTCCTGCAAAATACAGTCCAAACCAGACAACAACCATAAATAACATCAATCCCATCGGAATTCCGTATGGATTATTTAAAGTCCAATGGGTATAAGTCCAAATCCCAAAAGCAATAAATAATCCAGCTACCAAAAAATGCAAGAATATAAACATGGTCCATACGGTTGGATTAGGTCCAAATAAGCCATGGAGCATTGAGGTTTTGGCGTCAATTTCATTGATTTCCAAATGCAATTGCGGCGACCAAAAATGCTGTTCATGTTTCGGACGTCGGATAAAGACATGATCATCAACCCGTACAATCTTATAAGTTTCACAAGTTTTTTTAGAATCTTCAAAGATTTTTAAAACAGACGCATTGTCGTGGTTTAATTCTCTTTTAAATCGCGGTCTTAGGACAATTTCATTTGATATGGACATACATATAATTAAAAGCGCTGAAAAATACTCTATTTTTTTTAGAATGGAAACACTACCTTTGCAAACAATTTAGAAGTCATGAGTAATATAGTCGCAATTATAGGTCGTCCTAATGTAGGAAAATCAACGTTATTCAATCGTTTAATCAAACGGAGGGAAGCAATTGTTGATGCAGTGAGTGGTGTGACCAGAGATAGGCACTACGGCAAGTCAGAATGGAATGGTCGCGAATTTACCGTTATTGATACCGGAGGGTATATTATTGGCAGTGACGATGTTTTTGAAGCAGAAATTGATAAGCAGGTCGAACTTGCTATTGATGAAGCCGATGTGATCGTTTTTGTGGTTGATGTAGAAACAGGTGTCACCGGCATGGATGAAGACGTTGCCAACCTGCTCAGAAAAGTAAAGAAACCCGTATTTTTGGCAGTCAATAAGGTGGATAATAATAAACGCGCAGAAGATGCTGTTGAATTTTATGCATTGGGATTGGGAGAATATTTCACTATTGCCAGTATCAACGGAAGTGGTACAGGAGATTTATTGGATGAGGTTGTAAAAGCCCTACCAGAACATGTAGAGGAAGAGGAAAGTGATTTGCCAAGATTTGCTGTAGTCGGTCGACCTAACGCTGGGAAATCATCATTCATAAATGCCCTTATTGGCGAAGATCGTTATATCGTAACCGATATTGCCGGAACTACAAGAGATTCCATTGATACCAAATACAACCAATTCGGGTTCGAGTTTAACTTGATCGACACGGCAGGAATCCGTCGGAAATCAAAAGTCAAGGAAGATTTGGAATTTTATTCCGTAATGCGTAGCATTAGAGCCATTGAACATGCTGATGTGGTTTTATTGGTTCATGATGCCACACGTGGATTTGACGGACAGGTCCAAAATATATTTTGGTTGGCTGAACGCAATAGAAAAGGGATCGTCATTTTAGTAAATAAATGGGATTTGGTGGAAAAAGACACCAATTCTGTAAGAGATTACGAAAAACAAATCCGACAGGAAATGGAACCATTTACTGATGTTCCTATTGTGTTTATGTCGGTACTCAACAAACAACGTATTTTTAAAGCCATTGAAACCGCGGTTGAAGTATATAACAATCGCTCTAAGAAAATAAAAACGAGTAAGCTCAATGAGGTGTTATTACCAATAATTGAAAATTACCCACCGCCAGCATTAAAGGGGAAATTCGTAAAGATTAAATACATCATGCAGTTGCCAACACCTCAACCACAGTTTGCGTTTTTCTGTAATTTACCACAATATGTCAAAGATCCCTACAAGCGCTTTTTAGAAAATAAATTACGTGAGCACTTTGGTTTTCATGGGGTGCCAATAAGCGTTTACATGCGAAAAAAATAAAAGTGAATTTTTTATAGTTTCTTTAAGGTAATTCGTACGATTTCTAGCTTATCTTGAATTTTTAAAGCTATTAATCATCATCGTCAATCAAACTAATGAAGAAATTTCTATGCATTCTCGCATTATTATGCGCATGCGTGACCTTTTCGCAAGGTAACCCATTTAAAATTTCAGGCACTTTAATTTCAGAGACAGATCAATCACCATTAGAGTCGGCCACTGTTTATCTTGAATCTCCTAAGGATTCTACGTTGGTCACTTATACCATATCAGATAAGAACGGTGCTTTTCTTTTGGACAATAGGACTTATGAAGATTCTCTAAACTTGATTGTTTCTTATATCGGATTTGAAACCTTTACTAAAACTATCAAAATTGGGAAAGTCCCTATCCATTTAAATACAATTGCTTTAAAAACTGCCAATGTATTGGACGAGGTAATTGTAAGATCAAGAGCACCTATAACCATAAAAAAAGATACCTTAGAATTCAATGTTGCTTCTTTTAAAACCAAAAGAGATGCCAACGTTGAAGATTTACTGAAGGAACTTCCGGGGGTGGAGGTTGATGAAGATGGCGCAATTAAAGTTAACGGCAAGGAAGTCAGTCAGATTTTGGTCAATGGCAAACCTTTTTTTGGCAATGACCCTACTATTACCACTAGAAATCTCACTAAGGAATTAATAGAGAAAATCCAGATTACCGATACAAAATCCAAAGCAGAAGCCTTCAGTGGAGAGAAGGGTACGAGTGAAAATAAAACGATCAACCTTACCATAAAAGAAGAAAATAATAAAGGTGTCTTTGGACGATTGTCTGCTGGAGGGGGTACTGATGATCGCTACGAATATGCGGGTATGGTCAATATTTTTGATAATGAACAGCGACTGAGCGTTTTGGCAGGTGGTAATAATATTAATTCCTCAGGGTTCAGCTTTGGTGAAATAAGAAAAATGTTTGGTGGGGCAAGAAATATGTCATATAATAGCAGTGGTTCTTTCACTATTGATGGGCGCTCTTTTGGTGGAGGTCAAGGCATTACTACCTCAAATACTGCGGGTGTAAATTATGCTGATGAGCTGGGAAAAGACAACGATCTTTCAGGAGATTATTTCCATTCTGGTAGCAATTCCAAAAATGCTACAACTACAGCACGAGAGAATTTTTTACCAGATTCTAGATATTTTACAAATTCCTCTTCAAATTCAGTAAACGATACGGATAGCCATAGTGCGAATATGACCTTTGATATAAAAATAGACTCTACATTGATGGTCAATGTGAGACCATCTTTTCGGTTTTCTGAATCTACAACTACTTTTGACAGACAAGAGAATTCGTTAGACGAAAATGAGGTTTTAACCAATCAGTCAGAAACCTCCTCCTTTGTAGAGACCATGGGAAAAAATTTTGGTAATAATCTGAATGTGACGAAGAGGTTCGGTTCGAAGGGCTCTTTTATAAGATTGCGTATAGATGCTGATGTGAGTGCTACCAATACTGACGATTATTTAAATTCTGAAACTAATATTTATGGTGATGATCCTAATGATATTGTAAGAAAGCAGTTTACTGATGGCGAAAGAACCTCAAATATGTTAGATATGGGACTTACCTATAGAATGCCTTTGGACGCTAAAAATTGGTATTTAGATTTCAGGTATGATTTTGACACAGATAAGAGTAGAGACTTTAGAAGCACCTTTGATTTTGATGAAAACTCTCAATCCTATGATGATTTCAATACTGAATTGAGCACCAATTTCATCAACAAAAACCGTAGACACGCACCCAATGTTAGGTTGGTCTATAATACAGATAAAATGAGGTTCAGGTTGGGATCTGGTTACACGAATAGAACCATTGAAAATGCTGATAAATTACGTCCAGAATTGAGTTTGAAGCAAAGTTTCAACTTTTTGGAACTGAACGCCAATTTGAATTATCGCTTCAGTCCAAAATCTTCTTTTGACGCCCGCTATGATAGTAGAAACGAAGCCCCTCAAATAGCTCAATTACAACCGTTTGAGGATGTGTCGGATCCTTTAAACACGATTACTGGAAATCCAAATTTGACACCTTCAAAACGTCATAACTTGAGTTTTAATTACAATAATTTTGATTATCAAAAGAGAACTGGATTTTATATGTATGCCAGCGCCAATCTTATTGAAGATAAGGTTGTGACAAAGTCAGTTGTGGATGAGGATTTTGTAAGAAATACAACGTTTACCAATGTTGATGGCAATTATGGAATGAACATGGGGTCTAGCTACAGTAAGGACTTTAAATTGGATACTTTACAAACTATAAAAGTTCGTGTGGGCTTATCAGCTAATCTGGATAACCAGGTCAATTTTAATAATGGGGTGGAATATGCCTCTGTCAGCAGTAGGCTTTTCCCTAGTTTGGACGTGACCTACACTTGGAAGAAGCTATTTGAAATTCGACCGAATTACCGCTTGTCCTATACCAATACCCGATATGATTTAGAGCATTTGGAGAATCGAAATTTTATGAGCCATAACCTAGGAATCAGAACGGCAACTTTTTTTCCGAAAAAACTGGAATGGCGAAATGACATCAACTTTACGTACAATCCGGACGTAGCCCAAGGTTTCCAGAAAAGTGCTTGGTTTTGGAATGCTACTGTCGCCTATTCAGTTTTAAAGGACAATGGGACCATCACATTAAAAGTTTATGATTTATTAAATCAAAACACAAATGCCCAACGGACCACCACTGATAACTATATTCAGGATTCCCAAAGTACTGTTTTAGAACAATATTTTATGTTGAGCTTTAGTTGGAAGTTTAATAGCCTTGGATCAAACAGTGGAGGTAGTAGTGCGCCACCACCGCCCATGATATTTTAATAGAATTATGATTGTTATACATTCATACTTTATAAGGGCATCAATTTTTTAAAAGCATGGGTTTTTAGAATTCGGTACAATAAATTTGATTATTTATTTTGTGTGCTAACAGACCAATAATTTCCTGCATAATCCATGAAAGCACCCCTTGTGTCTGGATCGTCTTCTTTATTGATAGGTCTTTCCAAAAGAAGGCACTCATTTTCTATGGCTAAATCAAAGGTTTTAAAAACATCTAGAACATACATATGCAACATGGTGGTAACGGCAGGATAATCTTCTGTGCTGTCACTTATCATCACTATCGAATCGTCCAATTGGAGTTCTATATGCATTATGGAGCCATCTTCTCGTTCATAACGTCTTAATTCCTTCGCTTCAAAAACGATTTTTAAAAGATCGACAAGTTTTTCCGCATCATCAACAATGAGATAGGGGGATAGTGAATTGTAGTTTTTTGGTTTATATGAAGTCATGATCGCATTGAAATAAAAGTTGAAATCGCAACTGAATTTAAATAATTTCTTGCAGATAGTACTGATTTTCAAAGATTATTAAATGGATATAGGAGAACTATTTCAACTAAAAATTAGAGACATCACTTCGTGGAATTTCTTAAATGTTGAATCATTGCCCTCTGAAGACGATTATTTACCATCCTCCTGAAGCGCCGCCGCCGCCAAAGCCTCCACCGCCAAATCCACCTCCGAAACCGCCACCGCCTCCGAAGCCTCCACCAAAACCACCGCCTGAAGAACGACTGCCTCCACCAAAACCACCACGCCCTAAATTGCTCAGAATAATGGCGTCCCAAATACTGAAATCATTACCTCGGTTATTGCCTGGACCACTACCGCCGCCTTTATTGTTTTTGGAGATAGAAATCATAATGATGATGAAAATGATGAAGAGCAAGAAAATAAAACCAACAGGAAAACCTTCTTGAGTCCTATTCTCTTGACGCGTGCCTTGGTATTCTCCCGTCATCACCTCAAAAATGGCATCAGCGCCTCTATTTAGTCCGCCATTGTAATCATTTTGTTTGAAAAATGGAATGATATCACGCTCAATGATGCGTTTGGACATGGCATCTGTCAATAAATGTTCTACACCATAACCTGTGTTAATGGCAATTTTCCGATCATCTTTAGCCAATAAAATTAAGATGCCGTTATCTTCTTGTTCCTGTCCAATACCCCATTTTTGGCCCCATTGCGCTCCTAAATAATTGATGTTCTCTCCTTGGGTAGAACTGATTATGGCCACTACGATTTGTGTGGACGTTGTGTCAGAATATCGAATGAGTTTTTGCTCCAAACTATTTTTCTGACTTTCCGATAATAAAGGAGTAAACTGGTAAACACTGGTCTGCTCAGTAGTTTTTGCTGGCCTATCAGGAATATTAAACTGGGAAAATCCCACTTGGATACAGGATAAGGTCAATAATGCACTAAAAAGAAAGCGTTTAAAAACGCTTTCCTTAATATATAAATATTGATTGATTATTGAAGACTGCATGCTGCTTACTTAAATTTATTATCCTATTGAAATATCATCAGGAATTTCGTTTTTATCTCCAGTTTCCCAAGGAAAGAAAGTTTCCAATTGCTTTCCTGCTTTTAAAATGCCATCAACTAACCCTTGTTTAAAATGACCTCTTTTAAAATGCCCTTGCATAACATTTTTGGTGCTTTCCCAGAAATCATCATCAACAACATTATTAATGCCTTCATCCCCAAAAATAACAAAGGTTTTATCTTCTACGGCAACGTAGATCAAGACGCCATTTTGTAGTTTCGTATTGTCCATTTTAAGTAAATGAAACACTTCCAAAGCACGCTCATAAGGATCAATTTTAGAGGTCTTTTCAAGATGTACCCTTATCTCTCCTGAGGTGTTTTTTTCAGCCGATCTGATGGCTTCAATGACTTGCTTTTCGTCTTGTGCTGTAAGAAAATCTTCTGTTTTGGACATTTCTCTATTTTCGTTTTAGAAATCTTAATTCTTTTAAAGCGTTGATAGCCTGAACTGATAAATGAAGATTATTTGAAATCAAAATCCACATCGGGTGCCTTTTCCGCACCTGCATCAGCTTTGTAATAGCTCATGTCATCAAAATTAAAAAGACCCGCCAACACGCTATTTGGAAAAGTTTTGATGTGTTTGTTATAAGGTTCTACGTTACCGTTAAATCGATCTCTGGCGACATTGATCCTATTTTCAGTGCCTTCTAACTGTGATTGCAATTCTAAGAAATTTTGATTTGCTTTTAATTCTGGGTAACGTTCCACAGACACTAATAATCTTGATAAAGCGCCGCTCAATCCGCTTTGAGCTTGCTGAAATTGTGCCATGTTTTCTTCATTCAGGTTGCTGGCATCAATGGTTGTCGATGTTGCTTTAGCTCTTGCTTCAATAACGTCCGTTAAAGTACCACGTTCAAAATCGGCAGCACCTTGAACTGTTTTAACAAGATTACCGATAAGGTCATTACGACGTTGATAACTGCTTTCTACGTCACCCCAACTTCTGGTAGCCGTCTCCTTAAGTTCTACTGCGGTATTGTTAAAATTTTTGCCCCAAGAATAGAGTGCGAAAGCAATAAGAGCGATAATAATTACGGGAACGAGCCATTTTTTCATGATATGTTGGTTTTAGAGTTGTGATTTTATTTTTACAAGTTGTGATTTTATGTCTTCTAATTTACTTATAATATCAAAAGTGTTGAGCGCTTGTTGCTTGCCTTCTTTTAAATGTGTTTTTGCACCCTCAAGAGTAAAGCCGCGCTGTTTCACTAAATGGTAAATGAATTTGAGGTTTTTAATATCCTCTGGGGTGAACTTACGATTGCCTTTGGCATTCTTCTTGGGTTTCAGGATGTCAAACTCCTTTTCCCAAAACCGAATTAGAGAGGTATTGACCTTAAAAGCCTTGGCTACCTCCCCAATGCCGTAATATCTCTTTTCTGGTAGATCAATGTGCATATTAATCTAGGGATTGATTTTCTAAAGAAGCATGCTCCAATAATTTGTTATACTCTTCAGCAGATAAATTACCATAATAGAAGTTCATTGGATTGATGCGTTCGTCATCTTTAAAAACTTCGTAATGAACGTGAGGTCCTTGAGAGCGACCAGTGCTACCTACAAATCCTATTAAGTCACCGCGTTTTACTTTTTGGTTCACGCGCACGTTGTATTTATATAAATGGCCATAAAGAGTCACATAACCATAGCCATGGTCAATTCTAATATGATTGCCGTATCCTGTAGAGGCATTATCGGCTCTTTTTACGACACCATCTCCTGTAGCATATACAGGCGTACCTCTAGGAGCAGTAAAGTCCATCCCATAATGGAATTTTTTTACTTTGGTAAAGGGATCGGTTCTATAACCATACCCTGAAGCCATACGTGTTAAATCTTCATTGCTGATTGGTTGAATGGCAGGAATGGAGGCTAGAAATTTTTCTTTGTCCGCTGCTAAGACCGCAATTTCATCTAAAGATTTGGATTGGACTACAATTTGTTTTTGTAAGATGTCCATTCGTCTATTGGACTCAATGATAATTTTTGAATTATCAAAACCTTCCAAAGATTTGTAACGATTAACGCCTCCAAAACCTGCTTTTCGCTGTTCTTCCGGAATTGGATTCGCTTCAAAATAAAGACGGTAAATTGAATTGTCACGCGCTTCAACATTTGCCAAGACAGATTGGGCCTCGTCCATTTTTTTATTAAGCAATTGATATTGCAGCTCCATATGCTGAAGTTCTCTCGCTAAAGCACGCTCTTTAGGCGATTTGACAAATTGGCTGGCCAAAAACACAAATAAGAACGCAAAAAGTGCAGATCCTAAAAAAAAGATAAAGGCATACTTTGCAGTATTCCTTTTTCTTCTCTCTATTTTCTTATAAGAGAGGGTTTCAGAATCGTAATAATATTTTACCTTACTCATTACCTAATTTATACTATTTTTGCAGCTTGAAAAGCCTGTTATAGGTCTGTAGACATCAACTAAACGAACAAACCTACAAAATATTTTATTTGTAAATTTAGTAAAAGTAAATGATTATAGAATAAAGTAGGCGTACGATATGGAAACTTTAAAACAAATTTGTGATAAATTCCGTTGTACTGCCATTTAAATAGTAAACCGACATTAATTTATAGAAATGAAATCTCAAGACATACGTTCCACTTTTTTAAACTTTTTTAAGGAGAAACAACATAGCATTTTACCATCTGCACCCATGGTTTTAAAGGATGATCCTACTTTAATGTTCGTCAATTCGGGAATGGCACCTTTTAAGGAATATTTTTTAGGAATTGCAAAGCCTAAAAACAATAGAATTGCCGATAGTCAAAAATGCTTAAGGGTTTCTGGAAAACACAATGATTTGGAAGAGGTTGGCTATGACACCTACCATCATACCTTATTTGAGATGCTGGGCAACTGGAGTTTTGGCGATTATTTTAAAAAGGAAGCCATTTCATGGGCATGGGAATTATTGACTGAGGTGTATGGAGTAGATAAGGACATGCTTTATGTTACTGTTTTTGAAGGCAGCGAAGAAGATAAGTTGCCAATGGACCAAGAGGCTTATGACTTGTGGAAATCCTTTATTGCTGAAGACCGGATCTTGATGGGCAATAAAAAGGATAATTTCTGGGAAATGGGAGATCAAGGACCGTGTGGACCCTGTAGTGAAATCCATGTCGATATTCGTTCAGCAGAAGAGAAAGCAGCCGTTGATGGAAAGACCTTGGTCAATATGGATCATCCTCAGGTGGTGGAGATATGGAACCTTGTTTTCATGCAATACAATAGAAAAGCCAATGGTTCCTTGGAGGTGTTGCCGCAAAAACATATTGATACAGGGATGGGGTTTGAACGCTTATGTATGGTGCTGCAAGGTGTGACCTCCAATTATGATACGGATGTTTTTACCCCGATTATCCGTGAGATTGAAACGATTGCCAATAAACCTTATGGTAAGGATGAGGAGGTCGATGTTGCGATCCGTGTGATTTCTGACCATGTACGTGCAGTGGCATTTTCTATTGCAGACGGACAGCTGCCCAGTAATACTGGCGCGGGTTACGTCATCCGTCGAATTTTAAGACGGGCCATTCGTTACAGTTTTACATTTTTAGATCAAAAGGAACCATTTATTTATAGGTTAGTGGAGGTGCTGAGTAAGAAAATGGGAGCGGCATTTCCTGAATTGAAATCGCAAAAACAGCTGATTGAAAACGTAATTAAAGAGGAGGAGCAATCATTTTTAAGAACTTTAGATCAAGGTTTGGTGCTATTGAACCGAATTGTGGAAGATTCTAAAACTGAGGTTATTTCGGGTGAAAAGGCGTTTGAGCTTTATGATACCTTCGGATTTCCTATTGATTTAACAGCATTAATTCTGCGGGAAAAAGGTTTGAAATTGGACGAAGCAGAATTTCATGTTGAAATGAAGAAACAAAAAGACCGCTCACGTGCCGCCGGTGAAATGACCACAGAAGATTGGACCATTTTATCCGATGATGCGATTCAGGAATTTATAGGTTATGACTTTCTTGAAACCAATGTGAAAATTACAAGGTTTAGAAAAGTGGTTTCAAAAAAGGATGGTGAAATGTATCAATTGGTGTTTAATCTTACTCCTTTTTATGCAGAAGGAGGCGGACAGGTTGGTGACAAAGGCTATTTGACTGATAGTAATGGCGATATTGTTTATATTTTGGATACCAAAAAAGAGAACAACGTGGCGATTCATTTTACTAAAAACCTACCTAAAAATCTTAACGCTACGTTCACGGCCTCTGTGGATGAAAAACAGCGCAGAAGAACGGAAGCTAACCACACGGCAACGCACTTGTTGCACCAAGCCTTACGCGAAGTTTTAGGAGAGCATGTTGAGCAAAAAGGAAGTGCGGTGCATTCTAAATATTTACGCTTTGATTTCTCTCATTTTTCTAAAATGACACCAGAAGAATTAACGGATGTGGAAGATTTTGTCAACGCACGTATCGACGGCAAATTAGCCCTTCAAGAACAGCGTAACATTCCTATGCAAATGGCTATTGATGAAGGTGCCATAGCACTTTTTGGAGAAAAATATGGCGATACGGTGCGTACCGTGCGCTATGGAAATTCTTTTGAGCTATGTGGTGGTACCCATGTAAAGAATACCGGAGATATTTGGTATTTTAAAATTGTATCAGAAGGAGCGGTAGCTTCAGGAATCCGTCGTATTGAGGCCATTACCAATGATGCGGTCAAATATTACTACCAAGAGCATGACCGTGCCTTTTTTGAAATCAAAGGACTTTTAAATAATGCGCAAGAACCGGTTAAGGCCATTCAGAACTTACAAGCTGAAAATGCCGATTTAAAAAAGCAAATTGACAATTTATTAAAAGAGAAAGCAAAAAACCTTAAGGGTGATCTTCAAAATGAATTGACGCAGATCAACGGAGTTCAGTTTTTGGCTAAAAAAGTAGATTTAGATGCCTCGGGAATTAAGGATTTGTCTTTTGAATTGGGACAGCAACACGATAATTTATTCTTGTTATTTGCTGCTGAAAAAGATGGAAAGGCTTTACTATCCTGTTATATTTCTAAGGAGTTGGTAGAAAGTAAAGGCTTAAATGCTGGTACTATTGTACGAGAATTGGGTAAACATATCCAAGGCGGCGGCGGCGGACAGCCATTCTTTGCAACTGCGGGAGGTAAGAATCCACAAGGGATTGAAAAGGCTTTAGAGGCTGCAGAGGGGTATTTGGAATAGATTATTTCGGAATGTGGATGGATTCCATTCCTTAAAAAGGTGCAATAAAGCTCTCGCAGAGTCGCGGAGTCGCAGAGAAAAGTTGAAAACACATTGATCTGAACTTAGATGAATATATTTGAATTATTAAATGCTTCATGCCTTTACGCCTCCTGCGAGCAAAAACTTTTATTATTGAAAATGAGATTATAAATATTGAAGTATCTTAGTATAGGGACAATTAATAATCTCCATTAACTTTATACTTAGCGCCTCTGCGAGAAAAAACCAAACTATGTCTGAAAATGAGATTTCTGGTATTATTATAGATGCTTGTTATCATAGTTATGTTGACTTGGGCCCGGGATTATTGGAATCGGTTTATTAAGAAATTCTATGTTATGAGTTAAGAGCAAAAGGTCTATATGTTGAAGGACAAAAATCACTTCCCGTATTATGGAAGGACGTTTAACTTGAACTAGGTTATAGAACGAAAAGTAATTGTGGAAATTAAGTCAGATGAAGAAATCCATCCAGTACATCCAAAACAGGTATTGACTTATTTAAAATTGACAGGTCTAAAACTTGGATGATTAATTCACTTCAATAGCCCACTAATCAAAAAAGGAATCACAAGAATTGTAAATAATTTATAGTATTGCTTTTATAAGACTTTGCGCCTATGCGCCTCTGCGAGAAAATAATTTTAGCAGCGCACTAATCAAAAAATGGAATTACAAGCATAATATATAATTTTTAGTATTGCTGCATCAGACTTTGCGCCTCTGCGAGAAAAAAAATTGATAATGAAACTACAAACCCAAATCCCATTTAAAAAACACACCGAAAATCTCATAGATTATCACTCTAAGGTCTTTTTGTTGGGCTCTTGTTTTGTAGACAATATTGGTAGGAAACTCGATTACTATAAATTTCAGAGTCATCAGAACCCGTTTGGCGTATTATTTCATCCTAAAGCCATAGAAACATTGGTTTTAAGGGCTGTTGAAGATATTCTCTATAATGAAGAAGATGTATTTTATCATAATGAACAATGGCATTGTTTTGACGCCCACTCTCAGATGAGCCATAGCTCAAAAGAGGATGTGATTACCAATTTAAATGTACAACTGCAAATTACAAGACAACAGCTCAAAGACGCCAGCCATATTGTAATCACTTTAGGTACAGCATGGGTTTACAGACATTATAAATCCAATTTACCAATAGCCAATTGCCATAAAATTTCGCAACAGAGTTTTAGAAAAGAGTTACTTTCCAATGACGAAATTACCGCTAGCCTTCAAAATATAAGAAGCAAAATTTTGCAGGTCAATACTAACGCTACGCTTATCTTTACACTGTCTCCGATCCGGCATGTTAAAGATGGATTTATAGAAAACACCCTCAGTAAAGCACATTTAATTGCTGCTATTCACAATTTTATTGCCCAACCTTCTGAAATGGGAAGTTTCTACTTTCCGGCTTATGAAATCATGATGGATGAACTCCGCGACTATCGGTTTTATACTGAGGATATGTTGCATCCTAATGCTACGGCCATCAGTTATATTTGGGAGAAATTTCAGAAGGTCTGGGTGTCTGAAAGTACTGTTGCGATGATGGCTGAGGTTGATGCTATTCAAAAGGGAATTGCGCACAGGCCGTTCAATCCCCAATCTGAAGCCCATGTCAATTTTTTAATACAACTGGAACTTAGAAAAAAAGCCCTTCAGAGGAAAATTGAGCATATTTCGTTTTAGAAATTCTATAAGTGATCTTTAGTACCAGAGAGTATTGTTTAAGTTACTTTAAGTGATCTCTGAACTGACTGATTATGCATTTATAACACCCGAACACTAGCAGGTACTAAGACGGTATAATCCCCATTGTTTCTGATGACATCCCTAACAATGGACGATGAGATATAAGATGTACTTGCGGCAGTCAGCAAAAACACAGTTTCTATCTTGGATAGTTTTCTATTGGTATGTGCAATGGCTTTTTCAAACTCAAAGTCGGCAGGATTCCGTAAGCCTCTTAATATAAACTGTGCCTCAATTTCCTTACAAAAATCGATGGTCAAACCTTTATAGGTCCTTACTTTTACTTTGGGTTGATCTTTAAAGGCTTCTTCAATGAACTTCAAACGCTGCTCTAAAGAGAACATGTATTTTTTATCGGCATTGATACCAATAGCAATCACCACTTCATCAAACACTTTTAAACCGCGATTGATGATATCATAATGACCTAGAGTTAGCGGATCAAAAGACCCAGGGAAGAGTGCACGTTTCATAATATTTCCCCAGAAAAGGGCATCTCATTTTATAAGTTAGAACTCAAATATAACTATTAATTGTGATTCATAAAGGCGTTCATTGTCTTTATAACAGTCGTCATGAAGGAAGGAATGCCCTATATAAGTTTAAATATTCAAATCTATTGATTAATTAATCCTTCTGCATTTTTAATTCTTAAGGCATTCGTCAATCGCATTTCCAAATAAATCCGCTAAACTAATGCCAGCCGAGGCCGCTTGCTGTGGTAAAATGCTCGCTTTGGTCATTCCAGGTACAGTGTTGACTTCCAATAAATGGGGTTCGCCGTCCTTAAATATAAATTCGCTACGGCTGAAACCTTTCATTTTTAAAACTTCATACACCCTCTTGGCAACGGTTCTTACCTGTTCCTCTTGTTCCTCTGTCAATCGAGCTGGTGTAATCTCTTGGGATTCTCCCAAGTATTTGGCCTGATAATCAAAGAAATCATTATTGCTTACAATTTCAGTAATCGGAAGTACGGTCACTTCACCTTTGTAAGTGATCACCCCCACGGATACTTCTACACCATCTAAAAAAGATTCAATAATCACTTCGTCATCTTCCTTAAAGGCAACTTCCAGCGCTTTATTAAAATCTTCTCTTTTATAAACTTTGCTGATGCCAAAACTACTTCCCGCCTTGTTCGCTTTCACAAAACATGGTAAGCCTACTTTAGCGATAATGGCATCTTCATCAATGGCATCGCCTAAATTCACGTAAAACGATTCTGCCGTTTTAATGCCATAAGGTTTTAAAGTGCTCAAACAATCCCGTTTGTTGAAAGTCAAGGCCGCTTGATACATATTGCAGCTGGTTTGTGGAATGCTCAACAATTCCAAATACCCCTGCATAAATCCGTCTTCTCCGGGCGTACCATGAATGGCATTGAACACACAGTCAAAGGTTATTTTGATACCATCAACAGTTGCTGAAAAATCGTTTTTATCAATAGCATGTTCTTGGTTGTTGGGATCTACATAGACCCATTTATTTTTGAAAATATGAACGCGATGTGGACTGTATTTTGCTTGGTCAAGGGTTTCGTAAACTACTTGTCCGCTTTTGAGGGAAATTTCGAATTCGCTCGAAAAACCTCCCATGATGATGGCAATGTTTTTTTTCATATCAATTTCCCACGGAAGTGGGAATCTCATTAATTTAGTTCATTCCTATTTTATTGACCTATTTTGTAAAGTAGGTTAATAATTATTTTTCAAGAAAGTGGAACTCCAATTTAAGTTAATCTTTCTGATCACGATTATTAGAATACTTCGTGAGAAATCGCGAATCCTTAATTACCACTATTTCATATCATTTATTGCAATTACAATATATAGACATTTTAAAGGTTATATCTTCGCGAGTTCGCAACATATCTTCGCAAACAAAAATATCACATTAAAAGCAAAAGAAAAAACGGTTGTGTTTTTATATATTTGTCACTTATAATAAATTTTCATGAGTCTAATAAAATTTTTATCGAGCAAAGCTTTTCTAAAGCAAATTATTCTTGCTGTCGTGGTGCTCGTAGTGTTGTGTTTCTTAGTGTTGAAGTGGTTAGATTATAGCACCAATCATGGGAGTTTTGTGACGGTTCCTGATTTGGCTGGAAAGACCATTGAAACCGCAGAAATTCAATTGAACGACAACCAATTGACCATGGAAATTCAAGATTCTGCCAATTACAATCCTAAATACCCAAAATACTCGGTTATTGAACAATATCCAAGAGCGGGAAGTCAGGTAAAAGAAAACCGAAAAATATATTTGATTCTAAATCCATCAGGTTTCCGTAAAGTAGAAGTACCCATTGTTGTAGGCCGTACGTTCCGTCAGGCCAAACCAACCCTTGAAGCTATTGGTTTTGAGGTGGGAAAAATTTCCTATATAGACGATATCGGTTTAGATGAAGTGCAGTCCATTTCTTATGAGGGTAAAGCGGTCAATGCTGGCGATTTACTCCCAATGACATCCACAATTGATGTGGTATTAGGTAATGGTAATAGAGGCGAAAACGAATAATGACAGACAATACTCCCAATTTAGAAGAGCAGAATGATGATGAGTTGTATGAGCATTATGCCTTTACAGCTGTAAAAGGACAGTCACCATTGCGTATCGATAAATATTTGATGAATTTTATCGAGAACGCAACGCGTAATAAAATTCAGGCTGCCGCCAAAAACGGTAGTATATATGTCAATGACCTTCCCGTAAAATCCAATTATAAGGTCAAGCCTTTTGATAAGATTCGGGTACTTTTTGAGCATCCACCCTATGAGTTTTTGCTAACTCCAGAAAATATCCCACTTCATATTGTTTATGAAGATGATGATTTGCTCGTGGTCAATAAGGAAGCGGGTATGGTTGTCCATCCAGGACATGGGAATTATTCAGGCACGTTAATCAATGCATTGACCTATCATTTTGATAACCTGCCCAACAATTCCAGTAATAGACCCGGATTGGTCCATCGGATTGATAAGGATACTAGCGGACTTTTGGTTATCGCTAAAACCGAAGCTGCCATGACGCATCTTGCCAAACAATTCTTTAATAAAACCAGTGAGCGTGAGTATGTGGCCATCGTTTGGGGAAATATTGAAGCCGAGGAAGGCACTATTGAAGGCAATATTGGAAGACATCCAAAAAACAGATTGCAAAACACGGTATATCTTGAGGATGATGAGGACAAGGGCAAACCAGCCGTTACCCATTTTAAAGTTTTGGAGCGTTTGGGCTATGTTACTTTAGTGTCCTGTAAGCTAGAAACTGGCCGTACGCACCAAATCCGCGTGCATATGAAACATATTGGTCACACGCTTTTTAATGACGCCCGATATGGTGGCGATAAAATCTTAAAAGGAACCACCTTTACTAAATACAAGCAGTTTGTTGACAATTGCTTTAAAATTCTACCACGGCAGGCATTACATGCTAAAACTTTGGGCTTTGTACATCCTACAACGGGTAAATTCATGAGCTTTGACTCTGAAGTGCCACAGGATATGCAGAATTGTATCGATAAATGGCGCCATTACGCCAAGCATCAGGATATGGATTTTGAATAGCCTTTAATTTTTTAATAACATAAGTGGCTCTTTACAATTTCTTATTTTGGGCGTTACCCTCTTTCAATAAATTTCCAGAGGGTCAGGTGGTCACTACTCGCTCTCTTTGAGGAGCTCAACATGCCGTTCCACTCTTAACGCACGTGCTGAGATAGGCACAACTTTATGCTTAGCTAAAAATTTAAAATTTTAAAAGGAGTTGACGCAACCAATGCCAACTATTGGCATCTATCAAAAACATGTCTTTCCCTAATGTAAAAATTGACACATTATGAGATCTAAAATTTATACTATTTCTATTTTTTTGCTGATTGGCACTTTAATGAGTTCTTGCGCTTCTGATGACGATTTAAGTTACCAAAATGATTTCCAAAACAGCCAAAAGGCGTGGTTGATTTTCAAAGATAAATCTGAAGACTCCTATACATATACCATTGCAGGTGGTTCATGGGTAGGGTATTCATGGGAAACCAAAATCACGGTAAGCAATGGGAAGATAATTCAAAGACATTTCAACTATATTATGACGGAAGGTCTAAATGACCTATCTCAAGAAGAAATGGAATGGGTTGAGACTGGTGAAGATATAGGAAGTCATGAAAATCAGGGTGCTGATGCATTAACATTAGACGACATTTACAATAAGGCAGAAAATATATGGTTGATTAAAAGAGATCATGCAAAGATTTATTTTGAGACTGATACTAATGGATTAATAGCAACCTGTGGTTATATTGAAAACGGTTGTATGGACGATTGCTTTGTTGGAATTAAAATTAAGAGCATAGAAAGTTTATAAAGCTGGAAGTTTTAAATTTTGCCTACCGCTTCGCTTTAAATTAATGAAAATTTGTTTCGTAACTTTACAAATTGAAAAGCAATCAATTTTAATATAAAGCAACCCACTTTCGTTGGCATCATTATGAAACTTGTCTTATCTCCCGCAAAATCCTTGGATTTTGAAACAGCATTACCCACAGAAAAAAATACGCAACCTGAATTTTTAAAACACTCAGAGCGCTTGAATAAAGTGCTTAAGAAAAAATCCGTCAAGGCATTATCAGACTTAATGAGCATATCTAAAGATTTGAGCCAACTCAATTATGAGCGCAATCAGGAGTGGGAAGTGCCTTTTACTAAAGAGAACGCTAGACCGGCAATCTATGCTTTCAATGGCGATGTGTATAGAGGGTTGGATGCCTATACCATTCCAAAGTCGAAAATTGATAAGACACAGGATACAATAAGAATCCTTTCAGGACTATATGGTATTCTTAAACCTTTGGACTTAATTCAGCCTTACCGATTGGAAATGGGCACTAAAATAAGTATCGGAAAAAGTAAAAACTTATATGAATTTTGGAAAAAGGACATTACCAAAGCTCTAAACAATGAATTGGAAGATGGTGAAGTATTCCTTAATTTGGCGAGTATTGAATATTTTAAATCGGTAGATACAAAAGTCTTAAAGGTGCCAGTGATGAATGTGGATTTTAAGGAATTGAAAAATGGTGACTATAAAACCATCGGGATTTATGCCAAATTGGCCCGTGGACTCATGGCACGCTACATCATAGATAATAATGTAGAGACATTAGATGCTATTAGAGGATTTGATTTAGAAAACTACCGATTTCATGAAAAGCTATCTAAAGAAAACACTTTAGTGTTTACAAGATAACAGACTGCTGATAGAGATTAAAGCGAAGCGCTTAAGGTTTCGATTTCTTATCAATACTGATTTTTTCAAGTGTTGAAGGTCTTCTTTTAATCCTTAGACGTTTTACGCCATAAGATCCGCGTTGAATTTTCCCGCGTCTTGTTTTTTTATCGCCTTTTCCCATTTTTTTAGTTTATTAGTTGTTAAAATGAACTAATTATTAAGATACTCAATATTTGTAACTTCAAACTCATATCTTCAGACTTTAATCATAATTTAACAGATGTACTTTTACTTTATTATCGCTTTTCAAGGCTTTTGTATTTATCACCTATTTAAAAATAGGAACTCCTACTATTGGGTTTTCGCAATCGTATTTCTGCCGCTGGTGGGATGTCTTGCTTATTTGATCACTCAAGTTTTTAATAAAAAAGATGCAGAGAAAATACAAGGTAATTTGACTACCATCTTGGATCCTTCCAAAAAAGTAAGAGATTTGGAACGAAAACTTGAATTTGCTGAAACCTATTTGAATAGGATCAATCTAGCAGATGCACTACTTGCTGCCCATAATTATCCCGAAGCCATCAAACAGTACCACATCGCTTTGGAGGATAAGACCCAAAATGATTTTTATGTAAAAGCGCAATTGATTAAAGCCTACTTTTATAACAAAGATTTTGATCAGGTTATTGCACTGAGTGAAGTTTCTGAAAGTCATAAGGAATTCGAGAAAACGGATGTTCCATTCCTTTATGGGATGGCCTTGGCCGAAAAAGGTAGAGGTGTTGAAGCAGAAAAGCAATTGCGATTGATTGATAGACCCTATTGCAATTATAAGGAGCGGTTGGCTTTGGCGAATTTCTTATTAAATTTAGAGAGACCTAAAGACGCCAAAGAAATCTTAGATGAGCTCCATGTTGAAATGCAAAACATGACAAAAATGAATCTGCGCCTTTATAGAACGACCATTCTAGAAGTGGAAAAATTGAGAAACAGTCTGTAAATGTTTATTCATAAACATCCATATCCGCCATTTATTAAAGAGGATACCACCAAACTTATTGTGGGAACATTGCCGCCACCACGATTTTCAGTGGGGGAGCTGTTGGAAAAGGATGTCGATTTTTGTTATGGAAGTTATTTCAATTCCCTTTGGTTGTTTATTGACAAAATTTATGATCTGAATTTAAGATTTGACAATTCCGAAGAAGCAGTAGCTCAGCGCAAAGAGTTTTTAATAGCTCATAAAATTGGGATCTGTGATATTGTTGCCAGTGCCGAACGTGAAAAAATTGATGCATCCGATTTAGGGATGACCAACATTCAACTGCGAAATATCGTTGGATATCTCAAAGAGTTTCCCAATATCGATACCTTGTTATTTACTGGAGGCAATAGTAAAAATGGACCAGAATATTTTTTTAGAAAACATCTGAAAACTTTCGGATTGAAGTTGGATTTAGTTTCAAATGAAGTGCCACGAATTCACGAATTTGAACTTCCTAATACTCTCAATCGAGCAGAAGAACAAGCGCTTCCAAATTCTGGTAATTCACCACAAGCGAAATCAAAGATTTTAAAAAGCCGAATCATTAAAACAGTATCCCTAACTTCGGGGTCTGGTGCTGCAAACATCTCTATTAGCAGAATGCCGCTCTACCAACATCTCAAAGCTAGAAATCCTGAGTTTAATACTTTTGATTTTAGGGTGTTGCAATACCGTGAGTTTATTTGAGTTAACACCGTATTTGAAAGTGTTAATGATAATCGTGGTAATGTTCTAATTTTCAAACCATCGTGAGTTTGTTGATTTCGACTTAACCATTCCCAACCCCACGAGAACAAACTATGAAAAAAATATTACAAATTAGCAATGGTATGGCACTCATTTCTACCATTACCATCAACTACCTGTCAAATACAGGAGCTATAAATAATACGACCATAGGCGAAGTTTCAAAAAGCTTAAACACGTTGTTTACGCCTGCAGGGTATGCCTTTGCCATTTGGGGATTTATATATTTGCTCTTAATTGGTTTTATTGTGTATCAGGGCAGAAGCTTATTTGTAAAGGTGAGAGATGATGCATTTGTAATGGAAATAGGATGGTGGTTTGTCATTTCCTGTGTGGCGAATACAACTTGGGTGTTCTTATGGGTTTATGGCTATACGGGATTATCCTGTGTGTTTATATTTTTAATGCTTTTCTCTTTGCTGAAAATTGTCATGGACAATGCCATGGAATTATGGGATGCGCCCATTTCGGTTATTGCTTTTTTATGGTGGCCCTTTGTGTTTTATAGTGGCTGGGTAACAGTGGCTAGTATGGCCAACGTATCCGCATATCTAACAAAAATAGAATGGAATGGCTTTGGAATGTCCCCGGAAGCTTGGACCATTTTTATGATTATTGTGGCTTTGAGTGTAAATTTAATCGTCACCTGGACGCGCAATATGCGCGAATTCGCTCTGGTTGGCGCATGGGCACTCAGTGCCATTGCCTATAAGAATTATGAGCCGGAGATCACCATTGCCTATGTTGCCGGTTTTGCTGCGCTTGTTTTAATTGTGAGCAGTTTTGCTCATGGCTATATCAACAGAGCTACCAGTCCAATGGCAAAGTTGAAGGAGCATTTTCAGTAGTGCGAGCCCATTTCCTATGAGACAAACTTTAAGAATTGATACTGTTTAACAAGATAGGAAGGGAAATTCCAAAACGCTAAACCAGCAGTACCGATTTTTTAACCTGTTTTTAAATGATGGTGGTTTTGATTAACAGTTCTCTGTGTTCAACGAAAGTACAAGGTTACTCTACGTCGTTATAAAAAAAGACAGACAAAAACCCATAGGTTTTTTATAACTTCTAGAACCCTTTTCCAAAGAACTTAGAAATGTCAAAATAGTAGGCCACTTCTTCACCATCCAATTTTTTTAAGCTTAATATATCATAGGGTTTGTTTTTATAATGAGAAAGTGACTGTCCTAACAATTGACACCCTTGACAGTCTTTTTTTACATACTCATATTCTTCAACAATACTGTTTACGATAACTGCTTTTTCATAAGTGCTTCCATCACGTTCATGTTTTGCTATATTTTTTGAAGAAGCACAAGAAAGTGCTAGAAAAACAAGCATGACGCCTATAGTAATAAAATTTCTCATAAGGATAGGTTTTTTAATGTTGGTTTTTTGAGGCAACTACAACTGTCGGCATATGATTCTCATTATAAATTTAGGATTTCTTAGCCTTAAAAGTGCCGTTAGGTTGAATCAGGTTCATATCTTTAATAATGTCGTCAGTTTCTAAGAACTCAATTTTAAATCCGTCTGCAGCCTTAAATGAAAACTTGTGTTTTTCAGTAGGCATCAGTTCATATTCAGGTTGCCCAGGAACAAACAGATAGAGAACGTTCTCATTTTTAATATAGATTTTTAGTGTGGTGCCCATCAAATTATAATCGCCCACATACATTTCTAAATCTGCATTGCTAACCTCAATAGTGTTTGGCGAGCGTTTAAAGGCAATAGGTTCTAATGCTGCTTCAGTTTTCATGCTCACATTTATAATCTCACCACCATCACCGCTCGCAAAGTTTAATCGCATTTGTCCAGTTTCTGTAGTATCAATACCGGTTTTGGTCACCTCAAAAGGTTCAAATACATCATAATGGTAGTGTCTTAAAAAAAGCTTTTTGCGTTTAAGAATTGCAAATAAGGAGTCGTTTTCAACTATAATATTAAAACTGCCATAACCTGCATTCTCATAACTGCCCGTATAGTCCTGCTTTATATGGGATGGTTTTGTGTTCTTTATTTGGGTTGTCTTACTGTCTTCAAGTTTGAGCTCTTCCTGCATCTTTTTTGCTTTTTCTTGTGAGTCAATAAAGCGTTTGGTCCAGTCGGTTTTTTTACCTTCAAAGAAACGATCTGCTATGGTATTCCTCACAATGCCAGGAACTGAAGATCCGTTCTGATTGACCAAGACCACAATACCCAATTTATCACTTGGATAAAAAGCGACACTCGCTGAAAAACCATCGATATTGCCACCGTGTTCCACCCGATAGTGTCCTCTATAGGAGGTTTCCATCCACCCATAACCGTAGTTCGCAAAAAACATATCCGGATGATCTTCTTCAGGTAATGCAGCAGCCATGACCATTTGGGAACTGATAGCTTCATTAATGTAGATTTCAGGTAAAATCTCCTGGTCGTTGTGTTTTCCTTTGTTGATCCACATGTTTAACCATTTGGCCATATCATTGGCACTGCTATAAATGCTTCCTGCCGGACTCATCCCAGAAATGTCATAATAATCCATTTTGCTGATGACATTGCCCTTTTTAAGTTCGTAACCAAAAGCGACGTTATCACTTTTTTGCAATTCACTCAATAAGGTTTGTGAACGCGACATGCCCAAGGGCTCAAAAAATCTGCTTTTGATATTTTTTTCCCAAGATTCACCGGTAATTTTCTCTGCAATAACTCCTTGTGCCAAAAACATAAAATTATTATAATGCCATTCCTGCCTTAAACCAGTAATAGGTTCTTGATAGGCAATCCGCTCGATTAAGCTATCCTTATCGGCCGATGGAAACAAATACCAACTAAAATCATGACGAGGTAAACCCGTACTATGGCGCATCAAATCTTTGATGATGACTTGATTGTTTAGATTGTCATTATAGAATTTTAATTCGGGAATGTATTTTATGGGGCTGTCGTCAAAAGATAATTTGTCTTCCGCCCTTAATTGGCCCAATATGGCTGAAGTAAAAGCTTTCGTTGAAGAACCAATCGCAAAAAGCGTGTTGGCATCCGTGGGTACTTTATTTTCATAATCGCTATAACCGAACCCTTTTGAGTAGATCACTTTATTACCATCAACAATGGCTACGGAAAAGCCAACGGCTTTAGTAGCCTCCAATACGGCATTGAGATCTTTGTCAAGGCCTTTAAGTCGCTTGTCGGTTTGTGCGTAAATGGATGGGAAAAGTGCGAGACATAAGATAAGACAGATGAACTTTTTCATGAGCTATTGGTTTTGGTGGATTACTTTATCAGTATTCTAATGTCTGGAAAAGTTACGTTTTTCAATGAAATAAAACATTCTCCCAAAACATAATTTATCTAAAATGTTTCGGGAGAATGTTAGAAGAGGTGCTATTTAGTAATGGTATGTTCCCAATTGGCACCACTAATATCTGTGATTTTTAAGGTGTAATTTCCTTTTGGAAGGTTTTTAATTACGTCATCCTTAAAATTGAGGTTGGCTTTTGCACCCAACGGAATAACTAAACTGTGCTTTCCTGGTTTGACCTTGGCAATATAATAATTGTCAATGAGGTTCTTATCAATGCCTGCCAAATCATCTGGTTGATAGTCTATGACTTTATTTCCTTGAGTATCCGTCAAGGTAATTTCAATCATCCAAGCGCCGTAAACATCTACACCTTCCGTTCTGTAGACGTCAAATGAAAGACCGTTGGCATTTAATTGACCTTCGGAGATTTCAAGTTTTGGTTTGACTGATTTATTATGCAAGGTTCCCCAAACGCCGCCATGGAACATTTGGTTGGTATAGAGCGTCAATCCGAAAATAAAGAGGGCGCCCACCAGAACTACTTTTGGAAAGATGCGATCTCTAATTGGTAAAATACCAGATCCTAACCATGCAAACCATTTCTTTTTAGTAAAGGCATAGTTCTTTTTCATTAGGTAGTTGTCCATTGAATATTTACCGCTCCCCGTAAAGAACAGCATATAGCCTGTGGCAATTCCAAGGACGCCAATTTGCCATTCATCCAAACAGGTGGTGCCAATCCAGCCCGAACCTAACAAGATGCCCATGGCCAATCCGAAGACGCCAATACTCATGAGTCGGGTAAACAGACCAAGAATCATAAAGAGGCCAACAATACCTTCTATAATGGTAAAACCTACCATGGCCAACCACAGTGCGTCTGGATTTTCAACTAAATATTGAATAATGGGTTTAATGCCCAAGGCATGGGGAAGGAAGTGGTTAAACTTCTCACCGATATAACCGGCAACTTCCGGATCTAATTTATTGTCTAAAATAATTCTTCTGTAAAAGGCTGAAAAGTAGGTCCAGCCTATGACCATTCTTACAGAAAGGGCTAATAGCCCAGCGTCGTTTTTAATAGGTAATTTCATTGTATTTATTCTCAAAAAGGGTTACTTATTTCTTTTGGCTAACTGTAGGAGTTAGCCTTGTTAACTTAAGAAATGAGTTACAGATGAACCTTTAGGTTCTGATAGAGAATGTAATAGGGGATACGTGTTACGGAATTTGCGTTGCCCGTGAACATTGAGGTTTGTTGTAGCGAAAGCTCAAGGCCAATCGCAGTGAGTTGCGGTTTGGGGTCAATAAATGCAGGAGAAATTTGATGTATAGTCTTTGTGACCGCAGATACCGATTCTATATCTTCATAAACTTGGCAAACACTTTTGTTTGAAACTTCGGTTTGTGGAATTTCAAGAGCTGTCTGTACCGAGTTTCTAACCTTACAAGGTGAAAGTAGCAAAAGAAATATGAGCCCAACTAATGAGGCTAATGTCGCTGCTTTTCTTATGTGTAGTTTTTCTTTCACGCGGCAAAGATAGCCTTATTTTTGACTTTTGGAGATATGCTATTGTTTGATGTTTTTATTACTTGATATATCCTACATAATAATTGTTTCATAGAAAAACTGTAAAGTGCTAAAGGCCAAATTCCAACTGAATATTTAGTGGAAATTTTTGAAGTATTGAGGAGATACTAATTTTTTAATATCAATTTAGAATTAGTGAATTCATTGAATACGTGAAAAAAATCAATCACGATATCCTCATGGTAAATAAACTTTGAGTTTCTTGGCAAAAGAAGTTGTTTCACAGAGTGAAGACACAACGAAGAGTTTGATTATATGAGGAATTGTAGGTAATAATTGAAATTATTAAATCTATGAAATTCCTGTCTCTTAAAATAGTGTCATCAGCGGTCCATAAGGCTTCTAAGATTTTAGGCACCGAAAGCCGAAAGCAAACTGCTCTATGGAAATGATTGGTTAATTGGAGATTTCATATTATTAGTACTGTTGGCAAAAGTTAGTACCCTACAGCACCGCCGTCCGGACTCGAAGAATCCGATGCCCCAATAAATACGTCAGCATCGGTAGGAATTAAAATTCCCATTAACCTTCCTAGATTTGTTGTTTCTTTGGTGGTGTGTCCCATGTGCTCCAATGCTTTTTGGGTATCAGGAGACATTAAATCTTTTTCAAAAGTCAGTTCATTTGGAAACCATTGATGGTGGATCTTCATAACTTCAATGGCTTTTTTAATAGGCATTTCATATTCAATGACATTCAAAATTGTTTGGAAAACGGTATTAATGATCGTTCTTCCTCCTGGGCTTCCAATTACGAGGTAGGGTTTTCCGTTTTTGGTGACAATGGTGGGACTCATGCTGCTTAACATTCTTTTTTCTGGTTGGATGATATTTGGATTGGTGCCAATTAACCATCCACTGTTTGTATAGCCAGGTTGCGGATTAAAATCGCCCATTTCATTATTAAAAATAAATCCAAGTTTTGGCGAACCCAATCCTGAGCCATAAGATTGCTCAAGAGTATAAGTGAGCGATACGGCATTTCCCGCTTTATCTACTACCGATAGATGCGTGGTGTTTTTACCATCATAAAGCTGTCCAAATTTTAAAGAATCGCTTGGAGAGGCTCTATTTTGATCAATATTTTGGTAGCGCATTTTAGCAAATTCCTTTGAAGTCAATCGGTCCAATGGCATCTCCAGATTAAAATCGGGGTCGCCCAAGTGTTCCGCTCTATCCGCAAAAGCGCGACGCATGGTTTCAGCAACCAAATGCACATATGGGGTTGAATTAAAGGCAATAGAGTCTAAATTGGCCTGTTCCATGATGTTCAACATCTCAATTACGGCAACACCTCCTGAACTTGGTGGTGGCATGGCTACGATGCCATATTCCTTGTAAGTTCCGGTAAGTGCTTTACGTTCTACGGCTTCATATTTACTCAAATCTTCCAGGGTAATGATCCCACCATTGGCCTTCATGAAATCGGCTATTTCTTTGGCCACACTGCCTTTATAAAACCCGTCTTTCCCCTTATCTCTAATCAGTTTTAAGGTCTTTGCCAAATTTTTTTGGACCCATACTTCGCCAAATTTGGTCAGTTCACCGTTTGGCTTTTTATAATAATCCTTTAAGAATTGAGGTTGGGTACTGGTAGCAGAATTGAAATTCTTTGCATGTTCTGAAAGAGCGTAAGAAAGCACCACACCTTTTTCAGCTAAATCTACTGACGGCTGCACCAAATCCTTCCAAGGCAGAACGCCATATTTTTCATGCGCCAAATATAATCCGGCAACAGTGCCTGGAACACCAACGGACTTCAGACCTTGATGATTGCTGCCAGGAATTAAATTTCCAGAATCATCTAAATACATGCCTGCAGTAGCAAGCAACGGCGCTTTTTCTCTAAAATCGATGGTTGTGGAAGTGCCTGTAAGATCTGAATAAACAAGGAATCCGCCGCCACCGATGTTTCCTGCTTGTGGATGCGTTACAGCAAGCGCAAATGCGGTAGCAATAGACGCGTCAATTGCATTTCCGCCTTTCTTGAGGATTTCAGTGCCAACTTGTGATGCCACGGAATTATCTGAAACCACCATGCCATTTTGAGCATAGGTTTGCGCAAAACTATGGTTTGAGAAAATAAATGTCGCTAAAAAAAGAACCAGGATAAAAGAGATTTTAGTTTTTTTCATAATGCTGTTTATATGTTGCAATGGAGTGTGTGTTGAATTATATTCAAACTCCTAATTTAGGAAATAATTATTCCAATATATAGTTTTTGTGACAATGTTGATGTCAGTGCTTGTATAATTACAATATGGGAGGTAATAAATGCATTTCTAATTCAATTTAAAAACAGCCATCACATTTTTATGATCCGTGGGCCAAATGCCTTCGGGCGTTTCAATAGGATCGTCAGAGGTTTCCAATTGGCGTTTGTTACCCACAATAGAGCCTTTAGGACCGATGATTTTAACCTCTATAAGTTCTAGTTCTTTGGATGGCAAATAAAAAATATAATCAATCCGATCTCTGTCGTCAGCATCTGGCGCCCAGGCTAATTTTTCAAGAGGCACCAAAGGGGTGTCGGCTGGAAAAGTAAATCCTGGATGGCTTACGGGGTCTGGAAAAAGTTTGCGATAAGCGTCGATAAATCCTGCCTTGTCCAGTTCTAAGGTATTGTGCCAAGGCATCACCACACCGTTATGGTCGTAGAGGTCTTTTGTGGTTGCTGTCCAGTCTAAAAATGAGGCCTCATTAAGATCGCCACCCAAAATTACAAGTCGGCCTTGTGATTTCTCAACCATGGCATCTGCAATAAATGCGCTAACGGCTTCATCTCGCATAGAGGCTAAATTATCGGTAGCAATGGTTAAGGAATCAGTAACTATAGTGTCCAGCTTTTTCCAGGTAGAACTGTCATATCCTCTGGGTAAATAAATACTGCAATGTCTATAATCGAGATGGGCACTATAAAAGGCAATTTCAGCACTTTCGATTTTTAGGACTGCTTTTGTAATAGAGCCTTGGTCATTTTTTACAGGAAACACTGCTGTTTGGGAAAGAATGGGATAACGCGAAAGAATACCAGAATCTTCACTGCGTTCTGAATAATAGGTATGACCACGTTTTTCCAAAGCAGTTACCAATCGTTCTGCCAGACTTTTATTGTCGTAATTTCTTACCTCGCTCAAAGCTATTAGGTCAGCATCGGTGCGAATAACTTCGTCAATAATCGCATCAAAACCATCGGGAACGATGGTGCCTTCTTGCCAAATATTAAACTGTAATACTTTTAGAGATTGTTCTTGCTGTGCAACACAGCAAAATGTGAAATACATAAAAAACAAAATAAATAGACAATATGCGTTTCTAGACATTGTAAATGAAATTTAATGACTGGTAGAAAGGTAATGCTAATTTTTTAATCTATTAACGTCATGATTTTTGAGGTACTAATAACGATGTCGAGGTTTGTGCAGATTTCTAATTAGTTTTAAAGAAATACTTCGGTTGTTAATACTATTAATTCCAATTCTTAGATTGGTTTTATGATGTTTGAGAAAAATTATCTCTAATTTTTAAATGCATGGTTAGGTTTGTAATCAATCAACCAAAAATTTACTTTTAAACTGTTTAACAGTTCATATTCCATGCGCACAAAACCATAGATTGTTGAAAAATAGCTTTTTAGTTTGGTCTCTCCAAGCTCTGATTTTGCTGAACTTTCAATAATATAACACTCGATATCGCCAACGCCAGATTTAAGAACTTCCATTGCCGTGACTTTATAATGGTAGGAGAGCAGTAAATGGCCTTCCCATTTCCCCCATAATTCATTTCCCCAAGGTTCTCCAATCAACATTTTATCCGACCATTCAGTACCAACCATCAGCGGTTTTTTTATAAATGGAAATGGGGCGGTTTCCAAAGCATTAAAAAATCCGGTTCGGATAGGGTGGAGCCAAATGTTTTTGGAATTATCTACAAGTCCTGTTGAACTCATGCCTCTAGAAAGTGGTTCCTGAATATATGAGATTTCAGTTTGACCTTTATTGGTTCTCTCAGCATCTGAAACTTGTTGTACAATCAATCGGATCTTGTCTACTTCAATGTTCTTGGTCGTTGAGGTTACTAGCTCAAAATCGGTACTGGCAAACATACCTTTGTTTCTTTTGAGTTTTAATTTTTTGCCATGCTGGATAATTTCATAATTGAAAACATAATTGTTCCCAACTCTATACACTTCATTATTGGCATCAACCTCTCCCGCTTCAATAATTACCGAGCCATACTGTTGGGCAGCTCCAATTTGGAAAACTATCAGAAATAGCAAGGTCAATTTTAGGTGCATTGTAACTATTTTAAATGAGAATGGACAGATATTTTAAAGATAACGAAATTAAATATTTGAAAGCGTTCCCAAAAGAAAATAACCTGAAATGATAAGTTCTGCTAAGTTTTTGAAAAGTCATTTCGTATTCTGGTTTGTTTCTGGAGAATTTCTTAGATACGAAATTCATCGCTGCTTTTTTGAAGACGATAGGGGTCTACTCTCTTTAGGGGTTCCTTTTTTAATTGCTTTTTGATTGGAATTGTGATGACATAACTCTTGGAATTTAAAAATAAAAAGAGCCAACTTTTTGAAAGTTGGCTCTTTAGTAAATTCTAATGTGATCGTTATTAGTTAGAAGTATTCCACCATAATGGTGTTTTTAAGCGAATTAAAGGATCGTTTGGAGGCATGTTTAGGTAATTTCGATCTTCCTCGTTATACTCGTACATCATTCCCTGAATCCATTCATCATCACCAGGAAATATGTCAAGATTGACATTAACTGGTCTTTTTAAACCGGGATAGATCTCATCACTGTAGTCCATTCGTCGCATATCCACCCATGTTTCTGGATTGAGCATATTGGCAATATACTTTTGAACCATGATGGAGGATAAATTGATTTTGGTTGGACCAACTTCTGTATCCAACAAGGCCAAATAAGCAGTCATCTCGCTCGTTGGAACGTTTAGTTTTTGCATATCAGCCTGAACACCTTCTTTAAATGCAGCATAAGCACCTGGCAAATCATTTTTTCTGAAACGAGCTTCTGCTTCAATAAACTTTACCTCACTATAGGTAAACATATAAGTAGGTGCGGTTGGACTTGTATAAAATCCGCCGTTTCCTTTTGAATAGTTGTCTCCAGAATCTCCATCCAGTCCACGGCCTACATCTAGACCAACATAGCCTCCATTAACCGCTTCAGGAACAATAATCGATAATCTAGGATCCTCAACTGCTACTTCTAAATCCAACGGATTTTTCAGAAGGTTGACAAAAAACGTTGAAAAATATCTGAATCGAGAAGATCCATACCCACCTTCGGCAAATGGTTGTCTTTGGTTTTCAGCTTCACCACCTACAAAGTCTTGTTGTGCATTTAAAGCATTGGAATTGATTCCAGCTTCGCAGGCTGCAATAATAGCATCGGCGTCATAGGCCATATCTCCTGAAGTTTTCTTACTTAAGTGATTTAAGTAACGCGCTTTTAAGGATTTTGCGAATCGGATCCACTTTTCTTGATCGCCTTCATAAAGCACATCGCCACTCTCAACATTAAGTCCGATTGGACTTGAAAGTTGAAGTTCTAAAACAGCTTCGTCCAATAGTCTGAAAATAGTTTTATAAGCTTCTTTTTGAGTCACAAATTTAGGTGTAATGTTCATATTGGATTCACCATCATAAGTGTCTTCCGTTACAATATCACCATATTGATCTGTGGTCATCCCAAAAATATAGGCCCGCAATATTTTGCCTACAGCGGTATAATTTGGCGCATCATACTTTTTGCCCAATACAATCAAATCGGCCGTATTTGGCAATCCGTACACATAAGCGTTTTGCCATAAAAAGTAGCGCCCGGTAGTAAAATTGTTGGTCCACGAGTTAGATTCATAGGCAGCTGTGTGATGTGCTGCGTACTGTGTAACCCCTATTATTTCTCTCGCACCTCTATATTGGGCCGTACCTGTCGTGTTTTCAATAGCTCCTTGTATTCTGAACTGTGGCGCTAATGAAGTTGTTGTAGGAGCAGTTACTGAACTGTTAACATCAAAGTAGTCTTCACTACATGACGTTGCCATTACTGCTAATGCAATGCATGTATATTTTAAAATTTTCATAATTGTTATTTTTTAAAATCTAAATTTTAAACCAAAATCGATTCCTTTCACATTCGGAGTTCCAAGATTATCAATGTTCATGGAACCAGCGCCAGCAATACCAGCACCAAATGTATTGACTTCAGGATCTACACCGCTGTAATTGGTAATCGTAAATAAATTACGGCCAGTTACATAAAGTTCTAAACCGGTTAATGAGAATTTCTCTAAAACATCGGTTGGAAATCTATAGGATAAAGTTACATATCTCAGCCTTGTGAATGAACCATCTTCAACGAAATTCTCAGAATTTTGTGAATAATAATTTTGGTAGTAGTTCTGATCTTTTTCTACCGGAACGGTATTCGTATTTCCGTCGACATCAACGCCTGGCAACACTACCATTTCATTTCTGCCATCAATGGTGTTGGTGCTGAGACCGTAATAGGCCAATGCTGATTCCGTTGCATTGTAAACATCGCCACCTTGCACGAAGTCCAATAAGAATGACAAGTTGAAGTTTTTATAGCCTACAGAATTCGAAATGCCCAAGGTCCAATCTGGCGATCTATTCACGTCATCATAAGTTTGGTCTGTTAATGTTGGCAACCCATTGGAATTGATGATGACATCACCATTTTCATTTTTTACTGGGCGCTTTCCACGCAATCCAAATAATGAACCATTCAAAATAGCGGCTCCAGCAGCGGAGTTTCTAAACGTCCATGAATCAGAAAGGTAAACTTCAGACAGGAAGCCAGGTAATTCTTTTACCTTACTTTTATTGGTGCCAAAGTTGAAATCTAAATTCCAATTTACTTTGGAAGTTTTAGGAAGCATTTGTAGTCTTAACATGGCTTCAACACCGCTGTTGGTAATGGAACCACCATTTAAGGTTGCATAAAATGTTCCTGTAGTTGGCGGGACTCTAATGTCTCTTAAAATTTGATTATCAGAGGTACTGGTGTAATAAGTGAAATCCAATCCTATGCGGTTTTGAAAAAAACGAATGTCGGTTCCTATCTCAAAACTGTTAGTAAATTCAGGCTCCAGATTAGGGTTTCCAACGTTAACCCCATTCCACGTATAAGCTGAACTTGCCAATCCATTGATATTTGTTCCTAAAGAACTTTCTAAGGCTCCAATTGGTGCATCTTTACCAACTTGGGCCCAAGTAGCTCTTAGTTTAAAATAAGTTAAGCCTTTGTCAGAGGTAATATCATTACCGTAAACTTTGAATAAATCACTGACTACGGCAGACATCCCTACAGATGGGTAAAAGAAGGATCTCTTATCCTGTGGAAGGGTTGATGACCAGTCATTTCGCCCGGTTAGGTTTAAAAATACGGCGTTTTTCCAGCCAAATTTTACTTCTCCAAAAAGCCCTACGATTCTTTTTCTTGTAATCAACTCTGAAATCGTTTGATTTTCTTTAAGGATATTTCCAATACTATAAATTCCAGGTGCCAGAAATGAGGTACCAGAGGTGTAAGTGGTTCTCACATCGAGTTCTTCAACAGAATTACCGATCATCCCGTCAAAGGAAAAATCTTCAGTGATGTTTTTTTGATAGGTTAAAAAGATGTTGGAAGTTAAACGTGTATGGTCTTTTTCATATTGACTGATATAACCATCTTCCCTATTTTCTATAAAAGAACCATCTCCTGTAATTTTCTTATTAAACTCAGTGTAGTTATCCGTTCCTATTTTATAAGATAAATTAAAATCATTTAAGAACTTATAGTTCAGGCTTATAACACCAATTAACCGTTTAGTTTCATCGGTATTAGGGCTGTTGTGGACACTCCAATAAGGATTGTCGAATTGTTGGTCTAAAAAAAATGATTTTTGAGAGCCGTCTTCATTTAAATAATCTTTGGCATTGACATCACCAGGATAGGCCAACAAACTACCAAAGCTACTCCCGGAGGCATTCCCTTGCTTACTGCTGGAAATATCCGTAGTGATATAGTTTGCGGAGATGCCAACCGTAAAATTATCGGTAACATTAGAATTCGCATTTACCTTGAATGATGTTTTATCATAACTCGTGCCTTCTATGACCCCTTTTTGTGATAAGTCGCCAATGGACATATAAATATTACCTTTTTCAGTTCCTGAAGAATAACTCACGTTATGATTTTGGGTGGTGGCCGATTTATAAAAATCTTCAATATTATTATATATTGGTGTGCCTGCAGCTATCGGTAATCCAAATGATAACGGCGATTCTGGATCATAAGTGATACCAGCTGTAGTTCTAATTTGGGCACCTTTCCCATAAGTGGTTTGAACGTCAGGCGTGCCAATAACTTTGTCTGAAGAGATAGAGCCGGAATAGGTAACTGTGCTCACACCAGCTTTTCCTCTTTTGGTAGTGATGATCACGGCACCACCGGCAGCTTGAATACCGTATAATGCAGCGGCTGCAGGTCCTTTAAGAACAGAAACGCTCTCAATATCTGCAGGGTTGATGTCAGAAGCCCTGTTGGTGCTTGCTACTTCTAAACTAGAACTCGTAGAGTTGTCAATAGGAATTCCGTCAACCACAAATAAAGGTTGATTGTTGCCTGTAATAGACGATCCTCCCCGAATTAAAATAATAGAGGAAGAGCCCGGAGCACCACCAGAATTTGTGACCGTCACCCCAGAGACTTTACCCTGAAGACCATTAACCATATTGTTCTGGTTACCTTCAAGAAGAGCGTCAGACTCTACAGCCTGTACAGCATAGCCTAATGCACGCTTCTCTTTTTTAATTCCTAAAGCTGTAATGACCACTTCGTCCAGCACATCACCAGGTTCAAGAGAAACATTCAATGATCCTGTGGAGGGGGCTTTAATTTCTTTGGTCTGATAACCAATATAAGAGAATACAAGGGTAGAATTTGCTTCGGCTTCAATAACATAATTGCCATCAAAATCCGTTACGGTGCCCACTGAGGTTCCCTTAATAAGTACACTAGCGCCAAGCAAAGGTAAATTGTCGTCGCTTGATTTTACAGTTCCAGTAACTTTTATGCTTTGGGCAAACGCGCTTTGCGCAAAGCATAAAACGACCAGGAAATGCATAAAAAATTTTCCTTTCATAATAAGTGAGTTTTGATAAAGTTATGTATCAAATATAAATGAATATTTTAGAAACCGCATAAAATATGCATAAATAATGCATCTATTACGCAATAAAAGGGCATTTTGATTAGTTAATCCGTAATTATAAGAGCAAAGACATGCATTTATAAATTGAGATTCTTAAATATTTAAATTTTATTATTACTTTTCAGAAAATTTGAATAAAAGTTATAGTGTGAATGAAAAAGAATGATAGGCAGCAACTTATAATCGACATGGTAATGTTGCAGCGAAAAGTGCTTTCTGATCAATTGTCGTTAGAATTAAATGTTTCTGGTGATACCATTAGGAGAGATTTGAATGAATTGGATGACAAGGGCATGTTGACCAAAGTTCACGGCGGTGCGGTTTCGTCAATTCAAAAATTATTTCACTACAATGAGAATGCTGTTTTTAATAGAGAGAAAAAGAAAATGATTGCTGCTAAGGCTGTTCCTTTATTAGAAGAAGGCATGGTGGCAATTTTGACTGGGGGTACTACCAATCTCGTATTTGTTAGCAACTTACCGAAAGATTTGAAGGCCACAATTTATACGTTTAGCTTAGAGATTGCCTTGCAACTGACCGATCATCCCAATATCGAAACTATTTTTATTGGCGGAAAAATTCGTAAGAAATCAATGGTAGCCATAGGGATTGATGTCTTTCAAAATCTATCAAGGGTCCATGCCGATATTTGCTTTATTGGCGCAAGTGGTATTACTTTAAATGAAGGAATTACAGATGAAGGTTATGAAATTGCGCTAATTAAAAAAGCCATGATTGAGGCTTCAGATAAGGCAATTTCCTTGATCACGTCCAACAAGCTTAGTATAAGGCACAACTACTCTGTCTGTCCACTTTCTGAAATTGATGTGATTGTGACAGATTTAAATGCCGATAATACACTGTTGGATGCTTATAGAATGGAGGAGCTTTTGATTTTGTAATGATGATAGGGAAGGAGCAATTTAATGGCAACTAAGATATATTAAATTTTACGAAGTCTTCCAATTCTTAAAGATGCGTTGGTCTAATTCGCAAACTGCTTCACGAATGTAACTTGTGTTCAGTCTGTTTTTGAAGCCCAGCAGAACCTCTGTTCGTCTGGCTCACTTAATGGCGTTGGGTAAATATGGTATTTAAAATATAGCATTTCATTCAAACTCTCGGAACCCGTATTCTTTAATCGCATCCAAATCATTTACACTGATTCTTCCGATTATCCTTTTTCCACTTAAACAAAAACAGGCATTACAGAGTTGTGGCGTTCCATTGGTGTCGATTTTCACGTTGTAGAGTTCAATATCTAAATCATCAAGATATTCAATTATTACGTCTGCTAATTCTTTATCAGTATCAGGATAGCCCCAAGAATCGAAACAATAGGTTTGATTGTATAAAACAAGAACACCATCATTTAAGTCATCATCTTTAGAGCAGCTCCATACGGTTATTCCAACGGTTATAATTAAAAGGAGGTTTTTCATGATTATTTGGTTTTCTCAATTATATGTTACTGTTCAGGCTGTGATCTAGCGCGCCCAGAGCCATTCCAGTTATATGCTTCCTAAATCAGGCCGTGACTTCAATAAGGTCTAAGAAATTTTTTACTTGCTGAGAGGTCAATGTCCATAAGATAACTAAGTTCTGCCCATTCTACGACGTCATAATTTTCAAATTTATTTTTCCATTCAAATTCCTTTCCTTCTGGAACTTTGAACCTTATAATGCCACTATTCAAATCTATATTGTGATTACCATTCAATTTGAATTCGGTCATAGATACCAGCCAATCTTGTTGGTATTTGAGGTTGTGCATGTCAAAAAGTTTTGGGAATAGCCATATTTGGTTCGTCTTTTAATGTAAATAACCTGATACAAACCAATCTAGACCGTCGTTGGTGTAACTTTTAGCGTTCAAATTATCTAAAATGAACTGTAGGTTTTCAGATGGCAGTTCAGATGTAAAGGACAAGGAGCTGATGTTATCAACTTCGAGCTCAAATTGATTGATGAAATTAAATAGATTTTGGATTTCTGTTCCACTCTTAAGCCCAACGGATACTTCTCCGGCGACAAACTCTCGGGTGTTTTTATCGGAATCATCAGATGAACATGATGTTAAAATTCCTATGATTGCTAAGAGAATAAATGCTTTTTTCATAATCATCTTTTGCTAATAGATTCATTTTATGTGGTTTGGTTGCGTCAAAATTCTGACTAATTTTTTTAGTACAAGAAAAGTCAGAGCATCATTTATTTCAGGAGATTCAATCTTTTAAAAGCAAGAAGTGTTAAATCTGACCTTTGTTTTATAAATAAATCAACATCAAATTCTTCTTGAGGTTCCAAATTTGTGGCAAATATATAAGTGGTGCTCTTTATTTCAATATATCCAACAAACCACCCATTGTAGTGTCCATTCTCATTTGAAAGCCCCGTTTTTCCGCTGAGTTTATATTGGTCAGTTTCCTCAATACGCATAATATGTTTCATTATTTTTTCTGTTCTTCCCGCAATTGGAAGTTCAGAGTTGTAGAGTCTTTTCAAGAAGTCGATTTGTTGCATTTGGCTAATTCGGGATTGGCCAACCAACCAGAATGTGTCAATATGTAGTGCGTCGATTGTTAAGTTTCCGTAGTTTAATTTATCAACGTAATTATTCATCCGTTTAACGCCTATTTCTCTGGCTACTTCTTGATAGCAAGGTACACACGACCACTGAAAAGCGTTTTTCAAAACTAAATCCTGTTCCCAGTTTTTTGACCATTTCTTTTCCCCATCCCATTTGAAGATAGTGCTGTCACTTTCAATCACACCGGTTTCAACACCTATAATTGAATTAGGGATTTTAAACGTTGAGGCTGGCAAATGTCCCATACTTGCCCATTTAAAGTCATTTGAATAATAGCGATCCTCGTTTAAATCATAAATTAAAATGGAACCTGCAACTTTAGAAGAGTCAAGGATGGCTTGCAATTCTGGTTTCAGGATATGCGTTTTGACGGAATTATCGATGTTTAAAGGTTCTGCTTCTTGCTTTTCTTTGCAAGAAATCAATAGGGCTAGAAGCACGATTAGTGTTGTTAAACGCATTTTGAATTATAAATTGTTAGTGTGTGTTTGGTTGTCTATCACGCTGATATTTCCGCTTGCCAATATTCATAGCTTTTCACTTCTCCGTCGTCCATCTTAAAGTCATATGATATGAGATTGGCTTCACAAATTTCAAAGTCGATTTTATATTTAAAAAGCTCTCCGTCATAAGAAAATGTGTGATATTCTCCATTTTCTCCACATAAATCAATTCCTACAGGTAGTGATTTAACAAATGCGCTATCTATCTCTTTGCCAATAAAACTCTGGTCTAATTTGTCTGCTTGTGTTACAATAATTTTTGTCTTAATTCCTGATTTCAGAAACTCGTGCATGACTTCTTCGGACGTCTTGCCCCAAAGTGGTTCAACAACTTCAATTCCTAAAGGATGAAGTTTGCTTTCTCGATACAACTTTACATCTGCCAAAAAGATATCCCCAAAAATAAAATGAGTTACCCCTTGATTTTTAAAATGTCTGATTGCTTCGGCCATTCCTTCTTCATAGGTTTTTTTGCCCTCTGAAAGTGGTACAGAATAAAGCGAGATTCCAATGCTGTCAGCTTGTTTTAATAAGAATTTTAGAGGAATAGCGTGAATCGACGATGTCAATGTATCTTGGTTGATTGTTGTCAATAGTGAAACAACCTCAAGTTCGTTTTCTTGAAGTGTCTTTAGAAGTGCTAATGCAGAATCTTTTCCGCCACTCCAATTAAATACTGCTTTTTTTCTTTCTGTCATAGTTTCTCTTGCTCGGGTTGCTCTTATTTATATTTATGTGTACTGTCCTGCCGGAACGTCCCAGACATCTGCGCTTATCAAGTACCAATTGGAAAATTCTTGTTATTTTTAAGTAAGACGGATTTGGTAATTGCTTATCCATATTAGGTGCAGTTTTGTGTTATTTCAGTCGTGTTACAATTCTACAATTCCAATATTATGTCATTTTAAATAGGGAAGTAAAAGATAACTTGCTTTGGCTGGAATTGAATATTCATATCTTTTTTTTCTTATTTTATGCCATTGCTGATTTGATATTTCTCCCAAATATATACTGTCAATTTTTTTCATCAAAATCAATGCTTTGGCAATTCCTTTTAGAGTTGTTAAATAAGATATTCTATGTTCTGCTTGATGTTCATCCCAAGTTGGAGGTAAATGCTTGTGGCTTATAAATTGATTTCTATTGATCTTAAAGTGATTATCTTTAATAAACTTTTCGAAATCTTTGAATTCGGATTCCAATGATTTTACCTTGCTAGTGGCAAAAAAGAAATTTACTTTTCCATAGCTTTTATGACTTAATTCGGACAATCTTGATATTATTTCGCTTTGAATTTTTTTTTAATTAGATTTATCTTGTTTAATTCTTGGTTTGTTCTATTTTCCATTAAATTATCAGTTTGTAATTCATTGCTTAAAACATAGAAATCACGCATTAAAGTCCAAGACTGAATGATTTCTCCAACTTCTCCTCTTAAATTAGATATTACATTTTCAGTTTCGGTTCTTTTAAATATAGATTTACCCATTTAATTCAAATTGCAACTAACATTTAGACACACACAGTACATATCTTTTTTATATTCATATAATTTCTCAAATTCCATCCTCGAAAATAATATAAATGAACCGTATATCCTATAATTGACTCCACCAACGGCTCAGTCTGCCTCTAATCAAAAAAACCATCCTCAAAACTCCAAACCCCATAAATTAGCTGTATTTTTGCACAAAATTTAAAGGAGTGACCTAAATTCATAGTGTTTGCTTCGTAAACACATTTTATGTCATTTAACTCATTAGGATTATCTGATGCTTTGCTTAAAGCAGTCAGCAAACAAGGCTATACATCGCCTTCACCAATTCAACAAAAAGCCATTCCGTTAATTTTAGAAGGAAAAGATGTCTTAGCATCGGCACAAACGGGAACGGGTAAAACAGCAGGTTTTACACTGCCACTATTACAACTTTTATCACAAGGTCAACCTTTGCGCCAACGCCCAGTGCGTGCTTTGGTATTGACCCCAACCCGTGAATTGGCGGCACAGGTGTATCAAAACGTGAAGCAATACAGTACTTTTTTAGACATTAGAAGCACCGTTATCTTTGGAGGTGTCAACCAAAACCCGCAAGTAGCAACGCTTCGCAACGGTGTGGACGTACTGATTGCCACACCAGGACGTTTGTTGGATCTGCATAATCAGCGCTTATTGTCTCTCGCCAACGTTGAGATTCTCGTATTGGATGAGGCCGATCGTATGTTGGATATGGGCTTTTTGCGGGATATCAAAAAAATAATGGCCATCATGCCAGCAAAACGTCAAAACCTTTTGTTTTCGGCAACGTTCTCGAAGGATATCAAAGCCCTTGCAAATGATATTCTTAATCATCCGGTATTGGTAGAAGCAACTCCTGAAAACACAACGGTGGATGCGATCGACCAACAGGTCTATCGTGTTGCTAAAGGTTTAAAGCCTGATTTATTGGTGAAATTGATTTCTGATGGCAATTGGGAACAAATCTTGATTTTTACGCGTACCAAACACGGCGCGAATAAATTGACGAAAAAACTGATCGACAATCGAATTAGCGCCATGGCCATCCACGGAAATAAAAGTCAAGGTGCTAGAACCAAAGCCTTAGACGGCTTTAAAAGAGGAACGGTGCGTGCCTTGGTGGCAACTGACATCGCAGCGCGCGGATTGGATATTCCATTATTGCCACACGTAGTCAATTTTGAACTTCCTAATATCGCTGAAGATTATGTACATCGAATTGGTAGAACCGGAAGGGCAGGCGCCAGTGGCTTGGCCGTTTCATTGGTAAGTGCAGATGAAACAAGCTTCCTTCGTGATATCGAAAAACTAATAGGGGAACGGATTCCGGTAGAAATCGTAGAAGGTTTTGAACCAGATCCAAATGCATCTACAGAGCCAATCAAACAAGGACAAGGACGTGGCAATAGGCCAAAATCGAGTAGGTCAACAACTTCTAAAAAGTCGAATTCTGGTAGTCAAAGCTCTGGTAATTCCAATAGAAACAGAAATAGGAATAGACGGAATTAATAGTGAGGATGAATTTGTAACGAAAGTGACAAGTTCAAACGTAATTTTAACCGAGTTCACAAAAAATACGAAAAAGAAACGATAAAAGAGAACCTTCAAATGTTGACTCCAACTTTAAAAGATAAAATAATTGCCGTTTGTGAGGCAAAGATTGCTGCAAAAGGTACAAACGTTGGTTTGTCCTTTTATGCATTCTTTGCCAACAAAAATGATAATCCCGAAATGTTAATGGAAGCTGCCACGTGGTGGATACAAACGCACCAGTTGGATCATTTTGAGAAGGCGGTGAAGATATTGGCAATGGTGAAGGGTTAAGAGGATTCTCTGGCAGAGCCGCGAACGCGCAGAGTGACATTCTAAAATCCAAATTCAAATTATCAAATTACAGGTTTTTCAACAATCAATCAAAGACGAAACTCCAAATTATAGAAGAATTGTCTGAAGATTTTTTAATTTAGCAGTCAATGCCAATCAACGTTCTGTTTTTTCAGTATAAGATTTAAAAATTGTTAAAACATATCTTATTTGTTAGTCCGAAATCTTTAACACTTTTAGAAACGAGAAACGAGAAACAAGAAAACTCCAAAACATGCAACCCAATAATCCATTACACGGTGTAAAACTAGAGCAGATCATCAATGAATTGGTGGCGCATTATGGATGGGAATATATGGGCAGCATTATTAAAATCAAGTGTTTTAATGAAGATCCATCAGTGAAATCCAGTTTAAAGTTTTTGAGACGTACGCCTTGGGCACGAGACAAAGTGGAAGTCATGTATTTAAGAATGTTACAAAAAAAACGCTAGAATTCTACGGGTTTTCCTATCTCCATAATGTCGTCAGTATTTAGCGCTTTTAGGGTTAGAACATCAGGTGTGGTAGCCATACGCACTATCTTGAACTGCGAAAATCAAAGAAAACTTCCTCTTAAATATGGAATATGCGTAATGCGATAAAACCAGCCACTTTTTCCTGTATCATGAAGCTTTCTGATCTTTAGCGCCAAAGTAAGACTAATGAAAATAAACCAAAATAAACAGAAGGTTTCAGCCGCTATAATTCCCGCTAAAAATGCGAGGAGAATGATGATCAGGATATGAAAGAAATAAATACCCGATAGTCCGTCCGTCTTGTGTAAAGTCGGATTTTTTTTTGATGGCGTCTAAATACCAGTGCATAAGAGGTTGGATGTGTTGCGGCAAATGCTAAACTAAAAAGATTTCTGATTCATCAACTCAAATCATCCGGAATTAGATGAACGGTTAATTTTCTTTATACGGATAGATGAGTTTAAAGGTGTCGTTAACGCTTTGATGCAAAATGGTCGCATGATTTTCATTTGGTAAAAACAGAAATTCTGCTTTGAGATTTGGCTTTCCCGAGTTTTTCAGAAGATTGGCTAAACTTTTCGCTTCCCGCTCCATAACCTCGCCTTCCGTCCCTACCGAAACATAGACGTTTACTGGCATCTTTTGATGGGCACCCAAAAACATTTTGGCATCTCTAAGTAGCGTTTCGTTATCCCACCACAAACTTGGACTGACAATTATATAATCCGTAAAAAGTTTAGGTCTTTTGAACAGTATTTCTGTGGCGAGCAAGCCACCCAAAGATTGTCCGATGATCATTTTTTGTGCATTGGTTGAATAATTCGCTGTGATAAAAGGCTGCACTTCGTTTTCTATAAAGTCAATAAACTTCCTGGAACCTCCAGTGGTTGGGAAGTCCATTTTCAACTTCTTATCCATGGTAGGAAAAGTAAAATCTCTTTTCCTGTCGATATTTGCAATCCCCACCACTATAGTTTTAGGCATATTCATCTGCAAATTAAAAAACTGAACTAAGCCCACTATATGTATAAAATCTTCATGCATACTGCCATCCAAAACATAGATTACTGGATGTTTTAAGGTGTCCGAAACTTTATAGCCGTCTGGCAAATAAATGTTGAGTGTTCTTGACTCTGATAGAATTTTTGAATCGATGTTGATCACTTCACCAATGGTTAATGGTGTTTTGGAACTTTCCTTTAAAGTAGACTGTGCTTCCGCAGATGTTAGGCCAATGGTAATTAAAAGAAATGTGATGTAAAGATATTTCATTATTGGGATTGTTTAAATGGATTTGTATTTGTAGAAACGTCCCAAATATAATGTATTGATGGGGTTTTAATGCGGTTTTTAACTTTTTGAAATAGGAATTTCACATCTATTTCTTAGACACGGATGATATCAATTTACTATTCTTTAGAGGTAGATTCCACAAATTATACGGATTTAATGATCTCACTAATTTTAAAGAATGATTTAGAAAGCAATTTGGAGCGATGTTCATCCTGAATTCAACAATTTTACAGATTGTATTTATTAAAAACTGAACGCCATCTTTAATGATAGACAGCGCTAGTCTTAATTCTTGATTCCAGAAGTCCCGATTTTTCGGGACGATCTTAAAGTTTTTCTAATCTTCGTCCTCCTCAAAAAACGCAATAGTGGCATCAAACTCAGCATCTTTAAACTCATCGCGGCTGATCCAATATTCAGAAGTAGTCATGATATAAGAATTGTCTCCCGTAGATTTTAATTCCCATACAATGTCCTTGGCTTCATCAAAGGCTTCTTTTCCCGCCAATTGGTCGGCATACAAACGTTTGATGACGTTGTTGTTGGCCAAGGTTTGGTCCAAAATTTTTAAGATGGCTTCTTTGGTGATGTCTTGGTTGGGCGTTATTTCAAATTCGATAATTGTGGCCTTTGCACTCGGAAATGTTCCGTTATAGGCTTTATGCAACAATTGGTTGATATTAAAAAGCTGATGGTGCAAACTAATATCACTGTATTCTTCAGAAATCTTATCGAGCAACATATCGTGCGACATCTGGTCAATTTGCCCTTCATTTAAATGCGCTGACAATTTATAATCCAAGAGTATTGCAGCGGCTTCATGGCCCTCATAATCGGAGATGGCCATAAAAAGCAGTTCTTGGAGCTCTTCCGGTTTTGAGTTTTGGGCATCCGGGAAACCAAAACGCTCCAAAAGTTCTATATAATCGGCATTCGTCCATGCCTCTTTAAATTCTTCAACAGTTTTTACACTATTGATAATGATATGATAAGTCATAATTACTTCTTTTTTAATTCAAATAAATCTTTTCTTCTGTCTTTCAAATTTCTAACGCTACCAAATTGGTTCAGCTCTCTTAAAAGATCAATATCCACATCAGCAATGAGGATCATTTCGGAATTCTGTGTGGCTTCTGCCTTTACCCCATTGGTAGGAAACGCAAAATCACAAGGTGTAAATACGGCAGATTGCGCGTATTGAATGTCCATATTTTGAACATTCGGCAAATTACCTACGCTTCCTGCAATGGCGACATAGCATTCGTTTTCAATGGCTCTGGCTTGTGCGCAATGGCGGACTCGAGAAAAACCGTTTTGAGTATCGGTTAAAAATGGTACAAACAAGATATCCATGCCTTCATCTGCCAAAATACGACTCAATTCAGGAAACTCCACATCATAACAAATGAGGATGCCAATTTTGCCGCAATCGGTGTCAAAAGCTTTCAACACGTTGCCACCAACCATGCCCCAAACTCTGGCCTCATCTGGTGTGATATGTAATTTTTCAAAACGTTCTGTGCTACCATCCCGTCGGCATAAATAACCCACATTAAAAAGTTGGCCATCTACCACTTCCGGCATACTGCCGGTTATGATATTGATATTGTAAGAAATAGCAAGTTTTGAAAAACGCTGTACCATTTCTGGAGTATGCTTTGCCAATTCTCTGATGGCTTCAGGAGTTGATAAGTGATTGTTTCCCGCCATTAATGGGGCGTTGAAAAACTCAGGAAATAATGCAAAATCACTTCGATATCCAGAAACAGAATCAATGAAAAATTCAGCTTGCTGCATCATTTCTTCAATGTCTTTATACAATCGCATTTGCCATTGTACCAATCCGAGGCGTACAACCTTCTTGATGGTGGTTGCCTTTTTTGATTTTTTCTCGTAGTAAATATTACTCCATTCCAACAACACCGCATAATCCTGGGAAGAAGCATCACCTTCGAGATAATTTTTCAGAATACGTGTGGGATGGAAATCATTGGAGATTTGGAAATTAAGCACGGGATCATGAATTTCCTTACGTCGTACCTTATCGATGTATTGTTTGGGTGTTAATGTATCTGCAAATTTGTGATAGTTGGGAATGCGGCCACCAAATGCCAAACCTCTCAGGTTTAAACGTTCACACAGTTCTTTGCGATAGTCATACAAACGTCGTCCCAATCTTAAGCCTCTGAATTCTGGTTTAATGAACACATCAATTCCGTAAATCACATCGCCGTTGTTATTATGGGTGCTGAAGGTGTAATTTCCCGTAATGTCTTTATAGGTATGGTTGTCATCAAATTGATCATAATCAACGATAATACTCAAAGCGCAACCTGCAATTTGATTGTTTATTTTAATGACCACCTGACCTTCTGGAAACTCTTCGGTCAGTTTTTTAATTTGATGCTCTTGCCAGAAGGCATCAGGCATTGTGGTATAAGAAGCAATCATCGCTTCTTTTAACTCTTGGTAATCTTCTAGGTTTAAATATTTTAATTCGATATTTTCAATGTCTTCCATGGTGTGATTCAATCTTGGTTGGTTTTCTGCAAAGATAGTCGTTTGGACATCTTCATTTTGTTTTATTTTAAAGTCTTAATACCTTCGTAAGCTACAATGGCCACGGCATTGGCAAGGTTTAAACTGCGCACATGTGGACTAAATAATGGTATTTTGTAAAGATGTGCTTTATGGGATTCAAGAATAGTTTTGGATAGACCTACAGACTCCTTTCCAAAAACTAAAAACAAATGATCCTCAAATGGAATGTCCCAATAGTCTTTGTCGCCATGACTTGATAGAAATGCCATTTTTTTATCGTGATGTTCCTCAAAAAAGATGGCGACATTGTCATAGGTGCGAATGTTGACGTGTGGCCAATAATCTAATCCGGCACGTTTTAAACGGGCATCGGTAATTTCAAATCCGAATGGTTTTACCAAGTGCAAATGTGCTCCGGAAGCTAAGGCTAATCTGCCGATATTTCCCGTATTATTTGGGATTTCAGGTTCGATTAGTACGATATTTAATGGCATAAATAAAGGATGTTATTTAAAATAAATGGTAGTTTAAGAAAATTGTTTATCAAAAGTTATTTTTGGCAATTCGCGCTATTTATAACCAAAAAGAAACCTATTCATTAAATAAGAATAGGTTTCTTTTTTAAAAATACGAAAAATCATTTTTTCGATTTTTGATCTTTTATCGTTTTTTTGTCAATATCAAACGTATTGGTGTCCATTTTTGTATCCGCTGTCGGATTTGTAGGATTGGTTTGATCTTTAGTAGTTTTAAACTTTTTATTATCTTTTATAATTCCCATGATTTCTATGTTTTTAATTGAATCATAAGATAAGAAAATCATCAGCGATTTCTATTAAAACTATCATAAAATACGTACCTAATTATTAAAGGATCGTAGAGCCGTAAATGATGGAACAAAGTCTTGGACAATTAAAGTTATAAAACTGTTGAAGAATAACTTCAAAATTGGGATACCTTTCCTATTTCATTAATTTCTATTTCATTTGGATTTTTTGGATCTGGACCATATTGGTTGGGACCTTTATCACCTTCTGTTAGTAATAAAACCAGTAACCAAATACTGCCAATTAAAGGGATTAAAGCTATAAAATAGAACCATCCACTTTTATTGACATCATGCAATCTTCTAACTACGACGGCTATACTTGGAATTATAATTCCAAGGAGATAAATAACATAAAGTCCAAAAAATGCCTCAGTATCGGTTAGGGTCGCTAAAGTTCCAGAAATCATGGCAACGCCAATAATAAAAAGACAATTAAATAATACAAACATCCAGTATTCTTCACGTCTGGCACGTCCTTTAAAATTTGCATAATTGTCTCTGACTACTTTTAAATACCATTTCATAAGTTGATTAGTTTAGGGTTGATTAGGGGGGCAAATATATATTTTAATTTAGAATAGAGCGAACGAAGTTACCGATATTATCTGTAGTATTGCTTGTAAGATCTTTAATGAATGCACTTCCAATAATGGCACCTTTTGCATACGTAGTGGCTTGCGTAAAGGATTCATGATCAGAAATTCCGAAACCTATGATTTGCGGATTATTCAGGTTCATATCAGCTATACGTTTGAAATAATCTGTTTGAGTGTCTCCAAAACCAGAACTGCTTCCAGTAACACTGGCGCTACTTACCATATAAATAAAACCTTTTGAAATGGAATCGATAAAACGAATGCGCTCCTCGGAAGTTTGTGGTGTAATCAAAAATGCGTTGATGATGTCATGTTGCTCAAAAATAGCTTTATAGTGCTGGTTATAAACATCTACGGGCAGATCTGGAATAATAAGTCCGTCAATGCCAACTTCGGCACATTTCTTACAAAATGCTTCCACACCGTATTGCAAAATCGGATTAAAGTATCCCATAATAATGAGTGGAATTGTGACTGTTTTTCTGATGTCTTTAAGTTGTTCAAAAAGAAGTTCTGTAGTCATCCCATTTTTTAAAGCTTGGGTTGAACTTGCCTGAATGGTTGGTCCATCCGCCAAAGGATCACTAAAAGGCAATCCGATTTCTATCATTTCCACACCGTTTTTTTCCAAATCTTGGATGATGCCTGCTGTTTCATTGAGATTTGGGTAGCCGGCGGTGAAGTATATTGAAAGTAGCTTTCCGTTACTGTTTTCTTGTAGTTTTTGATTTATTCTATTCATGTTCACTTCCCGCGAAAACGGGAATCATTTTTAGTTAAACTTCATTCCCGCGAAAGCGGGAATCTCATCTTGTTAATTTCAATTTTAGTTCTTCTCCTTTTGATGGAGGATTGGCTTTTACCTTCCGTATTCAGTTTCTTAATAGAAACTGAATACACTTTCCGTTTAAAAAAGGAAGGAATTCTTATTAGTAGCACTTTAATCACAATTATTATTCAAATCAGCCGTGACCGCATTAAGGATTGCTCACGATTTAATTATTAATCGAATGTTGTCGGAGCTGATAGAAGCGAGCGACTATCAAAAGCGCAACCCATTAACATGACATCCTAACACTAATTAAAACATTACAATTTAAAGTGCTTTATATAAGTCTCCAAATCCTTATCGCCACGACCTGACAAACTAACCACAACGATGGCATCAGGTGGAAACTTTTTATGTTGAAGAACGGCCAAGGCATGAGAACTTTCAATGGCCGGAATAATTCCTTCCATTTTACAGAGTTCCAAACCTGATGTCATAGCATCATCATCGGTAATGGCTATGAATTCTGCCCGTCCACTTGTGTACAAATGGGCATGCATAGGTCCTACACCAGGATAATCCAATCCCGCAGAAATACTGTAAGGCTCGGTAATTTGCCCATCTTGTGTTTGCATTAAAAGTGTTTTACTACCATGAATAATCCCTTCCTTTCCTAAAACGGAAGTAGCCGCACTTTCACCGGAATGTACTCCTTTCCCGGCTGCCTCCACGGCAATAAGCTTGACGTCTTTATCCTCCAAGAAGTGATAAAAGGCCCCCGCAGCATTACTGCCACCACCCACACAAGCCACTACATAATCGGGTTTTGAGGTGCCTTCTTTTTCTTTGAGCTGCCATTGGATTTCTTCAGAAACAATAGCCTGAAAACGCGCCACCATATCTGGATAGGGGTGCGGGCCTACCACGCTGCCTATAATATAATGGGTGTCCACAGGGTTGTTGATCCAATCGCGAATGGCTTCATTGGTTGCATCCTTTAAAGTACGGCTCCCAGAAAGTGCAGGAAGAACTTTAGCGCCCAGCATTTTCATTCGGGCGACATTGGGCGCTTGTCGGGCAATGTCAATTTCGCCCATGTAGACAATACATTCCAATCCCATCAGGGCACAAACCGTTGCTGTGGCCACGCCATGCTGACCAGCGCCAGTTTCCGCAATGATTCTATGCTTGCCAAGACGTTTAGCCATTAATATTTGACCAATGGTGTTGTTGATTTTATGAGCACCCGTGTGGTTAAGATCTTCGCGCTTCAAATATATTTTGGTATGGTATTTCTCACTTAATCTTTTTGCGAAGTAGAGTGGGGAAGGACGGCCTACATAATCTTTAAGCAGCGCATTGAATTCTTCTTGGAATTCTGGTTCTGCCATAACTTTTAGATAGTTTTGGCGCAATTCTTCCACATTGGGATAAAGCATTTCTGGAATGAATGCGCCACCAAATTCCCCATAATATCCTTTTTCGTCGATGTTGTATGTCATAATGTTTGTTCCTGCGAAGGCAGAAATCTTGCTTTTTTGAGACTTCACGGGTTTTCAAAACCTTTGAGGTCAGGGTTAATGTTATGTTTAAATTTTTTTAACAATGCGATGTTTTTCAATCCGGGTTCCATCTCGAATTTACTGTTGACGTCGATGGCGTGGCAATACTGAGATTCCTGTTTTTGCAGGAATTTGGCGAGCTTGTCTGCTTCCTCCAAGCCAATCCCTCCGCTTAAAAAATAAGGTTTGGTGGAAGGGTAATTTTTCAAAACTTCCCAATTGAAAGCATACCCGTTGCCGCCCGGTAATTTCCCTTTGGTATCGAACAAATAATAATCACACACCAATTCGTAAGGCTGTAATTTGTCAAAATTGAAATGGTTTTTGATGGAGAACACTTTAATTATTCCAATTTGTACGTCATTGCGAGCGAAGCGTGGCAATCTTTTTTCCTTTATAGAGCTCACTTCGTCAATTCTCTCTTCAAAAAGACGTCTTAACTTCAAGCAAAACTCCGGTGGTTCCTCCCCATGCAACTGCACCAGATCCAAACCGTGTTTTTTTGTCTTTTCTAAAATTTCCTCAATTGACGCATTCACAAATACGCCCACTTTCTTAATATGTGAAGGTAATTCTGGAATGGTACCATCGAAAAACCGCGACGATTTTTCATAAAATATAAATCCAAGATAATCGGGCTGGAGCAAAGCAATTTCAGCGATATTGTCGCTGTATTTCATGCCGCAAACTTTGATTCTTACCCCAGCTTTCTCAAAAGGAGAGGGGGTTTGATCCGGAATGTTTATGGTATTTTTGCTGCTCATTTAAGTCTTGGTTAAACTGAGTTTTATATAAGTAATGCCCTCCTTTTTTGGAGGAATTAGAGGAGGTTTTTAATGAATGATTTTGCACTTTCTCCTGCATTATCTGTTTTCATGAAATTTTCTCCAATTAGAAAACCTTGATAGCCGTATGGTTGTAATTCTTTGATAGCTTCAACGTTGCTGATACCGCTTTCTGAGATCTTTATAAGATCGTTCGGAATTAACGTGCTCAAATGTTTGCTTGTTTCGAGACTGACCTCGAAGGTTTTTAAATTTCTATTATTAACGCCCATCATGTCTAAACTGGGCATGACAGATTTGTGCAATTCTTCCTCGTTATGGATCTCTAGAAGCACTTCGAGGGTTAGGTTTTTTGCCAGTTCTGACAATTGCTTAATTTCTTTTTGGGTTAAAATAGCAGCAATAAGCAAAATAACATCGGCGCCATACGCTTTGGCTTCCAATATTTGGTACGGATCGATGATAAATTCTTTTCGTAACAATGGTAAATTACAACTGGCCCTTGCCAATAGTAAATCGTCTAAAGAGCCCCCAAAATATTTCCCATCGGTCAAAACCGACATCCCGCAAACTCCAGCAAATTCATAACCTTGCGCGACGTCAAATACGTTGAGGTTTTGATTTATAATGGACTTCGATGGCGAACGACGCTTGTGTTCAGCAATAATGCCTGAATCACTATTCTTTAAATTATCAACTAGAGAAATCGTTTCTCTTTCAAACAACACCGATTGCTCCAATTGTGAAGTAGGAATAATTGATTTTCTTAAATCAACTTCTTTTCGTTTATCAGTAACTATTTTATCTAGAATATTCATTTTTTTCAATCTTGTCTTCAGTCTTCCCGCCTCCGCAAAAGTTTCGGACGGGCATGCAGTCTTCAGCATCTGATTTATACTGCGGACTATTTTTTACTTAGTTCAACCAATTTATTAAATTTCTCGTTTGCTTTACCGCTTAGCAATGCCTCCTTTGCCAATCCAAAACTGTCTTCCTCAGATTTTTTGGTGACTGTCGCAATGGCCATCGCGGCATTGGCGCAAACCACATTATTTTGTGCTTCACTGCCTTGACCATTTAATATTTGGGTAAAAATATTAGCGGCACTCTCTATAGAATCTCCACCGTAAATATCGCTTTGCTTTAAAATCTCTACGCCAAAAAAGTCCGGGGAGATAATGGTTTCTGAAGTATTGCGAACCACCTTGGCTGGCCCTGTCAATGAGATTTCATCATAACCATCCAAAGCATGCAGAATGGTGTAGTTGATAGCTGTGTTTTGGTAGAGATAGCTATACATTCTAAGCAATTCCAAATTGAAAACACCCACCAATTGATTTTTTGGAAATGCCGGATTGACCATCGGTCCTAACATATTGAAAAATGTTTTCACCGCTAAGTCCTTACGGATGGGTGCCACATTTTTCATGGCAGGGTGGAAGAGTGGCGCGTGTAAAACGCAGATACTAGCCTCGTCCAAAGACCGTTTTAGAAAATTAATATCTGAAGTGAATTTAATGCCCAAATACTCCATGACGTTCGAAGAGCCACAAGCAGAAGAAACGCCGTAATTGCCATGTTTGGTTACATTGACGCCTGCTCCTGCAGTGACAAAAGATGCTAAGGTAGAAATATTAAAAGTGTCTTTTCCATCGCCGCCAGTGCCGCATAAATCGATGCCGTTGTATTCGTCCAAATCTACGTGTAGGCATAATTCCAAAAGTGCATCCCTAAAACCTTGCAATTCTTCAATGGTGATGCTTCGCATCATATACACCGTAAGGAAAGATGCTATCTGGCTTTGATTATAATGTCCTTTCGAGATATTGACCAAGACGTGTTTCGCTTCTTCGCTAGAGATGCTTTCTTGGTTGATGAGTCTGTTGAGTATGTGTTTCATATTACTTCCTGCGTAGGCAGGAATCTTTTATTGTTAAACTTTATTCATTCTATATTAACTAAGGTTTGGATTATGTAAACCCTTCTCTTTTTTTTTCCTGCTTCCGCGGATTCCATCCACCTTCCATTTAAAAGGTGAGAATTTTTACAACTACTTAATTTTTGACATCTTTTATTAGATTTTACATTTTAAAACTGAAGTAGTTACTTTCCCATAACTTCAAGGATTAGCGCTGTAGATCTTCTGAGATTCCTGCCTTCGCAGGAATGCGAATCCAATTTTCCAATATCTTTTTCCCATCTGGTGTCAACACCGATTCGGGATGAAATTGCACTCCTTTTAAATCGTATGTTCTGTGGCGCAAGGACATCACCTGACCATTTTCATCATAGGAAGTAGCCTCCAATTCATCAGGAAGACGAGGATCAACTACCCAGGAGTGGTAACGTCCAACTTCAATGGTTTTATCCAATCCGTTGAAAAGAGATTCGTCGGTAACGCAACTTGTGACTTTGGTGGCCACACCATGATATACATTATCTAGATTGATTAAGGTGCCACCATAAACTTCACCAATGGCTTGCTGACCTAAACATACGCCCAAAATACTTTTTGTAGAAGCATAGGTTTTAATGATGGCTTTGAGCAATCCGGCTTCGTCAGGAATTCCTGGTCCTGGGGATAGTACAATTTTTTCAAAGTTGTCTACTTCTTCAAGTGTGAGTTGGTCGTTTCGTTTTACAGTGACCTCGCAACCTAAATCTTCAAGATAATGAACGAGATTGTAGGTAAAACTGTCGTAATTGTCTATAACTAGTACTTTCATTTCTATTGCCCGCGAAGCGGGATTTCTGTTAAAATGTTAATTATTTGGTTGTGTCTTGCAGGGTCTTTATATGTCTTTTGCCATTTCAATGGCCTTGGTCAGTGCGCCCAACTTATTATATACTTCCTGCAGTTCATCATCAGGATTTGATTTTGAAACCAAGCCCGCGCCAGCTTGCCAATGCAATTGATGGTTTTTGCTCAAAAAAGTTCTGATCATAATGGCATGATTAAAATTACCTTCAAAATCCATAAATCCAATGGCACCACCGTAAAAATCGCGACTCGTTTTTTCGTATTTTTCAATAAGTTGCATGGCCTTGTGTTTTGGTGCGCCACTCAACGTACCAGCGGGAAATGTATCGGCTACCATTTGCATGGTGGTCGTGCCCTTATGTTTTGTGCCCGTAACCTTACTCACGAGGTGGATGACGTGGGAAAAGAACTGCACTTCTCTGTATTTATCAACGGTAACTTTACTGCCGTTGCGGCTCAAATCATTTCTTGCCAAATCGACGAGCATCACATGTTCTGCATTTTCTTTGTCATCAACCGCTAGTTGTTTGGCGAGTTCCGCATCTTTTTCGTCATCACCAGTCCGTTTAAAAGTACCTGCAATTGGATGGATTTCCGCGAGATCTTCTTTGATAACGAGTTGTGCTTCTGGAGAACTTCCAAAAATCTTGAAATCGCCATAATCAAAATAGAAAAGATAAGGAGACGGATTGATGCTACGTAAAGCACGATACACATTAAATTCATCGCCTTTAAATTGCTGTGAGAACTTTTTGGAGAGAACCAATTGAAACACGTCCCCTCGGGCACAGTGTTTTTTTGCTAAGGCAACATTGTTTTTATAGTCGTCATCAGTTAAATTTGAGGTCGTTTCACCAGCGGTCGAAAAATTGAAAGCCGCAAAGTTCTTTGATTTGATCAGTTGTAAAATCTCGTCAATATTATTATCGGTATCATAACAATGGGCAAATACATAAGCCTCATTTTTAAAATGGTTGATGGCGATAATGTTTTGGTATACCGCATAAGAGATATCCGGAATATCTTGGTGGCCTTCCTTTTTTGAGATCTCTACGTCTTCAAAATAGCGCACCGCATCATAAGCAATATATCCAAAAATACCATTGTTGATAAACTTAAACGATTTGTCAGAATGGGTTTTAAAACGCTGTGTGAATTGATGGATAACATTGGTAACGTTGGTATGGTCATCAATGTTTTGGGTAACGACGCTTTTATCAGGAAAGCTTTCCGTGATCACTTCATCCTTTACTTTTATAGACGCGATGGGATTGCAACAGATATAGGAAAAACTATTGTCATTGCCATGATAATCGCTACTTTCCAGAAGAATACTGTTAGGGAATTTATCTCTGATTTTTAAATAAATACTTACTGGCGTGATCGTATCTGCAAGTATTTTTTTATAATGGGTGTATAGATTATAAGACTTCATAAGTTCAAAATGGTTATAAAAAATGAAAAAGGCCTGTCGTGAATGACAAGCCTTTTTTATATTAGATTTAAATATACTCTAGCATTACCTCACGAATGTTGTTTCGAAAAGTTCCACCACCAAGTATGATTTAAAATTGTGTACATATTTTTGTTTTGTCAAATATAGAAATCAATATTTAGTTATCAAATAATTTGGCAAAAAAATATAAAAAAGAATCCCGCTTCCGAAAAAAACTTCAGAAGCAGGATTTTTTTCTGCTAAATAGTTATAGAACCTAATTATAAGTTTAGAACTTAAGATTTACGTTTAAATCAAATTCGTCATAAATAGCTTTGTCTTTTAGATTGTCAAAGAAACTTGCCGATCTGAATTTGATGTCATATTTGGTACGGTCAACTTTAAGATCTGCGGTAGCTGTGTTTCCAACAACAAGCATATCAAAAGAGTTTGGGTGGGTGATGCCTTTGATGGTTAAATCGCCAGTTACTTTATATTTTCCGTCTTTTCCTGACACATTTGTGATTACGAACGTTGCAGCTGTATGCTTGTCTGTGCTGAAAAAATCATCTGATTTTAAATGCCCTTCAAGTTTGCCTTTCATTTCGCCATCGAGATCAGTTACCGTCAGGGTTGACATATCCATAGTAAAAGAGCCGCCGGTCAATTGTTTGCTATCGTTAAATTTAAGCGTGCCCTTTTGAAGCGTGATATGGCCTTCATGCTCGCCGGTTACTTTATGACCTTTCCAAGTGACTTTACTATTTTGAACGTCAACTTTAGTTTCGTTTGAAGTGATTACTGAACTGGCTACAAATGCCATTGCTAAAATGATTGTTTTCATAAAAATTCTTTTTGTTTAAGTGTAATTGAAATAATGTTTAATTTCTGAGTTTTGTTAATAAAATATTTAGGGTACTGAGTTCTTCCTGAGATAGCGGAGAGGTGATGTTTGTTTCTGCGTTTTGAACAACCGGATCGAGTTCATTTAATAATTCCAACCCTTGGGTGGTAATGAAAATTTCAACTTTTCTACGATTTTTTTCACAAACAAAACGCTCCACAAAGCTTTTTAGAATAAGCTTATCCACCAATCTTGTGGTATTGCTCATCTTGCTGACCATTCTATTTTGAATGTCCTGAAGGTTTGCAGCCTTGCCTTTTTTTCCCCTTAAAATTCTGAGAACATTAAACTGCTCAATGGATAAATCAAAAGGCTTCAGTGCGTTAGAAATGCTATCCTTAATACTATTACTTGTATAAGAAATGTTTAAAACCGTCTTCTTGGCCAAAGGTATTTGGGAGGTGGTCATTAATATATCTTCTAACTCTTTCATGTACAACAATTGTATGTACAAATGTAAACGTATTTTGATGATTCTAGCGTTGTTCATGCCTTAATGTTTTGTTAAATTTTCTTAGGTCTTCAAAGGGAACTCTATTTTTATAGCATGAGAACTTTAGTATTGGTTTTAATGGTAGCGATTATGGTGTCCTGTAAAAATGAGGACCAAAACAATCCTCAGGATACAAATGTCTTGGAAACTAATAATTACGTAGCTCCAACTTTAGAGATTTATGATTTTGAAGGTTTGAAACCATTTTTGGAGACAGCAACTGATACGATTTATGTGGTTAATTTTTGGGCGACCTGGTGTGCGCCTTGCATAAAAGAATTACCTTATTTTGAAGCTTTAAATGCGGCCTACAGTGAAAAAAATGTAGAAGTTGTATTGGTGAGTTTGGATTTTCCTAAAAAATATGATTCTCATTTGAAGCCTTTTATTGCGAAAAACGAATTGAAATCTAAAGTTATAGCTTTGAATGATATGGATTCCGCTATTTGGATTCCGCAGATTGATTCTGATTGGTCGGGCGCTATTCCTGCAACGCTTATTTTTAATAAGGATAAGCGCCAATTTTACGAGCAGACCTTTACTTATGAAGAATTGGAGGCAGAGATCAAACAATTTTTATAATGGCTATCCCGTTTTGTTCTTTTAGAGATTGGAACAATTCTTGAGTAGATACATCCGAATAAATATCTAAAATAAAACATATGAAATATATAAAAGGAATTTTCGCTGTCGTGGCAATAGTCATCCTATCTGCATTTACAACACTAAATAGCGGTTATAAGATTGGCGACGTTGCGACTGATTTTAAACTTGAGAATATTGATGGTACCATGGTGTCCTTATCCGATTATAAAGATGCCAAAGGGTTTATTGTGATTTTCACTGCTAATACCTGCCCTTATGCGGTGGCTTATGAAGATCGAATTGTGGCACTTGACAAGAAATACGCATCACAAGGATTTCCTGTAATTGCTATTATGCCAAATAATACGGACATCCAACCTCGAGATAATATGGAGGCCATGCAGCATAGAGCGCAACAAAAAGGCTTTACATTTCCGTATTTAATAGACAAAAATCAAGATGTTTTTCCGAAATTTGGTGCTACAAAAACGCCTCATGTCTATATCTTACAAAAGACGACTAAAGGGAATGAGGTCAAATATATTGGTGCAATTGACGATAATTATCAAGATGCAAAAGCCGTCAAAACGAAATATGTCGAAAATGCTGTAGATGCGTTGTTATCTGGCCAATCCGTTAAAGAAACTGAAACGAGAGCCATAGGTTGTTCTATAAAAATATAATTTGGATGGTGATCCAAATTTTGGACTCCACGGAGGGGTTAAATGTTAAAAATTGAATCCGAGGTGTAACACTTCGGATTTTTTTTCGTCTTTATCCTAAAGAAATGTTAATTTTGTGCCTTCAAAAATAATTATTATGGCAGATTTAGCACAAGACGTATGGGCCTCTCAATTGGAGAACGATACGAACGCCGTCATTTTAGACGTGAGAACAGAAGAGGAAGTTAGTGAAGGCTACATTCCAGAAGCAATAAATTTAGACATACATAAAGGTCAAGAATTCTTAGATGAAATTAAAAAACTTGATACGGACAAAAACTACTATGTGTATTGCAGATCAGGAGCAAGAAGCGGTCAGGCCTGTTCAATCATGAACCAATTAGGTTTTGAAAATGCTTATAATTTAATTGGAGGCTTTAGTAATTGGAACGGGCCATCCACGGAGTAACCTACAATTTTCTTATTTCAGAGAAAACCAAGTCAAGTATTATGAAACGTATTGTATTTATTTTTATCATAATGTCTGCTTTATTCCTGACGGGATGTAAGGATGATATGGACGGTGAGATAAACGTTGTTACACCCGAAGAAATGCAAGCTTTGATGGAGTTGGAAGATGTGCAATTGGTTGATGTAAGAACTCCAAAGGAACGGCAGGACGGATTTATAAAAAATTCCCAAAATATTGATTTCAACTCGCCAACCTTTGATGAGGACATTTTAAAGTTGGATAAAAACAAACCTGTTATCTTATATTGTCGCTCTGGTGGACGTAGTGCGAAATGCGCCGAAAAACTTAGGGAAGCTGGCTTCGTAAAAATCTATGATCTTCAAGGCGGAATAACCCAATGGAGCTTTAAAGGCTATGATGTTGAGGTTGAAAATTGATTGTTATGCTTTTTTAAAAGTCTAATTTTTCCGAAGGCTTCATTCTATTGGTGTTAAATGAGCTGATGAATTTAACTTATCATATTAGGAAATATTTAATAAATAACTCTATTCAGAAATCGCTCAACAAACCTTTAAATTTATAAAAAAATAACCATCCCTTAATTTATATTGAAACCTTGCATGTCTAACAACTGCGAGGTTTTTTTTGTGGAATTAAAAGACTAAATTATCGGTTTCAATCGGCTTGGCTTAAAAAATGTTGAAAGGTGCCAATACTTCTGAAATAATAATTAAACCATTAAATTGAAATTATGAAAAATTTTATATGTCTTATGCTGATTTTATTGAGTACACAAGCAATCTCTCAAATTCACGATCCTGTAAAATGGAAAACATCGGTGAACAAAATTTCCGATACAGAGTATGAGCTTGTTGCCACTGCCTCAATTCAGGGGAATTGGCATATGTACTCACAAAGTGTTCCTAAAGGTGGACCTAACCCCACAAGTTTTATTTTTAAAGGAAGTTCTGATTATTTAAAACGAGGCAATACTACAGAAGGGTCTGGCTATGAAGTTGATGATAAAACCTATAATATGCGCATCAAATCTTTTGTGAAGACCGCTGATTTTAAACAGCGTATCAAGGTGAAAAATAAAATCCCTTTTAAAGTAAATGCAGTAGTGGAATTCATGGTCTGTAATGATATGCAGTGTTTACCGTCAAAAGAGGTCGACTTAGTTTTTGATGTAAAATAGTTTAGAACTATAAGCTATATTGAGGTTTCCAAATAATGTCCGTTTTTTTATAATGAGATTATTGAATTATGCTTGAAATAAAAGGAATGAAAAGCATTGTTGAAGCCGCGCTTTGTTGTGATTATAGGTGTAAAGATATCTGGTTTAATAGTTGAAAAAACGTTAGGGCGAGTTACCGGTATTTTTGATAAATAAAAATACAATTGCCTCAACTCAAATGGTTTAATCCGTATCTTTATGTGTCAATCTTCTAAAAATATCGTGTATGAAAAAGCTTGGATTTGCATATATGAAATTATTTTTGATGGTCATGTCGCTATATCTTTTTTCTTGTGGCAATGATGATGATTCTGTAGAGTTTGAGCGTCTAAAAACGACAGTGAAAGGAAAGGTTTCTGATGTTCAGCGAGAGATCAATATGCGAGATTTTGAAATTAAAATTATCCGGTTTTGGCCGTGTAGTAGTTTGGGGGGCAGTGGGATTTGCTCTGAGGATGTGGCAACAGTCATGACTGATGAATTTGGCAATTACGAAATAGAATTTGATTACATCAAGGACGGCGTAGGTTACGGGTTTGAAAAAGTGTACTATGGTAGTCCTTACCATTCCGAGTTTATTAAAAAATACGGACCAATAATTCCAGGAGGTATTAACATTAGGGATATGGACGCATGGAGACCTGTAAAAATAAAGCTTAGCCTAAATGTTAAGAACAATAATTACCCGCCTTTACGAGTGGATAATAAAATTGTAGAAACTGGCTACTTCAGCTTTCCTCAAGCCAGTATTTTTAATAGTACTAAAGATTCTATAGTTTATTTGGACAGTAAGCCAAATGCAGAAGTGGAGTTAAATTTTCATTACATGACTGGGAATAGCACAAGCGATCATCACACCAAGAAAGAGCTTATTCAGACCACTTTGAAAGACACTATTGCGTTTTCATATGTTATCGATTGTTCTTCGTTTTAGACTAGGTTTTGATTGCTATAAAATTTAAAAGTTAAGGATGTAAATTGCGGGAATTACTGTAATTTTTAAACGGATAGGTCTTTTGAAACGGTCAGGTTATGAGGTGTCATTATTTTTTAGATGCATGGATTTTAGAACCTCCACTTAACATATTCAACCATTTAATTAAAACTATATTATTGTATATCTGTTTTTAGCCATACGATTAATAATTTGGCGAATAGCTGCGAAATCAGCAGAAAACAAAAACTTAAGTTTGTAAAATCTATCCCACGGATCCATTGGATTAACGCAGGCTAACAGCCAGTTTGTTATTAATTACCTTACCTAAAAATTGCTTTAATAGCACAATCATGACTTTATAATATTTTACGGACCATCATATTCAATAAAATCATTCCCTTAGGATTGAGTCCATGGTGATAAATTTTTAATAGTTGAAATGACATTATTTTATCAAGTTTCGTTTAAAAGAAAATAATGGGTTTGCCAAACTTCTCAACCATTCCGCTTCAAATAATTTCTGCAAAGTCACCAGTCAAATTTGAAAAATCCTGTATATTCGAAGAAACCTTTATAATTCCACTGCATGAAATCAGTTATAAGTTTGACGCTCATATTTTTTGTTTTTCTAAAATTATCAGCGCAACAAAAACCAAACGTCATTTTTATTCTTGCGGATGATTTGGGCTATGGAGACGTCAGCAGTTATGGTGCCACAAAAATAAGCACTCCAAATCTTGATAATTTGGCAGCTCAGGGGGTTCGCTTTACGAATGCACACGCCACTTCTAGCACCTGCACACCATCGCGTTATGCGATCATGACGGGTGAATATCCATGGCGTAAAAGCGGCACCAGAATCTTACCGGGAGATGCAGCATTGATTGTTCCAACAGAGGGCCCAACCTTACCTAAAATTTTTAAACACGCAGGATATACAACTGCCGTTGTTGGTAAATGGCATTTAGGTCTTGGTGATGCCGTAGCAAAAAACTGGAATGGCGCAATTAAACCTGGTCCCAACGAGACGGGTTTTGATTATTCGTTTATCTTTCCAGCCACTGCTGATCGTGTGCCTACGGTTTTTATGGAAAATCATCATGTTGTTGCTTTGGACAGTGACGATCCTATTGAAGTCAATTATCAGAAGAAAGTAGGGAATGATCCCACAGGTCTTGAAAATCCGGAATTATTAAAAATGAAATCCTCTCCAAATCATGGCCATAATAATACGATTGTAAATGGTGTTGGGAGAATTGGGTATATGAGTGGCGGTCATCGTGCGCGATGGACTGATGAGGAGATGCCGATGACGTTTCTCTATAAAGCCAATTCATTTATTGAAGATCATAAAGACAAACCGTTTTTTCTATTTTATGCGTTGACAGAACCCCATGTGCCGCGCATGCCGTCAACCATGTTTAAGGACCAAAGCGGATTGGGCTATCGCGGCGATGCCATTCTGCAATTGGATTGGGCGGTCGGTGAGATAATGAAACAGTTGACCTATTTAGGAATTGAAGATAATACCCTGATCATTTTTTCAAGTGATAATGGACCGGTATTGGATGATGGTTATGTGGATGGTGCGGTCACCCAATTGAACGGTCATACACCTTGGGGGCCATTGCGAGGAGGGAAATATTCCACCTATGAAGCTGGAACGCGAGTTCCGATGATGGTCAGTTGGCCAGGCACAATAAAGCCGTCAGTTTCGGACGCACTATTTTCACAAATAGATTTAATGGCTTCATTCTCAAAAATGTTCGGGATTGTTTCTGAAACTACAGACAGCCACGATATGCTTGAGGTAATGTTGGGAAACTCTACACAGGATCGTGATTATTTGATTGAGCAGGGGAGTTCGGATAATTTAGCGATCATACAAGGGGATTGGAAATACATTGCGCCATCAAAAGGACGTGAAATTAATGAATTGGTCAATATTGAGCTTGGGAATTCGATAAAACCACAGTTGTTTAATTTAAGCGACGACCTTGGAGAGACCACAAATCTTGCTGAGAAATATCCAAATAAAGTCAAAGAACTTCAAAAGAAATTGGAAGAGGTCAGAAAGTAGTCGTTAATTTGCCTGAATCCTTATTAAAGTATTAAATAGAAGCCTTGATTGCCAACGGGGCTTGAACTTAATAAAGGTTGTTTGGATTCTCTATATAGAATTATCTTTATTAGAATTGGAGCTATTTGATTTTTGAAATTATGAAAACATACAAAGTGAATAAGGTTGATGATAATGATATGGATATCAACGGTAAAGGCGATCATCCTTTATGGGAAAAGGCGATGTTATTAAAAGATTTCTCTTCCCCGTGGCATCATGAATCGGTTGAAAATATTGAGTTTCGTGCGCTCTACGATAGTGAAAACTTATACGTATCCTATAAGGTGAAGGACGACTCGCTACATATTGATAGATCGGATAATTCTAAGAAAAGTGTTGACAATTCCGATAGGGTGGAGCTGTTTTTAAGATCAGACCACCATCTTGATCCTTATTATTGTCTTGAGATGGATCCGTTGGCAAGGGTTCAGGATTTTATCGCCCGGCCCAACCGACAGTTTGATTTCAAATGGGACTGGCCCAAAGATGGGATTTCTTTAAAATCCCAGATTACACCAACCTATTTTTGTGTGGAATTAGCTCTCAGCCTGAAATCTCTTATACAATTTGAACTTATTCAGCCCGATGGAAGCATTGAAGCGGGAATTTATCGCGCCAAATATAATCAGCAACCCAATGGTTTATTTGAGCCTACGTGGATCACTTGGGTAGATCCTCAAACAGACAGACCAGATTTTCATATTGCCTCTTCTTTTGGCAAATTACAGCTCGAAGAATATTAATCTCTTAAAAAGGGCGTCACGTTCTCTGAGTTGATGATGTCTATCGGAAGAAGAAATTTATTTGGAATCTGCTTTTCAAATACCAAATGTTCAATTAAAAACTTCAGACCCAAATAAGCCTGTTGTCTTGGGTTCTGATGAATCAAGAAATCAATGACCCCAACTTTAAGATAGTTGACATTCTCAGCTAGGAGGTCATAGCCAACCAGTTTTATATGGTTTTTATTTTCGGTTTCTAATAGTCGTGCCACGTGAAATGCTTTTGAGTTGGTTACAAAAACACCTTTTAAATTGGAATTATTGATTAAGAACGCCCTGAGTTTGTCCTCGGTTTCGGTATACCTTATTTTACATTTTAAGATATGGTCTTGAAAACCACTTAAATCGTCAAAATAACTTTTAAAACCTCTTTCCTTTTCTTGCATATGCACCGCATTCTTATATTTCTCGTCAATATGTATGATGGCCATGTCACCTTTATCCGCAATGGTATGAAGTAGTTTGGCAGCTACGCGCCCACTTTGATAGAGGTCTTGACCTATGAAATTTGCTTTTGAAACTTCAATCTGATTGTTGAAAGTACAGACCTGAATGCCTGCTTCTTCATAATTTTTTAATACACTTTTGGCCTCTTTATAGAATAATGGCACCATTAAAATAATATCGGGAGCAGAGGTCATCAGCTGCTGATGACTCTTTATGAACGATTCTGTGTCGGTTGGATCAAACAACATGGTATGCAATCTAATATCGAAAGCGCTGAACTCAGATAGCGCTTGATTGATACCATCAGTACAAACTTCCCAATAAGCATCTTTTTTAGGATCTGGCAATAATGCGCCAATTTGATAAATGCGATTGTTTTTCAAATTTCTGGCAATGAGGTTGGGTTGATAGTTGATGTCTTCAAGCAATCGTTTCACCTTATTTTCAACATCTTTGGCTACGTTACCACGGTTATGGATCACTCTGTCAATAGTGCCTTTGGAAACGCCTGCTAATTGGGCAATATCTTTAATGGTATATTTTTTCATCATTCAGATTTGTAAAGTACACAAGAGATGTGTATATTCGCATTACTGTGTTCGAGCACAATTTATGAAAAATTCTGTAGCCTATCAAAATTATACGTTAGGATTGTCATAAATCAATAGATTGTACCGGTCGAAATTACAATAATTTCCAAATGACTCTCAATCGTTTGAGGTTATAAAGGATTAAAATAAAAACCATGGTAGAAATAAACAAACCGACATTAGTGATCCTAGCCGCAGGAATGGGGAGTAGGTACGGCGGTTTAAAACAAATTGATGGCTTTACTCCAGAAGGTGATACCATTATGGATTTTTCAATATACGATGCACTTCAAGCTGGATTTGGAAAATTTGTTTTCATCATAAGAAAAAGTTTCGAAGAAGATTTCAAAAAAATATTTAATGAAAAATTAAAGGGAAAGGCTGAAGTGGAGTATGTGTTTCAGGAATTTGACAGCGTTCCCAAAAAATATATTGATCCCAATAGAACCAAGCCTTGGGGTACGGGACATGCCCTTTTAATGGCTAAGGATGTCGTTAACGAAAATTTCGCCATCATTAACGCGGATGACTTTTATGGAAGGGAAGCGTTTATGGTCATGGCAAAATCCTTGTCTGAAAAGAATAAAGATTCGTATGATTTTAACATGATGGCATATCTGCTTAAAAATACGGTTTCTGATCATGGACATGTTGCGAGGGGTGAATGTGAGGTTGATGGCAATGGTTTTTTAGTTGATATCACGGAGCGTACACATATAGAAAAAGTGGATGGCCAACTCATGTGGATGGATCCTAATGGGAAATATTTTCCTATTGATGGCGATACCATCGTATCCATGAATTTTTGGGGTTTTACTCCTAAATGTTTTGAATTTGGTGGCGAATTGTTTGATGCGTTTCTGGAGGTGAATAAGAACAATCCGAAAGCGGAATTCTTCATTCCATATGTAATTAATGAAATATTGAGATCTGATAAGGCAAGCGTTGAGGTTTTGAAATCTGATGCGAAGTGGTTTGGAGTGACTTATTTGGAGGATAAAGAAATTGTACAAGCAGCTATAATGAAACTTAAGGAGAGCGGCGTCTATCCAAAAAAAATATGGTAAGATGGGGACAGACAGGCTAAAATTTATTTTCGGACAATTTGAGCATTCAGGTGAATTTGAAAACTTTACGGAATTGGCATCTGGCCATATTAACGATACCTATTTAATTAGGACCAAAGAAAAACCATATTACGTGCTCCAACGCATTAATCACGGTGTTTTTCAGGACGTTCCAGGACTCATAGAGAATAAGGTCGCCATTAGTCAGCATATCAAAGAAAAACTACAACATCTTTCTCCAAAAAAGCAAAAACGACGCATTCTTAAATTCTTCAGAACAAATACCGAAGCGTCTTATTATAGAGGTGACGAAGGTAACTACTGGAACCTTATGCAATTTATAGATAAAAGTGTGACTCATGAATCTGTATCAAATGAAAAAATCGCCTACGAGGGCGGACGTCTTTTGGGTCAGTTTTTAACACTAACAGATGATTTTGATGCATCTCAATTAGTGGAGGTGATTCCGAAATTTCATGATATGCCCTTTAGATATTTTGAATTTGATGAAGCGTTACGATTGGCTTCTGAAGAACGTAGAGAAAAAGCCAAAGCGTCTATCGAATTAGTGCAAAATGCAAAGGAAGAAATGCACATTCTACAAAACATGAAGGAATCTGGCGCAATCAAAATGCGCGTAACGCATAATGACACCAAAATATCCAACGTCCTTTTCAATAAAAAAGACAAAGGCTTGTGTCTGATAGATTTAGATACTGTTATGCCTGGTATCGTACATTATGATTTTGGTGATGCTATCCGAACCATTTGCAACACCGCGGCAGAAGATGAGACCAATTTGGATCTGGTAGAATTTAATCTCGATTATTACAATGCCTATCTCAAAGGGTTTTTAAAGAAAATGGAAAATTCTCTAACGCCATTAGAAATAAAATACCTACCGTTGGGAGCTAAAACGATGATCTTCATTATCGGATTACGATTCTTAACGGATTATCTCAATAATGATATTTACTTTAAAACGAAATATCCTGAACATAATTTAGACCGTGCCAAAAATCAGTTCAAACTATGGCAGAGCCTTGCAGAAAAATTGAACGTATAAATCGATTAAAAAATAAATAACATTGTAAAACCATTAACATCTAACTAATCTAAAGCTTATGAGCACGAGTACAAAATCACAAAACAATCTAGTCCCAATCCTTATTATTGGAGGACTCTTCGCTATTTTCGGTTTTGTAACCTGGATTAATGGAGCCCTCATTCCTTTTATGAGGACCCTGAATGAATTAACGGAAGCACAATCTTATTTTGTTGCAACAGCCTCTTATATTTCGTTTGTGGTCATGGCCTTACCAGCATCGTATATTATTAACAAGATCGGGTATCGCAACGGCATATCATTGGGGTTGGCAATTATGGCCGTTGGTGCATTAGTGTTCATACCAGCCGCAGATGCACGTACGTACTGGGTGTTTTTACTTGCTATTTTTATTCAAGGTATCGGGATGACTATCTGTCAAACTGCCGCAAATCCTTATATCACAATATTAGGGCCAATTGAAAGTGGAGCCAAACGTATGGCGATGATGGGTATTGCCAACAAAGTAGCGGGAGCTCTTGGATCTGTGATTTTTGGAGCCTTGTTGTTATCAGGAATTGATGAGGTCAATGAGAAATTAACGACTGTTTCCGATGATGAGAAAAATGTCTTGTTAGATGCCATGGCCGATAGTGTACATACCCCATATATTGTAATGGCTGTGGTGCTATTCATCTTTGCGTTCTTTATTAGAAAAGCCAATTTGCCTCACGTTGAAGCGGCTGAAGAGGAAGTCGTTGTTGGTGGTACAAAGACCAACAAAACCATATTTCAATATCCACAACTATGGTTGGGTGTTTTAGCCTTGTTTGTTTATGTTGGCGCAGAAGTCATTGCTGGTGATACGATTATCTCTTACGGTATTTCACTGGGAATTTCTGCTGACGACGCAAAATGGTTTACAACCTACACCCTAATGGCGATGGTCGGAACTTATGCGTTGGGTGTCTTTTTAATTCCAAAATATCTTAAACAAAAAACAGCCTTGATTATCAGTGCCATTTTAGGAATTGTTTTCAGTCTCTGTATTTTATCCACTACCGGATTTACATCGGTCCTTTTCGTTGCAGCATTAGGTATTGCTAACGCCTTGGTGTGGCCTGCAATTTGGCCGTTGACTTTAGATGGCTTAGGAAAACATACCAAAACAGCATCGGCATTACTGATTATGGCAATTTCTGGTGGTGCCATCATTCCACCTTTATATGGTCGTTTGGTTGATTCTGGAAAACATGAGATGATGGCTAACGGCGTTCAAGATGTTTCAGAGTTGTCTGCGGCATCAACCAGCAGTTACTGGATTTTGATTCCTTGTTACCTTATCGTTCTGTTTTTTGCGATTAAAGGCCATAAAATTAAAAGTTGGACAAAATAAATGAAATTATATATCATTGAATTATAGGAAAAGGTCATCATGAAGGGGAGTAAAACATATAAATGGGGAATGGTTGGTTGTGGAAGTGTCACTGAATTAAAAAGTGTTCCTGCTTATCAGAAAACTGAAGGCTTTGAGCTTTTTGCAGTCATGTGCAGAGATATCGCAAAAGCAGAAGATTATGCTAAACGGCATAATGTTCCTCACTTTTATGATGATGCCGATGCGCTAATCAACCATCCAGAAGTTGATGCCATCTATATTGCCACACCGCCTGACTCTCATGAATACTATGCCTTAAAGGTAGCAGAAGCAGGTAAAATATGTTGCATTGAAAAACCAATGGCCCCAAGTTATGAGTCATGTTTAAGAATCAATGCAGCCTTTGAGGACAGAAAACTGCCTTTATTTGTAGCTTACTATAGAAGATCCTTGCCCAGGTTTTTGCAGGTAAAGGAATGGATTGATCAGAATAAAATAGGAACTATTAGACATATTCATTGGCATTTTAGTAAGCCCGCAAATGCTATTGATAAATCAGGATCCTATAATTGGCGTACTGACGCCAAAATTGCCCCAGGAGGCTATTTTGATGATTTAGCTTCCCATGGCTTAGATTTGTTTGTCCATCTTTTAGGGCCTATCAAATCGGCAAATGGCACGGCTGAAAACAAGCAGGGTTTATATACTGCGAAAGACTATATTAAAGGACAATGGGTCCATAATTCGGGTGTTACGGGATATGGAACCTGGGATTTTGGTGCAGAGAAAAGGGAAGATATCGTTAAAATCTATGGCAATGAAGGAAATATTACGTTTTCTGTTTTTGGAGAAGCTCCAATTGTTTTAGAACGTGATGATGACACCAAAAGTTTGAACGTTGCAAACCCTGAGCATGTGCAATGGAACCACGTTCAGAATATAAAAGCCCATTTATCGGGAGAATCGCAGCATCCATCATTAGGAGATACGGCAACGCATACCGCATGGGTCATGGATCAGATATTAGAACATAAAATTGAAGTCATTAATAATTAAATTCGTTAGGAAATGTTAAAAAGCACAATCGATAAGGCAACTGATTTCGAAAAAAGATTCGAAAATATAAATACGGTTATGTTTGAGGATTCTCAAGTAGCCTCTAAAGCCGTTGCTAAAGAAATAGCAGATCTTATTAAGGTTAAACAATCCCAAAAACAACCCTGTATTTTAGGATTGGCAACAGGTTCCTCACCAAAAGGACTGTATGCCGAATTAGTACGACTGCACAAAGAAAAAGGTCTAAGTTTTAAAAATGTGGTGACTTTCAATTTGGATGAGTACTATCCTATGGAGCCAGATGCTGTGAACAGCTATGTGCGTTTTATGAAGAAAATGTTGTTTGATCAAGTAGACATTCTTCCTGAAAACTGCTATATCCCAGACGGTACACTTCCTAAAGATAAAATTGCCAGTTACTGTAGTGATTACGAAAAGAAAATTGAGGCGCTTGGCGGCATCGATCTTCAAATCTTGGGTATTGGTGGTAACGGACATATTGGATTTAATGAATCGGGATCTTTACAGAACTCGAAAACGCGTTTAGTGGCCTTGGATCATATTACACGAGTTGCGGCAAGTAAAGATTTTGCCGGTTTGTCCAACACGCCGAGAACTGCTATTACTTTAGGAGTTAAAAAGATTATGGAAGCTAAGCGTGTCATCCTTTTGGCTTGGGGCGAAAGTAAAGCGGCCATTATCAAAACAGCGTCGGAAGGCCAAGTGACCAATCAAGTACCGGCCTCCTTTCTGCAAGAGCATAATAATGTCACGTTTGTAATCGATAAAGAAGCGGCTTCAAAACTGACCCGTGTGAATGCACCGTGGTTGGTTGAAAAAGTAGTTTGGACGGATAGATTGATACGTAAAGCAGTTTTAGGGCTGGCAATGCATCTTAACAAGCCTATTTTAATGCTGACTGATGCGGATTATATTGAGAACGGGATGAGTGATCTTTTGGCAGAGTTTGGTCAAGCGTATGATATTAATATCAAAATTTTCAACAAACTACAACATACTATTACCGGTTGGCCAGGTGGGAAACCCAATGCTGATGATTCCCATAGACCTGAAAGAGCCGAACCAGGTAAAAAACGCGTTTTAATTTTCAGTCCGCATCCTGATGACGATATTATCAGTATGGGTGGCACTTTTAAAAGACTCCACGAGCAAGGTCATGAAGTACACGTTGCCTATCAAACCTCTGGAAACATTGCCGTTGCCGATGAAGAAGCCTTGCGTTTTGCAAACTTTGTCATTGATTACAATGAAAAGTTTGAAATCAAAAGTGATGCCACCGAGAAAATTTATAAAAAGGTAGTGAAGTCCCTTATTGACAAAAAACCGAGTGAAATTGATATTCCTGAAGCACGTTATATCAAAGGATTGATCAGAAAAGGAGAGGCAAGAGCAACGAGCCATTTTGTTGGGCTGAAAGACTCACATATCCATTTTATGGAAATGCCCTTTTATGATACGGGAACTATTGATAAACACCCTTTAGGCGAAGAAGATATTCAAATGACGGTTGATTTGATTGACAGCATAAAACCACATCAAATTTATGCCGCAGGAGATTTGGCTGACCCCCATGGAACACATAAGGTGTGTTTGGACGCTGTATTTGAAGCAGTGAGAAGATTGAAGGAAAAACCATATATGAAAAATTGCTGGGTTTGGCTTTATAGAGGCGCTTGGCAAGAATGGGGCATCGACGAAATTGAAATGGCTGTACCAATGAGTCCAGATCAAGTATTGGAAAAACGTCATGGCATTTTTAAGCACCAATCACAAAAAGATGGTGTGGTATTTCAAGGAACAGATGCGCGGGAATTTTGGCAACGTGCAGAAGATAGAAATAAAGAAACCGCAGGACTTTATGATCAATTGGGCTTAGCACATTACGCTGCGATGGAAGCCTTTGTAAGATGGCATTTTTAATAGCAAGTAACTTGTATATAAGATAGGGTCTGTCACATCATGCCGTGACAGACTCCTTCTAAAGGGAGGCATGGATTAATTAAAAGAGAAGAACTATGATGGAAGTAACCATGAAAACCTTGTCGCAAATGAGTGGCTATTCTGTGTCAACGGTATCCAAGGCATTGCGGGACAAAAAAGATATTAGTATCAAAACAAGACAGATTATAAAGGAGCTGGCAGAGAGTTATGACTTTGTGCCCAACAACTCAGCCATTGCCTTAAGATCTCAGAAAAGTAATACCATTGCCGTTATTGTACCTCAAATTGACTCGATGATTTACGGCAGTATGTTGCACAGTATCCAAATGGAAGCCTATAAACAAGGCTATCGCGTGGTAGTGCAACAATATTTAAATTACGAAAATGGCGAAATTGAGTGTTTGAAGAGCCTAAGGAATGGTGGCATTGACGGTGTTATTGTTATTGGAACTTCAACAAGATTGGAAGCCCTTAAACAAAGCACCGATGATCAATTTTTTCCGACCATTATTAAAATTGTTGAGGATTTAACATTGAAAGCTCAGGATTATAAGCTTTTTGGAAATAACATCATCACCTCCTTGTTTTCAAAAATAAACAGAAATGATGACATGCGATTAAATGTCGTTTAAATTGCCTATAAATGCTGCTTTGACTGAGATTGCCGCAGGTAGTCATTATATTTCTCTAGAGTAAAAAAGATATTGAAGATGGTAAATAGGACAGATTTAATGGATACAAACCAACACCTTTGGTTTTTGGAGATGAGTTTTCCGTGTTCTAATAACTACGATCAATTCATCAATTGGTTACGAACAGAATTTTATTTTTTTCAACAGGACAATGGGGCGTTTTTGACGATTTATTTCCCAAACGGACATGTCAAGATCGAAAAAATACTGAAGCAGGATAACCTGTTTATTTCTGAGATTACCGTTGAAAGTAAATGTCGAAAATTCGGTTTAAAAATGCGAAAAAACCTTTCAGCTTTTCTAGATTATATAGAACGTTATCATAGACTTAGTGAGCTTAAATATTAAGCTTTCCATTTTACAAAACATAGTAAAACCTATTGATTATTTATTTATAGGTTTTTTTTGAATTTAAAACTAGATATATCTCTTTAGTTCATATAGGCTATATAAATTGAAAGTCTTAAATTTACTTACTTGCCCATTTTAGATTCATTATCCTCGATGCAAAGAACTACACTAACCATAATCTTATTAGCAGTTTATGTCATCGCCATAATTGGCATAGGGTTATGGAACAGGAAAAATGAAAACAGCGAAGACTATTTTTTAGCTTCTCGCAAATTACCTGCATGGTTGCTGGCCATCACATTTATCGCGTCATGGTGGGGTGGAGGTTCTGCTATTGATTTGGTGGATCATGCGCACAAAAATGGATTGAGCTCTTTTTGGATCTATGGCGTACCAGTTTTAATCGCTACAGCCTTGATGTATTTGTTTTCTAAAGGTATAAGAAACGTCGGAACTATTTCGCAACCTGAGCTTATGAGTCAGCGATATAATGACAAGGTGGCTTTAATGCTGACCATATTCATCATTATTTTTATGGTCATTGCCTCAGCCGTTCAGGTCATTGTGATGGGACGGTTTTTTCATGCCTTCTTTGACATGGGTTACGAGAATGGCGCCATTTTAGGAACCATGATAGTGCTTACCTATTCCATGTTTGGCGGATTTAAAGGGGTGGTGTTAACCGATTTGTTACAGTTCGTTTTCTTTTTATTCACGGCGCTATTTTTGTTTTTTCTTGCCTATTCCCAATCTGGCGGATTGGAAGTTGTTAAGATAAATGCGATGGCCAATGCTAAGGACGGCTATACCTCTTTTTTTTCCAACGTAGCCGATAACTTGGCCTATGTGATTACTTTCGGGACGTCTTGGATGATTCAAGCTAATATTTGGCAACGCATCTCAGCCGCAAAACAGGGTTCAGACGCAAAAAAAATGATGTTCATTAGTTTCTTGGCGTTCATTCCATTGTATCTGATGGTGACCTATACTGGAATGTTCAGTTCAGTAATCTATGAAACTGTACCAGAAACTGGAATTATTCCAGATATGGTCAGTAACCTCAGTAACCCATTGCTGAGTGCTATTTTGTTTGTTGGATTATGTTCGGCAATTATGTCCACGATGGATTCGCTAATTAATACAGGAGCTTTATCAATAACTGTAGATGTGTTTCAAAAATACATAAAACCCCATGCCAAACCTAAAACAGGGGTTATAGTGGCCAGAATTGCAACGTTTGCCATGGCCGCCTTGGCGCTGTTTATGGCTCTAAAAATTCAGTCCGTACTTACAATTTCTTGGATCGCATCAGACTTTCTTACCAGTGGCGCTTTTGTACCCTTGGTTTTGGGCTTCCTATGGGCCAGAGGGACTTCTAAAGCGGCTTACGTGTCCATGATTTTTGGATTGCTGTTTTCTACTTATAATCTTATGGTGGCCTTGGAACTTGATCTGCCAGTGGCATGGGAAATAGCATCGGCTAAGCAAGCCATTATCGGTATTTCAATTTCCTTAATCATTTTTGTGGGTATTAGTCTGTTAGCCCCATCAGATACTGAAAAAAGTAGCCGATTTATCCGGAAAGCAAATGTATTTGGTCGGTACTAAGTCAATCGCACCCTCACTACTGAAATTTCAATAAACCGTGCAGTTGTTAACTTATTTTCAATTGCTATAGGTATATACATCAACACTTATTAATTTTATGGCGATATCATTAACTAGAAAACATGAAACATAGTTTGAAATTATTGAGCGCTACATTTATTTCTGTACTTTTTTTAACATGCGGAGGAAGCAAGCATCAAGGCGATGCCTTAACGCATTCCGGAAAATCGGCAATTGCCACCAATGGCATGGTGGTTACTGCGCATCCTGAAGCGACCAAAGTAGGCCTGGAAATTCTAAAACAGGGTGGAAATGCAGTTGATGCTATGGTAGGTGTTCATTTTGCTTTGGCAGTAGTGTTTCCAAATGCTGGGAATTTGGGAGGGGGCGGTTTTATGATGTATAGAAAACACGAAGGCGACGTGTTCTCTTTAGATTTTAGAGAGAAAGCGCCGGGCAATGCTTATGAAGATATGTATTTGGATGAGCTAGGCAATGTTATTGAAGGCGAAAGTTTATACGGTCAAAAGGCATCAGGTGTTCCAGGTTCGGTAGATGGGATCCTAAAGGCGCATGACAAGTTTGGTTCTTTGCCGCTGCCCACATTAATAGAACCAGCGGTTCAACTTGCAACGAAAGGGTTTTCCATTTCATCACAACAGGCTGGAAATTTCAATTATTATAAGGAAGATTTCATCAAAAATAACCGCCACCCAAACAAGGTCACTTTGATTAAGGAAAGTCCATGGAAAATGGGAGATATCTTGGTTCAAAAGGATTTATCAGAAACCTTAGAACGTATAAAACAGAACGGAAGGTCCGGGTTTTATGAAGGAAAAACGGCCGAGTTGATGGTTGCCGAAATGAACGCAGGAAATGGGATTATTACCTTGGAGGATCTCAAGAACTATGATTCCGCCTGGCGAGATCCAATCGCAGGGAATTTTAGGGGCTATAAAGTTTATAGTATGGCGCCTTCAAGTAGTGGAGGGATCGCATTGGTACAGCTTCTGAAGATGTCTGAACATTTTCCATTTTCGGAATATGGATCGAAATCTGCAAAAACCATTCATCTTATGACAGAAATGGAACGACGTGTCTATGCGGACAGAGCAACGCATTTGGGAGATTCTGATTTTTGGGAAGTACCAGTGAAAGAACTTTTGGATGATGATTATATCGCCGAAAGAGTTGCACAAATAAATCTATTGCAAGCCACTAAAAGTGAGGACGTACGAGCCATGGAACTCAAAAATAGTATTCAAAGTGAAGAAACGACACATTATTCCATTGTGGACAAATATGGCAACGCTATTTCCTTAACCACTACTATTAATGATTCCTATGGTTCTAAAGTTTTTGTAGAGGGCGCGGGGTTTTTATTGAATAATGAAATGGACGACTTTAGTGTTAAGGCGGGCGTACCAAATATGTACGGTTTATTGGGAGGTGCGGCAAATTCAATTCAACCGGAAAAACGAATGTTAAGTGCTATGACACCAACCCTTGTTGAAAGGGACGGAAAATTATTTATGGTTGTGGGGACGCCAGGAGGTTCGACTATAATTACTTCTGTTTTTCAAACCATAATCAATGTTATAGATCATGGAATGACTATGAGTGAAGCCGTTTCAGAGAAAAGATTTCACCATCAGTGGCAACCCGATTTGATTTATATAGAAAAGGGCGCTTTGGATAGTTCAGTGCAAAAGCAATTGCAAGACATGGGGCATATCATAAAAGAACGGGGTTCAATTGGACGGGTGGATGCCATCCTGGTAAGGCCTGATGGTTCATTTGAGGGGGCTGGAGACCCACGAGGTGATGATTGGGCAATGGGATTGGATTAGAAATGATCCGGCAAAGCAATACTTTTTTTGCATTTAAAGAGACGATATGACTAAAAAGTGCTATTTTCATAGCGATGAAATTACATTTATTAGACCGTAGCCATACCACTTCTGCTGTATCCGTCAGAAAAAATAGTTATGCCAATTTTCTCAAAATTTGGCACTACCATCCAGAATTGGAGTTGGTGGTTGTTCTGAAAAGTAAGGGTACCCGTTTTATTGGCGATAGCATTAAGAAATTTCAGCCCAAGGACGTGGTGCTCATTGGTAAGAATCTTCCGCACATGTGGTTAAATGATCCAAAGTACTTTCAGGACGATAAAACCTTAAGTGCTGAAGCTATTTCTATTCATTTTAAGGAAGACTTTTTAGGATCGTCCTTTCTTGAATTACCCGAGATAAAACCTATTGTCGATCTTTTTAAAAAAGCAGAACAGGGCATTCAATTTAGAGATGTTCCAAAATCGTTACGACAAGCAATTGTCAATCTGCATACAGAAACAGAATTCAATAAAACCCATATTTTCATTGGAGTATTACATCAATTGGCGATGCATGAAGACTTCAAATTGTTGTCAAGCTCCGGTTATGTGGCCTCATTGAAACTTGAAGAACCTAAATTGTCCAGCAAAGTGATTGCCTATATTTTTAAGAATTTTAATAAAAATATGGATCTCAATACAGTCGCAGAGATTGTCGAAATGAATCCCTCTGCATTCAGTAGGTCTTTTAAACGTGTACATCGGAAAACATTTTCAAAATATGTCAATGAAATCAGAATCGGTTATGCCTGCAAACTGCTCATGGAGAATGAATTAAACGTAGCGGCAATTGCCTACGAGTCTGGTTTCAATAATCTTTCAAATTTCAATAGACAGTTTAAAATTATTAAAAAAATGTCGCCTACAAGTTATTTGAAAAAACATAGTAATTATACAAATTACTCCTTGTAATGTTGCTGAATGCAAAAAAAGTATTAGTTGAGGTGGAATAATTAGTGGACTTTATACATTTCATTCTGTAGATTTGTGAGGTTATGAAATCATTACAGATTTTATACAGTCTCTTAAACACAACAAATCAAGAAATGAAAAAACCAATTACCATTACTGAAGTCTTGAGCAAAGACGTTCGTTTTCCTACAAGCGATGCCTTGGACGGTTCTGATGCCATGAATCCTGATCCGGATTATTCAGCAGCCTATGTGATTATAAAAACTGATCACCCGGAATATGAAGGACACGGCTTAACTTTTACAATTGGTCGTGGGAATGAACTCTGTGTCTCGGCAATTGAGTCGCTTTCCTATTTGATTATTGGAAAAACTTTGGAATCGTTTACTCAAAACATGGGGGATTTTTGGAAGATGATTACCGGCGATAGTCAATTACGCTGGTTGGGTCCTGAAAAAGGGGTGATTCATCTCGCCACGGGTGCCGTTGTAAATGCTGTTTGGGATTTATATGCGAAAGTTGAAGGCAAACCGCTCTGGAAACTAATTGCAGATATGACTCCTGAGGAATTTGTAAAGTGTATTGACTTTACCTATATCACTGATGCCATAACGCCTAAGGAGGCTTTGGAACTTCTTAAAAGCAATCAAGAAACAAAGCAAGAGCGTATTGATCATTTACTTAAAAACGGCTATCCTGCCTATACCACCTCTGCTGGTTGGTTGGGATATAGCGACGCTAAAATGCGTAAATTATGCCAAGAAGCTAAAGCCGATGGCTTTAAACATATGAAAATTAAAGTCGGATCTGATTTGCAGGATGATATGCGCCGCGCGCAAATTATCCGTGAAGAAATTGGGGACGATCTACAGTTAATGATGGATGCCAACCAAAAATGGGATGTGGATGAGGCGATAGAAAATATGGCAGCACTCAAAAAATTTAAGCCTTATTGGATTGAAGAACCTACAAGTCCTGACGATATTTTGGGGCATGCCAAAATTGCAAGGGCCGTAGCACCCATAAAAGTTGCCACCGGAGAACATTGCCAAAACCGTGTCATGTTCAAGCAGCTTATTATGGCAGATGCGCTTCAAATTTGCCAAATAGATAGCTGTCGTGTTGGTGGAGTCAATGAAATATTGGCTATCTTACTAATGGCGGCGAAATATAAGGTCCCCGTGTGTCCGCATGCTGGGGGTGTGGGATTATGCGAGTATGTCCAGCATTTATCCATGATCGATTATATTTGTGTGAGTGGCACTATGGAAGGCCGCATAATAGAATATGTCGATCATTTGCATGAACATTTCTTTGATCCTGTCATTATTAAAAATGGGGCCTACATGGCACCAAAGTTACCGGGTTATAGCATTACCATGAAACCGGAGTCGTTAGAGGAATACAGCTTTCCAAACGGAGAGGTTTGGGCTAAAAAATTAAAAAAAGCATAATTATGATATTCAGTTTGAAAGGAAAAACTGCCATTATCACTGGTGGCGGTAGCGGCATAGGTAAGGCAATTGCCGCCACATTTGCAAAGCAAGGCGCCCATGTGTGCATCTTAGATTTTAATGTAGATAATGGCAGGGCAACGGTTTCAGAAATTGAAAAGACCAAAGGTTCTGCCAGTTTTTACCAATGTGATGTGGCCAATCAAGAACAAATGGAAGGTGTTTTTAGTGAGATATCTAAAAATCACCGGATAGCTATTTTGGTAAATAACGCGGGCATTGCCCATGTTGGAAATATAGAAAACACGAATGTAGAGGATCTTGACCGTTTGTATAACGTGAATATTAAAGGAGTTTATAACGGCATGAAAGCTGCAATTCCATATTTCAAAAAACAGAAAGGTGGGGTGATTGTCAATATGGCATCTATTGCCTCGTGGGTAGGCATTGATGATCGGTTTGCCTATTCTATGACAAAAGGTGCTGTTTTGACCATGTCCTATTCGGTAGCCAAGGATTATGTTAATGACGGCATCAGGTGTAATACCATTTCTCCGGCACGCGTTCACACCCCTTTTGTGGACGGATTTATTGAAAAAAACTATCCTGATAACCAAGCGGAAATGTTTGAAAATCTCTCAAAAACACAGCCTATCGGACGTATGGGGAAGCCTGAAGAAATAGCAAATCTTGCCCTTTATTTGTGCAGCGATGAAGCCTCCTTTATTACTGGAACTGATTTTCCTATTGACGGTGGCTTTATTAAGTTGAATGGTTAGTCACATCTCAATCTTCCCAAAGGGAAGGAGATCAGACGGTAGTAAAAATGAATTACGGTTTACGACTATTAAAACAAATATTAAAAGGTAATGTGAAATGGTTTCCTCTCCATGTTTTAAAAGGAGATGCCGATAGGCAAAGGAGTTTTGGTTAGATTTATTTAATTAGCTCAACGGATATAAAAAATTACCAATCCCAATAAAACATAACAATAAAAATAAACAATACTTTAAAAATGAAACTCATAAGATTCGGCTCGGAAGGCCAAGAAAAACCAGGACTTCAATTAGAAAAGAAGCGTATAGATGTCAGCGCTTTTGGTGAAGATTTCGACGAAAAGTTCTTCGAATCCAACGGATTGCAACGCTTGGAAGAGTGGTTGAAAACCAACAAAGCAAATTGTCCTACGGTTGACGATACGGTGCGGTTGGGATCGCCCATTGGAAGACCTTCAAAATTGGTTTGTGTTGGTTTGAATTATGCGCAACATGCGGCTGAAACTGGTGCCAAAGTTCCTTCAGAACCGGTGTTGTTCTTTAAATCAACGACCGCCATAGTAGGGCCAAATGATAATGTCATCATACCGAAAAACAGTGAAAAAACAGATTGGGAAGTAGAATTGGCCATCGTTATCGGTAAGAAGGCGTCCTACATATCAGTAGAAGAAGCAGACGATTATATTGCAGGATATGTCTTGCATAATGATGTGTCTGAACGTGCTTTTCAAATTGAAAAAGAAGGCCAATGGTGTAAAGGAAAAGGTTGTGATACGTTTGCACCCTTAGGACCATTTATGGCGACAAAAGATGAAATAAAGGATGGAAATAATTTAAAACTGTGGTTAGATGTCAATGGCGAACGTTTGCAGGATTCTTCCACTTCAGATTTTATTTTTAATATCCAACACTGTGTATCCTACATCAGCCAATTTATGACTTTGTTGCCAGGCGATGTGATTTCGACAGGAACTCCTTTTGGGGTTGGATTAGGATTTCAACCACCGCGATATTTAAAGCCCGGAGACGTGATGCGTTTAGGAATTGAAGGTTTAGGCGTTCAAGAACAAACAGCAGTAGCTTACAAATAAAATGCGAATCGATACCCATCAACATTTTTGGAGATTTGATCCGCAAAGAGATGCTTGGATTAGTGAGGACATGTCGGTAATCCAACGCAATTTCTTGCCTGAAGACTTACAGCCTGTATTGCAAAAACATCAATTTGATGGGTGTATTGCCGTGCAAGCGGATACGTCAGAAGAAGAGACCAAATTTTTATTGGAGTTGGCAGATCAGCATCTTTTTATCAAAGGTGTTGTGGGGTGGTTGGATTTGTGCAGTGATGCTATTGATGAGCTTTTAGAACATTATTCAAAATTTAAAAAGCTAAAAGGATTAAGACATATTGTTCAAGCAGAACCGGATGGCTTTCTACTTCGGAAGGATTTTCAACGAGGCATTGCAGCCTTAGAAACACTTCATTTGACCTATGATATCTTGATTTTTCCGCATCAATTGGAAGAAGCGATTACATTGGTCGAATCATTTCCGAATCAAAGATTCATTCTTGATCATTGTGCGAAACCATATATTAAAGATGCAAAAATAAAGATTTGGCAACAGCACATTGTAAAACTGGCAAAGTTTGAAAATGTAGCCTGTAAAGTATCGGGATTAACTACAGAAGCAGATTGGAACCATTGGGATGCCAATACAATGCAGCCTTATTTGGATGTGGTGTTTAATGCCTTTGGAACAAAAAGAACACTTTTTGGCAGCGATTGGCCCGTCAGTTTATTGGCTGGGAGTTATGCGGAAACGATCATGCTTATCGAAGATTATATTTCGAAATTTTCAACAACCGAACAGCAACAAATTATGGGTCTTAACGCAAAGGCCTGGTACCATTTAAAAGATTAAAACTATGGATTTAAAACTGAAGGATAAAGTAATTATTGTCACAGGAGGTTCAAAAGGTATCGGTAACGGTATTTCTAAGGTATTAGCTAATGAAGGCGCTATTCCCGTGATTATTGGGAGAACTGAATCTGATGTTTTAGACGCTGTAGAGGGCATAAAGAACATTGGAGGAAAAGCATTTCACGCCATTGCGGAATTGACCAATAAGGAGGCCTGTAAACTTGCAGTTGAAAGCGTTATTAAGAAATTTGGCCGTATTGATGGCTTGGTAAACAACGCTGGGGTTAATGATGGAGTAGGGCTTGAATCTGGTAATTATGATGATTTCATGATTTCCATCCAGCGCAACGTGGCACATTATTATGCCATGGCACATTACGTGTTACCCGAACTTAAAAAGTCAAAAGGCGCCATCGTCAATATTGGTTCCAAGACTTCGGTAACCGGTCAAGGTGGCACTTCGGGTTACGCTGCATCTAACGGTGCCAGAAACGCACTGACAAGAGAATGGGCATTGGAATTACTGCCGTATAGAATTCGTGTCAATGCCGTAATTGTGGCGGAATGTGACACGCCGCAATATTCCAAATGGCTGAAAACCTTTCCAAATCCGGAAGAACGTTTGGCAGAAATCACAAAAAATATTCCTTTAGAAAACCGAATGACCACCACCACCGAAATCGCCAATACCGTCGTGTTTTTGTTATCTGAAGTTTCAAGCCATACCACCGGACAACTCCTATTTGTTGATGGGGGTTATACTCATTTAGACCGCTCTTTATAAGATGAAAAATGCCTTAAAACATCCCATCGTTTCCCGAAACATAGTCCTACCATTTATATTGATTACCTCCTTATTTGCACTTTGGGGAATAGCTAATGATTTAACCAATCCGATGGTTTCGGCATTTAAAAAAGTAATGCCTGAGCTTTCCAATACGCAAGCGTCATTGGTGCAGTTCGCCTTTTATTTTGGATATTTCTTTATGGCATTGCCGGCAGCATTGTTTATTAGGAAATACAGTTATAAATCTGGAATTCTTGTAGGTTTATCGCTTTATGCCATTGGCGCATTTTTGTTTTTTCCAGCAGCGAAGTTTGAAACTTTTAATTACTTTTTGATTTCTCTTTGGGTAATGACCTGCGGATTGGCATTCTTGGAAACCACTTCAAATCCGCTAATTTTAGCATTGGGACCAAAAGAAACGGCCACACAACGCCTCAATTTGGCCCAGGCTTTTAACCCGATAGGTTCCTTAACGGGAATGATCATCGCACAGGTTTTTATTATTGATGCGTTGCGGTCAGTAGAGTTTTCTGAAGAAACGTATCAGGCACTTTCTACGGTAGAAAAAGCTGCTATTCGGGAAAATGATTTAAGTGTTATCAGTGTGCCGTACATTGCATTGGGCGTTTTAGTTTTGATAATAATGGTGGCTATCATGGCCGTGAAATTTCCGAGGGTAGAGGCACATTCAAAAATAGCGCTATCAAAAACGTTTAAAATATTAGTCAAAAATAAAACCTATGTTACCGGAGTTGTGGCTCAAATGTTTTATGTAGGTGCACAAATTATGTGCTGGACCTTCATTTTTCAATATGTTGATAATCTGAATGCGGCCTTACCTGCTGAAGAACAACTTACAGCAACGTGGTTTAATGTGGGTGCGATGCTGTTGTTCCTTTCTGGAAGATGGTTGGGCACCATATCAATGAAGCGTGTGAGTCCTTCAAAATTATTGTTCGTATTTGGAATTGGAGGTGTTATAACCACGATGATTACGATATTTATTGGTGGACATATCGGTTTGTATAGTTTGGTAGCCACCTCGCTTTTTATGAGTATTATGTTTCCAACCATTTATGGAATTGCATTAAATAATATGGGCGACGAAGCTAAAATTGGCTCTGCAGGTCTGGTCATGGCCATTGTTGGTGGTGCCTTATTGCCGGTATTACAAGGGAGTATATTAGATATTGGTGGACCTGGATTTAATGACAAAGAAATATTGGGTTATATACCTGAAGTTAATTTTTCGTTTATCCTACCTTTAATTTGTTTGGCCGTAGTGGCCCTTTTTGGATATAAAACTATGAAGAATGAAAACGCATAGACACTGTTTTGCACTTGATTTGATCAATGACGCCGAATTGATCGCGGCTTATAAAAATCATCATGATTCAGTATGGCCGGAAATTGTTGAGAGCATTAAGGAAAGCGGGATCATTGCTTTGGAAATTTATTTGGTTGAAAACCGACTTTTCATGATCATGGAGGTTAACGATTCGTTTTCTTTTGAAAAGAAAAATACCCTGGATGCCAATAACCCAAAAGTACAAGAATGGGAAACCTTGATGTGGAAGTATCAAAAAGCATTGCCTACCGCAGAACAGGATGAAAAATGGAAGTTAATGGACCAGATATTTCAATTAAAAGCATAATATAACGTCATGGAGCTAAAAATAAATCCTAAATATCCTTCGGTAACCGACTTAAGAAAACGGGCTATGGTAAAAATGCCAAAGTTTGCATTTGATTATTTAGATGGTGGGTGTAATGAGGATATCAACTTAGATAAAAATCGTTTTGACCTTCAGAAAGTAGAGTTAATGCCACAATATCTATCAAAATTTGATAAGTCCGACACGCGCACTGAATTGTTTGGCCATACGTATGATGCGCCATTTGGAATTGCTCCTGTTGGTTTGCAAGGTTTAATGTGGCCAAACTCTCCAGAAATCCTGGCCAAAGCGGCTTTTGATCACAACATCCCGTTTATACTAAGTACGGTGACCACTTCTAGTATAGAGCGAATTGCAGAAATAACCGAAGGGAAATCCTGGTTTCAATTGTACCATCCAGCGGATGAAAAAGTGAAACGGGATTTGTTGGATAGAGCCGCCAATGCCGGAACGGGTGTTTTAGTCATTTTAGCCGATGTTCCCACTTTTGGGTATCGACCTCGCGATGTGCGCAACGGACTGGCCATGCCACCAACCATGAGCCTCAAGAATATTCTTGAAGTTTTTACCAAACCAGATTGGGCCATCCAAACCTTGATCCATGGGCAACCCGGTTTTAAAACGATGGAAGCCTATATGCCTAAAGGTTTAAATTTGAAGAGGTTGGGAGAGTTTATGGATGTGACCTTTTCAGGGCGTTTAAATGAAGACAGAATTGCGTCTCTAAGAGACCAATGGAAAGGCAAACTGGTTATTAAAGGGGTTGTGAGTGAAGAAGACACACAGAAAGCGATTGATTTAGGCATCGACGGATTGATTGTTTCCAACCATGGTGGGCGTCAATTGGATGCGGGTCAATCTACAATAGTTCCTATGACCCATTTGGCCGAAAAATTCAAAGGTCAAATAAAAATAATGGTCGATTCAGGTTTGCGCGGTGGGCCGGATATTGCAAGAGCCATGGCCAGTGGCGCCGAGTTCACATTTATGGGACGAAGTTTTATGTATGGCGTTGGTGCTTTGGGGAAAGAAGGTGGCAACCATACCATATCGTTGATGAAAACCGAGTTTCAGCAAGTTATGGATCAGATTTGTTGTGAAAAAATTGAAGATCTACCTCAGTTTTTAATCAAATAATTTCTGCAAATTTTATCATTATTTTTTGATTCTTACGATCACTTTAGGATGTTGACCCACTAATAGCCTTTCGCAAGATCAACAACGTCCACAAGTTTATCACCACTTTTCATAGCATTGTAATTGTCTAGTATTTTTTTGATGGCCGATTCAGGAAGCACACTTCCTGCGGTATGGGGTGTTATCGTAATCTGTTTGTTTTTCCAAAAAGAATGCTCCTCGGGCAAAGGTTCATCTTGGAAAACATCTAAAGCGGCACCGGAAAGTTGTCCGCTTTCAATTGCCATTAACAACTCTTCTTCTGCAAGTTGTGGCCCTCTTCCAACGTTGATCAAATAAGCGCCTTTTGGAAGTTGATTAAAAACTTCAGTGTTTAAAATGCCTTCTGTTTCTTTGGTCAGAGGCAAGATGCAGACCAAGACATCTGCTGTTTCAAGAAACGCTTTTCTTTGTTTCTCTCCGTGAAACGTTGTAATTTGGTCTATGTTTTTTTCTGATCGTGACCATCCTGTTACCTTAAAATTATTTTTCAGCATGACCTTGCCGATGGTCGTTCCAATGGCTCCAATGCCCATGATCCCAATAGTTGTATCTTCCGGACGCAGGTAGGGGCAAGACTGCCATATTCGCTGGTCTTGTTGTTGAAAATAGATGGGTAACCGTCTCATATAACTTAAGGTCAAAGTCAAGACAAAATCAGCCATGTCGTCATGATGTTGCGGGTCATTAACTTTGGTAACGCTCACATCATTCGGAATCTTATGATTGTTTGTGATGTGATTAATTCCAGCGGCCATCGAGGCAATAACTTTCAGGTTGGGGTAATTTACAAAAGCATTTTCAGGAGGACCGAATGTTAAGACAAATTGAGTCTTTTTTCTTTCGGTATCATTGGGGTAGACTTCAACCACCATATGTGGCGCCTCATTCTTTATCGCCTTTGTCCAGTCCCGGACAATCTTTTCATCAGCGCATATAATAACTATTTTGTCAGTTTTTTCCATACTTATTGGATCTCTATGACTTACAAATGTCAGCAAAAACGCAATAAAAATCCCTATTTAGGAGTAGAATTATGTGTCGTGTAGAAATTGCATGCGTTTTTTTATAACTTTATTGTTGGTATCTTAAACTTGGAAGATGAGCTTTTATCCATGTCGAAACCTCGAGGTTATGTGTGATTGAAGTACAATTTTTTTGTGGATTTTTTATTGAGCAATCAAACCTTAAATTCTGCCCACAACGGATAATGATCAGAAATGAGCCAAGACAGACTTTGTTTGGTGAGCTTTCGATTGGCAAGCGCATAAGGTACAAAGTCATAATTGCCACCATCCAAAAACTCCATTGATAATCTTGGTCCGCTGCCTTGGCTATTAAACCAAGCAATTTGATCGTAGAATTTTGTCGATTTAAAGATGGAACGTGTAACGTCTTCACTCTGAAGTTGGGGCGGAATATATAGGCCTTCTGAAAGGAAAGTTTCTTCTAGCAAATCACCACGAGCATCGATATTAAAATCGCCCAAAGCGATAAAATCTTGATGGTATGCATTAATACTTCCTGCCCAACTTTTAAGCCATTTAGCAATACCCCGTAATTCTTCTATTCGATTATCTGCACTTTTGCCGTAAAGTATGTGTAGGGTGACCAGGATAAACGTGTGCTGGTTTGATTGAAAGCTCACGGCGTACGGAGATCTTACAAATTGTTTAGATAAGGCATGTTCTCCAATCTGATCTTCCCATTCCTCGGGTACCACCAATTCACCTGCCAAGCCTGATAAATGCACACGTCTGGTATCGAATAAATAAGCCATTCGTTCGCCATTGCCCACTTTACCTTTGTTGACATCGGTGAGAATGAAAGACCAGTTCTTACCCAATACCTTTAAAGTGTCCCTTAGGGCTCTAATATTATCCTTCACTTCTTGAATGGCAATAACGTCAAAACGACTTATAATTTGAGCAATGCATAAAATAGAATGTAAATCACGTTTGGGAGAATCACCATCAACAGAGTCCCACTTACGTGTTAAGTTTCCAAAAGCACGAATATTCCAAGTCGCAATTAACAGGTTTTTATCCAATTTTTTAGATGGGATTTTAGCGTCTAAATCTGCTTTTAACAAATTCAAATTGTTTTGCACCTCAGAAGGCGGTATGTCAGTAATGGAAATCATATTTTAAATATAGTGAATTATAGCTTTATAATTTTGAAAGCATCCATATAATGAGAGGTTTACGGGTTTGTATGAGCTTTGCAAAGTGTACTCACTTAAAAATGATTAGAGTCTGAGAAAGTTAAATAAAAGAACTTAAAAACCGCCTGAGATATTGGTATTGTTGTAAAACTCATTATCTTAGTTCACTTGTTTAAAAGTATAGAATCTTACCGCTTTAAAAGAAAAAAATAACTGTTTATGATTGGAATTGTTGGAGGCATAGGTCCCTATGCCGGGATTGATCTTTTAAAGACTATTTATGATAACACCTTGGCGAAGAAAGATCAAGACCATCTTGATACCTTGCTATTTTCTTTGCCTTCCAAAATCATGGATAGAACCGAATATCTCTTGGGCATGATAGATGAAAATCCAGGATATTCAATTGCAAAAATTATTTTGGATTTAGAAAAATCTGGCGCTACAGTTATTGGAATACCTTGTAATACAGCACATTCCTCTGAGATATTTGCTGTAGTTACAGAAGCATTATATAAGCAGGGAAGTCAAATAAAAGTGCTTCATATGATCAATGAAACGGTCGATTTCATAAAAATTAAGTTTCCTCATTTTTCGAGAATTGGGGTACTATCCACTACTGGCACCTACAAGCATAAAATTTATTCAAATGTCTTAAAAAGCAATGGTTTTACAGTAATTCAACCAACTTTGCAGATGCAAGAAGAATTTGTGCATCCTGCAATTTATCACTCAGATTATGGTATAAAATCGAATTCTAATCCATTTCATCCACAAGCAAAGGAAAACTTAGATCACGCAATGGCTTATTTGAAGGAAAAAGGTGCAGAAGCTGTTATTTTAGGTTGTACTGAAATACCATTGGTAGTTACCACTGAACAAGTTCATGGGATGATGGTCATAAATCCTACCAATGTTTTGGCTAGAAAATTAATTCAACATATAGATCCGGCGAAACTAAAACCCTAAGAACGCATGACAAAAATTATAATGGTAGTATTGCTTTTAATTGGCATTCCGTTTCACAATAGTGCTCAAGAGAGACAGAGAGCTCGAGAATTGGGTATTAAGCCTGGGATTTTGACACCTGGTAAATACAACGCTATAACTGATGTTGCAGGTGTGTCTGTGGGCCAAAAAACCTTGAACATTGGAGATTCCATTCGAACGGGAGTCACTGTTATTTTACCACATCAAGGTAATTTGTTCAGAGAGAAAGTGCCAGCGGGTATTTTTGTAGGCAATGGTTTTGGAAAGTCGATTGGAACCACCCAAATTGTGGAATTAGGAAATATTGAATCGCCGATAGCCTTAACGAACACATTAAATGCTTTCTTGGTGGCAAATTCACTGATTGACTACACCTTAAGTATTCCTGAAAATTCAAGTATAAGATCCGTCAATCCAATAGTTGGAGAAACGAATGATGGCTGGTTAAACGATATTAGAGGACGTCATGTCACCACTTCTGATGTTTTGGAGGCCATCAATACGGCTTCAACCAAAGAAGTTTTGGAAGGAAATGAGGGCGCTGGTACTGGCACGAATACACTTGGTTTTAAAGGCGGCATTGGAACATCATCACGGGTACTCCCCAAAGAAAAAGGAGGCTATACTGTAGGCGTATTGGTTCAGACAAATTTTGGAGGCATATTGAGAATCAACGGCGCTCCCGTTGGAAAAGAATTGAACAATTATTATATGGCCAATGACGTCCCGTATATTGTGGATGGCTCCTGTATGATTATTATTGCAACGGACGCTCCACTTTCCAGTAGAAACTTAGAGCGCTTGGCACGACGCTCTTTTTTAGCATTTGGTGCAGTAGGTTCGTTCTCGTCAAATGGAAGCGGGGATTACAGTATTGCCTTTAGCACCCATAAAGATACCAGAATACCCCATGATGCGAAGACCATTGAAATAAATACGCCCGAAGTTTTAAATGACTTTATGTCGCCCTTGTTCTTGGCAGCATTGGAAGCCACTGAAGAAGCCATTTACAATTCAATGTTTATGGCTGAAGATATCGTAGGACAAAAAGGAAGGGAAATGAAGGCATTACCAATAAAGGAAACATTAAAAATATTGGACAAATACAAGGCCCGGAATAAATAGTGCTGACAATCGTAAAGCACAATTGTTTTCATGACGTTGGCCAAAAGAGTAAAAGCAAGTTTAATACCCAGTAAAATGGATCTGTCACATAATGACAAGAGCACTTAAGTAATTATAGATAAATGACCAGATTAAAATTGAAAATGACAACCATTGCATCTTTCATCTTGATGACGATGGTAACTTTTGCACAAGATAATAGCCAACTGGAACTTTGGTATAAAACACCCGCTACCAATTGGATGACCCAAGCCCTGCCCATTGGGAATGGGTACGTGGGCGCCATGTTTTTTGGTGGCATTCAAGAAGAACAAATTCAATTTTCGGAAGGGACACTTTGGTCTGGTGGGCCTGATTCTAATCCCGATTACAATTTTGGAATCCGGGAAAACGCCAATCAATATTTACCGGAGGTAAGAACGTTGCTGAAAGACGGCAAAAAAGCCGAGGCACATAAAATAGCACAAGCTCAATTTACAGGGATTATTGACACGGGTAAACAGTACAATGCTGATTTTGGCGATTATGGTGCCCAACAAACCATGGGCGTTATCTTCATCAAAGTAGGACATTCAGAAGACGTGACCAATTACAAACGCAGCCTGAATATTACTAATGCTTTGGGTAAAGTGGCGTACACTATTGGCAAGGACAACTATAGCCGTAACTATTTTGGAAATTATCCGAGCAATACAATGGTGTACCGTTTTGAAAGTTCTAAAAAAACGGATTATGAAATTCGCTTTGAAAGCCCTCACGTACAAGTTTCTCAAGATTTTGATGACGGCGTTTTTACGTTCGATGGTAAAGTTGCAGATAACGGAATGCCATTTGAAACCTTACTATCGCTGAAATTATCAGACGGAGTAATTACCTACAAGAATGGCGTTATTTATATAAAAGGTGCCAAAGATATGGTTATCTTAAATACGTCTGCTACGGGCTACACACTAGAATCTCCAACCTATAAAGGGAATGATTATAAGGCAGCTACCAACGCTATTTTGAAAAAGTGGACGAATACTAGCTTCGATCAATTAAGGAAAGAACATATTTCAGATTATTCAAATTTATTTGATCGAGTCAGTTTGAGTTTGGGAGAACGTCCTACTTTAGATATCCCAACCAACGAACGCTTGAAAGCCTATGCCAATGGCTCTGATGATAACGCTTTAGAAAGTCTCTACTTTCAGTATGCCCGCTATTTAATGATTTCGGCAAGCCGACCAAATACGATGTCTATGCACTTGCAGGGCAAGTGGAATAATTCTACCAACCCGCCATGGGCGGCTGATTATCATAGCAATATTAATTTGGAAATGATCTATTGGCCCGCTGAAATGACCAATCTCTCGGAATGTCACGTTCCATTTTTAGATTATATTGAAAGCTTGGTAGCCCCTGGCAAATTGGCTGCAAAAGAATATTTTGATACCCGTGGTTGGATGGTCAACACCATGACCAATGCTTTTGGTTACACGTCGCCGGGTTGGGGGGTTGATTGGGGGTTCTTTCCTACGGGCGCCGCTTGGTTCTCACAACACTTATGGGACCATTACGACTTTACACAGGATAAAACGTATCTAAAAGAAAAGGCCTATCCAATTATGAAGGAATCGGCGCTATTTTGGATTGATTATTTGACGAAGGATGAAAATGGTAAATTAGTGTCAACGCCATCCTATTCTCCAGAACATGGGGGGATCTCAGAAGGGGCTTCCATGGACCATCAAATTGCTTGGGATATATTAAATAACTGCATTAAAGCAGCTGCCATTTTAGGGATATATGATGAATTTACAACAACAGCCAAAGCAACAAGGGATAACATTTTATTACCAAAAATTGGCTCTTGGGGACAGTTGCAAGAATGGACAGAAGATGTGGATGACCCAAAGAGCGACCATCGTCATGTCTCCCATCTATTCGCTTTGCATCCAGGAAATCAAATCTCAACAGCGCAAACTCCAAAATTGGCAGAAGCTGCGAGAGTTACCTTAAATGCCCGTGGCGATAGCGGAACAGGTTGGTCTAGAGCATGGAAGATGAATTTTTGGGCACGTTTGAACGATGGCAATCGCACTCATAAAATGTTAAAAAGTTTATTAAAACCAGTATCTGATACGAGCGTTGAGATGTCCACCGCGGGTGGCACGTATTCCAATTTGTTGTGTGCACATCCACCATTTCAATTGGATGGGAATATGGGAGGCGCCTCCGGAATGGTGGAAATGTTGCTCCAATCACAATCAGGAATGATCGAATTATTACCTGCTTTACCCGATGCATGGCAATCAGGAGAAGTAAAAGGATTAAAAGCTCGTGGAGGTTTTGAATTGGATATCCGTTGGAAAAATGCTCGTGTTGAAGCGGCTAACATCATGGGAAAACCTGATCAATCTGGTCAAATGACAGTCAATGAGGAGGTGATTGCATTTCAGTTGGATGCAAATGGCAATTATGAGTATTCAGCTAAAAATTAAATGTACAAGCTTAACGAAAATTTTTTATCAGATTTGTTCATTAACTAATGAATAGCAATTATAAGATCAAAATTCTAAAAGTTCAATAGCCATATTTTTTACCACAATGGTCGGAAAGGATTACGTCAAGGGGCAATGCATTCCAAGTATGTATTCTTGAGTTTTTATTCCTCAAAATTGTTTTTTAATAGTTGTGCCTTTCCTCTTTCGTAAAATGTTTTCCGTTGGAGTTCAGGAACGAGAAGACCACCCGTTGCCCATGCCACATGTGTCGCATTTTTCATGCTGAGATGATGTATTTTGGCATATCCTATTTTTGAACACGTTGAGGTCCTATCAATCCTGCGGTTGCTGAAGGTTCTAGAAAGATATTTTCGGAATCTTTCAATTGTGCCAAAAGTTGAAACAATTGTTCATCTTCAATAGTGAAAACACCACTGACCAAATGTTGGCTAATTTTTGTTGCGAAATGGGAAGGTCGTCCAACGGCCAAACCGTCTGCGTCCGTGATATTGTCAAGTCCAATATCCTGTACGCTAATATGGCTCATTTCACCAGTAACCAGTCCGGTCAACACTGCGGGACAATGCGTCGGTTCAATAAAAAAGCAGTGCACATGATCTCCATCAATTTGTTTTAGACCAAAGGCGGTACCTCCTGGAGATCCTCCCACACCACAAGGGGAATAGACAAATAACGGATGGTCTGCGTCCACCTTAATGTTTTGCGCTTTTAATTGTTGCGCTATGCGAAGTGCGCCAACGGTATAGCCCAAAAATAAGTCTTCGGAATCTTCATCATCTACAAAATACGCATTGGGATCTGTCTTGGTTTGTTCGCGTCCAATTAAAATAGCCTCACTAAAATCGCCATCAAACTCGATGACTGTTACGCCTTTTTCGCGCAATAAGTCTTTTTTCCACGCTTTGGCATCGGCCGACATATAGACAGTTACTTGAAAACCAAGTTTGGCACTTATTATTCCTATGCTCAGGCCCAGATTTCCGGTGGATGCAACGCCAATCTTATACGTACTGAAAAATTTTTGGAATTTAGGAGAGGTCAATCTACTATAATCGTCGTCTTGCTTTAGTAGACCTGATTGAAGGGCTAATTTTTCTGCATAGCTCATAATTTCAAAAAATCCACCACGAGCTTTAATTGAGCCGGCAATTGGAAGTTCATTATCACATTTTAAGAAGAGTCGCCCTTCAATTTCTCCATTATTTGTTTCTAAAAGAGATTTCATATTGGCAATTTCGCGGAGTGGCGATTCTAAAACACCGTGGCTTTCTTCGGTTTGTGGAAAAGCTTTTATGAAAAATGGTGCGTACCGAGCCCATAATTGCTCTGCCGCTCTCATATCGCCGATGTTTATGGGGAATTTAGGAGCATTCTGCATAGATTGAATCTCAGGATTTAACCAAGAAATAGGCTTTGCATTCATGATTTCATGAAGAATAGGATTGGTTTTTACGAAGGCATTGATTTTGTTTTGTGAGTACATGAGGAAGTTATTTACATTAGGAAATAATCACTATTTAGAATGAGTAAAAATAAGAATATATTTACGATGTTTTCAAATAGAACGATATGTTTTTCCAGTATTTTATTCTCTAATAACTAATCCAAACCATGTAATCTCAGCCTGTCCTGATCTTTTCGGGTAATACTCAAATTATTGGATATTTTTCTTCGTTTTTATCCGATATTTCGCGATGTAGACTTAATATTTGTCAATATAAAATTATGGGTTTTTAATACATAGAGGTTTATTTTAGCTGTTTGATCTTGATGTCTTTAAATTCAACACCTTGACCTTCCGCCTGTAGACCAATGTAACCATTGGTTAACCGTTTGCCATCGATTTTAATTTCTGGATTATAGCCATTAGCGACACCACCTCCAATTTCCGGTTTGGTATATTCCAAGACTTTCTTCCCGTTTACTTTATGGATCACCAAAGAATCGCCATAAACGATTAATTCTGAACTGACCCATTCATCCCAGTCGGAAGTATCAGAAGAAGAGTCTATACAATGCCTGGGATCCATTTCTCCTTGAAAATACACCTCGGTTCCTGGAGAGCACATATTTCCTGTCGGCCTAGGGACACCATCTTTTTCACGGGCCAGCATCTGATACTCAATAGAAATAGGCCAGTCCTGTTCTTTTAATATTGTTGCAGGATCCTGAGAATGGAACATCACTCCGCTGTTTCTATAAGTGTAGCCTGGTGCATCCGTCATCCATTGATATGTAAATTTGTACTTAAATTTTAAATGGTAGGATGAAAAAGGCTCCTTATAAAATAAATGGCCATAACGCTGGTCAAATTTGTCATACCCATCGTAATTGACCTGGATCACCCCATCTTTAACTCGGAAGGTATTGGCATAATTGTCACCCACTTCATGATGGTGTATTTTCACGATCCAGTCTTTTAGATCTGTTCCGTTAAAGAGGGGCTGCCATTCTTCGAGGTTATTTAAAGAGGCGATATCATTTTGTACGGGATTGTGTTTTGTGCCTTTACAGGAAGTCAATATTATCATCGATATGAGTACGGAAATAATAATTATCACCATCTTGATCAATGGTTGAAATAAATTGGTTTTTGAGGTCATGATTTTTGTAAAATATGTATGTAAGAATACTGAAAAAGATATGATTTGAAGTGTCTACATCACTTGGGTTTTTCCTGGTGTAGGGATAGGGTAAGCGCCATCTTTTCCTGGAATGGTTGCTGGCGTAGAATCCCAAGTAACGTCTTTAGGCATCAAAATCTTCTCTGAAGTCATGGCGTCATCCAAATTGATCATCTGTCCAGAATAGGTCGCCATTCTTCCCATGATGGCCGTCATGGTGCTTTTTGCCGCATTTTCACCATCACTGATCACTTCATTATTTCTGATAGAAGCAAAGAGTTTGTCATGTTCTACTTGGTAAGGATTGGGATCTCTTTTGTTTCTATAGTTGTAAATAAGGTTTCCTTGGAGATCGATAATACTGGCGGCACCGGCATCGTTCATTTCAATAGTTCCTTTGCTTCCTTGAAAATTTTCTCCCACTTTAGACCAGGTTCCGGGTTGATGACGGCACTGGCTAGAAATCACCGCACCACTCGGGTATTTAAACTCCACAAAATGATGATCAAAGATTTCGCCGTGCTCAGGACCTGTTCGCACCAAACGGCCACCCATCCCTTGTGCAGAGATTGGGTACTCGCCAATAAACCAATTTGCTACATCAATATTATGGATGTGTTGTTCCAGAATGTGGTCGCCACAAAGCCAATTGAAATAATACCAATTTCGCATTTGATATTCCATTTCACTTTGATCAGGCGTTCGAGGGTGTACCCAAACTCCGGAACTGTTCCAGTATACTTGGCCAGAAGTTATAATACCGGCTTTTCCTTCGTCTATCTTTTGTTTCATATCGAGGTAATTATTTTGGTACCGACGTTGCAGACCTACCACCACGTTCAATTTATTTGCTTTGGCAATTTTGGCCATTTCCAGCACTTTCCGAATTCCAGGAACGTCAGTAGCCACGGGTTTTTCCATGAACACGTGTTTTCCTGCATTGATGGCATACTCAAAATGATAGGGACGAAATCCTGGAGGTGTGGTAAGAATGACCACATCTGCCTGATCGATGGCTTTTTTATAGGCATCAAATCCGACATAGCAGTGCTTTGCTTGAACATTAATTTTTTTGCTTCCTTCAAATTCTTTTTGAAGACTCTGAAGGCTTCCATTTAATCGATCGTCAAAAGCGTCGGCCATAGCTACCAATTGTACATTCTCATCTGCCTTTAAGGCTTGAACCACAGCGCCAGTTCCTCGACCGCCACAGCCTACAACGGCAAGTTTTAAGGTTTTATCATTAAAAACGTTAGCCATCGCAGATAGTTCCATCGAGGGTAACATCATTCCTGCGGTAAAAATAGCGGTTGTTTTTACAAAATTTCTACGAGACGAATCCGACATAGGCTTCTGATTTTTTTTAAAATAAGTCATAATTTTCGTTTAGAAAGTTAAGGGGTTTTTGGCCCCCAATAGTTTTTATAATCGGTTGCTTTCGGTGGGTTTGGGACTCTTACAATTCTAAAGCCTACAAAAGGCGCATCTGTATGCCACCATTTACTTTTGGGGAACTGTGGATCACGCATTTTCCAATTGGCATTAGACCCTAACCGGGCTGCACTTCTAAGATATTCGGCGTCGTCATCATATGAACCGCCTCTTATTGATCGAGGGTATTCCTTAATAGGAAATTCTATTGGATTATCGGTCAATTCGGCTCTCGTACTATAGGCTTCAAGGAGATATTGATCCAAGGTCCATTCGGCCACATTGCCATACATATCATAAAGTCCCCAGGGATTTGGTTTTTTTTGACCCACTTTATGATAGGTGTTCTCACTGTTCTCATAATACCAAGCATAGTCTTTCAACAATTTTGAATCATCACCAAAATGAAAGGTTGTTGTGGTTGCTGCACGAGCTGCATATTCCCATTCCCCTTCGGTAGGTAATCGGTAAAAATAACCTGTTTTGGCGGATAGCCATTCGCAGAATTTTGAAGCTGCGTGATGCGTTACATTGCCCACTGGTAAATCTTCGCTACTTCCCATGCCCAAACTCATGTCAACATAAGGAGTGGTTGCTCCTGAAACAGCATCTACATCCATCTCAACATCAGAACCTTTTGTTGGGCTTTTTATAGCGTCGATAGCTCGGTTCACGAATAGATTATACAAGTCCCACGTAATTTCATATTTCGACATAAAAAAAGCATCAATGGCCACTTCATGTTGAGGTGCTTCATCTTTATAATGGTGGTTTTCGTTTTCTGGACTTCCCATAACAAAGGTTCCTTTTGGAATGGCCACCATGTCAATGACCAAATCAGAACCAGCGATGTCTTGGGTGTAATTTTTAAGCTCTTTTTCCTGAGTAAAAGCTGAGGTCGTTTTGAAAAGAAAGAGTGATAGAAATAAATAGTGGGTGATCTTCATTTTTTAATATTATAACGTATAGTTAATTTTTAAACGCAGAGAAAATGCCTTTCGGAGAAACGATGAAAAAGTTTGATTTCAAGACACTGTCATTGTTTGTAGAGCAATTTATAAAGGATTATAAATGGGTGAGGTCTAATTTTCTAAATTCTACTTCGGAACCTTCTGCTTGAAGAGCGATTTGACCTTTGTTTGTTGTTAAATTAAAGCCTTCGTTTACGAGGTCGCCGTTGACCCATACCTTTAAGGTGTCACCCAGGCATTCAATGACCATCGTGTTCCATTTTCCAAGAGGCGCTTCAGAGCTCTCGGTCAAGTTTTTGATTCTTCGTTCTTTACCTTCCGTGCCGCCCCAATTTTCTTTAGGACCCCGTCGGGATTCCATATTAGGCACCTCAATATCCTCTACGATGCACCAAAAATCGCCTGCATTTTCGTGCTCCATTTGGACTTCAATTGATTTTGGGAACATGCCATATAAAGCTCTTGGGGTGGAAGCGTGTACAAGAACTCCACAATTGCCCGGTTGCCCCGGAAATCTGTATTCTATTTCTAGTTTATAATTCTGATAAATACTGTCAGTAATGAGATGTCCGCGGGGATCTCCCAGACTTACGAGCATTTTATTGCGAACGATAAATGGGTTTTTGGCTTGTAAGTTTTTGTCCATCTCGGGCACATCAACATGCCATCCCGCGAGGTCTTTTCCATTGAACAGGCTATAGGTGTTTTTCTCTTTTTTATTACAGGGAACTTGCCAAGAGAGGAACAAAAAGGCAACAACAAAAAGTAGGATAAATGTCCGCATTGCGAGTTGTTTTTCAATTAACCTACAATATAAGATTAATATCTATAATCTCTATTTTGAATTCCTTTAAAAGTGAATAGAAATTGATTAAGAATTACGATTACGATTCGATTCTGTTATGAGATAGAAAATGGAAAATTTAAACCTTTAGTTAAAGTCGACAAACTTCAATTAAAACCTAAATTTGCTTTGTCCATTCCTAGAAATGAAAAGTTTTTTCGAAAGACAATGTGTTTTATAGCTATTCGTGATAAGCTGTCCATCCTATCTTTAAATAGTGCCTTCTGATTCTTTCTTCTTCTGCTTGAATAAGATCAGTTTTATGGCCGTCTTTTGTCTGAAATTCAGAACATGACTTTCGACCTTGGGTATCGGTTACTTATATTTCAATCATTTGGATCCATCCACAAGGAGAAAGAATGTTTTAAAATCATTAATGATGGGAGCGTCAATGGCGTTCTGATTATCATGACCTTAAATAATGAATGCATAATAGAAAAGCTTGAAGTTGAAAATATGGTACCTACCGTTTTGTGGAAATTAAGCCGATCAACATTTGAGGATGGTCTAATCTTGGATGAAGTCAAAATGTATTTTAACCAATTACTCGGTAAGATTTTTTAGAGTGCTTCTTTTGTTCAAAAGATTAACATTTACGCTAAGACGGTAAGATAGGAGTTGATATTCAACTGTTTGGACTTGATAAGTCTACATCGCTTTTAATTGATAGGAAAGCTCTTTATCCCATTCAATTTTTCATAAAGTACTTGAATGCCAAAAAAAGAATTGGGAGGAATTTAAATAATCTCTCACATTGTTCCATTTTCTAAATCAGGTTCTCAATTATTTTTAGAAGCAGCTCTATTTTTCTCACGTCACATGGATTTTGCTGTAAAGTTTCAGAACCTCATAAGTTTTAATCCATGGAATTTATATATTCTCACTCCAAAAATTAAACTTTCTTGATACAAAATTTTATAATCGACTTATTTCTTTTTAAATGGAGATTTTTTAATGTTATCCTCATCATCACCGTATCCTGCGGGATCGTTAGATTCTGGAACCTTATCGGGATCTTCTTTTTTAGGTTCTTTAGATTGATCCGGTCCAGATTTAGGTTCTCGTTGTTTATCCTTATCCTCTATTTTTTGCTCCTTTTTGGTTTTTGGGTCGAGCATAGGTGTCTTTTTAGCCATAATTTAAGTTTTAATGAGCATGCGCGTTTTGTTAGAAGATGAAAGTGACTTTTATCAAATAACAATCTCAATCTATGAGGTTTATGCTTGTTGCTCTTCGTTTTTTGTGTTTATTTCAACTTTTCCTGTAGTTTGCTCCTTTGGGTTCAAGTGTTCAACTCGAGCAATTCCTTTAGCCTGCGGGAGTATATTTTAACATAATTTATCTTCGAGTATGAGTGCTTAATTCTGTTTTATTTTTAATTATTCATATGCTTTTTAAGCATTTCGGTACAAGCTACTAAAACTTTGGGAATTCTTGATTTTCGCTAACAGTATTTAACAGGTGATTTATGATATGAGTTAAAAATACTTCTTAATCAGCTTAATCTGTATCGAGCGCACAAGACTTTTAATAGATAAGGAGCTTAAGCGAGCATTAGGACATACCACTTATAATCTAGCCTTCTTGTTCCAACCATTCAATCTTTAAATCTTCGCAACAAATACGTCCTATAACTCTAAATCTTCTATAGAAATTACACCCCAACCTTGCGTATAAATAAGCACCCAGATAACATCTTTTTTAATATTAAAATGGCTGATATTAAAATCTTCTATATTCCCCATAATTGAAATATTCTTTGTGGCTTTGATCTGTGATGCCAACTTGGCATTGATGCCATCAATTTTTTCCTTTAATATTGGCATTAAATCAACGCTCAAAATGTTGATGAGTTTATTATAAACAAAGGTGTTTAAAACTGATTTTAGGACGGTATTTGTAATCCAGCTTTCGCCGCTACTGTTAATTTTATAGGCTTTGACATATAGTTTTTGGGTACCGACGTCTAATCTTAAATCTGCTAGAACGGACACTTCAATATCTTTCTTGTGGAATAGAAGAGTCAAGGTTTGTAATTTGATTGTTAGCGCTAAATTATACGGTACAGATTGACTTTCAGAAAGATAAATTTCTAGAATATTAAAATAGTTAGATGCCTTTCCCTTAGCGTCGTTTTTACTGATGGTGGTACCATTGAATTTTTTTCTCACAAGTTTTTCAATAGCTGTAAAGTCTATTCTTACTGGCAATGTTATTGAAATACTTTGATCAGCTGTTGTTGGATTGGAATTCATATAAAGTAAATTGTTGGCAAACATGAAATTTAAGGTAAATTTTAAAAGGAACGTACCTCATAGCGATTTTTAACGTGCTGTATAAAGCTAATTGATATTTAATTAATGGGAATTTCGGAGGTGTTTTCTATGGTTTTTTCAGCGAGAGGTCACAAAATTCAGATAATGTTCATCAAGCCAGCAAGACAACATTTGGAAATGACCTATAAAAAATCAAACCATTGACTTCAACCCTGATTGTATAACTTCTTAAAGTTCGGAATTAAGGGGTTTAAAAGTGGATTCAGAGAGATTCGTTTCTTGCTCTGTAAGAGTTCTCATTACGTCAATGTAACTTCCTGTCCTTGCAGTCCAGACGCTTTAAAACAACAAAGTGCAATCAAGTAAACTTGTTGCACTTCTTATGTTTTAAATCACAATATGGTTGTGATTTATTGTGGAGTCGGAGACAACGACCATAATTTTAACTCCTAAGTGTTTATAAGCCCTCCCAAGTGGTCTCTTTTTGCAGGTCACCGTATTGGTCTCGATTTAACAAATTTTAACGTTTGGATTTCATTAAAGATTACAAAATAGAGCAAAAAGTAGCATATTTTAATTTTTGACTTGGAATATGACTAAAGAAATGAGTTGTTAAGAGTTTTTTAATTCTATTTTTTCAAAAGATAAAGTCCCAACTATTTTGGCCGGCGATTTAAATGCCCTACCAGAAAGTGAAACTATGCAGGTTTTTTATAGGGACTGGAAAGAATCATTTTCTGAAAATGCACCTACTTATCCGGCAAAAGAGCCTAACGTAAAAATTGATTATATTTTATTTAAACCGGCAAACAGATGGCGTGTTTTGGAATCTAAGGTTATTGAGGAAAAAACAGCTTCAGACCACAGACCGATTTTAAGTGTTTTCGAATTATTAAAGCCAAATTAGTCAGGAGAATTTATAAAAATAGAACGTACGAATTTTATATATTAATAGGCTAAGAAAAAAACGCAATAATGAAGTTGTCTTACTATAACAATCAAAAACGCCAAAAACTTCAAATTAACTTGAAATGAAAAAAAATAAAACAAAACTTAGAGGTATCATTTTTTTACTCATCGTCATGACTTGGGGCGTTTCGAAATCTCAAGAAACATATCAGCCTACTTGGGAATCATTAGATTCACGCCCAATTCCAGAATGGTTTCAAGATGCGAAGTTTGGTATATTTATCCATTGGGGACCCTATTCAGTTCCGGCGTGGTCGCCTAAAGGCACGTATTCAGAATGGTATCAATATTGGTTGCAGAGCAGGACTTTATTTGGAAACGGTGATTTCAAAGGGGATGAAGTTGCTGTTTTTCATGAGAAAACCTACGGAAAGGATTTTACCTATTACGATTTTGGCAAACAGTTTACGGCCGATTTTTTTGATGCTGAGGAGTGGGCAGGTTTAATAGAACAATCTGGAGCAAAATATACCGTGTTAACTTCAAAACATCATGATGGTTTTGCTTTATGGCCAAGTAAGGAGGCCAACGATAGGGGCTTTGCATGGAACAGTATGGATGTTGGCGCTAAGCGGGATTTGGTGGGAGAATTTTCAAACGCGATTAAAAATACCGATGTAAAATTGGGGTTTTATTATTCGTTATATGAATGGTATCATCCCTTATGGAAAAACGATAAAAAGCAATTTGTTGATGAGCATTTTTTACCACATGTCAAGGATTTGGTCACACAATACAATCCGGATGTATTGTGGGGAGATGGCGAATGGGACTTGACGGATGAAGAATGGAAATCGAAAGAATTTTTAGCATGGTTATATAATGAATCGGTAGTTAAAGATAAAATTGTGATAAATGACCGATGGGGAAAAGATATACGAAAAAATCATGGCGGTTATTTCACCACCGAATACGAGATTGAAGCACCGGAGTTTGGCCGTCCGTGGGAAGAATGCAGAGGGATGGGCTTTTCTTTTGGATACAATCAAAATGAAGATGCGGCAGATTATAATTCGCCAAAAGCATTGGTGTTGACATTGGTGAATATCGTAAGTACGGGCGGTAATTTATTACTGGACATTGGACCGGATGCCCGAGGAAATATCCCCGTAATTATGCAAGAACGTTTATTACAAATTGGGAGTTGGTTAAAAACAAATGGACAAGCTATTTACGGAACACGACCTTGGAATAATTCGTTTCAATGGTCTTTGGAAGGTGAAAAAAATTACATACCCAAACAACATTATTTAGGTGGCGATGTCATTCTGAAACAAACCATAGACCCAGAACCAGGTTATGCCGTAAAAGAATTGTTTTTTACACAAAATGATAAAGCTTATTTTGCAATTATGCCACAATGGAATTCAGAGATTGTCATAAGAGATTTCAAACCTTCAAAAGTTGCAACGATTACTTTACTGGCCACTGGTGAAATTTTAAAAGGTCAACAAAAGGGAAAAAATTTTGTTATTACAATGCCGCCATACCAACCGAATAAAATGATCGCCTGCGAAAGTTATGCATATGCCGTAAAAATCAATAAAAAATAAGGGTCATAATAATGATAAAAATAGTTCTTTATGCTGTTTTAGTATGAGCAATTGCAACATGGTCTAATTAAGAAAAGACATTGGATGTTTTAAACTTACAAATGTTATAAACGTTCTAACCTCAAAAACGTGCTCTTTTCATGAAGTGATGGGGTAAGTTTTGTTAGAATGAAATCTAAAACCATTGCTTGATGTAAAAACAAGCAAGAATAGTAGAAATTGATTTTCTTGAATGAATTGTTTTAGCTAATCAAATGTAAAAAAAGAAATCCATGAATAAATGTATCTTAATTTTGTTTTCTGTTTTGATGATAGTTAGCTGTAAAAGCTCAGACCCAAAAATTTTCGATGGGTATATGTATGTCCAGAACAATAACCTTCAAAAAAAGGATTGGAAATTAGTGTGGGAAGATAATTTTGATGGTTCTACTCTAGACACAACGAAATGGACTAAAATTCCACCCAATAAAGCCGATTGGGGAAATTATATGACAAGTGATCCAAGATGCTATGCTTTTTCCGATAGCAATTTAATTTTAAAAGGAATCGTCAATCAAGATACCATTAAGGATGCTCGCCCTTTTTTAACAGGAGGAATATATTCCAAAGGTAAGTTTGCATTTCAGTACGGAAAAATCGAAATACGCGTGAAATTGGAAAGTGCACAAGGGGCTTGGCCAGCAATTTGGATGCTTTCTGAACAAGGTAAATATGGTGAATATCCTAGAAACGGAGAAATTGATATTATGGAACACCTCAATTATGATAACCTTATTTATCAGACTACCCATTCTTACTATACATTAGAATTGAAGCAAAAGGATAATCCTCCGTATTATAAGACGTCAAAGGTAGATACGAAAAAATATAATGTATATGGATTGGAATGGTATCCTGACAGATTGGTTTATACCTTAAATGGAAAGGAAACCTTTACCTATCCAAGAATCAAAGACGTGGATGCGTCCCAATGGCCTTTCGGCCAAACTTTTTATTTGTTAATAGATCAACAATTGGAAGGGGATTGGGTTGGTAAAGCCAATCCTGACGATCTTCCTGCTCGTATGATAGTGGACTGGGTTAAAGTATATCAATAAAAAAATTATTGCCCACATTAAAATGAGCGGTTATTAGCAGCGGGTTATTACTATTTACTTTTATTAATTATTAAAAAGGAGATACTAAAATTTAGTATATGCCGACAAATATAGTATCAAGTGAAGTCATTTTAATTCAAAAGTTAATTAGTGGTGTAGCCGATTAAATGCGTTTACAGGTTTACTTCTTTTTAATGTTGTTTATTTGTTTTTTGACACTTCATAGTCGCTTGGTGATACTCCGAATTCATTTTTAAAACATCTGGAAAAGTAAGAGGCATTATTGAATCCTGACATAAAAACGACTTCACCTATGGTGTATTTTTTTTGTGCTAGCAAATCTGCAGCAAATTTCAGTCTTATCAATCTAATAAAGTGATTGGTTGATAGACCAGTAAGCGCTTTGATTTTTCTGTAAAGCTGGTCGGTGGTTATATGATGTTTTTCAGCCAAACTATGGATGGAAAAATCGGGTTCGGATATTTTATCGTGAATATAGGTCACTATATTTTCAATAAAGAGATCATCAACGCTTTTGGAAGCGGTTTCGTCGCGAACAGAAGTGGAGATTAAAAACTTTTTCTTAAGTGTTTCTCTATGCTGAATTAACTTTTTCACCATCGTTAATAAAAGTTTGCTATTAAAAGGTTTTTCCAAATAAAGGTCGGCACCTTTTTCATAACCTTCAATTTTCGATTCGGTTGAGTTTTTTGCAGTCAATAAAATCACTGGGATATGGGACGTATTTATGTTAGTTTTTATATTCTCACAGAGTTCTATCCCATTCATCCCTTCCATCATGATATCGCTGATAACAATATTCGGTGTTTTTTTATTAACAATTGCTTGACCGTCATTACCATTAGTGGCGCTCAAAACGCGATAATCGGTCTCTAAGATTTCTTTTAAATATTCTAAAATGTCAGGGTTGTCGTCAACAATTAGCACACTCAATTTTTTCTGAACTATTTCGGCGGTATCTATTGCGATCGGATTTATGATCTCAAGATTTAAAGAGGGTTCAAAAGCTTCAAAATCAACTGATTTCTGATGTATTGGAAACTGGATTGTAAATACAGATCCTATGTTTTCTGTACTTTTAACTGTAATGGTGCCTTGATGCAGCTCTACATATTTTTTTACTAATGCCATTCCTATTCCTGTGCCTTGTATACCAGTGCTGCTTTTAGATTGATAAAAACGTGTAAAAATGCTGTCCAGTTCACTTTGTTGTATTCCAATACCGCTATCTTCCACTTGTATCGTAATGAATTCGTCAGTTGCCGCAACGAGAATCATGACATGTCGGTACCTTGGCGTGAATTTTAAAGCATTTGATAATAAGTTAAATAAGATTGATTCTAATTTATAAGGATCTGCAATAAGAATAATATCTTCTTCTGGAATTGATATGTCGAAGTCAATTTCTTTATTATTTGCTGATTCTTTAAATTGATAGTAAATATTTTGAATAAACGAATTAAGTTGTATTTGCTTGATTTTCATATCAATATGACCTGTTTCTGCCTTTCTGAAGTCCAAAATCTGGTTGACTAAATTTAATAACATCCGCGCATTTTTTAACATGCGCTGAAGTTTAACTTCTACTTCTTTTTCTACAGCATGATTACTCAATATTTCCTCAATGGGTCCTAAAATTAGTGTTAACGGCGTCCTGATATCATGAGAAATATTGGTAAAAAATGAGATTTTTTGTTGGTAAAGGTCGTAATCTCGTTCATGTTTGATTTTTTCTAATTTCAGTTCCTGCTTTGTCTTATAGCGGTCCTTCACCTCTTTTGCTACCCAATAGAATACACATAATAAAGACAAGGTGTAGATGGCGTAGGCTAGATTAGTAAACCACCACGCTTTTTTCTTTATAATGGTCAAATTTCGAATGTTTTGACTCCATTCATTACTGGTATTTAAGGTTTGCACCTCCAAATCATAAGTTCCAGGCGGCACATTGGTATAAGATACTACAGTAGCAAGATTATTAGAAAGATTCCAAGAATTTTCAAAGTTTTTAAGACGGTAACGAAACGGTTCCTTAGCATTTTCCCCAAAATATATGGCGTTTATCCCTAAGGAAAAGGTTTGCGCAAAATGAGGTAATACGATGGTGTCAGAATAATTCAGCTTCTTTTTTAATACAATATGATCCTCGATTGATTCATGCGGAGAAATTTTGCGATCCATTATTTTTAAATCGGAGAATATTAGCTTTGGAAGTGTTTTTTCTTTTTCTTCGATATGGGTGGGCGACAGTAATAATCCGTGGTTAGAAGCGAGTAGGAGCATGTTTTTCTCAGGATTATAGAGCACACTTGAATAGGTGTCATTTTGAATCAGGGAAGTGATTTCTTGAGTGTCTCGCTTTAAAAGTGAGATACCTTTGTAGGTACTTATCCAAAAATTTTTAGCGCTGTCTTCGGCCATTCCAGTTATTACGATATCTTTTAAAATAGGCGACTTTTGTGGTCCGTCAGTTTTATCGAAATGCCCCATGCCATCTCTACAAAGAATCCATAATTTGTGGTCGGAATCCATAAAAAGATTCTGGACACTAATTTTTTCATTAGAATTTGAAAAAGTAGAAAAATGATCAATTTTAGGTGCAGCGTTGTTTTTGAAAAATTGTATTCGAAAAAGACCGTGGTTTATTGAGCCAACCCAAAGTTGATTTTTCTCATAATCCATAAGTAAACTGCGTATGTCCAATGTGCTCGAAAAAGTATCATCCGTTAGAGAGAACCTCTCAAGTTCATTCCTGTTTTTAGAGTATTTGAACAGCCCTTCGGAGAAACTTCCGAACCACAAGTTGTCATCATTTCCTCTAACTATGGAGTATATACGGCTTTCATCTAAAAATTGAAGATCGAATTTGTTATTAACAAGTTTTTGTTTTATAGGATCGTATATTTTAACGCCTTGACCCCAAGTGCCTAAATAAAGAAGTTGCGTTTGTTTATCATAGTATAAGGAAGAAATGGATTTTAAATCCTTATCAGTTGATATAGATTTAAAATTTTTATCGGGAAGGGAATAGCTGCATAAGCCTTTGCCATGAGTCCCTAAGTAGTAGTCGTTATTGGGGCCTTCAGTAATAGTCCAAATAATATTTGAAAATAAATTAACTTCACTCTCAGAGTCGTAGACTGACTGAATGCTTTTTTTATGCAGCGATAATAGATTAATTCCGCCATACCAAGTTCCTACCCATAAATTCTCGTTACTATCTATTAATGTGCAAAGTGCGTAATTAGAGTTTAAAGCATTGCGTTTATTATCAGAATAAAAATAATGTTCTAATTCTTCCCCAAACTCCGAGAATTTAAACAGTCCATCGCCTTCAGTGCCAATCCATAGGTCCTTATTATGTACGGATAAGCTTCTGACAATCGTGTTTGATAATCGCCAAGGCATCTTTAAAGAAAGGTTCTGTTGGAGGTTTTGTAAATGATCCACCTTATAAAGTCCTTTATCAGTTCCAATAAACAAGGCCTTATTAATCACTTTCATATCGTAAACTTGGTGGCAATTAATTAAATCCAGCGGCTGGTCGATAATATAGTTTTTGGAGTCTTTTTTTATTCTAGTAATTCGTGAGCCATTTCCAGCAGAGAAAATAAAGCCATCCAATTCTGCAAATGATTTTATCGTATTTGCAGTATTGGTAACTTCAATACTATTTATGTCGGAAATAGTATTGTCCTGCGTTATATCCGAACGATTAAAGGTTATGATGCTACCATTTCCTAAGCCAAGCCAAACCATGTGTTTACTGTCCATAAACATACTTGTGATTGAGGTGGAGCTTGTCGAACTTGAGGAAGATAACTTTAAAGGTAGGATACGTTGGTTGTACTTATCCATAAGAAAAAGACCTCTGTCCATCGTGCCTATCAGTACAAAGCCTTGTTTTATAGGGAGCGTACACGATATTTTAAGGCTAAATCCTTCGGTATTATTCGGATTGTAAATTTTAAAATCTGTTCCATTAAAAACATTCAGTCCATCAAATGTTGCAACGTAAATTAAACCTTCATCATCTTCGCTGATATGCTCTACATTGTTGAATGACAGGCCATCCTTGGAAGTGTAATTGGTAAATTGTGGATAAGCTTTAGTGCCTAACAGAAGAAAGGTCAAAGCCATTACAATTAGCAAATTTGAGGTTTTCATTCTTTCCTTATAATGTTAAGAGTAAATCTAAGGTTTTGAAATGTATAATTTGCGCTAAACCCGAAAATGTGTTACAGATTTCCGGATCAGTATTAATATTCCGAAAATGTGATAGAATATGAGGAGTATGTTCTAAGAAAATGAATTTAATTAAGATACTATTGTGACTTGATAACGAAAATTTAATCAAGTATGGAAAAAATATGTTTATTGTTCTTTAGTGTTTTCTTCGGTGCAACTGCCTTTGTTAATGCGCAAAATATTACAGTGACAGGAACAGTCACTTATGACGGATCTGAACCCATTTTAGGGGTCAATATTATTGAGAAAAACACCTCTAATGGTGTAGTGTCTGATTTTGATGGCAAATTTACGATTTCAGTGAACAATCCCAATGCAACTTTAGTGTTTTCTTTTGTAGGATTAAAATCTAAAGAATTAACACTTGAAGGACAAACTCAGGTTGATGTCATTTTGGAAGAAGATGCTTCCCGACTTGATGAAATTGTTGTCATAGGATATGGGACTTCTACGAGGAGAGATCTTACAGGTTCTGTGGGAAGTATCAATATAGAAAACAGTCCCATTGCCAATATAGCAAATGTCAACGCTTTAGATGCAATGAAGGGCAAAGTGGCGGGCTTGAACATTGGAAATGTTACTTCTGCGGGAGGACAGCCCAGTATTCAAATAAGAGGTCAAAATTCACTTTCTGCTGGTAATTCTCCTTTGCTCGTTGTAGATGGACTTATTTATGATGGCGGTTTTTCTACTATCAATCCCAATGATATTTCCACCATTGATGTCTTAAAGGACGCTAGTGCTGCTGCGGTTTATGGGTCAAGATCGGCAAATGGCGTGGTCATTATAACTACTAAAAGAGGAAAGTCTGGTAAGCCTCAAATCAATGTAAGTACTTATAGTGGGATTCAAAATTGGACGAACAAACCAGATATGATGAATGCTGAGCAGGCATTGCAGTTTAGGCAGGATGTTTACAGGTCTGGAGGCACTACAGGCAGTGATTTGGACTTTTCGAGAATCTTGGGACAAAAGGAATATCAGGCCTATCAAGAAGGCCATTCTGTAGACTGGTTTGACGAGGTCACAAGAGCAGCGTCTATACAGAGCTTACAATTAAGTGTATCGGGCGCAGGAGATAATGTGAACTATTATGTTTCTGGAAACCTTCTCGATCAAACAGGTATTGTAAAGGGAGATGATTTTAGCAAAAGATCGGTATTGATGAAATTGGATACAGATGTTTCTAAGTGGTTAAAAATAGGAACCTCTCTAAATGCTGATATTCGGGATTATTCTGGAAACTCTGCAGATCTTTATACCGCTACCTATATGAGTCCATTTGGCTATAAAAATGTTCAGGAACTTGGATTTGAGAATTGGATGGAAAAATATCCAGGAGGTATTACAACTTGGAGCAATCCATTGTCGGCAACACAAAATTATAATTTGGATAAGCGCTATACCTACAGAGGTACTGTTTTTGCAGAAGTGAAAATTCCTTGGATAGATGGCCTGAAATATCGTTTTAATTACTCTGCCAACCGCTACCATGGGGAGTCCGAAGGATTTACGGACGAAAAATATTATGTTAACACCCTTAAAATAGAAGAATTAAATAATCCTGGTAAATATTTAAAAAACGCAAATGGTTATAAGAATAATTCAACTGAGGACAGTTATTTATTCAATAATATTCTATCCTATAACAAAACTTTATTTAATGATCACAACATAAATGCTACTTTAATGTCTGAAAGACAAGAACGAGTTAGCAAATATTCCAACCTTTCAGCTTCTGATTTTGAGGAAGTAGGAAGTACGGCTTTGGGTGTCAATTCACTTGAATTGGGAAATAGTGAAAAAAGGAATGTTAATACTGGTTATTCTAAATTAACCCAACTGGCTTATCTCTTTAGATTAAATTACAATTATAAAAACAAATACTACGGAACGTTCAGTTATAGAAGAGATGGATATTCTGGTTTTGCCCCAGGAAATAAATTTGGAGATTTTAAGGCTTTTGGTCTGGCTTGGACGTTAAGTGAAGAATCATTTATAAAAGATAACATTAAGTTTATAGATAATTTAAAATTGAGATTGTCTTATGGTGAAAATGGTAATCCGTCAATTGGGAGCTACGGTACCTTGCCAAATGTGGGCAACTCTTCCTACGTTTTTGGGGATCAGACGGTTAACACGGCTTATCAATCAAACTTGTCCAATCAAAATTTAAAATGGGAGCAGACCAATGCTACAAATCTTGGACTGGACTTCTCAATATTGAAAGATCGAATTTCGGGATCTGTTGAAGTATATGACTCTAAAACTACAAACCTATTAATGACTCGCAGATTGCCTATCATGACTGGATATGGCAGTATTTTGGCCAACATTGGAGAAATTAACAATAAAGGACTGGAGATAAGCCTTACAACAGTTAATATTAAAAATCAGGATTTTACTTGGGAAACAAACTTCACCTACTGGAAAAATAAAAACAAAATAGTTAGTCTTTATGGTATCGATGCCGATGGTGATGGTGTGGAAGATGATGATTTAAGTAATGGATGGTTTATAGGAAAGTCCTTGGGAGCCATCTATGATTATACATTCGATGGTATTGTTCAAACCGAAGATACAGAATATCAACAGACTTATAGTGCACGACCAGGAGATGTGAAATTTAAGGACATCAGCGGTCCAGATGGGGTTCCTGACGGAAGGATAACTTCAGATGATAGATCGATCATCGGGTATTCTAAACCTAATTTCTCGCTTAACATGGCAAACACCTTTACTTACAAAAATCTGAATCTCTATTTTAATTTTAATTATGTGGATGGGGGAAATAATCATTATTTGGCAGGAAACACCAAAGGATTAATGGGCGCACTGGTTCCAAACGCCTCAAAATGGTTAAATCTACCTTATTGGACTCCAGAACGTCAGGGAAATACGTATCCGAGACCTGATTACAGCAATACTTATGGTTACGGATTCTATCAGTCCCACTCTTTTTTAAGACTTCAAGATGTCACACTAGGATATACATTCGATAAAGATTGGATTGAAAAATCCAATATAGGAAATTTAAAGGTTTATATCAGTGGAAAAAACCTGCTTACGATCTCAGATTGGATAGGATGGGATCCAGAAAGCGCTACACAAATTGGTGAATATTCTTTACCTGGTCTTAGTTCTTTAACCCTTGGAATTGATCTTACTTTTTAACTTTATAAATTTATAAATAATGAAAATATTAAAAATAATACTAGGAATTCTTCTAATCGCTTCGTTTAATGTGAGCTGTAGTGATGAGGCCTTTTTAGAAGAGGATCTGAGAGACCGCTTCACAACTGAAAATGCATTTTTAAACGTAGCCCAGTTTCAAACGGGACTCAATCAAATGTATAGACAAACAAGAGCTTACTTTAATAGTGCCGATGGTGCGCGAGATTTTATAAAAAATGGCTACGGTGTGGATGTCATGGCGAGTAATACCAGACTGGAAAAATCAGAGAGTTTTTGGAATAATCTTGGCTCACACAGTCAATTTCCCAATGATTGGTATAGCAGAAATTATCAAATGATTAAAAACTGTAACGAGCTTTTATTACAGACTGAAAATACGAACATTGAATGGAAAAATGAAAATCAAAAGTTGGAGATCCAGGCAGAGATTAGGTTTTTTAGAGGCTTTTCATACCGTAATCTGGCCACATTATTTGGTGGTGTGCCAATTGTGCTTGAACCAGTAACTGCGCCTAAATTGGATTTTGAACGGGCTACCCGAATAGAGACTTATCAAGTAGCGTTGGAAGATTTGATTTTTGCAAGTCAATATATGCCAAAAACAACGGACCAACCGGGCAGAGCTGTTCGCGCTGCAGCCGATCATTTTCTGAGCGAAGTGTATATCAGTCTTGGCGACGAGACAGGTGATAAAACGCTGTACCAAAATGCCATTGACGCTGCATCACGAGTTATAGAGGGTTCAGATGGTGATTATTCGTTGATGCAAAATAGGTTTGGTACTCGTAGTAATGAATCTGGAAAAGATGCCTATTGGGATTTGTTCAGAATGGGTAATCAAAACTATCACGATGGGAATAAGGAGTCGATTTGGACCATACAATTCGAAAAAAATGTTGCAGGTGGTACGAATATTTATGATAGGCCTTTATTTGAGAGAACGTTTTGGCCTCTCTATTATCGCGCAAATAAATTTGGTTTCACATCAGGGCCGGCTAAAGATTGGGAGGGTAAAGGAAATGCTTGGATAAAGCCAAATAATTACTATAAATATGATGTTTGGAAAAACTCCGAAACCGATACACGTAATGCGGAATACAATATTCTACGGAACTATAGAGCCCCAAAAGTTGCTGTAAATGGACAGCAAACAGATCGGGATACAACTTATGTCACTAAAGTAACGCTGGCCAATGGTAGTGAGATTACAGTGAATTTGAAACCAGGGGATATTATCAAAAAAGAATGGTTGACTACTAGAGATGATACCTTAAGTTACTTCTTTCCACGAATGTTTAAAATGGGTACCGATAAGCATATCGATGCTATTCCTGACAATGGTTATGTACGTGATGCCTATGTGATTCGATTACCAGAAACTTACTTATTGAGAGCTGAGGCTTATATGAAAAGTGAAAATCGTGCGGCAGCAGCGGAAGATATTAATACAGTGAGAAAGCGCTCAAGTGCATCTCCAATAACAGCGGGAGAAGTTAATATTAACTATATTCTTGACGAAAGAGCGAGAGAGCTTTGGGGTGAGGAATGGCGCATATTCACTTTGGCGAGACTTGGTTTGATTTATGAGCGCACCAAGGAGTTTGGATGGCCATCAGATAAAGAGGCCGTAGAAATGCATCATAATTTATTTCCTATTCCACAAAGTGCTATTGATGCGAACTTAGAAGGCACGATAGAACAAAACCCTGGATATTAAAAAATTTGAGTTAGTCTAGTTTTTAGGTGCCATTGTCTGAGGGCAGTGGTACTTTTTTTATACTGAAATTAAAATAATTATGATGGTCAAAAAACATAAAATATTTATCGCAGTTTGTATTTCAATCTTTGGTGTTTTGTCAAGTTTAGAAAAACTTAACGCCCAAAATACAGATTTTTTCGCGGAAATTGGGAACAAAAGCCAAAATGAGCGCATGGATCTTTTGGAAGAGAAATTACCACCAAAACTTCCAGAAATAACAATCCCACTTCATAAAGGAAAAAAGGATGCTTTTAAAGAGGTTAGGGAAATCAGCACGAAAAAAGAACTTTATAAAGAGCTAGAGGTTTTAAAGAAACAATTTCTTCCTTTTATGGAAAATAAAGCGCCGGAAATTAAAAATACCAGAGAGCGCATTTATTTGAAAGAATTTCAATGGCGATTAGAAACATCCGATGATAAAACCGATTTTATTGCCACCATGAAAGGGAAGGGCGATTGGAAAAACGTTCAGGTACCACATTTTGACGCTCCTTATGGAAGAGCCACAACGTACTATTTCAAGAAAATAGCTGTGTCTCCGGAAATGCTGAATGACCGGGCTCTTTTTATTCATTTTAAGGCTGTTGATTATAAGGCACATGTCTTTTTAAATGGATCATACATAGGGTCACATGAAGGTTTTTTTGCCCCCTTCGAATTCAATATTAGCAAATTTGCCAAAGAAGGAGAAAACGAGTTATTGGTAAAAGTGGAGAATGATTACACTACAACAGGGTTTGTGGCAGCTGGTAAGGAACGATTTTTTGGTGATAAAATTTATGGAGTTACCGGTCTTGGCTATGATAATTTTCACGATGGTGGGCATCAAGGAGCCGCAGGAATGGGAATATATCAAGATTGTTATTTGGAATCAAGAGATCCCATTCATATCAACGATATTTTTGTAAGACCAATGTACGATGCGGGAATGGCTGAAGTAAGAATAGAAGTGAACAACTATAATGAAGACCGCAGACCTATTAGTTTTGATCTTTCAATATTTGGACAAAATTTTGAAGCTGTAGTTGTTAAAGATTCTGTGATAGTACCCTCAGCATTGCATGTACCCGGAATTGGGGATTTACAAAAACCAACAGATTGGAAGCAGACTAAAACTACGTTAGGCTATGGTCCAAATTATTTTACTTATCATGTGAAAATCCCTGATTTTCGTTCATGGAGCAATGATACGCCATGGTTATATCAGGCGCAAATTAAAGTTTTGAATGACGATAATTCCGTTGTGGATGTTCAAAAACAGACTTTTGGCATGCGTTCTTTTACCATGGATACGGTATCGATTCCTAAAGGACGCCTGTATTTCAACAATAAGAAGATCAGATTGAGAGGCGCTAACACCATGGGTTTTTTGCAACAAGATGTATTCAAAAAAGATTGGGATCAATTAATAGATGACATTTTATTAGCTAAACTTACCAATATGAATTTTTTAAGGATGACCCAACGTCCCGTACAACCAGAGATCTATGAATACGCTGACATGTTAGGGCTGATGCTTCAAACGGATTTTCCGACCTTTGGTGGGATTCGTTATAACCAATGGGAGGAAGCCGTAAGGCAGGTTGCTGAAATGGAGCGTTTAATTCGCAATCACCCAAGTAATGTCATTGTAACCTATATCAATGAGCGTTTCCCAAACGGAGAAGGACACCCCCATCGAAATATGGCAAGTCCAGAACAGTATTTCTCACTGTTCAGAGCTATGGATGAAGCCGTGCTTAAAGAAAATCCAGACCGCGTTATTAAAAAATCCGATGGTGATTATGATCCACCTACCCCAGGTTTACCAGATAACCATTGCTACAATACTTGGTATAACGGACAAGGATTAGGAATTGGTAAGTTGTATAAAGGCTATTGGCAATGGGTAAAACCCGATTGGTATTATGGCTGTGGGGAATTTGGCGCAGAGGCCTTAGACCCTGTTGAGCTCATGGAAAAATACTATCCTAAAGAATGGTTGCCTGCTAATAAGGGAGACGAAAAAAACTGGACAGCCAATCGCATTTATGCAGCACAAACTCAAAAGTTCCACTACATGTGGTACAATACCCAAAATTCTTTACAAGGTTGGGTAGATGCGAGTCAGAATCATCAAGATTGGGCCTTGGAAACGGTTACTGAAGCATTTAGAAGAGATTCTAGTATGGTGACTTTTGCTGCGCATTTATTTATAGATGCATGGCCTGCAGGTTGGATGAAAACTATTATGGACGTGGATAGAAATCCAAAGAAAGGATATTTTGCGTATAGAAATGCCTTAAAACCTACCATAGTAAGTATTCGTAGTGACAGAAAACACTTTTACGAAGGCGAAGATATCGCTGTGGAATCCTGGATTGCCCATGACCCCAACAGCAGTCCTGAAGATTATTATATCCAATACCAATTGGAGCAGAATGGTAAAATTGTCTATTCAGGAAAAAATGCAGCAGAAGTGCCACATAACAGTTCTAAATTTCAAGGTTTCATAGCGTTTAAAGCGCCAACGGTAAAGCAGCGTACGGCCTTTGTTTTAAGGGCAGGAGTGTTTGATGGTCAGGGCAAAAGTGTTGATCAGACCATTATGGATATTGATGTCTTTCCAACGCGGTTGAATTCTAACCAAAGTAAGCTTGGTTTTTTGGGGAGCCCTACTGACGCCAATGATTATTTAAAGAATCATTTCGAGAAAAATGCAGTTTCAAATTGGAAGGAAGCCGATATCATTTGGGTAGAGAATTATGCAGATTATGAAACTCATAAAGAGACATTAGAAGCCCTGGCCAATGCAGGCAAAAGAATTATCTTGTACAATGTACCGGTAGGGGAACATAACATTGGCAATACCGATGTTAAAATTCAGAACACCTCTATGGGAAGCTATTATTTCACATCCCCTCAAACAGGCCATAGGTTTACTAAAGAAAACAAGCCCTTTGATTTTAAAATGTGGTTTGATGAAGCAGCAGATTATATAACTCCGTTTTTGGACAAGATCATCCTGGCAGAGAACTGGGCGCCCATATTGTCTACCGGAAATACAAATTGGACGGATGATCATGGGGCAGCAATGGCAGCGGGAGAGTTAAAAGTAGGGAAAGGTTCGATTATTATCTGTGAGTTGGATGTTGATAACCGATTGAAAAGCAATCCGGTAGCCCACGATTTTGTGAGTAAACTGATTTTTAATTAAACTGAATATTTAGATTTTGTCAATCACAACAAAAAATAGATTAAATATGAAATATAGGACTAGAATATTTTCTTGGAGATTAATAAAGTAAAAAACGATTCAAGTCTAAGGTTGGGCGAACACATTTGAACAAAAAAAATCAAATTGAAATTAGATATTAGGAAATTATGAAGATTAAAAACTTAGGATTTTTGTTAATTTTTATTTCAACATTAAGTTACTCCGAATCAGGAAGTAAGGGCAAATTAGACGCAGGGTTAGTCAGTGCAAGAAACGTAATAGAGCGTTTAATCGGTAAACGAATTAGGGATTGTGAGTTTATAATAAAGGAAAATTCTGAAAAAGGAGATTTCTATGAATACTCTGTTACAGAAGGGGTTTTAACGGTAACAGGTAATAGTGGGGTGTCAATATGTAAAGGAGCTTATGATTACCTTCAAAGTATAGGAAGTGTTCAGGCGGCTTGGCAACAAAACGTGGTAAAATTGCCAAAAACATTCAGTAATTGTAAACTTACAAGGGTAGATTCTCCAAATGAATTACGTCTATTTTTAAATGTTTGCCAATATGGTTATACTTCACCTTGGTGGCAGTGGGAAGATTGGGAAAAAATGCTCGATTGGATTGTTTTACACGGCTATAATAGTATGCCTGCCATGGTTGGTCAAGAAATTATATGGCACGAGCTTTTTACCGAAATGGGAGTGTCTGAAAAAGAAATGGGAGTATATTTTGCTGGAGCCGCATACCTACCTTGGCAGCGTATGGGTAATGTAGCAGGAGTAAGCGGGCCTCTTCCAAAAAGTTATCTTATCAAACAAAAGGAAATCCAAAAAAAAATCATAAAACGCATGTTGGATTTAGGAATGACTCCTATCGTGCCTGGTTTTTCTGGTTTTGTACCTAATGGAATTAAAAAACTAAACCCTGAAGTCAAAATTAAAGAGATAGGGTGGAAACATGAACAAAAATGGACTTATCTTCTTGATATTCAGGATGATATTTTTATGAAGATTGGCGCTGATTTTGTAAAGCGTTATAGAGAAACTTATGGGGATGTACATTATTTTCTTTGCGATACTTTTAACGAAAATGAAGTGAATGTTAGTTCAGATCCTGAGACACGTTATGAGGAATTAGCTAATTATGGAAACACTATTTATCAAAGTTTAAAAGTTGCCGATGATAAAGCTGTATGGGTAACGCAGGCTTGGATGTTTATTGCGGATAGTGATTTTTGGAATGCAAAAAATGCCTCCGCATTATTTTCAAAAATTCCTAATGATAAAATGTTAATTGTAGATTATGGAAATGATCGAGAGGTAATTTGGGATAGATTAGGTGCTTATGATGGAAAGCGTTGGGTGTATGGATATGTTCATAATTATGGAGGTGTAACTCCACTTCAAGGTAATCTTTCATTAATAGCCACCGAACAAGCTCTTCTTCACAAACGTGACGATGTCAAAGGTCTTAGTGGATTTGCTTTGTGTCCCGAGGGAAGTCATACCAACTATGTTGTTTATGCAATGGCGGCAGATGCATCATGGAGTAAAGAACCTATAAATGTAGAAAAATGGTTAAAAAGTTATAGTGAGAATCGTTATGGAATTAAGTCAGCCAACCTCAAGAAAGCATGGAATATATTAGAAAAAAATATTTATAATGTAAAATATTAGCATGCTCGTGGAGGAGAACAAGGATGGGGGTCTTTTTTTTATTGTAAACCACCCTCAAATAATATTAATTATGATTTGACAGGAAATTATAAAATGATTGCTCCTGCATTAGATTTGTTTTTTATAGAAAAGGATGAGTTAAAAGATCAGCCTCTTTATCGTAGAGATGCGCTTGATTTTACAAGACATTTTTTAGAAAGTCGTATTGACCATTATGTTAAGGAAGCTATAATTGCCCTTGAAACAGATAATGTTGCAGCTCAGGATTTAGCGATCGTTAAGGTTAAAAATATTATGACCGATTTGGATGATTTATTGTCGGCCTCACCTGAGCATAGTTTAAGTGACTGGTTGATAAAAGCGAAGAAATACGGAGTTAATAAAGATGAAGAAAATCAACATATTAAAACAGCAAGACAAATAGTTACTATTTGGGGAGAAGGTTTAAATGGCTATGCAATTAAAGGATGGCATGGTATGATTAAGGATTTTTACTTACAAAGATGGTTGCTTCATTTTGATAATGTTCGTAGCGGAAACGCCAAAAAGAATGATATTTCTCTTTTTGAAACCCAATGGGTTAATTCGGCTTCTATACCCAAAATTAAAAAGAATATAAATGTTGTTGCAGAATGTTATCGTCTTTTTGAAAAATATTCAAGAGGTAATTAAGGCGAAATGGAGAATAACTATTAATGCCTTTGTTTCAAAAGAAAATAAAGAGCATTAATATGCCAAGAGACCCTATGAACTCGGATTCATCATACAAATAATTAAAAATTACTTTAGGTAATGGCATTACTTCAATTTAAGATACAAATACCAAACAGGAATTCCTTTTTGCATTTCAATGCAACAAGCGCTGTACAATTAAACCTAAATAAAATATAATGGGAAAATTTAATGTGAAAACCTTTCAATTTATGCTATATTTTCTGCTCTCAATCTTTGCTCCAAGCTTATTTTATGGTCAAAATTCCACAACCGTGGCACATGCTCCGCGGATGGACAAGTACAATGTGTTGTGGAATAGCCCAAGCGATAATTCCTTGGGCTCGATGCCTGCCGGAAATGGTGATATTGGTATAAATGTTTGGGCAGAAAAGGATGGGGATTTAATCTTTTACGTATCCAAAACAGATGCTTGGAGCGAAAATGCCCGTGTGCTAAAATTAGGGAAGGTGAGGGTGTCGCTTACACCTAACCCTTTTGAAGACGGTATTCCTTTTCAACAGGAATTGATTTTGAAAGATGGGACTCTCCGTATTGAAACAGGTGATAAAACGAATAAGGTAATAATAGATATTTGGGTGGATGCCAACCATCCAGTAGTTGAAGTTGATGTAAAAAGCAAAAAATCGGTGTTGTCTAAAGTAGTTTTGGAGCCGTGGAGAACTGAACGTCGACTTATAGAAAATGGCACCGAGCAACATTCTGCTTACGGCATGCATGGCGAGGGTGCTCCCGATATTTTTGTGGAGAAAGATACTATTTTAAACCTTCAAGGTAATCAGTTTGTATGGGCGCATCGGAACGAAAGATCTATATGGCAAGATAATTTGAAATTGCAGGGTCTGGACGAGTATATTGTGAACAACAAAGACCCTTTGTTAAATAGAACCTTTGGAGCATCCATAAGTTCCAAAGAATTGGAAAAAAAATCCTCTACGGTGCTTTCATCTCAAAAGCCGATAAAGTCATTTTCAGTATCGGTATATGCCCATACGTCACAAACCGAAAATTTGGAGGACTGGCTAAAGCAATTAAAGGATGTCTCTGAAGACATCAGCTCAATATCTCGTGACAAACGTTTTAATGCCCATCGCAATTGGTGGCGTTTATTTTGGGAGCAAAGCTATATTGAAATAACGAGTCGAAATACTAGCGAAAAAAAGGAAGTTTATAATATTAATCAAGGCTATGCACTTCAAAGGTATATGTTGGCTTGCTCGGGACGTGGCAATTCACCGATAAAATTTAACGGTTCTATATTTACGGTAGATACCAAACATCTTAAAGGCGAATTTGAAGGTTTTGATGCAGATTATCGCCGATGGGGAGGTCCTTATTGGTGGCAAAATACAAGATTGCCGTATTGGGCCATGCTCGAATCTGGCGATTTTGAGATGATGAAGCCACTTTTTAAAATGTATCGCGATGCACTGCCTATCAGAAAATTGGCTACAAAAACCTATTATAATCACGATGGTGCATTTTTTCCGGAAACCATTTATTTCTGGGGCACCTATGTGGACGGCAACTATGGGCGGAAGCGCGATGATTTACCTTTAGGCATGACCGAAAATGCATATATCAGGCATTATTGGCAAAGTGGGCTCGAAATTTCGTTGATGATGCTCGATTATTATGCCTTTACTAAGGATAAGGTTTTTCTGAAAGAAACTTTGTTACCAGTTGTTTCTGAAATCATGACATTTTACGACCAACATTGGGATAGGGATGGGAATGGCAAAATTCGTTTTGATCCTGCCATGTCTTTGGAGACCTATAGTATGGCAGTGAATCCATTGCCAGAAATTGTAGGGATTAATAAGGTATGTCACGAATTATTGAAATTGTCAGATCCTGAAATAAGCCAGGTTCAAAAAGAACAATGGAACAGGCTGAAGAATGAATTACCAGAAATACCGACCCGTGAAGTAGATGGGACTACATTATTGGCACCTGCACAATCTTATAGCGGGAAACAGAATTCTGAGAACCCCGAACTGTATGCCATCTTTCCTTATCGCATCTATGGTATTGGAAAACCTGACTTGGAGATGGCTCGAAATACTTTTGAAAATAGGGCATTTAAACAAACAGGTGGATGGCAACAAAATGCTATAAAAGCGGCGTATTTGGGGCTGACCGATGAGGCAGCAAAATTGATGATGTCAAATTTTAATACCAGTAATCAGGCTTATCGATTTCCTGCCATGTGGGGCCCAAATTATGATTGGACTCCCGATCAGGATCATGGATCAGTCGCCATGATAGCTCTTCAGCGCATGTTGTTACAATATGATGATGACAAAATTTATATACTTCCTGCTTGGCCTAAGGATTGGGATGTAAATTTTAAATTACATGCTCAAGAGCGTTCAATAATTTCCGTTGTGGTTGAAAACGGAAAAGTGATTCAAAAAGAAATGACGCTTGGTAAAGAAGATTTGAAAATTGTAATGCCATCTGAGTTTTGAAATTACACCATAATTATCAGGATTAAAATCAGAAGAATTCTGATGAGAGATCCTTGGATAAATAAAATAACATTGTTTAAAATGAAATAGTTATGATTAAGTTTTTAAATTTCACACTCTTGCTTTTGTTTGCGAACATTGCCGTATCACAAACAATATACGTGTCTACCTCAGGAAATGATTCAGCAAAAGGCACGATCAAATCGCCGTACAACAGTCTCGAGAAGGGATTGCAGAGGGCTCTTGAAATAAAGGGTACAGACTCCCGGAAAAAGGTGGCCATCCGTCTTAGGGAAGGTCAGTACAACATACATAACTCCATCCATTTAAACGCCAAATATTCAAATGTGACCATTGAAGCTTATCAAAATGAAGCGGTTATTTTATCAGGAGGACAAACCATCCCAATTGAAAGTTTAAAGATAAGTGACCTAGAAATTCCTTCCAATGATCAGTCCTTGCAAATATTTAAAATTGATCTCAAAAAAGAAGGGATCTCAAATTTTGGAGCATTACGAAATGTGGGATTCTCGCGTCCTTATGGACCGGCGTGGGGTGAGTTGTTCGTAAATGAAAAAGCCATGCACTTAGCCCGTTGGCCAAATGCCGACATGGTACCAATGGGGAAGGTGCTGGAGAAAGGCTCCGTGCCCCGTGAAGATGATTTTGCAAATCAAGGTGGGATTATCCAATACGATTCTGTTCGTATAAATAATTGGGCCAAGGAAAAAAATGTATGGATATCGGGCTACTTTAATCATGGCTATGCTGATGATATGGTAAAAATCTCAAAAATAGATACGCTTGAAAAAACGTTTACCACCGCATCGGCGACACTTTATGGGTATGGTAATGGAAAACCGTGGCAAAAATGGTATGGCATCAATATTTTAGCAGAACTTGACGCTCCTGGTGAATATTATATAGATGACGAAAAGGGGGTGCTTTACTTTATTTCTGATACAAAGAACATATCTAGTTTAGAGTTTTCTATTCTTGAGGACCCGTTTTTTCAAATTGAAGATGCAGAAGGTATTCAAATCAAAGGTATTTCATTCCAGAATTCCCGTGGTATGGGCATCTCTATGGTCAATACTAAAAATGTGACTATTGACGCGTGTACATTTAAAAATCTTGGTAGTCTGGGAATTACTGTCGGCAAGGGTGTAGAACCATTTTCAGAATATAGACATGAAGGTTCGGGCATCCCTAAAAATGGAATTGTGGGTAGCCTACTTCAGCATCTTTATAGTAATACAACTTTTAATCGGGAAGGCGGCGTAAATAATAAGATCATTAATTGCACATTTTCTCAGCTTGGAGCTGGTGGCGTTTCACTGGGAGGGGGCGACCGATTAACTTTAGAAGCGGGAAACAACCTTGTGGAAAACTGTCTATTTTTTGATATCAATAGAATAGAAAAGTCATACCGACCAGCAGTACACCTCACTGGGGTTGGCAATAAAGTTATCCATTGTGAAATGTACGATTTGCCTAGTGTTGCCATTTTAATGCATGGAAATAACCACACTATAGAATATAATTATATTCATGATGTGTGTTTGGAGGTAGAAGATATGGGCGCTATTTATTACGGGAGAGATCCTTCTGAAAGAGGGACAGTGATACGCTATAATTATATTGCCAACATTCCTGATGAATATAATACTAGTGCGGTCTATCATGATGATGCCGCTTGCGGTTTAATTGTCACAGACAACGTTTTCTATAAAGCAGGAAAGCTCAACGTTTTGATTGGCGGAGGATCGAATAATATTTACGAAAACAATTTCTTTATAGAAAGTAAAGTAGGTGTACGAACGGGCAACAGACTACAGACGTGGGCCAAGTGGGTTTTGGATGATGGCGGACTTTTCCAAACACGTATGGAAGCCGTTAACTATAATGAATCACCGTATGTTGATCAGTATCCAACGCTGAAAACCTATTTTGAAAAAGCAGAGCTTCCAACAGGAAATGTGGTGGCTGAGAATGTTTTTATCAATGTGAAAGAGGTATATATAGGTAAAAAAGAATGGTTAGGATTTGAAGACTCTAACCTCATGGAGACTATGAACTTGCCAAATGTCACTTCTAAAAAAGAATTTATAAGCCGAATGGTGGATAAAATACCCGCTCTTAAAAAGATACCACTAGAGGAGATAGGATTAAAAAATAAAAAGAGATAAAGATGGACTTTTTAGAAAAAACGTTCAGATGGTTCGGGCCAAGCTTTGGAGTGAGCCTAGAGGATATTTCTCAAACAGGAGCGACTGGGATTGTAACGGCATTACACCATATCGAAACAGGTAAGGTTTGGCCCTTAAAAGAAATCAAAAAGCGCAAGGATGAAATTGAAAAGGCAGGTTTGCGTTGGTCGGTGGTAGAAAGCGTCAATGTTCACGAAAGCATTAAACAAGGACATCCGGATAAAGATCAATTTATTCAGAATTATATTGAAACGCTTAAAAATTTAGCGGCCCAGGATGTAAAAGTTGTCTGCTATAATTTTATGCCTGTTGTCGATTGGACGCGAACTGATTTAGACTTTAGAATTCATGGTAATGCTTCTGCTTTGCGATATGACCATAGTGCTCTTGCGGCTTTTGATTTGTTTATTCTGAAAAGGAACGGCGCCAAAGCTGATTATTCATCTGAAATCCAAGAACAGGCAAAATCGTATTTTGAAGGCTTGGATAATGGAAAAAAGGACATTTTAAGAGATAAAATTCTTGCAGGGCTTCCAGGAACTCGCGATGTGCTTACAATTGCTGATTTTCAAAAGCATTTGGATAATTATGCTTTTATTGATAAAAAAATTCTGAAGGGAAATCTTGCTTATTTCTTGCGAAAAATAATCCCCATTGCAGAACAGTTAGGGATATTGATGTGTATTCATCCAGATGACCCTCCTTTTTCAATTTTGGGCTTACCAAGGATTGTTTCCAATTATGAAGACTTGAAGTTTCTGTTAGAAAGCTATAAAAGCCCTTCCAACGGACTCACATTTTGTTCTGGTTCTTTGGGGGCGTTAGCTACCAATGATATGATTAAAATAATAAACGATTTTGGAGATAGCATCCATTTTTTGCATTTAAGAAATGTAAAACTGCAAGAAAATCAGTCTTTCTACGAATCTAATTTATTTGAAGGTACGGGTAGTATGATCGATATAATGGAAGCCATCATACGACAACAAAAAAAACGCGTAAAAAACAAATCAGGAACTGTGGGCATACCTATGCGTCCAGATCATGGGCACGTTTTATTGGACGATTTAAAAAGGATAAAGGAGTTTTATCCTGGATATTCGACCTTAGGAAGAATGAAAAGTCTAGCAGAACTAACAGGTTTAGAATTAGGGGTCAGACGGCTGGTATTAGACGAGTAAACTTTTACGTAGAATAAAAAAATGGTCATATGCTTAAGATTACTTTCTTTAAAATGGAATTCGTAGGTTTTAAGATTCGTTGTAAGTTTTTATTTGAAGAGGTCGGAAGTATTCACAACATTATAGGACGTAATATATTTAAAAAGTAACATTCAGGATGATGAACACCAGTTTTATAAATGATAATTTTTTATTACAAACAAAATCTGCACAACAGTTGTATCATGACTATGTCGCTAATCTACCAATTATTGATTATCACAATCATCTTGATCCGGAAGAAATTGCTCAGAATAAAAGTTTTAGTTCCATAACGGAATGTTGGCTGAAAGGTGATCATTACAAATGGCGAGCAATGCGGGCAAATGCCATTCCTGAGAAATATATTACAGGCAATGCCCCAGATCAGGAACGGTTTCAAAAATGGGCTGAAACGGTTCCGTATACCATGTGTAATCCACTGTATCATTGGACGCATTTGGAACTCAAACGCTATTTTGGAATAGATGAAATACTCAACAAGGCTTCGGGAAACGCAATTTATGATAAGGTCAATGCTCAATTGCAAACAGAAGATTTTTTAGTTCAGAATTTGTTAAAGAAAATGAAAGTGGAACTTTTGTGTATTACTGATGCACCTACTGATAATTTGAAGTATCATTATCAATTACGCAACCATCCATCTATAAAGATGTTACCAACATTTCGTCCCGATACATTTTTAAATGTCAGACATGAAGACTTCTTGAGTGCTCTCAGAAAGCTGGAAGAAGTTACAGATAATGACATTGATAGTTTTGAAGCCTTGGTAGCGGCTCTTGAAAACAGGATTGATTTTTTCCATACTTCTGGCGGACGGTTGGCCGATCATGGGTTGTCACAACTATACGCAGTAACTTATTCCACATCAGATCTCAATAGGATTTTAACTAAACGATTTTCTAAAAAAGAACTTTCTGATCACGAAAGACAACAGTTCCAAACCGCCTTGATGTTTCGTTTGGCTAAAAAATATAACGAAAAAAACTGGACGATGCAATTGCATTTGGGTGCAATACGAGATAATAATCAACGATTGGTAAATTTGATAGGTAAGGATGTGGGGTGTGATTCCATTGGCGATTGGCCTCAAGCTTCAGGGCTATCTCATCTGATGAACAATTTGGATGTTGGAAACAATTTACCAAAAACAATTATATATAATTTAAATCCTGCCGATAATGAGGTATTTGCAACCATGGCGGGGAATTTTAATGAGAGTAGTATTGGAGGAAAGGTACAATGGGGTTCGGCTTGGTGGTTTTTGGATCAAAAGGATAGCATGGAAAAGCAAATCAATACTTTGTCTAATATGGGACTTCTCAGCAAGTTTGTCGGCATGCTTACAGATTCTCGTAGCTTTCTCTCGTTTCCAAGGCATGAATATTTCCGTCGCATATTGTGCAATTTACTTGGCGAACAAATTGAAAAAGGACTGTTGCCAAATGATTTGAATTGGATTGGTAACATGGCGGCTGATATCAGCTATTACAACGCCAAGAACTATTTTAAATTTTAATCCAGATTTCTATTTTACGTTTTGAAATCGATCCTGATTTATAGCTCACAACGATTATAATATAATTTAATATCGTCTTTTGATTCAGAAAAAAACGACATGGCATTCAATTAAAAGTTTTGTCCTACACAGGAGGATGTTCGATCTTTTATCTAAACAAACCTTTATGCTGAACTTATTGTTAGATTCAAATAAAGTCAATGTCCATAGATCTATCTCAAATTTAGCACATTAAAAAGAAGATACTTATTTTTTATATGATGATGCGGCATTGGGTAGTAGGGATGAAAAGTAAACTCAATTATAGCTTTTTATAAAGAAACAGTGATTGTATAGTTGAAGGGTAATGATAAGAATATAGACGACATTTAAAAAATAGATTTATGAAAAAATGGCAATTTATTGGCATAATTGTATTGAATTTGTCATTTTGGAGCTGTATAAAAACAACTGATAGCAAAGCAGTTAAACTAGCACATGGTTTAGATGTCAATCATTCTGTCCATAAAGCCATGTTGCATATGGCGGAAGATTTACAACAGATTTCAGGAGGAAAGATGACACTTAAAATTTATCCAAATCAACAATTGGGTTCTGAGCGTGAATGTTTGGAGTTGCTTCAAATTGGAAGTTTGGAAATGACCAAAGTTTCAGTGGGCACCTTAGAGAATTTTGCTCCTAAGATGAAAATCTTTGGACTTCCATTTCTCTTTAAAAACAAACAGCATGCTTTTAACGTACTAGATGGTCCTATTGGCGACGAACTTTTGAATGATGCCGAGAAATATTGGCTAAAAGGGTTGTGTTATTATGATGCCGGAAGTCGTAGTTTCTATACTAAGAACAAACCAATAGAAACCCCGAAAGATTTGAAAGGTCTCAAGATACGTGTCATGGAAAGTGTAACTGCAATGAATATGGTTCAAGAATTGGGTGGTTCACCAACACCTATTTCTTGGGGTGAACTATATACGTCATTGCAACAAGGCGTTGTAGATGGTGCTGAGAATAATCCCCCTAGTTTTTACCTCTCGAAACATTATGAGGTTTGCAAGTACTATTCTTTGGATGAACATACCATGTTGCCAGATGTCCTTTTAATTGGAACTTATTTTTGGAATAGTTTAACTGAGCAAGAACAGAAATGGTTACAGAAAGCAGCGAATCAATCTGTGCCTTACCAAAGAAAACTTTGGGAAAATGCCGAAAATGAAGCGTTGGTCGCATTAAAAGAGGCAGGTGTAGCCATATCGTTTCCAAACAAGACTGCATTTATTGAAAAGGTAAGTGGTGTCCTTGAACCTTATAAAAACGATGCAATAATGTATGATTTGATTCAGAAAATAAGAAACACAAAATAAATGCGTGAATAATTCTTCTACCTTAAATGTTTTATCTCTTGGAAAGAAAAGCACTTCTAGTTTTAGTGCTGTGATGATCATCTATACTTAGAAATCAGAACCGAATATCCGAAGTAATATAGGCTTCATCGCCTATTGATTACTAATCCCATTTGGGACTGGTAGTTGGTATTTGGCCATCGTAAAATTAAAATAATTGAAAATGTTTAAAAAGTAAAGTCTTGATTTTGTTCAACCGATCTTCACAAAACGCTTAATCGTATATTATCTCAAAGTCTTAAATAATGAAATTACGATTTGTTTCTTCGATGATTATACTCCTGAAAATGCGCTGAACCCACCATCCACATGAACAACAATTCCAGTGACAAAACGTGAAGCGTCGGAACATAGCCATAGAGCTGTACTGATTAATTCTTCCGCTTCACCGAAGCGATTCATTGGTGTATTGTTGATAATGGTTTGTCCCCTTCCTGTTAAAGTGCCGTCATGGTTTAATAACAAATCCCTGTTCTGTTCGCCAATGAAAAATCCAGGTGCAATAGCATTGACTCTTACGTTAGTGGATAGTTTTATCGCCATTTCAACAGCTAACCATTTAGTGAAATTTTCAATAGCGGCTTTTGAAGCAGAATAGCCCACCACCCTTGTTAGAACTTGTTGCGCGGCAATAGATGAGATGTTTATGATACAGCCTTGTTGCTGTTTTGCAATTTCTTTTCCGAAAACCAAGGAGGGCAACACCGTGCCTTTTAAGTTCAAATTGGTTACGCAATCAAAATCGTCCATCTCCATTTCAAAAAAATCTTCATCAGGTTGTATGGTGGCACCTTTTAAATTTCCGCCTGCCGCATTGATTAAAATATCAATTTTTCCGTAGGTGGCGATAATTTCTGATTTTGCATTGTCCAATGATTTTTTGTCGAGTACATCTGCTGAAATTCCCATGGCATTACCACCAAGATTTTCTATTTCCTTCACCTTTGAATCAATTGTTTCTTGAGTTCTTCCCAAAATAACCACGTTTATGCCTTCCAATGCCATTCCGTTTGCAATAGCACCTCCTAAGGCTCCTGAGCCACCTGTAATTATAGCAACCTTACCTTTGTAATTGTGTTTGATCATAGATGGCAATATATTGAATTTTTTATGAAATAGACATGTTTTCTGTTGTATTAATAAGCTTGTTAAGGATCTAAATGTTGTTCTATGTGCTAAATAAATAATATTGTGCGGTTCTAATAATATAGAGTAGAAACCTTAACAATTCAGAATGCTTTATGAATTGATTAACGGTTGGGTGACGTAGATTACATCATTCCTATTGCCCTACGAATTCCGTATGTTTTATGACTGATTATAAGAATTAAATTAAACACAATCAAATAAAATGAAAAGCTTTAGAGGTTATTGGTTTATAGAGTTACCATTAGTATTGATAACGAAAACTGAAATCTGTGATTTTTATCATTTCTGTGTATTTACAATATTCATTTAATACTTAGAAGTTGTTGTTTTTGGTTGGGTTATAAATTTTAATTTTTGGGGAGTTTTCATTTCATAAATTTAAACCAACATAATTAAATTGAAGATGTTGATCTCTCCAGTCTAATTTTTATTAAACTGTTTCAAAATGAAGAGTTTCTTATAAAATGCCTTCCTCAGAAATGCAAAGACTTCGATTTAGATTTTATTTACTCGTCTATTCCCAATAATAGTAAAACGGTAAAACTCCTTTCACAATTTCCTTTTTGAAGTTCATTCCGGTTTAACTTCTACTTCTCAATAATAATTCGTTTTCATGATCGTTCAACCCATTCCCCTCCATTCCGCGAAACGCTCCATTACGGGAAAAGCCCTTTATTAGAAAATCTTGTACACAACTTCAAAGATTCCTATTTCCATTCCGCTTGCCCGCTTCCCGAGAAAAATGGGGAAGCGGTCAAGCTCCATTCCCTTCTATTATCTTTGAAGTCTAGTCCACTTTAAATCCTCTAAACATGAATAATCAGTTTTCATAACGCACTCAGCCCATTGCCGCTCTATTCCGCGAAAAGCTCCATTTCGGGCAAAGCGCTTCATTAAAAAGTCTTGGACCCAACTCCAAAGTTTACGATTTCCATTCCACTTGCCCGCTTCCCGAAAAGAGTCGGGAAGCGGGCAAACTCCATTACAATCTTCGACTTTGAAGTCACGTCCGCTTAACCTTGGCTGAACGAGATAAATCCGTTATCATAATAGGGAAGCACATTCCCCTGCATTCCGCGAAAAGCTTCATTCCTGGAAAAAAGCTTCCCTGTAAAAGTCTTGGACACCATCCTAAATTTCTACTTTCCATTCCGCTAACCCGATCCGCTGCACCGGAGCGGAACGCTTCATTCTCATTCCGAAATTGAGTAGAAGTCCGCCAAATCGGAATTCCATTTAATGATTTGGTACCGCTTCCTATGTCTTTATACTTCACATAAGCCTTCAGACCTACAGCCGCACCCTCACTGCCCTAACCTTTTTTTGCCAGCAAAATACCAACATTTGGAAATTGACCGGACTGCATAAACCAGGCTCGTGCCTCGCACTTTTTTATAAGTCCTCAACAATTCCAAATCTTGAAACTGTATTAGCAACAAAAAAAGGTACAGCGAGGGCGCTATGGGAAGTAAATCTAAAATGAATCTTATGAAATCTTACAAAAACATACAAAAGGAAGCGGCACCAACAAAAACAAAAAAGGAAAACGCTCCAGATATAATAAGTAAATCACTTCAAGCAAATAAATGAAAACTGTCTGAATGGTTCAGATAGCATTTTAATTAATCTTTAAATATTTTATTATGAGCACTTTAAAAAATCACGTACAGTTAATCGGAAACGTTGGGCAAGAACCAACCATTATAAACCTTGAGAGCGGTAAGAAAGTAGTCTGTTTTTCACTCGCAACAAACGAGTATTACAAGGATGCCAATGGCGAAAAACAAACGGAAACCAATTGGCATACGGTTGTAGCTTGGGGCAAGACTGCCGAAATCATCGAAAAATATGTAGGCAAAGGCAAGGAGGTGGGTGTTACGGGAAAATTGAAATCCCGAAGCTACGAGGACAAAGACGGCATCAAACGGTACGTAACCGAAATCGAGGCGAATGAAATTCTTTTACTTGGTATTAAAAATGACAAGTAAGGTTTAAAAATTAAAGAGGGCGTTCCTCTGGAAAGTTGCGCCCTCTTTTTCATTATTAACTCTTTAAATCAAATTAAAATGAAATCAAAGATTATTTCATCCGTTCGCCTTAAAGGCTCGGGTCACGAATTCCAAAACAAATATGAACCGATGAGTAAAGCACAAGTTAACGAAATCAAAGAAGGATTGCAACATTTTCACGGTACTGAAATGTTCTATCAAATCCCATTAATTAGAACACGTTTTGCGGACGGTCTAAAATATTTGGCCGATGTAGCGGATTGTTTTTGGCTCATTACGGACACTTCGGTAATTGCAAAGAGCCTGATTCCACGTAGTGAATTTATAACTATAGAATTTAAAAGACTTTCAGAAGAGAGACAAGATTTTACAGGCTACGAAGCTGAAATTATTTATACCGATGGCAATGATAATATTTTAGAAAAACACGGTTATAGGGTAATCGATTTTCCGTTTGATGAACTGCGATTGTTTTTTGTAAATGATACTCTGATGTTACCAAGCGAATACTAAATTTTAAAGTTATGGTATATCTCAATTTTACAGACTTGAGCGAAGAAGCTCAAAACCGACTTTTAGCGGATTCTAAAAAAGATGTGGAACGAAAATTTGGCGATGATATTCGCAAATACGTAAGAGAAAATTACATCTGTTTTGAAACGATGATAGAGGAAGAAGCATTGCGGAATTTGTATTCTTATACCTTTAAATTCAATATCTGATGTTTAAAATTAATTATCAAGCACCTCTAAATTTTTGGAGGTGTTTTTTTGTTTTATAATTCCAAATCAAATAAAAAAACGTATCTTTATTTCGCTGAAATTCAGTATTCAAATTTACGTAGGGTTATCCATTTTTCACTTTCGCCGATAATCTTACCCATCGAAAAATAACATATCGGAAATTTATTTCCTTAAAAGGCAATTGGCTTTTTAGCCAGATTGTATGAAATTTTTGTCCCGCCAAAGCGGGACGAAAAGGAATAGCAAGAGGGTAACACGCGATGCGATGTTTCGGATTCCTTTTCGTTTTTAAACAGCTGATAGTCAGTTGTTTAATGTAAATCTAATTTCTTGACAATCAATGATTTGCGACAAATGAGCTATAAACGCACATTTTTAGGGAAGATTTTGCGACAAATCGGCGAAATATGGACTCATTTAAAGGAATTAGATTTAAAAAGGAAACAGCCAAGCGTTTCCAAACATTCTCACGCACACATTTCAAATCGCACACCGAGGCGATGGCTACAATGCTCGATTTTTTCTTCTACAACGAGATATCCCCAAAAGAAAAATTGGGTCCTACAGGGCGAACCATCGAAGCCAAATTACTTAAAAGAATTAATGCGGTAATCGCTATAATGAGGGTTGTTGAAAAGACCCAAACCAAGCCCACGGTCGCAATGTTGTCAGCATTATTTGAACAGACTGAGCCAGTCGAGAAGAAACTGATCCTAGAGAAAAATAGGAGCGAGGAGATGGGGCAGGTCCGTTCTCGCGAAAAAGATGCAGTAATCAATAACACCCAGAAATAATGGAAAAAGTAAATTACATCACTCAACTTAACGTAGCCCTTGAGCACTTCAATAATGATCCTCGGATTAAACAGGGACACATTACCTTGTACTTGGCATTCTTTCATATTTGGAACCGGGAATTTTTCAAGAGCACAATAACCATCAATAGGGAATTAACCATGGAAAGAGCAAAGATCAAATCAAAAACAACCTATCATAATATGGTTAGAAATTTGAATGATTGGGGCTATTTAAAATATTATCCGTCCTATGATCCCAGGAGGGGTTCGGTTATCAGGATGGCCATTTTCTGTACCCAACCAGTCCAGAAATTGGCTAAGACCGTCCCGGAACCAGACCAAAATATGGTATCTTCTTATAAACAAAAAACATATACAAACAAAAACAAACTGGCAGGCCTAGCAAGGCCATTTAATATTTTGGAAGTTTTACTTTTTTTTAAAACAAATAACTGGACTGCTGATGAAGGAAAAAAATATTATGAGTATTACCAAGAGAGGGATGGGAAATTAAGTAGAGGACTACCAATTAAAGACTGGAAACTGGCCGCGCGAAATTTTGTTGAGAAAGGACGTGAATTAGAGCGGAAAAGGACCATGCCAATTTCTGGCTATGTAAATAATCTTCATATAGCAAAAGAAAAGGATTATGGTCAGCCTCTTTAAATTAGTGAAACTCAATTTTAAAAGTGGCGAAGCAATGCATTAAAAATTGATAGTTGAACTAATCCCGCTTTTCAGCGGGATCTATGGTTTTTATTCCCCGACGCTCTACGTCGAGGTAGTTCATTAAGCTTTTCCTATGACGTGTTTACAAAATACACATCTCATTATGTGGGAAATGACTTATCAGATTTGATTTTTTGAAGTTGAAAACTATTTATGATTGTAATTTCATTCATAATCCATATATTTGTTTGAAATAACAAATATTTTTAGTTTTGGGTAAGAAAAAACAGGTACTGTTTCCTAAACATATCGATATTCTCAAGCACATGGGTGAGAATATAAAATTGGCGCGTAAAAGAAGAAAGCTTACACAGCAGCAAGTATCTGAACGAGCAGATATTGTAAGAAGTACACTATACCTCATTGAGTCTGGTGCTCCAAGTGTAGCTATAGGTGCATATTTTAATGTATTACGTGTACTGGGGCTTCAGGAAGATTTTTTAAAGCTTGCAGCGGATGACGAATTTGGAAGGAAGCTCCAAGACCTTGACCTCCTTTAGCTCATAGTTGTAATTCCAATTAGGTAAGTAATCTCATGAACTAAACTGCAAATGGAGATAGGAAAAACCGATATATATATTTACGCACACTGGAAAGGGATGCAAGAACCTCAATTAATTGGGGTGCTTTCGGCATTGCATGCCAAAGGGAAAAAGGCCTTTAGTTTTGAGTACAATAAAGATTGGCTGAAATCTAAAAAACAATTGGTTCTTGATCCTGATATACAATTCTATAACGGACCACAATATCCAAACAATAAAGAGAATTTTGGGGTGTTCTTGGATAGTATGCCGGATACATGGGGAAGAACCTTGATGAAGCGTAAACGAGCACAATTGGCAAGTGAAACAGGCGAAAGAGCGCGAACACTATACGATATAGACTATTTGTTGGGTGTGTATGATGAAAGCCGAATGGGGGCATTGCGTTTCAAAACAGATCCTGATGGTCCGTTTTTGGACAACGACAATCTGACACCAACACCGCCTTGGTCATCCATCAGAGAGCTACAAGATGCAGCTCAAAACTTTGAAAATGATGGAAATAATGATGAGGTGAAAAAATGGCTGACAATTTTAATGGCCCCTGGATCCTCGTTGGGCGGGGCAAGGCCTAAAGCAAATATACTTGATGATAATGGTGACATATGGATTGCTAAGTTCCCATCTAAAAATGATACCACAGATAAGGCCGCTTGGGAATACTTGGCATACCAATTGGCATTAAAAGCTGGTGTCCACATGGCACCTTCTCAAATAGAAAAGATATCTGAACCTTTCCATACGTTTTTCACAAAACGTTTTGACCGAGAAAATGGGGAACGGATTCATTTTGCCTCGGCGATGACCATGACAGGAAACAATGAAGATACAATCAGAGACCATGCAGCAAGTTATCTGGAATTGGCAGAGTTTATCCAAACCAATGGCGCCATGGTCAACGATAATTTGGAACAATTGTGGCGTAGAGTAGTATTTAATATTGCCATTTCAAATACTGACGACCACCTTCGTAATCATGGTTTTATCTTGACAAGCCAAGGTTGGATATTGTCTCCTGCCTACGATTTAAATCCATCCATAGATAAAGATGGTTTGGCCCTCAATATCGACATGGATAACAACGCCTTGGATTATGATTTGGCATTAAGCGTTGGAGATTTTTTTCGATTGACAGATAAACAAATGAGCGGCATATTGCTTGATGTTAAACGAGCCATTGCAGATTGGGAAGAACTGGCTGATGAAATAGGCATTTCAAAAAGTGAACAGCAGTTAATGAGCAAAGCTTTTAATATATAAGAATGAAATAAATTACAAAAATATTAAGTACTGCCTAAACTAGCACAGGACGACTAATATTTTTGTTTTTCTATTGCTTAATTTTCTGTTTATCACTTTGAATTTTTAATTTCTCCTCAAGAATTTTCATATCATCACTCACTTTTCTGTCCACAATTTTAGCATAATGTTGTGTGGTTCGGAGCGATTTATGTCCCAGCATTTTACTGACGGTTTCAATAGGCACACCATTCGTTAAAGTCACAGTTGTAGCAAAGGTGTGTCGTGCCAAATGGGTGGTTAATGGTTTGGTTATCCCGCAGAGCATTGCAATCTCTTTCAGATAAGCATTGGATTTCTGATTGCTAAACACAGGAATCAATCTGTCAGTTTTAATCACTTGCGGATCGTAAGCATAGCGATTCAAAATGTCTTTAGCAATAGGTAACAACGGAATACTACTTCGGGTTTTTGTTTTAGTACGATTAATATTAATCCATTGCTTTCCATCTATACCAATGGTGATATCTGATTTTGAAAGCTTTTCAACATCCGAATAGGCGAGACCTGTGTAGCAAGAAAAAACAAACATGTCGCGAACCACTTTGAGCCTGTCAAAGTGTAATTCTTTATTGTAAAGGATATCAATTTCTTCGGCATTTAGATATTCTCGCTCAACAGCTTCAAATTGAACTTTGTAATTATAGAAGGGGTCTCTTTCCATCCATTGATTGGCTAAGGCAATTCGGATGATTTTTTTAAAATTATTGATGTATTTCAATGCGGAGTTATGATTACAATTTCTGACGGTCTTTAAGAACAATTCAAACTTCTTAATAAATTCGTAATCAATATCTTGAAATCTATAATCATCTTCCTTAAAGACTTCATCTATAAATTGTTTTATGTGGCTGTAGCAAGTCCAATACCGTTTAGCTGTACTTTTGGAAATATCCCTACCAATTAGTAGGTCAACCCCGACATTGTGTTTTTTGAATTCTTTTAACATCAATTTAGTTTGTTTTCCACCCGAGTTAAATTCCTGCATGATTCTCGAAGAAGTAATGTATTCTTCATCATCTTTTAATCTTTGATGTATCTTATTGAGTTTGGAAGTTATCATATCCATATACCTGTTAACCATGTCGGCATCATGATTTCGTCCCATCACTCGTGAAGACCTTTTGTTCCATTGGTTATGATCAATCTTTCTATTGATACTCATGTCAGAGCGCTTACCATTAGCTGTGATTCTTAAATAGATATCACATTTATTGCTCTTTTTACTTCTGCTTTTTCTAATGAAAAAATTACTGCTAAACCGGTCTTCCATAACGACACTATTAAATTGCACACTAAATGTACACTATTAACGAATAATATGCAAATCCTTAAAGGTTTCAAATATCTGAAAAACAGTCAATTATAATGAATTAGTGTGCAATTTTTAAGAGAGACCTATGGACACCGAATTGCTCACTTTTTAGATGATTTAGTGTGCAATTATATGATGTCATATAAAATTAAAAACCCTGTAAATCATACGATTACAGGGTTTTTAGTGGGTTTTGATACCCGAAAAGTGGAGTCGGAGAGAATCGAACTCTCGTCCAAACAAGTTACCAAAAGGCCTTCTACACGTTTATTCTTTTCTTGGGTTTTCGATTGCAGGCTGGTTAAAGACAACCCACCTACAACTTAGCTTCTTTAGTTTCAGGAGCAAATCAAAGCGCTTTGTTCCCTATGTCAACTTTTACGATGTCTCTAGGCTGACCGCCGCTGACCAGGGCTTTCAAGAGACATTTAGCCTTCCTACCTAGTAGGAATAAGCGCAATCTTACTGTGATTCAGATTATGCAGCTAAAGCGTAGTTATTCTCGCCGTTTAAAAGTTTGAAATAGTCTTTTACGTGTTTCAATTTCATTACACGACGTGCTTACCATCTAATAAATCTCGCTGTCAAAACCAGTCGACCCCATAATTCCTGCGGAAGCAGGAATCTTATTATTAAAAAGATAATTTTTATTCTTATCGCGTTCCCTTTCAGGTCAGGCCTTCGCAACTCTCTTTTTTTTGATGAAAAATCAAAAAAAGAGCTCAAACAGATTGCCTCTGATGTGAAATATTCACGAGTTCCTAATTTATTAAAATAAAAACACATGAGTAATCGCTAACGCAGCTTGCAAAGTTATCAAAAAATTCCGTCTAATCTTGCATGTCAGTGTTACTTATTTCAAAAAGTATGCCAGTTTGATAGTGTTGCCAAAGGATTTCAAAAGTCTTATAATAGTTGAAGTGTTTAATTGTCAGGGCTGTCAGTGACATCTGATTACAATTTAATGTATGTCCTTAACTTCAATTATATAATCGTTCTCTTTCGTATCATTAGGGAGTTTCCTACTTACTTTAATTCTGTCAAAAACTGATCAATAAAAATAATTTGTACGTATAATGCTAATTTAAGTCCAATATGTCGTGAAAAAACAAAATGAAGTAGACTATATTTAATTGGTAAAGTAATCTTAAGTGTTTGTTTTTGCCTTGCCTGTAATTAGTAATCCAATGCCAGTACCTATAATTATTCCAGTTATAAAATAAGAGATATCCTCTGCTAATGTAAAATGGATTACTATTCCTATAAGTAATATACCCAATCCAATTTGTCTGGTTTTGTTCATAGTCCCAATCTCATACTTTAATGAAAGTGTGAATTTATTGTGTTTTCGAAAGTCTTCCTTTTAATAACAAGTATCCTGAAATATTCAACATAAATCCTAATGCAATTAGACCTCCAGCGATCATATTCATTCTTCCGGATTCTGGGAATTACATTGCCAAATAGATGGCTACAGCTATAACTATTAAGCTTAATGGGTAAATTGCATTTTTCATTTCGTTTTATTTTTAGAATTGTTAGTTGAATAGTTGTTCATGGCTATTTCTTGTACAATTTTCAAATATATGAAACTTAGCTTTGTAATTTACATTTGTGATTACGCCTTTATATGTACTCTTAATTATCGTTTGTATATTTTCCGAGAAACATCTGGAATTATAATTATTCAATAAAACTATACAATATTATTTGAATATCAGAATCTTATCACAGAGCTCAGTAATTTATCACAAAACAGGTTAGCGTCACCCTGTAAATCCCTGTGGAACCCAACCTCACCTGCATGCTGATTTGCGAAGCCGGTCTTATTTAATAAATCAAAAATTCCTCTTACCTTTGCAGTCTTAAATTGAAAACACATGCAATACGCAGAAAATATACTTGAAACCATTGGTAACACACCTTTGGTAAAACTCAACAAATTGACGAAGGATTTACCTTGTTTGGTCTTGGCTAAATATGAAACTTTTAATCCGGGCAATTCCGTTAAAGATCGTATGGCGGTTAAAATGATCGAAGATGCTGAAGCTGATGGCCGATTGAAGCCTGGAGGCACCATTATTGAAGGAACTTCAGGAAATACTGGAATGGGATTGGCATTGGTTGCGATCGTAAAAGGTTACAAATGTATTTTTGTGATGAGCGATAAGCAATCTAAAGAAAAAATGGATATCCTGCGTGCGGTTGGCGCTGAGGTTATTGTTTGTCCTACTGATGTTGCCCCAACGGATCCGAGAAGTTATTATTCAGTTGCCAAACGTTTGAGCGAAGAGACACCGAATTCTTGGTACGTGAATCAATATGATAATTTAAGCAACACAAAGGCACATTATGAAAGTACAGGCCCTGAAATCTGGAAGCAGACGGGTGGTAAGATTACGCATTTTGTGGTTGGAGTAGGCACCGGGGGTACTGTTTCTGGTGTTGGAAAATACCTGAAAGAACAAAATCCAGATATTAAAGTTTGGGGAATTGATACTTATGGAAGTGTCTTCAAAAAATATCATGAAACTGGTATTTTTGATGAAAATGAAATTTATCCATACGTAACCGAAGGGATTGGTGAAGATATTCTTCCAAAAAACGTCGATTTTGATATCATCGATGGTTTTGAAAAAGTAACGGATAAAGATGCCGCTGTTTACACGCAATTATTGGCAAAGGAGGAGGGCATGTTTTTGGGAAATTCCGCCGGAGCAGCCATTAAAGGCTTGTTGCAATTAAAAGAACATTTCACAAAAGATGATGTGGTTGTGGTTTTATTTCATGATCATGGCAGCCGTTATGTGGGCAAAATGTTCAATAATGAGTGGATGAAGGAAATGGGGTATATTGATTGAATTTCAATAGAATCAAGACGTGCTTGAATGCGTCGAAATAATGATTGAAAAAAGGGTCAGGATTACTTAAATTCCTGACCCTTTTCTTTTAATAACCGACCACTTATTTCACCTTCACTCGAATTCCTTTGGATGGGCAGGCCAAAATCAAGTTTGTCAATGGCTGAATCGCTTTTGTAGGACTAAGCTAAACTTCTTCACCTTTGAAAGGAGGAGTGGAATTTGCTTCAGAAAAGAAGCAAAAGACGAGGTGGTAGGAATTTGATTAAGACATTTTCAATATCTCATTCCTGAATCTTTAGCTTAATTCACTTTTATTATAGACTTTGACAGTTTTAAAAATAAACCCTTCCGACTTTAAGCTCTTCCCCGAGCTGAAAGCCACCTTCCCTTGAAGAAAGAGAATGAATTCTTTAGTCTGGACTTGTTTTGAATTGAGGGATAAACCTAAATCCCCCTCATTTTGAGTACTTCGTGCTTTCCTCTTCCAACTTATTTGAGTTCTCACTGTTTCTATTTAAATTTACACTACCCACTACCCACTACCCACTACCCACTACTTCACCTTCACTCTTATCCCTTCGCTATGACTCGTGAATTCTGGGGCGTACATGCTTTGAATGGTCGTAATGCCATTGCTCATATTCCCGCTATTATTCACACGTAAGTCGTATTCAAAAACATAGATCCCTTTTGGTAAATAGTCGAAAAAGAAGTTTGTGGCCGCATCTTTTGTGCTTTCATAATAGCCCAATCCATCTTGGTATTTATAAGAAGACAATACATTAGTCGGTTCAAAACCTGCCGCGCGCATGTCTTTCATGTGTAGGAATTCCATATCTCTATCGCTTCTTAATTCGATCCGTACCCTTACCAAATCGCCAACTTTTAAATCGGTTTGAGGAGTGATTTCTGAAATTTGTTCGCCTTTATCCGTGTTGGACTTTAGAAACAACTTTTTCTTCAATTGCAATGGCGTTTCAGCAAAAGTAATTTTGTCCAAATCTTCGAAATATTGCCAGTATAAACTTCCCCAAGCAATACTTTCACCTTTTTTAGTTAGGGTGACCTTGGCCATTTCTGGTTTTATTTCAGAGCCATTCCAAGAGGTTTTGTAGTAACCCGTTCCGGCTTCTACTTTAACGTTTTCTAATTTTGATGGCTCTATTTTTTCGCCACCAACAAGAACATCAACCATATCCGTCACACTCAACCAATCGCTGCCTTGTAACAACAATGCATAAACGGCTTCTGTGGTAGCTTTGGTGGTTTTCCAGCTATTGGTCTGTTTGTTTTTGAGCAACCAAATTTTTAAATTATCAATGGTTTTAACGTCATTTTGAATTTCTGAAAAAGCTTCAATCATTAAAGCTTGGGTTTCAATTGGCGCCTGGTACCAAAACCAAGAGGCTTTATTATCTTTCCAATACATGCCCAATTCGTCAGAGGTAATACTGTTTTCCTCTAGGGACTTTAATATTTTTCCAGCGGTCTTTGAATCATTAGTACGATGTGACACCATCGCCATTAAGCCTTTGGCGTATAACGAACGACCGGTCCAATAATTCTGGATTTGCGTTTGGTAATAGTTGGTGATGGTCTGTACTTCTTTGCTTTTTTCGATTTTAGGAAAAAAGCTGCGCATATATAAATAATGCAATTGAGTGTAGCTCAGGTGGTCTTTGCTCAAATCAGCATCTTTATTGTATTTGCGAAGGTCATTGTATTCTTGAACAAATTCCGAGTCTAAATAAGTGATGGCCTTTTTTATCATCTCGTTTGAAGATCCTTCAACTGCGCTCATGTTGACATCTAGTTGTTTTAAATGTCCAAAACCACTAATAATTTGCTGCGTAATGAATCGATTAGGTCGTCCGCCTTCAAACCAAGCCCAAGCGCCGTTGCCCATTTGATTGTTTTGAAGCTTACGTTGTGCCGATTGCAATTCATTACTCATTTTATTCATATCGAATAATAAAGCGATGCGTTTCTTTTGTTCGGTTTCAGATTGTGCGTCGCGCAACCATGGCGTTTCTTGAATTAAAATACTTTTCAGCTCCTCATTCTTTTCGAGATTGCTGATCAAGGCATCCTGTGAAGCCCATTGATCAAAGACTTCCTTAATCCTCGGATTGCTGTTGGCAATGTGACTTGCCAAAGCATTGGCGTAATATCTACTAAAGATTTGCTCGTTACAGTCATAAGGATATTCCATTAAATACGGCAAAGCCTGAACGGCATACCAGGCCGGATTGGAAGTCATCTCTAAAGTGAGTTTGTGATTCTTTAAGGTTTTAGAACTGTTGGCGCCGCTTGTCGAAGCCAATTTATCCAAAGTAAAAGTCCGTGTTTCGTTCGAGCGGATCCACATTGGTAGAGTTTCTGTCACCAACATTCGGTTTGAAAGAACCGGAAGTAAGTTTTGTTCCCCATCACTAAAAGCGCCCGACTTTGCAATTACTTTATATTGAACAGCATCTACGTCATCTGGAATTGTAAGACTCCAAGTGATTTGGGTGTTTCCTTTGGCATCCACAATAAAGGATTTTCTGTTGTCAGAATTCTTAAGTTTGACGTCAATGGTATTTCCTGTCATAGCATCAAAAAGTTGCAGAATCGCTTCGCCAAACAATGAGTTTTCGGTCAGGTTGGCAATTTTAGTGCTGATGGAAATTTCATCGCCATGACGTAAAAAACGAGGCGCATTCGGGATGACCATCAATTCTTTTTGGGTGACCGTTTCCAAAGTGGTTGTTACACTTTCTAAAGATTTGGTATGCGCCAATAATTGTAATTTCCATTTGGTCAATGCTTCAGGAGTCGTAAAACTAAATGTCACATTGCCGTCGGCATCCGTTTGCAATTGTGGAAAAAAGAAAGCGGTTTCCTGAAGGTTTTTACGGATGGCAACAGATTGCAAATCTTCTTTAGGTTCAGGTGGCATTGGCGCAATTGGTGGATTGGCCAATTGTTCCTGAGTTCCATAACCTGTTACGACCATTTCATCCAAACTTACTTCAGCTTCTTCAGCCCTTGCGTTTGAAGGATTCATTTGGACGGCACTGGCTTGTCCTCTGATCATTATAGATTGCCTTCCATTACCAAAATACAACCCAAACCAATTCCATGTATCATAACTTTTATAGGGATAGCTTAAATCAAAGTTCGGTAAATAGACATAAAAGGCACTGTTTCCAAAACTTTTAATGGCACGTCTTGGATTGTAACTATAGTAAAATGATTGATTTAACGGACTGAATTGCCATTGGTGAGGTTCAAACTGATCTAAAGATAGGTCATACATGCTGGCCAATAGTTCAGCACTCACTTTATCACCTTGTGGCCCTTTGATATTGAAACTCCAAGTTTCATCGGTTCCTGGTTGTAATTTATCTCTAAACGTTTTGGTTTCAATAGTCAATTCCGATTTCGGATAAGGCACCGAAATGTTTTGTGTTCCAGATTGAAAACTGTTAAAGGCTGCAAAACTATAATGTATTGAAAACCCGCCCAGGTCAGTCTCATTTACCGGAATAGCAATTGTTTTTTTATTATTACTTAATGGTACGATATAGGTGTTGATAATCTTTTGTCCCTTTTCAACATCTATGATAACCACCATATTTTCTGCAGCACTACCAAAAGTAAGGATCACATTTTGGCCCACTTTATAGGAGGATTGATCGGTGCTAATACTAAACAATTGATGATCAGGAAGGATTTTATCTTCAGGGCTGAACACAAAAGTTTGTGCTTGGTCTTTAACCACCTGTCCAAATTTGTCTTTACTCTCTAAAATAATGATGTAATTTCCAGAGTTCCATTTTTCAAGATGATCTAATTTGATTTCTTTCGATTCTGAAGTGTCAAAGCTAGTTTCAAAAACAAGCTTGCCTTTGTCCCAAGTCTCTGGCTTATGCTCTTCTTGATAGGCTTCGTGAGGAAATAATTTTTTGAATTCTTCTCGAGATAATGCTTGATAATCTGGCGCATTCCAAGGGCGCGGTCGTAAAACTTCCTTTGGAGCTTCAAGTTTGTGAATTTTTATAGTGCCTTGCGCTGCGGCAAATTCGCCGTTTAAATTTTTTGTACTGAGCGTCAGGAGATGCTCTTTTTTAGTTTTATTCAACTGTTCTGCAATGGATATATTTGCTAAAAGTGCATGATAGCCCATATTTACAATGGCGGTTGCACTGCGAGTTTCGCCATTGAGATCGGTGACATCTGCAGTAATTTCATAATTAAAAACTGGCAATCCGCTTTTATCCACACTTTCGTCAGGAATCGCTTTAAATTTTATTTCAAAATTGCCGTCTTTATCGGTGCTGCTTTCGCCATGTGCAATTTCCTGCGGTTCACTGCTAAACCAAGGTCTGTGCCAATAATACCAACGCGGATACTGAACTTTTCGGTGAACGCGATACACGACTTTGGCATCCGTAATCGTGCTTCCGGCGTAGGCTAAAGCATTCCCTTTTATTACTACAGAATCATTGACTTTAAAGGTTTCAGTGACTGGCAGGAATTTAGTTTCAAATTTTGGACGTTTATATTCCTCAACCGAAATGTTAGCATAGCCGTAGTTTCCAGCGTGGATGCTAATGCTAAAAAGACCTGTCAGTCCAGTATTGGGCAAGATAAACTCTCCAGAAACCGAACCATAATCGTTGGTTTTAAGTTCTAGCTCTTTAACCACTTCACCATTGACGTTTTTAAGAGTCACTTTTACTGATTTATTGGCATAAACCGTTGTTTTCTTATTTTCTCTTCTAGTGGCAATGCCTTTAAAGTAAACCACCTGTCCTGGTCTGTAAATGCTTCGGTCTGTAAATAAAAAAGGCGTATAAGTTACGAGTTCCTGATCGTCATCATTGTTATAATCACCGCTGCTATAATGATTTTTAAAGTATACCGTGTCTTCATTATATATGGCTGTAATATCCATATTATAATAGCTATTTTTCGAATTTATAAGACTGAATTCCCCTTGTTTATCGGTTTGAAAATTCACGGTTTTATAGCTGTTATTATAATTCTCTTGGTATCTCACATTCACTTTAGCTCCAACTATCGGGGCACCATTCGTCCTATCAATCAATTGAAAGAGTTCTCTATTGGTGTCGGATTTAGTCACCAAAGCCATATTGGTCACTTGAACGGATTTAAAACTGAAAAACTCACTGTTTGAGAAATCTGTCGAAGCTACAATAAGATATTGTCCGTTATTTAGTTTTGGAGCAACAATTTCGGTGCTGTGGATTTGATAATCCTTTTCGTCCTTAAGTTGACTTTGCCATTCTTCTGAGACTTTTAAATTTTTTATAAACGCGAATCGCTCTTCTCGTCTGTAAATTTTATCAAAATTCTCCATCTCGAAAAGGGACAGTTTATAGGCTCTAAATTTTAAGGCGTTCAAGTTAGAATAGCGCACTAATAATAAGCTGTTGGTTTGAATTGGGATACTATTTTCTGCAGTCAATTGAACTGTAGGTGATAGAATGCTCTTCTTTAATATGATACATTTTTCTGCGCCTTTACTATTAGGGAAGCGTTTTGTGACGACATCACAAATGGCAATGGCATCTTTGAGCTTCCAGCGGACATCAGGATTAGTTTTGGTATCAAAAGTTTGACCTTGTTGATGGAATAGCGATCCGATTTCGAAATCGTATAATGCCGAAACTTCATGGTTTTTATGGGCTTCAGAAGCTTGCTTGAGACTTTTCAAATAAACCGATTCCTTATCGTTAAAAGTTGCATTGTTTTTAACAAAATGCAGACGCTGAATATCAACATCCGCTAATGCGTAAGGCTCTTTGTCCTTAAGATGGAAAGCGATGAGGTTCTTGTAAATCTTTAAAGCTTTTAATTGTAAAGACGTTGAATCTTGATGGCTAATGTCCAATCTTGAATAGGTCTTGGCATCCATCAGGAATTCAGGGTTATCAATCAAAAATTTATAAGAAGGTTGGGTAATGCTATTTTCATTTGTTTGATAGAACTCTAAGGCATTCTGGTTTAGAAAATCAAAAAGAGTGGGTCTGTATAGTTTTGAATCCTTGGTTTTTGTTAACAATTCGTCATAATTTAACAATGCTGTTTCTTGAAGGATGACATCGTTTTTTAGCGAGTTTTGATAATGATGATCAATTTCTTCAAACAAGGTCTGAAGGTCCCAAGTTCTCAAATCTTCTGCATCGACCTTGCTTTCGGTATGTGATCTATTATAGAATATGTACCTGTTTTGTTGAAAATATTGCCAATATAAATTGGCGAGTATATTTTCTAAAACATTCTTTGTTGGAGCTTCGCTGTTTGCTATCTGGGATTTAAAATCCTTGATGACTTTTAATTGTGCATCTTCCTCTAAAATAAGTGCATATTTACTTTTGTAAAGTAAGCTTTTGATATGTTGTGAGGTGTTTTTATCAGTCACTGCCATTTTGGAAATCTGCTCAACAATTTCCAATGCCGATTTTGGCAAAGCATCAGCTTCAAGTTTTTCAACCTGTTTCCACAGTTTTTCGTAATTATTGGATTGACCTTGCGTAAAATTCGCAAAAAATAAGATCATAGAGACTATTATAAAGTGTTTCATCATTTTGAATAAATTTAAATCCTTAAATAGAATTTTCACGAAAGCTACTGTGTTAGCGTCTTATATAAAAGACGAAATGTGTCAGACCTACGTTTGATTGAGTGAAGTTAACGAATTATGAAGTTAACTTTATTACTTTTTATTCTTTTACAAAAACAATACCATACCACTTTATTAATGTACAAGAAAAGAATCAAGACCGCTTCGCTTTGAAAATCAAGAATTAAGACAAGGAGTCTGACGGGTGGAGAATTTTGATTTTTACTAATGTCGATTAGGGTTTATAATTTAAATGCGTTAAATAAGATGAGATAACAATGCATGAGATTGTTTATTTTTGAATTCAGAAACTTCATTATGAGATTTTTTATCTATTTTTTCTTTTTCTATATAGTTGCCATAGGGCAGACTGATTTTCAAAAAACCGAACAGCTTTTCGCTAATAATCAGTTTTCGAAAGCACAGGGACTTATGGAAATCTATGTCAAAAACTATCCAAACGACGCCAAAGGGATTGAGCTTTTGGGAGATGCCTATGGACATCAGAAAAAATGGGATGATGCTATTGAAAATTATAAGAAACTAGTGGATCTCAGTCCCAAAACTGCCAACTATCATTATAAATATGGTGGCGCTTTGGGGATGAAGGCCTTGTCGGTTAATAAAATGAAAGCACTTGGGATAATTGGTGATGTAAAGCAGGCATTTATAACTGCAGCTGAGCTTGACCCTAAACATATTGACACCCGATGGGCATTGGTGGAATTGTATATGCAATTGCCTGGAATAATTGGTGGTAGCATGAGTAAATCACTGAAATATGCCGATGAGTTGCAGAACCTATCAAAAGTGGATGGCTATTTGGCGAAAGGATATATTTATGAATATGATAAGTCGCCAGAGATAGCAGAAAAGTACTATAAGCTTGCCGTTATTGAAGGCGGATCGTTAACTTGTTATGAGAAGCTGACCAATTTATATGTCGCTCAAAAGCAACCTGATAAAGCGATAGCCAATATGGAAGCTGCTCAGATCATGCACGGTAATAATGACTTAAATTATCAAATAGGGAAGTTGACCGCGGACTATAATACGCAATTGGACAAAGGCGAAAAATCTCTCCGAATATATATCACTAATTATTCAGCGGAAGATGATGTGCCAAAAGCATGGGCAAACTACCGATTGGCGCAGATTTACAAACAGCAACAAAATAAGAATGATGCTTTAAAGCACATTGATCTCGCTCTTGCTGAATTGCCAAAAAATGAAGATTTCAAGACCGAGAAATCGGCTATTTTAAAACTTTAGTTGAGCCACGAATACACGAATAATATTCTAGAGTTCCTGAAAAAGTTTTAAAACAGATGCCCTAGAGCCGACTAAAGCCATCGTGAAAGGGGATGGACAAACATTCGTGAATTCGTGGCAACGTAAATTTCTCAAAAGAAACCTCTGCGCAACTCCATGGTCCTCCGCGCAACTCTGCGAAACAATGTGAAGCACCTATCCACCTTCAAAACCCACATAAATCATTCGCAATTCGCATCAAAAAAACTATCTTTGAATTCTTCAAAATTAAACTATGAACGTACATTTTATAGCTATTGGTGGCAGTGCTATGCACAATCTTGCCATAGCTTTACACAATAAAGGTTATCAGGTAACAGGAAGTGATGATGAAATTTATGAGCCATCAAGGACAAGATTAAAGCAGAAAGGTTTACTCCCGGAAAGTGTTGGCTGGTTTCCTGAAAAAATTAATGCAACAATTGATGCCATCGTTTTGGGAATGCATGCCAAGGCCGATAATCCTGAACTTTTAAGAGCGCAGGAATTGGGTTTGAAAATTTATAGCTACCCAGAATTTCTATATGAACAATCCAAACACAAAACCCGTGTAGTTATTGGTGGGAGTCACGGAAAAACGACCATCACCTCCATGATTTTACATGTGATGCAATATCATGACAGAGATGTGGATTATATGGTAGGCGCCCAGTTGGAAGGTTTTGATGTGATGGTTAAATTGACGGATGATAATGATTTTATTGTTTTGGAAGGAGATGAATATCTAAGTTCGCCAATTGACAGACGACCAAAATTCCATTTGTATCAATCTAATATAGCATTGTTGAGCGGGATTGCTTGGGATCATATTAATGTGTTTCCGACATTTGAAGGCTATGTGGAGCAATTCAAGATTTTTGTGGATAGTATTGTCAAAGGCGGAAGTATCACTTATAATGAAGAAGATTTAGAAGTGAAACGGGTTGTGGAAGCTTCAGAAAATACCATCCGAAAACTACCTTACCATACGCCAGAATATTCTGTGGTAAATGGCGAAACACTTTTGGAAACTCCCGAAGGACCCTTGCCAATTGAAGTTTTTGGAAAGCATAATTTAAATAATCTTGCAGGTGCCAAATGGATTTGTCAACACATGGGTGTGGATGAAGACGATTTCTATGAGGCCATCGCCAGTTTTAAAGGCGCCAGTAAGCGTTTGGAGAAAATAGGAGAGGGAATGAACAGCATTGCCTATAAGGACTTTGCGCATTCGCCAAGTAAAGTTGAAGCCACTACCAATGCGGTTAAAGAGCAGTTTCCTGATAGAACTGTTGTTGCTTGTTTGGAGCTGCACACTTACAGCAGTCTAAATGCCGATTTCTTAAAGGAATATAAAGGTACTTTAGATGCTGCAGATGTTGCTGTTGTATTTTATTCGCCACATGCGGTAGAAATTAAAAAACTGAAAGAAGTAAGCCAAGAACAAATTGCCACTGCCTTTGAACGTGACGATTTGATTATTTATACAAATCCTGACGATCTTAAGAACTTTCTGTTTTCGCAAAATTTTGATAATAAAGTGCTGCTCTTGATGAGTTCTGGTACTTATGGCGGATTGGATTTTGAGGAAGTGAAGAATTTAATGGTTTAATTTTATAGTCTTACAGATAAAAAAACTAGTATTCAAATTTGTAATAATGCATAAAAAAAAAGCCATTCACGCTGCGTAAATGGCTTTTTAATACTGTGTGCTTTGTTTTATTTGATCTCAACCAATTCTAGTTCAAAAACTAAATCTTGACCAGCTAATGGATGGTTGCCATCCACTATAATATGATCATCTTTTACTTCAACAACTCTAAACTGGTGCTCTGTTCCATCAGGACCTTTAGATGCTAATCCCATCCCAACTTCTGGTTGGATTTCTTGTGGCAATTGGTCTTTTGTTACTTGATGAAATAGTTCTTTTTGAATATCGCCATAAGCTTCTTCCTTGGCAATTTCAACTGTTTTTTTATCGTTCACTTGCATATCAAGAAGGGCGTTTTCAAAACCCGGAATCAATTTTCCTTCACCAATAGTCACTTCTAATGGCTCACGTTCCAATGAACTGTCAAAGACCTGTCCGTTGGTTAATTTTCCTGTGTAATGTACTTTTACCGTATTATTCTTCTTTACTTGACTCATAAATTCTATTTAATGTTATTATCAAATACAAAATTATGATTTATATAGTGAATGCCAAGGTTTTGACGTTTTAATAGGTGTTTATTAAGAAAAGCTTAACGTAAAGTACTATTTTGTAAGATTTGGACATAATCTTGGAGTGTAAAAAATTGACTTTCAAGACCATTGTATACCTAAGTTTACGACCTCAAGAATTCAAATTAATTGTAATTTTGCTGTCTTAAGCGCAAACTGCGACTTGCTATGAAAGAAGAAAATAAAGATCAACAAGAACATCAAAAGGATTTAGAAGAGATTTCAAATAACCTGGAACAATCTAAGGGATATACTGAAATACTAAGCAGGGTTATTCATGAAGGGGAGGCGATTTTTAAAATCAAGAAAAAGGCCATCTTTTTCAGTGCCAGTATTGCGGGACTTGAAATAGGCTTCAGTTACGTTATGATTTGCGCATTGTTTTTTCTTTTGCAGGGGTCCGTTGATGATATTGTCATCTTTAGAATGTTCGGTTTGGTGTATCCATTAGGATTTATACTTGTTGTTTTAGGTAAATCCGCCCTATTTACTGAGCAAACTTCTGTCTTAGCGTTACCCGTACTTAACGGACAACGTTCCATTTGGGAAATGTTACAAATTTGGGGCATCGTTATTTTAGGAAACGTGGTAGGAGGTATCGTATTTGTTTTGAGCATTAACACTTTAGCATCAGAACTCGGTATTTTCAATCCAGAGGTCATGATCGCCATCGGTAGTCACGTCCTTGGACATGACTACTGGCTGATTCTATTAAGTGCAATTTTGGCGGGTTGGCTGATGGGACTGTTAACTTGGCTCATGAATAGTACCACGGAAATATTAACACGGATTGTTATAATTACCATGATTACCGGCACCATTGGATTTCTTGGATTCCACCATAGTATCGTGGGAAGTATAGAAGTATTTGGTGCGTTTTTGCACTCTAGTGACATAGCATTGACCGATTATCTTCTTTTTTTATTGATAGCCTTAATCGGTAATGGCATTGGGGGTGCCATTGTTGTAGGACTCTTTAAATATCGCGTTTTTGAATACAACTATAGCGCAGAACCAGAGGTTGATAGGTAATCAAATCGGATATAGAAGATTCACTGAGAAGCTACTTAAAAAATGGCAACGCCTTCCGTAGTAAATGAAAACGATTTGTTGCCCAAACCACCAATCATGACTGCTTGAAAAAGCGGATTGAGTTTTTCATTGCCATACCATTCAATTACGAAATTAGCGCCCGAACCACCCGTTTTATCTTCTTCATCCACAACATATTCTAAAGTTTCAAAAGTGTTGAGAAAAATGGGGGATTCTATATATTTTCTGACCAATTTTCCTTCAGTATTATAATAATCAATCCGGCTTATATATAGGGTATCGGTTTCGCTGGTATTATGAATGCTCAAAGTTGAGGTGAGCAAGGTCCTTTCGTTGCGTGTCCGTTGGTAAATATCAGAATAAACGGGCACGTACACTTTCTTTCTAGTATAGTTGCTATCCGTTTTTGTCGTTGGTCGTTCTATGGTATGATCTGTAGATATCAAATCCCTTTGTTCTTTTTGAGTTTTTTGATCGCATGCCATAATTAGGCTTAAAAATAGAAGAATAAGAGGTGTTGAATATTTCATGAGCAATATAGATTAAACAGATTTACGAAACTGTAGCATAGCAAATATAATGAAGAAATGTGTTTTTTAAGTCATCACTCATGAGTTATCCGTCCGCATTTCTTGGGTATCAGTCTTCAGCTTTCAGACCACGCGCTTCAATTATTGCCCTTCCAACTTCCCACTTCATGCAGCAACCTTCCCACTTCAAACTTCTCTCTATTCCAAAACTAAATGTTGAATAAAAAACTCCATCATTCTGCTCGTGTTCACAGCAGTATGCCCTTGATCAGGACCTACTTGTACCTCAAAACTTTTTTCTGCTTTTTGTAAAGCTTGAATCAACTGCAATGAATTTGCCGGGTGCACGTTATTGTCGTTTGTACCATAAAAGATCATTAATTCGCCTTTTAAATCGTTGGCATAGTTCATTAAACTTGAGGCTTCGTAACCTTCCAGATTGTTTTCCAATAGGTTCATATAACGCTCCGTATAGATATTGTCATAGTTTCTCCAGTCGGTTACGGCTGAATTTGCTACCGCAGCATGATAAACCTCAGGGAATCTCAATAAACTCATAGCCGCTGTTGTTCCTCCGTAAGAAGTGCCATAAACACCAACTTTGGTTTTATCAAAATAAGGACGGTCGTACAATGATTTTATGCCTTCGGCAAAATCGTCCATTTCTACAATTCCCAAATTCCCATATAATTTATCAAGCATTCTTTTTCCGCGTCCACCAACATTTCTACCATCCACACTAACCACTAAGAACCCGTATTCAGTCAAACGATTTGGAAGCTGAAAATTTTCGGAAAAAGCGTTGACTCCTGGGCCACCATAATTGTTCAATAATAATGGATATTTTTTTGAGGGATCAAACTGCGATGGAAAATGAATCACGCCGTGCAATTTGGTGACGCCATCAGCCGAAGTGAATTCAAAAGCTTCAACAGTTTTATAGCCCAGCTCATTGAATTTAGACAAATCGGTTTTTAAAAGTTCTGCAACCACTTTTCCTTTGTCGTCGACAAGATTCATGAAAGGAGGTATGTTATGAGTTTGTGCAATATCTATAAAATGTTTACCGGTAGGCGATAAATTGACAGCATGGTTGTAAGCTGGATCTGTTAATCGGACATCGTTTGAACCGTCAAATTTAACCCGATGCAATTGCATTTTCATATGATTGTCACCACTGGCCGCCATATAGTAGACAAGTTTTTTGGCTTCATCAACTTCAACAATGCGTTGGACTTCAAAATCATGATTGGTTAGTGTATTGACTAATTTTCCGCTGAAATTATATAAGTAATAGTTTTTAAAACCACTCCGCTCAGAAGCCCAAATAAAATGCTGTTTGTCTTTTAGCTTATAGAATTCTGGTGAATTTTCAGTAAAACTATGGAGCCATTCCTCTCTAACGACAACTCTGGTTTCTCCCGTCAAAGGATTGGCTGCTTTTAACTCCATGATATCCTGCTTCCGATTGGTGCTATGAAAAAGCAATTCTTTCCCGTCAGGGGTCCATTCTATATCATATAAATACGTGCCGATGGCGCCATCATTAAAAGGTTTGCCATCACGTGTGTCAAGAGTGACCGTTTTTTTTGTTTCTAAATCATACACCATTAAATCGACTGGTAAGTTTTTAGCGCCCACTTTAGGATAGGCTTCTATTTCAACCGAGTCTTGTATTTTTGTTTGATGATAAAGCACATAATACTTTTTGGCATCTTTTTCTTCAAAGCGATAAAAAGCAACTTTCTTACTGTCAGGAGACCACCACATGGCGGTGTTTTGACCCAGCTCTTCGCCGTAAACCCATGTTGCGATGCCGTATTTTACCTGATTTTCCTCATTGCCGTCATTGGTAATTGCTATCACGTTAGAATCATCAGGATTGCTGATGTACATGTTTCTATCTTTTGTAAAGGCTTTTAAACTGTTGTCAGGAGACATCGCCGATGCGTATTGTCTTCCACGCGCAGGTCTGTTTCCTCTGTTATAAGGAATTCTTGGCGCCGGTTTATAATCTTCAGATTTGATGACCTTTTTTTGTTTGACATCAAAAGTATGCGCAGTGTCATTGTCCACATAAGTGACTGTTTTTCCGTCGGCGCTCCATTCAATATGTGACGATAGTCGCGGCACAGCGCTAAAATATTGCGATGCCATTTTTTGATACTGATCGTATCCTGGCATATTTTTTATTTTATCTTGAGCGCTGCTCGAAATTACGCTCATTAAAAATAATGCTGCGAAAAATAATGGCGTGCTTGTCTTTGAAGATCTAAAATTCATTCGAATCATGTTAATTTGAATATATAGTAATACTATTTAAAATGGATAAAAGGCTTAAAGCGTTTCTTTGAGCCACTTAAAAAACTCACTTTGCCATACCAAAGCATTTTGAGGTTTTAAGACCCAGTGATTTTCTTCAGGGAAATAAACCAATTTGCTTTTAATACCTCTCAACTGTGCCGCTTGAAAAGCACTCAACCCTTGCTCAATAGGGACACGGTAATCCTTTCCGCCTTGGATGATTAAAATCGGCGTATCCCATTGTGAAACTTTGTAGATAGGATTAAACTCGTTATAGGCTTTCAGTGTGGTGTTGTTTTTTTCCCAATAGGCGCCACCAAAATCATGGTTGACGAAAAATAATTCCTCGGTAGTACCGTACATGCTTCGGGTATCAAAAACGCCATCGTGGGAAATAAAGGTTTTAAAGCGTTTTTCGTGAATCCCTGCTAAATAAAATACAGAATAGCCGCCATAACTAGCGCCAATGGCACCCAAGCGATCATTATCTACATACGGTTCTTTGGCAAGGTCGTCAATGGCTGATAGGTAATCGTCCATCACTTGTCCACCCCAATCTTTACTGATGGCTTCGTTCCATTCCACCCCGTGACCTGGCATGCCGCGACGGTTTGGTGCGACCACGATATAACCTTGCGAAGCCATTAGTTGGAAATTCCAACGGTAGGAATAAAATTGGGAGAGTGCCGATTGCGGCCCTCCTTGTGCGTATAATAAAGTTGGATATTTTTTGGAAGCATCAAAATTAGGGGGTAAAATAACCCAGACCAACATTTGTTTGCCGTCGGTGGTAGTGACATAGCGTTTTTCAACTTTTGGCAAATCGATACTGCTATATAAGTCCTTGTTGATATTGGTCAGTTGCTTTAAGCTTTTGTCCTTTATATTAAAACTGAAAATTTCGGCAGCATGGTTCATATCGGTTCGGGTCACCAAGAGCGTGTTATCTTTTTGGGCAATGATGCTGGTAATATCAAACTGGCCTTCTGACAATTGTTCCACAACTGGTGCGATACTTTTTCTGCCCGGATAATTTACTTTAAACAGCTGAATGGTTCCGTCAACCGGCGCTGTAAAATAAATCTCGTTGCCGTCCTTACTCCATAAAAAACTATTGACTGTACCATCCCATCTTTCGGTTAAATTCTGTTTAACGCCATTGTTCAATACTACAATATCATTTTTATCGGCTTCATAACCATCGGTTTTCATTTGTAACCAAGCTAAAGCGCCTTCAGAAGAAAAAGCAGGATTGGTATCATAGCCTTTGTTTTCTTTGGTGATGTTTTCGGTGGATTTAGAATCGAGATTGTATTTATAAATATCTGTATTTGTACTGGTAGCGTAGGCTTTGCCTTTTAGTTTTTTGCTAACGTAATAGATGTTTTTACTGTCTGGCGACCAGATATAATCTTCATCACCTCCAAATGGTCGTTGTGGTGTGTGAAAAGGTTCGTTGGGCATAATGTCCGTACCGTCAGCATCGTCGGTTTCCGCTTTTTTAAAGAATAAGTGGTTGTAACTGCCATCTTGCCACGTGTCCCAATGGCGGATGTCTAAATCAGAAAAAATATAGACATCAGATTTATCAAGATCTTTATAGAGGTCTGTTCCTTTTATAGCTTCAATAGGAACTTCCTTATGAAACAATTTGTAGTTTCCATCAGGTGACAAGTTTTTGTCTTTAGCCGTGGCATCTTCCTTTTTAATCTCCACTAAATCTCCGCCTGTAATCGGCATTTTATAGTATTTGGAGTCATAATTGTTCTCTTTGATATTGGGCGTTTTGACTTCAATAAAAATGGTGGAAACATCTTTGTCCAGCCCCATAACACTTAGGCGTTCTACTTTCCATAAGAGTTCAGGAGGCATTTTTTGTTGTGCGATCATTAAACTACTACTCAACATTAAACATATAATTAGGAGTGCATTTTTCATAAGGGTTCTTATTTATAATTGGAATCTTTTTATTGGATTTAAGTTCTGATTTTTTCATGACTAATTTGTAAGAAAAAATGTTATGTAATGACGCTGTTTTCCATTTTCTATTAAAGACTATAAATCTATTAAATTACTTTTGGTTAGGCACAGAAATTGCCCTAATTAAAAGCATTTAACAGTCTCGTGAAATGAATTAAAGTCGATTGTATTGGCTTTTCAAATAGGATTAGAAATTATATAAAGATAAAGTTTCTATACTGATCAGCTCACAACGTATTTAACAAAGACTAATGTGGGACACTCAATTTCCATCAGAAGATGTTATTTATTTTATCGGATGCTGGTCAAAAGCGTACTTAAATATGGAAACCACTAAACAGGCCAGCTTTAAAATGGTCCCAGTCCGAGAATATCGTATGAGCAATTAAAAAGACTACGATACATATAAAAAGTCGCAAATAAAATTTTTTCGATCGGATACTATTCGTGTTGTAGGTCATGTATTTTCGTTGTTAATAGTCATAACTAATTTTATCGTCAGTGTTGGTGATGTTCAAAATAACCTTATTCCCTTTGATTTTTAAGTTAGAAATGTCGAAGGAGGATTCTTTGGAAATAATGGCGAAACATTCTTCATTATTTTTCAGAGACAGTCTTAAATTTCTTTGAGGTGGATTGGATTCCATTAGTTCTCCGGAATCGATTAATTTAACTTCCCAGCTTTTCCCATCACATCCACTAGAGCTATAGTTAATGATGAGACAATCATTTACAATTTCTAAACTATTAATGGATAAAGCCGCTGAAGGAGCGTTTATGTACTCCTCTGGACTTATTATGGTTTTAAAGTCACAATTAATCGGATGGTCATCATTGTCATAGGAGCATCCCAAAGTTATAATCGCTATAAAAATTATGCTGAAGATACTTTTCATATTATAGTGTTTTAGTAAACATCCCTATTTTGTTATACTTTTTTTGCAATAGAACTTTCTAATTTTTGGTTCAATTGAGCTATATATACTTTATGTTCAATTAAAGTTTTTAAATCTGTCTCAAATGTTTTGGTCTTGTTCAAATTTGGAAACGCAATTTTATTTTTAGCAATTGAATTAGAAATAAAAATATTGAAATAATTATAAAGCAGAATCATTTTTTGGAAATAATCGGTTTTCACGATTTTTAAACCAATCCTTTCCGCTGTCCTTTGGTTGATAATGTAGCTTGTTCCACAAATTCTTAAATCACTATTTTTCGTATCCTCGTATGTTTCTATCATGCTCAATAATCCTTCCAAATATTGCTGTATGATGAAATCAGTACTTTGTTTTCCAGTCATTTTTTTATTAATTACGAAAACATAATCGAACAGAGTTCCACCGTGTATAGTTATAATGTCATTTTTTGGCTTTTCGGTTATAAAAAGAGGCGAATAATAAATTAGTCTTCCGCTTTTTTTCATCGAAGGTGTGTCGATAAATGATGCGATTAAGGAAAGAACGATTGGAAAAGTGAAAATTGCAATTAGATAAATTCCAGTTTTCCAAGACAGAAAAATTGATAAAAGTTTAATTGCCAATGCAGAAAGAACGATGACACTTTGGATTTTATTTTGCTCACTTTTTGACTTATTATAAAATCGATGTTTCAAGATGTTATTTTGTGTTGTTTTTGCAATTAATGTGCTAAATAGTATAAGATTAAATTGTTCCAACGTTGAACTGCTTGTTGAAGATCTGCATTGTTTTTTCAGTTAAAATGTTGCCATAAGGAGTTTTCGCTATTGACAAAAAAATTCCATTTAATCTACATAGGTTTCTCTTATTATATCTTTACATTTTTGTATGTCAGATGTCGACAGTTGGTCAAACGTTTTTAATACTCGAGATTTGTCAATTGTACGAATTTGGTCAATTGCAATCATTCCCTTTTTTCCGTTGTGCTTTACCTTAATTCTGGTCGGATAATGATTCATGTTCTTTGTCATTGGTGCAACTACAATGGTCCTTAAAAATTTGTTAATCTCGTTGGGTGAAATAATAACACAAGGCCTTGTTTTTTTAATTTCGCTTCCAATAGTTGGGTCAAGATTTACAAGTACAATTGAATACTGTTCTAATTCCATTCCTCAAAATTTTCTTCCTCGAAAACATCATTGAATAATAAACGGTCATCATTATTATCTCGCATTTCTTCAAATTCTTTTTCCCAATTTTTTCTCGGAGTACTAATTGGCTTGAGGATTATATGTCCTTTTTCTAAAATCATTTCGACTTTGTCATGTATGTTATACTTTTCTAAAACAGTTTTACTTAAACGTAAACCTTTTGAATTTCCGATTTTTATAATAGCTATTTCCATAATTTTACTTTTGTAATTACAAAGTTATCACAAATAGTGTAATCCGCAAATTTTTCAGTATTAAACGCCATTAGTATATAAAACCATCAATATAACGCTTGTTTTCATTATTTCTATAATGCCTTTGGTTATAGGTCACAATAAAGATGCATGAATATACTCGTGTTTTATTAGCTGTTTAAAGAATCTCAAAGGTGGCAGTAAAACATTGTTTTTATATTAATCATTTTTTGTCTTTAAAAAATAATAACAGAGGTCTCCGATGAAATCCTGCTTAAAAGGCTAAATTTGTATACTTTTTCCATGCCTATGTTCCACTACGACCTTCCCGATATCAAAGTCCAACGCTTAGCCGTTAAATTAAATCCAGCAGCTGAAAAGTTGGTGATGCAAATTGCGCATCCGTGGGTGTTCTCCAAAAATATTGAGAAAATAAATAAACCCGGAAATGCGGGTGATATTGCCATTTTATTCCGTCAAAAATCAAATGACGTTTATGGCGTTGGCCTGTATGATCCGGACTCGCCAATCCAAATTAAAATGCTTCATTATTACAGTGGGAAAAACATTGATAGCGCATTTTTCTCAGAAAAAATAAACGAGGCCTACGCATCACGAGAACCGCTTTTAAAAACGAATACCAATAGTTATCGGTTGTTGTTTGGTGAAAATGACGGCTTCCCAGGATTTATTGCCGATGTTTACGCAAATGTGTTGGTGGTTAAATTATATTCCGCCATTTGGTTCCCTTATCTAAAAGATATTTTGGAATTATTGATTGCCGTTTCAGGATGTGAAACAGTAGTTTTACGCCTCAGCCGAAACCTTCAGGCAAATAATCATTTTGATTTGCAGGACGGCATGGTGTTATATGGAGAATTGGAAAATGAAGAAGTGGAATTTGTAGAACACGGCGTTCTGTTTACCGCCAATGTTATCAAAGGCCATAAAACCGGTTATTTTTTAGACCATCGCGAAAACCGAAAACGCGTAGGCGTTTTAGCTAAGGGTAAAACAGTTTTGGATGTGTTTTCCTATGCAGGCGGATTTTCAGTACACGCCTTAGCCGGTGGTGCGAACGAAGTGACCAGCGTTGACATTAGCAAACAAGCATTAGAACTGGCCACATCAAATGCTGCTTTAAATGGATATGTAGACAACCATGTGACCCTTGCTGGCGATGCGTTCTTGATTCTTGAACAATTGGTGGAAGAAGGAAAAACCTATGATGTGGTAGTCATCGATCCGCCATCTTTTGCGAAAAGTCAAAAGGAGGTGGCCACCGCAAAACATAAATACGGGCAATTGGCACGGTTAGGTGCGCAATTGGTCTCCGCTAAAGGGATCTTAGTTTTGGCATCCTGCTCATCACGTGTGGTGGCTGACGATTTCTTCGAGATCAATGAAGCGGCCCTTCGATCTTCTGGACGGAAATTTACAACCCAAGATAAAACCTACCACGACAGTGATCATCCTATTTCTTTTAAGGAAGGTGCCTATTTAAAATGTGGCTATTATAAATTCAAGTGATGATCGGAAACTAGGGTTTCAGCTTATTATAGAAAATGCTTTTGCTTAATTATCTCGCGTTTAAAAAGAATATTCTTTAGTAAGTTATTGCTTCTCCGCTGGTGGTGTGATCATAATATGCGAACGATGGGTATCAGCCTCCATCAACCATGGCATTCCTGGCAAGGCCGGTTGAGTAGGCAATCCGGTTTCGGCAGCACTCATGTAAGGCTTGTATAATACATATCTGATTTTACTATTTTTTAATTCACCAGTTTCAAAATCGAGATCTTCCTGTGTTGCAGTCACCACATAAACCGCAGCCGGCTCTTTTGGCATTACCAATGTTCCTGCGTCGATTTCAATTTTGCGCGCCTCTCGTTTCTCCATTTCAGTTTTTCCTTCAGCAAGCAACTCACGACCTCTCGCCATATAGACTTCCAATTTATCGCTATAGCAAGAAACACTTATTCTATCTTTATCCGGATTATCCGCTAAGCAGACCATGCCGTTGTTACCCTCACGTAAGGTGATGAGTTCTCCTTTTTGGTTGTAGCCTAAAATTTTTGCACCGTCTTGAAATGTTTCAGGGCAGGCATAAAGTGCGGTCTTAATTTGACTTTCTGCTGATGGTACCTTGGATTGACCTATGGCAGACGAAAAACAAACTAGAACTGAAAGAAGAAATAAATTTTTCATAATTGATTTTTTTATATGGACTGCATAAGTTACGAAACTTATGGCAAACAGTACAGTGAAATTCCAGTTCTCTTGAGAAATTTAATTATCTTGACCCTATTAAATAACCTCTGCCACTTTTAGTTTTAAAACCATGAGATTTTTCAAATCCCTATTTTTTTGTATGTTTTTTATTGTGTTTTCCTGTAAAAAGGAAACTGTTGAAAAAACCGGTATTATTCCACAGCCAAATTTTATAAACTATCAAGAAGGCACGTTTTCAATTACAGAAAACACCACTATCGTTGTAAAGGACTCAAAAGAAGGTCAGCTGATTGCTGCTGGACTGAACTCGTTTTTAGATACGAATTTTAATTTGAACCTAAAAGTGTCATCAGAATCTCAAGCAAATGCCATCCAATTAATGGTGAACGACGACAAAACTGATAAAGAAGCCTATCAACTGGAAGTTTCTAAAACCGGTATTTTAATCCAAGGAAACTCCTACCAAGGTGTCTTTTATGGTATACAAACCTTGAAACAATTACTGACTCCAAAAACGATCATAAAAAAGCCTGTCCTTAATTTTGTCAACATTAAAGATGGGCCTGAGTTTGGTTATAGAGGCATGATGCTGGATGTGTCGCGTCATTTTATGGAAAAGGATTCGGTTAAAAAAGTCATTGATATTTTGGCTATGCACAAAATGAACAAGCTCCATTGGCATTTGGTGGATGGTATTGGATGGCGAATTCAAATTGACAAATATCCAGAATTGACCAAAAAAGGGGCTTGGAGAAAGGTCAAGGAATATAAAAAACCATGGGAAGACTTTGAAGCTACTTATAAAGATAGTGAAGGTGACGTGTACGGCGGTTTTTACACCAAAGACGATATTAAAGAAATTGTGGCCTATGCTGCCGAGCGCTATATTGATGTGATTCCAGAGATTGAAATGCCAGGACATTCAGAAGCCGCTTTACAGTGTTATCCTGAATTCATTTGTGAGGATACCGAAAACACAGGGGTTTACTGCGCAGGTAATGATGGCTCCTTTGAGTTTTTACAGAATATTATTGATGAAGTGGTAGAATTATTTCCGTACGAATATCTGCATATTGGTGGTGATGAAGTAGGGAAGGAGGCCTGGTTGAATTGTAAAAGATGTCAAAAAAGGATGCGCGATGAAAATTTAAAAAGTGGCGAAGAACTGCAAAGCTATTTTGTAAAGCGGATGGAGGAATTTGTGGATTCTAAAGACAGAAAGCTCATTGGTTGGGATGAAATATTGGAAGGCGGCATCCCGGAAAGAGCGGCCGTAATGTCCTGGAGAGGCTTTGAAGGTGGTATTGAAGCGGCCAACGCAGGTCATGATGTGGTTATGTCGCCAGGTTCACCCTTGTATTTTGACTATAATCAAGGGACAAGTGAATTTGAGCCACCATCGTGGGGTGGTTATAATAACTTGCTTAAGGTGTATAATTTCAATCCGATTCCTGAAGATATTGCAGCGGATAAGAGGCATCATATTTTAGGTGGACAGGCCAATCTATGGACGGAACAAATTAAATCATTATCCCATGTTCAATGTATGATGCTGCCAAGGCTCTCTGCGCTTTCTGAAGCACTTTGGACGGGTCCAGACCAGAAGAATGAACAAGACTTTATTAAAAAGATGGATCTTCATTTTGATAGATTAAACGCATTGGGTTATAATTTTGCATGGAGTGCGCTTGCTCCCGATTATAAAGCCACTTATGATAATGCCAACAAAGAATTTGTGCTTGAGTTAAATAATGAACTGGGCATCTATGATATCAGATACACATTAGATGGTTCTGTACCATCAATGACTTCGGAAAACTATTCAAAACCCATCCGTTTTACCGATCCAATTGATTTACATGCACAAACATTTAGAAAGGGTGAAGCTATTGGGTTTCCGTTAAAAAAGTTGTTCTCTACAAGTTTTACAGAGAACACTAAGGTGACCTACACTAATTCTTATGATGCCAGTTATAGCGGCGGTGGGGATCGGGCTTTATTGGACAATAAGTATGCAACACCACGTGGTGATGATCCCAATTGGCAGGGACTTCCTCAAAAGGATTTTGAGGTTATTATTGATTTGGGAAAACCTAATGCCTTGTCATATATTGGGTTAAACTTTTTTCAGCATCTGGCTTCTACGTCCGTGATGTTACCGACTGAAGTCACTATTGCCATTTCAAAAGATGGCAAGGAGTATCAAACGGTTTACAGCCAAGCCTTGGAAACCATTCAGAAGAGGGATCCAATTATTAAAAGGATAGAAACTGATTTTGAGAAACAGAATATCTCATATATTAAAATCACGGCGAAAAATAGAGGCACACTACCAGAATGGCATATCCGAAGTGGAGATGCTTGGCTGTTTGTTGATGAGGTTTCGGTAAAATAGAAGTCCGTTAGTATTCGTATAGTATCACACGGTTATGAAGGAGAGTTTTTTCTCTAAAAAATATTTAGTTATGGTTGGTTTTAAAACAGCGACTATGATGAGGATTTTATTCCTTCAATTTTATTTTCTCTTTATTCTCAAACCTAAATTCGTCCAATTCTTTTAATTGACTGGTTATTTTTTCTTTCCATTCCGCTAATTTTTCTTCATTTCTTCCAGAATCTGTTTCTGTTATTAAGGCCATTCGCGTTTCCGTAAGTTCTGCCATGATTTCATTATTGATTTTATTAACGATATCAAAGCCTTTTGTGAGTTGGCCTATATCTTTTAGGACTCTTTTTCTGAACTTTCGAGCTTGAATTTCGGCGAGGTCAAATTGCATTTGTTGAAAGTCAATTTGGTTTTGGATATCCTCAACTTTTGTCGTGTCCATATATGAGGCATTTCCCAAAAAGATATTCCCAACTTTTTGATTCATATTCTTCTTCATAAAGTCCAATCCGCCAATGGCGTGGGTAATCATAAACTGACTATAGGCAACTTCATTATTGGCATCGCTCACTTTAATCTTGAAATCGTCTAAAGTAAGTTTGTTGTCTGAACTCCATCGCTTTTGCCCGTCCTGTAACTCTTGTCCAAAACTGAGATGGATACAAATAACGCCTAAGATAATTCCTGAAAATACGCTTCTAAAAGAAGACCCACGGACGTTTGGGGAATGTGCGCGCATAAAAAAGTGATTGTGGATTTGAGTGACTAATTTAGAGATTAAAATTAGATGGACAACATGTCCTATAAAACTTTAATTTGGCCATACTCAGCACTGTGATAACAATGAGGATGGTATGATTTGTGGCGTTGTGAATGTTCACTGCGAATTTTGAAGAGACATCTAAAGTGGCGAAAATTTCATCTATTTACCCATCGGCATCAATAATAAAGCCCATTTTGAAGAATAGCGTTAATTGCTTTTTCTTCGTGTTGTACAAGAGCATTATAGGCTACTTTATCCAAATTGCTTTCCACTCCAATAAAATCCATCGTATAATTTTCCAATATTTCGTTGAAAATTAGCTTCACTCTATTGAGATGGTAATCGGAAGTGATTATTGTTAGCTTAATATTTTCTAATTTAGATAGGATCGCTTTAGCTTTTACAGCGTCTTCAACGGTGTTTGATGACAAAGCAAAATCTAGAAAATTTTCTTCTATAATTCCTTTTCCAGTGAGATAATGTTTTGCAAAAGAGGCGTGCGCATGTTCTGAGGTGTTAAAATGTGATCCCCATCCACCCGTGCAGAGTATGAGGTTTCCCTCCTCATAACGATTAATACAAGAATCCAATCTGCTTATTGAGATCTCACTTAATTCTCCTGAAGGTGAATTAGGACTACCCAAAACTATCAAAATGTGTTTTTTCATGATTATGGAATTGGTTAGCTCAAAGTTAAATACGGTTTGTCATACTTGATAGAGACAAAAGGTTAACTAACTACAAAATTAAAACCCCTAAAAAGTTCATGAAAAATTTCAGGTCCTTAAATTCTAAGGTGTTGGCAAGTGACCTTATTCTTTTTTATTTAATAGTTCTCTTACTTCTTGAGGATTCATAAAGGATAATTTTAAATTTCTAATTTCCCCTGAAAATCCATTTTTAGAATCTCCTATTTTCTCTAGTGGGAATGTCAATGTTTGTTGATAATTGAATCCGTTTGGCAAACCTTCTGTTTTTTTGTACGCCGTTAAATGTTCTTTTTCTTCACCATCAACATAAAGCGTCACACTTTTATAATCGCCTACTAAACGAAGGGTTTGCCAGCTGTCGTTTTGAGGTATAAAATTAAATATATAGGTATAGCCGTCACGTGAAAATCCTAGTTTTCCGGAGCCTTTTGTATTTAAGGTCATAGTTCCATAGTTGCTTTGGAAAAGAATCGCATCCTTTTTATTGTCACTTTTGGGCTTAATATCAAAGGACACATCATAATTGTAGCCTAAGTTTGTTCCCCCTAAAATCAGCTCTTTCTTACCATTAAATCGAATGGCTGTTGTGCCTACTTTTGAGGCTATTTTGTTTAATTCATCGTCAGTATAACTTCCACTTAAGTTTATTTTAGGCCCGTCAGAAGAAGTATCGGCCAATAGCTGGTAGGCTTCGAATGTTTTACTAGGAGCTACTTTCCAGTTTTTGGTGCCTAGTGCTTTTACAGCAGGCATGGTGCGATAGTGAACATCCAATTGAGAAATTCCATTTCCAGAGACATCATTCCAGACTGCAAAAGTGGAGCCTAAAAGTCCTTGTTGAAAGTCAGGCAATGTGAGGACAGTATTCACTTTTTCTGGTCTGTAATTGGAGTAAATCCACTGAATATCTAAGAAATCTCTATAGTATCCTGCCGTAGGAACAATATACAACCACGTGTCTGGTGTAGAAATTATTTCGAAACCATCATCAAGCATTTTCTCGGCATTGACCCAATCCTTGCTCCATGCGTTCATTATCGCATTCCCAACTGGTTTTACTTCAGTTAATGGATCGTCTTTCAGCCACTCTAACCCACCCCAAAGACGAGGGGTCTTACCTGAATCGGCAATGTAATTTAGGTAGTGATTGGTGAACTCACGAAATCGCTTTGCTTGGTGATTATCCACATCTCTACCTTTGCCTTCTTTAATATACTCATCGGTGCCAATGTGTACATCCGGTCCGATAAAAACGGGATTATCCCCTTTAATGTATTCATCAAAAAGTCTATCAAAGAAATCATATATAACAGGAAGCTTTTCATCATTAAGTATATCTAAATGATCATCAGCATATGGTGCCGAGGCTTTCAACTCTGGATTATAGCGTGTAAACGCCAACGCGTGTGCAGGAATATCTATTTCAGGGATCACATTGACTCCGTATTGCATGCCTAAACGTTGCAAGTTGCGAAATTGTTCTTTTGTATAATGCCCATCTTCTGCGGCCAAACCAGGGTAGATGTCACTTTCCAATCGAAAGGCAGCATAGGTTTTTGACCAGTCATTGTCAGAATATGATTTAAAGGCATTGTCATTGAGATGCACGTGAAATTCATTCATTTTATAGTAGGAGAGAATCTTTACATAATCTCTTAAATAATCGATAGTAAAAAATTTTCTTCCAACATCTAACATAAATCCACGATTTGGATAATCAGGATAATCTGTTATTAATCCAGAAGGGATTGCGTTTTTATGGTTTTCAGTAAGTTGTAAAAGCGTACGCGTGGCCCAAAACACACCGTTTCTAGAAGCGCCTTCAATAGTGACTCCTGTGCTGGGATTTAAATCTAGGGTATAAGCCTCCTCGTTTTTAAGAGTCGTAGTGCTGTAAGTTAAGAGAATTTCATTATTTGAAGCTGCTTTTATTGCTGAGGTGGATGCTATGTTTGCCTTGATTTGAAACATGCTGTTCAATTCCTCTTTTAGCTGATTGGCAATTTGCATCAGGCTGTCATTTTTGCTGGTATTTACCTTTATTTCTATTGATGTAGGTAAAGCATAGTTTCTGTTGCTAGCGACAAAGGACTGTACTTCTGGGATGACTTTTAGTGTGGTTACCTGTGAAAACAGTTGAAGTGTAGAAGCAAATAAAATGAGTACACATATGTTGATTTTCAGAATGTCATTAAGTCTTTTCATGTTAAGGAATGGTGATTGTAAAATAAGTAATTCGTTTTCAGGTTTATAAACACTGTCATAAGCAAAAAAATCAAATGTTAGACAAGGTGCTTATTGAGTTTATAGATTATCTCCTAGAGATAATTTTGAATTTTGCATAAATCTATGGAAAAAAATCTTCTGGAGAAAAGAAATGGCTTAGACAATAGTATTCTGAATGTGTTTCTAATGCGTGATGATAAAAAATGATTGCATTTGTCATAAAATGATGTTGATAACTCATCCAGTTCTGTAGATGTTAATAGCTTTGGAATAGGAAGTGAATAACTGGAAATCGGAAAAATTCTCTTTTAGCTAAGTATTAAAAGTCTCCAACAGAGCTGTACGGGAATTTCGTAGAGTGCTCAGACAAAAAAAGAAGTTAATATTTAAGGTCCTTAGCCTATTATTGCGTTTTTTGATAGAGCGCCATCATTTTATCAATCATTGCATCTTCAGTAAAATTGTGCATTGCATGTTGATAGGCATTTTCACCTAAGCGCTCCAATGATTGAGGAGTGTTTGAAATTTTTTCTATTATTTTAGCTAATTCTAAATGGTTTTCAGATTCAAAAACGTAACCATTGTTCCCGTCAATAATTTGATCGTGAGCACCTTCAGTATTTGATCGAATGACTGGTTTTTTCATCATCATCGCTTCTAAAGGAACTAAAGGAAAACCTTCTCTTCTAGACGGAAGAATTAATGTATCAATCATCCTGTAGATGTCTTTTGGATCTCTAAACGGAATTAAGGAAACAATGTCATTTAGTTGATATTCATTGATCATTTCTTTCACCCAATCAATTTCGCCATCGCCAAGTATTATTAAATGAACATTAAATTGTGTACAGGTACTGAAGGCTTTAAGCAAGACATCAACACCTTTTCTATAACTTAGAGATCCCACAAAGCCAAAAATTATTTTATCGCTTGGGATGGAAAACTCTTTTTTTAAACTTATAATCTTTGTTTGGTTAATTTCATTCTCGCGCTTTTCAACCCCATTAAAAATGAGCTCGACTTGACTTTCTTCATAGTTATAGGAAGAGATTAAGAACGTTTTCAATTCTCTACTGATTGCAATGGCATAATCCGCTTTTCTGTTTAGAAAATGCTTGGGGATTCCCATAATATGATGGGTTATGATAAATTTTTTCCCCGTGAAGAATCGATGAATGGCGGCTAAATATGTTGTGACTGCATAATGTGAATGAATTACATCAGGCTTAAGTTTATAAAATTGATATAAAGCAAAAGGGGTCGCATAAATATATGAGCACAGTTGTTTGATCTTAGATATGAAATTTACTTTTGTGTACAAAGGAAATGGTAGTTCCACAAATCGGATGCCGTCTAACCTAGCTTTTTCAAACAAATTGATTGCACTCGGATCATCGGCATGGCCTCTAGATAGAATATAGACTTCCTCACCGCGTTCAATGAGGTTTTTAGCTACTGAATACATGTGAGTTGTAGAACCTTCTGCTGGTAGATATCGCGCTAAGAAAATAATTTTCATGACCCCTAATTTAAATTTAATAACAACCTTTATTTAAACGAATTTAAGTGAGACTGAACCCAAATAATACACGATTTTATGACTTTCATAAACCTATTAAGAATGTTATTAAACGGTATATGTTGTCAAATAAAAACTTATAACATGTTAATTTTTGATTATTAACATGTTCCAAAAATACTAGGGGATTATTTTTTGAAAAGAATTGATATTGTAAATTCTATCAAATAGAGCCGCTAATTTACGCAGTATTTGTGACATATTAATATTAAAATTGAATATCTTCTTCGATTTGTCATTTATGGAATGCTGCTCAAATCAATGTAACTTACATTCTCAAATTCCTAACCCGTTCTAAAAGTGTCGGGTGTGAATAATGAACCCATACATATGCAGGATGTGGTGTTAAGTTACTCAAGCTGTTTTTGGAGAGTTTTTTTAGAGAACTGACTAAAGGTTCGCTCTTGTAAGTCTTTTTGGCATAATTATCTGCCTGATATTCAAACTTGCGCGAAAAGTGGTTCATCACAAATCCGGTCACTTCAGAAATAGGCGAGTAGAGCAGTCCAAAAGCAATCAATCCGACATGGAAACTTGGGATTTGTACGCCAAGCGCATTGGACAATAACGGATTTGAGATAAAAATGGAGAGGATAAATAAAGTTACTCCCGTCAGTAATAATGAGGTGATGAGATTGAAAATAATGTGCTTCTTCTTATAATGTCCAACCTCGTGTGCCAGAACGGCTACAATTTCTTCGTCATCCAAATCGTTGACCAAAGTGTCATAAAGCGTGACGCGTTTTTCACTTCCAAATCCTGAGAAATAAGCGTTGGCTTTGGTACTTCGTTTGGAGCCGTCAATCACGAAAATCTTATCGAGATTAAACCCTACTGAAGTGGCATAGGCGGAGATTTTATTCCGTAGCTCACCAGTTTCCAAAGGGGTCTGCTTGTTAAAGATTGGGACGATAAGTCGCGCATAAAACATATTGGTAAAAATACTGAATGCCGCAACGAGTGCCCAAGCATATAACCAAAAGTGAGTTCCGGTCACGTCGTAAAACCAAATAATCAAAGCTAAAAGTCCGCCGCCAATAATTGCCATCATAAGCAGACCCTTTAACTTGTCCAAAATAAAAGTGGCTTTTGTAGTCTTATTGAATCCAAACTTTTCCTCAATGACGAAGGTTTGATAATAGGTAAAAGGCGTATTGATAATATCACTCCCCAACATAATAATTCCAAAGAAGATTAAAGCAATGATGATGTTATTATTACTATAACTTCGCGCGATATTATCAACAAACTCAAAACCATCCAAGCCTAAAAATGCCAAGGTCAATACCAACGAAAAAGTTGAGGTAATCAATCCAAATTTATAGTTTGTGGTTTTATAGTCCTGCGATTTGTGATACTCCGCCTGATCATAAACATCGGTCAATTCCTCAGGAATGGGGTCGCTATAGAGTTTAGCATTTAGGGCATCCAAAATTTTATCGACTATAAAATCGATGATAATGATGGCGATGATGATGTAGAATAGGGTGGTAGCGTTCATGGGTTAAATTCCAATATTTAAAATTCCCTGTCTGCCGACAGGTAGGTAAATTCCAAGGTGATCTTTAATTGGGATTTGTATTTTGTTTTTTTTGTCTAATTGTAATATTGCTTATTATCATGAGATTGCCACGTTCGTGCCTTACTCGCAATGACATTCAGGAAAAGTTTCGTTGTCTCTTGGCCTCAAAAATAAGGATTCCTGCGGCAACGGATACATTCATACTGTCAATTTCACCTTGCATGGGGATGATGATGTTTTGGGTGGATTGTTGCAACCATTCGGCACTCAAACCGGTTGCTTCAGTACCCATCACAATGGCAGTTGCTTTTGTGAAATCTTGTGTGGTATAGAGTTCAGAAGATTGTAAGGCAGCACAATAAATAGAGATTTTCTTTTCTTTTAAAAACGAAATGATTTCAGATGTTGAACCCGTAGCAATCTGATTGGTGAAAATACAGCCCACACTACTGCGGATGATATTTGGATTGTACAAATCGGTTTTTGGGTTGGCAATAATTACAGCATCTACATTCGCAGCATCTGCCGTTCTCAAAATCGCGCCTATATTTCCTGGTTTTTCTGGAGCCTCTGCGACGAGAATTAATGGGTTTTCTGACTTAAAAGCGATGTTGCTTAAGTCATGTGCTTTTGTTTTGGCCACGGCTATCACACCTTCCGTAGTGTCTCTGTGTGCCAGTTTTTGATAGACTTCTTTGGAAATCTGTATGGTAGTTGTCTGTTGTGAGATTAGGTTGTTGAGCTGTGCTTCAGAAAATAACTCAGGATAATACAAAATGGTTTCAATACGATACTTGCCTTTGATGGACAAACCAATTTCGCGTGCGCCTTCAATTAAAAATAATCCCGATTTATTGCGATCTCTAGACTTTTCCTTGAGCTGATAAAGCGCTTTGATATAGGGGTTCTGAACGCTTGTTATTTCCTTATTCACAGATGTGTAGTGTTTTGCTGGCGCAAATTTACTGAATATGAGAGAACAATTGCAGGATTCGAAGGAAATTGAATGTAGAATTTATTGGCACAAGGATTTTGGTTTTTAGAGATTAATTTCATGAATACACACTAATTCTGAATTCTCCGTTCATGATTAATTTGTACGATTGCGAAAAGCAATTTAATCATAAATTGTGCTATCTATTTTTACCTAATATTATATTCCTTAATTTGTGGACGATTTAAAATGAGCAAATTTTTTTAAAGACAAATTATATATCTAAATATTAAGATTTCTTGCTTCCTGTTCACAGACTGGAATGTAAAGGAAAAAATCACAATTCTTATGAAAAAAATAGTTTACCTGTGCGTACTCACTTCACTCATGATTTCATGTAAAGACAAAACTTCGGAAACTAAAGTTGATACAGAACCTTCTACAGAGAAGGTAATAGATGTGACCACTAGTGCTTATCCTGAAAATATCACCAAGGTTTTTGCTGCCCATGGCGGACTTGATGCCTGGAATGAAATGGCTACTTTAGAGTTTTCGGTTGAAAAGCCTGGCGGTTATGAAATTACAACCACCGATTTAAAAGACCGTTATGCTTTGATAGAAATGCCAAAACATACGATTGGATTTGATGGCGAAGTTTTGTGGATGAAAAATAGGGACAAAAGTAACTATGACGGCAATCCTAAGTTTTACTATAACTTGATGTTTTATTTTTATGCCATGCCGTTTGTATTGGCCGATGATGGAATTATGTATGCTGAAGCAGAGCCTTTGGTTTTCGAAGGTAAAACCTATCCAGGAATCCAAATTTCATATAAAAACGGTGTGGGTGCCTCTTCAGATGATGAATATGTGTTATATTATGATGCAGATTCTTATAAGATGGCTTGGCTAGCCTATACGGTCACTTTTGGTAATGAGAAAAGCACGAAATTTAGTTATATCAACTATAACAATTGGCAAGAGGTGGAAGGAATCACATTGCCGGAAACTATGGTTTGGTATAATGTTGAAAACAACCAGCCTACGACAGTGAAAAGTGAAATCAAATTTGTTAGCCCAATGATGACCACGGTAAAAATGGACTCAAGAGTCTATGGCAGACCTGAAGGTGGGGAGATCATTCAATAAATTTTTAGAACAAAGACTTGATTGTCTATGTTTTAGACATTTCCATAAAATTTACTGTATACTGCTGTTCTTCATTTTTGAATTATAAAAAATCTGTCACGCTCTTTACGTCGAGAATGACAGATTTTTTAAAATATAGAAATATATTTTTCAATCGAAAGCGCTAACTTCAAGCTTCCAACTCCCTTATTTCTTCTCAGCCTTATATTTGTCGTCATAACGATGGTATAATTCCGTCTGATGTGTTTCTAAACTGATCAAACGACCATCAATAAAAGCATGGGTCAATTGATTGGTTCGCATATCCAAAGCATCCCCATTACTAATAAATAAAGTGGCGCTTTTTCCTTCTTCCAGAGTACCATAATCATTATCAATGCCTAAAATTTTAGCCGTGTTAGAAGTGATCAACTTTAAGGCTTCTTCTTTATCTAAGCCGTGAGCAACAGCTGTTCCTGCGTAAAAAGGAAGATTTCTGGAACTCATACGTTCCATGGATCCATTGGCATTTAACGCTACCATCACCCCTTTGTTGACCAATAATGTTGCTAGTTTATAGGGTAAATCATAATCATCATCTTCTTGCGATGGAAGTGAATGAATCCGTTGGACAATAACAGGAATATTGTTTTGCTTTAATAAATCGGCTACTTTATAAGATTCACTGCCACCAACAATAACCAAATGCTGCACCTTATTATTTTTAGCAAAATGAATGGCATCTGTGATGCCCTTTTCATCATCAACATTGACGTATAATTTGTTAGAGCCATCAAATAAACCTTGGGTGGCCGCATAAGGTAAGTTTATAGTAGGTTGATCTCCGGCAGCGTAGGATTTTGACTCATTAAAAAAGGAAACGATTTCATCCACTTGTTCACTGTACTTATCATTGCTCTTTAAGCCTCTATCTTCACCAAGCCACCATCGACCGCGTGTGAAGCTGCTTGGCCAATTCAGGTAAATGCCGTCATTTACTTTAACAGTAGCATCTTCCCAGTTCCAAGCATCAAATTGCACAACTGATGACGTTCCTGAAATACGACCGCCTTGTGGTGCAATCTGACCCAGCAATACGCCATTTGGACGCATCGATTCCACTACTTTAGATTCGGCATTATAAGCAATAATACTTCTGATATGTGGATTCATCTCTCCAATTTCACTTTCGTCAACAGTAGCTTTTACCGCATCAATTTCTGTCAGACCTAAAGTTGATGAAGGCACAATAAAACCAGGATACACATGCTTGCCATTGGCTTTTATGACTTCCATGCCTGAAAGATCTGTTTGACCTGACGTTGATACGGTTGTCAATTTGCCATCTTTAAAAATGATAAGGCTGTTTTCAATGACCTGGCCATTGCCCAAATGTGCAGTAGCACCCGTAATGGCAATTGGTTGCGACTGCTTGGCTGCCGGTGTTTGCTGTGCAAAACATAAGGAAGTGCACAGTGTGATAATTAATATATATGTGATGTTTTTCATGTTATTATGATTTTGTGCCACGAATGCACGAATTTTTTATTTTTTACCTTTAACCTCTGCCTGCCCGTCCGAAACATTAGCGAAGGCGGGAAGTCTGAACCCTACTCAGAGTCACAATGCAGCATCTCCTTTTCCTTTTTCTTTATTGGCTGAGTCTTCAAGCCTTTATTTTTGGCTTGCAACATGTCATTGATTAGGGCGCTTCTTTCCTGTTTAATTTGTGTTCTGATCATCTCATCACGCTTTAAATCGAAATAGGTTGCGCCTTCAATAATGGTTTTTTCAGCTTTTGCGTAAATGGAAAGCGGATGGTCTGACCAAAGAACCACATCGGCATCCTTACCAACTTTAATACTGCCAACACGGTCATCAATATGTAAAAGTTTCGCAGGGTTTAAAGTGACAAACTTCCAAGCTTCCTCTTCGCTAACGCCTCCATATTTCACGGTTTTTGCCGCTTCTTGGTTCAAGCGACGGCTCATTTCGGCATCATCACTATTGATGGCCACGGTAATGCCTACATCGTGCATAATGGCTGCGTTATAAGGGATGGCATCATTTACCTCGTATTTGTACGACCACCAATCAGCAAATGTAGAGCCACCTACACCGTGCTCTAACATTTTATCGGCAACTTTATAACCTTCTAAAATATGGGTAAACGTATTGATCCTGAAGTCGAATTGATCTGCAACCTTTATCAACATATTGATTTCACTCTGTACATAAGAATGGCAACTGATAAAACGTTCGCCGTTGAGGATTTCGACAAGGGTTTCCATTTCTACATCCTGTCGGTAAGGTTTGCCGGATTTTTTTAAGGCTTCATATTCTTTTGCACGGGTGAAATAATCGATAAATACTTGTTCAACACCCATTCTGGTTTGTGGAAATCTGCCACCGCTCCAGTTGGATTGTTTTACGTTTTCACCTAAAGCGAATTTTATATACTTCGGACTGTTGGTAATAATCAAATCTTTAGCGGCATGTCCCCATTTTGGTTTGATGATGGCTGAACGCCCACCAATTGGATTTGCCGACCCGTGCAGAATTTGAATGGACGTGACACCACCAGCTAAATTTCTGTATAAATTGATATCCGTATCATCAACCACATCTTCAATAGTGACTTCAGCAGAAGAATTCTGACCGCCTTCATTGACTGAGGCCGCAGCAATATGCGAATGCTCATCAATCACGCCAGACGTTAAATGCTTACCAGTGGCATCAATAACTTGAGCGCTACCATCAGATAAATTCTTTCCAATTTTAGCAATCTTCCCATTTTTGATAAGGACATCAGTGTTCTCTAAATTGCCATCTTTCTCGTTGGTCCAAACTGTAGCATTGGTGAACAATAAGGTTTCAGCTTTTGGTAAAGTTTTAAAACCATAGCCGTTGTTTGGGAAAGTGATGGGAGATACTGAAGCAACAGTGTCTTTTTTATCATCATCAGCATCGTCTTTTTTGGAATCCGTGTCTTTTTTGGCTTCCGTTTGTTTCGCGAAAAAACCCAGCTCTGTACCAGTTGGCATGATGGCTTTGCCAGTAAGGTTTTTATTGGCATCTACATTGGCTATAACTCTTATAAACTCTTGTTTTGTGCTATCTTGAGTAGTAAAGGCAATGTTTATCCAATCGTCAGCGTAGGCTACTTTTGAGCCACGTTTTTTATTGTTGGCAGTGATTTCAGATTTCAGCTTGCTCAATTCCCCGGAAAGGGTCATGTCATAAGACTCACCAGCTAGAGAAAATTCGTATGTACCAGTAATATCGATAATACTTCTGTTTTCAATGGTGTTTTTATAACCTTGAACCCAATTCTCATAAAGTGTGGTCTTCTTATCGAAAATATCTCCAGAAGTGATCAAGAAGTTAGCGTAAGTACCATTTCTCAAAGAGCCTATTTTATCTGATTTTCCTAAGAGTTGGGCAGGAATAGTGGTCAAGGCTTCTAAGGCCTTTTCTTTTGAGAGCCCAGCTTCAATAGCCTTCATTACGTTTGATTTGAAATCTTTGGCCGATTTTAAATCGTGCGTTGTGAATGCAAACGTGATGTTGTTTTCCGCCAATAGTTTTGGATTGGTCGGTTTTTGATTCCATGCGCGCATATCGTGGATGGATAGGGTAGATGCTAAAAATGCATTTTCAACGTCATAAGCATCAGGGAAATTGATCGGAATGATCATTGACGCATTCATAGCTTTAATTTCTTCAATGCGCTCATACTCATCGCCACCACCTAAAATAATATATTGGATATTGAAAAGATCACCAACTTTATCAGCTCGCAAGTCATTAGCTCGGCTGCCTGCTTCAAAGATTTGAACCATGGATTTGTTAGCGTTCAAAGCTTCAATGGAGAGGTCTTTGGTTTTCGAATTTCCTTTTGCATACCAATTGGCATCATAATACAATTGTCGCAATAAGGCCATGCTTCCCATAATTGAAGAAGGGTAAGACTGATTGGATTTTACACTTTTACTAAAAGAAAGATATTGTGCCGATTTAGCATCAATAATTCGCATGGCATTATCATCGTTGGAGTTTAAAGCAACTAAGGTTCCAGTTCCCCTAACGATACCGTCTTGAATATGGGTATTGACCACACCAAAACCAGCTTTGATTAGATCTTCAGCTTTTTTGGAGTCGTAATTAAACTGGTCAATGGCGTTATTTTCTGGCATAACGTGGTCATTCCAATAAAATCCGGAGCGTGACGCATCATATTGCGAACTTCTGCCACCAGACGGACGTTTTGGTTTTTCAATCCCAAAATCAGAATACATGTCAATAAAAGAAGGGTAGATGCTTTTTCCTGAAGCGTCTATTTGGGTCGCGTTTTTCGGAATATTTACTGAAGTTCCTGATGCCACCACTTTACCATCTTTAATGAGCAAAGTCCCTTTCTCAATAATTTGAGTGGGCGTCACATAAATTTTGGCATTTGTAATGGCAGTGTAATTGGTGTTTTTGGTTGCAACACCATCATTTTTTGGAAAATAGTCCTGTGCAAGTATCGAAAAACTGCACATAAACGTCATGATGGTTAAAACTGTTTTAATCATACGGTTGAGATTAGTTAAGAAATGTTTTTAAAGATAAAGATTATAGAGAATTCAGAACTTTATTAAGATTACTTTAACATTTTACAAGGGTCGGTCTTCAAAATAGTTGACCAGAAGCGCTACGACATAGCTGTAACTGTCAATACCACTTTTTTGGTTGTTGGCCACTAAAAATCCACTATAGGTCTTTTTAAAAATGGTTTCTGAAATGTTTTCGTACGATTGCCAGAACAACCGCATTTCCTCATAATTTTTCAAAACCCCAATATTGACTTTTACTATAAGCTTCTCATACTTTAAAGGATCTCTCAAATAGACATCATTTAAGCAATTTCTCAAGGCGAAAGAATACCCGGAGTAGTTAAAGTAGATATTCTCATGTTTCATGGCAGCCATGGCGCCGATAAAATTAGCTTCGTTTTCGGCAGCATAGCCCAACTGATGTGCTATTTCATGGCTTGTGGTCGTGGGGTATTTATAGGAAGGAATGAGTCCGTCAATTTGTGCCTCGTTGGTAAACGGATTCAGATAGCCACTAAATCCCATATAAGTCAGTGGTAAACTATATATCGAACGTTTTAAACTACTCGGCCAATAGGCAAGATTTGGATATTCTCTGGCAAGTTGTTCATAACCCTTTGGTGCCAATTTAATAAGTTCACGTTTGGTATACGGCATGACCACCATTGTGGTGTCATTATTTTCTATCATACCATGAATAACATTCGTTTTTAGGATGAGAGCTTCGGTAAACTCGACCAGTTCTTCGGTGGAATAATCGTTTTCGATTTCTAATGATTGATGCAACGGCAACCTATAGTAATTGAAGGCCCAAAGGATGTGAAAAGCAAAATATCCCAAGGAAACCGCCGAGAGAACATCCAGAACATAATTTTTGGTGTCTCGTCTCAGGCGTTTTCTATTTTTGAAAAGCCATCGGATGATATAGAGACCTGCTAGGGTATAGAGCACATCGCCTACTGAGAACGGAACCCAACCAAATGCAAAATGCATGGCTTTGGAGGTCCATTTATAAATGCCGTTGCTGTAATAGTTTTCGACAAATTCAGGAAAATTTGCCAATAGCTTTATGAGCAAAATTTGTAAGATCAAAGAAAGGGCAATAATAAGTTTGGTATGTTTGCGCATGCCTCAAAAATAGAAAATAGTTTTATATAACATACATGAATCCGTACCTTTGTAAAACAACATAAATATGTCTTATGACATACGCATAATCAAAATTTGGCCACAAATTCGAATGAAAATTTGCCGATGGCATAGGAGCATTAAAAAATGATAAACATCTATATATGAATTCAGAAATAAGACAATTAGAGCCTAAAGTGCTTTGGAATAAATTTGCCGATTTAAATGCCGTCCCACGACCTTCAAAAAAGGAAGAACGTGTGATTGCCTTTATGAAAGATTTCGGAAAGAATCTAGGCTTGGAAACCATTGAAGACAAGGTAGGCAACGTAATTATTAAAAAACCGGCAACGGCGGGAATGGAAGACCGTCAAATGGTGGTGATGCAATCGCATTTAGATATGGTTCACCAAAAGAATAACGCTACCAATTTTGATTTTGATACCCAGGGCATCGAGATGTACGTCGACGGCGATTGGGTTAAAGCAAAAGGCACAACGCTTGGCGCCGATAATGGGTTGGGGGTTGCTACAATTATGGCCATTTTAGAAAGTTCTGACATTCCGCATCCTGCTATTGAAGCGTTGTTTACAATTGATGAGGAAACCGGAATGACGGGCGCCAAAGGCTTGGAAGGTGGATTGTTGCAAGGCGATATTCTTTTGAACCTCGATACCGAAGAAGATGATGAAATTGGCGTTGGCTGTGCAGGAGGTATTGATGTAACCGCAACAAGAACCTATAAGGAAGAAGAAACACCTGAGTTTAAAACGGGTTATAAAATCACCATAAAAGGTTTACAAGGCGGGCATTCAGGGATGGATATCCATAAAGGATTTGGGAATGCCAATAAGTTGATGAACCGTTTGCTTTTTGATGGTTTTGAAAACTTCGGACTCCGAATTTCTGAAATTGATGGTGGAAGTCTGCGCAATGCCATTCCTAGAGAGAGCAATGCGATTGTAGCAGTTGACACGATGAATGAAGCTGCCTTTAATACCGAAATCGAAGAAATTATCAACGATATCAAAACGGAATATAAAACTTTAGAGCCTAATTTGACGGTGGAGATCACCAAAATAGAAACTCCGAAAATGATCATGGATTTGGGTGTGCAGGAAGGTTTGACGAGAGCTCTTTATGCCGCTTGTAATGGGGTTTATAGAATGAGTCCTGACATTCCTGATTTGGTTGAAACCTCAAATAATATTGCAAGAGTTGTAGTTAAGGAAGGTGAAATTAAAATTTCTTGTTTGACGCGTTCCTCTGTAGAAACTTCAAAATGGGATTTGGCCAATATGTTGCGTGCAACTTTTGAGCTTACAGGCTGTGAAGTAGAATTTGATGGTGATTACCCTGGATGGAAACCGAATATGGATTCCAAGATTTTAAAGGTGTTATCAAAACTATATACTGAAATGAATGGTAAAGAGGCGCATGTAGCGGCCTGTCATGCAGGATTGGAATGTGGTATTTTAGGACAAAATTATCCAGAAATGGACATGATCAGTTTTGGACCAAATATTAAAGGCGCCCATTCTCCTGACGAACGTGCCCAAATATCATCGGCACAGAAATACTGGAAATTTGTATTGGAGATTTTGAAGAATATTCCTAAAAAATAGAATTTTAAAATACTAAATACCAAATCTAGATCGAATGTTTTAGGACATATAATAAAATTGAGGTTAAAAAAAAGCAGCTATGAAAATTATCAAAGCTGCTTTTAGTTTTCCAAATGGATTGGATTTTTAAATGTTTAGTATGGAATTTTTAAATTTTATTCTTCAATCCCCACCATTTCAATAATAAAAATCAAATCTGTACTTGGTGGAATCACACGGTTACCGCGTTCTCCGTACGCCAAGTGAAATGGTAAATAGAAGAATGATTTGTCGCCTACTTGCATTTGATTGACCGCCTCTTTAAAACCAGGAATCATTTGTGCATCAGGACTGATTGGCATTGGCATTGGGTTGTACATCTGTCTTTGGTCCTTTTGCTCATTATACATGCCATAATGCTCTTCAACGGTTTTTACATTACTATCAAATAAACGTCCATCAGTAAAATAACCTTCATAGTATAATTTTACAGTTTGTCCTGTTTTAGGTTTGACCCCAGAACCTTTAGTAATGTTATACATTTTTAAACCAGAAGCCAATGTTTTTGATTTGCCTTCGTAGGTTTCAAGAGCTGGTTTCATATCTGCAGCAGCGGCCGCACTTTTCTCAGCTCTAATTTTTTGTGCTTCTTCCTCTTTTGCCAAACGCTCTTTTTCTTCCTGTTCCGCTTTTGCGAAATGATCCTTGAATATTTTTGGAGCATCAAAATTTTTGGCATCTTTACCTTTTCTGATGATGTTTACTTCTTGCATGATTACATCCTCAACCGGTTTGTCACCAGGCTTTGTGGTTTCGACACCTGCTAAAGTGTGCAGCACATCTTCTCCCATCACCAAATAACCAAAAACGTTATACCCACCATCTAGGTTAGGTGTAGGTCCTTCAGTAATGAAAAACTGGCTACCATTGGTATTTGGACCAGAATTGGCCATAGATAGAGTCCCTACTTTATCATGTAACAGATCTTCAGAAATTTCATTGTTAAATTTATATCCAGGGCTACCGCTTCCTGTTCCTGTAGGATCACCACCTTGAATCATGAACTCATCAATAATTCTGTGAAATATCAATCCGTTGTAATATTTTTTACCAATATATGCACTGTCCACAAGCGTGTTTGTGCCTTCAGCAAGTGATATGAAATTTGCCACTGTTATAGGTGCTTTTTGGTATTCCAAGCGGATAACCATAGTTCCTTTATTAGTGATGATTTCTGTGTACAACCCATCCTCTAAGTCTGGGTATTTGTCTTTACAGGCCGTAGCCGTAATAAGTGACATTAATAATAAGAGGCCAAAAGCCTTTTTAATCAATCGCATAGTTTTAATCGTTTTGGTTTTGAATTATTGAATTTACGGTCACTTTACAGATGACTGGCGTATTGGTGCCAATTTTATTTTTGTCACCATAGTAACCATAAGCTTTTTGGGATGGAAATAAAAAGGTGACCGTTTCACCTGGTTTCATAAGTTTTAGACCTTCCCGGAGCCCTGTAAATATTTCTTCTTGATCCATGGCATAATCGCGTGGATGGATGTCGTCATCTGAATAAATATCATTGCCATTAAAGTCTTTCACATCGTAATCAAAGTTGACAATATCTCCAAAAGAAGGTTTAATGGTATCCTTTTCTACTTTAATGTTATAATAGTACCAAAAACCACTTTCTGAAGCGATATAGGTTTTTGAGGTGTCTTTTTTAATGATGTTTTTTATCTGATTGGACTCCTCGGTATTCAGTTTTTTATTGCGTTCTGCTGATATTTTTATGAAGGAACCCGATTTTTGGGAAATTGGTCTTCTCGCTTCAGGAGATTTGCAGCTGCTGAGGCCAATAGTTAGGAGTAGGATGATAAGAGTGGCTCTTGTCATGAATTTAGGGTGTTTTTATAGCGTGGCAATATACTAATAAATTTTTCAACTGTATCAATTAAATTGAGGTCGCTTTTACCACCTGCTGCGTTGGTATGCCCACCACCGCCAAAGTTTTCTCGTGAGAATTCGTTGACGGAAAACGCGCCTTTACTGCGTAAAGAAATCTTAATAATACCCTCTTGCTTGTGCTCAATGAAGATGGCTGCAAAAATAATGTTTTTGATAGAAAGTCCGTAATTCACGAAACCTTCGGTATCTCCTTTTCTAAAGTTGGCGGCATTTAGTTCCTCTTGGGTGAGCGTAATATAGGCTGTTTTATATTCTGGAAGAATTCTGAGATTTTTAAGTGCGACGCCTAGTAATTGCAAACGTTCGTAACTATTAGTATCGTATATCGCATTGTAAATTTCGGAATGATCTGCCCCTTTATTAATCAATTCAGCGGCTACTAAATGCGTTTTGCTTGTAGATGATGGAAAGCGAAAAGAGCCTGTATCTGTTAAAATTCCAGCATAGAGACATGTGGCCATATCCCCATCAATATTTTCAGTATCTCCTAACATGTCTATAAAATGATAGACCATTTCACAGGTAGAGCTCATAAATACATCACTAAACATGTATTTAGCATAGGCATCCGGTTGCTGATGATGGTCAATCATGATTTTGAGCGCTTTTGAATTGGCTAAAGAAGTTGCCATATCACCCGCACGGTGGAACGCATTAAAATCTAAAGTAAAAATAATATGACTCTGTTCTATAAGACTTTCAGCATTGCTCATGTCCGATTCATAAATAATGACCTTGTCATTACCTGGCAACCATTTCAAAAAATCAGGATAGTCATTTGGCGCGATTACGGTGGCCTTATGGTGGTTCTTTATAAGATAGTGGCAAAGTCCTAAGGTAGAACCCATAGCATCGCCATCAGGATTTTTGTGGGGAATGATGACGACGTTTTTTGGCGCGATTAATAGCGCCTTAATTTCTTGAATATCTTGTTCAGTCATAGCTGGCGAAGATACAATTTTTTAAGATTCATGTTATGGTTTTTAGTGATAAATGCCGTACTTTTGCACGAAATTTAGAAGGGCTTTAGGAAAAAAGGATCACAATTAGAGTGTAGATTTGAGAGTCCAAAAAGATAAAACAATAAAAATCAGAATTAATTAAATTACAAATATGGCAACGAATAGAACGTTTACAATGCTTAAGCCAGATGCAGTCGAAAAAGGACACATTGGTGCAATCTTAGAAAAAATCAGTGCTTCCGGCTTTAGAATCGTAGCATTAAAATTAACGCATATGACTACTGCAGATGCAAAGGAGTTTTATGCTGTACACAGCGAAAGACCTTTTTATGGCGAGTTGGTAGAATATATGACCCGTGGACCAATTGTGGCTGCGGTTTTAGAAAAGGAAAATGCGGTTGAAGATTTCAGAACCCTTATAGGTGCTACAAATCCTGCGGATGCTGCTGAAGGTACTATTCGTAAATTATACGCGGCTTCTATTGGTGAAAATGCAGTTCACGGAAGTGACAGTGATGAGAATGCTGCCATTGAAAGCGCCTTTCATTTTGCTGGAAGAGAGATGTTTTAAAGGTTTTAAACCTATTTTAGTATAAAAGGCTTGGAACAAAATGTGTTCCAAGCCTTTTTTTTAGGAACTACTTAAGAACAAAAAGCCCCACAACAGGTGTTGCAGGGCTTTATCATTTAAAAAAGCTTATATATTAGATAACTTTTACGTTAACTGCGTTTAATCCTTTTTTTCCTTCTGTAAGATCGAATTCAACTTCATCGCCTTCACGAATTTCGTCGATTAATCCTGAAATGTGAACAAAATGTTCTTTGTTGTTTCCTTCTTCTACGATAAAACCGAAGCCTTTAGCATCGTTGAAAAATTTTACTGTTCCTTTACTCATTGTAATAAAATATTAAATTAATTATATAATTATTCAAAGATAGCGCCAAAATGAATACAAAATACGTTTTAGGGCATATTTTTTTTTGAATGATGTAATTGACGTATTCATTTAGTGAAATCTAGTCCTGAAAAACATCTAAACCTCATGTGTTTAGTGTTTTGTGAAATCAATATGACCGATTTTTCCACAATTATAATTTCACTCAATTTGGTAAGCTAATTTTGTAAATGACCTTTAATCAATTGCTTAAAATCTTAAGTTTTACTGTATAAACAAGTCATTATTCTTAGGTAAACTGCCTTTTCGTTTACGATTATAGTATCAAAATCGCCTTTATACTCTCCTTTTTGCCTTCTTGCTCTCGAAAAGTGATTAAGATTTTGACTATTAACTGCTAACTATGGAGTTAGAAGCAGGATTAAAAAACATTGTTCATATCCAGGAGTTTTTGCAAACGCTTAAAAATACACTAATGCTTAACCAGTACACTGCACTGTTTTCCTAATAACGCACCAACCCCAGCGGCAATGCCTCCAATGAATCCCGTGACAATCAATAACAAAATTGAACTGCCTCCCAAGGGCAATAATATTGCTATTTTTTTCGCAAGAATAAAATCGTTGGTATTGCTCAGCACGAATGAATAACTTATCCAAAATAAAAAAACAGCTATAAATGGAATAAAAAATACAGCAGTACGATTTAAACTAAAAAATAAGGCCGACAAAAACCCAGCTACCATAACATGCCACCAAGGTAAAAGCTGTGATAGGATAATGGCGAGCACTAGGGTGGTTATAAAATTGATGAGATTCTTTTTCATTGTTATGGCGTTAAAGTTTGGCTTGCTATAATCTCTTTTTTATCCTGTTGATCTTGCATAAATAGTAAATTCATATATTTTCCTGCAGCCCAATCATCAATAAAATTGTCATAATATTTGCTGCCTGGATTCCCTGATTGTCCACCTGGATATATACCATAGCCGGTTGGCGGGGTTGTCATTTCTACAACCATCCGCCATGATGGTCCGTGGTTTTTTGATGCGGCATTAACAGTATTGTAATCGCCACCGATGGGCACGTCAAATCTTGAAAATGCAGGCAAGGCTTGGAGTAAATGGCCAATAAAAGTGGCTTTGTATGCGCTCCAATTATAATCGCCATGTTTTGCCTTCCATTCTGTCAATTCTTTCGCCGTTTCTTTAAAGGTCATCAAGAACAAATCCTTGGCGGTTTCTTTTTTAGGCGTGTCTATAATATCCATGAGTTCATCTTTTGGGTTGTTTTTGAACATATAAATGGTCTGATAGACAAATGGTTTTTCCATGGCCACACTTTCGGCGTCATACTCATCCCAAACTATGGTATATAGTTTTGTCCACCAACTTTCCCAAATGCTTGGTGCAATTTGATCGATTTCGCTATAGAAATCCCACATCTTAATAGTTTTGAGGATCTCTTTTTCTTCGTTGGATAATGAGGAAGTATCCATATTTGCGAATATATAAGGAAGCAATTCCGACGCTTTTAAATTATAGTTGTTGTTCTGCAGGTTCTTGAAATCCTGAATGTCAAATTTGTCCTTCGCTCTAAAAAAATCGTTGATCACGCGGTTCCTATAGGTTTCATAACCATCATTAAAAACATAAAACGGGTAGGAGGTATCAACAGGATGCTGATTTGCGGAACTTACAAACCCGCGCTCAGGGTTTTTGCTATGGGCGTTAAATTCTTGTGGAATAAAACTTTGCCAATCGTGTTTGGGATTGCTGCCATCCAATAAAAACTTGCCCTGTCCTTTCCATTTGTTTGGAAATTGACCTTGAATCCATAGGGCAATATCACCTTCAGTAGAAGCAAATACGAAGTTTTGGGCTGGTGCTGTATAACTTTTCAGAGCATCTAAATAATCCTCATAATTTTTTCCTTCGTTAAACTTTAAAAACGTCCGCTGGTTATTACCGCCAATATGTCCAACCCACTGCATGGCGAAGCCAGCTTTCGCATTATTGCCTTTAAAATTATGATCATAAGTTACGGGGCCATGGTGTGTGTAAATGATGGTGTCATACAGCGTTGCCCCATTCCTGATCTTGATCTCCTCAATGCGCTGTGTGGTTTTTTTCCATTGGCCATCATGTTTGTATTCTTTTCTTGAATTGTCCTTAAACTCAATTTTATACCAATCAATAACATCGCGGGTGGCATTGGTTTCACCCCAAGAGATATGATTGTTATAGCCAGAAATGATGCCTAAGGCGCCAGGAAGTGTTGCGCCATAACTATTGTGTTCCGGAGTTGCCAATTGCATGACAAACCAAATGGAAGGAAGATTTAAGCTCAAATGCGGGTCATTGGCCAAAATAGGATGACCAGAATATGATTTTTCACCTGAAACGGCCCAGTTGTTACTTCCATTTTGAGGATGGGGTTTGTTTATGGTCTCTGAAATGGAAAAGGAATCTATAGGAATTTTCTGCTCAGGAGCTTCAGGCATGGTTATATCTATGAAACTCCAGTCGGTTTCCTTGGAAATTACAGGGTCATTGACATCAAAAAAATCTGGGTATAACAAGTCAAAGCGGTCTTTTCCATACTTAGCCAGGGCATTGGTGCGTTCCATATCTGATTCTCTTCCTGCAAGCATTTTAGTCATATACATCAGCAAAAGGGCTGTTTTTTTTGTGGTCCATGCTTCAGGTGCGTAATCCAATAATTTATATTCTACTGGATACTCTTTGGGCTGCAATTGATGGATATAGCTATTCACACCGTCTCGGTAGGCTTCAATATAGCTTAAGGTTTCTGGGTCCTCTTGCATTTTTAGGAGGGCATTTTCTGCACCAAATAACATCCCGCGTCGACGTTCCTGACGGTCATAATCCAAGGCTTGCTCTCCGAGAATTTCTGATAAACGGCCACCAGCTGCAAAGGTTTGAAACTCCAATTGCCACAAACGATGTTTGGCCGTTAAATAGCCTTGTGCGCGATAAAGATCGGTGTTGTTTTTGGCGAATACATGAGGGATTAAAGCATTGTCATAATGTACGCTCACCTTATTTTTTAGACCATTAATTTGCATCGTCGTGCTGAGGTTCTCATCGTTTTCATTTTGCCAAAATCCTTGATTGGGACTTAAAAACTTGCCGATTGGTGGAATGCTGCCAAATTTACTGTTGAGCCCAAAAAATACGACTAATGTCAGCAAAAGAGTTAATAGGAGCTTGAAATATTTCATAGAAACAACTGTGTTAAGAACTTGAAAATAAGAAATAATGCAGAAAGATAATTATAATGAAGAGAAAGCACTGGTTTTTATAAAATGTGCGATATAGTTTTTTTAACGAAGCACTAATTTTTTAATAACCTCCTTACCAAGAGATTCATTCAGCATTGTTATAATTTTCTCCTTGCCGTAACTGAGTTCTTCTCTTAATACGCTCGAACTTAACTGTACATAAAGGGTATCACGTTCCAATTGAATGGCGGTGGTATAATTATTCACGCCGTTACCCATCATTTGAGCCCAAGCATCCCTCACATTTACTTTGTCCAAACCTGGTTGGAGTCTGTTGTTATCCACAAATTCTTTTAAGAGGTCACTAATAGAAAGATTGTCTTTGTTGCGTTTGGCCATTTTGTTGTAATCGTTATTCGCTTGCTAAATTGGAGAAAAAGAGTGCGTTATTTTTGAATTTGAATTGCGTTGAGACAATAAAGAATTATTTTTCCACAACGATGGGTTCAAAACGCTTATAAAGATACTTTATCTTTTGGTCATTAATAATTAAAAGTTGGTCTTCAGTCGCATTTAAAACCGTTTCTTTCCAATTAGCAAAAGGGGTGTCGTAATAAATATGGAGACTATCGTTTTCAATTTTTAATATTAGACTTTCAACATCCTTAGATGTGGTATATGTACCGTCAAATCTTGGTTTCATCTTTTTTCTGAAGCCCGTCAAGCTATCCGTAATACTGAAATAATCAACAGTATCGTTATAATTGTAATCGCGTTTAGTGACATCAGGAAGGGTGACTTCATCAATTTCCCAGTAGCCATTTAAATGTGGGATAAATAAATTGGGGTCGTTGGAACAACTAAAAAGTAGTAAGGTCAAAACTAAGATTGTATATTTTTTCATAGAGATGTCGATTATTTAAATTACAAAATTAATGTACCAAATTCTAAAATTACCGGATGCAATTGGAATTTGCGTGTCTGTCGGTAGACAGGGAATTTTAAATGTTCAAATTTTTGATTTCATTACAGCTTAAATATCTTATAGGATTGATGTACCTGTTTAATAATGTTTTCGGTACGATCAGCATGAGTGTCACTGATAAAAAGTTGTCCAAAATTTTCATTGTTGACCAATTCAATAATTTGCGCCACACGATGTTCATCTAATTTATCGAAAATGTCGTCCAAAAGCAAAATAGGCGAGACGCCACTTCGCTGTTTTATAAAATCAAATTGTGCCAATTTTAAGGCAATCAAAAATGATTTCTGTTGGCCTTGACTTCCAAATTTTTTAATGGGAAACTCGTCTATTTCAAAATTCAAATCGTCTTTGTGAATTCCCACAGAGGTATATTGTAGCGCCTTGTCTTTATTGATATTATTTTTTAAAAGCGAATTCAGGTCGTCATCAAATAAATCACTCTTATAACTTAAATTAACAGGTTCCTGGTTATTGCTTATCGCATTATAACGCGTTTTGAAAATTGGAACAAAAGTTTCTAAAAATGCTTTTCTAATGGTGAAAATTTCCGATCCATAGGTGTGCAATTGTGCGTTGTAAACTTCCAGAGTTTGTGCGTTAAACGTATTGTTCAGTGCAAAATATTTTAATAAAGCATTGCGCTGCTGCAATACTTTGTTGTAATTAATAAGTAGATTGAGATAGTTTTTATCGCTTTGCGAGATGACACTGTCAATAAATTTTCGTCTGGTGTCACTGCCTTCAATAATCAAATCCCTATCCGCCGGAGAAATAATAACCAAGGGAATAAAACCAATATGGTCACTAAATTTCTCGTAAGCTTTAGAGTTTCGCTTGATCATCTTTTTTTGCGATTTTTTCAACGAAACCACAATCTTTTCTTCACGCTGCTCTTTTTCAAAAACACCTTCCACTACAAAAAACTCCTCACCATGTCTAATGTTCTGGGAGGCTATAGGATTGAAATAGCTTTTACCAAAAGAAAGATGATAAATAGCATCCAGGACATTGGTTTTTCCGATGCCATTGGCGCCTACAAAACAATTGATCTTTTGATCAAATATAAAGTCTTGACTTTCAAAATTCTTATAATTTAATAAGGAAAGGGTGTTTAAAATCATGTAAAAAATCCGCTTTTAAATATGATTGTATTACTACAATGCGAAAGGAAGTGCAAATTATTGAAAAATAACAACTATTACCTTTTAAATACCAATAAAAATTATAATTTTGCGGCGCATAAATTATGACGATATGGCAACTTATAAAAAAAGAGGATACAAACCAAAAACGAAAGCTGAGCAGGAAGAGGTTTTAGAAGAAAACTCCACAACGGCTGAAGTATTTAATACCTTAGATGAGTCGGCTTCTAAAACTGAAGAATGGGCAGTAAAAAACCAAAATGTTATTATTGGTGCTATTGCGGTTGTTGCAGTTGTAGTTTTAGGATATTTGGGATACAATAAGTTTGTTGCAGAGCCCAAAGCTAGTGAAGCGATGAATGAGATGTTTAAGGCACAGCAATATTTTGAACAAGCGCTTAATGGAGCGACGGCTAAAGATTCTTTATATACTTTGTCTCTTAATGGAGGTGAAGGTAAGTACGGAATGTTAGACATTATTGAAGAATATAGTGGTACACCAGCGGCTAATTTGGCCAATTATTATGCTGGAATGGCCTATTATAATTTGAATGATTACCAAAATACTGTTAAGTATTTGGGTGATTTTTCAAGTAAGGATGAAATTTTGGGTCCCATTTCTAAAGGAAGAATAGGGGATGCTTTTGTGCAGTTGAATCAACCGGAAGATGCTTTGAGCTATTATGAAAAAGCTGCGAGTATGAATGAAAATGATTATACAACACCAATGTATTTATTCAAAGCGGGCAATGTTGCTTTAAATTTAGGTAAAACTAAAACAGCTCTTGACCATTTTAATACTATAAAAGAAACCTATCCAAGTTCTAGTGAAGCTTCAAATATTGATGTGTTCATTGGAAAAGCGCAAGCAAGTTTATAAGGAAAAATGGCGACAAAAAATCAGAATTTATCAGAATATGATAAGCACACAATCCCAAATGCGAAAGACTTTCGATTTGGGATTGTCGTTTCAGAATGGAACAGCAATATTACAGACAACCTTTACAAAGGCGCTCTTGACACCTTGATTGAACACGGTGCATTGCCGGATAATATTATTAGCTGGCATGTGCCAGGTAGCTACGAATTGATCTATGGCAGCAAAAAAATGCAAGATCATCAAGTGGATGCCGTTATTGCTATTGGTTGTGTGATTCAAGGTGAAACTAAACATTTTGATTTCGTTTGCGAAGCGGTTTCCCAAGGAATTAAAGATTTAAATGTCGTCAATGATACGCCTGTTATTTTCTGTGTATTGACTGATAATGTAATGCAACAATCTATTGATAGATCCGGTGGCAAACACGGAAATAAAGGTGTTGAAGCTGCTGTAGCTGCTATTAAGATGGCAGTTTTGCGTCAGGCTTAATTGATTGATAGTCTTCAATTGGTAGTTTTCTGTCTTCAGTTTGTGGGCTAATAAAAATATCGTTTAGTCGTAAGTTTTTGGATGTTTTTCGTTCTATGAAAATCTCCAACTATAGGCGCCATCAGTTTTTTTACATTTATCTTAGGCGTCATCATCTGTCATCCGTCATCCTCGCTTCAGGCGTTCCGCTCCCATTTCCCCACGTCTTTTGTTAACAATTTTTAGCAGTTAAACCATCGTTTTTCCTCGTATTTTGAGTACATTTGAAGTTCACAAAGGCAAACGTTCAACAGTGAATTTATTTAAACAGCGTCAACCTAAACGTTTCAGTTACACGCCAAGACACCTCAAAGAGCATCAGAAAGATAGCTCGAATGACTTTGATCCTAAATGGCGTCAAAAAGCACCTCGAAAGAGAACATTGCGGACATTACCTATCCTATTGATTATTTTGGGTATGGTAATTGTTATTTGGTATGTTTTAAGTAACTACGAAATTTAGAAATTATGGGCATCTTTAAAACACGTCAAAACAAAAAATTTAGCTATTCGCCTCGTTATTATAAAGGGGAGGAAAATCCTTATGAAATCAAGCATAAATTTGATAAGCACAGAAAAACGGTTGGAAAAGTTGGTTTAAAAGGTAAATTCGAAAATGCTTGGGACGATTATAAGAACAGTCCAGATGCAGCTGTAAACAAACGAACGTTGATTATTATCGGAATTTTAGTGTTTATTTTTCTGTTGATCATAGGCTTCGATTTGTCAATATTCTTTTCAAAAGGCTAATGTCAGATATCATTCAACTTTTACCAGATCATGTTGCGAACCAAATTGCGGCAGGAGAGGTCGTGCAACGTCCTGCTTCTGTGGTCAAGGAATTGACGGAAAATGCCATTGATGCTGATGCTACCTCAATCAAGTTGATTATAAAAGATGCGGGCAAGACCCTTGTTCAAGTTATTGATAATGGGAAAGGAATGAGTGCTACCGATGCGCGGTTGAGTTTTGAGCGCCACGCCACTTCAAAAATCCGCTCTGCCGATGATTTGTTCAGTTTGAATACCAAAGGCTTTAGAGGTGAGGCTTTGGCAAGTATTGCTGCGATAGCCCATGTAGAATTGAAATCTAAAGAGGCCAATGAGGAGCTTGGAACGCTGATAGCTATTGAAGGCAGTGAAATTAAAACCCAAGAAGTAACCGTCACCCCAACAGGTACTTCTATTGCCGTAAAACATTTGTTTTTCAATATTCCTGCCCGTCGTAATTTTTTAAAATCGAATACGGTCGAATTGCGTCATATAATTGATGAGTTTCATCGTATTGCTTTGGCGCATCCTAAAGTTGCTTTTGCCATGTATCATAATGGCAGCGAGATTTTCAATTTGTACGAGAGCAATTACCGCCAACGTGTAGTTAATATTTTCGGATCAAAAACCAATGAAAAACTGGTTCCAGTTGAAGAGACAACTGAGGTTTTAACAATTTCTGGCTTTGTCGGGAAACCGCAATTTGCAAAGAAATCAAGATCAGAACAGTTTTTTTTCGTCAATAATCGCTTTATAAAAAGTCCCTATCTCAATCATGCCGTCAATGCAGCTTTTGAAGGTTTGATCAAAGACAGCAACCATCCCATTTATTTTTTAAACTTAACGGTCGATCCAAAATCAATAGATATCAATATTCATCCTACAAAAACTGAAATAAAGTTTGATGATGAACATACGCTTTATGCTATTTTGAGGTCTTCGGTAAAGCATAGTTTAGGACAATTCAATATTGCACCGGTATTGGATTTTGATTATGATACCAATCTTGATACGCCGTACAACTATAAGGATAAAGGCGCTGCAACACCCACCGTTGAGGTGGATCGAAATTATAATCCGTTTCGGGAAGAACGCCCATCAGGGAAGCAGGTAACAGCGTTTAGAAAACAAACGGCTAATAATTGGGACAGTTTATATGTTGGATTGGAATCAAAAGGAACTCGTGACCAACAGGATTTTAGTCATGTTGAATTTGAGAGTGATCCTGAGAAAACTTCTCTTTTTGAAGATAATGCGCAAATAGAAAAAACGCAGAGTACTTATCAGTTTCAAAATAAGTACATTATTAGCACTGTTAAATCTGGCATGCTGATGATTGATCAGCATCGCGCTCACCAACGGGTTTTATACGAGGGATTATTACGAAGTATGACCGTTAAGGAGGCTGTTAGCCAGCAATTGTTATTTCCTTTGCAATTGCACTTTACTGGCGCCGAACTTACGATTTTGAAACAATTGAAAGACGATTTGGAAGCAACAGGTTTTGTGTTTTCAACCATTGATGAAGAGCAAGTTGAAATTACTGGACTTCCCATTAATGTGCCAGATAGTGAAGTTTCTATGATTTTGGAGCAACTTATTAGCGACGTGGAGCAGGAAGTGCCTGACAGCCATTTTAGTGCAACCGATCTGTTGGCAAAATCTATGGCCAAGAGCTTGGCTATAAAAGCGGGGCAATCCTTATCAAATCTAGAACAAGAACATTTGGTAAACAGTCTTTTTGCTTGTAAAGAGCCTTCAGTATCTCCCACAAATAGAGCGACATTTATTACCATGTCAAGTGATGAGGTTGATAGAAAATTTATGTAATTTTAATTAAAGAAAAGATCAAAAAAGAATGAGAGGAATTACAGATACCGTTAAACATTTGCTCATCATCAATGTATTGCTGTTTGTTGCCAAAATGAGCATGCGAGACGGTCTATTAGACGAATGGCTTGCATTACATTTCCCTAAGAACCAAGCGTTTGAGCTATGGCAAATATTTACCCATATGTTCATGCATGGAAACTTTATGCATATTGCGTTTAATATGTTTGCGCTGTGGATGTTTGGTACGGCTGTAGAACAGGTTTTTGGCGCTAGAAAATTTATTTTCTTTTATATCTCAGCAGGTTTAGGCGCTGCTTTAGTTATGTTGGGTACTTATTATTTACAATATTTACCGCTAGAATCGGATATTCTTACAGCCGGCTTCAGTCCTTCGCAAATTCATGAAACGATGACTACTGGTCGCGTCATGCAAGGCGTTAATGCGGTGCAGCAAGATCAGCTTCAAAGTATGTTTTATATTTTCAATTCTTCAATGCTTGGAGCTTCTGGGGCGATTATGGGCGTTTTAGTAGCTTTTGGAATGTTATTTCCTGAATCGAAATTAATGCTCATATTTTTACCAGTTCCTATAAAGGCTAAATACTTTATTCCAGGAATCATCGCATTGGATTTAATTTCAGCAGTAACCGGACAATCATTTTTCAGTCCGAGCAACACGGCTTACGCTGCCCATCTTGGTGGCGCATTGACTGGATTTTTGATGATGTGGTATTGGAAAAAAACACAATTCAATAAAAACCGTTGGGACAGATGACCTCATTAAATCAAGATCTTCAAGAAAAGTTGAGAAACCTCAATGTGCTTGAAAAGATAATTGCCGTCAATGTGGTTATTTTTTTGATTGGCTTGCTGCTTTCCCTTGTCGTAAAATCTGGGGGTAGTTTATACTGGTTGGAATTGCCTAAAGATTTGGGTGAATTTATTTTTAAACCTTGGAGTATTATCACTTACGGATTCACGCACTACGGCTTGTTTCATTTGCTGTTCAATATGATGGTGCTTTATTTTGCAGCCCAAATGATGCTCAACTTATTTAGTCCAAAACTAGCGCTGAACATCTATTTCTTGGGAATTATTGTTGGCGGACTTTTTTATATTTCTGCCTATAATGTATTGCCACAGAATTTTTTAAAACCCGCAGGCGCCTTGGTTGGTGCGTCCGCAGGCGTAAGAGCACTGCTAATTTTCTTATGTGCTTATATGCCCAACACCCAGGTAAAGGTCATTGTATTTAATGTGAAATTATGGCATCTTGGAGTTGCCTTGGTGGCTTTTGATGCCATTGGTCTTTTCGGATCTAACCAAGGCGGACATATTGCTCATTTGGGTGGTGTTGCTTTAGGGTATTATTATGCCAAACAATTGGTTAAGGGCAAGGACATAGGCAAGGGGTTTGAGAAGTTTATGGATAGCATTAGTAATTATTTTAAGCCTTCCAAAAAATCGCCATTAAAGACGGTTCATAAACGTAAATCCAATTCAGTAGCTGGCCATACTAAAACCGAGTTTAAAGAGTTTAGTAAACAAAAGCAAATCGACCTTATTTTGGATAAAATTAGTAAAAGTGGTTATGAAAGCCTGACGGAAGAAGAAAAAGCTTTTTTGTTTAAAGCTAAAGATTAGGATCATGAAAAAGCTCAATCTCCTTGATAAGTTTGTGTTTTTCTTTAATTCCATTGCAGCAACCACACTTTTGCTAGCCTACATCTTGCCTTATCTGGAGCCTAAGCGCTTTGCTTTTTTATCTATTTTGAGCCTAACGGTTCCTTTTTTGATCATCCTCAATATACTTTTCGTCATCTATTGGCTTTTAAAAGTCAAGAAACAGTTGCTATTAAGCATAATTATTCTACTGATAGGTTTTCAATATGTGGCCTCATTGTACAAGGTGTCTGCTTCAAAGCAAGTTAATGATGCAGAGAATATTGCCGTTATGAACTACAACGTGCGTCTTTTCAATGTTTTTAAGTGGATCCCTGAAATAGACGCAGCCCAAGAAATAAGTTTATTGATCAAAGAGCAAGATCCTGACATTATCAGTATGCAGGATTATAGACCTGATGACGGACTGGCCCTAAAAAAATATTATAAGTTTGAGGAAGTTAGGGGTGATAAAATTAAAAATGGACAGGCGATCTTCTCCAAATTCCCAATAATTAATCAAGGCTCTATTGACTTTCCAAATACCTTCAACAACGCTATTTTTGCTGATGTGGTTAAGGGAAAGGATACGATCAGAGTTTACAATGTGCATTTGCAATCATTTAAAATTGATGCGAGTAAAGATCCTTTAAAAAGTGAAGCTGCTGAAAATTTATTTAAACGTGTGGGCAATACCTTCACATTGCAACAGTCTCAGGCAGATTTGTTTTTGGAACATAAGGCAAAATGTACTTATAAAACGATTGTTTGTGGTGATTTTAATAATACCGCTTATTCGTTTGTATATAAAACTATAAAAGGAACCGATTTAAGAGATGCTTTTGTTGAAGCAGGAAACGGTTTTGGACGTTCTTTTGATTTTAAATTTTTCCCAGTTAGAATCGATTTTATAATGGTAGATGACAATTTTGAAATCAACAGTTTTAAAACCTTTGATGTGAAGTTTTCAGATCACTACCCCATTATGAGTAGGGTGAAGGTGAGGTAGTTGGCAGTTTTCAGTCTTCTATTCTCATCTATAAGATTGAATTTCTCCCGCAGATATCGCAGATTATAGCAAAAAATTTAGAAAAAAATAGCGCCGCCGCTCATATATCTTTATTACCCTTAAAGAATCCTGAACCTCAAAACGACATCATCCAGCAATCCGTTGCATCTGCAATCATATGAATCACCAATCCAATCCCTAGAATTCGTGTTTTTTTAAAGAATAGGAATCCCACATAGACCACCATGGCATAATAAGTGTGAAGTGGATGGAAGTTGATGCTGCAGCGTCCAGGATCAAATAGCGGTGTTGCCAATAAATGATCTAAATCAATGAGCATGGTTGCAATCATGATTAAAAAAGTGATTTTCCAGTTAGCTCTAAAAAAGAAATAGGACACAAGTAAGGGCACACCAAAATGAATTCCATAATGTATAAAGGATTGTAACATTATACCGGTAAGGTTTGTTTTTCAAGATAGAGTAAGGCATTGGGGCCTTCGTTGAAAATTAAATCCAGAATGCTTAGATTTGGAATAAACCCGTGTTTGTCATCAAACACCTGAACATAAGGATTGAGCGGCTGTTCAATTTCTTTTCGATGATCAACTAGATATCGATAATCGGTTTTGTTGATTGGATTTAATTCAAATTCATTGGACGTTTCAAACTTCAATTCGTGTTGCAAACATTCTAAAACAGTATTCAAACATCTGAAGTTAAAATCCATCAATTGAGTTGCTTCTTCATTAAAAATCGGCGCCAAATCATGTTCGTAAAATTCAAAAAAGGGTGAACTGCTATATGCCGATTGAATGGACTTCCAATGTATGTCCTGCCATTTCTCGTCGTTTGAAATAGAAATATCCTCATAAAGTTGCCTGTTCTTTTGCGAATATACCACAGGAACAGTCAGGGGCAATCTGCCTTGTGCCCCGTAGAGATTCATTCGGTTTCTGTAGGTTTGTTTCTGATAATTATCACAAACTTCAAAAATCACTTTTTTTGCCTGAACCATTGCAACACATTGCGCTATGCTCGGAAAATAAGTGGGATGAAGTAAAATAGTCATGGTATAAAGCTACTGTTTAGACGCTCTTTTTTTACGCCAAGCATTAAATCCAAACCAAACACCTAGGAGTACGAGAAAAGGAATGAAATATGAGACTAGTTTTCCATTGCCGCCAACCGTTGTGAAGAACCGTTCCCAGCGCGGATTTTTAATACCGTCCCAGCTCATCCAGACCAATACAGGTTTTCCCACAACATGATCAAAAGGCACAAAACCCCAAACTCTTGAATCTTGCGAATTGTGACGGTTGTCTCCCATCATCCAATAATAGTCCTGACCAAAAGTATATTGATTGGTAACTTGCCCATCAATACTGATTTGATTGCCATTTACAGAGAGTTCCCGACCTTCATAAGCCGTAATGACACGTTTGTAAAGCGGAAGATTTTCGGCTGTTAAAGTGATAGTTTTTCCTTTTTCAGGGATATATAAAGGTCCGAAATAATCATTGTTCCAATCATAGGCAGCGTTCATAGGGAAAATACCAGCATCACGATTGCCCAAGGCGTCTTTTCTGATTTCTATACTTGCAATGTTGGGATGGTTTTTTGCTCGCGCTACAGCTTCTTCAGTGGCTGCAGGAATAATCCAGGTTTCAGTTTCCTGATCGTAACCTAAGCCATCGGTCATGTCAAAACGCTTTAAGATATCATAGACCTGAGCATTTGAGGTTATCTGTCCTTTAAAGGTTACGTTGTATGAGAATTGGATTCTAGCACGGTCATTGAGGACATTTTGTTTTCCGTTGATATAAACATAGCCATCTCTTATGGATAGTGTGTCGCCAGGTATCCCAACGCTACGTTTAACATAATTGGTTTTCTTGTCAATAGGTTTATAATAAAACCTATCGGTATGGCGCATATCCAACATGGTATCTACTGGCCAGTTGAATACCACAATGTCATTTCGTTTAATCTTTTGAAATCCTGGAAGTCTCATATAAGGCAGCTCAGGTTTTGAAAGATAAGATTTGATATTCAATATCGGAAGCGTATCATGTACCATAGGCGCTGCTACTGTGGTCATTGGAAGTCGCGCACCATAGTGAAATTTACTTACAAATAAAAAGTCGCCTACCAGCAATGTTTTCTCCAAAGAGGAGGTAGGAATGGTAAAAGGTTGTATGAAATAAGTGTGAACAATGGTGGCCGCTACAATGGCGAATAGAATAGAGCTTACCCAATCACCAGCTGCCGACTTAGGGTGCAGACTTCTGTCTTTAATATGCGCAACATTTGCAAAATAATTCAGATAGTAGTTATAGAAACCTAAGGTAATCAATGCTAAAACCGTATCTGTAGTCGTGTTTTTTCCAAAACTTCTCGCAGTTTCAACCCAAATCACCGGGAACATAATAAGATTGACAATAGGCACAAATAATAAAATAGTCCACCACCAAGGCCGATTGATGATTTTCATTAAAACTACTGCATTATAAACGGGAACAAAAGCTTCCCATGCTGATCTGCCTGCCTTTATGTATAATTTCCATGTGCCAAGGCCGTGTATGACCTGTATCACGAAAAAGAATATAAACCACTCTGTAAATGTCATCTGATTGTTGGTATTAAAAGTAAAAATTCAGGATTTAATAGTTAGATTTTAAAACCTGTGTCACAAATATATTGTAAATGATAAATCGTAATTCTAAAATGGTCAATAAGTTAACCAATGTTTAACACATCTTTCATTGAGAAAACACCCTTTTTTCCTGCAATCCATTCTGCAGCAATAACGGCACCCAACGCAAATCCTTCTCTGCTATGTGCGGTATGTTTAATGTCAATTGTATCTACTTTGGACGTATAGCTCACTTCATGTGTACCCGGAACATTGTCAATGCGCTTGGCTTCGATATGCAAGTCCTTTGATTTTGAAGCATCAAGTGTCCATGCGCCATATTTTGAGTTTTTAATTATATCCTCTGCTAACGTAATGGCGGTGCCACTTGGTGCATCCAACTTTTGGGTATGATGGATTTCTTCCATGCTGATGCTGTATTCGGGAAGTTTCGCCATTAATTTGGATAGCGTTTTGTTCAATTCAAAAAAAATATTGACACCTAAACTAAAATTGGAGGCGTAAAGAAAGGTACCATTGTTTTCTTTACATAAGGCCACAACGTCGCTGTAATGCTCCAGCCAACCCGTAGTTCCTGAAATCACTGGAATATTGTGTTTAAAACAATTTGTAATGTTAGCTACCGCGGCATCAGTAGTACTAAAGTCGATGGCAACGTCAACATTCTCAAGAACGTAGGTTTCAGTATCCTTATCCACTTTTAGGGTGATATCATGTTTGCGATTGAGGGCTATCTGCTCAATGGCTTTTCCCATTTTGCCATAGCCTAAAAGACCAATTTTCATGTGTTTATATTTATTTCTTTATAACGGATCTACTTCGACTAGGTTCAGCAAAGCCGTACTGTGCGCTACCTCCCTGTCCGGCAGGCAGGTTAATCATTTTCAGGGATATTAAAATCTTTAGCATCCTCGTTTCATAATTAAAATTTAAAATTCAAGGTCATCCCCAAATTGGTGGATTGTTCCTGTTCATTATATTGAAAATGAGGTTTTAAGGCCAAATTTTCATCTAAATTATACTGTAGTAAGTGTGCGTCAACATTGGCATCAATAATTTGGAGGGCATAGATTCCGATGGTAATTAACAACGATAGCTCTTTATTGCGCCTCAATGTGTTTTGTGCACGAATCAGTCCGTCAGTTGAAACTCTAGGTGCTGCGCCGTCACCATAAAACTCATCATTGGTAAATCCAGCCAACCTGCTTTTATAGGCGTCCCGATAGCGATCATAGGTTTTGTCATTGTCTAAATAAAAATAAATACCCGTTCCGAGTGCAACATAAACAATGGGAATTTTCCAATATTTTTTATTGTAAGCTTGTCCCAGTCCTGGAAGAACGGCCGAGTAGAAAGCAGCTTTTGAGGGGGCTAAAATATTCATTGGTTTTCTAACGATGCTATCCAAACTAACGTCGTTGGAAATTTCTTCTGGAATGTCGTTAGAAATACTATCTGTAGGGATTTGCGAAAATCCGAAGAAAGAGGCAAATAATAAAATAAAAAGAGATGTATAAAGACGACTATTTAGCACTTTGAACCAATTTTTTGATACGGTTAAAATCTTCTTCAGAATGGAAAGGAATGCTTATGGAACCTTTTCCGTTCTTGCTCACTTTAACGCTAATTTTATGTCCAAAGTATTCAGAAAATTCTTTTACGCTGTTTTTGACATAGCTTGGGAGCTCCGATTTTTTGTCAACTTTGTGGTCACTTTTATTATGGTAGTTTTTGACTAATGCTTCCGTATCCCTAACGGATAATTTATTGGTAAGTATTTTTTCGTAAATATCAAGTTGGTTCGATTGGTCTTCAATATTAATAATGGCACGTCCATGACCCATAGAAATAAAACCGTCTCGCATCCCTGTTTGGATGATAGGATCCAATTTTAAAAGACGAAGGTAATTTGCAATTGTAGATCGCTTTTTACCTACACGATCACTCATTTGTTCTTGTGTCAACTGAATTTCATCAATCAACCGCTGGTAAGACAATGCAATTTCAATAGGGTCTAAATCTTGACGTTGAATGTTTTCAACCAAAGCCATTTCCAAAGATTCCTGGTCATTTGCAATTCTGATATACGCAGGGATGGTTGACAATCCAATAAGTTTAGAAGCTCTAAAACGACGCTCTCCAGAAACCAATTGGTACTTATTAAAATCAAGCTTTCTGACGGTAATAGGTTGGATAACACCTAGTTCTTTAATTGATGATGCTAATTCTTTAAGTGTTTCCTCATTAAAATTGGTTCGCGGTTGGAATGGGTTGATTTCAATAGCTTCCAATTCCAACTCCACAATATTACCGATGACTTTATCGGCATTTTTATCCTGTACTGATTTGATATCGTTTGATGGATCTTTTAAAAGTGCGGATAGTCCTCTTCCTAAAGCTTGTTTCTGTGTTGCCTTCGCCATTAATCGTTCTTTTTAATAATTTCCTTCGCTAAACTTAAATAATTGGCAGCGCCTTTGCTGCTCACATCATAATTGATGATGCTTTCTCCATAACTAGGTGCCTCTCCTAAACGCACGTTTCGCTGAATAATGGTATCAAAAACCATATCGCTAAAATGTTTCTGTACTTCTTCAACAACTTGGTTTGATAGGCGTAAGCGTGCATCATACATAGTCAATAACATGCCTTCAATATCTAAATCCTGATTATGGATACGTTGCACACTTTTAATGGTATTCAAAAGTTTGCCCAAGCCTTCCAACGCAAAATACTCACATTGGATAGGAATAATGACCGAGTCGGAAGCAGTAAGTGCGTTCAAAGTCAAGAGTCCTAAAGAAGGTGCGCAATCAATTAAGATATAATCATAATGATCTTTCAGGTGGTGAATTGCTTTTTTGAGCATGTATTCACGTTCCTCCTTGTCAACCAATTCAATTTCAATGGCCACCAAATCGATGTGTGCCGGAATGATGTCAACGTGTGGTGCACTTGTAGATATGATGCAATCTTCTGCCTTGGCGGAATGTTCAATAAGTTGATAGGAACCAACTTCTACACCTTCCACATCAATACCCAAGCCCGATGATGCATTGGCTTGTGGATCTGCATCTATCAATAATACTTTTTTCTCTAAAGCGCCCAAGGAAGCGGCTAGATTTACAGATGTTGTTGTTTTACCAACACCTCCTTTTTGATTGGCTATTGCAATGATTTTACCCATTAAATGATCTGGTTTTTAGTGGCCGTAAAAATACAATTATTTGTGGGTTTAAAAAATGTTACTTGTTAACAAAACGGCATCGATTTTAAAACACAAACTCTTGAGAAATGTCCCGATTTTGCGATTAGTTTTCAGTCAATTAGCTGAGATGGAATATGAATTTCTAATTCTTATTGAATGTTTCAAAACTATTCAAAATAGGGTTGAGATTGCATGATTGCCTCAATTCTTAGTTTTTTTGGAACGTATCATTGCTTCCAACTGATCCCACATTTCTTCAGGGATCGCTTCTAGTAAATTAAACTGTCCGGCACCTTTTAACCATTCACCGCCATCAATCGTTATTACTTCACCGTTAACATATGCGGAAAAATCAGAAACTAAATAGGCGGCCAAATTCGCCAATTCCTGATGTTCACCGACGCGTTTTACGGGTACTTTTTTGGCCATGTCAAATTTATCTTTTAAATCGCCCGGCAAAAGGCGGTCCCAGGCACCTTTGGTTGGGAAAGGTCCAGGAGCAATAGCGTTAAATCGCATCCCGTATTTTGCCCACTCCACGGCAAGACTTCGGGTCATGGCCAATACACCAGCTTTGGCTGTAGCACTTGGCACCACGTAGGCGGAACCTGTCCAAGCATAAGTGGTCACAATATTAAGTACAGAAGTGTTTTTTTGCTTGGTGTCAATCCAATGTTTTCCAAAGGCCAAGGTGCAGTTTTTGGTGCCTTTTAAAACTATGTCTATAATTGTATCAAACGCATTTGCCGATAAACGCTCCGTTGGAGAGATGAAGTTTCCCGCCGCATTATTAAGTAAAACATCTACTTTTTCAAATTTATTGACGGCGTCTTTCAACATGGCTTCTACTTCGTCGTAATTGCGAACATCACATTGTAATGGCAAACAAATACCGTTGGTTTCTTTTTCAAGTTCTTCAGCGGTTGTTTTTAATTTGTCAAGGTTGCGTGAGGTAATGGCAACATTGGCGCCCAATTCTAAAAAATATTTGGACATGGCTTTTCCCAATCCGCTGCCACCACCAGTAACCACTATTGTTTTTCCTTTTAAAGCATCATCTCTGAGCATTTTTTGTGTATACATTTTGCTTTCTTTTTATATTTTGAATTTTAAAAATACGGATAATATGTTACCGATGTGCTTCTGAAAAGTCAAATTGTTCTTAAAATATATAGCTATAGACTGAGGCTTTGAGTGTTTCAAGGAATATGTATTTCATAAATCCTAGTGTTTTTATTTGCGATAAAACCGATGGTTTTGTTTTTTGTTATACCTTTAAGCTGAATCACTTATCAATAAACTATGAAATCAGATACGCGTTATTTTAGAATTACTTTGGCCTTAGTATTGTTTCTGTTTCTGTCTTTTTCTGCACAAGCACAAATCAAAAAAGTAGCCAGTGTTGAGGGCATTACAGAATATAGCCTAGACAATGGCTTAAAAGTACTATTGTTTCCAGACCACTCTGCACAAACCATTACCGTTAATATTACCTACATGGTAGGTTCACGTCATGAAGGGTATGGCGAAAAAGGGATGGCCCATTTACTGGAGCATATGGTCTTTAAAGGCACACCAAAGCACCCTAATATTCCGGAAGAACTTTCTTCACATGGGGCAAGACCAAACGGAACCACTTGGTATGACCGCACCAATTACTTTGAGACATTTAATGCTACTGATGAAAATTTGGAATGGGCCTTAGATTTGGAATCTGACAGAATGGTCAATTCCTATATCGCGAAAAAAGATTTGGAGTCTGAATTTTCCGTAGTCCGTAATGAGTTTGAAAGTGGAGAAAATTCACCTACCGGTGTGTTAATGGAAAAGGTAATCAGTGCCGCTTATTTATGGCATAACTACGGAAAGTCTACCATTGGTAACAAATCTGATATTGAGCGTGTGCCCATTGAGAGCCTACAGGCTTTTTATAAGAAATATTACCGACCTGATAACGCCATCTTAATGGTGACAGGAAAGTTTGACACCGAAAAAACGTTGGCATTGATTGAGGAAAAATTCGGGCCTATTAAAAATCCAGAGGGTAAGTTGAGGGATAACCCAACTATTGAGCCAGCACAAGATGGCGAGAAACGCGTGACATTAAATCGGGTAGGTGATTTGCAAATTGTGTCTGCACTTTATCACGTGCCCGCAGGATCTCATGAAGATGCAGCGGCATTGACCATTGCTGAACTCGTCTTGACTGATGAGCCTTCCGGCAGATTGTATAAAGCTTTGGTTGATACCCAAAAAGCATCTGGCATTTGGTCTTTTACGCCATTCACAAAGGAGCCATCCTTTTTATATATCAATGTAGATGTGCCATCTGAGAAGTCTTTGGAAGAAGCAGAAACCACTCTCCTGACCACTTTAGATAATTTAGCTGATCACTTGATTACGGAAGCAGAATTGAATCGCGCAAAAGCCAATATGTTAAAACAGATGGATCAAGTTTTTAGAAATTCCTCTTATTTGGGAACTTTTATGAGCGAATTCATAGGAGCAGGAGATTGGCGCTTGGCATTCATCTATAGAGATCGTATTGAAGAAATGACCGTTGATAGAGTGAATGAAGCCATTAAAAAATATCTTATTCCTACCAACAGAACCGTTGGAAATTTTATCCCTACCAAAAACCCAGTACGTATTGGTATTCCTCATACAGAAAATGTTGATGAATTAGTTGCAAATTACAAAGGAAAAGAAGCCATGGATGCCGGTGAAGCTTTTGATGTGTCCTATGAAAATATTCAAAACACCTTGCAGTCAGGAACTTTATCAAATAGCAACATTGAATATGGATTGATCAAAAAAGACAATCGTGGTAAAACGGTTAATCTCACGTTCACCATGCGTTCAGGAAATGTAGAGCAGTTGATGAACAAGGGACTTGCGGCAAAATATACTGCCCAAATGCTGAATAAAGGAACTAAAACGAAATCCAGACAGGATATTGAGGATAAGTTGAGTGCTTTAAAATCTTCAGTTTATTTTAGTGGATCTAACGGGCGTGTTACGTCATCAGTGAATAGTACAGAAGAAAACCTCATGGAAACCTTGGCGTTGATGACCGATATGTTGAAGAATCCTACCTTTGATCCCACCGAATTGGAAAAATTGAAAACCCAAGATTTGGCCAGTCTTGAAGAGAGCAAATCCGAACCGCAATCTGTGGTTTCAAGACAAATAGGGCTGCTGAACAACCGTTTCGAAAAGGGCCATCCTTTATACCGCATGACTTTGGACGAGGAAATTGCTGCCATAAAAGCTGTGAATGTGGCAGATTTGCAACAGTATTATAAAGACTTTTATGGGGTTAATAAAAGCTCATCTGTAGTCGCAATTGGTAATATGGATGTAGCTGCAGTGGAAACTTACTTTGATAACACTTATGCCGATTTCAAATCAGATAAATCGTATACGGAAATCAGTAACAAGTTTCAGAAGAACCAACCAGCAAATGAAAAAATTCTAACTCCAGACAAGAAAAACGCATTCACCTTGGGTGTTATATCCTTTGAAGGTAGCGAATATGACGATGATTATGCCGCGCTACAAGTGGCCGGAGAAATATTTGGCGGTGGGTTTTTGAACTCTCGTATTGCAGGTCGATTGCGACAAAAGGATGGGGTGAGCTACGGTGCAGGAGGCAATGTTAGTTTGGATAATAATAAGGATGATAAGAATTCATCCATGTACATTTATGCCATTTATGCACCGGAAAATGCAGAAAAGGTACAACAGGGTTTCAAAGAGGAAATATCACGATATATTGCTGAAGGAATTACTGAAGAGGAGCTAAAAGGTGCTGTGAGTGGCTGGGTTCAGGAACAAAATGTGTCTCGAGCTAAAGATAATGAATTGGCAAGAGTTATCAGTACTAATTTATACTTGGACAGAGACATGATGTTCCAAAAAAATGTTGAAAAACAAGTCGAAAAGCTAACTGTTGAAGATGTCAATAAGGTGATTAAAAAATATTTTAAGAATTATGAAAATTGGACGGTGGTGAATGGTGGCGATTTTGATAATTTTGAAATCAAGAAAGACGACAAAAAGATAGACTAGTATAAAATCAGTAAAAAATACGGACCTACTTCAAGAGTTTTAACCTTGAAGTAGGTTTTTTTGTTTATTGAAATTCAAATTGCATAAATTTATTATAAACATGAAGTGTTACTAATACTATGATTATAAGTGTTTTGTGGCTGGTTTGTAGCTGTTGTCTGCCTTCTTAAATAACTAAAATTAGATGCTATAATAACTATTTAAATTTTGTAAATTTGCCTGCGTTTAACAGCGCAACATGACAACGACTACAAAATACATATTCGTCACAGGAGGAGTAACGTCTTCCTTAGGGAAAGGCATTATTGCCGCTTCCTTGGCAAAATTACTTCAGGCTCAAGGTTACAGAACCACCATCCAAAAATTAGACCCTTATATTAATGTTGATCCGGGTACAATGAATCCGTATGAACATGGGGAATGCTACGTCACTGATGATGGCGCAGAAACCGATTTGGATTTGGGCCATTATGAGCGTTTTTTAAATGTGACTACAAGTCAATCCAATAACGTTACCACAGGCCGTATCTATCAAAGTGTTATTGAAAAGGAACGTCGCGGTGAGTTTTTGGGTAAAACCGTTCAGGTTATTCCACACATTACTGATGAAATCAAAAACAGAGTCCAGATTCTTGGAAAATCTGGCGATTTTGATATTGTCATTACTGAAATAGGAGGAACGGTAGGTGACATAGAGTCCTTACCTTATATTGAAGCAGTACGTCAGTTAAAATGGGATCTTGGAGAGCATAATGCCATCGTCATACATTTAACCTTAGTACCATATTTGTCGGCCGCAGGAGAATTGAAAACAAAACCTACCCAACATAGTGTCAAAACCTTAATGGAAAGTGGGGTGATGGCAGATATTTTAGTATGCCGAACAGAACATGAGTTGCCGGCAGATCTACGTCGTAAATTGGCGTTGTTTTGCAATGTGCGTGAAGAAGCGGTCATTCAATCTATTGATGCCTCTACAATATATGACGTGCCTAATTTAATGTTGGAGCAGGGCTTGGATAAAGTGGTGCTTAAAAAATTAAATCTTCAAAGTGATGCCCCCGATTTAACGCAGTGGAATCAATTCTTAAAGCGATTGAAAAACCCAAAGAGTGAAGTGACCATTGGTCTGATTGGTAAATATGTAGAATTACAGGATTCTTACAAATCTATTTTAGAAGCGTTTATCCATGCAGGTGCTGAAAACGAAGTAAAAGTAAAAGTTGAACCAATCCACTCTGAAAACTTAACAGTAGAAAGCGCAGCAAAAGAACTCGCTCATTTAGACGGCGTTTTAGTAGCTCCAGGATTTGGGGAACGTGGTGTGGACGGGAAAATTGAGGCCGTGAAGTTTGTCAGAGAAAACAATATTCCATTTTTGGGTATTTGTTTGGGAATGCAAATGGCAGTAATAGAATATGCAAGAAATGTTTTGGGTTTAAAAAACGCCAATTCTACTGAAATGAATCCGCATACGTCTGATCCGGTTATTGATTTAATGGAATCTCAAAAAGACATCACAGATAAAGGAGGAACGATGCGTCTTGGCGCGTGGGCCTGCCGTATTGAGGAAGGTAGCATTGCTAAAGACGTTTACCAGACTACAGATATCTTAGAGCGTCATCGCCATCGCTATGAATTTAACAATGCCTATAAAAAGCAAATTGAAGACGCTGGCATGAAAGCTACCGGATTGAATCCAGAAACTGGATTGGTGGAAATAGTTGAAATTCCTTCACATAACTGGTTTGTTGGCGTACAATATCACCCTGAATATAAAAGTACCGTTGCTAATCCACACCCTTTGTTTGTGGCATTTGTAAAGGCAGCAGTTAATTATAAAAACGATGAAAACCGTGTCACTATGGCACAAAACTAAGTTTGGTTACATTTTTGTACTCACACAGCATATTTAATAAAAACTAATTACCAATTTAATAAGAACTTACAGGTAGTAACAACAGGTAGGTTTTGAACATAAATAAATGGAAGAAAAAAAATTTGATCTCAATTCCATAATAGGATTCGTTCTTATTTTCGGAATATTGTTGTTCATGCTTTGGCAGAACCAACCAACCCCAGAGGAGCTTGCAGCTGAAGAACAAGCGAAACAAGCACAAGTAGAAGCAGAGAAAAAAGCCACTGTTGAAAAGGATACTTTTGTCACAAATGCTGACGATTATTCCAATACAACAGCTATGGATTCCATAAAGCTAGAAGAGTTAAAGAATAAACTGGGTGCTTTTGCTTATGCATCAACCCTCCCATCAGCTACAGATAAAGAGACGTTGGTTGAGACTGATTTATTAGAATTAAAATTCAGCAATAAAGGTGGATACTTATCAGAAGTAAGACTTAAAAAGTTCGTATCTCATGACTCCATGCCTATCTATCTCATTAAAGATAAGAATGCACTTTTTAATATTTCTTTTTCTACTACGGATAACAGAAATCTAAACACTAAAGATCTTTATTTTGAACCAACAGTAACCAAAAGTGGAGAGAGTACGGTGGTCTCAATGAAACTTAAGGTTTCTGAAAACAAGTTTTTGGAGTACCGTTATGAATTGAAGCCAAACGATTATATGTTTGCTTTCAATGTAAGATCTCAAGGTTTAAATGATGTCATCAATAGTTCACAGGAAGTGAATCTCGATTGGAACATCAAAACCTATCGCTATGCCAAAAGTGTCTCCTATGAAAACCGGTATACTGAGCTTATTTTTGAATATGAAGGTGGTAAGGATGATTATTTAGGTCAGCAGGATTCTACTGATGATACGGCTAAGGATGTGACTTGGATAGCAGGAAAACAACATTTTTTCACCTCAATTCTTTTAGCTGATCAGCCCTTTAAAAATGGATTTTTTACCTCAAAAAACCTAGTTCAGGATGAAGATATAGATACGATTTTCACGAAAGCTTTTACCAGTAAACTGCCATTGCAGCTTGAAGGAGGTGAAATTAATAAGAGCATGGATCTTTATTACGGTCCTAGTGATTATAAAATTTTGAATTCTTATAATAGAAATTTAGATGAAGTTCTGCCACTGGGCTGGGGTATCTTTGGATGGATCAACCGTTACTTGTTTATTCCTTTATTCGGATTTTTAGGATCTTATATGTCATATGGAATTGCCATTGTAGTAATGACCATTTTGATCAAAATATGTTTGTCATTTGTGCAGTATAAACAATTCCTTTCTCAAGCGAAGCTTAAAATCATTAAGCCGGAATTGGATGCGATTCGTGAAAAATATAAAGACAACAAGCTTAAGATTCAGCAAGAAACTATGGCATTGCAGTCCAAAGCTGGCGCAAGTCCGCTAAGTGGATGTTTGCCAGCCTTGATTCAGTTGCCAGTGTTCTATGCGCTCTTCCAATTTTTCCCATCGGCTTTTGATATCCGTCAGAAAAGTTTCCTTTGGGCAGATGATTTATCGTCGTATGATACCATTGCCAACCTGCCGTTTAAAATTCCATTTTATGGCGATCACGTCAGTTTGTTTCCGATATTGGCGTCCATTGCTATTTTCTTTTATATGAGAATGACTACTGGGCAACAAATGGCATCACAACCAACGCAAGAAGGAATGCCAGATATGGCAAAAATGATGAAGTATATGATTTACTTCTCACCAATCATGATGTTATTTTTCTTTAATAACTATGCTTCTGGATTGAGTTTGTATTATTTCATTTCTAACTTAATCAGTATTGGCATTATGTTGGTAATCAAGAATTTTATTTTGGATGAAGAGAAGATCCATGCGCAGATTCAGGTGAATAAAGCCAAGCCAAAGAAGGAAAGTAAGTTCCAGAAGAAGATGAAAGAAATGATGGAGCAGGCTGAAGAACAAAAAAGACAAGGAAAACGTTAAACGCTTTCTATTATAAATAAAAAATGCCTCTGATAATTTCAGAGGCATTTTTGCTGTTAATCAATATATTTAGAAACTAGATTCTAAATGGCTTTATTACTGTAATGGTAAGATGACTTTATCAATAGCGTGAACCACACCGTTGATAGCTTGGATATCTACTAAGGTAGGAATGATATTGCTTACTCTTTTATTAGGGTCCGTAATCGTCAAATTTGAGGCATTGATTGTCACGTCACCTCCCAATGTTGGCACTACACCCGTTGGAATAGCATCAGAAGTTACATTGCCGCTTACGACGTGATAGGTTAGAATTGCTTGTACTGTTGCTGGTGATACATCGCCTAAGGTGGTGTTGCCTGTTGGATCAAGCTCATTTAACAGTGAGGTGAAGGCATCATTTGTTGGTGCAAATATTGTAAAAGGACCGTTTCCTGATAATGTGGGAATTAAGTTTGGTGAGGGCGTTTGAGAATCTGCAGATTGTAAGGCGGCTACCAAGTTTGATAAGGCAGGATTTGCCAATGCAAAATCAACTACCGTTGGTAATCCAATAACAGCGTCCACAATGTGAATCGTACCGTTAGATGCGGTAATGTCTGCTGTTGTGACGGCAGAAATCCCGTTAAATTTTACACCATTGGTGGCATCAAAATATAAGCTGAGGTTTTTGTCCATAGGCCCTTTAGCGCTTGTATTGGCATAACCTTGTTCGACATCCACTAGCGCATTAGACGAAACTTCTCCCGCAATAACGTGGTTCAATAAAATGTTAGATAGCACATCTGTAGGAACATCACTTAAATTTGCGAAACCATTATCCGTTAAGAAAGTTTGAAATGCAGCATTGGTTGGCGCTAAAACTGTAAACGGGCCATCGCCGCTTAAAACGCCTACTAAATTTCCGTCGGCTGCTTGTAATGCTGCCACCAGGCTGCTGAGGTTGGGAGATGATATTGCTGTTTCAACAATATCCATCTCTTGAGGCATATTGTTGTCATCGTCACTACTACAAGATTGAAAGCCAATCGCCAGTAGCAATAAGGGTAAAATCTTTAAGGTTTTTGAAATAATTTTCATTTTTTTGAGTTTATTTGTTCGACATTAAACTAATATCTATTATTAGTTTGTTTAACTAAATTAAAAAATGATTAAACAAAATATATTGTTTTCACTAGTTTTAACAGTATTTTTAACGACTTTGAGTGCTCAAAATGCTGTCAATCAATTTGATGATAAGGGTGAAAGGCATGGCGAATGGCGGAAAACCTTTGATAATACGGATCAACCTCGGTACGAAGGCCATTTTGAGCACGGCAAGGAAATTGGCCTCTTCAAATTCTATAAATTGGATGGCAAAAAGAGTGTTTTAAGTGCTACAAGAGAATTTGACGCTAAGAGCGATGATATTCTCGTAAAATTCTATTCTTCTAAAGGGAAGTTAATTAGCGAAGGGCATATGATCAACCAATTGTTTGTTGGAAAATGGCTGTATTACCATAATAAAACTAAGGAAATTATGACGGTTGAATATTACAACGACCAAGGAAAACTCGAAGGGGAAAGACAGGTTTTTTATCCAAATGGGCAGGTGGCAGAACAATCGCATTACAGCAATGGAAAGTTGGAAGGTGTTTCTAAAGTGTTTTCTGAGAAAGGTGTAATGATCAAAGAATTTTTGTATAAAAATGATGCCCTTAATGGGATGTCAAAATATTTTAATGCTTCAGGACAAATGTTAGCGGAAGGAGCCTACAGAAATGACCAAAAACACGGAGTTTGGAAGTATTATGAAAACGGTGTTTTAACTGAAGAAAAAGATTTTACAGTGTATAGTAAGAACCCGATGAAACAGTAATTAAGTCATCAGTCACCGATCATCCGCCATGAGTATCTCCGTAAAGTAAACCTAGAAACCAGTCTCCCGTCGTTTGTCATCCGTCACATTTTTTAACTTCAATTTCAAATTCTCCGTCGCATTACCTTATCTGCAATAAACTTCGTAATTTTGCAAAATGAAAAGAGTAATAGTAGGACTTTCGGGAGGTGTTGATTCAAGTGTTGCAGCCTATTTGTTAAAGGCGCAAGGCTATGAGGTTATTGGCTTGTTTATGAAAAACTGGCACGATGACTCAGTAACTATTTCAGATGAATGTCCTTGGTTGGATGACAGCAATGACGCCATGTTGGTGGCCGATAAATTAGGAATTCCTTTCCAAACGGTCGATTTGAGTGAGCAATATAAAGAACGTATCGTCGATTATATGTTTGATGAATACCAAAAAGGAAGAACACCAAACCCTGATGTGCTTTGCAATCGAGAAATCAAGTTTGATGTCTTTATGAAAATTGCACTCGATTTGGGTGCAGATTACGTAGCTACTGGCCATTATTGCCGAAAAGGAACTCTTCAAAAAGATGGGAAAGAAATTTACCAGCTGTTGTCTGGTGTGGACACCAATAAAGACCAATCTTATTTCTTGTGTCAATTGTCGCAAGAGCAATTATCAAAAGCATTATTCCCCATTGGTGAGCTAACAAAGCCAGAAGTCAGAAGAATTGCAGCAGAACAGGATTTGATTACCGCTGATAAAAAAGATTCACAAGGTCTTTGTTTTATTGGTAAAGTGCGACTTCCCGAATTTCTGCAACAAAAATTGCAACCAAAGGAAGGCGTCATTGTTGAAATTCCTTCAGAACAACCCTTGTACCATCAAACTGAACCGCATTTCGATTCTGAAGCCGAGGAGTTTGCTTATTTGACGCGTAAAATTGACTATAAAATTTCCGATGGAAAAGTGGTAGGAAAGCATCAAGGCGCGCATTATTTTACCAAAGGCCAGCGCAAAGGACTTTCTGTTGGTGGCACCGTCGATCCGCTATTTGTGATAGATACGGATGTTGAAGAGAATGTAATCTATACCGGTCAGGGAAAAGAGCATCCGGGTTTGCTAAAAAAAGCGTTATTTGTTGCCAACACTGAAGTCCATTGGATTCGCGAGGATTTGAAACTGGACATGGATCAAACTATGGATGTTGAAGCACGGATCCGATACCGTCAACCGCTTCAAAAAGCAACCTTGCACCAACTTGAGAATGGCCTTTACGTCGTTTTTCAAGACTTACAGTCAGCCATTACCGAAGGTCAGTTTGTGGCGTGGTACCTTAAAGACGAATTAGTTGGTTCGGGAGTTATTTCTTAAATTGCAGTAATAGTTTTGCCAAATTATTACTGATGAATTTAAAGATATTTCTGTTTCTTCTAATTTGCGTTTCTCCTGCCATGTTTGCCCAACAAGATGCGTGGGTTTATTTTTCTGATAAAGAAAATGTAGAAGTCTCCATTCAAAATCCTAGTGCAATACTTTCCCAACAGGCTATTGCAAGAAAAAAGGCACATCAAATAGCCATCGATTCTAGAGATGTGCCTGTGAACGAGTCGTATATTGCCCTCTTAAAAGCTACCCGTGGCATTACTGTTTTGGCGAAATCAAAATGGATGAATGCTGTGCACGTAAGAGGGGAAGCCTCTGACATTGCAATCCTGTTAGATTTGGACTTTGTTGCTTCAATTGACTTTGCCAATAAAGATTTGGCCGTTCTATCAAGAGCCAGAGTTCAACAAGATAAGTTTGCGATAGAAGCGGGTTTGGAGGATTTTACTTACGGCAGTACCCAAAACCAGGTAAACATGATCAATGTTGATGCGCTTCACCTTGAAAACTATACTGGAGAAGGGATTATTATTGCTGTTTTCGATGGGGGCTTTCCTAATGTCAATACCATGGCAGCATTCAGCAGATTAAGAAATAATAATAGGCTTTTGGGTGGCTATGATTTTGTAAACAAAACTCCAGCCATATACGAGTCTACTAGAAGTTCGCACGGAACGAAGGTTCTGAGTACCATGGCTGGCTATGTTGAAAATAAATTTGTAGGTACTGCACCGGACGCTTCTTATTATTTGTTTCGTACGGAAGAAGTTGCCAGTGAAAACCCTGTTGAAGAAAGTTATTGGGTAGAAGCAGCGGAACGCGCCGATAGTCTGGGTGTCCATATTATCAATTCATCTTTGGGCTATAATACCTTTGACAATGCTAGTTATAATTATGTGCCCTCAGAAATGAATGGGACGACGACCTTTATCAGTAGAGGTGCGACTATTGCCTCTCAGAAGGGATTATTGGTGGTTAATTCTGCCGGGAATTCTGGAAATGAGCCCTGGGGAATTGTCACGGCACCCGCGGATGCTTCTGGCGTTTTTACTGTTGGGGCTGTCAATGCCAACGGTCTTTACGCGGCGTTCAGCTCGCGAGGTAATATATTTCAACCCAGTCAAAAGCCGGATGTGGTGGCGCAAGGCTCTGGACCTAATGTGATTTCAGAAACAGGCGATATTATTATTAATAGTGGTACTTCTTTTAGTGCACCTATTATAGCAGGAGGCTTGGCATGTTTGTGGCAGGCGTTACCCAATGCTAATGCTGAAGAAATTAAGCAATTCGTGAGATTATCAGCTTCCCAATACCGCGCTCCTGACTATTTTTTGGGGTTTGGAATTCCCGATTTTCAGTTGGCGTTATCTTCAGGACTTTCAATTACAGAAATCGATCTCCCAAAGTTTAAAGTGTACCCCAATCCTGTTGTAAATAGGCTTTATTTTCGCGTACCGGATCGTTCTGAAGTTCGTATATTGAAAGTTTATGATGCGGTTGGCAAAATAATAATCGAACAATCCTATTCTAAAACCCAGTCTGGTCTGGATGTATCACATTTAGCTTCTGGTCTATACACGCTCAGTGTCATTTCAAATAACTCAGCTTTTAATTTTAAATTTATCAAATCTTAAATGTCAAATAAAATCACCGAACTTTTTAAAATTCAATACCCAATTATCCAGGCAGGAATGATCTGGAACAGTGGATGGAAATTGGCTTCTGCTTCAAGTAATTCAGGAGTTCTTGGTCTCATTGGTGCGGGCTCCATGTATCCTGAGGTGCTGCGGGAACATATTCAAAAATGTAAAAAGGCTACAGATAGACCTTTTGGCGTCAATGTACCTATGCTTTATCCAAATATTGAAGAAATCATGGATATCATCGTTCAAGAAGGGGTTAAAATTGTCTTTACTTCTGCAGGAAATCCTAAAACTTGGACCTCTTGGCTTAAAGCACGTGGGATTACTGTTGTTCATGTGGTGAGCAGTGTGAAGTTCGCATTAAAAGCCCAAGAAGCTGGTGTTGATGCTGTTGTTGCCGAAGGTTTTGAAGCGGGTGGGCATAATGGAAGGGAAGAGAGTACTACCTTGACATTGATTCCAATGGTTAGAGAAGCATTAGATATTCCATTAATTGCAGCTGGAGGTATTGCCACCGGTCAAGGGATGTTGGCAGTTATGGTATTAGGAGCAGATGGTGTTCAGGTGGGCAGTAGATTTGTTGCGAGCGAGGAAAGTTCTGCACACCAAGCCTTCAAAGAGGTGGTTGTAGATGCTAAGGAAGGCGCTACGCATTTGACTTTAAAAGAATTGGCACCAGTTCGATTGATCAAGAATAAATTCTATGATGATATTGTCGAATTGTATAAAATGTCTCCAACTTCTGATGATCTTAAAGTTCTATTGGGAAGAGCCAGAGCAAAACGTGGCATGTTTGAAGGCGATTTGGAAGAAGGTGAATTGGAAATAGGCCAGATTGCAGGGTTGATACACGATATTAAACCGGTAGCCAAAATTGTTGAAGATCTGGTCTCAGAATATGAAACTGCAAAACAACAGGTGACGTCGTTATTTTAAATTCATAGAACCAATACTGTAGCGCGATTTTTTTTTGACGTCAGCTTCTAATATTCCCTAAAACCTTAGGAGATTTTCTAAAGGAATTAGTTCGTTTTAAGATAAACGAAAAGGGGAAAATTTCCCCTTTTTTCATTTTGGAATGTTTTAAGAATAAAATTTTTAATCCCTCTAAAATAATATCTAAAACTTTCATAATTAGATGATGAGCATTCTGTAGAAGTTATATATCAATAGCAGCATCATGTATTTTATGTAAAAATAGCAGATATCAGCGCTCTTTCGTAATATATAAGCCTCAATTTATTAACAAAATTCCTGTGTAAGTTAATAACTCTTAGGTTGTTGCTCCGTTTCATCGAAATAAATTCAGAAAGTGATTCATAAAGAATAGCAATCCATTACCTTTGCAGCTTCAAAATTAAAAAGTGATTTTAACGCAATATACAAAGGAATTTAAGTACAACTTAAACTTGGCTGCACCGGTCATGTTGGGCATGTTGGGCCATACTTTTGTCAGTCTTGTAGATAATATCATGGTTGGCCAGATGGGGGCAGCTGAGCTCGCTGCAGTGTCTTTAGGCAATAGTTTTATTTTTATTGCCATGTCGTTGGGAATTGGTTTCTCAACCGCAATCACGCCTTTGGTAGCGGAAGCAGATACGGAAAGGAATTTCGCCAAGGGAAAATCGGCATTTAAGCATGGCCTATTTTTATGTACGACGTTGGGAATTGTGTTGTTCTTGCTTCTTCTGTTGGCAAAACCATTAATGTATGTCATGGACCAGCCTGAAGAGGTGGTCGTGCTTGCAATTCCATATTTGGATTTGGTGGCGTTTTCATTGATTCCACTAATTATATTTCAGGCCATCAAGCAATTCAGTGATGGACTTTCACTTACCAAATATCCAATGTATGCCACTATTGTAGCCAACGTCATCAATGTGGTATTGAACTATCTGTTGATCTTCGGAAAGTTTGGATTTCCGGAATTGGGTATTGTTGGAGCGGCTCTGGGCACCTTGATTTCCCGTGTCGTCATGGTCTTTTTCTTATGGTGGTTATTAAGAGCTCGCGAAAAATCGAAAGCCTATGTCACCAATATCAAAATCTTTGTGCTAGAATCTGCCATGCTAAAACGGATTATCAGTATTGGATTGCCAAGTGCAATGCAAATGTTCTTTGAAGTTGCCATTTTTACTTCGGCGATATGGCTCAGTGGTACCTTGGGACAGAATCCACAAGCGGCCAACCAAATAGCTTTAAACCTGTCGTCAATGACCTTTATGGTGGCTACTGGGTTGAGTGTAGCCGCAATGATTCGGGTAGGGAATCAGAAAGGACTTAAAAGGTTTACGGAATTACGTCGCATTGCCATCTCCATTTTCCTATTGGGCGTAATTTTGGCCTTTGTATTTGCCATAGCCTTCGTGCTTTTGCATAAGATCCTTCCAACCATCTACGTGGACTTGGAAGATCCGTTAAATGCCATTGATACGCGGGAAGTTGTGAGCATAGCTTCTACTTTACTTTTGGTATCAGCTGTCTTTCAGATCAGCGATAGTTTGCAAGTGGTGGCGCTGGGGGCGCTTAGAGGTTTGCAGGATGTAAAAATTCCGACCATCATTACTTTTATATCCTATTGGGCCATCGGGTTTCCAATTAGCTTTTATTTTGGGAAAGAAGAGGCTTTGGGAAGTGTTGGGATTTGGCTCGGATTGATTGCAGGACTTACTAGTGCGGCTATTTTATTATTCATTAGATTCAATTATTTGACCAAGAAACTGATCAAATTGGAGACGGCTAACGTTCAACGCGCCTAAATTGAAGTTCTTAAGTTTCTAAAGTTCGATATTTTGACTTTATTCGAGAAACCATGACCAATAAGAATTCGTCTTTGCTTTAGAAAAATAATTTTCATTAAATAAGATATTTATAGACTTTTGTCTCTTTCTAAATTATAGTATCTAACCTCAAAAAAATGTGATATTTTTGCATTTAAATTATATGGTGTTTAATTATCATTTGGATGTTCAAATTTTAGAATCAACTTTACTTTAGACATTTTAAATTCTCATAACTCTTATACCTCAAACAATGGAACTACCAAAATTTATACTCGGCGATAACACCGATTTTCCAGAAGCGATTTATATCATTCATACTGAATTTCCTAGATTTATATTAAACCTTGAAGATGATGAGGTGGAATGGATGGAAGAGTTTGACGAACATGATGAAAAGGAAATCGCATCTGAAACTGAGAACCTAATTCAGTTGGCTACAGATTTCTATGATCGTGAAATTGAAAGATACAATGCCTAATGTTTGAGCAAATATTACAGTTAGATACAGATGTGTTCATTTATTTGAACAGTATGGGAACGCCAAAATGGGATTCATTCTGGATGGCATATACCTCTAAATTTAACTGGATTCCGTTTTACGCGCTCTTGTTATATTTGATTTTTAAACAATTGCATTTAAAGGGCTTTTTGATTACCATTGTAGCCGTAGCTTTGATGATTTTGGTTACGGATCAGGTAACCAACCTTTTTAAAAATGGATTTCACAGGTTGAGACCTTGCCATTTGGCGGAATTGATTGATAGTATGCGGTTGGTGAAATCTGGTTGTGGTGGAAAATATGGATTCTTTTCTGGGCACGCCAGTAACACTATGGCAGCGGCAATTTTTATTGGCTTGACTTTAAAAAAACGATTCAAATACTTGATATATATTCTAATTTTTTGGGCAATCTTAATGGGATATAGTCGCATCTATATTGGGGTGCACTATCCGTTGGATGTATTGTTGGGGATGTTATTTGGTATGTTGACGGGCATCTTATTCTACAAGCTTAACCTTTATATGATCAATAAATTTCAGACGAAAAGGAAGAACCAAGACTTAGGCAATGACCTGAAGTGATTTTTCCAAAACTGAAATGTTAAGAACTTCACTTTCAATATTGAAAAACTCACCATCAATTTGACTTTCGTAAGCTTTTTGACTGGCTTTGCGAATTTTGATGGTTTTGGATTGATAACTCTGCGCTTCATTTAACAAATGATGCTTCTTGAATAAAATCAATGCTCCAAAGACTAATGACTTTAATCTTGACATTTTGGAGACAATTAAGACATCCAATAAACCATCCTGTAAGGAGGCCATTGGTGTTAAACTTAATTTATAGCCCATTTCATTGGAGTTGGATATAAATACTAAGAAAGGATCCGTTTCGATGGTTTTCCCATTGATTTCAACCGTTATTCTATTTCGATAACTTAAGCCACGTAACGCTTTTAATGACGATTTGATATAACTTATCAATTTTCGCTCGTTGGAATTTTCATAGTGCATGATCACTTGGGCATCAATGCCAATACCGGTATTGCTAAAGAAATACTGCTCATTTACGCGTCCAACGTCAATTTTCCTTACGGTTTCGGATTTTATAAGAGACATGGCACGCCCAATATTTTTTGGTATTTTTAAATTGGATGCCAATCCGTTACCTGATCCTAGAGGGATAATCCCCAAAACGACATTGGTATTTACCAGACAGGACGCGACTTCGTTTATGGTTCCATCACCGCCGCAGGCTACAATAATAGCGGCGCCTTCCGCGATGGAGGCATTCGTCAAAGTTTTTGCGTGTTTTTTATAATCAGAAGTTTTTATGGTGACCGCATAACGTTCCTTATCAAAAAAATTTTCCAAAAAAAATTGATTGATAGGGTGGTTGCCAGAACCAGCGGTAGGGTTCACTATAAAATGTATCTGTTTCAAATAATTCTTCTTTTATTTTAAGATCTGTTTACACTATTTATGGCTCAATTTGTAGAAATCTGAGGTTTTGCGCAAAAGTCTGAAAAGCGTTTGAAAGATATTAATTTACATAGATAATTTATCAAAAATTTAAGGAATTAAGCCATTCAAAAGTTTAGTAGATTCTATCGTAACTTTAGGCTATGCCAGACCATTAGAATTTGGAAAATTTGGTGCTTACAATACTGGACATTATACCAGTCTGAGTTTTTTAAACCAGTAAATTGTATGATCCTATTATTTCATCTGTTAAACAAACGCACTATAACCTGTAATGGCGCGTCCAACAATGAGGGTGTTGATTTCTTTGGTGCCTTCATAAGAATAAATAGCCTCGGCATCGGCCACAAACCGTGCAACGTTGTATTCTAACAAAATACCGTTGCCTCCCATAACTTCGCGCGCCTGACTCACCACATCTCTGGTTCTTAAAGAGCAAAATACTTTAGCTAGTGAGGCGTGTTCGTCGGTCAGCAAGCCTTGATCTTGCAATTCAGAAAGTCGGTAGACCATGGTTTTCATCGCGGTCAAATTAGATAACATTTCTACCAAATGGTTTTGCACCAATTGAAAGGAAGCAATGGGTTTTCCAAACTGTTCCCGTTTTTTGGTATATTTCAAGGCATTCTCATAAGCGCCCCTTGCGCAACCTACCGCTTGCCATGCTACACCCGCTCTGGTCATCCTTAGAACTTTAGCGGTGTCTCGGAAGGAATTAGCATTTTGAAGTCGGTCCTTTTCTGGAACTCTGCAATCTTTTAGACTGATGATGGCATTTTGGACCGTTCTCAAGGCCATCTTATCTTCCATTTTTTCGGTAGTAAATCCTGGGGTGTCTTTTCTGACCAAAAAGCCTTTTACTTTGTTGGATGTCTCATCTCTTGCCCAGATTATGGTTACGTCAGCAAACGTAGCATTTCCGATCCATTTTTTTTGGCCGTTTAACACCCACTCGTCACCTTCAATCCTACAGGTGGTTTCCATCCCGCCGGCCACGGCACTTCCCACATTAGGCTCGGTCAAGCCAAAAGCACCAATCAATTCCATTTTTTGCATTTTAGGGAGCCATTCCTCTTTTTGTTCATCGCTTCCGCAGAGGTAAATCGAGCCCATGGCCAGTCCGCTGTGAACACCAAAAAACGTAGAAATGGAGACATCCACACGCGCTAATTCTTCTGCAATGATCCCTTCCATAATAAAGGGGAGGTCAGGGCAGCCGTAACCTTTATAAGCGACACCACAAATATTGAGTGCTGCCAGTTTTGGAATGAGGTCCATCGGGAATTTTGCTTTATTCCAGCAATCATTGGCAATGGGCTCTACTTCATCTTGCATAAAGTTGCGAACCTTCATTTGGATGGCCCGTTGCTCTTGAGTGAGTTTTAAATCAAGATCATAAAAATCACCATCAATAGGAGGAAGCTGGTGTTGGCCTTTTTTGCTTTTTTCACTGAGCATTTTCATGAGTCCGTTGAGCTGATTGTCATCAAGTTCTCCTACTGTTTTCATGATTTTTGGTAAATCGATCTTCTCTGAGATTTTACTGAGATCATCAAAATCAACTTCTTTCATCAGGTTAATGATGGACTTAATTTTAGTGAATAATGCCATAGCACGCTTGTATTTTAAATTAGTTGTTGAAAAGTTAGGCATTTACAACTAATTATGAACGTAGGTTGAAAATATTTACAAAGAATTTAACGAGGAAAGTTAATCGTATATGGTAGCAAATTCGACAGGAAGACTAAGTGAAAAGTTTAGATTAGAAGATAAACTGGACTGGAATAGCCTGATTGATGCCTTAGGATTTGTTAACATAGAAATCTTTAGGTGCTTTTATTATTCGCGTTAAAAAGTTGTTCTTAGAGCGCAATTCTTTCGACTTTGCGCCATGCCAAGTGCTCCTTATATCAATTAAAAACACATTGGCAGCTTAAAACAATTCCTGCCATTTTTAATAAAAAAAGTTTATGAGCTGATTTGTTTAGGGATTTAGAGAATGTTTTTTAAAAAAGACAGCCCTGAACCTATAAACTCCTGAACTCATAAACTTTCAAAAGGAAATTAATTTCTTAGCATTTATTAATCATTACCATAAACCCCATTGGCTCCAATGCCCGCTTTAAAGGACTTTAAGAATTTTCCGTCAAGATCATAAACGTTTACTTCAGAACTTTCAGTAAATCCTTTAACGTCGGTATAAAATAACTTATCATCAACTACGTTGAAACCATAACCTACATCCCAAGGAGATCCTGTGGATTTTGTATCTACAAATTCAGTATTTGAAAATGAAGTTAGATCTGTTCTAAATTTATAAATTTTGGATCCTGAAACAAAATATATGTAGTTATCTTCTAACTCCAATTTACTTGCATTTGAGAGTCCTTCTTCAAACGTAATCTCTCCAATTACGGCATTGTTGCTTGTGGTAATTTTAGTAATGCCTGTGTCGTGCATGGCATACAAGATTCCGTCTTCAATCTCCATAGAGTTGAAACCTACGCCAACAGTAAGATCTTTAACAATGGTATGGTTTTTTGAGTCGATGACCGTAATGTTCTTGCTAATATTACTGTAGTCAGAGTCAGTGTCATAGGAAGGATTCATTATATATATAAAATTATTGTCTTCTCTTATTTCCTCCACAGATTTATTGATTTGGATAGATGTTATATGTGCGAAACTATTAGCGTCAAAAATCTCTACGGATTTTGTTGCCTCATTAGTCACATACAGTTTGCCATCTTCCACCAAGGCATATCTTGGTTGGTTAATTTTCTCCGTAATTGTAGCCACACTTTGAAAGGTATACCGATTGACAACCTCAATCTTATTACTATTGTTTACTACCAAATAGGCGTAATCATTTTCAAATACAATTGATTGTACCACACTGCCCAAGGTTTTTCCGTTAGCATTTTTATATATTTCCTTAGAAACTGTGTTCAAATCCTTGCTAATAAAAGTTACAGACGCGTTGGGGTCAGGAAACTTTCCTTCATTGCTCACGAAATAGCCATTCTCAAAGTCGCCTTTGATTAGAGGTGCAGAATCGTCAGAATCACTACAAGATGTGAATATTAATAGGACAAGTAAGCTAAGGGTGCTGAATTTAAATAAATGTTTGATCATGTTTATTATAGTTTTAGAGTTAAATTAATATGATAATTAATGCCGGGCATAGGGCGATAAGCCATGGTTTTGTAATCAGTATTGCATAGGTTGTTAATTCTAGTACCTAAGATCCAATGAGTGTTTTTTCCAAAAGCATAATTGACCGATAGATTGGTCAAAACAAAGTCATCAAGAATGGTGTCAAGGTTATTATCACTGTGCGTAAAGACTTCCCCTGTATAAATGGTGTTAAGTCGCGTTGAAAAACCTTTATGTTCATAGGTCAGGCCCAAGGTTGCTTTATGATAAGGCACATAAATTAATTGATAGTCTGTTTCATTATTTTTAGAAACGGTATAACTATAGAGCGCCTTAATTTTTAATTGATGTGCATTGATATTAAACTCGTAATGCATGGTACTTTCCAGTCCATAAGAACACACGCTGTTGGTGTTGACTGGCCGCCATAAATTGCCGGAATAAGGTAACCAACGGATCATATCGTCAATATTATTGTAATACCCAGTGAGGATAAGCCTTAAATTATCAAAATTAAATTCGTTTGAAAGTTCATACTGGATAGACGATTCTGCTCTTAAATCAGGGTTTTCGGCGCCTGGCCAATACAGATCATTAAAAGTAGGCGTTCTATAGTTTTTGGAGATGGAGATGTTCACAGCGTATTCAGGAAGAGGTTGCCATTTGAAACCAAAAGAAAAGAGAAGTGGGCTTTTAAAACCTTCATTAAGTTCACCACGTAATGTGGCTTGATAGTTAAAGTCTTTTGTCAATTGATGTTTGAGGTAGAGATTGGCGCTTCCGGTATGTCGTTTGACATTATCGTAATTGGTGCCTGTTGCGGTCGCCAAATTGTATTCCCCGCCAACATTTACCAAGAGTTTTTTAAACTGCATTTGGTAATTATAGTTGGCAATATACGTCCAACCATTGCCATTACTTGAGCCATCATTCGTGTCTAATTCTGGATAAAATCGGTACTTTTCGTTGATTAATCCGATTTTTGCCGTGGATTGATTTTTGCCTGATTTGTATTGATATTCACCCAACAAACGTAAATGGTCATCGGTATATTTATTCCGAGTTTGTGACGTTTCAACAATTGACAAATGACGATCACTTGTAAACAAATTGGAATACAGCTTAATGCTGTTTTTGCTATCTAGTTGATACATGCCGTTTACTGAAGCGTTAAGGTTATAAAACTGACCGTTTTCGTTATAATCTTCCGTGTTTGGGTGCCTATAATCATTATCAGAATCTAGATAACTTAAACCAATTTGTAAATTGGATTTCTCACCTGAAATACTGTGATCGGTACTTAGGTTCTTAGTATTGAAACTGCCGTAAGCTGCCTTAAACTCATGGGTGTTCTCTGTACCAACTTCTAAATTATTATTTAAATAGACCACCCCACCAATGGCGCCCGTACCAAATTGGGTGCTTCCGCCGCCAGGACGTACCAGCACTTCAGATAGGTTTTGGGTAGTGACAAGACTAAAATCCGTTTGCCCTAAAAAGATGGAATTGATGTTGATACCATTCCAAACCACCGCGGTTTGTTGGGCAGAAGTGCCTCTAAAGGATGCTGAAGTGGCCATTCCAAAACCGTTTTCCTTAAAATATATAGGAGTTTCAAATTGTAATACTTCGGTAAGTTGTGGGCGGTAATTGGAGAGGCTTGTTTTGTTGATTGTAATAATAGGCTGACCAATGGATCTGTCTTTCAACCTTTCAGCTTTTAAGAAAATAGTATCCAAAACCGTATCCTTCTCTTGCGAATGGACAAGGAAAGTGCATAAAAATATAATATACGCGAATACATGTCTCATAAATTCTGTTTATCCCGAACAGGTCATTTTTTTGTAATGTTAGTGGACTTGGCAGGTCTCCTGGCTTGCGTCTTATTGTGAACCTTCCCATCCCGCGTGTAACGTGACAGTGGTAAGTAGTAACTACAATAAGCATCCCGATATCTAGGGACTAAGCGTACAGTTGCGGGAACAGCTTCTGATTTTAACAGAATTCCCATTTAATTACACCCTTTACTTCTTAGATAAGTGTGTAAAACCAATTCGCGACAAAGATAGCTTATTATGAAAGATCTACAATGAAATGGATTTTTAGATTTTAGGTAAGAATTAAAGTTTAATTGGTTGTTTCAAATAAGGTCAAAGTATTTAGGTGAAATTGAAGAGATCTTTTGCGCTCTATCTGTTTAACCACTATAGTGATTTATATGCATTAGAATAAAATGCCTATTTTAAATTGAAACTTGAAACCCGAGACCCAAAATTAAGTTAAGATTCCTGCCTTCGCAAGTGTGCTATTTCATGGCAAGCAAGATTTCTGCGGCGGCAAAGGGAGAGGTCTCTCCATTTTCGATACGTTTCAACTGAATTTTTAATTCAGTTTTAATGGTGGTATTGGCGTAGAAATCAGACTTGAGTCGGTCTTCAATAGTTTGAAGCAGCCAAAACTTGTTTTGTTCACGTCGTTGGTGCTCGAAAAAATGAGTTTGCTTTGCTAGAGCGATATACTCTTCAATCAATTGCCAAACTTCTGGAATTCCTGTGTTGTGTAGTGCGCTAGCCAGCAACACTTTGGGCTGCCATCCGGAATCTTTTGGTGGGTAGAGATGGAGTGCTCTGTTAAATTCCACTTTGGCGGATTTAGCATTTTTAAGATTGTCGCCATCAGCCTTGTTGATTACAATGGCATCGGCCATTTCCATAATGCCCCGTTTAATGCCTTGCAACTCATCACCAGCACCGGTGATTTTCAGCAATAAAAAGAAATCGACCATACTATGTACAGCAGTTTCACTTTGTCCAACACCTACGGTTTCAATCAAAATAGTGTCAAATCCGGCCGCTTCACATAAGATAATCGTTTCTCTGCTTTTACGGGCTACACCGCCAAGAGAGCTTCCTGAAGGTGAGGGACGGATAAAGGCTTTATCGTTCTTAACTAATTCTTCCATTCGGGTTTTATCGCCCAAAATGGAGCCTCTGCTCAACGTGCTGCTTGGGTCTACCGCTAAAACAGCAACATGTTTTCCTTGTGAGGTTAAAAATGTCCCGAAAGTTTCAATAAACGTACTTTTTCCAACGCCTGGAACTCCAGTAATGCCTATTCTAATTGATTTATTGGCATAGGGCAAACATTTTTGAATGATCTCGTTGGCCTTTTTTAAATGCTGTGGGTTGGTGCTTTCCACCAAGGTTATGGCCCTGCTAAGTGCTGTGGGGTTTTTGGCGAGAATACCTTTTACTAAATCTCCGGCTGAAGGTTGCGTTTGCCGTTTGTTTCTAATGGCAGCAATGGCTTTTTTGTTAGTGCTTTCTGGTTCAGAAACACCTTTACTTTCTTGAAGTGCTGAAGATTTACGCTTGTTGGTCAAACTGTTTTTAATTTTGCCTATTGAGGTTGCACCTTACTAATGGACAAAGGGACTTCAATTTTGGTATGGTCCCAGGCCATGGTCATTTTTAAAATATCAACGGTATTATCAAAAGCAATGGTAAATTGCTCTACGGTGCTATCAATTGGAATTACAGGAACATCAACCTCCAAAAGGTCATATTTTGGTTCGCGCATTGGTCGCATTTGCTCGTCCACGCCCCACGGATATTGTTTGGTGTTAAAATAAACTTTCCAAATGCTGTCTTTAGGAATGGTCCAAAGCGTATAGGTGCCCTTAGGGACGGAAATTCCATCTACAATCAGGGTTTTATTAGTGTTAAAGGTAGTAGCTTCATTGGCTCCTGTTCGCCATACCTTGTCATACGGCACTAAAGCACCAAAAATTTCACGTCCTTTTTTAGAAGGTCTATTGTACAGCACTTCCAACTTCGTATCGTTCAATTCAAATTTGACGACATCTTTTGGACTTTCTCGTTTTGAGAAAATATCTTCGACAAAATACGAGTATAAAAACAAGCCTACAGCCACAAAAGCAAGGATGATCAAAAGGCGTTTTAAAAACTTATTCATAAATATAAAGGGTGATATATGTGAAACATGGGTTAAATATAAATCAAAAAGCTTGGCCTTTAAAGTACTTAACGCTGTTTTATGGAAAGATGTTATTATTTTTTATGAAAATTGGGTAAATTCTTCATGACGCCATCAGTCAAACCAGACTTTATGCTGTAACATCTTAAACCTTAACCATGATTTCTATCGCTTTTATTTTTATGATATAATGAGGTTTTGGATCCATCCAAATAGATTTTCATTTTAGAATGCACTCTTATTTAAATAAGAAGTATTAATTTCACATGCCAAAGAAGCGTAAAACGATATGAAAGTTCAGAAAGATAAGCATTGGATTACTATGTATTCGGTCACGGCGGTCTTATTGATTGCCGTACATTATATATTGGAGTTAGAGTTTTTTGATCGGTGGGATGCGTATGTTCCCTTTTTAAAAAAACTAAGTCTAAGCTTGTTTTTAATTTCCTTGATCTTCCTAATTAGTAAAATAATTGAAAGAGTCGTCAATACGCAAACTCGTCTAGAGGGCGACCGTTATAATCTTTTAAGGATTATCAGGTTTCTTGCCATCGTTTTTAGTCTTATAGTGGTCATTTCGTTCTTATTTAAGAGTCTTTATGCGGCGGCATTAAGTGTTGGTTTATTTTCATTGGTAGTGGGCTTTGCTTTGCAAGCCCCAATTACGTCTTTTATTGCCTGGATTTATTTGATTTTTAGGCGTTCTTATTTAGTTGGAGATCGTATTCAAATAAACGGACTTCGTGGTGATGTGGTAGAAATAAGTTATTTAGACACGTCTATTTTGGAGTGTAGTGGGGATTATTTAGGTAATGATAGAAGGAGCGGACGCATTATCAGGTTTCCTAATAGTTTGATATTGAGAGAGGAGGTTATCAATTATTCTGGTCCACAAATACCATTTATATGGAATGAAACAGCGCTACAAATTGCTTATACAAGTGATTTGCAGTTTGTGGAAGACTGCTTATTGAAAGCGGCGCTTAATGATTTTAAGCAACACTATCCAGAACGTGCCTCTGATAATTTAGGAATATGGGAACCAGCCGTTTACTTTAGGATAAATACCTTTGCCTGGATGGAAGCGGTAATTTCTTATCCTGTGGAACCATTTGACACTACTGGGCGTAGAAATCGTGTTTTAAAGGAAGCTTTGCCAATGTTGAATGCAGCACCAGACAAGGTGAAATTTCCTGAAGGAGCACTGCGTTGATAGAATAATTGACGATTCATTTTTTATTCGCATCTGGCATTTAAATAAAAACTCAGATTTTGACTTGCTGCCGTCCATGTATCCATTGTTTTTTCGCGGAAATAGGCGGTGCTCAAAGGTGAAGCAGCCGTAGAGATTGAAAAATATTTACTCGTTTCATCGTTTTTTACGCTTTCTAACCATTGTAAGGTTACGGCAATCTCTTGGATGTCTTCTTTTATATAAACGTTATATGGTTCTAAATCGACTTTAAACCATCCCAGAAAAGTGTTATTTATTTCAAAAATTATGTTTTCAAATAGCAACAATTCTGTTGGAAGTCCGTCTTCGATTTTGTAAAAATTCACCCTAAATTTTAGAGAAGAAAAATCGTTGGAAGTGATATTGAAATTCAAGTTCTTGACATGGCAGTTCTTCCTAATTTTAAATTTCATACCTCTTTCCTTGCTCAATCTATCGTCAACGTCTTTTTCATGAACGGTATAAAAATTCATGTGGTTGAGCCCTAATCCTTTTGATGACCGGCCTATTTTCTTGGATTTTAGTTTGATTTTTTTTGAGCTGATAACAACTTCATCCAATTGGGTGTTCTCAGGGTGCAGATGAATGCTATTGTTTTCTTGCTTTAGCTCTGAAATCAAATACTTTTCAGTTTTAAAACCCACAAATGAAAATGTAACTGTATCGTTTTTGGTCGCTTTATCGTTTAATAAAAGCTTAAACATACCATCTTTATTAGAAACTGTTCCAATTGTTTTATTTGCGATTCCGATATTGACAAAAGCCAAGGGTTCATTATTTTCAAAATTCTGTACCTTTCCATTAATCATAGTGTCTTGGCTGAGGCAGATGGTAGGTGTCGATAAAACCAATAGCATTATTATTCTAAATATCATTGAAGTTTGAAGTTTTTGAAATCAATCAGTAAAGCTACATGAATAAGCTTAAAAAAAGTTTGTCTTGGTTAATGGATTTATGATAAGATGAGCAGCCTCATAAATAATGGGCTTATCAAATTATAAATTTATCAATGTCTAGTTTAAAATAAAATCTGAATGGCTTGACTTTCTACCTTATTTTTATTGGGAATCATAGATAAAGAACTATCTTTAGTACAAAAGTTCCGGCTATTTATTTTGAATGTGCTTCAGACCGCTTTCCAAGAAGCCACATGAGAATTCCCCCCAGTTGTAAACATCCATATGGTATATGCTATAGTGGGAATGCTCATTTCTAAATTATTTAAAATAGTCGTTGCAATTTAAAATAGTCGTTGCAATTACAATGGCCAGGGTTCCGTTTTGTATACCACTTTCTACGGTGATGGAGATGGTGCTTTTTAACTTCAGTTTAAATACTCTAGCGGTTACATAGCTCAATCCCATGGTGATTATATTTAATAGTAAGGTCACGAGTCCTACTTCTTGCATTGCAGTACCTAACATATTAAATTTCGCGGCTACTACGACTATAAATACGATTATAAATATAACAGTGGAAGCCATTCGCATTGGTTTTTCCATACGTTGAGCAAAGCTGGGTTTGAATCTACGGATCAGCATTCCTATGGAAATTGGAATAATTGTAATTCCCATTATTTGAATAATGGTATCTAATATGGGCAATTTGATGGCAACATTGGTGTCAGAACCAAAATACGCTAAGGCATAGGACAAGATAAAAGGTATTGTAAACACACAAATAATACTTGCAATAGCAGTTAATGTGACCGATAGTGCAATCTTTCCTTTACACACTTGCGTTATCAAATTACTTGTTGCTCCGCCAGGGCAAGTGGCCAGAATCATTAGTCCTACAGCCATTGTTGGGTCTAAATTAAAAGCTATGGCTAATGCAAAACCAATAATTGGTATAAATATAAGCTGATTGGTGAGGCCAATTAATATGGTTTTTGGCTTTTTTAAAATTCTTGTAAAATCGGAAACTCTTAGCGTCATGCCCATTCCAAGCATTATTATTGCCAGGGATAAGGGTAAAAATACATTACTTATAATATCAACTGCAGTCATGGTTTGGAAAATTGATTCATTTAATTTGTTGGCCTAAGGGCGTGCAGGGTTCATTTATTAGGCTTATTATACTGTTTAATTGACCAATTTAGCAAATACAAACCGAACCAGTCGTTCGAGCAGCTAGAAAGTCCGAAACACCTGGTGTTTTTGAATAACAATAGATTTTTTTGATACAAATAGAATCTGTGATAAATCAGAACAGTTTTGCTTATAATATGAGGCATATATGATCTTTATCCCATATGGTTGGTGATATTTTAGATACCAGGACCAAGGATAAATTAAATATTATTTTTTTATTCGAGCGTTTAGATCTGTGTACTCAAAAAAAATTGACTTAATTTTGGTTAGAGCCTAAAATTGCAAGTCATATTGAAAATCAGTTAGCATTTTGATGTAATAGTGAAACGGATGAAGAAAATAAGATCACCATATGTAAAGGTCTATTTTAAAGATTCTGTGATATGTTAAGATCGAAAGTATGTATTTTACTGGGACTATTCTTTTCAGTTTGTTTATTCTTTGAAAGCTACGCCCAAGAGTCTAAAACCCATTCCATTTTAAAGGATACTTTAGATGGAAAATTAGATTTGAGTCGTTTTGCAAACCAAGCGAGTGGATTTATTCCCGTATTTTTTATTATTACTGAACCTGCTTTAGGTGGGGTAGGTATTGGCGCAGCGCCTCTTTTTATAGACGCAAAACCAGAAAATGATTCTGGTGAGTATCTTCCACCAGATGTAACTTCTTTATATGGTATTTATACGGGTAACAATACCTGGGGTGTTGGTGCCGCTAGAATAGGCTCTTTTACGAAACAGAAAATAAAGTATAGAGTCTCAGGGGGCTATACAAGTATCAACCTTTCACTTTATAGAAATATCCCGCTTTTGGGAGAACGGGAATTTGAGTTTAATTTTAAGACCGCCTATTTTTATACTGCGATTTCTAAAGAACTTGGTAAAACTGGACTTTATGCAGGTCTCGATTATTTATTTTTAAATACCAAAGTCAGCCCAAATTTTGAAAGAGAAATGCCGGAATTTGTCTCTGAAAAAGAAATAAACAGCAAGACCTCATCATTGGGCGTCTTTTTAGAAATTGACAAACGTAATTCTGTGTTCACACCTGATTATGGGTTTTATGCGAAGCTCGATTTTGGAATCAATGCTGATTGGACAGGAAGTGATTATAAGTATGAGCGCCTCGATGCAAAAGGCTCATGGTTTTATGCTATCAAACCAAATTGGATTAGCGGATTAAGATTGGAAGTTCAACAAATTTTTGATACACCTCCTTTTTATTTACTACCTGGAATCGATTTACGCGGGGTCCCATCCGCACGTTATCAAGGGCATACAACGATGCTATTAGCTACTGAGCAACGTTATGATTTTACGAGGCGATGGAGTGGGGTTGCTTTTGGAGGTGTAGGAAAAGCGATACAACGCAACCAATCATTTAAAGATGCCGATTTGGCTTATGGCGTAGGTGGCGGATTTAGATATCTTTTGGCCCGAACATTGAATTTTAGAAGCGGGATTGATGTAGCTTATGGTCCTGAAGGTTGGGCTTATTACTTTGTTTTTGGACATGCCTGGAATAGATGATAATAGCATCTTTGTGCAATAAAGACAAATAGGGTCATCATAAGTTATTAAAAATTGGAGATGTGATCCAAATTATGACATTAAAAGCGTCTTCTGCTTATATATGGTCCAATGCTGACATTAATTTGATAATAGAAGGCTCCAGCTTTTCCTTTTAATTGTTACAATTTTAAATGCATATGAATGCCCAAGATAGTATTAGTGATCAGGATGTTAAAGTAAATCAGCAGTTGTGGTTAGATTATAATTTTAAAAACTTAATTGGTGAGTCAAAATTATTAAGCACTCAAGTTGGCTACAGGAAAATAGCACCTGAAATCTATGATCGCTTTCTTGCGGTCTCTACTTTAGAGTTTAATAACAAAGGCCTCGATTTCTTAAATTTAAAAACCCCGTTGGTTAGTACTTTTCAAGTGGGCGCTGGACTTATTTACACTAATAATTATGACAATAACGACAACCTAGAATTTCGTTTGTTTCAGGGGTTTAAATTTAATATTCCTACAGTAAAAGGAGTTAATCTATTGAATTACGTACGTCTTGAAGAGCGTTTTCAGAACTCATTTGATAATTCTGGATGGGATTCAGGTTTCCGTATTCGCTATAGAATTTCGACCAATCTCCGTTGGAAGAAACATCTTTTTGAGTTTACACATGGGTTGTACATTCCCTTAAGTTTTGAAATGTTTTTTAATGTTAAAAAATCAGATCGTTTTAACGATGTGTTTAGGATTGCTCCCGGATTAGGGTATAAATTAAAGAGTGATTGGCGGTTTGAAATGTTTTTGATCTTTAACGAATCCAAAAACAATACGGCGACGATTAATAATTCAAGCGATTTCATTTTAAGGATCCGGATTTTTAATGATAATGTCAAAAGCAAGTCGAAAGCTTCTACCCCCGAGCTGAAGAATTGAAAATTTGAAATCAAGTTAGAAAATCCAACGTATAATAAATAAAAGAATTTTAATAATTAATAAGGTGCATAATAAAGCCATAAGAAACTATTGATGATTGTAAAAAATAGCAAAATCGTCGTTCTGATAGTAGTTGGATTCTTTGCCACTCATTTAGGAAGTGCTCAAGAAATAAAGAAAGATTCAGTTGGACCTGTAAGTGTTAAATACGGACCCAAAGGATTTGAGTTTCGAACAAATGATGGAAAACATTTACTACATATACAAACCCGATTGCAATTTAGAGTAGCCACACCAAATGATCAAGATCCTATAACCTTAGATGATTTTTCGGATGATAGGTCAACGGTGTTTAAAATAAACAGGGCCCGACTAAAAGTTGGTGGCCATGCTTTTGAGGAGTGGTTGAAATATTATTGGGAGTATGAATTGTCAGGCTCTAAAATTCTTGATTTCAGGGTAATGATTGAGAAATGGGAATGGTTAAATTTAAAAGTGGGCCAATGGAAAGTCGAATTTTCCAACGAAAGACGTATCAGTAGTGGGGAACAGGAAATGGTAGAGCGCTCTATTATTAATAGGCCATTTACATTAGATAGACAACAAGGAATGGAGTTGTATGGGCATCTTGACGGAAAAGGACCTTTAGATTTTAGCTATTGGGCGGCAATATTGACCGGTACAGGAAGAGGATCTACCGTAAATGATGATAAAAATCTGATGTATTTTGGCAGATTGCAATGGAATTTTTGGGGAGAGCCACTAAAATTTGAAGGTTCTGATTTGGAAATTCACGAAACGCCGTCAGCTTTTGTCGCATTTGCAGCCGTAACAAATAGAAGCCCATATACACGATTTTCGGCGGCAGGAGGAGGATCGTTGTATGGATATGAAGATGGGGAAGCAGGACAATATAGGGTTAATCAAACCAATTGGGAAACAGCATTTAAATACAGGGGTTTCAGTTGGCAAACAGAGTTTCATCATAAGCAAATCATTGATAAAGTAGATAATGACCAAAGCTCAAAAATCAGCGGTTACTATTTACAAGCCGGGTATTTGTTCCATCAGTCTTTTGAGTGGTGGCCAAAAAAGCTTGAAATGGCTTTTAGATATGCCAATTATGATCCTAATTTAATTATTGATGAGCATGAACATGAAAAGACCTTAGCCTTTAATTGGTTCTTTAAGGAGCATAAAAATAAATTAACATTTGAGGTCAGCCATTTTGATTATCTGCAGGTAGATACCGGACTAAATAGCGAATGGCGATTTAGAATCCAATGGGATATCTCATTATAAAAAAATAAGGTGGTCAGTTATTTGAACACTCTTTAATTATATTAACTATATCTAATACATCTCAACCATGAAACTTCTTACTCAAAAATCAGATTTTAAAAAACAAGCCATCCACTGGCTGATGTTTACGTTTTGTTATTTACCCATTACTGCTTTAAGCCAAACAGAACCAAGCGAAGGTGCTGAAGAAGCCATTAAGCACCATCGGGTAATGCTGGTATTGAGCCATACACACGTTCCGTCGGGCATTGACTCTGATGGATCAAAATCTTGGATTGCATCACCAAGTTGGGGTCTGGATTACGATTATCGTTTTAATGAAACCTGGAGCTTAGGGATCCATACAGATATGGTTCTTGAAAACTTTGAATTTGAAGATAGCGATGAAATTGTACAAAAAAGATCCTCGCCATTTGCTATTGCGCTTATCCCATCTTATAAATTTGGAGCGCATTTTTCAGTGATGGCCGGGGGAGGCGTTGAGTTTGCGGCTGAACAGAATTTGGCACTCGTTAGAATTGGCGCAGAATATGGCTGGGAACTCCCAAAAGATTGGGAACTTGGTATTTCATTAGTTAGTGATATTAAGATTGGCAGCCATAATTCATGGTGCCTAGGGTTTGGTATTGGAAAGTTGTTTTAAATTAGTGCGTCCTCATTTTTAAAAGTTTCGTTGCCATCTATTAAAAATTGATAGTTGGTCTGAACTCGATTTTCAAAGGGTCTTTCGGTTTTATCTCCGATGTCCTGATTCGTAGTAATAAAATTATTTCTAATTTCACAAAGCCTTCTCAAACCCAATTGAAACGGCTTTTATATATTTTTTTCTCAGACAATTGTCTTATAATAGTTCTGCTTTAATCAACACCTAGATTGGTTTTATGAGTGTTGGAATCAATTCAGTTTAATCTTTCAATATTATACCGCACTAACCATTTCTACAAATAATCTCTAGTTATTTTTGCATTGAGATTACTTTTCAATGCGTTTCAAGTCGAGATCATGAAAATCAAAACTAAAATCGATATTTGGCGATATGCCTTTCATTTTTATACCTTGTGCTTTGCCGTTCTCATCTAGATTGAACATTGCAAAAGCGTCACAAGGCATATCTGTATACTCCCATTTAATCGCAAATGTATTGGCTTGATAGAAGAACATTTCGCCATTAAGCTTTGGCGATCTTAACGACTTAAACCACAACTTTCCATTGTTTAATAAAATTTCGATAGTACCAAACCAATTGTCTTTATAGGTTCCGATATAATCAGAGGGATCAATGCTATTTTTAGGTGCTTTAGCTACAGTTTCCCAAACCGCTGTTGTGACGGAATCACTTTCATTTTGATTTTTTTTAAGTCTCTTTTCTGCAATTGAGACCCAATCATTTTTTTCAACTCCTAAATAAGCATCCATGATTTCCTGGGCTATGGTATGATAACTGTAGCCTCCCGGATCTGTATTGGTAAGAACAACTATTCCTAGATTCAGTTCGGGAATAAGAATCGTTCTCGATAACATCCCTGGTAAACCGCCAGTGTGCTCTACAACAACATGTCCGTTTTTATCACTCAAAAACCAGCCAAGTCCATAAGCTTCAAAGTGTGTTTTGTAAGGTGTTTCAGGTTCTACGGTAAAATCAATATTTGTATGTGGTTTCCACAGTTCAGCATGGTTTTCTTTCGTAATCAGTTGATTTTTTAAAGACGAGCCGTACTTTCCTTGGTTTAAGTTTAGAAAAAGCCACTGGCTTAAATCGTTAACACTTGAATAGATGCCTCCTGCTGCTGCTAATGAACCGTCATTTTTTGTATAGGTTTCCAATTGTTTAAGTTTTCCATTTTCAACGGCATGAGGAAGTGCCACATTGCTTTTGTCGGTTATCCTTTGGTATATTGCGGCGGATCGATTCATCCCTATCGGAGTCATTATCTTGGTTTTCACGAATTCCGCCCATCCCATGCCACTTACTCTCGCTATCACTTCGCCAGCAACTACGTATAACAAATTGTCATAATCGTATTTTGTTCTAAAAGCGGACACAGGTTTTTGGTATTGAAAACTGTTGAGTACATCCTTCATTGTAAAATCTGATCCATCAGGAAAAAATATTAAATCGCCGGCACCAAGACCCAGACCACTTCGATGCGTCAGTAGGTCTTGAATATTGAAGTTTTCCGTAAGGTATGGATCATACATCTTAAATTCAGGTATGTAATCGACTACTTTATCAGTCCAATTCAATTTGCCCTCATCCACCAGAATGGCCAATGCAGTTGTAGTAAACGCTTTAGAATTGGAGGCGATGGCAAATAACGTGTTTTCATCAACTGCTTTCTTGATCTTGGCAGAAGTAACACCATAACCTTTTAAATGGACTATTTTATTATCCTTGACCACAGCAATTGCAATTCCAGCATTTGGTGCAATTGACATGGATTTACGTACTAGTGAATCAATTTGGGCAGAACTATGCACTTGTCCTAATACGGTTTCATTTAGGAGTAAACAAAGAACAGTTAAGAACAGGAAAGTTGATTTTGTCATGATGAGGAATGTTTTAAATATCAAAATGAATTTATGGTTTAATGATTATTGCGGTGGCAAACACTAAATATACGAAGCCTTGATCGAGCTTTGGAAAATTCCCAGGATTTTCTAAGCAAGCTCGAATCAGCAATTAATTATACACGGCTTTCGTTTTTTTACTTTTCATATTTTCTCTGCAAATTTGCTGTCCACTATTCCAACTCCGTGTGAAATCAATCCGACTCCTCGATTTAGTTCCGAATATTTCTCTGGGCTTAATACTGTTCTATATCGTTTCAATTCTGGCTGAGAAATTTCTGAGACTGAAGGATATTGACCAATTTTAAAAATTTGTTTATTTGTTAAACATATAATCTGTTGCATTTAATGAAACCGATTTCGACTACAATATAAATCGATTGAATGAATTTTATTGAGAAAGTAATCTTTGCCTCCAACTTGAGACATATCTTTTAATGAGTTGACTTCACCCATTCCAAATGACGGAGGATTATTAGTGCCAATGAAAATGCTTTCCTTTTTACAAGAAGGACAGTATGAGTCTAATTTACCTTTGAAGAATACTAAATTGTATAATATATTTCCATCTGTTTCTTCAAATTCGAATTTTTCACAAAGAGGAGTTTCTAAAAAAAATATTCTATGTTTTCTATATTCATATTTGTCTCAAATTCTGACTAACGTTTTTGTAATGTAGGCTTCCCCAGTTTAGAACTGTTTGTTAATCCAAATATATAATTTTTTCCGTTTTAAAATGAATTGGCTTTCTCTTCATATTTCTGTTTAAAAGCCAATTTATTTTAAAATGAGCCCCGCGGCAGCGGCATGTTGCCTTTTCGCATATTCTATAGGTGCAATATTACCCAAGGAATCATGAGGTAAATGATGGTTATAATCATCCATCCATATCTGTGTCTGTTCCCTTACCTGGTCTATGTTCTCAAAAATGTATTTATTGAGGACACCTCTTCTATATGAACCATTGAACCGCTCTACAAAAGCATTTTGGGTAGGTTTTCCAGGCTGTATATATTTAAACTCTATCTCGTGCATCTCGCTCCAGACACTGGCAATGTGGGCGATGAACTCAGGGCCATTGTCCATCCTGATCTTTTTAGGTTTTCCTTTTTTATTTATCAGATGGTTGAGTACCCATATGACACGGTTACTGGTCAACGAAAAATCAATCTCGATATGCAGTGCCTCCCTGTTATAATCATCGATGATATTAAATGCCCTA